>NZ_JALJCL010000004.1 GCF_023698535.1 Halorientalis regularis
CTTTGAGAAATCGGGACGATTTCGCTAGTGAAGCGGGAGATTTGGGTCATAGACAACTGAAGTCTCCCGCTTCAACTCCTTCGATTTAGCGACCTATCCCGACGCCGTCTAGTGATTCAACACAGCCCGTTGTGGAGAACCGCAGTCGGTAACGCGTCACTCGAACGAACAGATACCGATACTGTACGTACTGGAATCGGCACTCAATCCGTCGACGGCGACCATGTTCCGGTCGGGGGACCAGGGGTACACTGGGTTGACGGTATGCATAAACTTGCGGTTCCAGTCGTCTCTCTCCATCTTCCGAAAGATCGACTGTTCGACCAGTCGTTGCTGGAACGCATCAGGGGACAGTCGTTCGATCCGATATTGGCTGACCTCCCGCTCCAGATACGACCGATAAAACACGTCGATGCTATCGGATCGATACAATGGCCGGCCAGATGGCGCCATGTTCGCCTTCCCGAACGGTGACTGGGACACGACCGACCTGTCGTTCGTGAATATCGGGTTATCGGGGTGGTCCTCCCACCCCTCGTCGAACAGCGAGTCGGAATATTTCAATCCGATGTCCAGGCTGTCCATGTCTTGATGAATGACGTACCACGTGCCATCGTGTCTAATCGGTGTCGGGTCCACACGGACGCCTGTGGGGATCGGCACGGACTCCAGTTCCCACGACGTCGGAAAGTCGACCGCCCGGTATATCCTGCATTCGCCGGCGACGTCCGGTCCAGGTGACGGGACCATGAGCCACGAGCCATCGTATCGAAACACGTGCGGGTACGTGTGTTGGGCCGTAGTGGGGTCGATCACGATCTTATTGTACTCGTAGTCGATTCCATCCTCGCTGTAGGCGTGGCCGATAAATACCTCACCTACCACGTTCTTTATCTCGAAGAACAGGTGGTATATACCACCCTCGTAGACGAGAAACGGGTCGGCGACGAACGAAGCAACTGCGTCGTCGACGTCGTCCTTCGTGAGCACGGGATTCGATGCGTCGGGATGGCCGACCAGCCGCGTCTCGTCAGGTAATGATGACTCTACGTACGGCGTCGTGTCGCCAGTTTCTAGGTCGGGAGTTCGAGACATCGGCTCGGGCACCACGTCTCTGTTGCGATTTATACATCGATAGATCCGACAGTAGCGACTCTTTAAATTGTTGTACATAGCACGAACAGTGGCCGTATCGCCGAGAAATGTTCGGAGCACGCTCAAACATCCTGCCAGTGGCGTTTCGAGTTGATAAAGACACCGCGCGGGCGTGAGCAACGAGATCGATCTGGGTCCGCTGTCTGAAGAGACCGGTGACGAGCAGCCGACGAATTCCGCACACGAGTCCGGTTTCGACGAGTTTCTACCGGCGTTTTCATTCGTATCAGCCGCTCTGCCCGGAGTCGACTCACTGCAGCGGTGAACCACTCGCCGTGTGAGTTAGCTTAACGACCTGCTCACTGACTTTGTCCCGAGCACCCGATTCCAGTAGTGTCTGAAGCTCTCTTCGGTGTCTGTGAAGCGGCAAAAACCCCTCGTAGCGCGGGTCAGACCCCAACCCCAGTATCGGCGAGTCGAAGTCGAACACGCTGAGGGTGATGGCCTTGCACTGGTATTAAATACCTGTTCTATGACATGGGCATATATCCATGGGTGATGAATACAAACTATCTTTTAAACCCTCGACATCAGTCTACGGAACGCATGATTCGAGTGCTGTGATTTTCCGTAATGGCGAACTCGTTCATGAGGTAGAAGAAGAGCGTTTCACTCGTGAGAAGCACGCGCCGAACAGTTTTCCTACGAACGCGATCAGATCTTGTCTCGAGTCATGTGATATAGCACTTCCCGAAGTCGACGAAATCATCGTTCCGTACGAACACGAACTGTATCGGAAACGGTTCCCCTACGAAATCCGGAATGCGGTATCAAGTGGTTCCATTCTCGGTCGATTCTGGCACACGTTGGAAGTGTTTGAACGACTGTACGACTGGAAATATCGAGCTATTCCGTCGATCGAGGCCCGACTCGCAGCCGATTTCTCGCGGCCGGTTCCGACTATCACAACTCGGCCCCATCACGCATGTCATGCGGCGAGTGCCTTCCACCCGTCGCCGTTTGGTAGTGCCCTGGGAGTGACGATCGATGGTGCGGGAGAATATGATTCAACCGTCGTCTGGCACTGCACTCCTGACGGTCTGGAACGTGTGAAGACATATACGTTTCCCAACAGCCTCGGCCGCTTCTTCGGGATAGTTACTGAGTTCCTCGGGTTTCGGCATCACAACGGAGAAGGGAAGGTTATGGGTCTAGCACCGTACGGTTCCGACAATACCGCTATTGAAAACCCGTTACGCAGGTTGCTAGATATCGGAGCCGATCACGACGTGACACCGTTAACCAAGCACGGATATGATGGTGGAGTCGAGAAACTTGAATCCCTGTTTGACCGGGAGCGTTCCGGGGGAACCGACTCGTATACTGCGTGGGAGAAAGATCTGGCCTATACGGCTCAAAAACTTCTCGAAGAGATCTGCGTCGCTATCGTAGAGCGGTACCGGGAGGAACTCGGAGAAACGAACGTGGTTCTCTCTGGCGGTGTTGCGTTGAACTGTAAACTAAACAAACGTATAATGGAACTCCCGGAGGCAGACGTGTTTATCCAACCTGTCGCAAATGACGCGGGGCTTGCAATTGGCGGTGGATTCATAGATGAATCGCCTGCTGATGTCGAACCGATGCAGACCGCTTACTGGGGGCCGTCCTACGAACGCGCATCAATCGAAGCCACCCTGGAGAAAAACAAGGTCGAATACACGGAGCCAGAAGACATTACCAAAACCGTTGCCGAGCGACTAGCTGACGGGAAAATAGTTGGCTGGTTTCAGGGTGCCCTCGAAATGGGGCCACGAGCACTGGGGAACCGGAGTATTCTGGCCGATCCCAGGACGGAAGCATCTCGTGATCGGGTCAACAAATATGTGAAACATCGGGAGGGGTGGCGCCCGTTTGCACCTTCACTCTTGGAATCTGCGGCAGACAAATACCTACAGAACTGGGAAGAGTCCTCCTTCATGATCAAAACCTTCGATACCGACCCCGATTGTCGAGACGATATCCAAGCAGTAGTCCACCCGGCTGACGGGACCACACGTCCGCAAACAGTCAACGAAGAGCAAAACCCTCGGTATCACTCACTGATTTCGGAGTTCGAGTCTATTACAGGTGTTCCCGTACTTCTCAACACGTCCTTCAACGATCATGGGGAACCTATCGTTGCGGAACCTGTTGAAGCATTGAAAGACTTCTACGGAATGGGGCTGGACTGTTTGGCTCTCGGGGATTTCCTCATTGAAAAGGATGGATGAACCCCATCTACGTGTCAAGGGGATTGGTAGGCCCTGCACTGGAGCTCAGTTCGGTGGGGCCGACCACCACTTGTTAGGCGCGACCCAGCCAGGATAACGAGCGGGCGTTACCATCCGTACGCAACGGATATCTCAACAGCGTCGAACGCATCTTTCGAGAGGTAAAACGTCGTACGTCTTCGTTCTCAAACTGTTTCAGCACCGCCGAAGCAGAAGACCGGAGACGACTTCATCGAGGCGGTTGTCTACGTTTGAATCAGCTAATTTGAGCACTACCAACCGCTACTTGCTCGCTCTGAGATGGTACTTGTCCCCTCGGTCGTCGATGGTGGTCAGTTCGAACCCATAGGATTTGAGCAGATCGAGCAGCTCATCCTCTGAAGCGTCGAACTTCGGGAGGTGACGGAGATGGACCTCACAGTAGACGAGCCGGCACTCATCGCGCCGCAGCGTCTCTTCGAACCCCTTCAGGACGTTGTACTCGGCCCCTTCGACGTCGACTTTCAGGACCGTTGGCGCGGGAACGTCTCTGTTTGCCACCAGGCCGTCGCCCCGTAACATATCCACGCTGGTCCGTTCGGCGCTGCCCTCCCCGTAGGCTTCGATGGACTCGGTCAGCTCGAGCAGGTTGTGGCTGGGCGCGGTCGTGTGGGACTCGACGGCCACGGACAGGTTCACCTCGCCCTCGCTGTCCGAGAGTGCCTTCTGGAAGATGGTGGCGTGGATGCCGTTTAGCCTGAGATTCTCGCTCAGGCGTGCGACGTTCGCGGGATGTGGCTCAAATGCGTAGACGCTGTTCTCGGGCAAGCGGTCGCCGACGAGACACGAGTAGATGCCGACGTTGGCTCCAATGTCGTAGAAGACGTCGTCGTCGCGAAGATCCGACAGGAGTTGCTCCATCACGTCCCGTTCGGTCATTGAGCGGAGGCGATTCAGCTCCGTGTGGTTCGAGACGTGATAGACGGCACTGGTGTCGCCGATTTCAATTGGGTACTCTCCAGATCGGAGAACCGCCGTATCGGCGACGGTCGTGTAGAGGCGTTTTGCGATGCCGAACAGCCCGAGCCGCCGAAGCCCCTGTTTTATCGGCTCCATCGCGGCGCTGTGCCGGAGTCTGGAAATGGTAGATACGAGTGAGCTTTGAAAGGTCATCTCACAGTTCATCGTAGCCCACGTTCATTTATCCATCGACATCCCCGGTCTGTCGCGTCGGGTGGGTAGCCGATGTCGTCGCTCTCCCATTGGCCGCGGCGCCCGTGCCCGTGCATCCTCGGATCCCTACAATCACCACCACAATTATGGTAGCACTGGTCCACCTCAATGACATGGCAACGGTAGCACAAGCGGGTTCCCACGCGGAGACGCTCACCAGGGACGGAATC
This sequence comes from Halorientalis regularis, assembly GCF_023698535.1. GTDB lineage: Archaea > Halobacteriota > Halobacteria > Halobacteriales > Haloarculaceae > Halorientalis > Halorientalis regularis. The sequence continues at coordinate 4,748 of NZ_JALJCL010000004.1, forward strand.
GTTGTTATCGACGACTACCTCGATGCCGACGTCTGCGACGAGATCTACGAATCAGTCGTCGAGGCGGCCGAGGGCGGTGAGTTCGACGTGGCTGGCGAAGACCCTTCTTATGCAGACTTGCGGAACTGGGACGGACCGGTGGTGAATAAGCGATCCGGCTCCGACGAGGGCATGTGGGACATGTTCAACGTCGACCACGTCAACGACGATGTCGCGGACGTCAAAGAGGACGAGAGCATCGCCGAGATCATCAGTACTGCCGCGGACGAAACGTTCTCGGCCGACCATATCAACGTCTACTGGAACCGGTCGGTGACGAACACCCGGGGCTTTCACGCCGACACCTACACGAACAAGTTCAAGTCCTTCGTCTACCTGACGGATGTCCCGGACAGGTCCTACGGGCCGTACACCTACATTCCGGGGACCCACCAGATGTCTCTGGCCAAGGTCAAAGTGTCCGAACTGGTAAACAAGGTCAAAGGGAACCCGTCGACCGACGCCGTGTTCTACGACGAATCGGAGGCCGTCCACTGCACCGCTCCGAAGGGCACCCTCATCATCTCCGATCAGTCGGGGTACCACCGGGGCTATCCCCAGGAGGAGGGCCGCGAACGCATGATCCTCTCGGCGGCGTATACGCCACGATAACGGCCGGCCTGGATTTCAGGAGATCGAAGGCTACCGATCCAGAACTTCTAGTGCGACGTTCGCTTGCCAAGCCGTCACGGCGAGACTCCGAGGGATCTACGTTTTCAGGTCCAATTCACGTCGTGGGGGACGTTCGGTCTCGCCTCCGTTCCGTGTATCGTGCCGATCCCACGGACAGACTCGACGAACTCCGGCGTCTCTTCCGCGATCACCGACGACCGGCGGTCGCCGACGGGGATGGACCTGTCGAGATTGCCCCATCGTAGCGGCACTCGACACGGGACGTATCTGGAACAGATGGGCACCCACAGAACATCCCGATTGATCAGGGTCCGTTGCTGTTCACTGGACTGCAAGTGGCCTTCAGACCACATCCCACGATAGAACCGCGTCCACGGGTATCTTTTTCCGGGCTTTTCGACCCACGACAACGTCGAGCATTGTCGGTGAAATCCCCGTCCCGGGTCGCTTGATCGCGACATCATCACGAGTGATCTCGGCACCTCGTTCGATATCCTTGGCGGCCACCAAGCTCCGACGGGCGTGCGTCCGACTGTCTGATTCGGCTGCAATCGGCTCTTTCCGCGACGATCCAGTCGTCGTCAGCATCCGAGAAGTGTTCTCACGGAACGTCCTTACGTCGGTAGGATCCATCGCGTGATAGTGATCGTTACCGTCCAGACTTTTGTCCAAGGTAAAGTGCTTCTCGATGATGTCGGCTCCCTGAAATACCGAATTGAGTAGCGTGATCATTCCGGAATCGGGTGGTACGTGATCTGAATATCCTATCTCGTACTCTGGATATACTTCCGAAAGATGGTCGATCATCCCTAGATTTGCGTTTTCCTCTGTAGTAGGGTACTGAAGGATACAGTGGAGCAAACACAGTTCTGGATCGGGCGTTTCGTCCTCGATTACACGAACGGCATCGTCGATCTCGCTGATCGTGCTTGCTCCTGTCGAGAGTAAAATCGGTTTTTCCTTCCGTGCAATCGCCCGCAGAAGCGGATGGTTTGTAATGTCTGCGCTCGCGATTTTATAGGCGGGAACCACTTCGCTCAGATACTCAACGGCGTGAAAATCGAACGGGGTGGAGAGAAAGTCCAAATCGTAGTTGGCGTCGGTCCAGTCTGCGAGTTCGGCGAATTCGTCGGCACCAAAGTCATCGTACTGCTGGAACAACTCGTACTGCGAGTCCGTCGTCTCTTCGTCTGTATCCCAATACGCCGGCGAGTGCTTTGACGTTAGTCGGTCGGCAGTGTACGATTGGAACTTGACAGCATCGACACCTGCATCAGCAGCTTCGTTAATCATTTTCTTCGCGGCGTCGATGGGGGAGCAGCCACGCTGTTCGGCAATATCGAAGTGGTTGACCCCGATCTCTGCAATCAAATATGGTTGCAAGCGAGTCCCAATTTTTGTATTAGCTATCTGCATATTTCTCATTGAAAATGATCTGTTTGATACGGTCAATCCCATTATCGATATCGTGGTCGGAGAGTGCTTGACGCATCGTTTCGCGTTTCGTAGGCTCGTTGATGTACTCGATCACTGCATCAAGGATCTTCTCTTCCAGGACGTATTCTGCCAGTCCCAGTGACAAAATACCCTGTGACACGTGTGCATAGGGATGTTTCTGTTCTCTGGCATTCTGTGCAAGCGAGATTACTGGGAGATTCAGTGAGGCAGCCTCGTAGAGCGTACGGCCGTTCGAGGTAATTAACAGATCCGCTGCTCCCATGTGTTGCGCCATCGACTGGACCTCTCGGTTGATTTCGACCGTGTGTCGGTCGGGAATTTTGGAAACTATCGATTCAAGTGAGCCCCTATCGCCGTACCCAAGACCAAGCACGACATCGAGATGTAGACTATCATCGATTGACGAAATTGCCTCAAGTGTCCGTGCAGTCAGGTTGTTCTGATCTGCGCCACCAAAGGAGATCATGATCCGGTCGACTGACTCGATAGCTGATTTCTGCTTGCTGAATCTGAACTCTCCCCTGAGACAGAAGTACTGGAACCCGTAGTAATGGTTCTCGGGCGGATTCGAATATTCGTATAGCGCATTTATCACAGCATCTGCGTGATTGGCTCCCTCGCCGAGGTCCTCGAAGTTCACCACACGAGCGCCTGTCTCCTGCAGTGATCGAACGTAGTCGCCTGCTGTATCTAGGATATCGTTCAGGACGACGAACGGTGAGGCGTCGCCGACGTAGGCCAAAAACGAGTCGTTGTCATCGAACACCCGATAGTCGTAATTGTTCTCCTCGAGTTTCTCGATGGCGATGTCGTCGTTTGGGCTGACCGCAAAGAGGATGTCGTGTTTGAAGAGCTCGTCCGCAATGGTGATACCTCGAAAGATGTGACCAGTCCCGTTCTCTTCGTTCCCCGTGACGCGATATACGAGTTGTTTACGATCCAGGTAACTCTCTGCGGTTATCCAGTCCGTGTAAGTGTCGATATCGATACCCTCTCGCGAACTGACAGTATAAAACGTGGGATCGTCGCCAATTCGGCGACTGTCCTTGATGACAGCGTTGTGAGATAAGAACACCCCGATCTCGGCGTATATCGGATCCATCTGTTGGCGGTTCTTCCGGTCCGAGGAGACAGGTTCGTAACCACTGTCGGTTTCTTTCCAGTAGTGATGCGTACTGTCTGCGACGAAGACGCCGCTGTCCGAAGTCCGGTCAAGAACGTATTGAATGCCGTCATCGATGGTTCCTGGTTCGATAAGCGGGGTCGTCGGCTGGAAACAGAGGACGTAGGTGAAGTCACCGTCGACTGACTCGAATGCGTGCTTGACGACTGGAGCGAGTGGAACGTCATCAGTTGCGAGATGCGCAGGTCGATCAATGACAGCGTCGGCATCGAAGTGTCGGCCGATCTGAGCAATCTCTCTACTGTCTGTTGTTATTGCTACTTCGTCAATTAGTGATGCCTGGTGACTCGTTTCGATAGCGTGTCCAATGAGCGGTTTCCCTCCTAGGTCTCGGACGTTCTTTCGAGGAATACCCTTCGACCCCTTTCTAGCTGGAATAACAGAGAGGATCTCTTCGTCCATTTTGTTGGGAGTCTGTGAGAGCGACGTTTAGTCTTTCCGACATATATAAACAATCTGTTATTTTGGAGAACGGTCAACGGTACCAGGTGTTACTGCCGGAACCAGGGGCACCACCTGCGATCATGACGGACATCGTACCCGTCGACGAACCAGGCTCAGAAGTGATAGTATTTCTGACAGTTGGGGTGCCTCGAATAGCCGCCGAACCGTTCCTTCTTTCACGGCGACACATGGCGCCGGCGGCGAGCGGGCAGCGATTTGGGAGTCCGACCTCGTCGTTGACCTTGAGCAGTCGGACGTGATCGAGAATCTCGTCCTCTTAATCGACGGTGTAGTAGTCAGCCGCCAGTATTTCGGGTGTCTCGTCGGCCTGGTCGTCGACGACCACCTCGTAGTCGTCCTAGAGCTGTGCGAACGCACTGTCGAGACAGCGAGGAGATACGCCTCGTATTTGTCAGCGGTGATAATGATACTGACCTTTGGTGCCATTATATTCTCGACCGGTTGATAGCGATCTTCCATATTTCAAACTTCTGAACGGAAATACGTTCTCTTATCGCTGCTCCTCGCAGATTCGGCGCAGTTCTGTCTCGATATTCTCGACGGCACCGTCGGCGAAGAAGCGATCGCTCTCGACCGACGACTGTGCCCCCGTCACGAGCGCGTCCGCCAGTTCGTCCGCCGAATCGACGACCGTCGCGTACCCCTCGGTCACCAGAGGCCGCACGTACTCCACGCCGGGGAGATCGACGAGATACGTCGGCAGGCCGAAGTTGAGTCCCTCGTACAGCGCCGTCGATCCGACACCGATCTGGGCCGCAGACGTCGCGAAGAGTTCGTACAGCGACGGGGTTTCACCGGCGACCACCGTCACACCCGAGTCAGCGAGCCAGGGGTAGCGCGACCTCCAGTCGTCGACAGTGCTCGGGTGCAGTTTGTACACCACCTCTCTGTCGACCTGTTCGTCCACCCGGACCGCGATCTTCGAGAGTGGTTCGCCGATCGTTTGTTGGGAGACGAATAGCACCTGCGCTTTCGGTTCGAGGTGGTCGAACTCGTCGCGCCGCATCTCCAGGTACGGATAGCCGACGTCGATGACTCGTTCTGCCGGGAGTGGAAACTCGACGGCGTCGTTCCAGAACTCACCGAAGGTGAGCAGATAGTCGGGGAAGGCCGCCTTCGTCCGGTCGCCGGGATAGGCATAGCCGGCGTGATACTTGTGAATCACGCCGTGTTGCAGTTCGACGACGGTCACGCCCCGCTCGCGACAGGCCTCGACGAACGTCTCTCGCCAGTAGCTCGTAACGAGGACGACCATCTCGGGGTCGAGACGCTTGAGGAGTGCCCGATATAGCCACTTGAGCGAGCGGCGGATCGCGAGCTGTCGCCGTGACCGCTGGCGGATTCGACTCTCGACGTCGAACGCCCGGTCGATCGAGCGCTCGAGGGCTTCCAACCGCCGTTCCGAGTCGGATGGAAGCGGTACGTCGGCCAGACCCAGACTCCGCTGGATCGACCCGGTGAACTCGATCAGGTCGGTGTACCTGAGTCCCTCCGTTCGCGCCGGCGTTCGGTGGATGCTCTTGAACGGGGGTTCGAGATGGAGGGTGTCAACGTCCGTCCCCTCGTGAATGGGATCGAAGTAGATGTCCCACCAGTAGCCGTCCTCGAGTCGCTTCCGGCGACTGTGTCCGAGAAAGACCACGTCGTGGTCCCCGGCGGTGAACGGGTTTCGAACGAAGACGTTCTTTGCCCATAGTTTGAGCGGCGCGAGCTTGTCGAGGAGCGAACCGCCGGTTCCGGACCCGTCGTCTCGAGTGGGAAAGAGCACTTCCTGATGAACGTCGAACCGGACCCGTTCCCAGACTGGTATCTCGTCTACCCGAACGTCGAATACGTCGTGTTCGCTCTCGAGTTCGAGAAACCGTTCGTGTCTCTCGACTATGTCGCTGTTCGCCACCGTATCGAACCGTTCCCCGTCGGCCGTATATATACACCGACCATCCACGATTACGGCACCAACCAGCGGGCGGCCCGTCGGGGCCACCGGTTAATTCTCCGCGCTCCGACAGCCATCTGACACATCAACGATCGGTCGGACACGGCATCGAACGCCTGTCGACTGGTTCGGTGGCCGACCCATCGGACCCTCTCGCACCGCACGGTCCGGCATCTAAGACTTGGCGGTCAGGTTCTTTCTGATCCTGCTGAGCCGACCGGCCACGGCGGTTTTGAGGTCGTTGATCAACCAGAAACCGGCCTCGCCAAGGAGGGACGCGGCCACCTGGAGATAGTATTTGAACCGAACCGGGTTCTTGCGGACTGCTAAGACGAACTCCCGTCGTGCAGCGTCAAACTCTCCTAACTTGGCGTGAAGGTATCCCTTCGTGTAGTGCGTGAACGCCTGTTCGTGTCTGGAGAAGTGCTCCCCGTGTTTCTCGGTCAGGTACTCCAGCGCGTCGAGTTTCTCCTCGAAATCGGTCGAGATCCGTTCGGCGACCCCTTCCCCCCGGTCCTCGTGTTGATACCGGTTCACGAGCACGTCAGAGACCGGGACCAACTCGTACCGCTCGAGGTAGCGGACCAGGAACTCGCGGTCCTGAAACGCACCCAGCGACTCGTCCAACGTTCCGACCGTATCGAATACGTCCCGACGAAATGTCAGATTCGAAAACCCGATCTTGAGGTCGCCGATGACTGTCTGTGACTCTCTCAGCGTGTCGTTCGCGACGCTGATGTCCACCGTGGATCCGTTCCGCGTGAATCGCTGTGACGTGTAGACGCCACCGACGCGTTCTTTGGCGTCCGTCAGTGTGGCGAGTACCCTCTCCAGGTGTGAGGGGGTAAACTCGTCGTCGGAATCGAGAAAGCTCAGATACTCCCCCGAGGACGACCTGATTCCCGAGTTTCGACACGCGTTTGCCCCACGGTTTTCTTCGAAGCGGACGTATCGGACACGGTTGTCCGTGTACGACGCCATCAGTTCGGGCGTGGCGTCGGTCGACCCGTCGTCGACGACGACCACCTCGAACGCGTCGATTGTCTGGGCCAGTACGCTATCTACAGCGCGTGCGAGCGTCTTTGCTCTGTTGTACGTCGGGATGACGACACTGACGGATGGGTCCTCCATAGGTCTCCGAATCACGCCTCCAGACGCCTATGATACATCCGGACCTCGATATATAAATCCACGCAGTTGTCGCCGTCCCGTTCCGCGTCGCCTCGGCGCCAGGTCCTCCGGCGTCGCGAACGGTCAACCTATATGGTGACCCGAGAGTGCAGACATACACGGACCTGCATGTCAGACGAAACGACAGTCCTGCACCTGATAACGCGCTATCTCGACGGTGGTGCGGAGACGACGACCGAAAACGAGATCGAGGCGCTCCTCGACGCCGATGCTGACTACGACGTCATCCTCGGGACGGGCATCGCGCACGAACCGGACGCCCTCACAGCGCTCGAAACCCGCGGCGTCCGGACGGTCATTTTCCGCACGATCCGGCACTACGATCCTGTCGCCGCCGTCATCGCCATCTTTGCGGTCGCGATCTTCCTCGTCCGGAACGATGTCGACGTGATCCACACCCACAGTACCGAAGCGGGCGTCGTCGGACGGCTCGCCGGCTGGCTAGCGCGGACGCCGGTCGTCGTCCACGAGATCCACGGCGACCCCATCACCGCGGACCGCAACGCCCTGCTGAATCGGTTTCTCCTGTGGGCCGAGCGGATGACCGCACCGATGGCGACGCGGCTGGTCGTCAAGTCCGATCGAATCCGGGACGCGTACCTCGAACGGGGAGTCGGGCGGCCGGAGCAGTACGTTACGATCTATCACGGGGTCGACGTCGAGAGATTCGCTGGAGCGGCGCCGTCCGACCCCGTCGCCAACGCGACAGACCCAGTCGTCACGTTTGTCGGTCGAGTCGTCGATGGGAAGGGGCTATTCGACCTGCTGGACGCGGTCGAGCGAATAGACGCGTCGATGGCTCTCTTTGTCGTCGGCGACGGACCGCTGACGGACGCCATCGAACGCGAGGTGGACGAGCGAGGACTCGAACACGTCCGGTTGCTCGGGTACCGAGACGACGTAGCGAAGTTGCTCGCCGGGAGCGACCTCCTCGTGTTGCCGTCGTACCGGGAGGGGACCCCGCGTGCCGTCACCGAGGCACAGGCGGCGGGTGTCCCGGTCGTGGCGACCGATGTCGCAGGTATCCCGGAACAGGTTGCCGACGGCGCTTCAGGGATTCTCGTGCCACCGGGAGATGTCGACGCGCTGGCTGACGCGATGGAACTGCTGCTCGACGACGAACCGACACGGGAACGGATGGCCGGGGAGGCCGTCGAACAGGTGCGTCCCTTCCGACGTGACCACGTCGCCGACCAGATCCGGTCGCTGTACGCGACCCTCGTCGATCCGCGAGCGGACGGCGTCGAGTGACCGACCTCACGGCGTGGCTTCCCGATCGCTGGCCAAGCGGAATCGGTCGATCACGTAGATCGCACCGAACAGGTAGAGGACCCAGACGAACTGCTGGCGCATTCTGACTGCCGTTCCGACGTTGACCGTGCCGATGCTATAAAAGACGCTCACCACCACGAACCCGGCGACGAGCCCAGTACCGACGGCGACGTCGCGACGGACGACGTACCTGAAGCCGGCGAGTGCCGGGATGGCGTACGCCAGGTTCACCAGTGGCTCGACGAGAACCACCAGCGTCTCGAGCTGGCCGACCATCCACGGAAAGGGTGTGAAGTAGAAGTACAGCACGCCGATCCAGGAGAAGACGACCATTTCGATGAGCGTCTCGGGAACGAATTGCTCCAGATACGCCGTCTCACCCCTCGTCCGCTGTCGATGTATCGTCGAGAGGGTCTGGACTGCTAGCCCGACGATCGACCGTCCGAACGCGACGACACCGAGACCGGCGGTCGTGGCAACGGCGCCGGCCGTGCGGTACGCGTGGTGGCGAACCGTCCAGCCGATCCACGAACCGATGGCGATGGCGAATAGATACGGGTAGATATTATCGGGGCGCGTCACGAGCACAAGACCCAACAGGATCGCGACGCTCGCGGGGCGGAACCGCCATCGTTTCCCGGCCGTCGCTGCGAACACCCGCACCAGCGTCGTCGTCGCGAAGAGGATCGTCGACTCCCGGAGCAGAGTGGGGTGACTCAGGGCGAAACTCGGGAACGCGGCGACGGGGAGTGCGGCCAACAGACCGGCTCGCCGTGAGTGAAACCGGACGCCGAGTGCGTAAACGTTGTATACGGCAACCGAGCCGAGAAACAGCAACGCCACTCGAGCGTAGACCCCGCTCGGACCTGGAAACAGCCAAAACGGCGACAACACTAAACTCCAGACGGTGTCGGACGGACCGATCTTCATCACCGGAATGAACTGCGTGTATATCTCCACGTCGGGCAGGTTCCCGTGCCGGAGCGTCTCCCCGAAGCGTCGCGCCAGCTTCTCGAATCTCCGGGCGTCGTTCTGGGCGTAGGGATTTAGTTCCGTGAGCGAGAGCGGAAGGAAGAGCAACCGGAACAGGAAACTCCCGAGGAGCAATCGCCGTCCGATAGACACAGCGAATTCACGCCAGTGGTCCTCAAAAGGCTTTACATATCGGCGGAAACTGATCCAGGTCAGCCATTTGCAAGGGTCGATGCGAGTCCGAGGACCCAACGGCTCGGTTTCGGTCGGTTCGGTGACCCGGTTTCGACCGCTCGGCCTGTAATGGCATACAATATGTGGCCGGCGCTGTAACGATCACCGCAATGACCTCTAGGACGGTTCTGGTGTTCATAAATACGGCCACTGAGACCTCTAACGCGCTTGAGATAGCCGCGTCGATGGCGCGGGAGACAGACGACATCGAGATAAGAGTCTGTTCGTTTTATCCGCCCGATACGCAGTCGTTCGGGGTCGGCGTCGACTCCCTCGACGCCTCCTCACAGTTAGATCCGATGGCTTACGTCCGCTTCGTCCGTCTCGTTCGCCGTATCGACCCGGACATCGTTCACGTGCACCCGCAGGGAACAGGCTCGATTGTCCGCCTCCTTCTGTCTCTGTCCGACTTGGGGCTTGTCACGACCGAACACAACACCCACGACGATTTTGGCCGCCTCAAACGAACGGTGAACGGGTTCACGAACGTGCTGAATGACGCGTTGGTCGCGAACTCCGAAACCACTCGCGAGAGTTTTGCCTCCTGGGAACGGCGATTGTTGGATCTGGCCGATGTACGGGTGCCCGTCATCTACAACGGGGTCGACCTGGAGACGGTCAGGGCTGTCGGGGGCGGCGAGAATCGCCCCGAACTACCGGACGGGTTTCTGATCGGAACCGCGGGAAGGCTCGTACCGCAGAAGAATCAGGCCGCCCTACTCGAAGCAGCAGCACCCCTGGTCCGTGCATACGATTCCGTTCACGTGGTCGTCGTCGGTGGCGGTCCGTTGCTGGACGCGCTCGAGCGCAAGGCGCATAACCTTGGTATTTCCGAGTCAGTGCAGTTCACCGGCTTCCTCCCGAAACGAGAGACGGTCCACGAGGTACTGCGATCGCTTGACGTGTTTGCCTTTCCATCACGATACGAGGGGTTCGGTGTGGCCGCTATCGAAGCGATGGCACTCGGGACGCCCGTAGTCGCGAACGACATCCCGGTATTGCGTGAGGTCATCGGTGACGCGGGGGTGCTAGTTGATACCAGTGACCGGAACCGGTTTGGTAACGCTCTCGAACGCCTGTACGAGAATGACGACGAGCGAGCGGACCTGGCGGATGCCGGACGCCGACGCGCGACGAACACGTTTCCACTGTCCGATACCGTTTCCGACTACGCGGCTCTCTACCGGTCAGTCGCCCGCTCGCTCGCTCGTCAGTGAGATCACACTCCGTAGACCGAAGGAAGAACACCTCTACAGTGTCGGACCGGCACCAGTGTTCCTCGACCAGATGTGTCCCAAGAAAACCCAAAACCACCGGTCACCAGCACGCTCTCGTCGTTCCAGTACGTCGTCGTGTCACTCAGTCTTCAGGATAGGGTCGTCGCCGGTCGATACGGAGGGCCGGGATCGATATCGGACAGGTCGTCTGATGAAACTGCTACGGATTCCGACTATTGATTAAGGTTTCCTTCGGACCCCGCTCGGGCGAACTGTGTCCCGCTCTGGGAACTATTGTTTCCGTTTCGTTTGCCTACGAAGCGTTTCGAGACCCACACTCACTATCTCTCGGGCCGTCGGTGCGGTGTGAATCTCCCCGAGGTGGGATGGTTCCATCGGTGACTCGCCCGTGAGAACGGTGTCGAACCCGTCGGTTGCGAGCGGTACCGACTGGGCGAACAACCGGTCCTGGATGGACGTCCACGATCGACAGTCAGCGATATCGACAGTTGTCGACGCGACGACCTCGCCACCGTCTAACGTTTCGGTGAGTCGCTGTAAGGTTACGCCCGCCGTTTCCCGTCCGTCATAGAATTCCCAGAACCCGGCCGGTCGGCCACGGTACTCGCGGATATCACCGTGATGAAAACTGAGTACACCGTAGTCCGGAGCATCGAGAACTGCGCCGCGAAGCACGCCGAACCCGAACCGAATGGCGAGATCACACTCCGCCTCCAGCGACTCGATGGCGTCCGTCGGGAGTTCATTTCCGAACGACTCGGCGTCCATCGGGGTACAGTCGACGCGCGGAACACCGTCCAGACAGCTGACTTCGGCGAGTGGGACCGACCGGCGGAACCAAGGGTCGACCAGACTGTCCCGAACGCCGACTACGAGGCCCCATAGCCCGTCGGCGGTGATCTTGTCGACTGCCGCGCGGAGGGTGCTCTCTGACGCGTCGTTCCGAACTACGATCGAGAGCGATACGTCCTCCCGGTGAGCGATCACGTTGAGGACGCGCTGCTGCCACTCACGAACTGAGTCACCGTCGACCAGAACGCCGACATCAAGTGGGGTGTTCGTCATCGAACCAGCCCTGCCAGTTCACTCATCGTCGCGATACGAACGTTGGTCTCCGATCGCTTCTCCGCGAGCCACTCCAGAAAAGAAACAACGGGCCCGAACTGTTCACTGTTCGCGAGGTTGTATAGGTGCGTCCAATAGTGGACAGCGGAGTCGTGTTCGATGGCCCGCTTGACGCCGCGTCGTAGGTACCGCAACTGGTGTCGCTGTCGGGTGCCGACCGGCATGAACCGAAACGGGAGCGGTGCGGACCGGGCACCGTTCGGAAGGAGTGGGCTCGTCAACGACGGTTCGAAGCTGCTGTAGGTCTCGACGATGTCGTTGACGACTGACGGATCGCGGATCGGCGGCGCTTGCCATGGGAGCGCCCGGGACGCAGTGTTCAGCTTTCGCGCTCTCGTTGAACCGGGATGTTGTGCCGGGACGCGGATCACTTCGATACCGTGGTCGGCTAGTGTCCTGTAGTCTGTGTCACTGTGTCGCGGGGCGACGAACGACGAGAGCTGACCGGGGTCGAGTTCCGCGACACGGTCGAGTTCCCAGTCGAGTTCGTCGCGGTCGTCGGTCCGGACGCTGTGTGAAAACGTGTGTGTACATACCTCATGATCGGTGGGGCGATCCTTGATCTCCGTCACCATCTCCGGGGCGTAGTACCGTGGGTGACGATCGCCGGTCGATCCCGGATCACTCTCGAACCAGCCGGCGGGATGGGGGCCATCGTGAGTTCCAGAACACGCCGCCAGACAGAGATGCCCGACAACGTCGAACGTGAACGGGATCGACGTTTCGTCGAGATTGTCAAGCAGACGGTTCAGGGTTCCTCGTTCGCGCTTCCCATCGTCCGTGAGCAGGTCGTCGCCGACCGGAATGTCGTGAAACCCCCACCCGAGTTCCACTTCGATGCTGAACGTGACCGTGGCGGTCATTCGATGTATCCTAGATCTTCTAAGTTCTCTTCGACGCTGTCTCGGAGCCCCTCGTGGCCCCGCTTGTCGGTCCTAGCAGCGGTTCCAGTAGCGGCGTGATCGTCCAGTAGCGTTCGCAGTTCCGCAGCGATTTCGGGTTCGTCTCCGATCACGTTCGCACCGTCGGTCGACATGTGTGGTCCGTGGTAGAGTTCGGTTTCCTCGGCCGCTGTATCGGTCAGGAGCTTCCATTCGCCGCGTCTGACCCCGTAGTAGCTCCCGTCGTGCTGGAAGAAGACGGGTGCTTCGAGATTGCGATCTTTTTCTGGAAGTGATGTCCCGGGACGATCTGGATATTCCGGTACGTGACCGTTGAGTACCGTCGGGAACACGTCGACGTGTTCCGCGATACCGTCTCTGACGACGCCGGAATCGAGCTCAGCCGACCGCACGATCGTCGGCACTTGCGTGTAACTCGAGTGGAGCGTGGCGATGTGAAACTCCTCGAACTGCCCGAACTCCTCGCCGTGGTCGCCGGTCAGAATGACGGTAGCGTCGTCGGGCGCGTGGTTGAGGAGACGACCGATCTGTTCGTCGGCGCTCCGGATCCCCGCGTCGTACGCGTCGATCACCGCTTGTGGCGGCGCCTCGCCGACCGTGATCGCGTCGGATCGACCTGGGTGGATGACGTGTTCGACGTCTACATCGCCCCGAAGTGCCTTCAGGTGGTCGTCCCACCGGGCGTAGGGCGTGTGTGCGTCCATAAGGTGAATCCAGGCAAAGTGATCGTTCTCGGCACGTCGCTGTTCGTCGAGCCAGTCAACCGCGTGGTCGACCACGTCCACGTCCGTCACGCTAGGCTGGAACTCGCTGCCAGCGACGCGTTCGAACAGTCGGTAGAGTTTCGATAGCCGCTCCCGGAGCCACCCGGCCCCGATCAGGTTGTCGACGCCGCGGGCGAGGCTCTCGACGATACCCTGTTCGTCGGCGAAGTCGGAGACAGATAGATAGGTGTCGAACCCGATATCATATCCGTAGTCGCGGCTGAGATACCCGTTGTTTGCAAAGCCGGCGGTCGCGTACCCGGCCTCGCGGAACAGTTCGGCCAGCGTGGGGACGGCTTCCGGGATTCCGAGGCCGTCGATTTGGTTCGTGTACAATCCTGTGTGAATCGTCTGGAGTGTCCACCGCGTTCCCGGACAGTTCGCGTAGGAGACTTCGAACCATGTCGCGTCGTCCACGAACGCGTCTATGTGAGGTGTCGTCGGCCGGTCGTATCCATAACAGCCGACGTGGTCCGCTCTGAGGCAGTCGACGGTTATCAGCAGTACGGAGTCCATCTATCGAGCGTTATTGGCTACGAACCACCGGGTCGGCAATAAGCCATTCGTCTGTCGACACGTGGAGCGCCGGTCCAGCATCGCCCCTCGCGAGAGGACATCGCCTTCCCAGGTGTGTCGCGGGTGTTCGATCACTCAGATTGGTCTTCGTTGACCGGCGCTACGACGATATCGCAGAGGACCCTCCAAATCTGTCGAACGACGATTTTGAGATCGACCCAAAAGGACTGGTTGCGGATGTACTCGATGTCGTACCGGAGTTTCTCCTGTGGGTCGTGGCCAGTGGCGTCGTTGATCTGTGCCAGCCCTGTCAGTCCGGGCTTGACGAACCAGCGGCTCCGCCAGTCCTCAGCGCCGGACTCCATGTCCGTTTCCAGTTCCGGCCGTTCCGGTCGCGGGCCGACGACGCTCATATCGCCGACCAGAATAGACCACAACTGCGGAATCTCATCGAGGTGGGTCTGCCGGATGAACCGACCAACGCAAGTGACTCGCGGGTCGACGCTGCCGCGGTCTTCCGCCGAGAGCTTCGCTCCGGTCTCGGCTTCGGCTTCGGGGACCATGCTCCGGAACTTGAAGACGGTGAACGTGTCGCCGAATTCGGCAGTCCGCTCCTGACTGTACAGCACTGGCCCTGGGCTATCGAGTTTAATCGCGGCCGCGATGAGAAAAATCACAGGCGAGAGAACGACCAATCCGACGCCAGCGAAGGCGACATCGAACAGTCGCTTGACGACGTAGTCCTGCCAGTCCCACGGATCGAGGTCTACCTCGACAAGTTCGCCGCCGGCCACGCCAGTTGTCAGGATGTCGTCGGCGTGGTCACGGTGGACCACCGCAGTCACGCCGTGATCGTAACAGGTGTCGAGCGTCCCGAAGAACTCCGCACGGTCAGTGTCAGTGAACGCCAAGAGTGCGGTGTCGATGTCGTGTTTTACCAGCACCTCGTCTAGCCTGGAGAGCCCGCCGAGATTCGAGAGTTCATTGAGTCGGGTCGTGACCCGTCCCCCGTCCGAGAGTTCGGCCGGTGTCACACCGTCGGGATCGCCCGTCTCGTAGGAGGAAGGCGGTGACACGTAGCCGATTACGGGAAGGACCGTCGCGTCAAGGATTGCCTCCATCGCGCGCGGGTCATCGCCAACTATAATCGCCCGCGACCGATCACTGGGCCGCCGGCGAATCGCGACCATCCAGGCTGGCAACCATAGCACTAGAAAGACCGCCGCCATCAATAGTGTCGCTCGCGGGAGACGATAGTCGTAGTCGAAGTATCCCAGCGCGGCCAGCCCGACCATCGCTAGAACAACGCGCTTCTGGGTGAGCAATATCGTGTCCAACACCCGACGCGGCCGGGGTTTGAAAAGTGGCCACATCGCGGCCAGCGCGACGAGTAGCGCCGTCGCGACGGCCAACGTCAACTCCCCGTTCGACAGGACGTTCGGGGCCGGCCGACCAAGGACCGGTACCCGACTGAATGCGTCCTGAATCAACGGGTAGTTGACGAACCAAACCGCGAACGCAGTGAGGCTGGCAGTTCCGAGAACGCTCGCGACCCGATACCGCCAGCCCGTTGCCATTGAACCTGATAACTCGACCACTGGTCATAAGGCCTGCGACAGCCGTCACGCGAGCGTCTGACCCCCGTCGAACGCCCGTTTCGGCGTGTCGACTTGGGGACAATCTCTTGATGTCGCCCCGCCGAAACAGGAACGTGACACGACTGTCGGACTTCGCGTCGACCGAGAACCAAGACCCCGCCGACCTCGCCCACCGGTGGCGACGACGACTCGGACGCGCCCTCTTCGGCGACCGCTACGGCGTCGTCCTCTTTCTCGGCACGCTCGCCGTCCTCGCGACCTACTGGCGGGTCGGCGTATTCCTCACCGACAGCTACGCCATCGCTAACGGCCTGGTCAACGTCGCCGACGGCAACCTCGAAATCACGAAAATAACCTACTCGCTCACGCCGGGTTCCCAGCCTGGCCTCTGGTACGCCGACGGCGCGGTGTACGCGCGCAACTACGCCCACATCTTCCTCTCGTTGCCAGTTCTGTGGGTCCTCGACGCTCTCGCTGCCCTCTTCGACCTGCGACTCGTCCTCGCCGCGGCGTGGTCGGGGATCATCGTCCTCCTGTTCGACCGTACCGGCCGCATTCTCGACCGACACCAGCCGTTCGCCATCGCGGGTGCGGCCCTCGCGCTGGTGGCCTTTCTCGCAAGCGCCCTCGTCGCTGCGCCCCTCCCCAACCGCTGGACCGCGTTCCTCGCGCTCCAAATAACGGGAATGCTTGCCGTCGCCTTCGCCGGCGTCGTCCTCTACCGCGTTCTCACCCACGCACACGGGCGCCGGGTCGGGCTCGTCTTCGGCGCGGCGGCTGTGGTTGCCTCGCCCGTGAGCTTCTGGGCGTCGATCCCGAAACGGCACGCGCTCTCGGGATTGGCCGTCGTCGCCGTCCTCGGGGCCTTTTACTTCAGTCGTGCGGCAGACACACGACGGCGCGCGCTTGGCCTCCGCGCCCTCGCGTACGCCGTCGTCGCATTGTGGGCGTGGCTCCACGCGCTCGAAGCCCTCGTGGTCTTTGCCGTCCTCATCCCGACAGACCTCGCGACAGCCCGCTCGAACCACCCGAAACACCTCGCGGTCGTGACCCTCGTCTTCCTCGTCGCACTCACACCCTTCCTCGCGACCAACGCGGCGATCAACGGCGACCCCTTCCAACCGCCCCGGTCGCTAGACTCGTTCTCCGGGCAGGTCGACCCGCTCGCGACCGGCGGCCAGAACGGTGGCGACAGTCGAAGCGGTGGTGGGGAATCGACACCGACGCCGACACCCACCGAATCACAACCAACGACAGATGCGTCGACGACCATCGACGGAACTGGTCCACCAGCGACGACCGAAACCGAACTGACGACCAACGGCACGACTACACAGGACGAGACAGGTGGAACGGCAGCACCGGAATCTCCCGGTCGCGCGTCGCCGTCGGACCCCAGCCCAGGCCCGATCGCGACGCTCCTGTCCGCACTCACGGCCATACTCGGCGTGGCCATCGAGGGCAGTTCCTGGGCCATCGGGAAGGGTTGGTCCTACGTCGACACCGGGATTACGCTTGCACAGGAGGACCCCGACCGACTCTATCACACCTTCCTCAGGAGCGGCCGGATCCCCGAATACGTGAGCTACCGGATGACCGATCAGGAAGCGATCGACCTCGCGTTGCTCGAAGTCGCGCCATTGTTGGGTGGCCTCCTCGGCGTTCTCGGAGCCAGCCTCCGACGCCTTCGAACCGTCTCACTCAAGGGACTCAGAACTGCACTCGGTCGGCCGACGCGCCAGACCGACCTGCTGGCGGTCGCGATGACGGTCGCACTCGTTCTGATGAACGTCGAACGGCTGCCCCTGCACACCCAGATCACCGTCCGGTATCTCGTCCCCATCGTTCCCCTCGGACTGTACGGTGTCGCTCGCCTGGGTTGTGTCCAGCGCGCCGTCAACGCCGACCTGTGCTGGCTCGCCGGGGCGTACGTCGGTGGCCTCGTCGTGGGCGGGCTCGGCTTCCTGCTCGCCCACCTGTGGCTCGACCTCGCGCTGGGGGAAGCGATGCAACTACACGCGCTGGTGAATCTGGCAGGTGCCGGCTTGCTCGCGATCTGGGCTGTCGTCGCCGGCCTCGGATTCGACTTCGACGAGCGCGTTGGTGTCGTTGCGCTCGCGATCCCCGCGGCCCTGTCGACGCTGTTCCTGCTGTTTACCGGCCTCGTCTACTTCCAGTACGCCGATTACGCGCTGCCGCTCGTGGAGGCGCTCGTCGGGTTGTTGCCGATCGCCGTGTGAGCTTTTCGGGGTGAATCAATTCGGCGGTTGGAATCATCCGCTCGGGTCGCTGAGGCCAGACGTTCGGGGCATTATCGCGATAGTCCTTATCTGAGTAATGACCTTCTCCAATCGGGAGGTCGGCGACACCTCTACCTTTTCGAATCGCAGGAACTAGGGGCTAGACAACGCGATCGAACGAATTACGACGGGGTTCAACGATCGTATCCCGCAGATCGATGACTGGTCGGCAGCACTGGATTACTCAGGTTCCTCAAATTCGAGCGCTTCTCGAACGGCGTCGGGGAGCGTTGGCCGTGGTGCGGCCTCGTGGCGTCGTACCCGCTCGGACTTCTCGGTTTCCTCATAGACCGCACGTGCAACCGGGACGCCCCGAAGGAAGTTGTGCTTGTAGAGGATATCAACGCCGCGCTCGG
This sequence comes from Halorientalis regularis, assembly GCF_023698535.1. Taxonomy (GTDB): domain Archaea; phylum Halobacteriota; class Halobacteria; order Halobacteriales; family Haloarculaceae; genus Halorientalis; species Halorientalis regularis. Next base: position 22,930 of record NZ_JALJCL010000004.1, read on the forward strand.
TCGGTCCCCAGAACTTCGACGGGAGATCTCGCGTCGACGCATTAGGCTCGTGCACGTAGACATCGAGGATCCCTGCCTCTTGTAGCGTCTCGAGTTGATCGAGGATGGCTGCCTCGTTCTTCGGGATCATGTAGTCCAGTTCGGCCAGCGACGTGAGGTGTGCCGGATGGCCGAGGATCAACTGCAGGATGAGATGGCGCGTCTCCTGAGAGAGCAGCTCACGCATTCGCTGCTGCTCTGCAAAGGAATCCTCGAACTCTTCCGAGGCCGTGTCGCTCATACTGGACAGTAGCAGGCTGGTCTGTATAACGGTTTGGGTTGACCAAGTCAATAGAATCGTTGAAAAGTTGACTTAGTTAGAAACGCCTTTTACTCAGCCAGTGTTACCTCAATTCATGAGTGCGCCATCCGTTCCACCGAACTCGGGTGATATCATGAAGGCCGTTCAGCAGGCCTTACACGGGCTCGATATCGGGTCAACAGAAGCCGTCCGAATCCTCTCGTGGGCAAACAGCGAGACGCCGGCGATCTACGACCGAGATCAAACCGCGTACCTCGTCCTCGGGAGTTACCGTGATCCGTATCTCCGGCGAGTCCGAGCGGTTAGCGACCGTCTCAACCGCCGATACGGAACGTATGCATTCCTCATCGGAGACCTCTCTGACATCGACCTGCCACGACTCCCAGAGTTCCGTGTGAAGTTCCACATCACGGCGACACTCAGTGACTACGTCGCTGCCGTCTTCGAACAGGACGCCGGTGGGGAAATCAACGAACTTGGTAAACTCGGCGAGACCGAATACTTCGAGAAAGCGTATGCCCTCCCGCGCGCCTACCACTGGGACACAGAAAGCCATCTCAGCGACGAACGAGACGTGATCGCTGCTGGGGCGCAAACCATGGCTGCCACAGATATTGACGACGAGAGTAAATCGGAAGAACTCGACGCGCTCGTCGACCGTGCGACCCAAGCGGGAATCGACATCTCGGTTGATGAGGTGACAACCGCGCTTGCGGACGATGATTTCGAGGTCCCGTCGTACAGCTGGGTACACCTGAACGACTTCCGGCTGTTCGAACTCCACGAGCGATGTTATCCCTGGACGACTGAAGATGAGTTACTCGCGGCCGCCGATGATCTTCCAGGATCACCGAGGCCGGACTGGGAACAGAATTGAACCGCTCTCGGGGCTACAGACGCAGGAATCCTGCAACGGGATCTCAGGCCAGTCGTGGTCCTATAATTTCAAGACGCATCCAGTCCACACATCTCTTGCTGGGTAGTATCGGCTTGGCTGTCTTCTGGGGCAGTCCAACGCTCCCATCCCTAGCCGAGTCAGCGTCATCTGTGATTCTTTTTCCGTGGCTCTCTCCACTGCGGTAGCGGTCCGCAATGGCACGTGACGCATCTCGGCGTAGCATCTACAGTGTGTGAATACGTTGTGTTTCACATGAGCAGTTTCATCCGGATCTCGAAAGAGACGAAGCGAAAGCTTGAGACGAGAAAACAAGAGGGAGAGTCGTTCGATGACCTACTGAATAGGTTGGCACGGACCGAGAAAGATGTCGAAGAGATGGCTGGCTTTGCGGGTGAGGGGATCGGCGAGCACGTGCGACGAAAGCGCGAGGAGTTGAACGAGTCGCTCGAAGAGCGGAAAGAACGGTTGGACTGATTTGCTTCGACGACGATGTTTCCGACAGCTTCGTCCAGCCACATCCTGGCCTCAATGTCGTCTCGTCCTCGTTGAACCACAGGAGCGAACAGTAGAGTGTTTTCGCGGTCTTTACGAACTCCTAACCGTCTGCTGAGATGTATCGACATGAGGAAATCGTCGTCCCCTACTCCGTCACCGTCTCTGCACTCTCGTCAGCCGCGACTTCTGCGTCCGCTTCACCCTTGTCCTGCAACCGCCGCTCGGCTTCCTCTCTGTCCTCGGGATAGCCCACGTCAATCCGCCAGCCGTCCATCCGAAGCGCGTCGATGGTTCGCCCGGACTGGAGCAACAGGTCGATGGCCTCACTGATCTCGTACTCGCCCCGATCCGACGGCTGGACGAGATGACAGGCGTGGAAGATGGCCGGCGTGAAGGTGTAGAAACCGGTCATCACCAGATTCGACGGCGGCTCGTCGGGCTTCTCGACGACCTCGACGATCTCCCCGTAGTCGTTGGTATCACAGACACCGTACCGGCTGGCATCTTCCCACGGCACTTCCTCGACGAGAAACGCCGCATCGGCACGACTCTCGCGCTGACGGTTGACCACGTCCGCGAGGTTCGCCTGGAAGACGTTGTCGCCAAGCATCAGCATGAAGTCGTCGTCGATATGCTCTTCCACCGTCAGCAGGGCGTGGGCCAGCCCTTGCTGTTCGCGCTGGTGGGTGTAGGTGATCGGGACGCCGTCGAACTCGTCGCCGTAGTGGTCGATTATGACCTCCTTCATATAGCCGACGACGACGACCAGTTCGTCCGCGCCGAGATCGACCAGTTGCTCGAAACAGTGGGTGAGGATCGGCTTGTCTTCGACCTCGACCATTCCCTTGGGCTTGTCCTCGGTGAGGGGACGCAGCCGCGTTCCCTCGCCGGCGGCCAACACGACGGCTTTCATGTCCGCTTACTCGACGGGTCAGCTGCAAAACTCTTGTCCTAGCCTTCTCCTCGATACGGTCTCGTCTCAGGAAGTTCGCTGAGATGGGTTTGCCCGAGATACCATATCGGTAGAAAGATAACTTCCTCTATTAAATGCGGGCCAAGACTAATACTCCTAGATGCTATAGCGATAACTAGCGATGATGGAGTACGTCGACGGGACTGCGGCAAAAATCATGTTGGCAATCCGTCCCGGTGATTCGATTCGGCGGATCGCCCAGAAGATCGACGGCTCCTACTCGTGGGTCTACGACTGGGTCGAACGGTTGGAAGAGGCGGGCTTCATCCGGCGCGACGACGGCCTTTACGTCGAGAGTTACGATGTCAGAGACAGCTACTACGATATCGTCGCAGCAATATCCAGATCAGCTCCACTCTCGATCGACGGGGGATACGTCATTCCGCATTTCGCAGGTATGCCGTTCGCGTACACCAAAATCGACGGAGTCTACGTCTGGACGCACGGCGGCTATCAGATCGCTCGCGGTCACGACGACTATCCGATCTTCATTCAGGTCGCTGACCGGGATATCGAACGATGGGTCGCCTTCTTCGACGAGTTCGGGATTCCGAACACGATCGAGGAGCGCCTGGATGCAACCGAGTATGAGGGAACAGTCTCGTACGTGTTATTCCCGACGAGCGAGGATATCACTCGCGAGTGGGTCGACGGCAACCCGGTCGTTCCGTTAGACAAAACGATCGACCACATGCTGGACTACCGCGTGAACTACGAACCGGCGTTGGAGATGATCGCTGACGAGTACGACCGTGACATCGACGCGTCCCACGCAGATCCACGCCTGAACGCATGAGTCTTGGCGAACGCGAAGACGAGTTGCTAGATACGCTGGAGACGGTGATCGACGCCGATCTTCCGTACGTGCTTGTCGGTGGCTGGGCGATTGCGGCCTTCAACCAGCGATTTACGACAGATGTTGACGTCGTGATTCCGGGACAGGCTCTCGACGACTACACTGCGCTCCTCACTGGTCGTGGGTACGAGAAAACCACTGATGTCGAGCGAAACGAATTGTACGAGGGTCGTACTGTCAGGTTCGAGAAAGACGTCGGAAACCCAGTTCAGTTCGATGTGATGGTCGATGCATTGGGGTGTCGACAAACAGAAGCCGAGTGGTCGTGTCGCTATCTCTCCGAACACTCCGTCACCGAAGAATTGGGCACTTCCCGTCCAATTTCGGCCCGGATTCCGGAACCGGAGTTGCTGTTTGCTGTAAAACTCCACAGTGGCCGAAAAGCCGATACCCGCGACCTCGTGGTACTTGGAAGCGACGCCGATCTCGAACGAATCGCGATGCATCTCAACCGTGGAGACGCAGAAAAACTTGCACGTCGTATCGGAGTCGTCTTGGATCGACTAACGTCACCCGGTTTTGCGGATTCGTTCAAAGGTGTCTTCGAACAGCAGACAGTACCCGAGCAGGATATCGACGCTGTCGAGGAATTCCTTCTCAACCAGCGTGATCGTCTCGATACCGAACAGTGATGAAAAAGAACGATTAGCTGTCAGATACGCAACCCCTCCTCCGCGATACGATCTATCACGTCTCGATGGTGGCGGCGGATGTCATCTCGCTCGTCTTCGAAAGCTTCCGTGATTTCCCTCTTGAACTCCTCGAATGCTCGCTTATCACCACAGAGGAATTCTCCGTTGACGGCGTCTTGAGCGACTTCGATAGGGAGCGTCTCGATGTTCGAAACGTCGACGAACGGAGCGTCTTCACGCTGGAGTGCCCCGGACAGGAAACACCGCTTCTGGAACCGTTCGTGCGATGAGAGGTTTTCGCTGAACTTGACGGCAAGGTCCAGGCCGGACGCAGCATGAGTCCCGTCCGTGATATGGGGACCGAAGGCCACTGCAAACACGATGTCGGCGTCTGCGCGGAGTGACTCTGCGAGGTCGGTCAGCACTGCCGAATGATCGTTACCCCCTGTCATATGGAGCACAACACCGTATCTCTCCAAAAGAATTGTCCTCCGTTGAGTATGACTCACGGGAGACTCGCTCTTCAAAACTATCTTTCCCGGCATTCTCGAACCTTGGTCAGTGAGTCGTCGGTACGCGTCGGTCGTCCTCGCGTTATGTACGCTGGCCTTCTTCGCCACGATGGTCGCCCGGCTGGTAATCAGCCCCGTCGTCCCGAATCTCACCCTGGCGTTCGGGGTCAGCAACGGCACCATCGGGCTGGCGCTGTCGGGCATGTGGGTCGCGTACGCGATCACGCAGTTCCCCAGCGGCGTCCTCGGTGATCGCTTCGGCGAGCGGACGGTGATCCTCACCGCTGTCGGCGGCACCGCGGTGACGAGTCTCCTGTTGACGACCGCCCCGAACTTCCCGCTCTTCTTCGCCGGGACTATGCTCCTGGGAGCGGTCGCCGGCCTCCACTACAGCGTCGCAACGACGCTACTCGCTCGGTACTTCGACGACATCGGGTGGGCCATCGGCGTCCACGTTGCCGGTGGCCCGCTTGCCGGTCTGCTCGCTCCAATCGCGGCGGCCGTGGTCGCGACGCGGTAAGGTTGGCGACCAGCTATCGGCATCGGTGCAGCCGTTGCAGTCCCGGTGTTCGTCGCCTTCTGGCTCTCCGTGGACTCGACCGAACCGCGCCAGCCCGATCAGCCGATGCGGGAACGCTTCGAGGTCGGTGCAGTGCAGGAACTGCTCGCCCGGCCCCAGATTCGGTACACGACTGCACTCTCCGTGCTCGGCGCTTTCTCCTGGCAGGCGACGGCCTCCTTCCTTCCGACCTTCCTCACGGCCCACCATGGTTTCTCGACGACGATGGCGGGCGCGCTGTTCTCGGCGTACTTCGTGATCCACGGGCTGACTCAGCCGATGCTCGGGTCGCTCTCGGACCGGCTTTCCCGGGATGCCGTGGTTGCGGGCGCGCTCGCGCTGGCCGCCGTCGGGTACGCGTTGCTCGTCCTGACCGAGCAGTTCGCCGTCGTGATCGCCGGGATCGCACTCGTCGGCGTCGGGATGAGCTGGGGCGCGCCGCTGCAGTCGCGGTTCATGGACATCCTGAGCGACGCCGAACGCGGAGCTGGATTCGGCCTCGTCCGCAGCGTCTACATGACCATCGGTGCATCGGGGAGCGTGGTCGTCGGGGTCCTCTCGGATACCGTCGGCTGGACGGTCGCGTTCGGGCTGTTGGCCGTGCTGGTGAGCGTGGCCGTCGTCGCGATTGTCGTGAACAGAGTGCTGGGACTCGGTCTCTGAGAGTCAGAGATCGGACTCCCGGAACCGACGATACCCGACCGCCAGCGGAACGACCGCCCACGCCAGCAGCAGCACCAGCGCCGCTGGCGCGCTCACGTAGACGGGCGCGCCCTCGGCCACGTACAGTCCTGCCAGGTCGACGTCGAACCCGGCCCGGACGAGCCGGGCGTAGGCTTCGCCGGGCTCGATCATCCGGAAGAGCAACGCCCAGTCGGGCATGTCGTTCAAAACCTGAAACTCGAAGCGATGGAGGACGACGAGCACGGTCGACTGGAGACTCCCCCAGAACGTGACCAGGAGCAGGTACCCGCCGAGGCCGCCGAGTGTGATCCAGCGGTCGGCGGTCGTCGACATCGAGAGCCCGACGGCGAACCCGACGAACGCGGTCCCAAAGAGCGCGGTCGCGACGAGGAACCACGGGAACCACAGCACCCCCTCCGAACCGAAGCGGACGGCACCGACTACACCGGCGACGGCGAGCGCGAGCAGGGCCGGTACGAGGACCACGGCCGCGCGGCTGACGAACGTTCCGACCGCAAGGTCTCGCCGGGAGTGGGGCAGGGAGAGCGTGAGGGTGAGTCGCCCGCTCGTGCGATCGTCGGCGATGGACTTGTAGCCCAGCAGGATGGCGACCGCCGGGAGGAGAACGCCCACGACGCCGGCCAGCCCCGCGACGAACGCCGGGAAGTTCGGCTCGCCGATGTAGTCGTGAGCGACGACGTACCCGAGGAACGCGACCGGGAAGAGCCCGACCGCGAGCCAGGTCGTCTTCGACAGCATCGTCCCGCGAACGTCTTCGCGGGCGATCACACGCCAGCTCATGCCAGATCCCTCCGGGCGAAGCGCCGATAGGCCAGTCCCAGCGGCCCCACGAGCCACAGCACGAACAGGGGCAGTGCGACCCACTCGCTCAGGTACCAGGCACCCTCGACGGTGGCGCTGGGGTCGACGAAGCCGTCGGTGAGCCGGCCGAAGACCCGGCCAGGTTCGAGGCCGAAGTAGAACTGTAACGGGCCGGGCAACTCGCCGTCGATCAGGCCGGCGAAGTCCAGCGCCAGTGTGAGGCCATCGTCGAGGGCATCCCAGACCATCACGAACAGGAAGAAGACGGAGAGCGCGAGGACGAGCGCGCGCCGCTTGGTCGACGCGGCGATGGATGCGGCGATCCCGATGCCCGTCCAGATCCCGCCGAACCACACAGTGAAAACGACGAAGGCGAGGTAGCGGAGCGGTTCGAGTTCGCCGAACGGGTAGACGACGAGGAAGCCGGCGACGGCCAGCGCGGCGACCAGCGCCGCCGTGACCACACCGGCCCGGCCGAGGAACTTCCCGAACACGATATCGGCCCGGCTGTGGGGCAGCGACAGGGAGAGTCTAAGCGCGCCGGACTCGCGCTCGCTCACGACCGCGTTGTACCCCAGCAGGACGCCGACGATGGGGACCAGCGTCGTCAGGCTCCCGTGGACGACGCCGGCGAACCGCCCGGTCGTGTACGGTTCCGAGCCGCCGATCGGGTAGACGTACGCCGTGACGACGATCACGAACCCGAGCAGGCCCAGCAGGGCTTTCGTCGAGCGTTCGCCGACCGTCAGGTCCCAGTCCTGGCGAGCGATCACGTCCCAGCTCATCGGCCGGACCCGGTGTATTCGATGAACATGTCCTCGAGCGAGGCCTCCTCGGTCCGGAAGTTCACCACGTCGACGCCCGCGTCGTGCAACTCCACGAGGATGTCCATCTTCGCGTCGTTCGTACAGGTCACCTCCAGCGTCGAGTCCTCGCGCTCGACGGCCGTCTCGACGCCCTGAACTCCGCGAACGGTCTCCACCGTCCCGTTCCGCAGGTCGTCGACCGTGATGACGAGCTTGGTGCCCCCGCCTAGGGACTCCCGGAGCCCCTCGATCGTGTCGACGGCGACGAGTTCGCCGTCCTGGAGGATGCCCACGCGGTCACAGACCGCCTCGACCTGTTCGAGGATGTGCGAAGAAAAGAAGACCGTCGCGCCGCGTTCGTTCTCCTCGCGGATGATATCCCGCATCTCGGCGGCCCCGTTGGGGTCCAGTCCGGTGGTGGGCTCGTCCAGCAAGAGCAGGTCCGGCTCGCCGACCAGCGCCATCCCCAGCACCAGCCGCTGGGCCATCCCCTTCGAGTAGTCGCTGGCCTCTCGCTCGGCGTCCGTTGGGTCGAGCCCCACCCGATCCAGGATCTCGGCGGGGTCGTCGTCGGCGTCTTTCGATTCGATCGCGTACTCGATGTGCTGGCGGCCGGTCCGGCGCTCGAACACCGAGTATCCCTCGGGGAGGACGCCGATGCGCTCGCGGGCCGCGACACCCTCCGCGTGACAGTCGTGGCCGAAGATCTCGACCGACCCGTCGCTGGGCGTCGCGAAGTCGAGCAGGACGTTAATGAAGGTGGACTTGCCCGCGCCGTTGGGCCCGAGAAAGCCGAAGATCTCCCCCTCGGGGACGGTGAGGTCGACCCTGTCCAGGGCGACCACCGTCCCGTACCGTTTCGATACCTCCGTGGCTTCGATGGCGGTCATATGTCAATCGGCGAACCGAGCCGAAATAAAAGCGCGCGGTGGTTTTCTGACTCGGAAACAGTGATTTCCACGCCCACTGAGCCGACTGCCCTGTGGTTCAAGTTCCGCCCAGTAACCCTACAGCCAGTTCCGGCTCACGTATTCCAGCGTGATATCGTCCTGCTCTAGATATTCGGACATCTCGTGGACGATATCCCCGACTTCACGTGCCGACAGAGTCTGATCCGTCTGGAAGAGGACACCTGCCGTATCGTCGATGTTTAACTCGGTGAAGAAATCGTCGTCCTGCGTGAGGACGACGCGGTTCGTCTCGTTGGCGTAGGCAGCTATCGACTCGTCGTCACTTCCCAGCTCGAGATCAGGCACGTCACCGATCTGCTCGATATCGTGACCGAGTTTCTGAAGGTAGCTGATCGTCGCTCGTTCGATGTTTTCGTCTGCGAGAAGGCGATACCCCATTAGTCGCGAACGTCGTCAGGGTCTGTCGTCAGGTGGCGATGCTCGTCGACTGCCGACTGGCGCTGCCGTTCGATTGCTCGCATTTCTTCGGGATGGTCGTGATAATACGTGAGTGCGCGATAGACATCGGCCACGTCGAGATCGTGCCGGTCTGCGACCGTCCGCGGGTCGAGGTTTCTGTCCTCGACCTGCTCTTTGAGAAACTGCACCGTGATCCGTCGGCCTTCCAGATGAGGCTCGTCGTGTACCTCACGAACGATCCGCTTCGCAACCTGACTCATATGACATTGTTCGCCATCAACCTACTTGAACATCCGCCTCGGACCAATCTCCCAACCGAACCCTCAAGGCCGGTGACGTGGACGAACCCTGTATGCACGTAAGCGTCGTCGGCAGCGGCTACGTCGGGACGACCATCGCGGCCTGTTTCGCCGACCTCGGTCACGAGGTCACGAGCGTCGACATCGACGAGACCGTCGTCGACGCGATCAACGACGGCGAGGCCCCGATCCACGAACCCGGGCTCGACCCGCTCGTCTCGGTCTACGGCGGTGACCAGTTGCGAGCCACGACCGACTACGACGCCATCGCCGACACCGACGTGACCTTCCTCGCGCTCCCGACGCCGAAACACGACGACGGGAGCATCGACACCTCGATCATGGAAGCCGGTGCCGAATCCGTCGGCGAGGCCATCGCCGACAAGGACGACTACCACCTCGTCGTCGTCAAGAGCACCGTCGTCCCCGGCACGACCGAGGACACCCTGACGCCGATCCTCGAATCGGCCTCGGGAAAGACCGCGGGCGAGGACTTCGGCGTCGCGGTCAATCCCGAGTTCCTCCGGGAGGGGACCGCGGTGGACGACTTCATGGAACCGGACAAGATCGTCGTGGGGACGGACGGCGACGGTCGCGCGCTCGACCGCCTCGCGGAGGTCTACGAACCGCTCGTCCTCCAGTGGGACGTGCCCGTCTTCGAGACCGGCCGTCGCGAGGCCGAGATGATCAAGTACGCCAACAACGCCTTCCTCGCGAGCAAGGTGAGCCTCATCAACGACATCGGGAACATCTGCAAGGAGTACGGCGTCGACGCCTACGAGGTCGCCGAAGCCATCGGCCTCGACGACCGCATCGGCGAGCGGTTCCTCCGGAGCGGGGTCGGATGGGGGGGCAGCTGCTTCCCGAAGGACACCGCGGCGATCATCCAGCACGCCCGCGACGCGGGCTACGAGCCGCGGATGCTAGAAGCCGCGGTTGAGGTCAACGACCGCCAGCCCGAGCGGCTCCTCGACTTGCTCGACGATCACGTCGACGCCGACGGGGAGCGGATCGCAGTCCTCGGGCTCGCATTCAAGCCCGGCACCGACGACATCCGGAACTCGCGGGCGATTCCGGTGATCGAGGGACTCCGCGAGCGTGGGGCTGAGATCATCGCGTACGACCCCGTCGCGGCGAGTGAGATGGCCGGGCGGTTCCCCGGCATCGAGTACGCCGAGTCGGCGGCCGCGGCGCTCGACGGCGCGAGCGGTGCCGTCGTCGTCACCGACTGGGACGAGTTCGGGACCCTGGACGAGGAGTTCGACGCGATGGCCGACCCCGTGGTCGTCGACGGCCGACGGATCGTCGAGCGCCGCGAGGGTATCACCTACGAAGGACTGACCTGGTGACGGTCGGTCCGCGAGGCTGTTACTCCGGCCGTTCTTCCGGTGTGGATTCGCCGTAACCCGGCACCAGCACACCCAGTCCGGGCAGTTCGTGGCGGTACCAGAGCGCGGCGGCGACGACGGTGAGTCCCAACTCGAAGAGCGCGAGCGGGCCGAGATCGAGCGCGAACAGATGGTCGAGGAAGCCACCGGTCGCCAGCTCGTACTCGATGGCGGGGATCAGGGGCCACCCGAGGAACCCGACGTAGTGGAACTCGCCGGCCAGCGCGGGGTAGAGGGCGTCACCGAACAGATGACCGATGTAGCCGATGCCGAACGCGGCCACACTCTCGCGGGCGTCGAACCGTCGTGCGACGAGCCACAGCGCTACGAGGAGCGCGGCGGCGATCAGAAGCGAGTGACCGAACGACCGGCCGTTCGGCAGGACGGCGAACTGCCAGGCCAGTGGCTTGTCGATCAGGTCCGGCAACTGCGTGCCGACCGCGAGCGCGACGACGGCGACGCCGTGCGGGCGCAGGTCGAAGCGGGATCGGCGGTAGGCGGTGTACAGGAGGTAGCCGACGGCAGCGTGTCCCCAGGGCCACATTACTGGGACGGACGGTGGGCGCGGCCATCAGGCTTCGGATCGAAGCCCCCGAACTGGCGTATCTTTTTTAGTATTACACGGTGTATTACTCGATATGAGCGAATCGACTCGGATCACGGAGAAGGGGCAGGCGACGATCCCGAAGGGGTTACGCGAGAAGTACGACCTCGAACCGGGAGACGAAGTGGTCTGGCTGGATACCGACGAAGGAATCGTGGTAAAAAAGCGGACCCGGACCGAAGGACGGGGACTCCTCGTCCCCGACGAGACAGCCGAGGAGAAGCGAGCGGAGGTCGCCGAGGAACTGGAACAGCGAGTGCGTGACCGCCGCGACCGAAACTACGAGGAATCGTAGATGTACACGGCCGATGCGGTTGCACTTCTTTGTTATTTGGTTGATTCGCTCCCACCCGAGGCCGACCGGCTTTTCGCGGAAGCCGAAGCCGGGGAGACGGTGATTCACGCGCCCGGGACTGCACTCGCGGAGGTGCTGTACTCCGTTTCGCGGGACAAGAACGTTCGTGGCATCACACTGTCCGGGACGCCGGAACAGGCCCGGAGTGCGCTCGTCCGGGACGGGCCAGTCGCACTCGCATCTATCGACGACGCTGAACTCGTGGAGTATGCGGGATTGACGGAGACGTTCAGCATCCACGACGGGCTCGTCGTCGCGAGCCACAGCGCCAGGGACACCGAGGCCATCATCACTCCCGACGGTGTCATCGCCGATTCGGGCTACGAGACGGTCTGGTAGCTCCGGTCACCCGGTCCGATCCCCGGATGTGACGTTGCGCTCGCTCACCGATACCGTCTCGTTCCAGAGTCTATACTCGCCGGGATAGGGCACGGTGACGGCGTACTCGCCCGCGGCGTTCGTCCGGACCTGGCGCTCGTAGGTGAAGGGCGCGCCGGGCACGTCGACCGACCGGGAGAGTGTGGTGGTCGCGTTCGCCGGCCCGGTGCCGGTGATCGTCGCGCCGGGGATGACTCGGAACGCCTTGTACGTCCCGTCGTCGGACGCGAAGACGGCGCGGAAATGGGCCAGCCCGTCGACGGGCGACTGGCGGGAGCCGAACCCGTCGTGAAGGCGGGTGAACAGCGACCGCGCGCTCGCGTTCGAGTTCGATACTGACTCGGTGACGACGTAGCCGACTCGATTCCGGTGGCTCCGGTACCACTGGGACTCGTTGCCCGACGCGTACAGCGTCCGGTACTGTTGGCGTGCGTACCCGTAGGACCGGGATTCCCCGTTGACGAAGTAGTTGAACATCCGGTTGCGGGCCCACTGGCTGAGGACGTAATCGTCGGGGTAGCTCAGGTTCGCGGCGGTGGCGTGGTCGTCGATGGCCGCCGCCGACTGGTACGCGCCGCCCTCGATGGTGACCTGGCTCGTCTTGATCGGCGTCTGGAGGACGCCGACGCCGCCGACCAGCAGGAACAGGGCGACGAGCAACCCGGCTTCGCGGACGGTCGGGACCCGAAGCGTCGCGGTACCGCCGTCGGCGGCGCTGTCGCCAGCACCCGCTCTTGGGTTCGGAGTGGCTGGCTCGTCGACGAACGGTCGCGGAATCGCGGCGAGGTCGACCCAGTGGGCCAGCCAGACGAAGCCAAGGCCACCGAAGAGGGCGGTGAAGGCGGCGAGTTCGCCGACGAAGCGGACCTGCACCGCCGCGAGTGCGAGGAAGTACCAGGTGTATACGACCGCAACGAGCCACGGTTTCGACCCGTCGGTGGCGCGCCGACTCGCCCAGAGCAGCGGCGGCAGCGCGAGAACGAGCACCAGCCCGAGCAACAGGAACCAGGTGAAATCGCCGCTGATCAGCGGCTGGGTCTCGACGATGTTCCGGGTCGCGAAGAACGTGTCCGCGCGCGCTCCGACCCGTCCCCAGAAGTTCTCGAAGACTGTCGGAATCAGGAAGACGGCCGCGACCGCCCCGACGACCTCCGTACCGGCCATGGCGAGGGTCGGGAGGTCGAGCCGGTGGGCGACTTCTCCGACGGCCAGCACGCCCGCGGCCCCGGCGACGAGCAACAGTGGGATCGCGGCCACGAAGTCGGTGTGCCAGCCCATCTCGCCGTGGACGAAGTGGACGACCAGCGCGGCCAGCGCGAGTCCACCGAGCAGCGGCGCGTTCGACTGCAGGGGTGAGCGGTCGGCGCCGATGTCGAGCAGGACCGCCAGCGCCACCACGAGCGCGATCGGAACCACGAGCGCCGGCCCGTTCTCCCAGGCGAGTATCTGCCCGGCGACACCGATCCCGAGTCCAACCCCCGCGACCCAGGCTCCCGGGTCTCGATACGCCCGCTCGTCCTGAGCCGCGAGGACGACCAGCGTGAGCGCCGTGAGGACCAGCCACGGGTAGTCGAAGGCGTGGTGGTCGGCGAAGCCGAGACTCGTACGGAGCGCGTGGGCAGGCGTCGTCGCCAGGAACACGACCGCGGCCAGCCCGACTCGCCGGTCGTCGGTGAGCCGAACCGCGAGGACGTACAGCAGGAGTCCCGTGAGCAGCGCCGACGCGACCGGATACCACGCCATGACGGTCCCAACCGACGACGCAGTTCCGCCGAACAGGTCCGATAGCCAGTACAGCGCAGCGATCACGAATGGCTCACCGTTCGCCAGGGGGATGTCACTCAACAGGGCAGCGTCGAATCCTCCGCCCCGTGTCAGCAGGCCCTCGACGTAGTACCGGTAAAAATATAGATCGTTCCCCGACAGGACCACGGCTCCGTCGCGGAACACCGATCCGAACGAAAACATCGTCCGGAAGATGACGACCACGGCGAGCGCGCCGGAAAGCGCGCCTGCGGCCCGTGCGTCCACGTCGACGGCGGGCAGTGACAGGTCCCGCTCCGCCCCGTTCGACTCGGCAGTTGCCTCGTCCGCGTCGCCGTCGAGCGCGCGCCGCGTCGCCTCGGGGAGCCGATACTCCCCGTCGACTTTCTCGACGAGGTCCGCAGACACGAGTTCGCCGAACGTGCCTGAGTCGATTGGTACGTCCTCGAAGGTCCAGGTCTCTTGGGCGTCGTCGACGGGGCGGAGGGATTCGAGTGCGGACGCCAGCTCCGGGCGCTCCTCCAGCGTCGCCGTGGCGTCGCGCTCGTCTGCCATATCTCGCCCATCCCCCGTCGAGCGAATAAACCCATCGACAGGCGTGTCGCCGGCTGTCCGGAGTACACAGATCGCGAGAAACCGACCGGTTCGCGTTCCCGATCAGTAGACGGCCGACTCGATGTCGTCGTCCAGATCGTGGAACTCCGCCAGATATGCCCGGCGTTCCTCACGGAGGGCTGCCACCTGGTCGTCGGCGTCGTCCAGATTCGCCGCCACGTCGAACACCGACACCTCCATCCCGGGCACCTCGCTCGGGACGGTCAGGCCGGTCGTCTCGTCGTCGCGCCAGGCGACCGTGCCGCGGGAGATCCCCTCCAGCAGCGTCACCGTGTCGTCGACGCCCACGTCGCGGCCGCCGACGGAGCCGGTGTTCAGGACGAAACAGTCCACGTCGAGATCCTGGATCAGGTCGCGGAACCGGTTGCCCTCCTCGCCTTCCGAGCCCATGATGAAGGGGTTGGTTCCGACGACGCGGATCGACTCGCCGGCCGCGGACGGGTCGCCGGCGCTGGTCTGGACGGACTCGCCGAGCATGAACGCCGCGGCGGCCTCGTCCGGGTCGAGCTTGGCGACCGGCGGCATCACGGGGTTGCGCGTGATGAAGAAGATCTGGTCCAGATTCGGGAGGTCGATCTCCTCGCCCGCCGAATCCAGTTCCGAGCGCTGGATCACGGCGCGGCCGTTCGTGGTGTGGTGGTCGCTGTCGAAGTCGACCGTGCCGTCCTCGGCCACGTCGACGTTCTCCAGCACGGCGGACTCGTGGGTCGCCGCGTCGTAGAGTTCCGGCTGTTCCTCGCGTTCGAGGCCGATGGTCTTGATGTAGAGGCCCTGGCCCTCGCTGCCGGCGACGGAGCCGTCCGACAGGAGCGCGCACACGTCGTCCTGCAGCATCGTCGCGTCCTCCGGATCGTCCAGATCCAGCCCGTGTGCCGTCAGGGTTGACTTGCCGGTCCCCGAGAGGCCGAGGAACAGCTGGCCGACGGTCTCCTGGTCGTCCTCGTCGCCGTCCTCGCGCTGGAGTCGGACGCGCTTGCTCCCGGCGTGGAGGCCCAGGCCGCCCGCCTCCTTGGCGCGCAGCATGAACAGGCGCAGGAACGACTTCTTGGCCTCACCAGTGTAATCGCTCCCCAGGACGGCCGTGAAGCCTTCCTCGGGGAGGATGCGGATGGCGGTCTCGTCCCAGTCGGGCACCTGCACGGTCACGAAGTCGGGCTCCGCGTCCGGATCGTCGACCGGTTCGAACAGCTTCGCCACCGAGAGCGCGATGCGGCCGTACGCCTTCGGAACGTAGTACCGGCAGACGTAGGCGTGGTCGGGGTGGCGACCGACCTGGCGATCGAGACAGAGCATCTCCGTGCCCTCGGCGAACTCGATGGCATCCTCGAAGTGCTCGAAGTCGTCGGCGTCGAACTCGTGGTCGATGGCGTTTCTCGTCCTGTCAGCGTTGCGCGACTGCTGGTCGCTGACGTAGGCGGGCGAGCCGAACTCCGTGGTCGTCTCCAGATCCCGGGAGAACTCCCGGAGCTGGTCGAGCGACGGATCGTAGACGACGTGTTCGGCCTCGACCGGGTCGGGTAACGCTGTGACGGGCTCTCGCACCGTGAATCCGGACTCGGACATCAGGCGTGCATACCACGGGCTCGGTAATAAGGTCGGGCCATTCGGTCGCGCCTTGGTTCGGTATACCGTCACGTTGCCCACTCGACCATCCAGCCCGGACGGATACGTTCTTCCCCTCGCGGATCCACACCTGTCCCATGCGCCAGTTTTGCCTGCTGGGCCACCGCGTGCCGACGACGCCCGACTTCTCGCTCGACGCGCTCCCGAGCGAGGCCGGTCGCCTCGACATCCTCTGTCGCGCGATCAGCGCCGCGTTCGTCCTCTCCCACGACATCCGCGAGGACGTGCGCGTGTCTCTGATCCTCCAAGACGAGTTCACGATCCAGTTCGACGGCGCGGACCTGCGCAACCTCAACCCCGACGAGCGTAGCACCGCCGCGCTCGTCCGTACCGCGCTCGAACACCGCGAGGACGCCGTCGGCCACGTGCCCGCCGAGAGCTCCCCCGGCGTCTCGATCTCCCGGAAAGGCTTCGAGACCACGCTTTCTGAGGCCGCCGCCGACAGTACCGTCGTTCACCTCCACGAGGACGGCGACCCAATCGTCGACATCGAGCCGCCCGAGGACCCCCTGTTCGTCCTCTCGGATCACGAGTCCTTCACCGACGCCGAGGCCGACCTGCTCGCGGAGTACGCGGACCACCGCGTCAGCCTCTCGCCGCGGGCCCTCCACGCCGACCACGCCATCACGGTCGCGCACAACTACCTCGACACCGGCGGCTTCCAGCGGTACTGAGAACCTGTTCGCTATCCTGAAGTTTAAGTACCAGACCGAGCCAAACCCCGGGTACGGGACATGGATCGGGGTGTACGAGGTGGGTTCGCGCTCCTGGTACTGGTGGCGCTGCTCGCGCTCTCGGGCGTCGCCGCCGGCGAGGCCAACGAGCCACCGCTGGCCGAGGCCGGTCTGGACCAGCAGGTCCGGGCGGGTGAGACCGTCCGGCTGGACGCCACAGGGTCGCGAGACCCCGACGGCAACGTCACCGGGTACGAGTGGTCGATCGAGACGCCCAGCGGCGGGACGACGACGCCCGATTGTGGGACCTGTGGCACCACCTCGTTCCGCCCGGAGACACCCGGACAGTACAACGTGACTGTCACCGTGACCGACGACGACGGCGCGAGGCGGACGGACACGCTGTACGTCGAAGTCGACCCCGCACCGGGGCCGTCGGTGTCGCTGTCCGGCCCGAGCGACCCGACCATCGAGCGGTCACGGTACGGCGACCCGTCGGGGAGCGCGCGGTACGTTGCGAACTTCTCTCGGGGCGGGAATCCGATCGATTACGTCGAGTGGGTGGTCGACGGCGAGCAGACGGTTCAGCGCCCCGTCAACGACTCCAGCGTGGACTCGATCAACTACGTCCACAGCATGGAATCGGCCGCGACTCATACGCTGACCGTCCGAATCGTCGATACTGCCGGCCGCGACGCGACCGACTCGATGACGGTTTCGCCGCAGGTCCAGACCGCCAACGGCGGTTCCGGCGGTGGCGACGACGGGTACGATGGTGTGATGCAGGCTGAATGGGGTGGTAGAACGATTACCTTCGAGGCACCGACTATCGATACGAGTACCGGTGAGGTCGTTCAGCAGTCGGGTCCGAACCTTGAGCAGTTGAATGCTGTTGCAACAGCCGATCCGGGAGAAGAGGTACAGACTAAATTTGATGACGAAGATGGGAATAGTGGAAACCAGAATCAAGACAGTGTTAATGACAAATCAGATAATACAATTAATAATATTGTCAATGACGTGTTCTCTGGAATAGGCATACCAAATACATCTTCTGACAGTGGTGGTAGTAGTTCAGAAAAAAGTTCATCAGACAATAGTGGGTTCGGGGGTATATGTCCAATATGTTAAAAAACCTGACAGTCGTGTTGATGCTGTCTGTAATGTTGATCACTGCAGGGTGCAGCGGTATAATCCCTGGTAAAAAAGAAAACACAAACAATACAACTCAATATATAAACGAAACAACTATATCCTCACCTGTAGATTATACTGATGATAACAATACAGAGACTGAAAAACCGGTAGAAAAACCAGAAAATGAACACCGGTTCCGAGATCTGCTGAGGTCTGGGCTGAACAAAACAAATATAAAAGGTCTTGATTATAAGAAAAATAACACTACTTTAGATATCTCTTATTATGGGGACTTTAGTAACGAGTCACGAACCACTAGGGAGCTGTCATTTATAGCGGCATCCTTTGCAGAAGTAGTCAATAAAAGCTACAATTCTAAGTCGGGTTGGGGGATATCACGCCTACACATTACTGGAAAGAGTGCTAACGATTCTGTGGTCTGGGACTCAATAATTGAAGATTGGTGGGCGATGAAATATATAAATGATGATTGGAGTTTCAATAATTATCTTGATGCTATAGTGGCCTCCGGAGAATTGTGGAATATTTCAACTGCACAACCGCCACACGATGGTGATGTGTATATTGACAATCTGGGTAGTGCTCTTCAAAATCGTACTGATATTAGGGTACTTTCACTCGATAAACACGGAGGGGAGGCCTTCCTCACCTATGAAACCGATGATGAATTGAATTCGAGCCAGTATTTCGACGAGGTAGCCAACGTCGTCGATGTTTACAAGAATCTGACACTCCCACGCAGTCTCAATCGCACGGACGGCTGGTACGCGGGAGTCCTCAACACCGAGATCCGAAACGGCAACGACACGCTGGAGTGGTATCGCTACCGGATTCGGTGGGCGGAAGAACGGGTTCGAGGCGACATGACGCGTGAAGAGGAAGCAGGGCGGCTCAGACTCTCCCGCTTCCTCGAAAAAGACAGACTCCGTGACGAACCGCACGAGTAAACGCCCTATTCCAGAACCCCGGCGTCCTCCAGATACGCCTCGACGTATGGATGCAGATCGAACTCGAACGGGGGCTGGAACGTCCGCAAGTCGCTGTGCTGGTCGTCCGGCTCGAACGCTGCGCCGTCGTCTGGGGTCACGTGGTAGCCAATCGGAACGTAGTGCTTGCCGTCGGTGTCGTCGAACTCGGAGGTGTCGTAGAAGTGTTCGTAGACGCCGAGTTTGCGCTCGATTGTCACGCCACGGCCGAGTTCGGAGTCGGCGACCCGTTCGACAGCATCGCGCAACCGTTCGTGCTTGTGTACGCGGCCGCCGGGGACGAACCACTCGCCTTTCGCTGGGTCGTTCTCGCGTTTCCCGAGGACGACGCCATCCTCGGTTTCGACGACGAGATCGACGGAGACCAGCGGAACGTGCTCGACCACTGTCTCCCACTCTTCTGCCGGAACCGGACCGTCACTCATACTCCCGCTGGCGTTCCCGCCTGCCTTTTCGGTTGCTATCCACGCCGGCGTTCGCCGCTACACGAACGACCGTGTTGACATCCTCCTCCGCAACGCGGAGGAATCCCAAGCGTTGGGATATTAGGGTTTGCAGTCCACCACCTCTCGTTGCGGTTGGAATCCCCAGGAGAGGTCATACAGGTAGACTGCTGGCTGTGCCAACCAGCCGGTACTCCTATCCCCGTCCAAACTGGCCGGAGACTCAGAGTTACTTTCGTTGATGTCGAGACGGATGTTCTCCGCCCCATTCACGTCGGCGTTGAACGCCGCATCACACGACTCGCACACGTACAACCCGCGTTCAACACGCTGCTTCTCGTCTTCTCTCCCGCAGACGCAACACGTTTTACTGGTGTCCTGCTCGTCCACTTCTACGACTTCGATACCCCTGACCTTCGCCTTGTATGCGAGGATGTCGGTGAAGCGGTCGAACGCCCAGCCGTGCAGGTCAAGGTTCCCATGCCGGCCCCAGTTCTTCGAGTCGCCGTCCTCGTCCTCTCGGACTCCCTCTAAGTCACCAACGGTGATGCGGCCAACACCTTTCTCGACACACCGGTGGACGATGTGTTTGGCGAGGCTGTGGAAGAAGTGGGTTCGGCGTTCCGACCACTTGTGGTGCAAGCGGGTGGCTCGTTCCCCACTACTGTCGTTGCATTTGGCGATTTCTTTCGGGAAGTAGTACCCGTCTTGCTTCAGGCGGTTGCCGGGGTACAGGTTAGCGTCCTCGGTACTGTAGGCGACGGTGGCGAAGTTGCTGATACCGAGATCGATACCTGCCGTTTCATCACCGGGAGTGGTGGGTGTCTCAATTTCGTCTTTACAGACGAGGTGCAGTTCCCACCGCTCCTTTGTGTCGTCGTAGACGGCTCGAACCTGTTGGAGGGTCTCGACCGTGACATCGGGTCGCGTTTCGTATTCGATGAGGATGCAGTCCCGTTGCCGAGGGTAGTCTTTGTGGAGTTTGCCTTTTGAGAGTCTGACGCGGTTGTGTTTGGTGTCGTGGCGGATGCCGTTCTGTTTCCATGTCACCGTACTGCGGGGGTGTTCTTCGTGGACGCGGCGACCTTCTGCGTCGTAGTAGTTGCGTTTGCGGTAGCCGGGCGGATTATCCCGGTTGTCGTCAGAGGAGTACCACGAGTTGAAGGCTTCAGCGAGTTCCTCCAGAACCCGCTGACTGGACTGTGAGTGGAGTCCTTTGTATTTTGGATGTGTCTTCAACTCGTCTTTCAACACCTCGTGGTCAGGAATCTCGCCTGTTTCCTCCCACTGTTCACGGGAGTAGTAGTTAGCGACGTTCCAGAGTTTGCTGGCTGCCCACCCGTGGTGGTCAAGAGACTCCGCGACTTGTGAGTGGTTGCAGATTGTCGCTCGATGGGTGCGGTGGACCTCCAGCATTCGTGGAACGTCTCTATAACAGGTTATACTCGTTTATATTGTGAAATTTGGGTTTGCAGTGAAATATCCAGACTTGCTGGTAGTGGTGGTCGTGTCACTGAGTGACGGCGCGTATCCACGCCCTGAAGGCCGTGATATTGCGCCTGCTCCGCGTATAATTAAAGACCGTGATGTTTATGTAAGTCGCCCTCTCAGGATGTGGTGAGGACAAAATGACCGAACGGCCTCAGATCGAAACGACGGCTCCGCTCGTTCCCGAGATGCCCACGAACCGCGTCCGCACCGACGGTGGTCGCGCGGCAGCGAAAACGTCCGGCAACGAGCTTGTAGACGAGGCCGACGCACCGCTCGTCCCCGATCTCTCCTGATCGGCGCGGTCACTTTTTCAGGACTCCGGTCGCGTAGTGACAGCACTGTCATGCGTCGACTTCGACGAACTCGACAGCGTCGGCGTCGGTGTCGAGGATCGCGACGCTCCGGTGGTCGTCGGGGACGGTCGGGAAGTGTGCGCCGGGGTTGACGACGGTGGTGTCGCCCTCGGAGCGTTTCTCGGCGACGTGGAAGTGACCGTAGAGTACGTAGTCGTAGTCGCCGGAGTCGGCGCGTTCGTTGACGGTCTCGATGCCCTGGTCGCCGTGGAGGACGTGGACCGACGTGCCGTCGAAGGTGAGGTCGGCCTCGCGGCCGTGGAGCTGGCTCCCGTCGCTGAAGCCGTCGATGGTGGCCTGAAGGCCCTCCCGTTCGCCGTCGTTGTTGCCGAGGACGCCGTGGATGTCGAAGCCATGGCCCTCGAAGGCCGCGAGTAGCGGCGGAGCGATGTAGTCACCGCAGTGGACGAGGGTGTCGATCCCCCGGTCGTCGAAGGCGGCGGCGATGGTCTCGGCGGCGCTGTAGTTGTCGTGCGTGTCTGAGACGATTCCCACCTGCATATCCGTGGCGACGACCGGCCGGACAATGAAGGTTTTCTGGCTCGGAAAACGCGACCCCACCTTCATGCGTCCGCCGCCGGGAGTCTTGGACGACTGGTCCCCATGACAGCGATCGAGACGACCGACCTCACGAAACAGTATGGATCGACCACGGCCGTCGCCGACCTCGACCTCTCGGTTCCGGACGGGGTCGTGTACGGCTTTCTCGGCCCGAACGGTGCGGGGAAGACGACGACGATGCGGATGCTCACGTCACTGACCCGCCCCTCCAGCGGCAGCGCACGGATCGCCGGCGTTCCCGTCGACGACCGCCAGCGACTCATCGAGCGGGTCGGTTACCTCCCGGAGGAACCGCCGCTGTACACCGAACTCACTGCCCGCGAACAGCTGACCTACGTCGCTGGGTTGCGCGACCTCCCGGAGGACGAGACGAGTCGGCGCATCGAGGAACTGCTCGATCGGCTGGATCTGGCCGACGACGCCGACCGGCGTATCGACGCCTACTCGAAGGGGATGCGCCAGAAGACGGCGTTCGTCCAGTCGCTGTTGCACGACCCGGACGTGCTCTTTCTGGACGAACCGACCAGCGGGCTGGACCCGCGGGCTGCCCGGACGATCCGGGAGATGATCGACGACCTCGCCGCCGAGGGGACGACCGTCTTCCTCTCGACGCACATTCTGCCGGTGGTCGACGAACACGCGGACACCGTGGGCGTCCTCTACGACGGGGAACTGGTCGCGGAGGGGCCGCCCGGCGACCTGAAACGGCAGGCCGACGCCGGTGCGGGGGACGACACTGGCGGGGCCGGCGAGCGGACGCTCGAAGATGTCTTCCTCGAAGTGACCAGCGAGGACCCGGCGGCCGACGAGGCGACGGTGGAGGGTGCCACGGATGTCCGGTAGCGGCTGGATCCGGCAGGGGTTCGCGATCGGCCGAACCGAGTTTCGGCGGAC
The DNA here is from genome assembly GCF_023698535.1 of Halorientalis regularis. Classification (GTDB taxonomy): domain Archaea; phylum Halobacteriota; class Halobacteria; order Halobacteriales; family Haloarculaceae; genus Halorientalis; species Halorientalis regularis. The sequence continues at coordinate 45,424 of NZ_JALJCL010000004.1, forward strand.
GACCCGCTCACTCCGGGGGGATTCGGCACGGCTGGCGCTGCTCGGCGTCGTCGCGGTGCTGTTCGGCCTCATGGTCCTCGCGGGTGCGTGGTTCATCCTGCAGTTCGGCGACCAGATTCCGGCGGGCGACGTGTCGAACGTGATCCGCGGCAGTGTCGCGATCCAGTGGTTGTTTGCGGTGTTCATCACCGCCCAGCGTGCGGGGTCGCGCCACCACAGCATCGACCAGGAGTCGCTGATGTTGCTGACGGTCCCGGTCCGGGCCGTCGCCCTGGGTCTGCTCAGCGCCGAGTGTTTCCGGGCGCTCGCCTACCTCGCCGTCCCGGTCCTGTTGCTGGGTGGCGCGTTCGTCGTGGCCTCGGCGTCACCGCTGATGGCCCCGTTCCTGGTGCTCGCCGTCCTGTTGTTCTTCACGACGGCGCTCGTGCTCGGGTTCGCGCTGGGCCTGCTCGCCAAACTGCTCGTGGCGCGGTACCGCGTCGTCGCGGAGCACAAGTCCGCGTTCAGCTTCCTGGCGGTGATCGTGTTCGTCGGCGGGTACGTCGGCCTCCAGAACTTCGGCGGGCAGAGCCTGACCGCCTTGCTTGGCTGGCTCCCGTTCTCGTGGATCGTCGATCTGGCGGTGATCGGATCGCCGTTTTCGGGGTCGACCCTCCGTGCGGCCGGGGTTCTCGTCGGTGGACTGGGCTGGACCGTCGGCGGCGTCCTGGTCGTCGAACGGCTCGGTGTGGCGCTGTGGTTCGGCGACACCGTCGAAGATGCGGTGGCCGCCGAGCAGGCACGCGTCGACACCGGGTCCGCTGCCGACCCGCTCGCCGCAGCGGTCCGGCCCATCCCGTTGCCGATGATCAGCCAGCCGGCCCGCCGGATCGCCCAGCGATCCGTCGTCGTCGCACGCCGGAATCCACAGCGGCTCTCCTTCCTCGTGCTTCCGGTCGTCCTCCTCGGCGTCACCCTGGTCAACGTCGCACAGGCCGGCGTTGGGTCGCTTCTGGCGCTGCTGCCACCGCTGGTGGTCGTCGGGCTCCCCTGGCTCGCCGGAGCCGTGTTCGGCCTCAACCCGCTGGGCGACGAGGGGGCGGCGCTACCGACCACGCTCACGTCGCTTCCCTCGGGACGGGACTACGCCGTCGGGCTCGCCGTGCCGGGACTGACGCTGGGTCTGCCCGTCGTCGTCCTCGCGACCGTCGCGACCGGGCTCGCCGGACCGTACGCACCCCTCGAAACCGCGGCGCTCGCGGTGCTCGCGCTCGTGCTGACGCTGGCCGCGGTCGTGATCGCACCGGCGCTCGGGATGGCGTTCCCCCGGTACGACCCGGTCAGGGTGGGCAGCGACCGCGAGATCGTCCCGCCGAGTCTCAGCGCCGTCGTCCTGTACTCGCTGACACTCGGCATTCCGGGGGCGCTCGCCGCGGCCGCGACGCTGGCACCGGCGGGAACGCGTCGGTTCCTGTCGCTGCTCGTCGGTGGCCTCCTGTCCCTTCCCTTCGGCCTGCTCGCGAGTCAGGGGCTAGACCCTGCCCGTGGCGTCGTGACCTGGCTGGGGCAGGTCGGGGCTGAAATAGCGACCATCCCCGTGCCGGCCGTCCGCTGGGGTGGGTACATTCTTCCACTCGCCGCCCTGTGTCTGCTCGGGATATGGTCGTTCAGGGCCGTCTCACGGCGGTTTCGGAACCACACGCTCGACTAGGCCGGACGGTGGCGACTTTCGCAACCGTTAAAACCGGCGCGTGCCATCTCCGTATTGCTACTGCACGGGCCGGTGGGGTAGCTTGGTATCCTTCGGCCTTCGGGTGGCCGTAACCGCGATTCGAATTCGCGCCGGCCCACTTTTCCCGGTTTGATTCGCTAAGTCGCAACTTCGGGTGGCCGTAACCGCGTCCTCGTGAGCGGAGCGAACGAGGGCCAGCGAGACCGGAGGTCTCGCGTGATTCGAATTCGCGCCGGCCCATCTTTCTACTGCGATCAGATCGCGAGCAACGGCTGGTCGAACGGCCGTGCCGAGTGATACCGGGAATTCCATCCACGTCTCGGGTGAGCCGTCCCGTGGTTCGGAGCACGACAGCCCGCTCCCACACCGGTCCGAAAAGAAACGACGGACTGTTTCCGGCCGAATCCACCGCTCGTGTGCCCCAAATCTACAAACGACGCGCTCGAAGACGGCGTATGAGTACGCACCGGATTATCTACGCGTTCGACCTCAGTGCGTTCCCCTCGGGTCGGTTGTCGTCCACGTACCGCAAGTTTCGGGAAGCCGCGGATGCGCTGGAACGATCGGAACAGGTGGATCACTTCGACTGCACTGCCGAATCGGCGGAGGAGCTCTGGAAGCGGCTCCGAACACTCGACTCGGAAAACCCGAACTCCGTGGACGTACCTGAGCTGTTGCTCTCGATCGACCAGTATCCGTCACTGGGCGATGTAACGATACATCGTTCGAGTTGCGGGCTCACCGGCGATACGGTACTCTTACAGAAGGTTCCACACTGGCTCCGCGAGTACTCTGAACCGGCCGCGACGGCGTGGGAGAATATGTGTTATTTGGAACCGGAGGAATCGGTTGAGATCCGATACGACGGTAACACGTACGAACTGGTCCCGGGGACGAAAACGGGTGGGCTCGTACAGGGTGAGCGGATCGAAACGCTCCGCAGCGGCCTCGAACTCGCGATTCCGTCGGTATCCGATTTCTACGAGTCACTGGACGACCGATATCGATCCGTCGGGCAACAGTGGCGGCCAGTCGAGTGGGTCTACGGGGAGTGTAGCCGACTCGCACGCACAGACGAGGGAGTGATCGCTTCGAGAACGATCTAAGTCCCGGGACCGCCCGGACCCGATCACTCTCGTAGCCTCGCGGTGAGGGCGGCCCTGGCCGAACTCACCCGCCCGGGAGTCGGAATTGTCGCTTGTCGCCCGAAGGCCGTGTCGAAACGACACACTTCCGCGGATTCGAGCAGGGGAGTCACCGCTCAGAGCGAAGCGAGCGGGCACGTTGTCCTGTGTTCGGCATCTGCACCGGTCTGCGTTCCTCCCGCGAGCGAACTCGTGACCGGTGCAGAGATGTGGCCAGCGAATGGCCCCGTATCACGGTTCCGATGCCGCTTTCTGACGGAAACTATCGCGGTGTATTCGGGTGTCTGACGCTCGTCTGCTGTCTCCGAGACAAATCATCAATTATTTCTTAGCGACCAACGGAATAGGCCCTATGAAAGTAGAGACTGCGGAGAGTCAATCGTTCTCCTACAAGGGAGCTCTCCGCTATATCGCCGTCGCCGCTGTCATAATGGGGGCACTGTACCTCCCGGCGATCATCTTCCCCGACACGTGGTTTCGGGTACTCACGACCGTCATGCTGGTCGCCCTGCTCGGTCTGACCGGACGGGCACTCGTGTCGGCGCTGTTTTCGTTCAAGCGTCCGGAGACGCCCGAGCTGACGCTGTCGGACGCCGAGTTGCCGGAGGTCAGCGTGGTCATCCCGGCGTACAACGAGGCCGCGGTGCTGCCCGACACCATCGAGGCGTGTCGGAACCTCGACTACCCGGCCGAGAAGCTGGAGGTCGTCCTCTGTTACGAACGCGACTCCGTCGACGATACGGCGGCGATCTGTGAGGAGGCGGCCGCCGACGACCAGCGGTTCAAAGCGGTCGAGCGGGACGAACCCGGCGGCGGGAAGGCGAAGGCGACGAACTACGCGCTCCAGTACGCGACCGGTGAGATCATCGCCAGCATCGACGCGGACCACCGGTTCAAGTCCGACGCCATCCGCCGCGCGGTGGCGTGGTTCGAGTCCGACCCGGACATCTGGTGTGTCAAGGGTCGCTGCTACGGCGACAATCCGCGCGACTCGCTGTTGGCCCTGCACGCCACCGTCGAGCGCCACATCGCCGAGAAGGGTGACCTGTTCGCCCGGGAGGTCCTCGGTGGGTTCACCATCTTCGGCGGCGGACAGGCCTTCTTCCGCGCCGAGATGTTCGACGAACTCGGCAACTTCGACGAGAGCGTCCTCGTCGAGGACATCGACATGTCCTCGAAGATCCACGACTTCGGCAAACAGCTCCGTGTCGATCCCTCCATCGTCACGTTCGAGGAGAACCCGGCCACCCTCCAGTCGTGGTGGAGCCAGCGCAAGCGCTGGGCGCGTGGCTGGATGCAGGTCGCCTTCCGCTATCTGTTCCGACTCCCGCGCAGCCAGAACATGTCGATGCGCGAGCGGTTCGACGCCGCGTTCACGTTCGCCTACGCGCTCATGCCGGTCTTCGTCGCGTTCACGTTCCCGATCTTGCTGTTCGACATGGTTCGGGACTTCGCGGTCCACAACGCTGCCACTGCACCCATCCTCGCCGACATGGGCCTGAAAACGACGCTCCAGTACGGCGTTCCGACCGCGACGTTCTTCTCGGAGTTCACCCGGAACGCCCTCTGGACGTTGCTCGCGGTCTCGCCGGCCATCGCGGCGTGTATGGTGTTCGTCCAGGACTACCGTGACGGGTTCAGCCACGACGCACTGGAGTTGTTCGCCGCGTGTACGCTGTGGGTCTACCTGGCACTGCAGAGCGTCGTCTACGTCGTCTCGTTCCTCGACGAGGTCATCTTCGAGCGCCCGAGCATCTACGTGACGACCGCCCGGGTCAACTCCCAGGCCAAGTCCGGGTCGGGCAAGACCGGCGGCACCGAGACCAAGTCCGACTGAGCGTCCGATTCTTTACCGCGCCGACCGTCGTCCCGTTCGATGGGCTATCACCACATCGACCCCGACGAGCTCGCGCCGTCGCCGGACCACCCCTGTGATCGCCGGTCGCTGGCCGAGGCGGCGGACCTCGCCCAGCTCGCGGCGGCGGTCTACGACCTCGCGCCCGGCGAGGACCTCGCGACGACCTACCACTACCACGACCAGCGCGAGGAACTGTTCTACGTCCTCGCTGGCGACCTCCACGTCGAGACACCCGACGAGGCGTTCGTGATCGGGGCCGACGAGACGTTCGTCGTCGAGCCCGAGCAGCCGATCCGGCCGTACAACCCGGCCGACGCCGACGAACCGGTCCGGGTGCTCGGGGTCGGCGCGCCGAAATTCGACATCGGGCAGCCGTACGAGCCGGACGCCGACGGTGACGACACGTAGGCGGTCCCGGGGCGGTCGGAAACTCTCCCGGTGTACAAACCGAACGCCGATTGTCCGGTGTTTTACGGGTGCTTTTGCACCCCGAGGCGCTGTGGTCGGTATGACCGACGACGCCACCCACGAGTTGGCCTGGGAGACGCTGTACGGCGAGACGGCCTACATCTGCCCGGGGTTCGACATCCAGCGCGAACAGGTCCGCCTCCCCGACGGGACGGAGACGGACTTCGACTACCTCTCCGAGAGCGAGAGCGTCGTCGTCGTCCCCTTCACGCCCGACGACGAGGTCGTCGTCATCGAGGAGTGGCGACAGGCCGTAAAGCGAGTCACCCGCGGACTCCCCGCCGGCGGCGTCGAGGGCGAGGACGCCGACCTCGAGGCGACGGCCCACCGGGAACTCGAAGAGGAGACCGGCTACGAGGCCGACGCCGTCGAGCACCTGACGACGGTGGAACCGGCCAACGGGTTCTCCGACGCCGTGTTCCACTACTTCGTCGCCACCGGCTGTGAACCGACGGGTGCGCAGGAACTGGACCACAACGAGTCGATCAGCGTCGGGACGGCCGACTTCGACGACCTGCTCGCTACGGTCGAGTCCGGTGACTGCCGGGACGGCCGGACTGCCATGGGCGTCTGTTACTACGAGCTGTTTGGGTGAGTAACGGTAGAAAGAGTTACTGAGTTTCGGACGTAACTTGAAATATGGCGACTGCAGTGAAAGTCGACGAGGACGCAAAATCTCGCCTCGAAGAGCTACAGGCGGAGATCAAACTTGCGACTGGCGAGAAGGTGACACAGCAGACGATCTTGAGTCGGCTGATTGAGGACGCTCACGAGTCGAAATCTGACTTCGTCGATTCGTTCCGAGAGACGACCGTGCCGCTCTCGGACGAGGAGATCCAGCGACTCAACGAAGCCCGGATCGAATCGGGCAAGGAGACGGACGAAGACGATATCGACGATATCCTGTACGGATGACCGTTTTCGTGGATACGGGCGTCATTTACGCCGAGTTCGATGGTTCGGCGAACCGGAACGAAACGGCCGTCCAAGCGATGGATGCGGTATACGAGGGGGAGTTCGGACAACCGTTTACGAGCGATTACGTATACGACGAAGTCGTAACACTGACGCACAAGCGAACGGGTCGCTTCGAGGCAGCACGGACAGTGGGGGAGAAAGTACGTGGAGCGGCGGACTTCCCTGACGTATACTCGTTCGCGTACGTCGATCCGACTGTCTTTGAGGCTGCAATTGACGTATTCGAACGATACGACGACCAGGGCCTGAGCTTTACCGACGCGACGACCGTTGCGCTGGTAAACGACAAAGATATCGACGCTCTCCTGAGCTTCGACGACGATTTCGACGGGCTCGTCGAACGGATCGATCCCGCGAGCGCGTGAGGAACACAACCCTTAGGCCCGCGCCCGCGAAAGCCGGGGCCAATGGGCGACTGGTTCGAGGTCCGTGACTACGACGCCGCCGGTCGGATCGGGGAGCTGACCGTCCCCCGGGCGGACGTGACCGTCGAGACGCCGGCACTCCTGCCCGTGGTCAACCCCCACGTCAGGACGGTCGAGCCGGCCCGCATGGAAGCCGAGTTCGGCGCCGAGATCCTCATCACGAACGGCTACATCCTCTACGGCTCCGACGACGCACGTGAGCAGGCACTCTCGGACGGCCTCCACGACCTCTACGACTTCTCCGGAGCGATCATGACCGACTCCGGGTCCTTCCAGCTCTCCGAGTACGGCGAGATCGACGTGGACACCCGCGAGATCCTGGAGTTTCAGCACGATATCGGCTCGGACATCGGGACGCCGGTCGACATCCCGACGCCACCCGACGTGAGCCGCGAGCAGGCCGCGGACGAACTCGCGACCACGCAGGAGCGTCTGGAACTCGCCGCCGAGGTCGAGACCGGCGACATGCTCGTCAACGCGCCGGTGCAGGGCTCGACCTACCCCGACCTCCGCGAGCGGGCCGCACGCGAGGCCTACGGGACGGATCTGGACGTGTTCCCGGTCGGCGCGATGGTACCCCTGCTCAACGACTACCGCTTCGACGACGTGGTGGACACGGTGGCGGCGGCCAAGCGGGGGCTGGGCGCGGACGCGCCGGTCCACCTGTTCGGCGCGGGCCACCCGATGATGTTCGCGCTGGCGGTCGCGATGGGCTGTGATCTGTTCGACTCGGCGGCCTACGCGCTGTACGCCCGCGACGACCGCTATCTCACGGTTCGAGGCACCGAACACCTCGAAGACCTCGATTACTTGCCCTGTGAGTGCCCGATCTGTGCGAGCCACACACCCGACGAACTGGAGACCTGCGACGACGCCGAACGCGAACGCCTCCTCGCGGAGCACAACCTCCACGTCACGTTCGGGGAGATCAGGCGGATCAAACAGGCGATCCGGCAGGGGAACCTGCTGGAACTCGTCGAAGCCCGCGCTCGCGGCCACCCCGCGATGCTCGACGGCTACCGCGCGCTCGGCGACCACGCCGAACAACTGGAGGCGACCGATCCCGCCACGAAAGACGCCTTCTTCTACCTCTCTGGGGAGAGCGCGGCCCGCCCCGAGGTCCTGCGTCACCACCAGCGGCTCGAACGGCTGGACGCCGACGGCGAAATCCTGCTCACCGAGGGCGACCCCAACGCGGCCTACGACGAGAGCTGGCGGGTCGTCCCGCCCTTCGGCCCGTTCCCGCGGGACCTCTCGGAGGTGTACCCGCTCAACGCCGAGGTGCCCGAGCGGCTGGACGAACGCGCCTACGCCCAGGCTGCCGACGGCGTGGCGCGGCTGGCCGCGGCCAATCCCGACGTGGACTTCACGCTGGGCCACACCGGCTGGCCCGCGCGTGCGCTCGACCGGGTTCCCGAGGCCGTGGACACCTACGAACTCGGCGTCGACGACGCGTTCGGTGACGACGAGGGCGAGGCGGACGACGAGCGCGCCTGAGTCGCGGCGCTACTAATCGACCCCTATTCCAGTTCCCAGCCGGAACTCACCGCCCGTCCCCAGTGTTTTTCGGGCCGCCAGATCAGGTGGCCGTCGCCCCGCCGCTCGAAGACGGCCGAATCGCCCGGCGCGACTTCGGTTTCGGGGTCGGCATCGGCAAACTCCGTCCAGGGAACGATCTCGAGGTCGGACTCCGGATCGAGCCGGACCTCCAGGTTCTCGGCCTGGACCGCTTCCGACCCGTCGTGTGTGAGCGTCACGCCGGTGGTCGGCTCGTCGAACCCGCCGTCCTGATACTCGAGTTCGAAGAAGGCGTCGGGCTCTTTCGGCGGCCCCGACGGCGGATCACTCGTCTCGCCGTTCGATTCGATGTCTTCGCCGTCGTCGATCTCGAGCGCGAGGTGGCCCACATCGCGACTGTACTCGGCCGAGACCGAGGCGGACACCTCGACGCAGTCGCCCGTCCCGAACCAGTCGGTGTTGAATTTCTTCCGGAGCGGCGTGCTCACCTCGGCGTAGCCGGTCCCGTCGGCCACGATCATCTCCGAGTCCGACATCCGGGTGACCGTCCCACGGATCGACGCCTGGTCCGGATTCTCCATGTCGAGGACACGCTCGTAGAGCGCCCCCAGCTCCCGGTCGCCCGGCGTACAGTTCGATTCCAGAATCCCGAAACACCCCGCGCTGAGCCCTGCTGCCCCGACAGTCGCCAGTACGTCTCGTCGCTGCATACGTCGTCGTGATAGTGTAGTCGACATATAGCTTTTCCAATCACTCAGGGCGACGGCGGTCATCGGGTCAGTCGCTGGCGCGTCGGAAGGAAAGATACTCGGCCGCGCTCGCCCGAGACGGTGCCATGACCGAGTACTTCGAGGTCCACGAGCGGGACGGGGCCGCCCGCATCGGGGAACTGCGGCTCGCAGACCCACTTACCACGCCCGCGCTGGCCGACGAGGTCGTCACCGACGCGGGCAGTCTCTGGCCCGAGGACAGCGAGGTGCCCGACGGCGACGAGTCGACGCTCACCGTCCTCCCCCACCGGGGCCTGCCCGCCGGCACGCCCGAGGAGGTCGAGGACACCTTCGCCGTCGACTATCCCGACGTGGACTACCCCAGCGCCGCGGTCGTCTCGCCCGAGACCGCGACCGCCCACGGCACGGACGCCTACGTCCTCTCGAACGCCAGCGGCTACGCCGGCCACGCGGCCGCGTTCGTCGACGCCGTCATCAGTACCCGGGAAGCCACACCCGCAGACACTGCGCTGTATCTCCCAGGTGTCGCCACGCCCGGCAACGTCGCGACGCTGGTCTACGCCGGCGCGGACCTCGTGGACACGGATCGGGCGGTGTTGCGCGGCACCCAGGGGTTCTACCAGGCGACCGACGGCGAGTACTTCCTCGAAGACCTGGACGAACTCCCCTGTGCGTGCCCGGCCTGCCAGCAGTCCCGCGACGAGTTCGACCGCGAGGACTGCGCCGAACACAACCAGCGCGCGCTGGCCGCGGAACTCGCGCGGGTCCGCCGCCGGGTTCGCGACGGATCGCTCCGGGACTACATCGAGGGGCAGGCCCGCCACGACCAGTGGCTCACCGCCACGTTCCGGCGGCTGGACCAGCAGTACAGCTACCTCGAACAGCGGACGCCGGTCGTCCGCCGCGAGGAGATCACGGCCGCGACCGACGACACCCTCAGGCGAGTCGAGATCCAGCGCTTCGCAGAACGCGTCACCACCCGGTACCGGAACCGCTTCTCCAGCCCCCTCGTGCTGGTGCCCTGCTCGGCGAAGAAACCCTACAGCGAGTCACAGAGCCACGGCCAGTACCACGACGTGATCCAGTGGCGTGCCCACGTCGCCTCGATGACCTCGCCCATCGGCGTCGTGCCCCAGGAACTGGAATGCACCTACCCCGCCCAGCACTACGACTCCGTCGTGACGGGCGAGTGGACCGCCACGGAGATCGAGTTCGTCAGCGACGTGCTGGAAGCGTACCTCCGGCGCAACGACTACCCCGAAGTGATCGCCCACGTCCCGCCCGAGGGCTACCGCGAGATCGTCGAACGCGCCGCGGCCGATCTCGACGTCGATCCGGTCTTCACCGTCGACGATCACCCGACGACCAGCGAGTCGCTGTCGAACCTCGCGGCGGAGCTAGAGGGCGAGTTGACCTATCCGAAACGCGAGCGCGAGCACAACACGATCCGGGCCATCGCCGACTACCAGTTCGGGGATGGAGCCGGCGACGACCTGTTCGACGACCTGCACACCGAGTCACGCTACCCGAAACTCCGGCTGACCGACGCCGACGGCGAGCAACTGGCCGCGATGGTCCCCGAGTACGGCGTGCTCTCGTTGACGCTCGCGGGTGGCCGGCGCTGGGTCGAGAGCGACGTGCCGGTCAAACGGGTCGAGATCGACGACTTCGTGCCCCACGGGAGCGTCCTCGCGCCGGGCGTGGTCGACGCCAGCGACTCGATCCGGCCGGGCGACGAGGTGGTGATCGAGGGGTCGGCCGCGTTCGGCGTCGGCCGCGCGGCCATGAGCGGCCCGGAGATGGTCGAGTCGACGCGGGGCATCGCCAGCGAGGTTCGCCACGTCGACGAGCGGTAGTTCCGGCAACCCCGAAGCGGAAGTTTATTGCTGTCTTCTCCGGGAAAACCTGCTAGATGAAGCGCATATTGCTGACTGTGGCGGTCGCCGCGATGCTCGTTCTGGCGGGCTGTAACGGCGGTGGCCAGGGGACGGCGTCCCCGAGCGGTACCGAAACTGCGACGAACGGCGCACAGGCCGAGACCGAGCTGAGCAGTCCGGACGTCCCGGACTCGCTGGACGTTGGAATCTCGCTGGCCGGGCCGGGCAGCGGTGGCATGGACACGGTGTCGTCGGACATGTACCCGCCGGGGGTCGACAGCTCCGGTGTCACCAACACGACGGCGCTGGTCGCCAGCCACTTCGAGGCCGCCGTGGCCAACGCCGAGACGCGGATGGCCTTCAGATCCAGTGGCGGGACGCTCGGACTCGTCCACAAGAACGGCTCCAGCGGGGAACGGCTCCGGTACGTCAACGCGACGACCGGGAAGACCGAGACCTATTGGCACTCCGGGTCGACCGTCGTTCGGCGGAACGAGTCGAAATCGCCACCGGTCACCTACTCCCACGGTGAGACGAACCTCTACACGGGCTATCAGTTCCTGGGCATCTTCCGGGTGATTCCGTTTGCCACGCTCAACTCGATGTCCCTGTCGGTCGACGGGACGGCGACCGTCGACGGCCAGCAGGTCCTTCGGCTGGCCGTGAACGGCTTCAACCGGTCGGCCTCGACCTGGAACGTCAGGTCGGGACTCCAGAACGCCAGCGGCTACGTTCTGGCCACGCCCGAGGGTGTCATCCGCGAACTGCACTGGGAGGCGACGAACGTCAACACCAGCCAGACCGAGAGCATGACCGTGACCGTCTCGGGCGTCGGCTCGACCAGCGTCACCCGGCCCGACTGGGCTGGCGAATACCCCGACGCGACGGTCTCGACGACCAGCGGGGGACAGGTCCTCGCGCTGACCCACGAGGGTGGCGACGCGATTCCGGCCGACACGCGGATCCAGGTCGGCTCGGGCTTCTCGGCCTACGGGAACGTGACGCTCGCCGAGTCACTCGAATCCGGTGAGACGCTCTACGTCGTCGCCACTGGCCGGTTCGGTGACTACAACGTCACCGCGCGTGTCGGGAGCCAGCCTAGCGTGCCCGAGAACGCCGCCTCGTTCTCCCGCCGGGTCCCGTCGGTGTCGGCGTTCCTCGACGGCGTCCAGCTCCAGTACGGCCCCGAAGTCGAGTCCGGGGGCGGCGCGGGTGCCGGCTTCGGTGCCGGCGCGTAACCACTCCGCCGGGACGTTTTAGTTCGGTCCGCCCCTCGCGGGGGTATGGACGAGATCGCACTCGCCGTTCCGGAACCCATTCTGGACTCGCTGCCCGACGACGACGGTGCGGCCGAACAGGACATGAAACGGGCCGTCGAGGGCTGGGAACGACGGATCAACCGCGCGATCGCGGACGAATCCGAGGAGGAAGCCGCCGGCTACGTCCTCGACGCCATCGAACTCTTCGAGGAGCGGATGGACACCTACGACGCGTTCGTGCCGGAGTTGCGGGCCTGGGGCCAGTCGCCGATCTACGCCATCTGCTGGCGCAACCTGATGGCCGACCTGATCGGCCAGCTGTACGAACACGAGGAGCTGGCCGACCGACTGGATCGGGAGCGCAACCAGCGCGTCGTCGAGGACGGCATCCGCCTGCGGGACCTCTGAAGCGGCGGGGATTTATGCCGGCTCCGAACTTGCGTGGCAGTATGCACCTCGAATGCCGGTTCTTCGCCACCTATCGGGCCATCGTCGGGCAGAAGTCCCTCGACCGGGAGTTCCCCGATGGGGCGACGGTCGCCGAAGTCCTCTCGACGCTGGAGGCCGAGTATCCCGACCTCGAAGCGCAGTTGCTCGACGAGGACGGGACCATCCGCCCACAGCTGTCGGTCCTCAAGAACGGCCGGGACGTGACCCACATGGACGGCGGGGCGACGGGACTCGAAGACGGCGACTCCCTGTCGGTGTTCCCGCCGGTCGCGGGCGGCGCTCGTGGGGTGAGCTGATGCGCCGCGAAGAGGCATTCAGGGGGATCTCGAAACGACTGGCGGTCCATTACCTGGAGAACCTGGGCGGCGAACTCGTCGCCGGCGAGCGCGAGGACAACGCGGAGGCCGACGTCGCCGGCGAGGACTGGACGGCCACGCTGTCGGCCGAGAAAGTCTCGGTCGCCGGCTCGATGACGCTGACGGAGGTGTCGGTCGTCTTCGAGGGTGGCGAGGACACCGTCGCGGAACTCGTCGAGAAGTTCACCCAGAAAGCGATGCGAGCGGGTGGCTGATGGCCGGCGACCCCATCGAGGGGGAAGTGCTGATCCTCGTGGCGGCGAAAGCGAGCGTCGGGCCCCAGCGGCTCCCGGACCTGGTCGACCGCGTGGCCGCGGACCTGGGCCCCCAGCGCGAGACCTACGCCCGCGAGTACGAGCGCGCCTACGAGACCGACGGCCGCACCGCCTTCTTCGTCGAGGACGGTCACTGGCAGGAAATTCGGGACCGCCTCGACCTCGGCGAACGCGAGGTCGACGCCGTGCGGCGGGCCCACCACGAACAGTTGACTCGTGACGGTCGGCGACTGGGCCGGATCGAGGAGTTCGAGATGGCCCTGGAGATCAGGGAGTGCGTGGTGCTGGGCGTCTAGAGGAAGTCGAGCAACTCCTCAGTGACCGCCTCGGGCACGTCACACTGCACCCAGTGGCTGGCCTCGGGGAAGCGCTCGACCCGGAGGTCCGGAATCCACTCGTCGAGGCCCTCCGAGATGCCGACGCCGAGCGCGGCGTCTCGCTCGCCCCACAGCACCAGCGTGGGGACCGTGATCTCGGTGTCGCCCGGCGGATCGAAGAATCGTCGGAGCCCGGGCAGGGTGGCCTTGGCCATCGGGACGCCGATGCCGTCGACGTAGGCCCGGTAGTAGTTGACGGCGGCGCGGGCGGCACCGGGCCGGGAGAACGCCTCGCGGTACCGCCGGACGTCCTCGTCGTCGAACGCATCGGGGTTGGCGGGCTGATCGCGGAACACCTCGCCGACGGCGCGGGCCCCGCCCGCCGAGAGCAGGCGTTCGGGGAGCCACGGCACCTGGAAGAAGAGGACGTACCAGGACCGTTGCAACTGCGCGAGGTCGAACTCCCGGGCGAACGCGGCCGGATGGGGCGCGTTCATGACGGTCAGGCTGTCCAGAACGTCGGGGCGTTGCATGCCGACGGCCCAGGCGATGGCTCCGCCCCAGTCGTGGCCGACGAGGTGGGCGGTCTCGCCGTGGCTACGGATCAGGCCGACAACGTCACCGACCAGGTTCTCGATGGCGTAGCTGTCGACGCCGTGGGGTTTCTCCGAGCGGTTGTATCCCCGGAGGTCGGGGGCGACGACGCGGTAGCCCGCCTCGGCGAGCGGGCCGATCTGGTAGCGCCAGGAGTACCAGAACTCCGGGAAGCCGTGTACCAGGACCACGACCTCTCCGTCCTCGGGTCCGGCCGCGACGTAGTGGAGGCGCACGTCGTCGACGACGGCGTTGTCGTGTTCGAGGTCGATATCGGCGAGTGGGTCGCTCATTACACGTCCGCTGGCGGCCGAGCCACTAAGCCGCACCGACACGGCTACGTCTTCGTCCCATTCGCCGATAATTAGCAGCTATTTACATAATGATAGTTGACACATATACACTCGGAGCGACACAGATCATGTCAACGCGCACTCTCGAAGCGGACCTGTTCGGTCGTGAAACGCGATTCGAGTACTCGGACCACTGGGTCGGCTACGCCCTGCTGGGGCTCCGGTTCGTGATGGCCTGGGTGTTCCTGCAGGCCGGGATCGCCAAGCTACTCGAACCCGACTGGACGGCGGCGGGCTTCCTCGCGAACGCCGTCCCGGCGGGCAACCCCTTCGGCGGGCTATGGGTCTCGCTGGCGGGGTCGCCCATGGTCGATATGCTCGTGGTATGGGGGCAGCTCCTGATCGGACTGACCCTGCTCGTCGGTGCGTTCGTCCGGCTGGCCGCGTTCTTCGGGGCGTTCCAGATGATCCTGTTCTGGGCGGCCCACCTCGAAGGCGGGCTGATGGCCGGGCTCCCGATCGGGCACGGCTTCTTCGTCAGTAGCCACATCGTCGACGCCATCCTGCTGTTCGGCCTCGGTGCCATCGGCGCGGGGCGAATCCTCGGCGTCGACGCGTGGCCCGAGGAGCAGTCGTTCGTGCGGTCGAACCGGTGGCTCCGCGTGTTCCTGGGCTGAGCGGGCCAGCGGGGGTTCGCGGTCGGCGTCGTCGGGGTGGCGGTACTGACGGTCGGTTTTTTGCGGTCGGTCATCGAAGTGTCGTACCGGTCGCGAGCGGTAGCGAGCGACCGGCTTTTTCGCCCACGTTTTTCAAGGAGCGGTGGCGCGCCATGGGCGCGACACCCGACGCAAAAAAGGTGGTTAGTCGTCACCGGGCGCGGCCGCGCCGGAGTCACCCATGGAGACGCCGGTGCCGGGGCCCACGTCGATGCCGAGTTCGTCGAGTTTCTCGTCGGGGACGACGCCGTCGACCCAGTCGCGGACCTCGTAGTACTCGGCTTTGAGCTGGTCGAGTTCCGCGAGTTCGCCCTCGCTCGCGCCCTGTGCGGGGATGGCGTTCTCGTTGCCTTCGACGAAGCGGTCTGGCAGGTCGTCGTCGTCGCCGTCGAAGCCGGCGAGGTTGTTGTAGTACCGTTCCAGGTTGTAGATGCGTTCACCGGCGGTCATCAGGTCCTCCTCGCTCACGTCGAGGCCGGTCATCCCGCCGTACTGCAGGACGTACTCCTCGATGCCCTCCGCGAAGGCGTTGAACTTGCAGATGTCGAAGGAGTCGGAGATGGCGTGCATGTCTTGGAAGGTGGCACAGAGTTCGCCCTTCCCCTCGGGGTCGTAGGGATCGACCTTCTGGGGGACGCCCAGGATCTCGGCGGCGGGGGTGTAGCCGCGCAGGTGGCACGCGCCGCGGTTCGAGGTGGCGTAGCCGATGGCCATGCCCTTCATACAGCGGGGGTCGTAGGCGGCCATCGACTGGCCCTTGACGGCCAGGGAGTTCTCGTGGGCGTCGAACTCCTCGGCCAGGTGGTCGGGGCCTTCGGCCATGTGGTCGGCGAGGTCGGTCTCCCGGTGGCCGATCCGCTCGATGAGGTCGATCATCTCCTCGCTGTCGCCCCAGTCGATGGAGTCCTCGAAGTCGAGTTTCCCCTCCTCGATCATCTCCATCGTCATCGCGATGGTGTTGCCCGTGTCGATTGTGTCCATCCCGAGGTCGTTACACAGGTCGAGCATGACGGCGATGCGGTCGCGGTCGTGGTGGCCCGAGTTCGGCCCGAGCGCCCAGGCGGACTCGTACTCGTAGGACTCCATCCGGACGTTCATCTCCTCGCCCTTGTGCATCGCCTGGACTTCGACTTCCTTCTTGCAGGCGACCGGGCAGGAGTGACAGGTCGGCTCGTCGACGAGGATGTTCTCCCGGACGTTCTCCCCGGAGACTTTTTCCGAGTCGATGATGCGCTCGCCGTCACCCTCGGCGTCGGACATCGACTTCGTCGAGGAGTACTTCCCGTTCTTGGTCGGGAGGCCGTCCATCTCCTCGGTGACGTTCATCAGGACGTTCGTGCCGTACAGCGAGAGCCCGCCCTCGTTGGGTGCGGTCACGTCGGACTCCTGGATGACCTGCATGGCCTGCTTGTGGCCTTTCTTGAACGTCTCCGGGTCCTCGGGCTGGGGCATCTTCGTCGAGGAGCGGACGACGACGGCTTTCAGGTTCTTCGAACCCATCACACAGCCGGTGCCGCCACGGCCCGAGGCGCGGTCGTCCTCGTTGATGATGCAGGCGTACTTGACCTCGTTCTCGCCGGCCTGCCCGATGGCCATCACCGAGAGGTTCTTGCCGTAGGCACCCTCGACCTCTTCCTCCAGCTGGTCGCGTGTCTCGTGGACGCCCCTGCCCCAGAGATGAGAGGCGTCCCGGAGTTCGACCTCGCCGTCCTCGACGACGGCGTAGACCGGCTCGTCCGCTTTCCCCTCGAACAGCAGGCCGTCGAAGCCCGCCCACTTGAGCCGTGCGCCCGACCAGCCGCCGTGGTGGGAGTCGGTGACCGTGCCCGTCAGCGGTGACTTCGTGCAGATGGCGATCCGACCGCTCATCGTGGTCTGGGTGCCCGTGAGCGGTCCGTTCATGAACGCCAGCAGGTTGTCCTCGCCCAGGGGGTCGACCTCGGGCCCCTGATCGAAGACGTACTTGACGCCGAGGCCGCGCGCACCGATGTACTTCTCGGCGTCTTCGTCGTCGATGCCCTCGTACTGTACGTCGCCCGCGCTCAAATCGACGCGAGCGACGGTGTCGTGGAATCCTCCGAGGTCTGTCATGATTTAACGTACCATAATAACGTAAGGGCTGAAGCCTGTTAGTCGTTCCCAGAGCTCAGTAACCGGTACCGGTTACGCCGGATCGGATAAATAGCCGTCCATATCCGGTGAAATTATTGGGTGGTGACCGCTCGTGGCGGTCCACGGGAGCAAATGGGAGACAGGAATACTCGATCGGGGAGCGAGCAGGTCCAGCGACGCGACGTGTTGCGGACGGGGGCGACGGTTGTCGGGAGCGTCGGCGTCGTCGGGGCGTCGGGCATCGGACAGGCCGTCGGCGGATCGACCGATGGCGCAGGCGAGACCTACCGGTTCCTGTGGCAGAACCTGTGGTTGCTCAACGGCATCGTGGGCAACGACACGGACATCGCCAAACCGGCCTTGCAAGCGCGGGCCGAGGCGTTCGGGAATCGACTCGCGGGCAGCGACATCGACGTGGCCGCACTCTGTGAGGTGTTTTCCGCCGAACAGCGCGAGACGATCCGCGAGCCAGTCGGGCGGGCGATAGACTACGAGATCGGGCCGCCGGCCGAATTCGAGAAATCGAGCGGCCTGTACACGCTCGCGCTCGGCGGTCCCGAAATCGTCGCGACGGAGCGCATGGAGTTCGACGCGGACGGCTACGAGCCACGCGACGCCGACGCGTGGGCCAAGAAGGGCGTCCTGTACACGCGACTGGACTTCGGCCTCGGGCAGGTCGACCTGTTCACGACGCACCTGCTGGCCGGCGGTGGCATCCCGTACGTCGATCTGAACCCGTTCTGGGACCCGCCGACGCCCGCCGAGTACCGGGCCGACCAGCTCGAGGAACTCCGGGCGTTCGTCCAGTCCGTCGAGGCCGAGCACGACCCGGACAACCGCGTGCCGACCGTCGTCGCGGGCGATTTCAACGTCGGTGCCGGCGGGGGCGAGTACGGCACCCTCACGGCGGTCCGGGACGACCTCGGGCTGGAGGACGCCTGGCTCCAGTACGCCGGGGGCCCGGGCGGGACGAACCGCACCGCCATCACCGGCGGCTGTGCGTTCGATTCCGACGAGAGCCCGCCCTCCTACTGCGACGGGGGCGCGGGCGGCGACCGCATCGACTACGTGTTCGTCGAGCCGACGCGGCCGAGTCACGACTGTCGGCTGTCGGTCGCGGATATCAGGCGGCGGGTGTTCTGGCGGCAACTGGCACCGCCGGGTCAGTTCTACGCCGACGACGCCGAGGAAGAGCCCAACTACCTGACCGACCACGTCGGGCTTGAACTCGACTGGACGCTCGCGCCGCGGTGATCGCGACCCGAGGAGGTTTGTCCGTCGGGCGACCAGCCGATGATATGCAGTGGTCGCCTCCGGTCCGTGTGCCCGGCCCGGTCCGCGCCCTGCCCGCTGTCTGCTACGCCGTGGTCGTGCTGGTCGCGTCGGTCGTAGACCCGCCGGCTGGCGGAGTGGCACCGACCGGTCCCCTCGGTCTCGTCGGCGTGGACAAGTGGCTGCACGCCGTGGGGTACGCGACGCTCACGCTGCTGGTCGCGTACGCGCTCCGGGCGACGACGGGGCGACGGATCGCACTGGCCGTCGCCCTCGCGGTCGCGTACGGTGGTGGCATCGAGGTCGTTCAGACGCTTGCGCCGTTCCGGGTGTTCAGCCTCGCCGATATGCTCGCCAACGCGGTCGGTGCCGGACTGGCCGGGCTGGTGCTGTGGGTCGAGACACGGCGTCGTGCATCCGAGAGGCTGCGTGACGCCTCGACGCCGGAGTGACCGGTCGAAGGCGATTTACGCCCGGAACGGCTCTCCTCCGATAATGAGCAAGCCGAGCCCCGAGGTCTACGAGCAGGGCAAGGGGATGGACGCCCACAACCAGGCGATGCGGGAGATCCGGTCCCGCAAGGACGAAACCTACGACCCGCGCGAGCCCACGCGGGTCTGGATCGACGAGGACAACACGCCCGACGGCGTCTACCAGTCGCTGACGATCATCCTCAACACCGGCGGCTGTCGGTGGGCCCGCGCCGGCGGCTGTACGATGTGTGGCTACGTCGCCGAATCCGTCGAGGGCGGCTCGGTCGCCCACGAGGACCTCATGGCACAGGTCGACGTGTGTCTGGACCACGAGGCTGAGAATGCCGAGGACGAGTCCGGCCTCATCAAGATCTACACCTCCGGGTCCTTCCTCGACGAGCGGGAGGTCCCGGCAGAGACTCGCCAGGCCATCGCCGAGACCTTCTCGGATCGGGACCGCATCGTCGTCGAGTCTCTGCCCGATTTCGTCGACCGCGAGAAGATCGAGGACTTCACGGAACAGGGCCTGGTGACCGACATCGCGGTCGGCCTGGAGACCGCGACCGACCGCGTCCGCCGGGACTGCGTGAACAAGTACTTCGAGTTTTCCGAGTTCGAGCGCGCCGCGGCCGACGCCCGCGACGCCGGCGCAGGCGTCAAGGCCTACCTGCTGATGAAACCACCCTTCCTCTCGGAACCGGACGCCCTCGAAGACATGAAGCGCTCGGTCCGGAAGTGTGCCGCCGTCGAGGGCTGTCACACCGTCTCGATGAACCCCACCAACGTCCAGCGCCACACGATGGTCGAAGACCTCTACCACGACGGGGGCTATCGGCCGCCGTGGCTCTGGTCGGTCGCCGAGGTGCTGGAATCGACCGCCGACGAGGACGTAATCGTCGTCTCCGACCCAGTGGGTCACGGCAGCGACCGCGGGGCCCACAACTGCGGGGAGTGTGACGACCGCGTCCAGAAAGCGATCAAGGACTTCGACCTCCGGCAGGACCCGTCGGTGTTCGAGCAGGTCTCCTGTGCGTGTGAACGGACCTGGGAACTCGTGCTGGAACGGGAGACTGGCTACAACCAGCCGCTCGTACGGTAAGCAGGGCTCACTCTTTCCTGTAATCTACCACGTCGATTACCTCCCGAACGGCCTCGGCAGTGAGATCGCTGTCGCCGACCACGAGGGTCGCGTTTCGTTCACGTGCGACGCCGGCGACGATGGCGTCGATGCCAGTCACTGCGTGTCCGCGCTCCGCGGTCGCTTCGACGACCTCGCCCGTCCGGATCGCGGTCCGTTCGCTGATCGGTTCGATCTCGGCCCACGAGAGCGCCTGGAGTCCGTCACTGACCGTGTGGTCGTCGCCGAGTGCGAAGCCGACGACGAACTCCGCCAGAACGATCGCCGGGACGACGAGGGGTTCCCGCTCGTGTCGTTCCAGAAAGTCCAGCGTCTCGTCGACACCGTGTTCGTAATCGATCAGAAACGAACTGTCGAATATCTTCATGCCCGGTCGGAATCGGTGACGGCGTCGAGCCGATCCGCCATCTGCTCGTCCATCGCCTCTCGGACCGCCTCGACGTGTCCACTCGTGTCCGATCCCGATAGAATACCGAATCCCGTCTCGAAGTCTTTCTCCGACTGTTTCTCGACGAGGCGTTCCAGCACGTCGTTGTAACTCTCGTCGTCCCCCCGGAGACTGTCGAGCCGTTCTTTCACGCTACTCGAAACCCGGATGTGCTCGTTCGCACTTCCCATGATTACGTTAACGTTTACGTAAACGTAAACTCTTCGCCGCCATCGTGTGAGATTTCGCTGGTCGCAAACGCCACCACCAGGCCCCCTGCGATGAGTGACAAAAGACATTTGCCCCGACCGTCGGGACGGTCGATATGCGCCGCCCCGCACTCGTCCTCGCTGCTCTCCTGCTGCTGAGTGGGTGTTCCGGAATCGGTCCCTCGGAGTCGTCGCCCACAGATTCGGTTTCACCGCCACCGACACAGTCTGACACGTCGACCGCCAAACGGTCGCCACCCGATGTGACTGGCTCGAATAGAACTGTCCTGCCGCGCGTGCCGTTTCCGTCCCGTGCACCTGACGGATCGAACGGGGTTTTCCGCTCGCTGACGGTCGGTGATCCGGCGACCAAGCGGTTCGACGGGGCGACCGCTGTGTTCGTCTTGAACGCCGGCCCGAACCGGACGCTGAACGTCACGGTGGCCTACGGTCCGGACAACACTTCGATCTACGAGCGCCGACTCGAGTTCCCGGCCGACGGGATGCTCGCGTTCGAGATGCAGCAGTCGGGACGTTACGCGGTTACCGTCGAACGGGCGAACGACTCGGGAACGATAGTGTTGACCGACGATGATTTCGACTGCAACGATCGGGCTTACGCGATCTGGATCGACGAAACGGGTGGTGTTCGGGACAGTTATATCACGACCCTGCTGGGGTGTGGGACACCGACCGGGTAGCACCCTCAGCTCTCCGGCGGCACCACTACGTCGGGCATGTCGACGACCACGACGGCGACGGCGGCGAGACGGCGGTCCGTCACGGCCACACCCCCGGGACCGGGGTAGTCGACTGGCGGTACTCGTAGCGGGCACGAGCCTGCTGGACGCGTCGTTCAGGGCGACGAGTCATTCAGGCGGCCGTTCGATATGAGTGAGAAAAACTGTTCCGAACGCTCGGACGGTGGCGACCCGTACCGCAGTCAGACACCGCCTTTGGGCTGGCTACTGCCACCGGAGCCACGACCGAGCAGCCCCTTGATCTTCGCTTTGAGTTCGTCGTCGTCGTAGTGACGGAGCAGTGCCCAGGTGGCGATCTGGATACCGACGCCGACGGCGATCATGACGTTGGCCCAGGTCGGGGGTGTCGGGACCGACAGTGCGGCGAGGTCGGCGACGATCCGATCGGTGGCCAGCGCAGCCCACGTGAGGTAGGCTCCCCAGGCCGCGCTGACGAACACGACGACGACCTTCTGGAGGATCACCGCGACGACCGCGCCGATGACCGGCCCGGCGAGGATCACGGGGTCGAGCAGATTCGTCAGCGGACGCATCGACGTGCCGGTGAACACCAGCGCCGCGCCGAAGCCCGTCGCCGCGCCCGGGACCACGAGCATGATCAGGTACACCTTGTTGGCGATGGCGAGGCCGACGAATCCGAGCAGGAGGATTACCGCGACGGTCGGGATGGCCCCGAGACCGGCGGTACTGGCCGCAAAAAAGCCTCCGCCGCCACCCAGCAGGAACCCGAACAGCTTCAGTCCCGTTCGGTAGATGAAGACGCCGCCGACCGTCAGCGCGATTCCGACGAGCAACAGGACGGCCGTGAGTGCGATGTTCGACACCTGAATCACCTACCCGACACGTCGGTCAGCCGACGGATAAGTGTGCTGGGCGGTGGCCGAGCGGGGACGAATGGAGCCGCGAGGCGGTGGCCGAGCGGGGAGGAATGGAGCCGCGAGGCGGGTGACGCGACCACTGGGAGCGTCATCGAACGAACGAGCGCACTACAGCGTGTCGTCCGGGTCGTGTTTTTCCCGTGCCCGCTCGATCTCCGTGCCGAGGCGGATTCAGTTCACCGTCGGTGCCCGGGCCGTGGGACCGCGTGGGCGGTCGCGAGCGACCGCAAGACACTCGCGTCCGCTCGACGAAGGGAACGCATGTCACGGACGGTCGCTGCCCTGCTCGTTCTGGTCGTCCTCGCCGGCTGTCAGGGGGTCGGTGTCGACTCCGAGCAGTCGGCGGTCCCGACCGTCGACGAGGACGTGTTCTCGGGGACCGACGGTGGGGGCGTCGCCGTCCCGACCGTCACGGGCGTCTCGAACGGGTCGGGATCGTGGGGCTCGCTCCCGACGCCGAACGGGTCGACGACGTTCGTCGCTCGAACTGTGACGGTCGCGACCGACCGGCCCGGTGCCGTCGAACCCGTCACCGTCTACGTCTGGAACGACGCGGCTCGGAACCGCTCGGTCGCCGTCCGACTCGGCGTGACCAGGAACCGGACCGCGGTGTACGACCGCACGGTGGCCGTCCCCGCCCGTGGGGCCGTCGAGTTCCAGTTGCGGAGCCCGGCGCGCTACGTCGTCGCGGTCGAAGCCGCCGGCGACCGACACGCGGTCACGCTGACGCGGGCTGACTTCGACTGCAACGTTCGGTCGGCCTGGATCCGGGTGGGGCCGGACGACCGTCTCTCGGACCGGACCATCGCGACGACGATGGCGTGTCGCGCTGCGCGGTGACCGCTATTCCGAGAACCCCTGGAGGACGCCCTGGCCGTCGGTCGGGCCGATATCCGAGAAGGCGGCCCGCTCGGGGTGGGGCATCAGCACGGCGACGGAGTCGCGCTCGCCCAGCACGCCCGCGACGTTGTGTTTCGATCCGTTGGGGTTGGCGTCCTCGGTGACTTCACCGTCTTCGTCGCAGTACCGGAAGAGGATCCGATCCGCGTCTTCGAGTTCCGCCAGCCGTTCGTCCGCGACTTCGAAGCGGCCCTCGCCGTGGGCGATGGGGAGTTCGATGACCTCACCCTCGTCGTAGGCGGCGGTCCAGGGGGTGTCGGCGTTCTCGACGCGGAGGTGGACGTGTTCACACTGGAAGCGGGCGCTCCGGTTGGTGGTGAACGCGCCCGGCGTCAGCCCGGACTCGGAGCCGATCTGTGCGCCGTTACAGACGCCCAACATGGGCGTCCCGTCGTCGGCGGCCTCGCGGACCGCCTCGACGATTGGTGAGCGGGCGGCCATCGCGCCGGCTCGGAGGTAGTCGCCGTAGGAGAAGCCGCCGGGGAAGACGACGCCGCTGGTGTCTTCGGGAAGGCCGTCCTCGTGCCAGACGAGTTCGGCGCCGACGCCGATTTCCTCGAGCGCCTGCACGGCGTCGCGGTCGCAGTTCGACCCGCCGAACTGGATTACCGATACTGTCACGCGAGCCACCTCCTGGTGGCGAGTGTGATCAGGGAACGGGAGGCGAGCGTCCGCCGGACGCGAGCGGGAGCGAGTGAGGTCATGCGTCCCGTTCGGTGACGTCGATCTCGTAGTCGTGGATGGTCGGATTCGCGAGCAGGCGCTCGGCCATCTCGTCGGCGCGCTCGGCGGCCGCGTCGGCGTCGCTCGCGTCCACGTCGATCTCGAACTGGTCGGCCGACCGGAGGTCCGCCAGGTCGAAGCCGAGCCGTTCGAGCTGTCGCTGTGTCGTCTCGGCCTCCGGATCGAGCACCCCGCGTTTCAGCCGGACCGTCACGGTCGCGGTGTACGCAGTCATTGTCGGGAGTGCCGTGACCACCGACGTTAACGCTTGTTATCTCCGCCGGCCGGTCGCGTTCCTTTCTCGGCAGAGAAATCCAAAAGAAACTCACCGATCGTCGGTCCGTTTAAAACACCCTCGACACTGGGGCATCAGGGTTAATCCCGAGTGTCGTGTGGGCAAGTATCATCCCATGACACAGATCAGGGACACCAGTCGCGATATGCGCATCGATCCGGAGTCGTTCGCCGGGGGGTACTTCCGTAACGCCGTCTATCGACACTGGGACCCTCACGAGGATATCCCGCAGGAACTGCTCGAACAGGACCGCGAGCGCCTGCTGGCGTTCGACGACGACGAGGAGGGCTTCGAGGCACTGCGGACGACGCTGGCGCTGTTCGGCGCGGGCGAGGAAGCCGTCACGGAGGACCTGATGCCGCTGGGGATGGTGCTCGAAGACATCGACGACCAGATGTTTCTCTCCACACAGATCTATGAGGAGGCCAAACACACGCAGTTTTTCGACCGCTACTGGCGCGAGGTGATCGATCCCGTCGCCGAGCAGGCGGACGACGCCGAGGTCACCCGGCCAACCGACCAGCGATATTTCCCCGAAGGCTACGTCGAGTTGTTCGACCGGACCGAGGAAGCCATGGAGCGACTGCTGGAGGACGACACGCCCGAGAACCGGGCGAAAGCCTACTGTCACTACCACCTCACCGTCGAGAGCGTGCTGGCCCAGACCGGCTACTACGGTATCTCGGCGCGGTTCAGCGAGACCGGCCCCGAGGTGTACGACGACGGCGTCGACACGCCGGAACTGGAGGGGCTGGTCGAGGGGATCAACTACATCCGCAGTGACGAGGGCCGCCACGTCGGCTTCGGGATGCACAAGGTCCGGCACCTCATCCACGAGGAGGGCGTCGACGAGGGCGTCGTGCAGGACACGCTCATGGACCTGTTGCCGTTCGTCTCCGAGGCCGTCGAGGCGACGCGGACAGAGGACGTGGATCCGACGCCGCTGGTCGAGTACGCGACCGACAAAGTGCGTCGCCGGATCGACGTGCTGACCGAGGAAGACGCCGAACTGCCGCCGGTCGAAGAACTCGTGACGCTCGAAGAGGACCGCGGCGGCACGAGCGCCGACTAGAACGTCTGCCAGCCCTCGGGCTGGTCGGGGAGCCCCTGGATCCGAAGCTGGTGGTCGCCGTCGTCGGTCTGGCGCACGTCGACGCGACCGTCGAACGTCTGTTCGACCGAACTGATCGTCTGTTCGTCCTGTGCGGTCGGGTCGATCACACAGGTCGCCAGCCCCTCCGCCGACCGGACGCGGCCGGTGACCGTGTGGAGGAACCGGTAGACTGGCTGGAGTTCGTCGGCGTACATCAACAGCGTCGAGATCGAGAACAGCCCGATCCGCACGCGTTCGACGCCCTCCGTGTACAGCCCCTCGTACAGCGAGGAGAACTCGATGCCGATGCCGGTCAGATCGCTCGGCGAGCGCACGGTCCGGACGTTCTCGTCGGCGTTGTCGTTGCCCGACGAGTTACATTCGATGACGGCCATCCGTCCCCTGTCGAACGTACCGCCGACTCCGGTGTAGTCCTTCAGGATCGACTCGGCCGTGTCATCGGCGGCGACCAGAACGAGCCCTTCGTCGGCCAGTTCGCCGGCCGCCAGCATCTGCAACGCGACCGCTTTCGTCCCGGCGAACGGCGGGCCTGCGACGAGCAGGTTCGTCCCCGGCCGAACCGATTCGATGGGGAGTCCCCCGAACCGGTACCGCTGTTCGGCGTCCTGACTCATCCGTCCTCGACCTCCGTCTGTGCCGCCTGGAGCTTTCGTCTGAGATCGAGCTGTTCGGCCGCCTCGTCGGCCAGCAACCTGATGCAGCCGATCTCGTCGTCCGTGAACGCCCGTGGCTCGTCGTCGGTGAGACAGAAACTCCCGAGCGCCGCACCGTCGGGGCCGTGCAGCGGTGCGCCGACGTACGACCGGATATTCAGTCGGTCCAGCGCGTCGTTGTGTTCGAAGCGTGGATCGTCGTGGGTGTCCTCGACGACCATCACGTCGGGTTCGAGAATGGCGTGGGTACACATCGTGTTCTCCCGCTCCAACGGATCGAGATCCGCACCCTGGCAGGAGAAGAACCGTTCCTCGTGCTCGCCGAGGACACCGACGAACACCTTGTCAACGTCGATGTAGTGGGCCGCCAGTTCCGTCAGGCGGTCGAGCGCCGCCTGGGTCGCAGCGTCTTCCACGTCGTACCGTTCGAGCGCCGCCAGCCGTGCGTCCTCGTCGTCGGGCAGCGGGTACCCGACCTGACTCCGGCGTGTGACGAGCTCGTCGATCAACTCCCGCAGCCGCTCGTGTGCATTCGGCGTCCCGCTGGGGAGATACTCGGCGACCAGTCCCTCGAAGGCCGTCGTGTCGATCTCGCTCGTCGCCACGCCGGTAAAGAGGATACAGGGTGTATCGGGCGCCGTCTCCCGGACCGTCGCGAACAGTTCCAGCCCGGTCCCGTCGGGGAGATCGTACGCCGTGACGACGCAGTCCACGGTGGTCGTCGCCAGCGTCTCCGTCGCCTCGTCGAGACTCGCGGCCTCGCGAACGTCGAGGCCGGCTTCTGACAGCGCCTCCGCTGTGGCTGTCCGAGCGTCGTCGGCGTACAGCACAGTGACCGCCATGTCCTACTGAATAGAGCTAACTGTGCCAGGGTACAAATGTCTGTGCCAGCCTCACGTCCCCGAGACGACGATTGTGTCCCCGGGTCGACAGTACCTCGAAAAACAACTTTTTTCGCCGGGCGTTGCCGAGAGAGACCATGACTGTCGTCGCCAGCGCTAGCAGGTGGTCACCGTGAAAAAACACAAACTGACTGAGATTACCGTCGTCGGCGAAGACGACACCGGCCTCATCGCGAACGTCACCTCGCTGCTGTTCGAGCGGGGCATCAACATCGAGGACCTCGACCAGGCCGTCCGGGAGGGGGTCTTCCGGATGACCATGCACGTCGACACCTCGGAGATGGTCTGTACCGAGGAGAAACTCCGGGAGGACGCCGACGAACTCGGCGAGGAACTGGGTGTCGACATCCAGGTCCGGTTCCCCGCCGAGCGCGAGACCCAGACCATGGCCGTCCTGGTCACCAAGGAGTCTCACTGCCTGGAGGCCATCTTCGAGTCCTGGGCCAACGGTGACCTGGGCGCGGACGTGAGCGTCGTCATCGGGAACCACCCCGACCTGCGGCCGCTGGCCGAGAAGTACGACGTACCCTTCCACGACATCGGCGACGAGAAGGGCAACCCCGACGAGGACCACCTGCTCGACCTCCTCCAGGAGTACGAGGTCGACCTCGTCGTACTGGCCCGGTACATGCGCATCCTCAGCCCGGACGTGGTCTTTCGCTACGAGAACAGGATCATCAACGTCCATCCCTCACTGCTCCCCGCGTTCCCCGGCGCGTCGGCGTACATGCAGGCCATCGAGGAGGGTGTCCGCATCGCGGGCGTCACCGCCCACTACGTCACGACCGACCTCGACCAGGGCCCGATCATCACCCAGCGAGCGTTCAACGTGCCCGACGACGCCAGCGAGGAGGACCTCCAGCGCATCGGCCAGCCGCTGGAAGCCGAAGCGCTCATCGAGGCGATCAAGCTCCACCTCAACGACGCCGTCTCGGTCCATCGCGGCCGGACGACGCTCCGTGACGACCTCGACACCGACGACGTGCAACTGGGGTCGCCGGAGGTGCTCGACGACGCCAATCCCGACCGGCCCATCGACGGCCTCGGGGAGATCGTGGCGAATCAGGGTGGAGAGGAGAGCGAGGCCGACGATTGAGCGGAGCGAAAGAGGAGGCCTCGAAATCGCGAACGGGGAACGAAGTGACCCGTGAGCAGCGAGGCCGACGACTGACGGGAGGACGAGCGTAGCGAGGCCGACGAATGTGCGAGCGGGGAACGGAGTGGCCCGCGAGCAGACGCAGTGAATGAGTCAGCCTCGAAGTGGAACGACGAACCGTCAGCCGCCGAACCGCATCCGGTTCCTAATTAAATACCGAATTTCATCGGGTGCATTTATTATGTCGGCTGTGAAAACTACAGTGACGATGGTGTCGAACAAATTGACCGAACTGGGGGGTGTCGTCCTCATCTTCGCCGGGATGCTGACCGTGGGCTATCTGACGCAGGACGACAGATTCGGGTTCATCGTGCCGCTCCTGTTCGTGATGAACATGGGCGTCGGAATCTCCGGGATGGGGCTGCTCGCGCTCTCGAAGCCGAAACTCGCGCCGGTCGGGGGCGTCGTCGCGATAGCGCTGTCGGTCACGACGTTCCACCTGATCTGGAGCGCACCGCTGTGGATCGTTCCGACGGCGGTCGGGGGCGTCCTCTGTATCGTCGGTCCGATCTCCGCACGCTTCGTCCGACCTCGGATCTCCGGGTCCGGATCGGGCTCCTAGAGGCGCTGGACGGTCTCGACGGCCTCGGAGAGTGACGGCGCGTCGAACAGATCCCGACCGATGTAGGCGTTCGTTCCGGCCGTGTAGAGGTCTCTGGCGGCGTCGACGACGTGATCCGGGAGTGGTTCGGGGTCGCGCTCACAGAGTGCCTTCCAGTCGGCCACGTCCTCGGCTTTGGCCTGGTCCTTGGCCGCGGCGACGGCCTCGACCCACTCGGGCTGGGTCCGCTTGTGGTACTGTCGGATCACTTCCTTCGAGACCTCCTGGCCGTCGTAGGAGAAGCGGTTCTCGTCGAAGGTGCCGACCACGTCGGCGACCCGGATCTCGCCGTCGTAGTGGAAACACTCGATCTTGCCGTCCTCGTGGACCAGGCCGACCTCGCCGGCGCGCTCGGTGACGACTTCGTTGACGGAACGCGCGAGGGCGTCCAGTTTATCGATGTCGACCGGGCCGGCGATCCGGTCGGCCGCCTGGCGGTCGAGATACCGGTCGGATTCCTCCAGTTTCGTCGAGAACTCCACGACCGGCTCGGGGAGGTCCACCACTTCGTCGGGCCACTCGTCGTAGTCGAGGTCGAAGTCGGCGGGGTCGGCGCGGGACCGCAGGCTCGACCCGACGGGGACGGTGTTGCGGAAGACGATTTCGAGGGGGATCAGGTGGTTCTCGCCGGCCTCGGCGTAGTAGGCGTCGTAGTCGTACTCGCGGCCGTCGTGGGGCAGGTCCGGGACCTGCGTGAGTTCGATGGCCATCTCACGGGGCGGCTCGGCGACCTCGGCGAGCGGGACGGCCTCGCCGCCGCTGACGACGCCCTCGTAGTGGGTCGGGACGCCCGCGTCTTCGAGTAACTCGAAGTTGTACGCGCCCATCGCACAGAGACTGGCCCCCTTGTTCGGGATGTCGTCGGGCATCTTCCCCCAGTCGAACACGGAGTAGTCGTCGGTGAACACGAACGCGCCCCGGCCCAGTTCGGTGGCCGTGGCCGCCCGGTCGACGCGGAAGTCCTTGACGCTCGTCATCGGTCCCACCCCGTCGGTCCGCGGCCAACCGCAGGCGTGGCTGGTATAGCAGTCATTATCTGGAGGTCCCCGCGGCGTCACTAAGGGATTACTATCGCCGCCTTCGCGGGTCGCATCGACGCCGGCTCGCCCACCACCCGTCGTGATTGCACGCGGTTTTCGTGTGGAATCAAAACTGAAAATTCGGGGCGAACCTACAAGATGATTTGTGGCCGATGGTCTATAGCACGGATGCTGGCGAACGCGCTGTGGGCGGGTTGGTACCTGTTCAGTACGGTGGTGATGGCGGCTTTCGCGTACGTGTACTGGACGAACCGGAACGTCCGGGGACTGGAGTACCTGCTCGCCGCCGCGGTGCTGGGGAGTCTGCAGTCACTGCTGTACCTGCTCTCGCTGGTCGCGCCGACGGTGACGACGAAGGTGATCTTCTGGAAGCTGTTCGGCGTCCTCGCGGCGGTCGTCGTCTTCCTCTGGTACCTGTTCGTGGTCGCCTGGACCGAGCGGGCGGTGCTGGCCCGGCGCTCGACGCTCGCGCTGGCTGGCGGCCCGCTGGCGGTCAGCGTCGGCCTGCTCGTGACCAACACCGCACCGGCGGTGCCGGGACTGCACTCGCTGTACTGGTCGTCGGCGTCGGTCGCCGCGCCCGGGGGATTCTTCTCGCCCATCGTCTTCACGACCGGGCCGGCCGCGCTCGCCCAGAGTCTCTACTCGCTGGGCCTGCTGGTCGGTAGCGTCGGCCTGCTCGTCGCCTTCACGCTGCGCTCGGATCAGCGGCTCTACCGCTGGCGCAACACGATGCTCGTCCTGGGCGGGGCGTCCGGCCTCCTCTTCGCCGTCGGGTTCGCCTTCCTCGACCTCCCCTACGAACCCCATCCCCTGGTGTACGTCCTGGCCAACAGTTTCGTCGTCCTCGGGGTGGTCCGCTTCGGCGACTACGACGTGGTGTCCCTGCCCGAGAACAGCCTCATCGAGGCCATCGACGGGGCCATCCTCGTCTACAGCGTCGACGGGACCGTCATCGAGTTGAACGAGGCGGCGAAACTCGTCCTCGGCCTGACCGACGAGGCCGTCGGTCGCGGCATCGTCGGCGTGGTCGAACTCGCCGAGCCGTTGCCCGGCGTCCGCGGTAGCGCGGCCGGCGCCGCCGCGTCGCCCGCCGGGGTCGCCGACCTGCTCGACGGCCACGAGTTCACGACCGCGATCAACGGCGGCTCCCGCACCTTCGTGGTCCGTGTCTCCCGCCTGGACGACGACGGCGACCACCTCGGGTGGACGGTGCTGTGTTACGACGTGACCGACCTCCGGCAGAAACAGCAGGAACTCGACCTGCTCAAGCAGGTCCTCTCCCGCGTCCTCCGGCACAACGTCCGCAACGACCTCTCGGTAGTCAAGGCCAACGCCCAGATGCTCGCCGAGGACACCTCCGGCCTGCAGGCCGAACGGCTCCAGACCATCATGGACAAGAGCGACAACTTGCTCGACGCCAGCGAGAAGGCCCGAACCGTCGAGAAACTCCTCTCGGGCGAGCGCACCCGCAGCGAGTTCGACGTGACCGAACTGGCCACCGAGGCCATCGAGACTACCCGCCGAGAGTTCCCAGGCGTCTCCTTCGAGACCGACCTGCCCGACACCTGCCCCGTCCACGCCCACTGGGCAGTCTCCCACGCCGTCGAGAACGTGATCGAGAACGCCGCCATGCACAACGATTCCGACGACCCACAGGTCGTCGTCACCGCCGATTGCGGCGACGACCACGCGACCCTCCGGGTGGCCGACAACGGCCCCGGCATCCCCTACAAGGAGATCGAGGTCCTCGAACGCCGCGAGGAGACCGCCCTCGAACACGGCTCTAGCGTGGGCCTCTGGCTGGTCGACTGGATCGTCGACCTCTCGCAGGGCACCATCGAGTTCGAGAACACCGACCGTGGCTGTACCGTCACGCTCGACCTGGAGGCCGCCATCCCCGACGCCGACGTGGACGACGAGGAGGCGACCGATCTGAACCTCGGGATCGGGGCCGACGACGACTAGAACCCACTTTTTACTGCGGGGGGTTCGCGACGCGAACCCCCCATCTGCTCACGGGCGGCGAAGCCGCCCGTTCGCATGGTATGAGGGACTTTCGGTCCCTCACTATCGCAAAAACTCGGGGAAAAACGACGGAACTCGCGCCAGCGGCGCGAGTTCCGCGAACCGCGCTCCCTTCGTCGCCAGCGCGTAGCGCCGGCTGCCAGCGGGACCTTCGGTCCCGCCCTGGTCGCGCGGATGCCAGTAATTTCCAGTGAAACGGCTGATCCAGTGAGCATGCGTATTCATCAGAGTTGTCGATCAGAATCCACAACTGTCTATAGAAAATACGGCACAAATATGCCCTCCCGCCGTACTGTCATTGGGTCAGTTGGAGTTGCCGCTTTGGGTGGACTCGGTGCTTGGTTGTGGTTAACTCCCGCAACAGGATATGTCCAAGAGAAATCGATCGAGGCAAGATACCGAGAAGGGAGCCAATTGCATAGTGAATCGGTTATAACCGTCACTCTCAGCAACCCACCCGGCTCCGACTCGCCTCAAATCAACTGGCTACACGATGATTGGCGGGACCGGTTTGAATCCCCTTCTACCCCCGTAGTTTCTGAATCGCTACATAATGATCTCCAACAAGTCTACGAAGAGGTACGCTATGTCGTCGGAGTTTGTAGCCCATCATGGGGTGAGGACGAGACGACGACAGGCTGTTACAATGCGAGTGCAGGTCGAGAAGATTTCAACCGCGTTCAAGTCCACGACCGCGTGAGCGCCTCCAAAACCACCAACGCTGGCCTCTCAATACACAGCGTTAAGGGAAAGTGGTCGTTCGATGAAACGTAACCGGTAGACTCTCTGTATCGGTCACGGCACGACTGACAGCGGCCAAGTAGTTCTCCGAGACGCTGCTGCATAGAGGGCGCTTATTTCAGACAAGGATTCCCTGCTGACTCTCAGATGAGTGCTGTCCAAACAATCACTAAACAGCACGCTTAGCTGAGCTGTGTGGTGTTTTGATACTGGTAGCCACCGAACCCGAGAACCGGGTAGAAAATGAACGAGAGAAACATGAGTCCGAGGCCGAACAGGACCCCCCTGTTGAACTTCTCAGCGACGTTGATGCTGATTTTCCCCAAGGCAAAGAAGTTGATTACGGGAACGAAAAACAGGAGAAACCACCACCATGCGTTTCCGCTTATTCTGTTCAAGACGTATAGGTTGTATATCGGGATGATTCCAGCCCATCCCGGTTCACCGGCCTTCTCAAACGTTTTCCAGAACCCGGCGAAAATCACGATAGTGACGGCCAACACAGCGAGCGGTTCGATGATTCCGTTAGCATTAGTCTGCAACGGAACAATCGCGTTCAGTACTGATATCATCAATTGGATTATTCAGCCCCGTTATTGAAGAAGTCAGGTCGCTGTTTCTGAGAGAGAAACCGTACGAGTGTGTCTATGACAGTGGAGAAATAGAAACCGACTGGTGTCCAAATGAGCCTCCAACGGCATAGATTAGTAGTTTTGATACTCCCAATGATCGTTCTTGCAGGTTGTTCCGGTGCTCCAACTCAGTACCCAGAAGATGCTTCGGGGCCGACGCATATTGAATTAAAAAACTGTTTCGGAGATCGGGATGTAACTGTCCAGTTGACTGTGACATATGTCGATACTGACGAGATTGTTCACGATGTTGACCACCGGGTTGCCGAGGGGTTCTGTAGCGATATGGGTCAAGAACTCAACGTGCATGAAGTGTGGACCGATGCGGGGCAGTACCGTGTCCAGGCAACCATAGTAAATGGCACTGGTTCATTTAATCGCACGTTCCAGGTTACCCCCTCACAGAGCGACGAAGCGGGCGACGACCTCCAACTTGTAGCCACCTCCGATGGGTTCGACTCCGCCGTTGACCCGGAAGGAGCGATTAGTGATGCGACACCTACCCGTGCCCCTGAGGATCATTCCACCGCAGCGAAGACTTCCACACCCGCAAACGCGAGTACGACAGCGACAGTGGAGTGAGTCCGCGTATATGTACATACTTGATCTATACTGACCGATATACTCGCTGTGAGCGGGACCAGCCCAACGAGCAGCGAGACGACACCGTAGCCTGCCCAGCTGAGCCGTCTGGTACGTGTCTGCTCGACGGAGACGAGTCCCAGATCGGCACCCCAGTTCATCGGCGGGCGAAGCGCCTCGTGTGAGCCGGTGCGTGCCAGCCAGAGCAAAAACAGCCCGATGGCCGATGCAGCGGTGCCGAGTGCCGCCGTAACGAGCGAGTCGGTCGAGACCATGCGGAGACGATACAGCTGACTTACCGGACCCGCCACGTATATGACGGTCCCACCCATGCCATGTAGCAATGTCTGATGCGGTCACGCCGTCGGTCCCGCGGGGCGAGTTCGACTTCGAGCACCGCCCGGAGACCGACCAGTCGTTCGAGAACGCCCTCGCGAAGGCCCGGGCCGGCGACCGACTCGCCGTCGCCGACGCCATCGAACTCCTCACCACCGGCACCGACCGGCCGGGGATCGACCGGGCACGCAAAGAGCGCGTCCTCGAAGCCGCCGACCGCCGCCGCGCCGAGGTCGTCGGCGAGGAAGTCACCTTCGTCGCCAACCTGAACAACAACGTCACCACCGCCTGCAACACCGGCTGTCTGTTCTGTAACTTCAAGGACCGCTCCGAGCAGTTCCGGACGAGCTATCAGGAAGATCACGGCGGGTTCACCAAGACGCCCGCCGAGTCACGCGAGATCGTCGCCGACGCCGTCGAACGGGGCATCTACGAGGTCACCTCCGTCTCGGGACTCCACCCCGCCTTCGCGCTCGACGACGAACACCGCGAAATCCTCGAATCGAGCGACCGGGGCGACCTGAACTACCGGCCGCCTGCCGAGTACGAAAAAGACCCCGGGAACTACGTCGAACAGATCGAGGCGATGAGCGTCGACGGCGTCCACGTTCACTCGATAACGCCCGAGGAGGCCTACCACGCCCGTCGCGGGACCGACTGGTCCTACGAAGAAGTGTTCCGGCGGCTGAAAGCGGCGGGCCTCGACTCGGTGCCGGGGACCGCCGCGGAGATCCTGGTGGACGAGGTGCGGGAGGTCATCTGTCCGGGGAAGATCGGGACCGACGAGTGGCTGGAAGCGATGGAGGCGGCCGCCACCGTCGGCCTCGACACGACGGCGACGATCATGTACGGCCACGTCGAGAACGAGGCCCACCGCGCCCTGCACCTGGATCGGGTCCGGGACCTCCAGGACCGGACCGGGGCGATCACGGAGTTCGTCCCTCTCTCTTTCGTCCACGAGGAGACGCCCCTGGCCGAGCGCGGGATGGTGACCGACGGCGCGACGAGACACGAGGACGAGTTGATGATCGCCGTCTCGCGGCTCTACCTGGACAATATCGAACACCTCCAGTCCTCGTGGGTGAAGTACGGCGACGCCCAGGG
This sequence comes from Halorientalis regularis, assembly GCF_023698535.1. Lineage (GTDB taxonomy): Archaea > Halobacteriota > Halobacteria > Halobacteriales > Haloarculaceae > Halorientalis > Halorientalis regularis. The sequence goes on from NZ_JALJCL010000004.1 coordinate 80,472, forward strand.
ACTGAAGATGCTCACCTGCGGGGCCGACGACTTCATGGGGACGATTCTCTCCGAGGAGATCACCAAGCGCGCCGGCGGCGGCTTCGGCGAGTGTCGCTCCGTCCGGGAGTACGCCGACATGATCGCCGCCGTCGGCCGCATCCCGGTCGAACGCTCGACGGACTACGAACAGCGCCGCCGCGTCGACCCCGGCGCGGACACCCTCGGCCCGCGACTCGGCCCGCAGGCAGACGGCACGCCACTCGTCCCGGACCACTGATCGATCGTCGGCGATCCGACCGCGAACGGGGCCTGTTCGACTGCCGCCGACCATTTATAACTGCATTCCTTCAGGAACGAATGCGTATAAATCCACTTTGAATAGGCGGGTCAAAAGCCAATACGGTCCCCCTCTATCCGGGAGATGCGGACGGGCCGATTGGAGTGTACGGCCCAGGAATCCCTGATTCGGTGGCTGTCGCCGCCGATCGATTCCCTATCCCCCCTTCTCCACTTCCGACCGGCAAAAGAAATATCTCACAGTTGGTAGTACGATGCCACGATGCGACACGTAACGGTTCGGCTCTCGCTGGAAGCGCCGCAGTTCCACCCGTTCGTAGGGGAGTTGCTGGCCGACCCCGTGGTGTCCGTCCAGCGTGTCCACCGGGCGGACCTCCTCGACGACGGGACCCTCGTCGTCCTCGCGGAGGGACACGGTGATCGGGAGCGGTTCGAGTCCATCGTCGGAGCCGCGGACCCGGTTCGGGAGTGCAGTCTCTCCGGGGAGCGCACGTGGTACGCCTACCTCTCCATCGATCCGACGGAGTTCGCGCGGACGCTGATGCAGACCCGCCGCTCCTCCGACGTGTTCGTCAAGTGGCCCATCAGTATCGTCGATCAGAAGACCGTCGAGGTGACCTACGTCGGGCACGACAGCGGGTTCCGCGAGAAACTCGCGGAGTTGCCCGAGGCCATCGACGTAGAGATCGTCCGGACCGGCACCTCCTACCCCGACGCCGCGCAACTGCTGGAGAAGTTGACCGAGCGCCAGCGCGAGATCTTCACGGTCGCCGTCGAGCAGGGCTATTACGCGGACCCGCGACGAGCCACTCACCAGGAACTGGCCGACGAACTGTACTGCTCGGCCGCCAACGTCGGCGAACACCTCCGGAAGATCGAGGCGACCGTGTTCCGCGAACTCCGCGCGCTGGACGGCACCCCGGACCTCGACGGGAACGACGCGGCCAGCTCCGTGAGCGATCGCTGAACGCGGGTCGAACTGCGGCACGTCGGTCGCCGCGTCCTCCCGCGGTCGGAACTCGAACCGGGCACCGCCGCGGTCACCGTGTCCCTCGGTGTCCCCGTTCGTCGCCGACCTGCAGTCGGGTACCGCAGTCGCGCTCTCGACTGCGCTGTCGGCCACTGATACGTCCCGCCCGCCGACCACGAAACGGCCGGTGGCGCCACCGCGAACGGGATCGTATACGGCGTGAATTCCCAGGCTATCTTCGGTAACAGCGACCGACCGCTGATTGCCTTCTCTGTCGCTGCGCAAGCATCAACCGCGTGTTCAGTTTCCGATTCTGCTCATCAGAACTATCGGAGACGAGAATCGGAAAAACTCGGATGAGGATCAATCTGACGGGACGCTCGCCGGATTCGTACCGTGGTCGCGGACGGTCCGGAATCGCTCACCGGCCGTATCGGGGGCGTCGATGGCGTCGGCGATCCGGTCCGAGAGCCACTCGTCGGTCGCGTAGCGGTCGTACACGGGCAGGCGCTCCCGCAGGGGCACGCCCGCGTGGTCGGCGACGGCCTGGAGTTCGTCCAGCCCGGGCCACTCGTAGTCGGGGTTGACGTGATCGACGGTGACCGGCGACACGCCACCGAGGTCGTCGATGCCACAATCCACCACCTCGCGGGCGGGCGCGAGGTTCGGCGGCACCTGCACGCTCACGGACTCGGGCAGACAGTGGCGGGCCATCGCGACCGTCCGCCGGAGCGTGTCGACCGTCGGTGAGCCGCCGTGCCAGCGCTCGTTGTCGACGACCGGCTGGACGATCACTTCCTGCACGTGCCCGTAGCGCTCGTCGAGCTCGCGGATCGCCAGCAGCGACTCGGCCCTGTCCGCCCAGTCCTCGCCGATACCGACGAGGATCCCCGTGGTGAAGGGCACGTCGAGTTCGCCCGCCGTCCGGATGGTGCGGAGCCGCTGCCCCGGGTTCTTGGCACGAGGGCCGCCGTGGGCCTGTACCTCGGCGGTGGTCTCTAGCATGACCCCCATCGAGGCGTTCAGGTCCGCGACCTCGCCCATCTGTTCGCGGGTCTGGTCGCCGGGATTTGCGTGGGGGAGCAGCCCCTCCTCCAGCGCGATTTCACAGGCCTCCCGGAGGTACGTGTGGATCGACTCGTGCCCCCACTCCTCGAGCTGGCCGTGGATCTCGTCGTACCGGTCGTCGGGGTCGTCGCCGAAGGTGAAGAGCGCCTCCGTACAGCCCGCGTCGGCCCCGCGACGGACCGTCTCCCGGATCTCTTCGGGACTCATGAGCGTGGCCTGCCCCGGCGGGTCGTAGTAGGTGCAGTACGTGCAGGTGTACCGACAGGCCGTCGTCAGCGGAACGAACACGTTCCGACAGAACGAGAGTTCGGGCGCCGGGTCCACGTCCGCGGGCGTCACGTCGAGCAGTCGATCGATATCCTCGTCGCTGACGGTCACGTCGACGCCGTACTCGTCGGTCCCCGGGATCACAGGTCCCGGTCGGAGTGGGCCGACCTTTACTCTTGTGCGCGCCGCAGTGTCGCGCGCCTGTCCGCGCCCGCCATCTCGAACCCCGCTTCGACCAGCCACTCCCGGGCCCGTCCCTCGCCGTGTAACAGCACCTCCACGAGGTCGTCGGACTCGTCCACGTCGGTCGCGAGGCGGAAGCTGTCGACCTCCCTCACGTCGGCACCGACGGCACGGGCCGCCTCGCGGTGGTCGCGGATCGACACACCGTGGTAGTCCGTCCGGAACCCGGGGTGGCGGGTCACGATGGCGTTGGTCCCGCCGCCACGGCCCGGAGCCAGCACCACGTCACCCTCGGCCGCGAACAGTCGGTCGAGTGCGGCCGGCGTCGCCAGCGCCAGATCGGCCATGACGATCCCCACGCGTTCGGCACCGTCGTCGAAGGCATCGTCGAGCGCGGCGTTCACGGCCTTGGTCAGGGGTCGGTCGTCGATCCTGACGGGGGCGTCCACGTCGACGGCCGCCGTCGCGAGGACCTCGGGGTCGTGGCCACTCTCCTGAATCGCGTCGAGTACGTCCGCACACATTGCCCGAGCGAACGCCGTCCGTTCGGCGGCAGCGAGTGTCCCCGCGAGCCGGGTTTTCGGCTCGTCGACGGCCAGGGGGACGAGAACGTCCATCAGCGTAGTTTGTCGTAGTCGTCCTGCTGGTTGCGCCAGTACCAGACACCGCCGCCGATCAGTGCCAGCATGAGGATGCCCACGCCGCCGTAGATCAGCAACTGGGTCGTCTGCTGGGACTGCTCGGCCTGCTGGGCTGCCTCCTGGGCGCTGTTTGCCTCCCGGATTGCGCTCGCGAACTGCCCACTGTTGTAGAACTCGATGGCGCTCTGGTAGTCGGTCCGGGCCGAATCCGAGACGCTCCCGGCCTCGTCGATGGCCGTCTTCGCCTGATTGATCTGCTTGCGGGCCTGCTTGCTGTTTTCGGTGTAGTACGGGACGTTGATCGTGTCGATCTTCGTCTCACCGCTGTCGGTCACGCGGTAGAGCGTGATCGCCGAGAGGTTCTGCTGGGGATCGTAACTGTACTCGGTCCGGTTGGGCATGGTACCCGAGATGGTGAGCGTGACCGACTCGTCGTCGTCGCCCTGACTCACCGCGGTCTCGATGCTCGAGCCGGACCCACTCTCGTTGGCGATGCCCGCCCCGCCGAACTTCCGCTTGCTGATTTGCCAGGTCCGGTCACCGGTCAGGTTCGTCTCCGCACGCAGCGTCCACTCGCTGGGCGCGTCCGTGTAGAGGTCGTCCAGCGTGACCGTCACGCTCGTCCCGGTCTCGACCGTGACCTCCTCGGGCACGCTGTCTTCGGACACCGTGACGGCCGCTGCTGTCCCAACCGCGCCAACGACCGCAACCGCGAGCAGTACGAATACGATACTCCGTTTAGAACAGGGGATCGAGTTCATCATCATCGTCCTCGACTAACTCCTCTAAATTCGCTTTGCTTTCCTGCCGGATTTCGTCGATGTTGTCCTGGGCCTCGATGGCCACCTGCTGGAGTTCCTTGATCCGGGGCACGTTGTGGACGCCCGATAGCAGGATCACACTGGCGACGTATCCCGATTCAGGGACCGGATAGTCGCCACCACGGACCTCCATGCTGCCGGTCTGCTCTTCGAGCCACTTCCGACCGCGCTCGATGCCTTTCCGGTTGAGGTGTTTCGGCGGGCCACTCAACACGAGCAGCGCCCGTTCGGCCCCGTCGATCTCACAGGGCAGCGTCAACCGTCCCAGCGCCGCTTTCCGGACGAGGCTGGTGATGCGGTTCGTGGTGTTCGCGGTGTCCATCCCGTCGTCGGTGTCGTCGCCTTTGAACCGCGAGAGCAACCCGCCGCCGCCCTCCTCGGGCTCGACCTCCTCGGCGGCGTAGCCGACCGTCGAGACGCCGCCGCCCGCGAGCGTGTTGATGATCTCGCTGGAGTCCACGACGCTCTCTGCGACCGCGCCACCCTGTTCGACCTCCCCAGCGCCGAAGAGGATGCCGAAGCGCTTGACGATCTCGTCGTTGATCTCGTCGTAGCCACCCTGGACGGACTCGCCGGATTTCCGCCAGGCGTCGTTGTCGAACACCAGCAGGTTGTCGACCTCCCGGACGAACGTCTGGAAGGATCGAGCGGCGTTGAGCGTGTAGATACCACCCTCGTCGCCGCCGGGCAGCACGCCCATGCCGTACACGGGCTCGGTGTAGATACGTTTGAGATGCTTCGCCAGGACGGGGGAGCCCCCCGACCCGGTCCCGCCGCCGAGGCCGGCGACGATGAGGAAGGCGTCGACTTCGTGAACCGGGATGTTGTCGATCGCACCCTGGACCTCGTCGATGTCTTCCTCGGCGATCTCGGCACCGAGTTCGTTGTCGGCACCGACACCGTGTCCTTTCACCCGGGCCTGTCCGATCAACACCCGGTTGTCTTCCGGTACGCGTTCCAGTCCAAGTAGGTCGGCTTTAGCGGTATTGACGGCGACCGCGGAGCGGACGATCCCGCTCCCGGTTCGCTCGTCGTACTCCAGGAACTTGTCGACGATTTTCCCGCCCGCCTGGCCGAAACCGATCATCGCGAGTTTCATGACTCGTCTCCGTGTGGGAGGAAACAGTCACATTACGGCTATAAGTTTTACCCCCAAATATCAGCAAATAGAATGCCGAGTTCAACACACAACCACCTGAAAGCAGCCCGGTTAATCGGGGCTTAGCGCCCGGAAAAATGGGTGCTTACGCCCGCGCGTCCAGGTATTCTCCCAGTGTGGTCAGGTCCTGGCGGTCGACACCGAAGGCCGCGATGTCGTTGTCGCTGGTCGTGTTGTCGAACTTCAGCGACCGGTACTGATCGCCCCCCATCGGGAACCCGGGGAGCGACCCCGCGATCTTGAGGCCGACGCCCGCCAGCCCCATCGGCACGGGGAGGATCACACTACCCCGGACCATCTTGGCGATCTCCCGGAGCGACAGGACCTCGGGCCCGCCGATCTCGTAGGTCTCGCCGACGTGATCGTCCTCGACAGCCACCGCGAGCATCGGCACCAGATCGCCGACCCAGACCGGCTGGAAGTTCGTCTTCTTGCCGCCGCCGGGCAGCGGCGCGAGACCGGGCGGCGTGAGCTTCTTCGTGAACGAGACGAACTCGCCGCCCTCACCGAACACGACCGAGGGACGGAAGATCACCCAGTCCAACTCCGAGGCAGTCACGATGTCCTCGGCCTGGCCTTTCGCCTGGATGTAGGCCGTCGGCCCGTCCGGGTCGGCACCCAGCGCGCTCACGTGGACGAGTCGGTCCACGCCGTGTTCCTCGGCCGCCTGGACGACGTGGCGGGCCCCCTCCGTGTGAACCTCGAAGTGTTTCTCGTTGCCGCCCTTGGGCTTGAACAGCGGCGAGAGCGCGACCAGATACACCACTGCGTCCATGCCCTCGAAGGCCCCTTCGATGGAGTCGTAGGCCGTCACGTCGCCCGATACCGTGTCGACACCGGTCGGGAGGCCGTCCCCGGACGGGTCCCGGGAGAGAACCGTCACGTCGTGGCCACGGTCGTGTAACTCCCTGCTCAAGTTCGTCCCGATGAAACCACTGCCGCCGACGACGAGAACATTCATACGAGCCACTGTTCGTTTTATATATGTTTAAAAGTATCGTGCGACCAGTCAGGTACCCCACGGTGGGCGGACGAGGCGGTGTTTTCAGGGGCTGGGAACCGTCCGCAGGCATATCCGGTCTGCCGGGGGATTTCGGGTATGACACTCGTCGTTCCGTTCGACGGGTCGCCGCTGGCCGAGGCGGCGCTGGTCCGTGCGACGGAGTTCGGCATCGTCTTCGAGGAAGACGTACTGGCCATCAGCGTGATTCCGAAGGAAAACGCCGAGTACGCGCGCGACCACGACTGGATCGAAGCCGACGAGGACCCGGAGCTAAAGACCGTCGTCTCGCGGCTCCACCGACAGGTGACCGACCTGTGCCCGACCGCGAACTTCCGGCACCGCGTCGTCGACAAACGCGCCCCGTCGGGCGAGATCGCCAACCGCCTGCGGTCGGTGGCCGAACACGAGGACGCCTCGATGGTGTTCATCGGCAGCGAGAACGCGGGTCATCTGGTCACCTCGCTGTCCAGCGTCGGCAGTAGCCTCGCCGCCGAGGAGTCCTACGACGTGGTCATCGTCCGGGACCGTAGCCCCGCCAAGATCGCGAAGCTGAAAGACGCCTCGCCCCACCGGAAGGGCAAATCCGACTTCTACCTCCCGGACTGAGCGGGAACGGCCGATTTACAAGTACCGACCGCCCAGCACTCGTATGCTCATCACGCTGGAGGGGATCGACGGCAGCGGCAAGACCACCGTCTGGGAGGGCCTGCGCGGGGAACTCGACGGCGGGGTCACCTTCACGCGCGAGCCCACCGACTCCTGGTACGGCGAGGCCGTCGCCCGCTCCATCGGCGACGACGACGCCGACCCGCTCGCGGAACTGTTCCTCTACACCGCCGACCACGCCGACCACCTCTCGCGGGTCGTCAAGCCCGCGCTAGAGGCCGGCGATCTGGTGATCTCCGACCGCTACTCGGATTCGCGGTACGCCTACCAGGGCGCGACCCTCGAGGGGACCATCGACGACCCGATGGCCTACGTCCAGCGCGTCCACGACCCGTTCACGCGCGCGCCCGATCTGACGCTTTACTTCGACGTGGACCCCGAGACGGGTGCCGACCGGAGCGGTGCGACCAACAAGTTCGAGGCCGCGGACTATCTCGCCCGCGTGCAGGACAACTACGAACGATTGATCGAGACCGACCCGGACCGGTTCGTCCGGATCGATGCCACCCAGTCACCCGAGGCGGTCCTCGCGACCGCGCGCGACGAGATCGAGCGCCGGCGCTAGGTTCGCTGCCGCCGGTTGTCCGGAACGCTCACGTCGTCGGGTGCGGGCATCCAGAAGAAGTCGAACGCGATGCCGACCGCGAGGGGCACCAGCACCGTCAACGCCAGCACGGTGCTGGCGCTCCCGAGGTTCGGGCCCAGCACCGACCCGAGCAGGATCGTCGTCCCGACCAGCGGGACGGGCGTGAGGACGACGGCGTAGAGCGCACTCCCCCACTGCGTGTTCAGCCGGACGCGGAAAAACCGGGTCGCCAGCGCCGCGATGGCAGTGTTGAGTCCCACGATGACCAGCAACCCGGCGATGTCGACGGCCGAGACCATACCCCGTGTACGGCCCGGGACGCCTTGGGGGTGTCGAATTCCCAACCCCATCGCGTTTAAGCGCCGTCGCGTCCTGTGTAAGGCCATGCACCGGGTCGTCGACGAGGGATTCCGCGAGCGCGCTCGGGAGGGTGCCGAGCGAGCGGTCGACCGGGCGGTCGCGGCCGCCGAAGCAGTACCGGATCCCGACCCGAGCGACGTGTTCGATTTCGCGTACGAGACACTGCCGCCGCGGCTGGCGACCCAGCGTGAGGCGATCCGCGACCGTCACGGCGACGAGTAACGGGCCACGCTCCGGCGGCTCGCCATTAGCCGACTACTCCAGACAAATGTAAGTTCGCGTGTCCGCGACCCCGTCGAGGTCGCGCACGTCCGTCGCGACTGAGTGCATCACGTCGTAGACCTCCTCGCCCTGGGCCTCGATGATGATATCGTACTTCCCGGCGACGATGTGTGCCTCGGTGACCCCCGGGAGCGACCGCGTCGCTTCCAGGAGCGCCTCCGATTTGCCCGCCGCCGTCTTCACCATGATGTAGGCCCGGACCATGGCCCATGCTACTCCACCACACATCAAAAGCTTTTATGCGGACGCGACGCCGCCACGTCCCCGAATCGACGGGTCGCCGGGATAGCTTTAAGCCGTCCCGTGGCAGATTGTGCCATATGAGATTCGTTATCGTGGGTGCCGGTCGCGTCGGGCTCCGGACCGCCCGCGTCTTACAGGAGAGCGGCCACGAGGTCGTCGTCGTCGAGAGCGATCCGACCTCGGTCGACCGCGCCCGCAAGGAAGGGTTCGACGTGATCGAGGGCGACGGCTCGACCGAGGAAGTCCTCGCGAAGGCCGACCTCACGACCGCGGACGCGCTGGGCGCGCTCTCTGGCGACCTGAACGACAACTTCATCGCCTGCATGATCGCCAAACACCACGGCTGTCGCACGGTCTTGCGCATCAACGAGGACTACCGCGAGGACATCTACCGGAAGTACGCCTCCGAGGTCGACGAGGTGATCTACCCCGAACGGCTGGGTGCCATCGCCGCCAAGAACGCGCTGTTGGGCGGGTCGATCCGCGCTGTCGCCGACATCGCCCGCAACCTCCAGATGGTCGAGTTGACCGTCACCGGCGACTCGCCGATGCAGGGGTACACTCTCAGCGAACTCGAACTGCCCGCCAAATCCCGCGTCCTGGCCTTCGGCAAGCAGGACGACGCCTACGGCCTCCCCGACGCCGACGCCTCGCTGGAGGCCGGTGACCGACTGGTGGTCCTCGCCGACTTCGGCGTGCTGGACGACGTGCGCCGCATCGTCGTCGGTGACAGTCAGGGCCGCGCCACGGCCGCCGGAGGTGTCTGACCGTGGTGGTCGCCTACGTCATGGTCAAGGCCCACGCGGGCGACGCCGACCGCATCAAGGCCGACATCGACGCCGTCGACGGCGTCGTCGAGTCCTCCATCGTCGCCGGCGACGTGGACTTCATCGCCAAAGTCGAGGTCGACTCCCCGGCCGCCGTCAAGGACGTGGCCGCCGCCGGCATCCAGGAGATCGACGGCATCGAGTCCACGCAGACCTACATCGCGATGGACTAAATTTCTACTTCGGGGGGATTCGCCGAAGGCGAACCCCCCTCGCAAAAATTTAGTATAAAAACTTCCCGGACGCTCGCTCCGCTCGCGTCCGGTGAACCGGCGCGCTCCGCGCGCCGACTGCTGGCAGCAACAGCAGAGCTACCACTCCCGCACAGCCACCGCGCCGCACCCCTCCGGTACGCACTTGTTCCTGCCAGCCGACACCGTCCGACATGGCCCGGTCCCTGACCCGTCTCGATGCGATCAGCGGCGGACTGGCTCTGCTCACCGCGCTGGCCGGTCTCGCCGTCTACCCCCGCCTCCCCGCCGAGGTGGCGATCCACTTCTCGGCGTCGGGACAGCCCGACAACTACGCTCCGAGGGCCGTCGCGGTGGCGGCCATACCGGTCGTGATGGTCCTCACCCACCTCGTAATAAAGTGGGCGGCCCGGGTCGATCCGCCGGACGACCCCCGAACGATGCGGGGGATCACGGTCGCGACGATGCTCCTGCTCGCGGTCGTCCATGGACTCGTCCTCGCGTGGAACCTCGGCTACGCCGTCCCGTTCGACCTCGTACTGGTCGGTGTTCTGGTGTGGGGTGCGCTGGTCGCCGGCTACGCCGTCGTCCGCGAGTACGGGCTCGGGATCTGAGTCCCCGTCAGAGTGGCGTGCCGCCGCGACTGCCGTCATCGCCCTGACTCGCCGCCTTCCCCATGAGGTCCGCAACGACGCCCTCGTAGTCGTACCCCGGGACGACGCCTTCGACGTAGGTCCCCTCGACGTATTCGGCGAAGGCCTTCGCCACGTCCGGCGCGCGGTCGGCGTTGCCGAACTCGAACTCGAACGCGGCGACGGCCTCGTCCGCGTCCTCGGTGAGCGTCACTGCGTCGAGGTCCACGTCGGCCCGCGTCACCGACGGTGCGTCTCCCAGGCGGCGCTCGAGGGTGTCGAACCAACCCCCCTCCACTGCGTCGCCAACGTCGCCGTCGACAGCCGCCGAGAGCATCGGCATCCGGACCACGAGCCGGTAGGCCAGTGCCCAGTCGTCGGTCTCGTCGGCCGTCACGTGGCCGTCGAATCGCGTCGTCGTCACACGGTAGCCGTCGCCGTCGCGCTCGAAGGCGTCGTGGCCCTCGAACGCCCGCTCGGCCCGCTCCGGAATCTCGTCGGTCATTGCAGGCCCGTACGCGAGCGGACGACAAAAACGCATTGTGTGCGTCGCGCCACGAACTGCGCCGCGACTCCACGTGAGGGAGGGGATTCGAACCACGGTCGGTCCCGTTCGCTCGCTTCGCTCGCTCACCTCTCACTCCCTGACTCAAATCCAACCGACGATTCCGTCGCGGCGCGAACTGCGCCGCGACTCCATGCGAGGGAGGGGATTTGAACCCCTGGACCCCTACGGGAGCGGATCTTAAGTCCGCCGCCGTTTCCAGGCTTGGCTACCCTCGCACATCCGTCCCTCCATCCGTGAGGGGTTTGTCGGTTTCGGTCCGCCACAGCCCTGCTTGCACTCGCCAGCCAGTGGCTTGTCCAGCGTCTCGACCGAGCCCCAGCCACGACCGAGGGCTCCGACTCCGTCGTCGCCGAGACCAGACACGACGGCGAGGCGATGACCACGACCGACCTCGTCGCGCTGATCGAACGCCAGCGCGAGACCGGCCGCCTCGTCGAGGACGCCGACCAGCACCGCAACGCCGGGGTCTACCGCGCCGAAGACGCAGCAGGACTCCGCGACGAGACCACCCGGCAGTGACTACCAGTCGACGCTGAGCGTTCCGTCGCCTTCGGGATCGGGCGCGATCTCCTCGTTCGTCCGGCGGTCGACGACGTGGATGATCCCTTTGTCCTTTTTGGCCGGACAGGCCTCCGCGGCCGCGATGTTGTGATCGAGGTCCTCCTCGCCGAAGAAGTAGGTCTCTGGCTTGGCGATCCCCGTCGAGATGTCCAGGTTCCAGTTGTCCGAGTACTCGGCGCACTTGCCCGCGCCGAAGCACTTGTTCGCCTCGAAGATGATCTTGTACGGCTTCTCCGCGACCGGCGGCGCGTCCTGCTCGCCGATCTCGCTGGGGTCCACGGGTTCGTCCGCCTCGCTCATACCACCGGCTTGGTCCCGGGCGGTCTTTCCGTTGTCGCTTTCGGCCCGGCAGAAATACACCTCAGAAGTGAACGGACGGCGATCTATTGGTGGATCGTGACGCCCTCGATCTCGACGGGGTCGTGGGGCTTGTCCTGCCCGTCGGTCGGCACGTTGCCGATCTCCTCGACGACGTCCATCCCGTCGGTGACTTCGCCGAAGACGGCGTGTTTGCCGTCCAGGTGGGGCTGGGCGTCCAGTGTGATGAAGAACTGCGACCCGTTCGTGTCGGGGCCGCTGTTGGCCATCGAGAGCTTGCCGGGACCGTCGTGTGTCAGTTCCTCGTGGAACTCGTCGTCGAACTGGTAGCCGGGGCCGCCGCGGCCGGTGCCGGTCGGATCTCCCCCTTGAATCATGAAGTCCTCGATGATCCGGTGGAACGTGACGCCCTCGTACAGCGAGTCGCCGCGGATCTCGCCGGACTCGGGGTCCTCCCACGTCGTCGTCGCGGGCGCGGGTTCGTCGTCGGCCGCCGGGTCGTGTTCCGCCAGGTTGACGAAGTTCTCGACCGTCTTGGGCGCGCGCTCGTCGAACAGGTCGATCTCGATGTCGCCGTGGTTCGTGGACAGCGTCACTGCAAGGTCACTCATGGCGTCCACTCCGCGCGGTCGGGAGAAAAGTCTGGTGCTAGTCCCGACCGACGGTCGCGGTCACGCCCGCCTCGTCGAACGTGAGTTCGACCAGCCCGAACGGCGTCCCGCCCCGGACCTTCGTGACCGCCAGACAGGTCTTGACCGACCGATCCACCACGTCCATCCGCACGTCCCACACCTGATCGGCCCGGGCCAGCGTCATGTCCCGCCGCAGGACCGACGGCGTGTTCTCGTGGCAGTGAAAGAGTCCGACGCTGTCGGTCATCCGCAACGCTCGCTTGCAGGTGTCGAGGAACTCGCTGTACCGATGCCGGTCACCCTGCTCCAGTTCCGTCGTCGGATCGACGACCAGCAGGGACCCCGCGTCAAGCCCACCCAGGAACTCCTCGGGTGACCCCAGCACGTCGTCGCCATCGACGGTACGCACGTCCACGTCCAGCGCCGCCTTCCCCATCGGGACCGCCGTCGTCAGCGCGTCGGCCACCTCCTCCGCCGGCCGGAGCGCCGAGAGGTACCGCGTCGAGTTCGCAGCCGCCATCGCGTACAGGAGCGGCTCGCTCTGTGCGCGCGGCAGTGCCGACACCGCGACGAGACTCCCCGCCGGTACCCCCCCGCCGAGCCCGCTGTCGAGCAGGTCTACGCCCGTCGAGAGCCGCCCGCTCGGTGCCGTGTCGTCGCTCATGGCCCGACTCTAGCCGTTGGGACCGATAAGCCTGCCGCCCCACCTTTTTACTGCGAGGGGTCGCCAGCGGCGACCCCCTTCGCAAAAACGTGGTTCCCGCGAGCGGAGCGAGCGGGAGCTCGACAGAGCTTTGCTCTGTCAGTGGCGCAAAACGTACTCCGCGCTCACTTCGTTCGCGCTGAGTGAACCGGCGCGCTCCGCGCGCCGGATGCTCGTGCCCTCCGCAACCGTAACCGCACCGCCCCCGCACCGACTCCGCGACCGCCCCGCCGACCCAGACAGTGCCTGTTTTACGTGCCTGCCCCGACGTGCCCGACATGAGCAACCGAGAGGCCGACGCGTCCGGGTCGACGGGGTGGCTGAATCCGGAGAAGGCCATCATCATCGTCTGTGCCGCCATCGCACTCCCGGTCGTCTATTTCCTGACCGAACGGCTGGGGACGATCACGTACCCCGCGATCTTCCCGACGCTGGCCATCGTGTTCATGCCCCCCTTCGTCTACCGGAGCTACTGGTCGAACCGATACGATGTCGTCCGCGCGACGGGTTGGGGCCTCGTCGCCGGCATCGCCGTCGCCGCAGAGTTTCTCGCCATCATCTTCCTCGCCGCACCCGCTCTCGGCGGCGACGGGGCCGTCCTGCTGGCGTTCGGGATCGTCGTCCCGGTCGACTATGCCGTCGCCCGGTTCGTGATCGGCCGCTGACGACACGAGTCAGAACGCCCGGAGGTCGTCGAGCACGTCGGCCGCGTCACCGCTCTCGATGGTCTCACGGGCCGCGTCGAGTCCATCTTCCAGACTGTCCACGTCCTCGCGTGCGTACATCCGCAGGGCGGCGTTGACCGCCACGGCGTCGGCGAACTGGTCGTCGCGGTCGCCCGCAAGGACTTCCTCGGTGATCGTCGCCGAGTCCTCGGCGATGTCCTCGACCTCCAGGTCCTCGCCGCTGAAGTCCATCCCGTAGTTCGCGGTCTCGATCTCGAAGTCCGCCAGGTCCTCGCCGGCTCGCGGGTCGCTCCCCTCCCCGCTCGCCGATTCGTCGGTGCTTCGCACCGACCCCCATTCCGCCACGACTGTCGACCCGGGCCGGATGTCGTCATAACCCTCCTGGCCCTGGAACATCAGCACGCGGGACACGTCCTGTGCCTGGACCGCGCGGAAGGTGTCGACGGTCTTCTCGGCGAACGCGAGGTGGTAGAAACTGCCCAGATGCACGTCGGCGTCGGCGGGGTTGGCCAGCGTCTCGACGGTGTTGACGAAGCTCCGCACGCCCATCATGTCCCGGCGCTCCCAGAGGTCGTCGACCCCAGGGTTGAATGCGGGCTGGTAGTAGTACCCGAAGCCGATCTGGTCGACCATGTCGGCGCTCTCCTCGGGTTCCAGTTCCGTCCGGACACCCAACTCGTCCAGCACGTGCTTGTACGCGTCGAGCTTCTGGGTGGGGACTCGATCCCCGGAGTGGACGACGACGGGCGTGCCGGCGGCGGCGGCGACGGCACCCGCCGCGACGCCCAAGATGGCCGTGGAGTGTTTGCCGTCGTAGTTGGCTCCGCAGTCCACGGGGTCGGCGTCGGGGGCGGCCACGTCGACGGACTCCTCGCGCATCACGTCGGTGTAGGCCGCCAGTTCCTCGGGGCTGTTGCGCTTCCAGCGGTTGGCCAGCCAGAACGCCCCGAGCGTCGTGGGATCGGGCTCGCCGGCGAGAATCCGCTGGAACGCCTCCCGGGCCTGGTCGCGGTCCATGTCCTCGGCTGACTTGTGGCCGGACCCGACGACTTCGGTCATCAACCGTTTGAGCGGCCATTCGCCGAACTGCTGGCTCGCTTGTGCCATGTTCGACTGTCGGCACGCCAGCGCGAAATACTTCACGAAGCCGTCGCTTGTGATCCGTTCGAAAATCCCGTTCCGAACTGTGCGATCCGGGCAGTGATCGCCTACTCGCCGGCCGCTCGCTTCTCGATCATCCCGAGTCCGATCCAGGTGATGACGGGCTCGTCGTCCTGATTGTAGCCGGTCAGCCGACTGTCGACCTCGCCGACGCCGGGGCGGTCGCCCTCGCGTTTCTCGACGACCTCGTACTCGATGGACAGTTCGTCGCCCGGACGGACCGGCTTGATCCACCGGAGTTCGTCCACGCCGCGGGCCCCTTGCGAGGCCCACCCGGCTTTCTCCATGGTCTCGACCAGCAGGCGCATACAGACGGCGGCGGTGTGCCAGCCGCTCGCGGCGAGCCCGCCGAACATCGTGTCCTCGGCGGCCTCGGGGTCCGTGTGGAACTCCTGGGGATCGTACTGCTCCGCGAACTCGACGATCTCGTCCTCGGTGACCTCGTAGCTGCCGTGTGCCTCCGTATCGCCGACTTCGATATCCTCGTAGTACGTGGGCATTGGCGAGGCCAGTAGTGCCGGCGACTTAGCGGTTTCGTGCCCGAGAAGCGACACCGTTACACTGGAACGGTCCAAAGAGTAGTCAATGAGTCTCCAGTCGGGTGACTGGCGGGCGGCGCTGGACGACGTGGACGCGGCACTCGTCGACGGCTACCAGAGCGGCTTCCCGGTGGCGGAACGCCCCTTCGAGGTCGTCGGCGACGACCTCGGAGTCGAGGCCGCCGACGCGCTGGCTCGTGTCCGTGATCTCCGTGAAGCCGGTATCTTCCGCCGGTTCGGGGCCGTTCTCAACCCGCCGGTGATCGGCTCGTCGACGCTGGCGGCCGTCTCAGCTCCGGCCGACCGCTTCGAGGCGGTCGCCGATGTAATCAACGACCACCGGCAGGTCAACCACAACTACCGGCGCGAACACGAGTGGAACATGTGGTTCGTCGTCACCGCCGGCTCCCGGGAGCGACGCGACGCCATCATCGAGGACATCGAGGCCCGGACCGGGCTGGACGTACTCGTCCTCCCGATGCTGACCGACTACTACATCGATCTTGAGTTTCCCGTCGTCAACGGGGATCGGTTTGCGCGGGAGAGCATCTCCGAGACCGACGCTTCGGCGACGCGGATCAGCGAGGACGCCGCGGCGAATCTCTCGGCGCTGGACCGACGACTCCTGCTCGAAATTCAGGATGGCTTCCCCCTCTCGGAGACACCCTACCGGGACGTGGCGGCCGCGGTCGACGCGTCGGTCGGGGAGGTACTCGACAGCGTGGCGACACTGCGAGAAGACGGCTGTATCAAACGCATCGGCTGTGTCGTCAACCACGTCACGACGGGCTTCGACAACAACTGCATGGTCGTCTGGGACGTACCCGACGAGAAACTCGATACCTGGGGGGAGACCGTCGGCTCGCTGCCGTACGTTACGCTCTGCTATCACCGCCCGCGCCGTCCGGACCAGGACTGGCAGTACAACCTGTTCACGATGATCCACGGCCGCGAGGCCGGGGCCGTCGACGCCAAGATCGACGACCTCGCCGACGAGTACCTGCCCGTCGACCACGAACGGCTCTACTCGACCGAGACGCTGAAACAGACGGGCGCGCGGTACGACGACATCGTCGGGGAGTAGGGGGCCGAGGGGTCAGTGACCGTTACTGCAGGCGAATTATCAACTGTATGGGTGCTTCTCCGGGCCGAAACGCCCGGAAGTCTTATCCTTCTGTTAGCGTGTATTGAGGAGTGGATGAGTACAGGTGACCTCCCCACCGTGCTGGTGGTAGACGACGAACCGGACGTGGCCGATGCCTACGCCGCCCAGCTGAAACAGGAGTACCACGTCAGGACGGCCTACAGCGGTGAGGAGGCACTGACAGCGCTCGGACCGGACGTGGATATCGTCCTGCTCGACCGGCGGATGCCGGACGTGTCGGGCGACGACGTTCTCGAAGAGATCCGCGAGGAAGGGCACGACTGCCGCGTCGCGATGGTGACGGCGGTCGACCCCGACTTCGACATCATCGAGATGCCGTTCGACGACTACGTCATCAAACCGGTCTCCCGGGAGGACCTGTTCGACACCATCGAGCGACTCCTCGTCTGTGCCGAGTACGAGGAGAAACTCCAGCGGTACTACTCGCTGACCTCGAAGTACGCGACGCTGCTGGCCAACAAGAGCAACACGGAACTGGAAAACAGCGACGAGTTCCACGACCTCCGTGCGGAGCGCGACCGCGTCCGGGACGGCCTCGAAGACACCGTCGCGCGCTTCGACGACGAGGCGTTCGCAACCGTGTTCCGCGAACTCCACGACGGATCCCGTCCCGTCGAAGAGTAACACAGTCAGCTCTAGCTCGGTTTTTCGCCCATTTCACCCGTTACTGCAGCCGATAATTTGACATGGGTCAGCTCTTCCGTTTCGGTTGCGGGTTAGATCCCAGATTCGTGTCTGGTTTTCACTTCTGAACACCGGGCGGAAACTTTTTTGTTACTGTTCACCACTTCCTACAGTGAGTGGATAGGTTTGGGCGAAACAACAGTCCTCATCGTCGACGACGAGTCCGCCGTCACGGACGTGTACGCGGCTCACCTACAGGATGAGTACGACGTCCGGACGGCGTACAGTGGATCGGAGGCGCTCGAGGAGCTCGACGACGATGTCGACGCCGTGTTGCTCGACCGCAGAATGCCGGGGATGTCCGGAGACGAAGTCCTCGAACACATCCGCGAGGAAGGGTACGACTGCCGTGTCGCGATGGTGACGGCGGTCGACCCCGACTTCGACATCCTCGATATGGGCTTCGACGAGTACGTCGTCAAACCGGTCTCGCGGGACGACCTCTACGAGACGGTCGAACAGCTCCTGACGTACTCGACGTACGACGACACGTTCCAGGAGTACTTCTCGCTGGTCTCGAAGCGCGCGGCGCTCGAAACCTCGAAGAGCCGATCCGCACTCGAAACCAACGAGGAGTATCAGGAGCTGACCGACGAGATCGAAGAACTCGAAGCCAACCTCGACGACGCTGTCGGCGATCTCGAAGAAGACGAGTTCGGCGCGCTGTTCAGGATGCCGGAACCCGACCTCGACTCGATGGACTCGCCGTCACAGCCGTAGCGCGGCCCCACACATGGCCTGGCAATACACACCCTTTGCACTCCTCTATACAGGTGTCGCCGTAGTCGTTGCCGGGCTCGCCGCGTGGGTGTTCCGGGATCGGATGACGGCAGGGTCGAGACCGCTGGTCGGCCTGCTGGCCGCCACCGCTTTCTGGACGTTCTGTGCCGGCCTCGAACTCGCCCGGACGGACGTGGTCGGCCAGCGCGTGTTCGCGAACGCGACCTACCTGGCCATCGCGACGCTCCCGGTCCTGTTTCTGTACTTTGCCGAATCGTACTCCGGCCAGGAGACGCCGCTGACGCGGTACGGACCGGGGCCGTTGCTGGTCGTCCCCGCGATCACGCAACTGCTCGTCTGGACCAACCCGTTCCACCACCTCATGTGGGCGCGGTCACAGCTGTTTCAAGCCGGTGCCGTCGCGACGCCGCCGGTGCTCTCCGGGTCGTGGTTTCTCGTCCACACGGCCCACTCCTACGCCCTGCTGGTAGTGGGCTCGTACCTCCTCGTGCGGATGCTCGTCGTCTCGGAGAACGTCTATCGGAGCCAGGCGATCGCGATCCTCGTGGGGACGTTCACGCCCTGGATCGCCAACGCCCTCTATCTCGGGAACGTCGTCTCCTTTCCCTTCGATCCGACGCCGGCCGCTTTCTCCGTCACTGCGGCGGCGTTCGTGCTCGCCATCTACCGCCACCGGCTGCTGGAGATGGTGCCGGTCGCCCGCGAGGTCGCCCGGGACGAACTGATGGACAACCTCGTCGAGGCCGTGTTCGTCCTCGACGACGACCGACGGATCATCGATTACAACCAGCGTGCGGCCCGCATCGTCGACGACGGCGACGAATCGCTGGTCGGTCGGCCGGTCGCGGAGGCGTGTCCGGAGCTAGAGGCGGTGATCGAGGAGGCAGCCGACGCCGATTCGGGGACCCAGGCCGTCAGCACGGAGCTGGCGCTTCGACGGGACGGGAAGCTCCGGTACTACGACGTGCAGGTGACGGCGTTGCGACGGGCGGGCGGCCTGCTGACAGGTCACCTCGTTTCCCTCCGGGACGTGACCGAACAGCGCCAGCGCGAACAGCGATTGAACGTCCTCAACCGTGCGCTCCGGCACGACCTGCGCAACGAGGCCAACGTCGTGCTGGGCTACGCGGAACTGGGCAAGCAGAACAACCCCGACGCCGAGTGGGTCGACGCCATCGAGAGCCACATCTCGGGCCTGATCGACCTGAGCGAGAAGGCTCGCCAGCTCGAACAGGCGCTGGACAGCGAACACGTCGAGTCCCGCCGACTCGATGCGGTCGACGTGATCGAGACCGTCGTCGACGAGTACGAGGCCGACCGGCCGGACGTCGAGATCGAGACCGACCTCCCCGAAACGGCGCACGTCTCGGCCATCGAGTTCTTCGCCGACGCCGTGGGCAACGCCGTCGAGAACGCCATCGAACACAACGACAACCCGGAACCGCTCATCGAGGTCGCCGTCTCCGCGTGGGTCGAGGACGACGAGGTGGCAATCGAGATCCTCGACAACGGGCCGGGCATCCACGAGGAGGAGCGTGCCGTCCTGTTGCGCGGTCGGGAGACCCAGCTCCAGCACATCAGCGGGCTCGGGCTGTGGATCATCAACTGGATCGTCACCGAGTCCGGCGGCACCGTCCAGTTCCAGGAGAACGACCCGCGGGGCTCCATCGTGACGATCCGGTTGCCGGTGTCCGAGGACGAACCGGACGAACAGGAAGCCGACGACGCAGTCGCAGAAACGGCGGAAGGGAAGGTGGATGCCGAGCCCGCGGTCGAGTCGTGGGCCCAGGACGCACACAGCTGACGGCGGGGGCCGCCGTCAGTCGTCGCCCAGCACGCGGTCGGCGATGGGCTGGCCCTCTTCACTGGGCGTCTCGGCCCCCGTCTGGTCGCGGAGTTTCGCCACCACGTCGTAGCCGAAGATGGCGGTTCCGAGGATGATCATCGTGTCACCCGGCAGACGCGCCCAGAACAGCGTCTGGACGATGGGTTGCTCGTAGAAGGCCAGGCTCCGGCCGGCGTCGTAGCCCGCCGTGAAGACGGCTTCCAGCTGGAGGAAGCCCACCGGGAGGACGGAGACGAACACCATCAGCGCTAGGCCGAGGTTCCACAGCCAGAACGACCAGCGGAGCCGGCGCGTGGACCACGCGCCCGAGCGGGTGGTGAGCCGGAGCATGTAGACGGCCATCCCGATGGCGAGGAAGCCGAAGGCACCGAACATCGCGGCGTGCGCGTGGCCGACGGTGAGGTAGGTGCCGTGTTCGTAGTAGTTGATCAGCGGGAGGTTGATGAAGAAGCCCAGCACGCCCGCGCCGACGAAGTTCCACACGCCGCTGGCGACGATGAACATGAACGGGAGCGTGTAGGGGAAGCCCTCGCCGGAGGTCGCCATCACGCGGTACTGGCCCAGTGCTTCGTAGAGGATGAACACCAGCGGGATGAGTTCGAGCGTAGAGAAGGCGCTCCCGACCGGCACCCAGATGTCGGGCTGGCCGACCCACCAGTAGTGGTGGGAGACGCCGATGACGCCCGTGCCCATCACGAACAGGGCCTGGAACATGACCGCCTTCTCTGCACTCTTTGTTCGGAGCAGGTTCATCGACACCAGCACGAGGCCGACGATGGCGACGATGAAGAACTCGAAGGCCCCTTCGACCCACATGTGGACGACCCACCAGCGCCAGAACTCCGTGACGACGATGTTGGTCTGGGGCGTGTAGAGGAACCCCGCACAGAACAGCAGCGCGATGGAACCGCCGGCGTAGAGGATCATGTGGGCCAGTCCGAAGGGCTGTTCGCGGCGCAAGAGCGGCCGGAAGCCGCGCCAGACCAGCACCGCCCAGACCCCGAAACCGGCGAGCAGGCCGACCTGCCAGAGCCGGCCGACTTCGAGGTATTCGAGGCCCTCGTTGCCGACGATCCACCAGAGCGCGCCGTCGATGTAACCCTGCGCGCCGAGCCAGATGCCCGCGAGGCCGCCGACGGTGACCACCACCAGCGCCACGAGCAGGCCGTTGACGTAGCGGGCCTGGTTCGACGGCTCGTCGCCGGTCAGCAGGGCCGGCAGGAAGATGCCGGCACCGAGCCACAGCGTCGCGATCCAGAGGATCCCCAGGTCGATGTGCCAGGTCTTGGCCAGTGCGAAGGGGAGCCACTGGAGGATCTCGAAGCCGAAGATCTCGCCGAGGCCGAAGAAGGCGTCGCGTTCGATGTAGAAGTGCGCGAGCAGGCCGCCCAGCAACACCTGCATCATGAACAGGAGCGCGCCGATGGCGACGAACCGGGTCGCGGCGATCTGGCTGGGCAGGATAGTCACGTCGTCGGGGTCGGGGATCGAGACGCCCTCGGATTCGGGTTCGGTGAGGTCGACGGCCCGGTAGAGCCAGATGCCCGCGCCGGCACCGGCGACGAGCAACACCATCGCGATGACGCTCCAGGTCATCGCGCTGGCGGGAGGCTGGTTGCCAGCGCCGGGGGCGTAGGGCCACTCGTTGGTGAAGGAGTTCTCACCGCCCGGGCGGTCGGTGTGGGCGACCCAGGCGGTCCACATGGCGAAGTCGGCGAACTGCCGGGCGCGCTTCTCGGAGTCGATCATGTCCGCGGGGACGCCGCGGTGGGGTTCCCCCTCGTGGTAGCGCTCGACGTACTCCTGACGGACCTGCTGGTGAGCGTAGGCCTCCGCCGCGGAGTAGCGAACTACGCTCCCGGCTTCGCTGCCCGCCAGTTCGGACTGCACCGTGGCGTTGACCGCCGCCCGGTCGCCGGCCGAGAGGTTCGCGTAGGACCGGTTGTACTCCTCCCGGGCGTAGTACCCGCGCATGTGCCGGAGCTTCAGGTCGAGCGCGTCGGCGGTGTAGTCGGGGCCGAAGTACGCGCCGTTGCCCAGGATCGACCCGTGGTTCATCAGTCCGTCCGACTGGAAGACGATCTTGCCCGCTTGGACCTGGTCTTTGGTCGTGATTCGCTCGCCGTCGGGACCGACGACCTCCTGGGGAATGGGCGGCGCGTTGGTGGTGGAGTACCACGCGCCCGCACCCATGACGACGAGGTTGAACACGAAGGCGACGACCAGTGCCGTCGCGAGATGTTTCCGTGTGACTCGCATACAGACGGCGCTCCTTCCGGCGAAGGCATGAAGGGTCGATGGCGCTCCAAGAAACTGCGAACCCGTCCGAACGCGTTCGGGACAAGCCGGAGGATGCTGGCCGTACGCACCCCTCGCAGGCACCGCTGGCCGGGTTCGAGGTTTGTCTCGCACCAATGGCCGTTTTCGAAAGCCCTAACGAAGGTTCGATCCTAAGAAAGTCCCGATGAGTCAGCAACTGCCGGACGTCCAGGCCGACAGTCCGGACGTGTCCGTCGGACTGAACCGCGTCGGGGTCACCGGCGTCGAGAAACTCGTGAAACTCGGCCAGACCGACGACCGCCCGATCGTCCTGATGGCCGAGTTCGAGGTGTTCGTCGACCTGCCGTCCTGGCGGAAAGGGGCCGACATGTCCCGCAACATGGAGGTCGTCGACGAGACGCTGGAAGCCGCGGTCGCCCAGGAGGTCCACCGCGTCGAGGACGTCTGTGGCGACGCCGCAGAACGCCTGATCGACAAACACGAGTACACCACCAAGGCGGAGGTCCAGATGGAGGCCGAGTACGTCACCCGCGAGCGGACGCCCGAGTCCGACCGCCCCACCCAGTCGACGGCGGACATCATCGCCTCCGCCACAGCGACCGAGGACGGCACCCACGAGGAGATCGGAGCCCGCGTCACCGGCATGACCGTCTGTCCCTGCTCGCAGGGGATGAGTACGTCCCGGGCCCGCGAGACCCTGCGCGGACTGGACGTAGAAGACGAAGTGATCGACGAGTTCCTCGAAGAAGTGCCCCAGCCGGGCCACTCACAGCGGGGCCACGCGACCCTGACCGTCGAGAGCGAGGGCGCGCCCGAGGCCGATCTCAACGACATCATCCGCGTCGCGCGCGACTCGATGAGCGCCCGCATCTACAACCTCGCGAAGCGACCCGACGAGGATCACATGACCTACGAGTCCCACAAGGACGCCAAGTTCGTCGAGGACTGCGTGCGCGCGATGGCCGAAGGAGTCGTCGAGGAGTTCCCCGACCTGCCCGACGACGCTATCGTGACGATGAAACAGTCCAACGACGAGTCCATCCACCAGCACAACGCCCACGCCGAGCGGGTGGCGGAGTACGAGACACTGAAGGCGGAAGTGAACGGGGACGACTGAGGCACGCGTCCGGCGGCCGGAGGCCGCCGGTTCTTCGCGAGCGCAGCATCGCCGCGCTCGCGCCTTTTTCGCCACTGACAGAGCAAAGCTCTGTCGAGCTCCCGCTCGCGGGAACCACGTTTTTGTCGGGAGCGGTTCGCGCGAGGCGCGAACCCGACCGGGAAAAAGGTGGGTGGGCAAACTTCTTGTCCGTCAGTCTGAATTGAGTGGTATATGGGGGCTGTCTGTCCGTCGTGTGAGGCCGAGGTGTCGAACACCTACGACTGCCGGGACTGTGGGGATGCGTACTGTGTCGACTGTCGACTGCCCGACGACCACGAGTGTGACGCCGAGGTCGAGACCGAAGCCGACGGTGGGACGAGAGCGGCCGGTGGATCACCGGACTTCTCGCTGTCGATGCCGTCGGGGCCGGAGATTACGGTACTCGTGCCGGTCTGGCGCGTGCTTCCGTGGTGGGTGTACGTCGCGCTCGCGGTGGTGCTGTTCCCGCTCACGACGGTGATCCTGGCGTTCCAGGTCTACCACGAGCGAGTGGCCGCCAGTGAGTACGCGTGGCGGCCGAGTCGCGTGTACTACGTGCCACTGCTGGTGTTCGTCGTCACGATGTTGATGTCTCGGTCATGGTTCCCGGGCATCGACACGCACTGGGTCGTCGTGTCTGCCTTCGGCTACTTCTGGGGCCTCCCGGCGACGGTGATCTACGCGGTCCGGCGACGCGGGCGCTGACTCGAAGGGCGAGCGGACCCGCGTCCGCCCAGCGGGGGTCGACCCGGAGCGGATGCGTGACGGCCCGCGAAAGGAGCGAACGCGGCCGCCGCCACGGCCGTTTATCAACCGGGTTACCCAACCGTCGCCCATGCCTGTCACAGTGTCTCGTGACGACGAGAACGACCGGATCGCACACCTGCGTATCGACACCGGCGACCTGAACCTCCTGTCGCCGGACGCGATCGAGACCCTTCGGGACGCCGCGACGGCGGTCCCCGAAGCTGTCTCGGTGCTCACCGTCGGGCCGGCCGCCACCGACGGCATCGGGGGACTGACAGCCGGGCTGGACCTCGATGCCGTGCTGGACTGTTCGGTGTCCGAGGCGCGAGCGTTCCTCGGGGCCCTCCACGACGCGAACGCGGCGATCCGTGATCTGGGTGCCGTCACGGTCTGTCGCTGTGGTGAGTACGCTCTCGGCGCGGGTCTGGAACTGGCGATGTCCTGTGATTTCCGGGTCGCGACCGAAGACGCTGCGCTGGGACTGCCCGAGATCGACGCGGGGCTGGTGTCCGGCATTCAGGGCGGACTGCTCGTCCGGTTGGTGGGACTCCAGGCCGCGAAGGAACTGATCTACACCGGCGACCCGATCTCTGGGTCCGAAGCGGCCGAGATCGGACTGGTCAATCGAGCGGTGCCACCCGGGGAGTACGACGCGACCGTCGATGCCCTCCTCGAAACGCTCGCCTCGAAGAGCCCGGAAATCGTCCGCCGGCAGTCGGAGGTGTTCCGGATGCTCCGCTCGAACGGCGTCGAGGCCGGGATCAGGGACAGCACCGAGAGTATCGCCTCCTGTTTCGACACGTACGATCGGCGTGAGGCGATGGCAGCGTTTCTCGAAGACAGGAAGCCGGCCTTCGAGGGGCGCTGACGCAGCAGTTTCGGGGCGGAGCCCCCGGCTTCGAGAAGAGAAGGCCTCCGACTGGGCGGAAGTTGAGTGCCGGGAGTCCACATCAAGGCCCCCTCGACGACCGAACCATCGTGGGTGAGCGACGTATGGGGGTAGTTTACAGGGTCAGCGGATCGGCGTCCTCCCACCGCGGGTCGAACTCCGAGCGGACGTTGGCGGCGAACTCCCGGTCTTTCAGGTCGATCACGGCGAACGTCTCGTCGGCGTTGAGCGGGTGTGGCACCTCGATACAGACCTCCGCGTTGTCGATGAGTTCGAAGGTACCCGAGACGTTGGGCGAGGTGCGGACGGAGAACTGTTCGTGGCGGGCCAGGTGGGAGCGGTAGCGTTCGCCGACGCTCTCGGGCAGTTCCTCGACCAGTTCCGGGCGCATCAACAGCGACACGTCGACGCCGCGGTCCAGTGCGTTCCCGAGTTCCTCGACGATCAGGTCGCCGACGGTGTCCATGTCGAACTGCTGGGACGAGGACGAGGCGACCATGATGATGCGTTCGTCGGCGGCCGCGAGCCGCTCCACGAGGAGGTCGACGGTCTCGTCGGGGCCGACCGCCGCGGTCCAGAACGTCTCCTCGACCGGCTCGGCGCTCTCGAGTTCGCCGACGAGTTCGTCGACGATCCCCTCGTACTGCTGGGCCTTCTCCTCGAGTTCGCGCTTCTTGTCCTCGAGGAGGCGGTCCAGCGCGGTCTGGGGCTCGACGGCGACGTACTTCTTGGGCCGGCTCGCGCTCTGACTCCGCACGAGATTGTAGGTCTCGATGCTGTTGAGCACGTCGTAGATCCGGCCCATCGGCACGTCGCTGACACGGGACAACTCTTTGGCCGTTGTGGGCCCCGTCTTCAGCAACGCACGGTAGGCGCGAGCCTCGTACTCCGACAACCCGAGGTCTCTCAGACTTGCCATTGTATGGCGGTCGACTGCCGGGGATATAAACGCATCGCAGGTTTACCGCCGTGGTTTTTACGAACCCGTCGCCAGTTCGGCGAGGCCGTCCGGCGTTTCCGCGGTGCCGGTCACCTCGCCGTCGTCGACGACTTCCGCTTCGCCGTCGAGGCCCTCGGCGGCCGGGACGACGACGGCCTCGTGGTCCGCGACGCGGAGCGCGGCCCGGTGGAGCTCGCTCCCGGCTGGCGCGCCGATCCGGAAGACCCGGAGCGACTGGAGCCGGGAGGCGACAGTGGCGTAACTCGCCACCTCGACACCCATGCGCTCGGCCGCGCCGGCGAAGGCCGCGATGGCCTCGCGGGCCCGCTCGCGGTAGCGGTCATCGCCCGTGAGCGCCGCCAGGTCGACCAGCGCGTCCGCGAATTCGACGTTGGTGTCCAGCGGATACAGCGGTTCGTCCAGCAGTCCCGGGCCCTCGGGGGTTCCGTCGCGGAACGCGCCCTCCTCGTCACCGAGTTCGGCCAGGGCGTAGTCCGCGACCGCCGTGGCGGCGTCGCCGTACTCCCCGGTGACTTGCCAGGCCGTGGTCAACCCCTGCAACACGCCGGTCTGGTCGGCCAGGAGGCCGGACTCGCCGACTTCCTCGTCGGTTCGGTAGTGGGTCACCTCGCCGTCTTCGACCAGTTCCTCGAGGACGTGATCCAGTGCCCGCTCGGCGTAGCGGCGCGTCGGTTCGTCGTCCGTGTACGCGTGTAGCGCGAGCAGCGCGCCCGCGGCCATCCCGTTGCGGTCGGCCAGCACCGTCTCGTCGATGCTCGGTGGGTCGGCGTCCTCGCGGTCGGTCGGACTCAGCCGATAGTACTCGTCGTCACCGGCCTGACTCGCGGCGAAGGCCTCGCCCGTCCAGAGGTCGGTAGTGAGGTACTCCACGGTCGTCTCGGCCGTGTCCCGATAGGAGTCCTCGCCGGTGTAGCGGTACGCGCGGGCGAACGCCCGGACCAGCGCGGCGTTCTCGTCGAGCAGTTTCTCCCGGTGCGGGTCGCTCCAGTCCCTGCCCGTGGCGAACCGGTAGAACCCGCCATCGTAGGTGTCCAGCAGGTGGGTCTGGATCGCTTCGAGGGTGCGCGTGGCCTGATCGCGGGCCCGGACCAGCGCGAACTCGACGGTCCGAGGTAACGGGAACTTCGTGTCCGACCCCCAGCCGCCGAACTCGTCGTCGAAGGCCCCCAACAACTGCTCGACCATGTGTTCCTCGATGCGGGCACGGACCTCGCCGCTCGGGGGTGTGCCATCCCGGAGCGCGCGGGGGACCCGACCGGCCTCCTCGCCCTTGCCGTCCCAGGTGCGCCGCACCGAGTCCAGAATCTCCCGGAACCCGTCGACGCCGAGGTAGCCCGCGCCGGTCAGGATGTCGCCCTCGGGTGTACAGAAGACCGTCGAGGGGAATCCGCCCATGTTGTAGCGTTCGCGGACCCGCGGGTGTCGGTCCACGTCGACGCGAACCGGCACGAAGCCGTCGTTGATGTTGGCCGCGATGCGTGGCTCGGTGTAGGTGGTCGCGTCCATCTGGTGACAGTGGGCACACCAGGGGGCCGACAGCGAGAGGAGGACGGGCTTTTTCGCCCGTGCGGCCTCGTCGAAGGCGTCCTGGCCCCACTCGCGCCACTCGACGTTGGTACGCGCCGCGGAGTCGTCCATACCGACCGGTAGCCGTCGCCGAACAAGTATCCTGCGTCCCGCGTCTGCGTGTCCCGGTCGCGTTCACCCACGTCATCCCTTGCGAACATCTATACGTCTGTGCTGGAAAACACGGCCACTGGATATGACTACTAATGACCCGCTGGTGGGCAGGGGGTCAGACGGGGTGGATATTCTCCCGGGAGCGGTACGGACACAGCTGAAATCGGCGGACCTCGGCCGACATCTGGCGTCGTTCTACCGGACACAGGCCGAACAGCTCGCCGTCGCGACGGCGTTTATCAGGCTCGGACTGGAACAGGGCGAACTCTGTCTGTACTTCGCCGACGACAATGCGCCCGACGCCGTGCGGGAGTACTTCGAGGCGGCCGGTATCGACGTGCAGGCCCGCGAGCAGGCCGGCCAGCTCCGGATCGAGAGTGCCACCGAGACGTACCTGGAGGACGGATTCGACGCCGACGAGACGCTGCAGGCGTTCGAACGTGCCGTCGACGACAGCATGGAAGCTGGCTACGACGGCGTCCGGGTGCTGGGGGAGAACACGTGGAGCTTCGAGGTCGATGGTGCGTTCGACCGGGTACTGGACTTCGAGGTTTCCTTCGACGAACGGTGTCGGGACGTGCCGGTCACGGCGCTCTGTCAGTACTCGCTGGCGCGGTTCGACGACGCGACCATCGGCAAGGCGATCCAGACCCACGAACAGATCCTCTACCGAGGGACGCTCTGTGAGAATCCGTACTACGTCCCCCCGGAGGAGTACTTCGAGCGTGACGGGCCACGCCAGAACTCGTGGCTGATGCTCGAACAACTCCAGGAACTCGCGCAGTCCCGGCAGGACATCGAGGCCCGCGAGCAGCGACTGTCGGTCATCAACCGCGTCCTCCGGCACAATATCCGCAACGACATGTCCGTGCTGCTCGGCCACCTCGAACTGCTCGTCGAGAACGATCACGTGGACGACGTGGGGGCCGACTCCGTCGAGGCCGCCACGGACGTGGCCGAAGAGTTTCTCGACCTCGCGGAGAAGGCCCGGTACGTCGAGCGGACGCTCGACGAGTTCGACCCCCAGCGGCTCGACGTGACCGAACTGATCGACCGTGTTGCCGAGCGGACCGAGGCGAACGCGCCGAACGTGACGGTGCAGATCGATGCTCCGACGACGGCGACCGTGAGCGCCGAACCGGATGTGCAGATCGCCCTCGAGGAACTGCTCACCACCGCCGTCGCGGAGGCCGACGGTGAGCGGACCCTCTCCGTGTCGGCCCGGCACGACACGCCCGACCGGATGGTGCATATAGACGTGACCGGCAGTCAGCGGCTGCTCCCCGAGGGGACGCGTCACGCCATCGAGGGTGACCGGGAGACGAAACTCCAGCACTGCGAGGGCCTGTCGGTCTGGATCGCCCGGTGGATCGTCGAGATGTCACGCGGGTCGCTTCTGTACGACGAGACGCAGGACGGACATCGGATCCGCGTCTCCCTGCCCTCGCCGCTCGCCGACCCCTGATCCGCTCGGCGCGACACTGTTCTCGAAGCGGTCCTATTTTGAGTGCTGGCCTGCTACAGCCCCCATGCTCCGCATCATCGGGCTCCTCCTGCTCATCCCGCTGCTGGACATCGTCCTGCTGGTGGCCATCGCGGGCTGGATCGGCCCGCTCTACACCGTGGCGCTGGTCGTCCTCACCGCGCTCATCGGGATGCTCCTGGTCCGCGCCGAGGGCCGCCACACCCTCCAGAAGATCCAGGGCAAACTCGCCCAGGGTGAGCCACCGACCGACGAACTCATCGACGGCGGCCTGCTGCTGATCTCGGGCGCGATGTTGCTGACGCCTGGGATCGTCACCGACCTCGTCGGCCTGGTGCTGGTGATCCCGTTCACGCGGTACCCCGTCCGCCTGGCGACCAAGAAGTGGGTCGTCACACCCTACGTCGACGCCAAGACCAGCGGCTTCGCCAGCGGCAACGTCTACGTCGGCGGCTTCCCCGGCGGCGAGGACCAGGGCCAGTCCGGCCCGGGCCGGCCGGGACAGGGTGGGCCCGGCCCGGAGTCCGAGGACACCTACGACGTGGACAGCGAATCCTACGACGTGGACGACGACTCGAAATAGCGGGTGTGAACGCCCGTCACCCTCTCGGTGAAAAGAAACGCTTAACATAGGCAGGGCGGAACACCCTGATGCGCTCACCTGGGCCAATAGCTCAGTCAGGTTGAGCGCTCGGCTGATAACCGGGAGGTCTCCGGTTCAAATCCGGATTGGCCCACGTTTCACGCGGGCCGCAATTCCACAGCCACCTCGTTTCCTGCGACCCCACATAGACCAGCGGCGTCACCGTTCGCGCACGTCACCGCGCATCGAGGAGTGGACCGTACAGATGTAGTACTCCATATCGGCGGCCAGCGCCTCGGTCAGGGTGAACGCGAACTCGTTCCCGTCGTCGACCCAGTCAACGTCCCGGTCGTCCTCGTACTGTCCTTCGACGTCCTGGGAGAGCAAGGCGGTGTCGTCGCTCGCCCGGAGCGCGAACGGGTGAAACGACCACCCATCGTTCTCGACGGTGTACCGGACTCCCGTCTCGAAGGTCATGGTGGGGTTTTCGGTTTCGGTTTCGGCTACCTCCCCGCTCTCGTCCTCGGTGACTTCCCAGGCGCTGAACCCCTCGTTGTCGATAGTCAACGCCACCGTCTCCGTCGGCGTCAGCGGTTCGTCCGCCGTCGCCGTCGCCGTCTCGGTTTCAGTCGGCGTGTCGGTTTCCGTCTCGGTCGGCGTGTCTCCGGGCGTCTCTGTCTCCGTCTCCGTGGCCGTCTCCGTCGGTGTCTCTCTCTCCGTTTCGGTCGCCGCCGTTCGATCCGTCGTCGAGGGAGCCGCCGTTGTACCCGGTGTGTCGCCTTCGGTCGGCGATCCGTCCTCGGTTCCCTGCTGGTCCGTCTCTGCACAGCCTGCGAGGGCACCCGCGATGGCGAGCCCAACCGTTTCGAGGAGTCGCCGTCGACTCTGGTCCATGTCCGTGACACGGGCCGGCGACACATAATTGCGTCCCGCGAGTAAACTACCCCACCCTACTCGCTCACGGCTTCTGCTCACGGGCCGCCGGCCCGTTCGCACGGCCCGCGGAGCGTCGCTCCACGCTGTCCTCTCCGGCCTACTCGCGTCGTCCTTCCGACTGTCGTCGGAAGTCCTCGCTCCTTGAGGCCGGAGGCTCCGCCTCGAAACTGCTGATCGGGTGGTTCGACCGTCGACTCGTTCTATCGGAGAGATAGCTTTTCCTACCTGCCCCCCATCCACCGAGTGCGATGATCGCCGTACACGCGAGTTTCCCCATCGACCCGGAGTACCGCGACGAAGCACTGGCACACATCGAAGACCTGGCCGAACAGTCCCGCGCCGAGGACGGCATGCTCGATTACCGGGCGACGACCGACGTGGAGGACGAGAACGTCGTCCGCTTCGTCGAGCGCTACGAGGACGAGGACGCCTTCGCGGCCCACTCCCAGACCGACCACTTCACCGAGTTCCTCACGGCACTGAGCGACTGGCTCGCCGGCGACCCCGAGATCCTCCGGTTCGAGGTCGACTCGATGAGCGAAGTCGAACTCTAAACACCCGGGCAGTTCGCCGTCTGATCGACGGACCTTCATATCCGTACGAATCTACTTGCCGGAGAGTACGGTAGGGAGTGGCACGATGCGTGATTCGGGTGGTTCGGAGTCGGGGGCCCCGGGCCGACGGGGAGCGGCGAGTACAGGGGAACTGAACCGGCGGCGGTTCGTCCAGGCGGCGGCGCTGTCCGGTTTCACGGCCGGCGTGACCAGCGGCGCGGCAGCCGGCGAGCCTACAGCGGACGCGGGCGGGCCGCTGTCGTTCGAGGTCGGTGGCGAAGCCGCCGAGGCCCAGTGGGGCCCCGACGCAGAAGGCTGGGTCGCGACCGTCCCGGGGGTCGTTGCGGGGGACACCGTGACTGTCCCCGAGAACGGGCCGGTCGACGGCCTCGGCAACCGGAGCGGCGCAGCGGTGGCCCTGACGGTGGGGTCGGTCGCGACGCTGGACTGGCCCGAGACGATGGGCACCGGCGGTGGCGATCCACCCGGGCTGTTCGGGATCGGGACGTTCCCGACCTGAGCCTCACAACCGACCCGCAACCATTCTAACCCCGGGCGTCCTCACACAGGCCATGACCGACATCGAGGTCACACGCGAAGACGACTACGCGACGGTGACGATCAGTAACCCCGACCGGAAAAACGCCATCAGCGCCGAGGCCTGCGCGGAGATGGCCGACGAACTCCGCTCGCTGGAACACGACGCCGGGGTTCGTGCGGTGGTCGTCCAGGGCGAGGGCGACGCCTTCTGCTCGGGGATCGACCTCTCCGGCGGGATGGACGGCAAGGGCGTCGTCGAGGAGCTCGAAACCGGGCTGAACGCCATCGCAGCCGCCCTCTTGCGGATGGAGAAACCGACCATCGCCGTCGTCCGCGGCGTCGCGGTCGGCGCGGGGGCCTCGCTGGCGACCGCCTGTGACTTCGTGTACGCCCGCGACGACGCCGTCTTCGGCTGGGGCTTTACCGACATCGGCCTCGCGCCCGACACCGGCGCGACCTACGTCCTGCCGCGACTCGTCGGCGTCCGCCGGGCGCTGGACCTGCTCATCACCGCACGCCGCGTCGACGCCGAGGCGGCCGTCGACATGGGCATCGCCACCGAGACCTTCGACGCCGACGAGTTCGAGGACATGGTGGCCGAACGCATCGCCACGCTGGCCTCGCGCCCGACGCTCGCGGTCGGCGAGACCAAGCGCCTGGTCCAGCGCAACACGCACCGCTCGATGGAGGAGGCGCTCCGCGCGGAGGCCCGCGCGCAGGACCGGATCTTCGAGACCGAGGACTTCGCCGAGGGCGTCGGCGCGTTCTTCGAGGGCCGCGAACCCGAGTTCGAGGGGCGCTGAGGCGCTACTCGGCCGCTACTCCGGCTCACCCGTGCCGGTCGTGCGCCCCGCGGGCGGCCGCCACGAGTTCGTCCCGGTCGGCGTGGTGGTGCAGGTGCGCCGGGCAGTCACAGTCGGCGGCACCGAACCCCTCGACCACGACCGCTGCCGTCTCGGCGATCTCGCGGGCGACGGCACACTCGATCTCGGCCTCGGGCGACCGGGCCACCGTTTCGATTCGAGCGGCGGTGTCGCCCAGCAGGTAGTCGATATGCCAGTGACGCGTCTCGCGCTCGCCGACGGCCAGCTCGTGGTGGCGGTCGACCCGTTTGAAACCGCCGGGACCGAACGCGCTGCCGGTGTAGGCGTAGTATCCGGGGGGCAACTCCTGTCGGCCGAGCGAACCGACCGTAAGCGTCTCCGGTTCCGGAAGGTTGACCACGATAGTGTACGTTCCTCTGACCACGCCGGGACTTCACCTCGCGCCCAAATCGACCTTCCGACTGTGGCTCCCTTCGGTGACGGTGTCACTTGCTACCATAAATGGGTTTAAATACGGGAGGCACTAACCCAAGGTGAAGGCCACCCCCGGCTTTCGATGCAAACTATGCAGGGACAATCACAACAGCAGGCCTACGACCGGGGCATCACGATCTTCTCCCCGGACGGACGCCTCTATCAGGTCGAGTACGCCCGCGAGGCCGTCAAACGCGGCACCGCGAGTGTCGGTGTCCGAACCGAGGACGGCGTCGTCCTCGCGGCCGACACGCGGGTCCGCTCTCCGCTCCTCGAGCGTGAGAGCGTCGAGAAGTTGCACAAGATCGACGACCACATCGGTATCGCCAGCGCCGGCCACGTCGCCGACGCCCGGCAGCTGATCGACTTCGCGCGCCGTGACGCGCAGGTCAATCAGCTCCGGTACGGCGAGTCCATCGGCGTGGAGTCGCTGACGAAGGACATCACCGACCAGATTCAGCAGTACACCCAGACGGGCGGTGCGCGCCCGTTCGGCGTGGCGCTGATCGTCGGCGGGATCGAGAACGGCGAGCCGCGCCTGTTCGAGACCGACCCGTCGGGAACGCCCTACGAGTGGCAGGCACTCGCCGTGGGGAGCGATCGCGAGGACCTCATCAGCTTCTTCGAGGACGAGTACCGCGAGGACCTCGATCTCGACGGCGGGATCGACCTCGCGCTGCGCGGCCTCGACACGGTCGGCGACGAGGGTATCGACGCCGAAGGCGTCGCCCTCGGGACTATCGACGTCGAGACCGAGCAGTTCCGCCGCCACGAGACCGACGAGGTCGCATCGTACGTCGAGGAGATCGACACTGGAGGTGACGAAGAATGACCGACATGGACATGAACCCAGCGGGCGGGCCGCCGAGCCTGGAGGAGGGACTGCAGAACCCCTACGAGCCCGAGCTCGGCCAGCTGCCCAACACGACGGACAAGGACAACGAGAAAGTCAACGAGACCGGGACGACCACCATCGGCATCGCGACCGAGAACGGCGTCGTCGTGGCGACCGACCGCCGTGCGTCGCTGGGCGGCCGGTTCGTCTCGAACAAGAACGTACAGAAGGTCGAGCAGATCCACCCCACCGCGGCGCTGACGCTCGTCGGCTCCGTGGGCGGTGCCCAGTCGTTCATCCGCTCGCTGCGCGCCGAGGTCAACCTCTACGAGACCCGCCGCGGCGAGGACATCAGCATGTCCGCGCTGGCGACGCTCGCGGGGAACTTCGCCCGTGGCGGCCCCTTCTTCGCGATCAACCCGATCCTCGGGGGCGTCGACGACGAGGGCAGCCACGTGTTCAGCATCGACCCCGCCGGGGGCGTGATGGAAGACGATTACACCGTCACCGGCTCCGGGCTCACTGTCGCGTACGGGACCCTGGAGAGCCAGTACGAGGACGACCTCTCGATGGAGGAGGCGACGACGGTCGCCGCCGACGCGGTCAGCGCGGCCGCCGAGCGTGACACCGGCTCCGGCAACGGCCTCGTCATCGCCGAAGTAACCGAAGAGGGCGTCGAGATCGACACTCACGAGTACGACGACCTCCTGTAACAGCCTTCCTTTTTCAGTAACACTATAGTTCGTGGCGGGCGAATCGACAGCGTACTGACAGTGTCTGCCTTCGGCTTCGCGGGTGGGGTGTTCGATGGCTGAGGGCGGGACGCCCGCCCGCCAGCGACAGCTCGCCCTCCTCGCGCTGTGCGCGCTTGGTCTGCTCGTGGCGGCGTTCGCCGCACCACAGGTCGACGCGGGGCTAGGTCTCGGGCCGGGCGGCCCCGGAGAGAGTCCGGACGCCCCGTCGGGCGGGGGTGGCGGCTCCGGGGGCGGTGGCGATGGCATCGGCTTCGGCGATGCCATTCAGGAACTGCTGGAGTGGCTGAGCGACGACGAACCCGGCGACCGTGAGAGTGGCGACGCCACTGCCTGTGCCGTGCGGTTCGTCGGCGAGCCGACGCCCGGGGCCAGGCTCACGGTGGTCGTCTCCGACGACAGCGGCCGCGTCGAGGGCGCACGCGTCTCGCTCGGCGGCGAGGTGGTCGGGACGACCGACGAACGGGGCACGGTCACGGTCGAGGTGCCCTACGAGCGCGAACTCACGCTCGACGCCACGCTCCCGGCTGGCTCGTCGTGCTCGAACACCCGAGCGACCGCCGGGGTCGAGGCGGCCGCCGCGAGCGCCGCCGTCGTCCCGGTCGCGACGAGTACCGGGTCCGCGGGGTCGCTCCGGAAGTCCGTCGCGGCGCAGGATTGGCCGGGTGCGGACGACGACGGCGCGGACGCCGACGGCCCGCGTGTCACGCAGGCGGTCACCGTCGACGGCGAGGTGACGATTAGGGTCGTGGGCGAGCCGATCCCCGGCGAACGGGTGGCCATCGCGGCAGCTATCGACGGCGAACCGATGCGTGAAGCGACGGTCTCGGTCGACGGCCAGCGGGTCGGGCGGACCGACGACGAGGGGCGATACGGACTCGACGTTCCGACCGACGGCCGTGACTCGCTGACCGTTCGTGTCGAACGCGGCGAGTTCGCCGGCCGGAAAACGGTCGACGTGACCGACCTCCGGGCCGTCGTGCGACCGGCGACGATTCTTGCGATCCCCGGCGGCGACGCGGTGGTGGTCGCCCGCCTGGGCAACCGGACGGTTCAGAACGCCACGGTGACACTCGGCGGCGAGCGACTCGGGACGACCGACGCGCAGGGACGACTGGCGTTCTCGATGCCGACCGATCCGACCGCGGTGATCGCGCTCCAGTCGGGCGAGTTGACCGCGCGCCAGTCGCTGTTGCCGCTGTACGCGGTGACCGCGCTCGTCGTCGTGCTGGTCGTCCTCGGACTGGCGCTCGTCGTCGCGAAACTGCGCGGCAGGACCGACGGCGTCCGGCGGACCGCCACCTCGCTGACCGACCGATTGCGTCGTCTCGCGCGATGGCTCGTCGGGCTTGCGTTCCGAATCACCGCCGCGCTCGAAGGCCTGCTCGACTGGCTGGCCGCCCGACTGGGCGCGCTCCGTGCCGCGCTGGCGTCGCTGGCGGGCCTGGGAATCCTCGGGGCCGTTCGTGAGTCGGTCACGGGCGCACTCGCGTGGCTGCTGTCGCTGCCCGGCCGGCTCTGGGCTGCGCTCGTGGCGGCGCTAGTGTGGCTCCGCGGACTGCCCGGCCGACTCCGTGCGAGTGGGGCCGACGACACCACGCCGACTGCCGACGAGACGGTGACGGCGACCGCCGGCGACGAAGGTGGGGCCCCCTCGGGACTGCGCGAGCGCTGGCGGGCGTTCGCACGGTGGGTCGCGCCCGAGCGCTGGCCCCAGCGCACGCCCGGCGAGGTGGCACGCGAGGCCGCCGAGACGGGCTTTCCCCGCGAGCCGGTGCGTGACCTCACCCGGCTCTTCCGGGACGTGGAGTACGGCGGGCGACCGGAGACGCCCGAGCGCGAGGACCGCTCTCGGGCGGCGTTCGACGCCCTGCGGGACCACCGCGAGGCCGACGGCGACGACCGACCGGACGACGACAGGGAGGTGACCGACCGTGGGTAAGTGGCTCTCGCGGCTCCGGATCGGCTTCGGTGTGGTCGCGATCCTGACGAGTCTCGGGATCGCCGTCCGGGCGGCGGTCTCCGGTGCCGTACCCGAGTCGGGCTCGGCGTTGCGTGGGGTGGCCATCCTGCTCGTGCTGATCGCCGTCGGCTGGGCGCTGTGGCGCGTCGGTACGTCCGAGTCCGCCGAGTCCGCGACGGGACCGCTCGTTTCGCCGGCACCCGAGCGGACGCCCGCGGACACGGCGCTGTCCGGGCGGGCGCTCGCCGACGCGATGACCGAGGCCGGTGAACGGGCCCGTGCGGAGCGGTCGGTCGCGGCCGGCGTCGACACGATACGGCCGTTGCTATCGCGCTCGCTCGAAGACGCGCTGGTCGCGGGCGGTGCCGACCGGATGGACGCTCGCGAGTCGATCCGGGCTGGCACCTGGACCGACGACCCCGTCGCCGGGTCGGTCTGCTCCTCGACGGTCTCGATGCCCGAGCGGTCGGTCCGCGCGCGGCTCGCGGGCTGGCTCTACCCCGAACGCGAGCTCAGGCGGCGCGTCCGGCGAGCGGTCGCGGCTATCGACGAAGCGGCCACCGAGACGCTCCCGCGTGTCCCCGGACAGGACGCCCCCAAGCGCGTCCGGATCGTCCGGCCGCGGCTGGAGACGCTGCAGCGGGACGTGGACGGGCGTCTCCAGCCCGCCGCGGACAGCCCGGTACCGCCGGGGGAGGACGAGCGATGAACCCGACCGCGCGCTGGACGGCCGGGCTGGCCGCGGCGGCGGTCCTCGCGACGGTCGGCGCGGCGGCGGGCTACGCTACCCTCCTGCTCGCCGCCGTCGTCCCGCTCCTGTATCTCGCCTACGGCGTCCTCTCGACGGCCGACGCCGACGTGGCACTGCGAGCTCACCGCGAGATCGAGCCGGCGACCGCGCCGCCGGGACAGGAGGTCACCGTCACGCTGACCGTCGAGAACGCCGGCCCGGATCCGTTGCCGGACGTGCGCGTCGCCGACGCCGTCCCCGAGGCACTCGGCGTGATCGACGGCTCGCCCCGGGGCGGGACGGCGCTGGAACCCGGCGATACCCTGCGGGCCGAGTACAGCGTCGTGGCCAAACGCGGCGACCACGAGTTCGGCGAGCCACGGACTCGCGTCCGGAGTTTCGGTGCCGGCGCGGCCGCCGACCGGTCGGTCGCGGCCAGCGGCGAGCGGCGACTGCATTGCCGACTCGACGCCAGCGCGCCCCCAATCGAACAGGAGGGCGACCGCTTCGCCGGCGGGATGCCCACCGACTCGCCCGGCCAGGGCCTGGAGTTCCACTCGACGCGGCCCTACCGGCGCGACGACCCGGCCTCGCGGATCGACTGGCGACACTACGCCAAACGCGACGAGTTGACGACAGTCAACTACCGGGAGCGGCGCGCGTCGAGCGTCGTGCTGGTCGTGGATGCGCGCCCGATCAGTCGCGTCGTGGCCGGGCCGGCTCGCCCGACCGCGGTCGAGCTGGCCGCCTACGCGGCGACCCACGCGCTGGAGGACCTGCTCGGGGCCGGCCACGAGGTCGGCGTCGCCGTCGTCGGTGCCGACGGCCCGGACGCGGCTGGCCTCCACTGGCTCGCGCCCGGAACCGGCCGTGACCGCCGGTCGCGGGCACGCGACCTGTTGGCGGCGGCGACCGAGGCGACCGCCGACGTGCGCGCGGTCGACCCCGACGCGCAGGCCCGCCGGATCGCCACGCTCGCGCCCCCTCGCGCGCAACTCGTCCTCTTCTCGCCGTTGCTGGACGACTGGCCGGTCGAAACCGTCGAGGCGTGGGGCGTTCGGGACTACTCGCGGGTCGTCCTCTCGCCGGACGTGCTGACCCACAACACCGTCACCGGGCAGTTCGAGTCGGTCCGGCGACACACCCGGTTGGCGAACTGTCAGGCGGCGGGTGTGCGGGCCGTCGACTGGAGTCGAGCCACGCCGCTGTACGCCGTCCTCGAAGCGGCCTTCGCCGCCGACGCCCGGGGCGCGCTCACGGGGGGATCGTCGTGATCCTGCTGTTCGGGCCGCGGCTGGATCGACCGTCGGCCATCGGGGACGAGGGGCGGGCGCGGGCCGCCAGCCTCGGCGTCGCGGCGGTCGTCGCGGTCCTGGTCACTCTCGCCGCCGGACTCACGAGCGGTCTGCTCGACGCGGTGCAACTCGCGGTGCTCGGTGGCGGGCTGGTCGCCGTCGGGACGGCACTGCTCGACCGGGAGCGTCTCGACGGGCTGGCGGTCGGGCAGCTCTGTTTCATGCCGGGTGGCCTGCTCTGGCTCGGGGGCGTGGCCGCCGCGACGCTCGTCGGCGGGCCCGGCGGGTTCCTGCTCGCATTCGGGTGTGGTCTCGCCGCGATGGGGCTGGCCAGCGCCTGGGCGAACGTCACCCACGACACGACCGTTCGTGCGATGCGGCAGGGCTGGGCGGGTGTCCTCGTCCCGTTCGTCGCTGGTGTCGTCCTCTCAATCGTCGCGGCCGTCGCGCTCTTGCTCTGGGAGTTCGGCGTCGCGCCGGGCGTCCCGTCGCTGGCGACGCTCCTCTTCTTGTTCGCGTTCACCGCTGGCTCGGTCTGGCTGGCGGTGACTCGCCTCCCGCTCGCGCACCTGCTTGCAGTCTCTCGTGAGGAGATGGACCGACGGCGCGACCGCTGGCGCGAGACGACGAAGTGGGTCGTCGCCGCCTGTCTGTCCGGCTGGTTCCTGCTCGGCGTGCTGGAACTCGTCGGTGCGCTGACGGGCCTCTACCGGACACCGGGGCTGGCACTCGTCGTCGGCGTGCTGTCGACGGTCTGGGTGCGCCTGCCGGTGTTTCTCGTCGGCGTCGGCGCGTTGCTGGTCGCACTGCTGGCCGTGCTCGCCCGGCGCGCGACGACCGGGAACGCCGACTGGCTCGCCGGCCCGACCTTCGGGATGCTCGCGCTGTTTGCGATTCCGTTCCCGGTTCTGGGACTGTTGCTCTCCGGCCGGGGCGGCGCGGCCGGACTGGCCGGCGCGGCGTTTCTGGCCGCGTTGATCCTGGTCGCCGGCATGCTGTTCATGCTGTGTTACTCGATGGGGCCGCTCGCGGTCGAACTCGGTATCCTCCCCGACCGGGCCGGGTCGCTCTCGCTGGCCAGCGCGGGCCTGCTGGTCGCGGGCATCGGCGCGGCCGCCCTCCGGGTCCCCGGGGCCGTGGTGTTCGCCTGCGTCGCGGGGTCGATGGTCGTCTGGGACGTGGGCGAGTTCGGCCTCGGGCTGACGGTGGAACTGGGCCACCGACCGGACACGCGCCGGCTGGAACTGCTCCACGGCGTCGCCGCCGTCGGCCTCGCCGCCGGTGCCGTCGTCCTCGCGACGGGGCTGGCGATCCTGTTCGACCGCCTCGGCCCGCAGGGGCCGGTCCTCTCGGCGGTGGTGCTGGCCGTCGCGGGCGTCCTCGCACTGCTCGGCCCCATCCGCGGCTGAACCCCGGGCGTTCATGTCGGTGCGCTGTGACGTGCCGCGTATGACCGACGCACTGGGGCTTCAGGAGGCGGCCGAGCGCAGCGACGCCGTCATCGACCGCATCGGATCGGCGGCCGTCGTCGACCGCGAGGTGCTGGAGACGACCCTCACTGCCGTCCTCGCCAGGGGCCACGTCCTGCTGGAGGACGTGCCCGGCACTGGCAAGACCGTGACTGCCCGCCTGCTCGCGGAGGCGCTCGGGCTGGAGTTCGCCCGCATCCAGTTCACGCCCGACCTGTTGCCCTCCGACATCACCGGCTCGAACGTCTACAACGAACACGAGGGCCGCTTCGAGTTCGCGGCGGGACCGGTCTTCACCAACGTAGTGCTGGCCGACGAGATCAACCGCGCGCCGCCCAAGACCCAGGCCGCCCTGCTGGAGACCATGGAGGAGCGCCAGGTCAGCGTCGACGGCGAGACCCACCAGTTGCCCGACCCCTTCGTCGTCGTCGCCACCCAGAACCCCATCGAACAGGAGGGGACCTTCCGCCTGCCCGAGGCCCAGCGCGACCGCTTCAGCGTCAAGACCTCCATCGGGTACAACGACCTCGAAGGCGAGATGGAGTTGCTGGCCCGCCGGGCCGACCGGCGCACGCTGGCCCCGAACGTCGATCCGGCGGCCGACGCCGCGACCGTCCGCGCGATGCGCGAGACCGCCGAGGACGTCCGCGTCGACGAGGACGTGCGCCGGTACATCGTACAACTGGCCCGGGCCACCCGCGACGACGACCGCGCCGCCGTCGGTGTCTCACCCCGGGGCATCCAGCGCACGTTCGAGGCAGCCCGCGCCCGCGCCGTCCTCTCCGGGCGCGACTACGTGACGCCCGACGACGTGAAACGGATCGCCGAACCCGCGATGGCCCACCGGATCGTCCTCACGACCGACGCCGGCGTTGAGGGCGTCGACGCCCGCGAGATCGTCCGCGACGCGATGGCGGCAGTCGACGTGCCCGGCGTGGC
Source organism: Halorientalis regularis (assembly GCF_023698535.1). Classification (GTDB taxonomy): domain Archaea; phylum Halobacteriota; class Halobacteria; order Halobacteriales; family Haloarculaceae; genus Halorientalis; species Halorientalis regularis. Next base: position 121,326 of record NZ_JALJCL010000004.1, read on the forward strand.
TCCCGATGCGGACACGACGGACGGGTCCGCCGCTGCGACGGCCACCGACCGCCCTCGGACGAGCAACAGCGAACCCGGGGCCGGTGACGACACCATCGGCCGTCCGAACGAGGACGAGGCTGGCGACTTCGGCACGGACGAGGACCTCGACACTGACGGCGAGGGTGCGTTCGGCCCGGACGACGATTCGCGCTAATCGCGTGGCTCACAGTTCCACGGCCGCGGAAAACCCCTCTCGTTCCGAGGGTAGGCCGCAACCACCGGACGGTCAGACGCCCGGCGGCCCGCCCTCACCGATCCGGATCTCGTGGGCCTCCACGTCCTCGACGGCGGCGACCTGGCCGCCGACCTCGACGGGGCCATCGTCGGTCTCGACGACCAGCGTCGCGGTCTGGCGGCCGGCACCGAACGCGGCCTGATCGACAGAGCCCTCGACCTCCCGGTGGTCGCCGGTCAGCACGTCCCGGCCCTCGATGGCGGCGTAGAAGTCTCCCTCGGCGTGTCGGAGGTCGGAGATACACCGTCGAATCGTCGCGTACCGGCGCGGGAACGGCCGGTCGTCGACGCCCTCGGTGACCGTCTCGGCGGTCGTCCAGAGGACGGTGTTGAGAAAGCCAGAGACCAGAAAGCCCAGTTCCGAGCGGTTGAAGATGACGCCGTAGCGGTCCCGGCCCCCCTGCAGGGCGTCCTGGGTGGCGTAGATGGAGTAGTCACCGTCGGCGACGGCGACGACCGGGGTGGTGATACCCCGGCGCGCGCGGACCGTCGTCGCCACGTCGAGGTAGTCGAACTCGTCGGCGTCGGGGACGTCGGCGGCCGGGGACAGCAGGAGTTCGATGGCGACGCCGGCCTCGTGCTGGGCGCGCAGGTCGTCGGCGAACCGGTCCAGCAGTTCGGGATCGAGCGAGAGGACGAGTTCGTACTCGGCGGCGTCGATGATCTCTTCGAGATAGCGCAGAATCGTCGAGCGTGACTTGATCAGCGAGACGGCCTCGGTGTCGCGGGCGGGGGCGGTGTACCGCCGGGAGAGGCCGTCGACGAGGTCGTCGAGCGAGGCCTGGAAGTCCGCGAAGGCCTCCTCCGGGTCGATGGCGAGGACGCGCATCGGGCGGGATTCCTGGAGTTCGACGAGGCCCAGATCGGCCAGGTCGCGCACGGTGTCGTACACCCGTGGCTGTGGGATCTCCGTCCGGTCTGCAATCTCGGAGGCCGTCAACTGGCCGTGCTCAAGGATCGTGAGGTACGCCGCCGACTCGTACTCGCCGAAGTCGAACCGCTGAGCGACCCGCTCCAGCGTCGCGTGCAGATCCTCCTCGCTCATTGTCCCCTCACAGGCCGACGACTCAAATCAGTGTGTCCCTTCACTCGTCGTTGCCCACGCGGATGACCTGCACCAGCGAGTACACGGGGACACCCTCGATGTCCGAGACGCCCTGCTTGTCGACGAGGACGACGCAGGCCACCGGTTCGCCGCCCTGGTCGCGGATGGCCTGCACCGTCTCGGTCATCGTCGTGCCGCTGGTGATGGTGTCGTCGACGACGTAGCAGTCCCGGTCGCGGATCTGGGCGAAGTTCCGGGAGAACGTGCCGCCGAGCTCGTCCATGTCGTCGTCGTCCCACTGGTGTTTCCGGGGTGCGTAGGTCCCCAGGTCCGTATCGAGTTCGCGGGCGACCGTCGTCGCCAGCGGCGCGCCCGCCTTCTCGATCCCGATGGTGAGGTCGACTGCCTCGCCCTGTTTCGAGAGGAGGTCGGCCATCGCCGAGCCGACGTGGCCCAGTCGGTTCGAGTCGCGACCGATGGCGTTCCAGTCGACGTGGATGTCCTCGGGGCCGCCGCCGGTCGGTTCCTGCGTGCCCTTGGTCTGTGGGCCGTCGCTGCGCTCGACCAGCCAGCTCGCGGTCTCGCGGGAGACGTTCAGCTCGTCGGCGATTTCGCCCTTCGAGAGGCCCCGCTCGGCCAGCTCCGCCGCGCTGGTCATGAGGTCGTCGATGTTCTTCATACCAACGTGGTTGACCGCCGCCGGTAATGTCCTTTTCCCGTCTCCGACCTGCCGCCCGCTGCCCCGAGTCTTTTGTCCGTCGCCGGCCCAGAGTGGACATGGAGCGTTACGATCAGCTGTATCGGCTGTTCGACGAGTTCGACACCGGGCAGTTGCGGGCCTACCAGGACTTCGTCGACCTGTTCCCGCCCGTGGACTCGCGGGTGGCCCTGGAACACTGGCAGAACGCCAGCGAGGAACTCGCCGACGGCAAAGACGAGATCCGCGAGGCCTTCCCCGCGACCGGCGAGACCCTCGCCGACATCGCCGCGACCGCGACCCGCGAACAGGCCTTCACGGCGCTTGACCTGCTCACCAAGTACGACCGCGCGGTCAACGCCCTCGTGCTGGACGTGGACGAGACCCTCCGGTCGGCCGGGCGGACCGACAACGAGATCCCCCGGGACACCCTGCACCTCCTGACCGAGTTCCACGAGACCGGCATGCCAATCGTCGTCTGTACCGGCCAGACCCTGGAGAACGTCAAGGGCTTCCTGATCCAGGGGCTGGGCAACGAACTCGTCCACTCCGGGGACGTGAGCGTCGTCTACGAGGCCGGCACCGGCGTGTTCACGCCCGGCCACGGCGGCGACACCAAGCAACTGCTCTACGAGGACCTCGACCCGGAGATTCAGGCGGTCTTCGACGCCGTTCGCTCGCGGGTCCTCTCGGCCGCCCCCGAGGACCTCCGGCGAGGCTGTCACCTCCAGGGCAACGAGTTCAACGTCACGCTGAAACCCAACTTCGAGACGGGGAGTCCCCGCGCTCGCGAGGTGATCGACGACGCGCTGATCTACATGCTCGATCTGCTCGGTGACGCAGTCCTGGAGGAGGTTGCCGAGGACGCCGAGAACGCCGGTGCCTGGGCACGGGCCTACTACGCCGCCCAGGACCCCGAGATCCGCACGGTGCTGGAACAGGCGGGGGCGACGGTCGACACCGACCCCGAGGCCGTGCCGGAGGCCGTCGCTGCCGTGTTCGACCGAATCGACGTGGCCTACTACGAGGCCGACGCCGCCGAGATCGGCAGTCTCGAACTCAACAAGGTCGCCGGCGTCGAGGCCGCCGTCGACGTGCTGGGGATCGACGACCCCTTCTGCGTCGTCATGGGCGACTCGAAGAGCGATCTTCGAGTGATGGAGTGGGTCGCCGAGAACGAGTACGGCCTCGCGGCCGCGCCCGAACACGCCTCCCGGGACGTGCTGGAGCACGTGATGAACACCGACGAACTCGTCTTCGATCCCGGCGACGCGACCGACGTGCTGGCGACGATCTACGCGCTGAACCGGCTGGCGCGGCTGGAGTCCTGACTGCCGTAATACTTTAACGGTAATACTGGTTAGGTACTACCATGACGCGGGTCACCGAGAAGGGACAGGTCACGATTCCGAAGTCGATCCGGGAAGAACTCGGAATCAGACCGGGCGACGAAATCACTTTCGTCGAAACCGAGGAGGGCTACGTCGTGCGGAAGGACGTCGACGAGTCCCGCTTCGAGAAGTGGCGGGGTGTGGCAGACACGGACGACACCGTCACCGACCGCATGGACGAACTTCGAGAGACGCGATGACGACCGTCGTAGATACGAGTGCTCTGCTTGCACTCCTCTATCCCGACGATGCGCACAACCAGCGAGCGAAACGCGCTCTCGTGGCGGCCGACGAAGCCGGGAAAATCACGATCAATCCGATCGTGTACGCCGAACTCGCCGCCGACGACACGTTCGAGGACCGAGATGGGCTCGAGTACTTCCTCGACGATACCGGTATCGCGGTCGAACCCATTACCCGCGACACCGCGGCACGCGCTGGCGAGTGTTTTCAGACGTACGTGTCCCGTCGAGGTGAGAAACTACAGTGTTCGACCTGCGGACGCGAGACAACCTTCGAGTGTCCCGACTGCGAGTCGTCGATCACCGCACGCCAGCACGTCGCAGCGGACTTCCTGATCGGCGCACACGCCGAAACCGCCGGTACCCTGCTCACTTTCGACGGCGGTTTCTTCCGGGATTACTTCGACGTCGAGATGCTGCAGATAGAAGAGTAGGCGAATCAGGCCGAGCCGCTCACTTTCTCGTGTTCGGAGGTCAGGTGAAACTCCAGACTATCGCCGGGCTGGAGGGCCGTGTCAGCGGTGACCGATTCGTGCCCCGTGTCGGGGTTTCGGACGGCGATCACGTCGGAGCGCAGGCGATTCCCGTCGAGCATGCCGCTGGCGACCTGGGAGCCGTACTCGGCCGCGAGCCGGTCGATCACGTCCCGTACCGTATCGCCCTCGCGCACACCGATGTGTGCCTCCTGGGCCCCAACCCGTGCCGCGAGCGAACGGCTGATGTCGATGTCGCACATGGATACTCACCCATACTGGCTCCAGCGTCAAAAAGTTAACTCACACTCGAAAAAGAGAATTGGCGTGGTGGCGTCGGGTGCGGGAAAGGGCTTACCCGCCCGGGCGTGGAGGTCGACACGATGGCAGATTCGACCGCCGGGAGCGACGATCCGCTCTCCCTGCACGGTGTGGTGCCGCCGACCGTCACGGCCTTCGACGACGAGGAGTCGGTCGATCTCGACGCGACCGCGGCCCACGCCCGCTTCGTCGTCGAAGCGGGCTGTCACGGCGTCTTCCCGCTCGGAACCAACGGCGAGTTCGCGCTCCTGACGCCCGCGGAACGCCGCCGGGTCGTCGAGACCGTCGTGGACGTGATCGAGTCCGTCCCCGTGGTCCCCGGCGTCGGCGCGCCGAGCACGCGACAAACGGTCGCCAACGCCGAACACGCGGCCGACGCCGGTGCCGACGGCGTCATCGTCGTCACGCCGTACTACTACCCACTGGACCACGAGGCGGCCGTGGATCACTACCGCCGGGTCGCGGCGGCCGTGGACGTACCGGTGTACGTCTACCACATCCCCTCCCGGACCGGGAACGAACTCTCGCTGGCCGCGCTCGACGAAATCGCCGCCATCGACGGGGTCGCGGGGCTGAAGGATTCGAGCAAGGACGTGCCCTGGCTCGCACAGGCCATCGACCGCCACCCCGAGTTGAGTTTCCTGGCGGGGTCTGACTCGCTGCTGTTCCCCGGGCTGGAAGTCGGCTGTGCCGGGCTGGTCAGCGCCGTCGCCAACGCCTTCCCCGAACTCGTCGTCGACCTCTACGCGGCCTACGCCGACGGCGACGAGGCCCGCGCTCGCGAGTTGCAGAGCCGAGTCTACGAGGTCCGGGACGCGATGCAACGCGGCCCGTACATGGCCGGAGTCAAGACCGCGCTCTCACTGCGCGACCTCGACTTCGACGTGGGGCCGCTTCGCCGCCCACTCCGGCGGATGGACGACGACGACCGCGTTGCCCTGCGGGCGGACCTCGACGACCTCGGACTGCTGGGAGAGCCCAAACGTTGATGCTGTTGCCGGGGCGAGTCGGTGACATGTTGCGGTCACTCAGCCGCCTCGTCGGCCTGCCCGCGGTCGCCGTCCTGCTGGTGGCCGGAATCGCGATCATGATCTTGGCTGCGATCCAGAACAGCCAGACAGCACAGGTCTTCGCCGGTTTCGTCGCCGTGCTGGTGGTCGCCGCCAGCCTCGTCATGCTGTTCGCCGTCTACCTCAAGCGACTCAACGCCGACATCGACTCCGACCGCCACGAACTCCGCCGGGAACTCGACGAGATGGTCGAGGACGACGACGCCGAGTGACCGCACTCGCGCCCCCGTGTTTTAGGGCTCGCGCGTGAAATGGGCGCCATGGGCATCGACTACGAACGGCTTCGCGACCCCAACGCCGAGTACACGATGCGGGACCTCTCGGCGGAGTCCATGGGCGTCCGGGCGAAACGCGGCGGCGGCCGCGACGTGGCGATTACGGACGTGCAGACGACGATGGTCGACGGCAACTTCCCGTGGACGCTCGTCCGCGTGTATACCGACGCGGGAATCGTCGGCACCGGCGAAGCCTACTGGGGCGCGGGTGTCCCCGAGTTGATCGCGCGGATGAAACCGTTCCTCGTCGGCGAGAACCCCCTCGACGTCGACCGCCTCTACGAACACCTCGTCCAGAAGACCTCCGGTGAGGGATCGGTCGAAGGTGTCACCGTCACCGCCATCGCCGGGATCGAGGTCGCGCTCCACGACCTCGCGGGGAAGATCCTTGACCTGCCCGCCTACCAGCTCCTGGGCGGGAAGTACCGCGACTCGGTGCGTGTCTACTGTGACTGTCACACCGAAGCAGAGGCAGACCCCGAGGCCTGCGCCGACGAGGCCGAACGCGTCGTCGACGAGTTGGGCTACGACGCGCTGAAGTTCGATCTGGACGTGCCCAGTGGCCTCGAAAAGGACCGCGCCAACCGTCACCTCCGGCCCGGCGAGATCCGGCACAAGGCCGAGATCGTCGAGCGGGTCACCGAGCGCGTCCGGGACCGGGCGGACGTGGCCTTCGACTGTCACTGGACGTTCTCGGGCAACTCCGCCGAACGGCTGGCCGCCGCCATCGAGGAGTACGACGTGTGGTGGCTCGAAGACCCCGTCCCGCCGGAGAATCTCGACGTGCAAGAGCGCGTGACGCGCTCGACGACGACCCCGATCACCGTCGGCGAGAACCGGTATCGCGTGACCGAACTCCGTCGGCTGATCGAACGCGGGGCCGTCGACATCGTGGCCCCGGACATGCCCAAGGTCGGCGGGATGCGCGAGACCCGGAAGATCGCCGACGTGGCGAACCAGCACTACGTCCCCGTGGCGATGCACAACGTCTCCTCGCCGGTGGCGACGGTCGCCGCTGCCCACGTGGGCACGTCGATCCCGAACGCGCTGGCAGTCGAGTTCCACTCCTACGAACTGGGCTGGTGGGACGAACTGGTCGAGGAATCGGTCATCGAAGACGGCCGGATCGAGGTCCCCGAAGAGCCGGGGCTCGGGATCACGCTCGACATGGACGCCGTGGCCGAGCACGTGGTCGACGGTGAAGAACTGTTCGATGCGGCGTAGTCAGAGTTCGACCCGCTCGCCGCCCTCGCCGGCCTCGTAGATGGCCTCGATGGCCCGCATGTCGGTCAACCCGTGTGCGCCGTCGGCTTCGGGATCGCGACCGGTGAGCACGCAGTCCGCGAAGTAGTCGAACTCCTCGCGCATCTCGTCGACCTGCTCGAAGTCCACGTCGACGGTCGTTCTACCCCGCGTGATGGTCACCTGCCGGGGTTCGCTGGGGAAGAAGGCCGGGTCGATCCGGACGCGGCCCTCGGTACCGATCACTTCGATGTGACTCGACTGTGTGGCGTGCTGGCTGGCCGTGCAGGTCGCGAACACCCCCGCTGGAAATTCGAGGCTGAACGCGGCCCGCTCGTCCGGTACGTCGGCGAACGCTTCCCCGGAGGAGTCCATCGACGCCTGCACCGCAACGGGATCGGATTCCAGCAGGAAGCGGGCGGTGTTGAGCGGGTAGAGACCGATGTCGGTGACGGAGGCTCCGGGACCGGCCAGGTCGGGGTCCAGCCGCCACTGGTCGGGGTTCGGGTGCATCTCCATGAGGCGCTGGGACATGTGGCCGTGGACGGCGACGGGATCGCCGAGCAGTCCCGCCCGGAGGAGGTCCCTGACCCGCCGCACGGCGGGTTCGGTGTGCATCCGGTAGGCGACCATCAGTGTGATCTCGGCGCGGTCGGCGGCCGCGACCATCCGTTCGGCCCGCTCGACGCCTGCTTCCATCGGCTTCTCACAGAGGACGGCCTTCCCGAACTCCGCGGCGGACTCGACGTATTCGAGGTGGGTGGCGTTGGGCGTGGCGACGTAGACGGCGTCGTAGGCGTCGGTCGCCGCGCCGTCGTGGAACGCGTCGGCCGAGAGCCCGCGTTCGATCCCGTCGAACTCGGCCGCGACCTCGCGGGCCTTCTCGCGGGTCCGGCTGACGGCGACGGTCGTCTCACACAGTTGTGAGTCCGCGATGGCGGGGATCGCCTCCTCGCGGGTCCACCAGCCCAGTCCGACCACGGCGACGCGGAGCGGGCCGGCGTCGTCGGCCGCGACCTGCCAGTCCCGCGCCGTGAACTCGTCGAGGACGGTGGCGAGATCCATATCTCCGATTTGCCCCCGCACGCGAAAAGGCGTGTGGGTCGACCGGTCGACAGGTCGCCGCGACGGGTCCACGCCCCATGCTGTTATCAGCACTGATACCCTCGTGCGTACAGTTAAACCGGAGTGCGACGAGGTCCCTCTATGTCAAACGGCATCCCTGTTCTCGCGGGGTTGCTCGTTATCTCCGGTGCGCTCTCGACGGCGGTCGCGGCGCTGCTCTGGAACGAGCGTCCCAAGTCGGGAACGACCCCGCTGCTGTTCGTCGAGGTCAGTCTGGCGCTATGGGCGTTCGGCCAGGTGCTGGTCGTCGTCGGTGGACCGGTGAGCGAGGCCGCCGGGGCCGCCCTCTCGCTGTTCGCCATGTCGTTCATCGGGCCGGCGCTGTTCCTCTTTGCCTGCCAGTACACGGGTCACACGGGTGCTGTGTCCACGCGACTCGTCGCGGGACTGGCCATCGTCCCGCTCGCCGTCTTCGCCGTCGGCGTCCTGAGCGTCGCCGGGGCCGCCGGACTCGGGCCCGTCCGTCTCGGGTACGCCAGCCAGCCGACGCTCGCGGCCGGGTACGGCCCGGTGTTCTGGGGCGTCGTCGCTTACACCTACACGCTGTTGTTCGTCGGCGACTACTACCTGTTCGGGAAGTTCGTCGGCTCGCGGAACGTCTACCGGAAGCGGACGTTCTTCTTTCTGGCCTACAGCCTCCTGCTGACAGCCTGTCACGCGCTGAGTAGTGTCGGACTGAGCCCGACGCCGCACTACACGCTAGCGCCGCTGGCGAATCTCGTGTTCGGCTCGCTCTCCCTGCTGGTGTTCGTGGGCTACCGATCCTACGGGTTCCTCCCGCTCAAGCCGATTCTCGAACTGTTCGGCTCCCAGTCCAAGAGCCTCGCGCCGGTCGCCCGGACCGCCATGATCGAGGAGATGGGCGGGGGGATGCTCGTGACGGACCACCGCAACCGCGTCGTCGACATCAACCCGATGGGGCGGAAGATCCTCGGTGATCCCGATGCCCGCGTCGTCGGCCGTCCACTCAAGGAAGTCCTCCCACCGGATATCTTCGTCGACGAGGACGACACGCGACTGCTCGATTCGGGCGTCGCCGGGAACTTCTCCGGCGTCTGGGTCCGGACGCCGACCGGCGAGCAACGCTGTTTCGACGTGCTGATCACCGAACTCGACGGCGAGGGCGCGACCGGGCGCGTCTCGCTGATCCACGACGTGACCGAGCGCGAACGCCGCAAACAGACTCTCGAAGAGCGAACTGCCGAACTCAGACGCCAGAACGAGCAACTCGAGGATTTCGCCGGAATCGTCTCCCACGACCTCCGGAACCCGCTGAACGTCGCCGACGGGGCCATCGAACTGGCCCGGCGAAACGAACAGTTCGAGTACCTCGACCGCGCGGAGAACGCCCACGAGCGGATGGAGACGATCATCGAAGACGTGCTGACGCTGGCCCGGCAGGGTCAGACCGTCGACGAGACCGAGCGCGTCTCGCTCTGTGGCATCGCCGAAGCGGCCTGGGCAAACGTCGAGACCGGTGCGGCGACCCTGACCTGCCGCGACGACGCCGAGTTCGAGGCCGACCGGAACCGCCTCCTGCAACTGTTCGAGAACCTGTTCCGAAACAGTGTGGAACACGGCTCCACGCACCCCGACTCGCGAGGGGACGCGACCGACGCCGACGACGGGGTGACGGTGACAGTCGGCATGATCGACGACGAACCGGACGCGGACGACCGGTCCGCGGCCGGCCCCCGCGGATTCTACGTGGCCGACGACGGCCCCGGAATCCCCGAAGACCAGCGCGATGCCGTCCTGGAGCAGGGATACACCACCAGCGAAAACGGAACTGGACTCGGCCTGTCTATCGTCAGTACGATCGTCGACGCTCACGGCTGGGAAATCGACGTGGCCGAAAGTGTCGACGGCGGGGCGGAGTTCCGGATCACCGGGCTCGTCGGCGGGGAACCCGCACTGGAGGACGAACCGGTTCCCTGACTCACTCGACGTGCCGGACGACGGTGTGGCGACACTGCTCGTGGGGGACGAGGTCGTCGGCCCGCTCGGGCGTGCCCGAGGGATGCTCGGCGGCGGCCTCGCGGATGATCGACCGCAACTCGCCGAGACTGACCGGTCCGCGCTCGTCGATGGCGGCCCGAACGTCCGCACAGACCGGCGAGTCGTCCTGTCCGACCGAGTCGATCCAGCGGAACCGGACCTCTTCGCCGGCCTGCTCGGTGAACGTCCGGACCCGGGCCAGGTTCCGGATCGACGCCACCTCCGTGTCGACGATGGTCCGGGCGCGGTCGTCGTCCATGTCGAGTTCCCGGGCCACCCGGTCGGCGATCATCGACCGGGCGTACCCCTCCTCGCGAGCCAATTCCGCGGCCAGGATCTCGGCGATCTGGCGGGCGTCCTCGCCCGAGAGCCCGTAGTGTTCCAGCATCGACCCGGCCCGGCGCTCCACGTCGACGGTGAGTTCGAGCTGTCCGTCGTCACCGTCGTCGGCAGTGCTGGCCGCGCTCCCCTCGTCGCCGAGCAACCCGGTGACCCAGCTACGCAAACCCATGTTCTCCGCTATTCTGCGTCTCCGATATAAAGTTCCGGCGCGTTTCACGTCGGAAGCTGTGCGGGGCCAGTCGAGCGCCCGACCGAACAGCCGCCAATCGTGATCAACCCTCGACCAGCGCGGCTTCCAGAACCTCCAGCGGGTGGCGGATCTCGTAGCCCGACCCGTGTTCCATCTGCATCGCACAGGTCGGACACTCCGTCATGCCCGTCTGCCCCTCGGCCTCCTCCATCTCCTCGAACATCTCCTCGCCGATGGCCATCGATTTCTCGTACTTCTCGGCCTTCCAGCCGTAGGTCCCCGAGATGCCCGAACAGGAGTCGCCCACGTCCTCGACCCCGACGCCGTCCAGGTCCCGGAACAACTCGACGGCCTGCCGGTCCAGCCCCTGGTTCCGGGCGTGACACGGTGCGTGGTAGGCCAGGTCCTCGCCGTCCCCGTCGATCTCGGCGTCGCCGAGTGCCCCACGGAGGTCCTCGTGAATCCGCAGGTACTCCAGAGCCTCGTAGGTGTGGGCGGCCACGTCGGCAGTGCCCTCGATGGTAAAGAGCTCGGGGTACTCCTGGCGGAGCGCCATCGAACAGGAGGTGCAGGAACAGATCACGTCGTAGCCCTCGTCGATCAACTCCGAGAAGGACGAGATATTGGTCTCTGCGTCCCGGCGGGCGTCGTCGAGCATCCCGTTGGCGAACATGGGCGTCCCCGAACAGCCCTGCTCGGGGACGACGATCTCGTAGCCGAAGTGTTCGAAAGTCCGGACCATCGCCTTGGCCACTTCCGGGGTGTTGTAGTTGGCGTAACAGCCGTGGAAGTACGCGACGCGTTTGTCTTCACTCTGGACCTGCGCGCCACCTCGCTCCGCCCACCACTCCCTGAACGTCTGCGTGGCGAAGGCAGGGAACTCGCGTTCGGCAGTGAGGCCGAACAGTTTCTCGCCGAGTTTGCGGAGTGGCCCGTTGTTCGCGAGGGTGTTTGTCAGGCGCGGGAATTTGCTCCCGAGCCACGCCCCTTTGCGGTAGTTGGCGAGGATGCGGTTGCGCCAGTACTCGACGGAGAGCTTGCTCATCCCCTCCTCGACGTACTCGGCGCGGGCCTCGTTGTGCATCTGGCTGAGGGGCACGTCCGAGGGGCAGGCGTCGTCACAGCGCATACAGTTCGAGCAGTCCATGATCGACGGGTCGATGTCGGCGTCGTCCTTGCGCTTGAGCCGCCACTGCTCGGGCCCCTGGAACTTCGGGCCGGGGAACTCGTCGTCGACCTCGGCGACGGGACAGTTCGTGTCGCAGGTCGAGCACTTGTAGCAGTCGTCGGCCCCGGACCGCAGGTCCAGCTCCGACTCGGGGAACACGTCGACAGGCTCGAACTCGTCGTCGGGAATCTCGTCGTTCGGTACACCTGGGTCGTGGGGAGAGTCTGCGTCGCTCACGTGGTCTCACCTGCCAGCCTGCCCGCCAGAGTTCCGGTCGCCAGCGAGACGCCGCTGCCGGATTTCTCGGCCGCGAAGTCGTAGTTGCCCAGTACCGCGCCCGCCGCCCGGAGGTTGTCGAACTCGACCGCGCCCCGAGCACCACGGGGCCGCAACTCACGGTCGGGGTCGACGCCAAACCGGGCGAAGCGGTGGTCGCCGAAGGCGTCGTCGTCGAACCAGTCGTAGCGGTCCGGCGGGTGGGCGACGTGGCAGTCGAAGATGGGCTCCTCGACGCCCGCGCGGTCGGAGTCGATGCCCTTCCCGACCAGTCCGCCGGTCGCCAGCACGAACTGCTCGGCCGCGTAGGGGACCGTCGCACCGTTGCGGTCGACGGTCACGGCCGCGACCCAGTCGCCGTCCGCACCCGCCTCGTAGCCGACCACGGGGTTCCCGGTCTCGATGCGGACGCCTTCGCGGTCCAGCGCGTCGTAGAGCCGCTCTTCCAGTCGAAGGCCGGGGAGGCTCGGCGGCCCCATCGGAACCTCGAAGACGTCGACGCCGAGGTGGGACTCGAGGTCGGCCCGCACTGCCTCCGGGTGGTCGTCGCCCAGCACGGCCGGGAATCCCACCCGCGTCTCGCCATCGAGGTGGGTGGCGACGCGCTGGGCCAGTGCCCGGCGGATGCTCCCGTCCTGACTCTCCTCGCCGCCCTCGTCCCGGTCGAGCAGGTGCGCGAAGCGGGTCACCTTCGGGTCCGCACTCAACTCGACGGGAAACTCGACGGTGGCGCCGCGGGCCCGGAAGGGCGCGCCGGCCGCGTTCAGCCGGTCGGCCGACAGCGGCGCGTCGAATTCCACCAGCCGTTCGAACCCGACCAGCAGGGCGTCGCGCTCGTCGCTGGCCAGCCCCGCGGCCGCGCTGGCGGGATAGCGCGCCGTCGGCTTGACGCGCCCCCCCTGCGTCGGGACCAGCGCGTTGCGTTCCGTGTGGTTGCCCTCGTAGGTATCGTCGGCGAAGTCGTCGAACAACGCCAGTCCGGACCGAACTGCGTCCTCGCCGACGCGCTCGTAGGGGTGGCCCTCTGGGAGGTCGGAAAGCGCCGCGAAGGGGTCGACCAGCGGGCCCTCGCCGTCAGGCGTGTAGCCCAGCACGTCGATCAGGCCGCTAGCGTGCCGGAGCGTAGGCTGTTTGTACGAGACCAGGCGCACGTCCGCGCCGGCCCGGGCGGCCGAGACGGCGGCGGTGATGCCGGCCAGTCCGCCGCCGATCACCAGCACCTCCTGCTCAATCGCCATCGGAGGCACCTCCGTCGAAGGCGGCGAAGTCGACAGCGTGATCGGCGTCCCCGGTCCCCGTCGGATCGAGCGCCCCACCGTCTCGATTCATCGTCGTTGCGTGGAGCGCGTAGCTGAGCATCGCCTGGGAGAGCTGTTCGCCCCACAGCGCGTGGCGCTGGCCCTTCCAGCGCTCCTGATACAGTTCGTCGAGTGCCGCGGTCGCCTGTTCGGCGTCGTACTCGGGGTGCAGTTCCCCCGCCATCGCGTGGGCGCAGAAGCCGCCCTGGCAGTTGCCCATCGACGCACGCGTCCGGATGCGAACTGCGTTGAGGTCCGTCCCCGACCCCTCGATGGCGTCCTGTAGTTCCGCACGGGTGACGCCCTCACACGAACAGATCACGGGGTTCGGGCCCTCGGTGTCGAGCACGTCGGACGCGCGGTCGCCGAGTCGCTGTTTGCTCCGGCGCGCGACCGGCGAGGTCAGCCCGAACTCGCCCATCGCGTCGTCGAGGACACGTTCGTCGCGGCTCCCCGGCAGGGGGACTTCGGCGGTCCGACAGGTGGCCGAGACCCCCAGTCGGTCACAGACGTGATCGCTGATGTCCTCGGCCATCATCCGGTAGGTGGTGAACTTCCCGCCGACGATGGTGGTGAGCCCCGGCAGGCCGTCCCGGTCGGCGTGGTCGAGCAGGAAGAAATCCCGCGTGATGTCCTCCGAGTCGGCCGTGCCGGAGTCCGGCGGTTCGTACAGCGGACGCACGCCCCAGTAGGATCGGATCGTCCGGGCCTCCTGCAGGACCGGGAGGAGCTTCGAGAGCTCCTCGATCATGAGGTCGACCTCCCACTGTTCCTCGGGGTAGTCCTCGGGGTCCGCGACCTCCTCGTCGGTAGTCCCGAGGATGCAGGTGGTCTCGTGCGGGACGACGATGTCGGCGTTGCCCTTCGGCTTGCACCGATTGATTACGGTGTCGACCTGCCGGACGTTCATGACGGTCATCACGCCCTTCGAGGGCCGGACCGCCACGTCGACGCCGGCCATCTTGCCGATCCGGCCGGCCCACGCGCCCGTCGCGTTGATCACGTGGTCGGCCTCGATCCGCTCGGTCGTGCCCGCCGTCTCGTGGGTCCGTTTGCCGGGACCGCTCCCGTGTCGGACCGCCGCCCCGACGACCTCGCCGGCCTCGACGAGCAGGTCGGTCACCTCGGTGTGGGTCTCGATCCGCGCGCCGTGGTTCTGTGCGCTCGCGGCGTTGGCAACGCAGAGCCGGAAGGGATCGACCGCCCCGTCGGGCACCGCGATCGCCCTGTCCACGTCCTCGGCGAGGTAGGGCTCGCGCTCGCGTGCCTCCCGGCCCGAGAGGACCTCGGTCGGAATGTCACACTCCGCACAGCCCCGGAGTTTCCGCTCGAAGTACGCCTCGCTGTCCTCGGGGCGTTTGACGAACAGGCCGCCGGTCTCCTCGACGCAGTGGCTCGCGATGTCTTCGAGGACGTGGGTCTCCTGGATGCACTCCCGGGCGCTGGCCTGGTCGGCCACGGCGTAGCGCCCGCCGCTGTGGAGCAGGCCGTGCATTCGCCCGGTCGTCCCGTGGGTCAGGTTGCCCTGCTCGACGAGCGTCACGTCGACACCGCGCATTGCAAGGTCACGGGCGATACCACAGCCTGTCGACCCACCGCCGATCACCAGAACGCTCGGTGTGTCCGCCATCGCACTGTCGGTCACTTGGGCCGCTCGCACATATTTTTACCGCAGGCTTCCCACCGCCGATAAATCACAGAGAACACCTCTCAAAAACTGAAATCCGGGCGAAACGATTATCGTCTGTTCCGGTGTCCGGCCCGAACACGCATCGATGTACGACCGGACCCGTTGCACGGAGGATCGCCGAGTCCCGTCGCCGCCGGCGAGCGACCGGCGCAGTTCGGCCGACCGGGGGCGGTGACAGTGGCAGGCTCGAACCGATCCACCCCGGAGGAACACTCCCCGGAGCGGATCCGGGAGTTCGTGGCCGTGATCGAGGACAACGCCGGGGGCGATCTCGGGCGACGAATGAACGAGGACGTCGACGACGAGGCGCTGGCCGCCCTCGCACGGGCATACAACGACATGCTCGACGACTGGGCCGACCGGTTCGAGTCGGTCGACGAGTTCGGCGGCTGGCTCGCCCAGCCCGATCAGCAGGTCCGCTGGCACGAGGCGACCGGCTACTTCCCGGTCCACGAACGGGCGGTCTCGCAACTGGACCGCGAGGGGTAGTTCGACGAGAACCCCCACTACGCGACCGCGTTCGACCAGCTCCGGGAGACCCGCCAGTCCGTCGCCACCAGCGGCGCACGCATCGGCCCGTTCGACACCGTCCGCACCATGATCGCCGAGGCCTACGAGGAGATGAGCGAGGGCCGGCCGGTCGACGAGGCGCTCGAACGGCTCACCGACAAGGCCGAACGCCAGCTCCGCGCCTACGAGTCAGACCGGAGCTAACCCGTGGCTCCGGCGACCGGGCAGGTCCGATACCGCACGACTGCAGGTCGGCGATCCGCGACCGGGATCTCTGCGTAAGGTTTATTTTGGTACACCCTGCCTCTTACCGGCATGACCGCAGTGGCAGTAAAGAAAACAGTCTCCGGTGCCAGCGAGTGACACCATGACACGGGACAACTACGTGGGTGCGATCGACCAGGGGACCACAGGGACCCGATTCATGGTCTTCGACCACGGGGGGCAGGTCGTCGCCAACGCCTACGAGAAACACGAACAGATCTACCCGGAACCCGGCTGGGTCGAACACGACGCCGTCGAGATCTGGGAGAACGCCAAGACGGTCATCGAGCGGGCGCTGGACGAGGCGGGCATCGAGGCCACCCGACTGGCGGCGCTGGGCATCACCAACCAGCGCGAGACGACGGTCGTCTGGGACGCCGAGACGGGCGACCCGATCCACAACGCCATCGTCTGGCAGGATCGGCGGACCACGGACCGCGTCGAGCAACTCGAACGCGAGGGGAAAGTCGACTGGATTCGCGAGAAGACGGGATTGGAGGCCGACGCCTACTTCTCGGCGACGAAAGCCGAGTGGTTGCTGGACAACGCCGACCCGATCAAGATGGAGCGGACCCGTACCGAGGACGCCCGGGACCGCGCCGAGGCTGGCGAACTCCTGCTGGGCACTATCGACGCCTGGCTGATCTACAACCTCACGGGGACCCACGTCACCGACGTGACCAACGCCTCGCGGACGATGCTGTTCGACATCCACGAGATGGCGTGGTGTGAGGACCTGCTCGCGGAGTTCTCGGTCCCCCGGGCGATGCTGCCCGAGGTGCGCCCCTCCTCGGACGAGGGGTACTACGGGTACACCGACCCCGACGGCTTCCTCGATGCGTCGATCCCGGTCGCGGGCGCGCTGGGCGACCAGCAGGCCGCCCTGTTCGGCCAGACCTGCTTCGACGCCGGCGACGCCAAGAACACCTACGGTACCGGTTCCTTCTTCCTGATGAACACCGGCGACCAGGCCGTCGAGAGCGACCACGGTCTGCTCACGACCGTCGGGTTCCAGCGCTCGGGCGACCCCGTCCAGTACGCGCTGGAGGGGTCGATCTTCGTCACCGGCGCGGCCATCGAGTGGCTCGAAGACGTGGCCCTCATCGACGACCCCGCCGAGACGGCCGAACTCGCCCGCTCGGTCGACGGGACCGACGGCGTCTACGTCGTCCCCGCGTTCACCGGCCTCGGTGCACCCCACTGGGACGGCCGCGCCCGCGGGACCATCGTCGGGATGACTCGCGGGACGCGCCGCGAACACATCGTCCGCGCGACCCTGGAGGCCATCGCCTACCAGACCCGCGACGTGGCCGAGGCCATGGAGGCCGATGCGGGCGTCGAGATGGGGACGCTGAAAGTCGACGGCGGTGCGGTCAAGAACAACTTCCTCTGTCAACTGCAATCGGACATCATCGGGACCGAGATCGCCCGGCCGGAGGTCGACGAGACGACCGCGCTGGGGGCCGCCTACGCCGCCGGCCTCGCGGTCGGCTACTGGGACTCGCTGGCCGAACTCCGGGACAACTGGCACGTCGACGCCGAGTTCGCTCCCGAGATGAACCCGTCCGATGCCGACGCACGCTTCGAGCGCTGGCACGACGCCGTCGAGCGCTCGAAAGACTGGGCCCGCGAGAGTGGTGACTGAGCCCCCACATGGACCTCGCAGAACGCATCCGGCGACGGCGGGAGAGTAGCGGTGACACACCGCTGATCCGCGACTACGACGCCATCAGTCCCGTCTCGCACGTCCCCGATCCGACCGGCCGGGGGCCGATCCTCGAACGCCTGCTGGACGCCCTCGATCCGGTCTTCGACGGCGACCTGCCGCCCGAGGCCTACGTCTGGGGGCCCGCCGGTGCCGGCAAGTCGGCGGTCGTGACCGCGCTGTTCGATCACCTCTCGACGCAGGTCACCGGCTCGTCGACCGTAATTCACACGGCGACCCGCGCCAGCACCGGCGGCGACCTCGCGTTCGTCGCCGTCGACGCACGAACCGCCGACAGCCCCTTCGGCCTCTATCGGACAATCCTCGACGCCCTCGTGGACGAGCAGGTCCCGGCCCGCGGCGTCGGAACCGACCGGCTCCGGGACCGCCTCGCCCGCGAACTCGCCGGCGGCCGCGCGGTCGTCGTCGCCGTCGATCACGTCGGCGAACCCGCGACGCCGGACCTGGCGACCGTCGCCGATCACCTCTCGCCGCTGTCCCGCCTCTCGTGGATGGCCGTGGGCCGACCCGAACCGGCCGCCGTCGAGGCGTCGCTCCCGGCCGAGTGCATCGAGATTCCGGCCTACCGCCGGCACGCGCTGGCGGACCTGCTGACGAGTCGGGCCTCCGCGGGGCTGGCCGACCGGGCCGTCGAACACGAGGGCGTCCGCGAGATCGCCGACTGGGCCGACGGTGACGCCCACGACGCCCTCGCGGCGCTGTTCGGGGCCGCCGACCGCGCCGCCGCGGCCGACCGCTCGCGCATCCACGGCGAGGACACCACCGCCGCCATCGACGACGTGCCCCGCCCGTCCTGTGCGCTCGGCCGGGTCGTCGCGCTCCCCGAGAACCGCCAGCGTGTCTGCCGCGTCCTCGTGGATCTGGCCGACGACGAGCGGGCCTCCGTCGACGCCGCCACCGACGCCATCACCGCCCGGGTCGACCTCTCCCCGGGGACCATCAAGCGATTCCTCTACGAACTCGCCGAAACCGGGATCGTCGAACGGGTTCGCAGTGACGCCGCCGGCGATCACGGCCGGCCGCCCAGCCGCGTCGAACCCCGCTTCCCGACCGCCGTCTTCCGCCGACTCTACGACCGCCGGGCCGGGAACTGACGGCTCATCTCCGAATTCGCCCCCGGTCACCAGTGCCACCTGCGCCGACACTGGCGCAGGGGCTCATCTCCGAATTCGCCCCCGGTCACCAGTGCCGGCGGTCATCGCACTCGCGACTGCCCCTTTCACCACGATGTCGTCGCCGTACTCTGTCAGCCTGATTTCGGGCACGTTCGAGACCACCAGCTCGGGCAGGCGCTCGCGGACGGGATCGAGGACCAGTTCGGGGTTGTTCAGCGCGACCGCGCCCCCGACGGAGATCGTGATCGGCGCGTAAGCGTGGACGATGGTGGCGATGCCGTGGCTGTTCCAGTGGGCCAGCCGCTCTATCACTCGATCGGCCAGCGGGTCCGCACCGGCCGCGTCGAAGACGGCTGCCGCGTCGAACCCGTCGCCCTCTAGCGGGAGGTCGGTCGCCACGTCCTCCCGCTCGTGGAGTATCCGGGCGTACTCGGGGATGTTCTCGCCGGAACAGAAGGCCTCCCAGTGGCCGGTGCCGCCACAGCCACAGGTCACTGGCCCCTCCGGATCGAGCGCGACGTGGCCGACCTCGCCGGCGTTGCCGTCCCACCCCGAGAGCAGGGTGCCGTCGACACAGACGCCCGCGCCGATCCCCGAGGAGATGGTCAGGTACACCATGTCGTCGGGCGCGTGGTCGGCGTAGAACCGTTCGGCCAGCACCCCGGCGTTGGCGTCGTTGTGGAGGTAGACGGCGTCGCTGTCGACGAGATTCTGGACCGGCCCGACGAGCGGAATCCGGTCCGCGCCGGCGACATTCACGGGGTTCTCGACCGCGCCGGCGGCGGTGTCGAGCGGGCCGATAGAGCCGATCCCGACGGCGGTGATCCGGGTCGTGGTCGTCCCGGCCGCCTCGCAGGCCGCCCGGACGGCGTCGAGGACGGCCTCGGTGACGGCGATCCCCCCCTCGTTCTGGGGCGTCGAGCGCCGGTCACGGCCGAGGATCCGCCCCTCCACGTCCGTGACGACGGCCCGGAGGTTCGTCGCCCCGAGGTCCACTCCCGCGTACATTCTCACCCGAACGGTGGCCCGGCGCGCACTTAAGACCGTTCGCTCGCTCCCGCCGAGGAGTCACCCCGCAACCGACCGGCACACGGTGGGTCACCGATCCGTGATCCGGTCGGCGTAGACCACGCCGCGCTCGCCGTCCAGCGTCACGTCGGTGCCGGCCTCGACCCCGGCGAGGTCCGCGTCCGCGATGGTCGGGATCCCGAGTTCGCGGGCGACGATGGCCGCGTACCCCGTCACGCCCTCGTGGCCGGTGACGATGCCGCCGACCGCCGAGAGGTCGCCCTCGAACTCGCCGTCGAACTCGGCCGGGACGGCGAGGATGGCACCCTCGGGCATCCCGGCGAGGTCGCCATCTCCGACGTGGAAGACGGGGCCCGACACCACGCCGTCGACGACCGAGCGGCCCGACACGAGGGTCTCGGCGGCGACGTGGATCTTGAGGGTGTTGGCGGTGTCCAGCCCGTCGAGTTCGGTCATCATGCCCGCCAGTACCACCACGGTCTCGCCGGGGTCGACGACGCCCGCGTCGATGGCCGACTGCACGGCCGTCTGGATCACGGCGCCGGCCCCGTTCTCGGTGTAGCTGGCGTACTCGGGCCGGATGCCCCAGGACAGCGAGAGCTGTCTGCGGACTCGCTCGCTGGGCGTCGCGGCGACGATGGGCATGTCCGGGCGGTACTTGGCGGCCTTCCGGGCGGTGTAGCCCGACTCGGAGGCCGCGACGATGGCGCTGGCACCCACGTCCCGGGCGAGAAAGCGCGCCGACCGGGCGAGCGCGTCGGTCCGACTCTCGCCCGCCGCCGGAACCCGCTGTTCGCGTGACTCGGCGTACTCCGCGCTGCCCTCCACGTCCCGGACGATGCGATCCATCGTCTCGACCACGGTAACGGGGTGGTCGCCGATGGCGGTCTCGCCCGACAGCATGACGGCGTCGGTGCCATCGAGGACGGCGTTGGCCACGTCGGAGGCCTCCGCGCGGGTCGGCCGGCGCTCGTGGATCATCGAGTCCAGCATCTCCGTCGCGGTGATGACCGGGACGCCCGCGCGGTGGCACTGCCGGATCACTCGTTTCTGGATCAGCGGGACCTCCTCCATTGGACACTCGACGCCGAGGTCGCCGCGGGCGACCATCACGCCCGCGGCCTCGTCGGCGATGGCCTCGATGTTCTCGACCGCGTCAGCGCGCTCGATCTTGGCGACCACGGGGATGTCGCCCCCTTCGTCGTCGATGGCCTCGGCGACCTCGTACACGTCTGCGCCGCTGCGAACGAAACTGGCCGCGACGAACTCCACGTTCCGGTCGACGGCCACGGCGATGTCCTGGCGGTCCTGCTCGGTGACGACTGGCAGGCCCAGATCGACGCCGGGGACGTTGACGCCCTTGTTCCCGGCGAGGTCGCCGCCGTCCTCGACACGGGCGGTCACGGCTTCCTCGCCGCTGTCCTCGACGACGGTCTCGATGCGGCCGTCGTCGAGCAACACGCGGTCGCCGGGCTGGGCGGCCGCGACGGACGCCGAGAGCCCGATCTCTTCGGGTGTGGCGGTCTCGCCGACGGAAAAACGGACCGTCGAGCCGGTCTCGACGTGGATCGGGTCCTCGGTGGGGGCCGTCCGGATCTCCGGGCCGGCGAGGTCGTACATCACGGCGACGGGGGCGGATAGCTCGCCGCCGACCTCGCGGATGCGGTCGATGGCCTCGCGGCGGTCCGCGGGGGTGCCGTGGCTGGCGTTCAACCGTGCCACGTCCATCCCGGCCTCGATCAACTCGCGCAGTCGCTCGCGGCTGTCCGAGGCCGGGCCGATGGTACAGACGATCTTTGCGTTGCGCATGGATTCGGTGTGGTCGCTGCCCACGGTTCTCCCCGGTGGTTCTCACCGCGGGCGGTTAGCTTCTGTGGGCCGTGCCGACCACTCCTGTGACCGAGTGGTCCCCGTTCCGGCCGGCTACCTCGCGTGGTCACCGCTCGATCCGCCCGCTCTCGTCCGCGAGCGCGCGTTCGACGGCCTCGGGCGTGACGACGGCCATGTCGCCCGGGACCGTGCGTTTCAGTGCCGCCGTCGCCGTGCCGTAGGCCAGTGCGTCCGGGACGGTTCCGCCCTGGAGACGGCTGGCGAGGAACCCGCCGACGAAGGCGTCGCCGGTCCCGACGGGGTGGGCGTCGCTCGCGGGGATCGCCGGCTGTTCGTGAGTCTGGCCGTCGTGGACCGCGACCGCGCCCTCGTCGCCGCGGGTCACCACGACCGTCTCGAAGTCGTAGTCCGCGTCGAGCCGTTCGGCCGTCTCGACCGGTGACCCCGCCAGTCCGAGGACGGTCTCGGCGTCCCTGTCGGCGACGACGAACAGGTCGACGCGGTCCAGCAGGTCGGTGACCGTCTCCCGGGCCGCCTCGGGCGACCAGAGCTTCGACCGGTAGTTCAGGTCGAACGCGGTCGTCGTGTCGGCCTCGCGAGCCAGTTCGAGCAGGTCGGTGGTCGTCGTCGCCAGCGTGTCCGAGAGCGCGGGCGTGATGCCGGTCGTGTGGAAGGCGTCGGCGCGCTCGATCAGGTCGGTCGGGAGTTCCGCGGCCGTCGCGGTCCGGACGGCCGCGCCCTCGCGGTCGTAGGTCACCGTCCGCCCGCGCGGCGGGTCGGCGCTCTCCAGGTAGTAGGTCCCCTGCCGGCCCTCCTCGGTCAGGACGACGGCGGGGTCGACGCCGTGCTGGCGGAGCGCGGCCAGCACGCGGCGACCGGGCGGCGAGTCCGGGAGTTTCGAGAGCCAGGTCGACTCGACGCCGAGGCGCTGGGCCGCGACGGCGACGTTGCTCTCGGCTCCGGCGGCGTGAACCGCGAAGGTGCCGGCCGTCTCGACCGGCTGGTCGCCGGGCGGGGACAGGCGCAACATCGTCTCTCCGAAGGTGGCGAGTTCCGGCATGGACACACTGTCGCCGGCCGCGAGCAAAAAGGTGCGAGACGAGGGGGTCCAGCGGCTGGTCGGGCCGCGGTCGTCGACCCACAGGCACTCAGCGCCGGTCGGTGACCGACACCGCGCCGTCGGACTGGAGCCAGGCGCGGTGGTTGTGCCGGTCGTAGATGATGACGCCCTCGGCGGCGTCCAGCTCTACGAGCTGGCCGGCGGCTACTGGCGCGTCTCGTTCGGCGTCCGCGTCGTCGACAGGTGCTCGTGCCATCGTGATTCCCCCTTCGGATAGATGTAGGACGCCTACTATGTTAAGTGTTACCACACCACACGGTAAGTCGGTGAGCGCCAGGTAACCGTCGGGTTTCAGCTACCGATACTCGCCGGGAGCGGCGGTCGAGGCCGGAGCCGGACCGGGTAGCGAGCGCGCCACTCGCGTGCGGGCGTCCGTTGATGGTTTCTTGGCACTGAAACTCGGTGATACTTACTACGTCATGCGTTTATTTCTCGCGCCCAAATCTTTATAATTCAGTAAATTGATTGGTATGGACACCCGGGTACAATGACAACTGAGACTACTGCGGAGAGGGTCACCGTCGATCTCCACGTTCGGTCACTCACACCCCGTGCCGGGCACGGCCGCCAGGAAGCGGTGATCGAACGCCTCGAACGACTCGCGGACACCGGGCAAATCCACGAGTTCTCCGTTCACGTCTGGGGACGGCAGGTCAGCCTCTCGACGGCTGCCGCACGCACCGACGCGGGCCAGAACGTGCTGGACCGCGTCGAACGGTTCCGCGACTGGGCCGCGGACACGGACCGTTCGATCAGTTCCTTCTTCGAGACGCGGCGGGTCTCCTCGCAGATGACCGAGGAGAGTTACGTCGCCCTCGTGTTGCCGATGTTCACGTTCGCCGAGTACCACGACGGCGAGTTGGCGTTCGTCGCCCCCTGCAGCGACGGCGACGGCGTCTGCACCGTGACCGACCGCCTCGACACCCTGGAGCACAGCACGACCGTCACCGAGACGCTCGAAGCCGACGGCAACGGGCAACTGATCGCAGAGGAAGCCGAGGAGTGATCAGGCCGGGGACCCCTCGTCCGGCGCGGGCACGAGGTGGTCACGGCCCCACTCACGCATCGCCTCGATCACCGGCGCGAGTTCCTCGCCGCGCTCGGTCAGCGCGTACTCGACACGGAACGGCTTCTCGCTGACCACCGAGCGTGTGACGATCCCGCGTTCTTCCAGGTCCTCCAGACTGTCCGACAGCACCTTGCTCGACACTCCGTCGACCGCGTCTTTCAGCGCGTTGAATCCCAGCGGTCCCTCCTCGAGCAACCGGTCGACGATGACCGGATGCCACTTCTTCCCGATCAACGAGGCCGTCGCGGTCACCGCACACCACTCCTCGCCAGCGCACCAGATCTCGATGGGGTCGTCGTCGCTCATACTCGAACCCTGTACGTCCACCGTCATATAGTTACGTCCCAATACCTGGTTGTCGTGGGTAACCGTTCGAGTAGCCTGCCGGGTTCGACCGGTGATTCTCGCCCCCCAGTTCTCAGAATCTGATACGTTGCACCCCGATTTAACACACTGCCGGGCCAGGGAGGTGATATGTACGAGATACTGATGCCTATCGACACCGACGCGGACCGCGCACTCAGACAGGCCCGGGCGGTCGAGGACCTGCCGGGCGGCCCGGAGGATGTCCACGTCACCGTCCTTCACTCCTTTACCGACAACCCCTCGGGCGCGTCCATCACGCAGTTGCAGGCGGCCCGACGGGTCGAGTCCCACCTCGAAGACGTCGGCTATTCCGTGACACTCGACGAACAATCCGGGAGTCCGGCCGACGCCATCCTCGACGTGGCCGCCGAGGACGACGTTGACCTCATCTGCATCGGCGGCCGCAAGCGGTCCCCCACCGGCAAAGTCCTGTTCGGGAGCGTCACCCAGAGCGTCCTGCTGGATGCCGATCGGTCCGTGCTGGTCTGTCGGCGGAACGACGACGCCTGACGGGAACCGGACACCTATTTAAATAACCGATCATTTCCGGGTAAAATTTAATCCAGGAAGAGACTATATTATCGCTTGCCGGTGGGTGGGTGGTTCATCGCTTCCGATTCTCACCGGCGGGAGACGCGCCCACGTCTCCCTCAACAGCCGTCCCGCAAGCACCACGTGCCAGCTTTGCCGCGATGCCGTTCCTCAGGCGGCATCACGGCTTCTTCTGATCGTCTCACCCACCCGGTTGGCGGCCGATGTCGCGAAAGGCCAGCTCGAAGTCCTCGAAGTCCGACAGTGACTCGGCCATCTCGCTTTCGAGCCGGTCGGCCCGTTCCCGCAACGCCGCCACGTCCTCGTTCTCATCGAGTTCCTGGGGCGTCTTCTCGGCTTCCAGCAGGGCCAGTTTCGAGGTGACCTCGTAGTACTCGGTCAGCCGGTCGTCGTAGGCGTCGGCCGCGAGCTGTTGTTCGACCGCGCCGAGGAGATCGGCGCTCTCGACCGGTTTACAGAGGTAGTCGTCGAACGGCATCTCGATGATATCGAAGTCGGGATCGACGGCGGTGATCATGATAACCCGGTAGTCGTCCTCACGGTCACGGAGTTCCGCGAGGACCTCGTCACCCGAGACGTCGGGCATCCGGCGGTCGAGCAACACTACGTCGACGCCGTCGGCCTTCTCGAGTGCTTCCTGTCCGCCGTAAGCGACCCGGACGTCGTACTCACGCTCGATTTTGAGCGCGTACACGTCGGCGACTTCCGTCTCGTCGTCGACGACGAGGACCGTCGCCGCCGCCGAATCGTTCCCCATACTACGTCCCTTTCGCAGCGGCGAGTTATAATTTTGCCCGCTTCCTGACACCGACGCCGCCGAACCAAACCATTCACACCGGTCCGGCCCCTGAACTCGGATATGAGTGGCCACGAGACCGACGCGGCGACGGGCCTGTCCGAGAAAGCCAAGTTCGCACTGGTTCTGAGCGGCGGCGTCGTCCTCCCCGGACTCGCCAACTACGCACTCGGGGCGGCCGGCTACAGCACGCTCGGCAGTCTGGTGTGGGTCCTGGGATACGTCGGCGCTGTCCTGCTTCTCTGGTACGTCTGGGTCCGTCCGCTAGACCTGACCGGTCCCGCGTGACCGTGGGCGAGTAACGGAAGTTTTTAGGCCGCTACAGGGTCAGTCCTAGCCAAGAATGCTCGCGCTACCACTGCAGGTGATCGACAACTTCCTGCTCCAGTACAACGTCGGGCAGGCGCTGCTGGCGATTTTTATCCTGTCCGCCCTGGCTGCCCTGCCGCTGAAGTCCCAGCGTGTCTACGCCATGCAGTTCCTGGGGTTTGGACTTCTATTCCTGTTGACGCCCCAGAGCATGCTCGCGAAACCCCACTGGAAGTTCCTGGGTATCGCCCTGCTCGTGCTGGCCCCGATGGTCTACATCACGGCCAAACGATAATCAGTCGAGTTTCCCGAGTCCCGCGAAGAAGTCCAGCGGCGGCCCCGCAACTCTGACAGGCTTTTCCGCCCGTTCGAGCGTGACCGTCGCCGGCGGCGTCACTGCCTCGCTCGTCCGCCCGTCCCCGACGACTACTGCTCGCTCACTGTTCTCGACGGTCACTTCGATCTCACTGTCGATGTCGACCACCAGCGGCGGCATCTCGGACTCGCCAGCCATCTCGGTCACGATCAGCCCGGACACGTCGGGATGGACGAGCGGACCGTCCTCGCTGAGGTTGTACGCGGTGCTGCCGGTCGGGGTCGCGATCAACACGCCGTCGGCGTGACCCTCGGTGTAGGTCGCGCCGTCGACCGTGACGTCGAGGTCGACGCCCTGTCCGTGCCCGCGCTGTGACCCGAGAACGGCGACCTCGTTGATCGCCGGTGGGATCGTCCAGCCGTCGCCGCGGGCTTGCAGTCGGTGCATCGACCGGGTGTCGGCCCCACCGTCCTCGCGAATCTCCCGGACGACCTCGTCGACCGTCTCGACGGCCACGTCGGGCGAGACCGCGTTCAAGAACCCGACTTCGCCGAGGTTGACGCCCATGATCGGCGTCGTCCCCGCGCCGCGGGCGGCAAAGAGGAAGGTGCCGTCACCGCCGATGCTGACTACCAGGTCACGGCCGGCCATCGCGTCGACCGAGACGCCCTCGGCGTCGGGACCGAGGTGCGCGGCGGTGGTCTCGTCGACGACTGTCGGCACGCCCTCGTCGTCGAGGTGTGTCCGGATCTCGCTGGCCAGCGCGGCGGCGCGGGGATTGTCCCGCTGGGCGACGATGCCGACGTTCATCCGTCTCGGGTTTGGCAACGGGTCACTATAAACCGGGCGGACCCGACCCGGGCGGGCGTATCGGGACGTGAGGCCCGGGCAACATTAATCACGAAGCATACCCAGGGTCGGGTATGGCCATCCGGCCGTCAGTGAGTCACTCATGAGTGAGGACGACGACTGGTTCGAGAGCGCCGTCGGTGAGGGAGACGGCGACGACGCCGAGACCGCTGACGACGGACACGACGAGGATGCCGCAGCCGACGAGGAGTCGCCGTTCGGCGACGCATTCGGTGACGACGGCGACGAGTCGTCCGGTGACGACGCTGGCGGTGACGCTCCGTTCGATGACGAGAGCGACAGTCCCTTCGAGGGCGACGATGCCGGCGGCTTCGGCGACGGCAGCGCCGACGAAAGCGAGAGTCCGTTCGACGGTGAGAGCAATGACGGCGCGGCCTTCGGTGGCGGTGAGACCGACACCGCGAGCGACGAGAGCCCGTTCGGCGGTGGCGGCGGCGATAGCGACGCGGACAGTCCCTTTGGCGGTGGTGGGAGCAGTGACGACGGCGGCCCCTTCGGCGGTGGTGGCGGCGGTGGCGGCGGTGGCGGCGACGACGGCGAACTGTTCGACGACGACTTCGCCTCCGCGTTCGGATCGGCCGGCGGCGGTGGCGGCGGTGGCGGCGGCGGCAGCGAGTTCGACGACGAGGACTTCGAGTCCGACATCCCCCGCCTCGACGTGGGGATTCAGGGTCTGGACGACATGATTCAGGGTGGTATCCCGCGCCGCCACCTCATCGTCACCATCGGCTCGGCCGGGACCGGGAAGACCACCTTCGGGCTCCAGTTTCTCCACCACGGCCTCGAAAGAGACGACACCGAGAAGGCCGTCTTCATCACGCTCGAACAGAGCCACGACGCGATCATGGCGACCGCCGACGAGCGCGACTGGAACTTCGCCGAGCACGAGGCGGAGGACAACCTCGCCATCATCGACCTGGACCCCGTCGAGATGGCCAACAGCCTCCAGAACATCCAGGCCGAACTCCCCCAACTCATCAAGGACTTCGGTGCCGACCGCCTCGTGCTGGACTCCGTCTCCCTGCTGGAGATGATGTACGACAACCAGGCCAAGCGCCGGACGCAGGTGTTCGACTTCACCCGCTCGCTGAAGAAAGCCGGCGTCACCACGATGCTCACCTCCGAGGCCAGCGAGTCCCACGAGTACGCCTCCCGCCACGGCATCATCGAGTACCTGACCGACGCCGTCTTCCACCTGCGGTACGTCCGCCAGGAGACCCGCGAGACTCGTATGGCCGTCGAGATCCAGAAGATCCGGAACGCCAACCACTCCCGGGAGACCAAGCCCTACGAGATCACCGGCGAGGGGATCTCGGTGTACCAGCAGGCCAACATCTTCTAGCATCTTTTTGCACCTCCCGTACGAGCGGACGGCGATTCTCGCCGCCCGCTCGAAGGGTCGGGCAAAAAGCTGCGACAAAAATCGGCCCTCCCTCCCGTGCGCGCCGTGGGCGCGCGTGGTCACTCGGGCCGGTTCCGCCCGCTCGCGACGCTACGGTCGCTCGCGTGCGACTGCTGTGCTCGTGCGCTAGCAGCACCGCTACTGCTCGATCTTCACCGAGAACCACTCCGGTCGAATTCGAACGACGGAATTCGACCCGGCTTCGAGGTGGTACTCGCCGATACGAACCGGAAGACTGTCTCGTCTACCGCCGTCGGTCTCGGCGATCAGTTCGCACCCGCCTTTCTCGTCGATGCCGGGGTCGAGCATCGTCGATTCGCGGGTCGCCAGTGTCGCGCTGTCCTCGAAGATCGTCGCTCCGTCGGCGGTGACGGTCGCGGTGACCGTTCTGGTCGGTTCGCTGTAGTTCGCGATCGAAATTCCGATGTCCTCGGCAGACTCGAACGTTCCGGTCGAACCAGAGTCAACGGTCGGTGCCGCTGCCGTGATCGGATCGGCGTCCGTTGTCGACGTGGGTTTCGTCGATGGGTCGGGTGTGGCGTCGCTCCTATCACCGAGACACCCACCAAACCCGATACAGCCGGTCCTGGCCGCGGCGAGGAGGGCACGCCGTCGCATGGTCGGGCGTCGCTTGGTCCTGGTAAGTGTTTCTGTCGCGCGTCACCGCGCGACCGTCACCGGAATCGTCGCGTTCCGGACGACGTTCTCGGCGACGCTGCCGAGCAGGATGCGAGTGACTCCCGAGCGGCCGTGGCTCCCCATCACGATCCGGTCGATCTCGTGTTCGCCGGCGTACTCGACGATAGCGCGGGCGGGCTTGCCGACGACCGTATCGGTCGTGATGGCCGCGTCGAGGTCGCGGCCCTCCGCCTCCAGGGCTTCGAGCAACTCCTCGGCCTCTTCCTTGGCGTGTTCGTACCACTCCTCGGACGCGGCCGGGAACGACGCGCCGGCGCTGTACCCCGCCTCCGTCGGGTTGATGACGTGCAACAGCACGAACTCCGCGTCCGGATGCTCCCGCATGGCGAAGTCACAGGCCTCCCGGGACTGCTCGGAGCCGTCGACGGGAACCAGGATGCGCTTTTCCATGGTTGAAGGTAACATGGCACGCGACAAAGGTGTACGGCTGTCTACCGCCGCGCTCAGTCCCGCCCGTGCTTGGTCACACAGACTGGCAGACCGATCAACTCGACGGGTTCGGAGTTGTCCGGCGAGTAGACGACCATCTGGCCTTTCTCCATGTACGGGACTTTCGCCTCCAGGTTCGACGGGATGTTCACCGCCGAGATGGCGTCCTCGTCGCCGAGGTTCAGGACCACAGTCGTATTGAGCTGCTTGAACACGGGTTCGGCGATGTCCTGTGGGTCCTGCGTGATCAGAAAGAGGCCGAGCCGTTCCTTCCGACCCTGTTTTGCGGCCTCGGTGAACTTCGAGATGACCTTGCCCGCCTGGACGCTGTCGGCGTCGGTCAGGAAGTTGTGGGCCTCGTCCATGCCCACCACGAGGGGCGTCTCCTTGATTCGGTCGTAGCGCGGGTCGTTCGAGAGCTTCTGGTCGACCAGCAGGCTGGAGACTGCCAGGACGATCGTCTCCGTGGTGCGGGTGTCGTTGATGTGGTAGGTGGGAACGACGGTGAGTCCCCCGGGCCGGACGAGTTCGTGAATCTGCTCGGTGATCGGTCGAGCGTCCTGATCGAACACGTCGCCGAAGCCCCGGACGCGGCGGCGGATGGCGTCGAACGTCGCCTCGTGGACGCGTCCGCTCTCGTCGAGTTCCTCCTTGAGTGCCGGGTCGTCGAGGAAGGAGACGAACTGCTGGTAGGTCCCCTCGGCACCGTAGTTGTCGAAAAACCGGTTCAGGAGGTAGCGCAGGCCGCCGTACTGGTTGTCGTTGAGACCGCTCCCCGCAACCAGCCAGGGGTTGCCCCGCACCATCGAGAAGGGGATGGTGAACGCCACCTGCTCGGCGCGGTGGTGGTCGGCGGCGTAGGTCGCACCGTCGACCTTCGGGACGAAGGCGATGGTGTCGTCGTGGCCGCCGTAGGCGACGCCCTCCCGCTCCAACCGTCGGCGGTCGTCGTCGTCCAGGCCTGGGTTGTCGTCGTGCATCTGGGCGTACTCGTCCTGGGGGTCGAACTGGACGACGGCGGCCTGGACCTCGCGGTCCTCGCCGGACTCGACGGGATAGGTCCGGTCCTCGCTGAGGTACTGCCGCAAAATGTTCTTCGAGCCGTGGGTCTTCCCCGACCCCGTGCCGCCGGCGACGAGCGTGTGCCGGAAGACGAGGGGATCGCCGGCGTCGTAGTCGTCTTTCAGCCGGTAGTCGATGGTCGGCGGTTCGGCGGCGGTCCGGACCCGCTCGCCACCGACGGCCAGATGACCGAGGAACACGCCGTCCTCGGGCATCTTCAACCCGGTCTTGATCTCCGACTTGTCCGTCGCGGGCCGAACCACCGTCTCGGGTTTGGGCACGCGGTCGGTCATCCGCCGTTTCAACTCGCCGTCCTGTTCGAAGAGAACCGCCACGGGTTCGAGCGTGGCCATGAACTTGAAATCCTGCTCGTCGATGCCGCGCTGGCGCATCGCGCGGCGGGCGTGGATCTCGGTGGCGTCGTCGGTCCGGAACTCCTGTGCGTATTCGAGGGCGGTGATCCGGCAAAAGAGGCGCTCGCCGTCTGGATATGGGACGAGCAGGTACTTGCCGATCCGGACGGTCGAGCGGTTCTCGACGGTGACGTAGGCCCGGAGTTCGGTGTCGTCGGGGTCCTCGCTGATCGTCAGCCCCTCCGAGGCCGAGAGGACGCCGATGCCGCGGTCGGTCCCCGCGGGCGACACGTCGACCGTCTCGAACTCCGGTGTCTCGTCGTCGGGTGTTCCCGCGTCCTCGGTCGCGGCCGATTTGCTCGCCGTCTCGGCCTCGTCGGGCGTCTCGTCGGTGGCCGACTCGTCCTCGGTGCCGCCGCCGGACGCCTCGTCCCCGCTCCCGTCGAAATCGGTGAAATCGCCCAGATCAGACATACCAGCCACATCGGCCCGGCGGGTCAAACACGTTTCCCCCGCGACCGGGTCGCACCGATCACCGGCGACGCGGGCTTTTTGCCCGCCGGTCGCGTACTTACGGCTATGTTGCTCATTCGAGGCTCCGCCGGGGGGACGGACCTGACCGGCACGCTGTACGAGCGCGGCGAGTCCCCGCCGTCGTTCAAGGGTGCGCCCGACGAGGACGCCCCGTACGTCTGGATCTGCGATTCGTTCTACGAGGTCGAGAGCGGCGGCCAGCGGACCAGTATCGCCGGTCGCGAACTGAACGTCGCCTTCGAGTCCCCGATGCCCCACGGCTTCGAGACCCGCGAACGGGCCATCGAGGCCGCCGAGGAACACGTCCGCACCCAGTTCGCCCGCGTCGGCGTCGACGCCGAGGAAGTCGAGATCGAGGTCACGAAGACCGAAGCCGAGGCCCACTAGAACTCAGCGCCCTCCCAGCGCACGTCGTCGTACTCGCGCTGGCGGTCGCTCGAAAAGGTCTCCTCCAGCTGGCGCTGGAGCGCCTGTTTCTCCTGCCTGCTGATCCGGGCCAGTTCGTCGGCCTTCTCGACGGCCAGTGGCGGCCCGGTGCGTGCGGCCACGTCGGAGACGATCTGCATGGTCAACTCCTCGCGCAGGGCCTCGTCCTCCGTGAACGCGTAGGGCGCTTCCACGCGGTAGACCAGTTCCTCGCGGGGGTCGTAGATCACGAAGAAGGTGACCTCGTAGGCCTCGGGGTCGAGTGCCTTCTCCAGGTCCAGATCGAGGTCGCTCTCGACGGAGAGGGGGCAGTCCGCGCCGGCCCGGGAGACGAACCAGTTGGTGAACGTGAGTACGTCCGTGTCGGTCTCGCCGTCGTCGTCGGTGCGCCGGAGGATCTGCTCGAACAGGGCGGCGTCGTTGACCCACGGCGCGGCGGTCTTCCGACGCACGGTCCTGGTGATCGCCTTCGAGGCCGTGCTCTTGACGAAGCCCACGAGGGGCACGTCCCGCCCGACGAACCGCTCCACGAGGTCGACGTAGTGCTGGACCACGTCCCGCGGGCGCTCGTCCTCGACGAGCAGTTCCGCGAGCGTGGGGTCCTGGTCGGTCCACTTCAGCAGGCCGGTGGGGTAGATCGGGCCGTCGAGGATCAGGAGGTCTTCCACCACGTCGGCGTTGAGTTTGGCGTGGGTGCTCTCGGCGAGATAGAGCGCCAGCGCGTGGACGACGGTCTGCTCGAAGCGGTCGACGCGGGGGGCCTGCAAAATGCGCCCGCGGCCGTACCCCTGATCGAACAGGCTCCAGTCGTCCTCGGTCACGTCGACGGTGCCGTCGTTGGAGTGGACGGTGCTGACGATGGTGCGGCCCCGATGCAGGTCCAGATCGGAGGGGACGGCGGCCATCGCGGCCTGGGCCACGTCGATGACGAGGCCGTTCTTGAACGTCGTGGGGTTGATCGTCCCCGAGTCGAGGCCGTGCTGGGTCGGGAACGGGGACTCCATCAGCGCCGCGTCCTCGACGTCGACGAGTCGACAGCGCTGGTCGCCGAGCGGTTCGAGGATGGCCGTGCCCTCGTCGTAGAGGGGGTCGAGGAAGTCGGCCCAGACGGTGCCCGCGAGGTCCCGGTGGTCGCTGGCGTCGACACCGCTCTCGATGCGGCCGGCGAGCTGGGCGATCCCGTCGAAATGCACCGGGTCGAGCGTCATTACCCGGTCGAACGGATGGGGACGGCAAAAGTGTCCGGGGCCGACGGGCGGTGTCGGGGCGGTCGGCCTACTCGTCGCGGCCGGTCTTGTCGTCCAGCACTTCCTTGATCGCGGTGACGTAGGAGTTGAAGTCGCGGATGGTCGCGCCGTCGGTAGTGAGGAACACGCCGTCGCGGTCGCTGGTCACCCGGAGGAGAAAGCCGTTCTCGAAGACGCGGATGGTGTAGCGGTACTCGCCGAGTTCGGTGCCCCGGTAGGCGTCGGTCGTGTTCTTGAACCCGCGCCACTCGTGGCCGATGAAGCTGTCCAGGTCGGCGTCGCGTTCGAGGTCATCGCGGAGATACAGTTGCTCGAAGTTCGAGCGCGTGAAGTAGGTCAGAGAGCGGAGGCTGTCACCCGCCGCCGTGCGTGCGGTCGTCACCAACTTCTCGGCGAAGGCCTCGTCCACGATGGTCGTCTCCATGCGTTAGGCCTGGCTGTCCTGTTATATAACGTCGGTGGTCTCCGATACTCCTGCCGGGGGCTGGGACGCGCTCGCCCCGTCCGCCGGAACCCTGAGACCGGGGCAGGTCCGACGCCTCTTTACCGCACCGTGGCGACCCCTCGCGTATGCAGGTGGGTCTGGTCATCCTCGACGGTTGGGGTCTCAACCCCGACGAATCGGCCCGCGACGCCGTGCGGGCCGCCGACACCCCGACCGTCGACCGCTTCCGCGAGCAGGGCGCGTCGACCACGCTGGAGACACACGGCCGTCGGGTCGGCCTCCCGGAGGGACAGAT
The DNA here is from genome assembly GCF_023698535.1 of Halorientalis regularis. Classification (GTDB taxonomy): domain Archaea; phylum Halobacteriota; class Halobacteria; order Halobacteriales; family Haloarculaceae; genus Halorientalis; species Halorientalis regularis. The sequence goes on from NZ_JALJCL010000004.1 coordinate 155,209, forward strand.
GGGCAACAGCGAAGTCGGCCACCTCACTATCGGTGCCGGCCGCGTCGTCAAACAGGAGACGACCCGGATCACCGACGACATCCGCGAGGACGACCTCGGCGACAACGAGGCGCTGAACTCCGCCTTCGACTACGTCCGAGAACACGACGGTCGCGTCCACTTCCTGGGACTGGTCAGCGACGGCGGCGTCCACTCCGCCCAGTCACACCTCCACGCGCTGATCGACATCGCCGCCGAGCGCGACGCCGAGGCCGTCACCCACGCCTTCACTGACGGCCGGGACACCGCGCCCACGGGCGGCGAGGAGTACCTCGCCTCGCTCGAAGCCCACGCCGATGACCGGGGCACCGGCCACGTCGCCACCGTCTCCGGCCGCTACTACGCCATGGACCGCGACCAGAACTGGGAACGGACGAAGAAAGCCTACGACGCTATCGTGAACCGTGCGGCCGAGTACACCGCCGACACCGCCGTCGACGCCGTCACCCAGTCTTACGACCGGGACACCACCGACGAGTTCGCCGAGCCGACGCTGATCGAGGGACGACCCGCTCTCTCTGATGGCGACGCAGTGATTTTCTTCAACTTCCGCTCGGACCGGGCCCGCCAGCTCACCCGAATGCTGGCCGACATCGACCCGGGCTGGGCGTTCGAGACCGACCCGCCCGAGACGCGGCTGGTCACGATGACCGAGTACGACAAGACCTTCGACCTGCCGGTCGCGTACCCGCCCCACCAGCCCGAAGACGTGCTGGGCGAGGTCCTCGCGGACACCGACCACACCCAGTTGCGCATCGCCGAGACAGAGAAGTACGCCCACGTCACGTACTTCCTCAACGGCGGTCGCGAGGTGGAGTTCCCCGGCGAGATCCGCGAGATCGTCGAGAGCCCGGACGTGCCAACCTACGACCTGCGACCCGAGATGAGCGCGCCCGAGGTGACCGACACTGCAGTCTCGCTGATACGGTCCGAGGACCCCGACGCCCTTGTCCTCAACTACGCGAACCCGGACATGGTGGGCCACACCGGCGACTTCGACGCCGCCGTCGCCGCCGTCGAGGCCGTCGACGAACAGGTCGGGCGGCTGGTCGACGCGATCCACGCGGCGGGCGGGGCCGCCCTCGTCACCGCCGACCACGGCAACGCCGACGACATGGGCACCGTCGAGAACCCCCACACCGCCCACACGCTCAATCCCGTTCCGTTCGTCTATCTCGACGCCGAGGGCACCGACGGCGGCCGGACGGCCAGAACGGACGGCACGCTCGCGGACGTGGCCCCGACCATGCTGTCGCTGCTGGGGATCGAGAAACCCGACGCGATGACCGGCGAGTCACTGCTTCAGTGATCACTCGGCCGGATCGGGCATCTCGTCGGGGACGGCCGCGGCGAAGAGCCGGTAGCCCGAGACGGCACCCAGCAGGCCGAGCGCGACGGCCAGCGCGACCGACCCCGAGAGAAACATCCCGACGAAAACGAGCGGTGCGCTCCCCGCGAGGGCGACGCCGGCCGGAATCGGATCGACGCCGGCGGTTCGGCGGGCACTCGTCCCGCGGGCCACCTGCTCCGGGACCAGCAGGAGCGGGACCAGCAGGAAGATGCCGGCGGCGGTCGCCAGCCCCGCCAGCAGGCCCGGAAGCGGATCGGGGAACACGACGTACCCCACGACGCCGAGGCTCCCGCCGGCCGTGACGGCGAGACCGAGCCGTACCACTGCCACGCCGAGCCCCCGGGAACCCGTTTTGTCGGCCATGTGCCCCCTGAGCGGGCCGGGCCACTTAACTGACCGGGAGCGGATCGGTCAGGCCGCCTGTCGACGGATGGTTCCGGATGTCCCGACCAGCAGTGTCCCCGCGGCCAGCGCGAGGACGCCGACAGGGAACAAGAGGACGGGCGCGCTCTCGATCAGCCCAAGCAGTTCGATGCCGACGACGACCGCACCCAGCATCAGCGTCGCCGGGCCCGCGAGCAATCTCGGATCCATGCGAATCACCTGCCGGCACTACGACGGCTTGACTGGTGAACCCGCCTGCGTGACGTGTTCCAGTTCCGTCCCATCCGAGTATCAAATCCTGTCAGACGGTAGTAAGCTGTATAGGCCGGGAGTCCCTATACGTCGAGAAATGAGCCCGTTCGGCTCTTTCGACCTCGACGACGACGACCGGATGTCGATCTATCGCTACGTCGAACGTCACGGGACCGTCGACACCAGCGAGGCCGCCGAACACGTCGGTATCGACCCCGAAACCTTCCGGCATCACGTCTCGATCCTGAAACGGGACGGGTACGTCCGCGAGACCGACGACGGGAACCTCCGGGTCCGGCTCGACTGCGGCGAGAGCGAAGAACACGAGACGGCGGGGCTGCACTACGAGATCAGACCGGCGTGCAAGGCCGACGCGACGGGATTGCTCGGCGTCGTCCGCGAGGTCGCCGACCAGCAGGAGCACCTAGTCGCCGAGAGCGTCGCGGAGCAACTCGAGTACGAGGACGCGCTGTTCCGGAACAACGCCGGCAAGACCCGCGTGTTCTTCGTCGCCACCGTCGAGGACGAGGTCGTCGGCTGGTGCCAGGTCGAAATTCCCAGCCTGGCGAAACTCTCCCACACCGCCGAGATGACCGTCGGCGTCCTCGTCGAGTATCGGCGGTACAGCATCGGGAGCCACCTCCTCCAGCGCGGGATGGAGTGGGCCCGCGCCAACGGCTGTCGGCGCGTGTACAACTCCCTGCCCGAGACGAACGATCTGGCCGTCTCCTTCCTCCAGGAGAACGGCTGGCGCATCGAGGCCGTCCGGAACGGCCACTTCGAGATCGACGGCGAACCCGTCGACGAGATCATGCTCGCCGCGGATCTGGGTGGGCCCGAGCCCGTCCACAGCGGGTGACTTACCCAGTCCGGAACGAGTAATCCAGCGTGTCCGCCGAGTGGGTCAGCGACCCCAGCGAGATCACGTCCACACCCGTCGCCGCGTAGTCGGGTACGTCCGCGACTGTGATGCCGCCCGAGGCCTCCGCCAGCGTGTCGTCGTCGCGCTCGCGGAGTTTCGCGACGGCCTCGGCGGTCTCGTCGGGGCGCATGTTGTCCAGCAGGACGATGTCCGCGCCGGCGTCGGCCGCCCGCGGCGCGTCCTCTGGCCGCTCCACCTCGACTTCGATCTTCGTGGCGAAGGAGGCGCGCTCGCGGAAATGCTCGACGGCTCCTTCCAGCCCCATCTCCGCGACGTGGTTCTCCTTGACCATCACCATGTGCGAGAGGTCCAGCCGGTGGGTATCGCCGCCGCCGGCGACGACCGCGCGCTTCTCCACTCCGCGCAGGCCCGGCGTCGTCTTGCGGGTCGCGGCGATAGCAACCCCGTCGTCGACTTCCCGGGCGGCCTCGACCGCACGGCGGGTCTTCGTCGCGACGCCGGAGGCGTGACCCGCGAGGTTGACCGCGACGCGCTCGCCACGTAGCACCTCACGTGCGGGGCCCGCCACGCGCAGGACGGTCCCGCCGCTCTCGACGCGGTCGCCGGCCTCCGCGGCGCGCTCGGCGGTCACGTCCAGATACTCGAAGACGGCACAGGCGACGTCCAGACCGGCGACGATTCCGGGTTCCCTGGCGACGAGTCGCCCCGTCGTCTCCCCCGGGACCTCGTTGGTCACGTCGTGGTGGCCCAGATCCTCCTGGAGCCAGTCCTCGACTGTCGAGTCGGGTATCATCAGTCGTCGGCCCGCGGTTCTGGTGCCTGGTCCCCGTCCGCGCTCGCTTCCTCGACGAGGTGGTGACAGCCGACAGACTCCTCGTTCTCGGCGGCCTGGCGAGCGATCAGGAGGCTCGTCACGCTGGCCGCCCGGAGTTCGTACAGCGACCGCGAGGTCCGGGTCCGGGTGTAGGCGTCGACCTCACCCTTCAGCCGGCGCAGGACCGCCATCGCACGCCCGAGGTCGTCGGGGTCGCGCTCCAGGCCGACGTACTCGTCCATCACGCGCCGGAGCCGGTGGAACTTCTCCTCGGCGAACCGCTCGGGGAGTTCCGGGTCGCGTTCGAGCAGTTCGGGCGCTTCGATCACTTCGACCTCGCGCCCGGCCGCGTCGTCGCCGGCGCGCAGACCCCAGACGAGTCCCTCCAGCAGGGACGTGGAAGCCAGCCGGTTCGCACCGTGGACGCCCGTGCGGGCACACTCGCCGACGGCGTAGAGGCGGTCCAGCGTGGTCCGGCCGCGGTCGTCCACGTCGATCCCGCCACAGAGGAAGTGTTCGGCGGGCGCGACCGGGATCCCGTCCGTCCAGTCGACGCCGTGATCCTCGCACTTCTCGACGAGGTCGGGGAACTCGCCGGCGAAGTCCAGCGGCGACACGTCGAGGGTCACCTCGCCCGTCGCGTCGCGTTCCGTCTTGACCGCCCGGGCCACCACGTCCCGTGGCGCGAGTTCGGCGTCCTCGTGGTAGTCGGGCATGAACCGCTCGCCGTCCCCGTTCCGGAGGACCGCGCCCTCGCCGCGGACGGCCTCGGAGACGAGGAAGGGGCCTTCCTCCGCGGCTTCGCCGCTACGGTCCGAGGCGCTCCGCGCCTCGCTCGCGACACACACAGTGGGATGGAACTGGACGTACTCCATGTCCGTCACGTCGGCACCCGCGAGCGCGGCCATGGCGATGCCGTCGCCGGTCGATCCGGTGGGATTGGTCGTCCGCGGGTAGAGGTCGCCGATGCCGCCGGTGGCGAGGACGACCGCGCCCGCGTACGTGGGCTCGAAGTCCCCGTCCGACTCCAGGACCGCACCGTGGACCCGTCCTTCGTGGCGGATCAGTTCGAGCGCGGCGGTGCCGTCACGGATCGTGACGTCGTCGTGGTCTGCGAGGTAGTTCAGGAAGGGGATGTGGATATGCTTGCCCGTCGACGCGTCGACGTGCAGGATGCGGTTCGAGGAGTGGGCGGCCTCGCGGCCGAAGTCGAAGTCGTCCTCGGTCCCGCCGTTCGTGTCGAACTCGACGTCGAGCGTCTCCAGGAGCACGTCCTCGACCGCTTCGTTCGCGTTCTCGACCAGCACGTCCACGGCGTCGGGGTCGGCCGTGTCGCTGGAGGCCGCCAGGATGTCGGCCTTGAACTGCTCGGGGTCGTCGCGGGCGATGGCGATGCCGCCCTGTGCCCACCACGAGGAGGCACCCTCGGGGCGGGTGGCCTTCGTGGCGACGGTTACGTCCGCACCCCCGCGGGCCGCGGCCAGCGCGCTCGCGAGGCCCGCGATGCCGGAGCCGACGACGAGTACGTCTGTCTCGTTGTGGTCAGTCATGAATCAGATCTCCAGCATCCGGTCCAGCGCGACCTGTGCGAGTTCCTTCTCCTCGGGCGCGACCTCGATGACGTTGCGCTCGCGGCCCTCGAGCAGTTCCTCCAGCACCCACGTCAGGTAGTTCGGGTCGATCTGGCGCATGGCGTTGCAGTCCATGCAGGCGTCACCACAGAGGGGCAGGACCTCCACCTCGGGATGCCAGCGGTCGAGGTGCTTGGCGAGGTGGATTTCGGTGCCGATGGCCCAGGTGTCGCCGGGGTCGGCGTCCTCGACGGTCTCACAGATCGTGGAGGTGGAACCGACCACGTCGGCGGCCTCGACGACCTCGCGGCGGCACTCGGGGTGGACGACCACGTTGGCGTCCGGGCGCTCCTCCCGGAGGTCCTCGATGTGGCTCGCACGGAACCGCTCGTGGACCTGGCAGTAGCCGTCCCAGAGGATGATGTCGTTCGCGGCCGCGGCGCTGGCGTCTTTGCCCTCCGGGTCCCACGGGTCCCACTCGACGATCTCCTCGGCCATGTCGAGCCGGTGGGCCGTGTTCTCTCCCAGGTGCTTGTCGGGGAGGAACAGGACCTTGTCACCCTTCTCGAAGGCGTACTCGAAGGCCTTGTGGGCGTTCGAGGAGGTACAGACCAGGCCGCCCTGCTCGGCGCAGAAGGCCTTCAGGTCGGCGTAGCTGTTCATGTACGTGATCGGGATGATGTCGTCGTCGGTCTCGGCGGTGATCTCCGCCCAGGCGGCGTCGACCTGCAGGGCCTCGGCCATCCCGGCCATCGGACAGGACGCCTCCATGCTCGGGAGGATCACCGACTGATCGTCGTCGGTGATGATGTCCGCGGACTCGGCCATGAACGTCACGCCGCCGAAGATCACGTAGTCGGCGTCGGCGTTGGCCGCCTCCTTGCTCAGCTGGTAGGAGTCGCCCACGAAGTCGGCGTGCTCGACGATCTCGCGGCGCTGGTAGTTGTGTCCCAGGATGACGACGTCGTCACCCAACTCGGCCAGGGCGGCCTCGATGCGCTCGGTGCGCTCGTCCTCGTCGAGGTCCCGGTAGGCCGGCGGGAGCTGTTCCAGGTTGTCGTACTTGAAGAGACTCAGGTCCGTCTCGAACTGCGCTGTTTCCATTTCCGGCACGTAGACCACCCGATTGGTGTTGTATATCGTACGGTATCCAGTATTGAAAAGATTTTGCCTTCAATGTGCGATACCGGTGGAATTTCATGCAGATATTGCCGGAGGTCGGGTGCTGTTCGTCTGGAACAGCACTTCAGCGGCTCACGATTGGATCTCGGTATCAAAAATTCGACGTTCGACCGAACAGTAGGATTAAAGTACAACTTGACACGACGACAAACAAATATGGACCGCCGCAAGTTCCTCGCTGCGACGGGAAGTGCCCTCGGCGCGACGAGTCTGGCCGGCTGTGGCCTGCTCGGATCGAGCGAACTGCCGCCACCGCGGAAGTCGGACGTGTTCGAACCGATCGAGGTGGCCCCGAACGCGCTGGTCGTTCCGCTGGAGAGCGATCCCGAGGCCGAGGCCGCCGCCACGGACGGCAACAACGCTGTCGCCGCGGATGCGGTCGGATCGCTCGCACCCGTCGGCGTCGCTCGCGCGGCCAAAGGCCGTGGTGCCGCCGGCCGCGGGAGCAGAGGTTCCTACGCGGGCGCGCCCCATGGCGCGCACGGACGCGCGATCTGGCACGGGGAGGACGACGACGACGACTGGCGGGACAACCACCAGAGTCAGCTCGAGATGTATCAGGTCGCCATCCCCGCGGTGGCCTTCGCCCGCGTCGGTGGGCCCACCGACGACGAGGACAACCTCCCGGGTGCCGGACCGCCGGGCAACTGGGACGCGCGGATGGAGAGCGTCGACGCGGGCGAGCAGGTCCGCTGGGAACGCGACCTCCGCGAGGGCTGGTACCGCGTCGGTGCCAACCTCCAGGCCGAGAACGCCGACCGCGACCTGGGCTGGTCGGCCGTCGATCTGAACGTCGTCGAGAGCGGCGGCCAGTACGAGATCGACGAAAAGTGGAAAGTCGAGCCCCGATTGAACACGTCGGACTGAGCCGTCGTGACGACGCCCTCCAGACGCAGCACGGTTTTCGGACTCACGTTCGTCGTCGCCTTCTGTAGCATCGTCTACGAACTTATCTACTCGGAACTGCTGACGGTGATCTTCGGGGGCACGGTCGTCCGCTACTCCATCACCATCGGCCTCTTCCTGTTCTCGCTGGGCATCGGTGCCTTCGCCTACCGCTACGTCGACGACGACCCGGCGAACTTCTTCCGCCTGGAGGTGTATCTCGCGCTGGCGGGCCCGCTCGGACTCGTCTTCATCGTCGCCGTCAACTCCGTCCCCGTCCCGGGCTCCCAGACTGTCGAACTCGTCGCCGAGACGGTCGCGCTGTGGCTGTCACACCTCCCCATCGTCGTCGTCGGGATCCTCTCGGGCCTGGAGATTCCCTTCCTCACGGACCTCGCCGACGCCGAGGTAGACGCCGACCTCGGCGCGCTCGCCGTCGTCGGTTCGCTCGGTCGTGGCTCCCGGCGACTCGCGAGGGGTCTGTTGGGTCTGCTCTTTCGGATCTCCGACCCCGGAGGACCCATCGACGGAGAAGCAGGTGAGGACGGGAGTTTCTCTGCGATCCTCGGGATGGACTATCTCGGGAGCCTCGTCGGGACGGTCACCTACGCGCTGGTGCTGTACCCCTCGCTGGGCCTGATCGCCGCGGTGTTCGTCCTCGGCCTCCTGAACGCGGCGGCCGCCCTCGCCGTCTACCTGCTGTACCGGGACCGGCCGGCCGGCGATTCGTCGGCCGGGCCAGGGGTCACCTTCGGTACCGGCGTCCGGGCGTTGCTGGTCGTCTGTGTCGTCGCCTCGACGGCCTACGCCGGCGCGCTGGCGGCCGATGACCGCGTCGAGTCGGAACTTCGGACGCTGTACCTCGAAGAAGGCATCGAAGACGAGTACCCCGGCCGGAACATGGCCGTCTCGATCACCGATCACCGGACGACCCGGTACCAGGATATCGTCCTTTACGAGCGCGAGTGGACCGGGTCCGGCGCGACCGACCCGTTCCCCGACGGCCCCGAGACCTGTCTCCGACTGGACGCGGCGATCCAGCTCTGTGAGAGCTGGGTCGAGTCGTACCACCACGGCCTCGTGGACGTGCCCGCCGCCTTCGAGCCACTGGCCGAGCGCAACCTCTCCGACGACCGCGTCCTCCTGCTGGGCGGCGGCGACTGGATCGCCGTCAACTACCTTCGCGACCACGGTGCGACCGTCGACATGGTCGATCCCGACCGGGAGTTCCAGCGGTACACGAAGGATCACCCGTTCTTCCAGCGGTACCACGACGACGCCTACCGCTACGGGAATCTCACGGTCCACCGCCAGGACGGGTACGCGTACCTCCGGGAGACCGACCGCCGATACGATCTGATCCTGCTCGATCTGCCCGGCGCGCGCAGCGACGACCTGCTGCATCTGTACTCGACGGAGTTCTACCGCCAGGTCCGGCAGCACCTCACCGACGACGGGCTGGCGGTCACGTGGGCGTACTCCCGCTACGGCTTCCCCCGACACCGGAGTGCGTACCTCACGACCGTCGAAGCCGCCGGCTTCGAGTCGTACCTCTCCTATCACGCCTACGGGGACGCTAACGGCGACGGCCAGGCCGAACGGGGCGAACAGTTCTACGCCTTCTCGCCGGGGCCGACGCCCGACCTCGACCTCGATTCGGGCGGCCCCTACCTCGACCGGTACCGCGACCGCTACGCCGCCCGGGAGTGGCGGCCGGTCCCATCCTTCCGCGGCGTGGCTCCAAACAGCGTCTTCCACCCGAACTATGACATCATCGTCGACTACGGACCCTGAGGTCCACACGGAGCGGCTGTTCGTCGGCTTCGGGAGCGACAGCCCCGACTGCGACCGCCTGACCGTCTTCGCCGAGACCACCGTCGGCCTCTGTGGCACGCCCGCAGAGGTCGCCGTCATCGGGAGTTCCCACTACGTCTACGCCCCCGACCTTGGGTTCCGGGAGATCATCTCCTGTAAATCACTCTCCCACGACGCCGTGGCCGAACTCCCCCTGCCCGAGGGCGAGGACCGGCGACTCCGCTACGCCGGCGAGTCGGTGATCGCCGAGACGGCCGTCGCGATCCGCGATATCGACACCTACCCCGGCGGGCACGACTTCGAGCTGGCCCACGAGTTCGAACCCGACGCCTACACCGCCATCGCGGTCGACGGCGACGGCTACGAGACGTATCACACGTACCCCGAGCACGGCTGTCTGGTGTACTCCAGGACGGACCTCCAGCGGACCGACGACGCGACCGACGCCGACTCACCGGTCGATCAGCGGTAGATCTCCCGGCGCTCCCGGTCCGAGAGGTCGACGCTGGCGTTCGCGGACACCCGACAGAACGAACACTCGTCGGAACTGGCGACCGTTTTGAGCGTGAACGTCAGCCCGAACAGACGGAGGACCTTCTCCTCGCGGCGCTCGATCACGCGTTCGGCGTCGTGACCGCAGTACTGGCAGTGGTCGCGCTCGATCTCGGTCTGGTAGGAGACGAGATCGAACCCGAACCAGCCAAGCCCCGCGTAGGCTTCGTCGCGGGTCGTCTGCACGAGGTCGGGTTCGCTCTCGGTCTCGAACGACTCCCGTGAGATCGAGTTCGCCTCGCCCTCGTCGCGTTCCCGCCGGAGCGACATCTCCTCGCCCAGGGACAGCGAGTTGCGGTCGCCGGTGCAGTCGAGGACCACTGTCTCGTCGTTCCCGCGGACGCGGACGGAGTTGTGGTCGCCGGCCAGCGCGAGTCGGAACTCGTCGGCCGCCGGGGTCACGTCGACGGCACAGCGCTCGCCGGTGACGGCCAGGCTCTCGACGGTGCCGGCGTCGACGCTCTCGCGGTCGCCGCCGACCGTCGCCTCGTACTCGCCGGACTCGGGTGCGGAACTCATGGCAGGGCGGATCGGTTACCACTGGGACGGCGGCGGGCTTGAAAGTTCGTGGTTAGTTCTCAGGCGCTACAGACTCGGTGGAGGTCGTCGAGCGAGTCGATGTCCCACGTGGGCCAGACGTTGAGATCCCAGTCGGTGCGGTGGGGACGGCGGATGAACGCGGAATCGATGCCGGCGTTCTCGGCGGCCCGGATGTCGGACTCGTTGTCGCCGACGTACAGCGCCGAGTCCGCGTCGAGGTCGGCGAGCGCCCGCTCCAGGTAGTGGGCGTTGGGCTTGCGGAGATTGAGGCTCTCGATGGTCGCCTCGCGGCCGTAGGCGGTGTCGAACAGCCCGTCGATCTCGAAGTGATCGAGCAGGAAATCGACCGTGGCCTGCTGGTTCGAGCTGACGATGCCCCGCTTGATGTCGAGGTCCGCGATCGTCGATACGTCGCCGTACGGCGTCTTCCGGCCGGCTCGCGCCTCCGCCTGCTGGGCCTCAGAGACCGTGCGGTCGCGTGCGATCCAGAACTGGTCGGGATCGAGATCGTACGTGTCACAGACGGACGCGACCTGTGCTGGGGTCGCGCCGATGGTCATGTCCTCGACGTGGTCGGGGTCCGGGTCGGTGACGCCGAACTGCGCGAACGTATCGGCAGTGGCCTCCCGGAGCACCTCGAAGTGCGTCCGACCGACGAGGACACCGTCGTTGTCGAAGACGACGGTATCGTAAGTCATACTACCCGTAGCGTCGGCGACGAAATAAGGGTTTCCGATCTCACATCTCCGAGCGCTTGATCAGCGCGTACAGCACGAGGCCGCCGAGGATGACCGAGAGGTACACCTCGGCCGCGACCAGGATGCGAGAGGCCCACCCGCTGGCCCCGATGTTCCCGTAGCCGATGGTGAGGAACGTGATGTAGCTGAACGAGACCATCGTGTAGAACTCGCCGAACCCCGAGGGCGTCGCCAGTTGCGAGAGTGAGTCCAGCTGGTGGCTCGGGGCGGTCTCGAAGGCCGGGCCACCGAAGGTGTAGAAGAAGGCAAAAAAGAAGGGGACGACCGCGAACACGGCGAAGATGCGGAAGATGCGCATGCCGTGGCCACAGGTGATTCCGAGGAAGGCGTTCTCGGCGGCGCGGACGCCGTTTTTGAACCTGGAGCCGAGGTCCGCGGCTCCGTCGGCGGCGATGGCGAGGTGTTTCTTCCGGGCGTACTGCTGGCGTTTCACCCGGAACTCGCCGGCGGCTTTCATGTCGCCGGCCGCCGAGGCGCTGTTTTTCGCGTTGAGGTAGGTCGTCTCGATCACTTCGGGGGTCATCTCGACGGCGTAGGTGCGCTCGGTGGTGTCGTCGAACTCGTGGAGCACCCAGTCGTTGCGGTCGAGATAGTCCGTGTGTGTCGAGAAGTCGAACTCGTTGCCGTCGAACTCGCTGAAGACGGTGTTACAGAACCGGAAGTAATCCAGCAGGCGCTGGCCCCCGCCGCTCTCGTCGGCCGACTGGAGCGTGATGTCGCCGATGGAGGCCCGCGTGAGGTCGTAGCGGACCCACCCGTCTTTGGGCTGGGAAAGGGTGCCGCCCTTGATCGTCGCGTCCGTGAGGTTCACGTAGGGGTTATCGTCGATTGCCAGCACCAGCATGTCGATGCGGTCCTCGAAGGTCGCGTCGTCGAAATCGATCGTTCCGGCGAACTCGACGCGCATGAAGTTGGCCGAGGTGAACTCCGTCCCGGAGAAGTTGGCGTCGTCCGCGAACGTCGCGCTGTCGAAAGTGGCGTTGTCCTCCAGCTGGTTGGCGTGGCCCTGGAACTCCGCGCCGCGGAAGACGGCTTTCCCCCGGAAGGTCGTCTCCGAGAAGTCGGCGTCCTCGACGAAGCGGGCCTCGTCGAAGTCGGCCTGCCCGTCGAAGGTCGCGTCCACGAAATCCGCGTCGGCCATGAACCACGTCTCCTCGAAGACGGCCTCGCCCTGGAAGGTCGCGGCCTCGAAGTTGGAGTACCGGAACTCCGCCTCGCCGAACTGGGCCAGGCCGGCGAAGGTCGCATTCTCGAAGGACACGTCGTCTTCCAGCGAGCGCGCGCCACCCTCGAACACCGCGCCCTGGAAGCGTGCCTCGGCGGCGAAGTGCGCCCCGGCGAAGGTGGCGTCCTCCGTGAACCGCGCCTCGGCGAAGTTCGCCAGCGCCTCGAAGCTAGTGTCGGTGAACCGAACGTCGCCGTCGACGCGGATTTCGCGGAACCGCGCCGGCCCCTCGAAGGTCGCACCGTCGAACGTGCTGGCCCGGAGTCGGACCTGCTCGAAGACGGCCTCGTCGGCGAAGGTCGTCTCGGCGAAACTCGTGTTGTCGTCCATGGCGTTGGACTGACCGGAGAAACGCCCGCCCCGGAAGGAGACGACATCCCCGAACGTCGCGCCCGCGAAAGACGTGTCTTCGCCGCAGGTGATCTCCTCCAGGCGCGTCTCGGCCTCGAAGACAGTGTCGGAAAACTCGCAGTCCCGGTCGAACCGGGACTCTTCGGCCTGCACCGGTCCGGTGATCGTCGAGTCGACGACCTCCACGTCGTACTCGAAGTGGGCGTCCTCGATTTCGAGGGCACCGATCTCGCAGTTCTCGAAGACGAGCGGGACCATCACGTCGGCGTGCTCGACGCTGATCTCGTTCTCGAAGGAACAGTTCCGGAACTCGACCGGGTGGTTGTTCTCCCGGCCCACGTCCAGATAGTCGAGTTCGAGTCGCGGGAAGGTCCGACCCTCGAACACCTTCTGCTCGCCCTCGCCGTATCTGATCACCTCGATGAGGGCCTCCTGTACCGCCGCCGTGTCGATCCCTTGTTCGGCCCGCTCGCTGGGGGAGAGCTCCAGGATCGACCGACTCTCCGTGAGCGACGTGTCGGTCATTTGTCGGACCGTCGTGGACCTGGCTCAAAAGTTTTGCGAGAGTGAAACGTAGTCACAGGTCGTCCTTCGGAAACGCTTAGGACGTACCCGCCACACCGTCGAGTATGACCGATCCGTCCGATCTCGCTCGTCGCGTCCGCGAGGGCGAGCTCCGGCTCCACGAACTGGACGACCACGCCGACCCCGAGACGGCCGCCACGGCACGCCGCATGTTCGTCGCCGGCGAGACCGACACCGATCTCGACACCGTCGGGGAGTACGCCTTCGCGGCCGAGACCGCCGAACCCAACATCGAGAACATGATCGGCGGGACGCAGGTCCCCGTCGGCGTCGTCGGCCCCGTCGAGATCGACGGCGGCGCAGTCGCGGGCGAACGGTACCTCCCGCTGGCGACCACCGAGGGTGCACTCATCGCCAGCGTCAACCGCGGCTGTTCGGCCATCCGGGCGGCCGGCGGCGCGACCGCGCGCGTCCTCAAGAACGGTATGACCCGCGCGCCCGTGTTCACCGTCGCGGACGTGGGCGAAGCCGCCACGGTCGCCGCGTGGGTCCGCGAGAACACCGACGAACTCGCCGCGGCCGCCGAGTCGACGACCAGCCACGGCGAGTTGACCGACGTGACCCCCTACGTCGTCGGGGACTCCGTGTTCCTCCGGTTCACCTACGACACCAAAGACGCCATGGGAATGAACATGGCCACCATCGCCACGGAGGAAGCCTGCGGGGTCGTCGAGGCGGAGACACCCGCGTCGCTGGTCGCGCTGTCGGGCAATCTCTGCTCCGACAAGAAACCCGCCGCGATCAACGCCGTCGAGGGCCGCGGGCGCACCGTCGCCGCCGACGTGTTCATCCCCCACGACCTCGTGGAGGAGCGGTTCAAGACGACCGCCGACGCCATCGCGGAGGCAAACACCCGCAAGAACCTCGTGGGAAGCGCCAAGGCGGGCAGTCTGGGGTTCAACGCCCACGCCGCCAACACCGTCGCCGCCGCGTTCCTCGCGCTGGGGCAGGACATCGCGCAGGTCGTCGAGGGGTCGAACGCCATCACCACGGTCGAGGAGCGCGAGGACGGCCTCTACGCCAGCCTCACCATCGCCTCGCTGGAAGTCGGTACCGTCGGCGGCGGGACCGGCCTCGCCACGCAGGCCGAGGCCATGGAGGTGGTGGGTGTCACGGGCGGCGGTGATCCGCCGGGGAGCAACGCCGACGCGCTCGCGGAGGTCATCGCGACCGCGGCGCTGGCCGGCGAACTCTCACTGCTCTCGGCGCTGGCCTCCCGGCACCTCTCCAGCGCGCACGAGGAACTGGGTCGCTGACCGCGGTCACTCGCCGGTTTCCTGGGCAGGTGGAGCCCCAGTCGCATCGTCGGCCGCGTCCGTCCCCGTCGCGGGCGTGACGGTCGTCGTCTCGTCGGCGTATTCGTAGGTCCCGTCGACGGTCATCCCCGTACAGTCGGGGAAGTCGTCCCGCTGGGGACACCCCTGACAGTCGTCGAGCGCGGTCAGTCCCTTGTATGCGACGTACGGAATCAGGAACCCGACGAAGAGGGCGACGGTGACGAGCCGGTCGGCCGGCCGGAAGACGAACGGAAACGCCAGCAACGCCAACCCGACCGCCAGGAGCGCCTTCACCGCTATGCGGCTCCGCGTCCGCCACCGGCCGGGGCTGAGCGACTCGACGACTTTCGGGCCGATCAGCGCGAACCCGAGGCCGTAGAACGCCGGGGTCGCCAGCTCGAACAGCGCCGCGCCCGGCACGGCGAGTCGTGCGACGATCAGCGACGACAGCGCGAGGAGGCCGACGGGATAGACGACGAAACACCCCATACACAGCTGCTGGCCGTACAGCTCGAACGTGTGATGGGAGTAGTAGCGACAGGTCGGGTGGTGTGCGAGGAGCAACGGCTCTTCCTCGCCGATTCGCTGGACGGCCACCCGAAGTGGGTTCCGCATCTATCTGTACTGGTTCAGGTCCTCGCCGCAGTGCCCGCAGGTGGAGGCCCCCTGCGAGACGGTCTCCATGCACTCTGGGCACTGCTCCAGCGTCTCCCTGGCGTCGAAGTAGTAGTAGACGCCGTAGGGGAGACAGCAGAACCCACCGATGATTAGCTTGCCCATGTCGCCCGTGAACTCTTTTTTCGTCTGCAATCCTGCCATCATTTTCACCGTTTTTGCCATCTGGTTTATCTCTTTTGAAACGTAAACAATCGCGCTTCCTCGGGGGAGGGGAGCGCCGATCACCCTGGGGTGGCTCCAACCTGTCGGGAACTACGTCCTCGAACCGGCAGGTGTCCCCGATGATCCCGAGGACGGCCAGTGCGCCACCCAATGCCAGCACGGCGACGAGCAGGGCGAAGAAGGCTCCGCCCAGTAGTGGGACCAGCAGCCAGTCGACGAACGACAGCGCCCGGGCCGCCGCAGACAGGTGAAGCCCGCGGCCTGCAGTTCGTGGCTGAGGACGAAGCGGTACCCGCTCCCGAGCGCGAACCCCGCGACGAACAACAACTGCCCGAGTCGATGGAGGCCGATGGGGCCGACCGTCGGTCGGCCGGCGCTACCCGCGCCCACCACGACGAGCGCCCCGAGAGCGATAGCAGTCCCCGACACCAGCACGAGTACGTCGGCGGACTCCAGTCGCTGGTCGATCGTAATGGTAAGTCACCACGACGCACGGTACAACCCACAGTCGGAGGGCGGACACCTCGCTCCGCCGTCACCCGCGGTCCCGATTCCGGGAGCCCTGCACGACCAGCGCGACGGCACCGCCGACGACGACGGCCAGGCCGAGGACGAGCGCGGTTTCGCTCCCGAACGCAGGTGCGAGCGCGAGCAACCCCCAGCCGACCGCGCCGACGGCGTGGGCGATACCGATCAGGCGCTGTCCGCGCCGGAGGTAGACCACGCCGCCCAGGCCGAAGCCCAGCGCGAGGACGACCGTCGAGAGCGCGACGGGTCTGACCCGGAGGCCACCGAGCGCGAGCGGCCCGACCACCGGTTCGACGAGAAAGAGCAGGCCCGCCAGTCCGACGAGCGTGCCGACGGCCGCCGATCCGTAGTCGATGTCCCGGTCGACGAGGCTCACAGTACTCTGTAGGTGTCGCCGCTCTCGGTCACTTCGCCCTGGCGGACGAGTTTGTCGAGGGCATCCCGGACGTACTCGGCCGGAACGCCGCGCTCGGTGGCGTAGTCGACGACGCTCCCTTCGGTCGGGGCGTCCTGTTCGCGGAGCGCTTCCAGTACCGTCTCCCTGCGGCTCTGGCCGCCGCCCGCCCCCTGCTCGGCGCGGTCGGCGGCTGCCCCGACCGCCGCCGTGTCGACGCCCGACTGTTCGAGGTACGCCTCGTCGTCGACGCCGGCTTCGTCGAGGTAGCGGTCCATCTCGGCGAAGGAATCGAGGTCGTCGAAGGCGTCTTCGTGGCCCTGGCGTTTGGCCAGCATCGCCGCCCGGACCTCCCGGGCGTGGTCCGGATCGTCCGTCGTGACGAACTGCTTGAGTTTCTCGAACTTGCGACTCGCCCCACAGCGGGGACACTCCGACCGTTCCGGGCGGCCCTCGACGACCCGGAGCGCGTCACAGTCGCTGCACCCGACCACGGCGTACATGGTCGTCACTGAGGCCCGTTCGGGGAAGAATCTGCCGTCCGCGTCGCGACGCGAACGGTTAGGTGGGTTCGGTCCCTGTTCCGGCACGAATGCGACGCTCCCACGCCGTAGCCACACTGTGTCTCCTCACCGTCCTGGCCGGGTGTGGCGGACTCATCGACGACCGGGCGACACCCGAACCCGTCGAACTGGGGAACGCGTCGGTGCCGCCGGGAATCACGGCCGACGGGGTGGACGCGTCGACGCTGGCCGCGAACCACGACGCCGTCCTCGGATCGACCAGCTACACCGTCCGGGTCAGTGAAGTAATCACGAGCAATGGGACCGTCCGCCGGAACGCGACACGGGACCGCCGGGTCGCCCCGGGCGCGGACCGGTACCTGTTCCGGCGCGTCCAGCGAACGAACGGCTTCCCCACGTCCTCGCTCGCGCCGGTGTTGACCTACTGGTACGACGGGACGGCCGTTACCCAGCGAGTCGGGACCGGCGCGGATGCCCGGGTCGACCGGTTCCCGACCGAGCCGCCGGGTCCGCTCCGTGACCCGACGAGCCACCGGGGCGTCGCCAGGATCTTCGGTGCGTTCGAGTTGCGGCCGAACCGCACCCTCGGGGACGGACCGGTCCGGCTGACCGGGGTTCGGTTCAGCGATCCCGGGTCCGCGCCGACGCCGTCGTTCGTCGGGCCGCCGCGGAACGCGTCGCTGAGGGCCGTCGTCGACGGCCGGGGATACGTTCGGAGCTACCGCTTCGCGTACGACGCCGACGCCAGCGGTGTCTCGGGGACGGTCCGCGTGGTTCGCCGCGTTCAGTTCGTCGCTGTCGGAACGACGACCGTTGAGGCACCGGCCTGGGCGGACGAGGTCACGTGACAAGCCGCCGGCTACGGTCCGGCTCCCCCGCCACGGCGACCCGGGTGGCTACTCGCTCGCGCCGTCGCCGCTGGGCTCGAACGGGCTGGGGCCAACCCGAAAGAAGGCCTCGACCGGCGCGTCGAGTCCCGGCGGATCTTCGAGTGTGATGGTCGCCTGGCTCCTGTCGTCCCCGATGTCGAGTCGCGTGCCCGGATCCGGCGGCGTCCGTGTCAGCGTCGCGGTCGGCTCGTACTCCCCGGGCGACAGCGAGAAATAGAGCGTGGCACCCGGTTCGATGGGACGGTCCGACTGGACGGTGACGGTCCGGAGTCGGGACGAGAACTCGACGTTCGTGTTCGCCGGCACCGTCGGGCCGCCGGTGATCCGAACCGCCAGCGCGGTGTCGTTGGCCACCAGCGACGCCTCGCCACGGACGAGTTTCGGGACCCACGTCGGCCGCGGGACCGTCTCGACATCCGTCGTAGCCGTGATGTCGAAGCTGGTCGGCGGTCCCTCCCCGGCGTTCACCGTGCCGGTCGCTCGGCGGAGCAGTCCCCGCTCGTCGACCAGCAGACTCGCCTCGTACTGCTGGTACTCGGCGGCGAGCCCGGTCGATTTGGCGCTGTCGGCTTCGAGTCGGACGACCTGCGCTCCCCGGTAGGTGCTCGTGCCGACCCGCTCGAACTGCCCGGAGCCGACGTAGATGGCCAGGCCGAACCCGATACTGCTGCCGGCGGAGATCGCGCCCGACCGGTCGTCGGTGAACACGTATCGCTCGTCGCCCCACCGTTCGTGTTCGGCCGTCCACTCCCGATCGGTGGGCTGGTAGGTGACCGACGAGAACGTGCCACGACTCCGGTGTAGCAGGTGCGAATCGTTGCGGTAGGTCGTGGCGTTCGAGTCGACGGTCCCGTTCGAGCGCGTCAGATAGTGCTGCCGGCTCGCGCTCTCGTTGAGCGCCTCGAAGTGTGCGTTCAGCAGCGCCGACTCGTTGACGCTCCCGTCGACCGCCACGCCCGGAACGGTCGGCCAACCGGCCGTGTCGTCGCGGTCGTTCTCCTCGTCGTCTCCCGGATCGGCACCGGGCGTCGCCGTCGGCTCGCCCGCCAGCCCCGAACACCCGGCGAGGACGAGCGCCAGTACGCAGTGTCGATACAGTATCACGTGCTGGCCGGCCGGCGGACAAATTCGTTCCGGCTTCCGGCCCGGATCACAAAACATTCCTGACGGTCGTCGGAAACAGCCGGTATGCGCGAGCCCTCCCTGTTCGCTCTCGGGGTCGGCGGTTCCGTCGCCGGCACTGTCAGGACGGCCCTCGTCCTGATCGCTCCGCCGCCCTCCCTGCTCGTCGCGGCCGCCGCCGCAGTGGCAGTCTTTCCGGCCGCTACAGCCGTACCGATGCGCCTGTCGACACCCGAACGCATCGAACGGTTCCAGTCGCTGTCCGCGCAGGTCCCGGTCGTCGTCGTCCCAGTGATCCTGACGGCGGCCGTCGTGACCGTCCACTACGGCCTGGCGGGGCCCGGACGGGCCGTATTCTGGCCCGGCATGATCGGCGTCGGGGTCGCCTTCGTCGGTGCAGTGTCGATACTCCACGCCGCCGAACGTCGGTACGCCGCTCGCGTGGAAGCCGAGAGCGACGTGCGCGTGGTCCTGCCGGATCCGAGCGCCGACGGGCCGGGCAAGCGGTGGCAACTGGTCGGCGTGGCCGCTGGCGTCGTCGCCGTGGCGTTGTTTCTGCTGAGTGCCGTTCTCGGGGACAGCCCCGACGTGACCTGGTTGTTCGCCGCGCTCGGCGGGATCGTCCCGACGCTCACCGCCCGGCACCGCTCGGAACTGGTCGTCCTCGACGCCGGCCTGAAACAGGGGGTGGCGATCCGTCCGTGGAGCGACTTCGAGAGCTACGAGATTGCCGACGACGAACTGGTGATCCGGGACGGGAGCTGGTTCCCACAGCAGTGCGCCATCCCGCGCGAGAAGATCGACGACGAGGACGCGGCTGTCGCTGCGCTGTCGCGGTATCTGCCGGAAAAATAGCGCGCCCGCCCTCAGGCCAGGTCGTGGATGGTGTCGGCGACGCGTTCGGCGTACTCGCTGCAGGCGAGTTTCTCGCCGCCCTGGATCTGGCGTTCGATGTCGTAGGTGACCCGCTTGGACTTGATCGTCTCCTCGACGGCGTCCCGGATGAGTTCGCCCGCGTCCTTCCAGCCCATATATTCGAGCATGAGTTTGCCCGAGAGAATCATCGCAGTCGGGTTCACCTTGTCCTGGCCGGCGTACTTGGGGGCCGAGCCGTGGACGGGTTCGGCCAGACAGCGGCCGTCACCGAAGTTCGCACCGGGTGCGATGCCGAGCCCGCCGATCTGGGCCCCACAGGCGTCGGAGAGGTAGTCGCCGTTGAGGTTGGGCATCGCCAGCACGTCGTACTGCTCCGTGCGGGTGAGGATCTGCTGGAGCATGTTGTCCGCGATGCGGTCGTTGACGACGACGGCACCCTCGGGCTGTTCGCCGTCCCGTTCCTCCCAGAGGGTGTCCTCGGTGATGACCTCGTTGCCGTACTCCTCTTCGGCGACCTCGTAGCCCCAGTCCCGGAACGCCCCTTCGGTGAACTTCATGATGTTCCCCTTGTGGACGAGGGTGACCGAGTCATGGTCGTTCTCCAGGGCATAGTCGATGGCTTTGCGGACGAGGCGTTTCGTCCCGAACTCGCTGATGGGCTTGACGCCGATGCCGACGTCTCCCTCGTGGATGGTCTCGTCGAAGCCCATCTCCTCCTCGACGAACTCACGCACCTTCTCGGCACCCTCGGTGCCAGCTTCCCACTCGATGCCGGCGTAGACGTCTTCGGTGTTCTCCCGGAAGGTGACCATGTCCATCTGATCCGGGCGGGTGACCGGCGAGGGGACGCCCTCGATGTGGTAGGTCGGCCGGACGTTCGTGTAGAGGTCCAGCCGTTTCCGGAGCGCGACGTTCAGCGAGCGGAAGCCGGCACCAACGGGTGTCGTCAGCGGCCCCTTGATCCCGACGTTGAACTCCCGGAACGCCTGCAGTGTGTCCTCGGGGAGGTTCTCGTCGTACTGCTCGCGGGCAGTCTCGCCAGCGTAGACCCGCATCCAGCTAATCGAGCGGCCGGTCGCGTCTGCCGCCGCTTCGAGCACCTTCTGTGCGGCCGGACCGACATCGACGCCGATGCCGTCGCCGTAGATGATGGGGATGATGGGGTTCTCCGGGACAGCTAGCTCGTCGTTGTCCGGATCTACCACCTCGATTTTGTCCCCGTCCGCGGGCACGTCGACCTTCTCGTAGGGCATATCTCGGAACATCACACGTCGGGCTAAAAGGCCTACCGCTTCCTGGGAAACTGTAGACAACGACCGTGGTATTTCTGAGCTGTCACACAGCAATCGGCCCGTCGCCGCCGGACCGGGCCGTTCGGGTCCGCGTCGATGTCTGCTCGAACGGGCGGCATCCCACTCGCTGTAGCGCCCGCTTCAAACCGGGCCGCCCGGCGTAGTCGTCTCGGGTTCGGTCGGGGCCGCACCCTCGGTCGGCGTCTCGGTCCCGGGTTCGACCGGCGTCGCGGGTTCGGCCGGCGTCCCGACCGGTTCCATCTCGCCTGTGGTCTCGTTGCTGTCCTCGAACATCAGCGAGTCGACCTCGACCCGTTCGACCGAGAGCGTCGCTGTCACCGCCGCGAGATACTTGTCTCCCCTCCACCGGCCGTTCCCCGACACTGGAAACAGGTGTCCAGACCGTTTTCGCGGCGAAGCGACCGACTGTCTCGGATAGACGGTCGCTGATTGTCGGGCGGTTTCAGGTTGGCCATCGAATCGTGATTGTGCGTCTCGTCGCATGCGCGCGACCGACTATCGTCTCGCGAGCGGGTGAGCACTGAATTTCCTCGGCGCTGTCGGGCGGGTCTCGTCCGATCCCGCCGGACCGACGAGCTCGGCCGACGGACACGGTGGAGCGCAACTCCTTTGCCGCCCTTCGCCGAACGGGCGGGTATGACCGACGTGGATTTAGACGCCGAGCAGTACGACAAAAACCGGGAGGCGGGCGAGATCCTCGCACAGGTCCGCAACGAGGCCGCCGACCGGGTGGAAGTCGGTGCGAGCCACCTGGAGATCGCCGAGTGGGCCGAAGAGCGCATCCGCGAACTCGGGGGCGAACCCGCGTTCCCGGTGAACATCAGCATCGACGAGGAAGCCGCCCACGCCACACCTGGCGTCGACGACGAGACCACATTCGGCGAGGACATGGTCAATCTGGACATCGGCGTCCACGTCGACGGCTGGCTGGCCGACACTGCGGTCACGGTCGATCTCTCCGGCAATCCCGAACTCGCGGAGGCCTCCGAGGCCGCGCTGGAGGCTGCCCTCGATACCGTGGAAGCCGGCGTCGAAACCGGCGAGATCGGTGCGGTCATCGAGGAGACTATCGACGGCTACGGGTTCAACCCCGTCGTGAACCTCACGGGACACGGGCTAGGCCACTGGCAACAGCACACGCCACCGAACATCCCGAACCGCGCGGTCGATCAGGGGATCGAACTCGAAGCCGGCGACGTGGTGGCCATCGAACCGTTCGCCACCGACGGTGGCGGCAAGGTCCGGGAGGGCAGCGAGGAGGAGATTTTCGCACTCGAATCCGAGGGCTCGGTCCGGAACCGCGCGGCCCGCCAGGCGCTGAACCAGATCACCGAGGAGTTCAAGACGCTCCCCTTCGCCACGCGCTGGCTCGACGTGCGCCGCCCCGAGATGGCGCTGCGCCGGCTGAAACAGCAGGACATCCTCCACGGCTACCCCGTCCTCAAAGAACAGGCGGGCTGTCTGGTCAGCCAGAAAGAGCACACGATCATCGTGACCGAGGACGGCTGTGAGGTCACGACGCGGCTGTAGCGGTCGTTCCCGGGGCGCTGGTCTCGGCGATGTCGATGTCAGCGTCAGGCGTTGTTCATCCGCAACACGGTCCGAGCGCCGCAGACGCGACACTCGCTGACCCGGTAGGGTTCGCGCGAGTACTCGGCGTTCTCCGGGGTGGCACTCTCGGTGAGGATCTGCACCGACACCTCGTGCGGTGTCTCGCGACGACACTCCTCGCACTCCTCTGTCATCCCGTCGCCGCCGTCGTTTGTCGCTGACATCGTACCTCTCACTCTCACCGACGAGAGCATAAAAACCCCAATCCGTTCGGCTCCGTTCACGGAATCTTCGGCCGCTGTCTTGCGGTTTTCCGCGAGACTATCTGTGAAGCGAGCAAATCGTTTATGATGACCTCTCGTGTCCTCTTCCTGGTATTAAACTGGAAAACGGCCGAATGGTTTATATACCACTGCGTCAGGATTCGGGTGGTCGAACCGGGCCGTCTCGGCGGGGGCCTCCGTGGCGGTTAAGATACGGGCGGCCACAGGGCCGGCATGGAGCAGGTGTTCGCGCCCTGGCGGATCGACTGGATCGAACGTCCCGACAAGAACGCCGACATCGACGGCTGTGTGTTCTGTGCCTTCGCGGAACGCGACGACGACCGGGCCAACAACGTCGTCGCCCGGAGCAACCACGCGCTCGTCCTCCTGAACAACTACCCGTACAACCCGGGCCACGCGATGGTGATTCCCCACCAGCACACTGGCGACTACCGCGATTTGGACGAGCCGGTTCTCACGGACCACGCCCGCCTGAAACAGCGGACCATCGAGGCCATGGAGACCGCACTCCACCCGGAAGGGTACAACGCCGGGCTCAACCTCGGCGGCGGCGCAGCCGGGGGCTCAATCGACGATCACCTCCACACCCACGTCGTCCCCCGCTGGGAGGGTGACACCAACTTCATGCCCGTCATCTCCGAGACGAAAGTCATCGTCGAGGCCGTCGAAGACACCTACGACCGGCTGTACGAGGGCTTCGCCGAGCAGGAGGGTGCGACCGTCCCCGACGACGGCGCGGTCGAGTTCTAGCTCGACAGGGCGACTTTTTTACCCGGGTGTCCAAACGCCGACGATGGCACGCTCGACGACGCTTCGGCGGGTCGGCCTCGTGGTCCTCGGGGCCAACCTCCTGCTCGCGCTGGCGAAGGGCGGGGTCTGGTACGTCACCGGGAGCCTCGCCGTCGGGTCCGAGGCCGTCAACAGCCTCGCCGACACCGTCTACAGCGTCGTGGTCGTCGCCGGTCTCTACCTCACCACTCGGCCACCGGACTTCGAGCATCCCCACGGCCACGAGCGCATCGAGCCGTTCGTGGGCCTGTTCGTCGCACTGGGTATCTTCGCGGCCGGCGGGGCCGTCATCTGGCAGGCGCTGACCGCGGTCCTCGCCGGCCCGAGTCCGACCACGTCCAGCCCGGCCGCTGTCGGCGTCCTCGCCGTGGCCGCCGTCGCGAAGTATCTCCTCTACCGGTACTGCCTGACCGTCGGCGAAGACCACCGCTCGCCCGCCCTCGTCGCGACCGCGCTGGACAACCGCAACGACATCCTCACTGCCGTGGCGGCGCTTGGCGGGGTCGTCGGCGCGGCGCTGGGCTTCCCGCTTCTGGACCCCGTCGCCGCCGCGCTCGTCGGTGTCGGCATCCTCTACACAGGCGTCGAGGTCGTCCGGGACAACCTCGATTACCTCGTCGGGGCGGCCCCGCCGGAGGACCTGCGGGCCGAGATCGTTCGGCGGGCACTCTCCCACCCCGACGTGAAGGGGGCCCACGACGTGATCGCCCACTACGTCGGCCCGGAGATCGACGTGAGTCTCCACATCGAAGTCGAGGGCGACCGGACCCTGCTGGAGGCACACGACATCGAGACCGCCGTGATCACGTCGATCCAGGAACTCCCGGAAGTCGACGACGTGTTCGTCCACATCGACCCGAAAGAGGCCGGCGAGTGGAAACCCGACGAGGAGGTCGACCGGCTGGCCGATCACGGTCCCGGTCCGGACGGCGGGCCCTGACGACCACCAGGATTTAGCTACGACAGCGCGACGAACGCCGCCGACGAGAATGGCCAGCTGACGGCCGAGTACACCTTCGTCCAGGAGTTCGAACTCAAGCCCCGGACCGGCGAGTACGTCGGCGAACTCGACGAACTGGAGATCGTCTCGTTGCCCGACGACGACCACGTCGGGTTCGTCGTCGAGATCGACCGCGACGCGGACGCCCCGGTCGAGATGGCCGGTGCCGACGAGACCACCACCACGGTCACCTTCGAGGGGGTCGACGAGGAGGACAGACTGGCCGAGAAGTTCCGGGACGCCATCGACCGCAAGCTGTAGGTGGGTACCGGAGCCGCTAGATCGGCTCGCCGAACGCGTACACCGTGTTGTGGCTCGTGATCTCCACGTCGACGGTGTCACCCACTGACAGTCCGCGGTCCTCGGCGTCGGTGATCACGACCTGCCGGTACGCTTCGTCGTAGCCGACAAGCGAGTCGTCGGTGCCGTCCTCGGTCAGCAGGACCGACTGCTCGGTCCCGATCATCTCCTCGTGTGCCTGCCCCACGAGGTCCATCTTCAGGTCGGTCAGCGCCTTCGAGCGGTCCTTCTTGGTCTGGCCGCCCAGCCCCTTCATATCGGCGGCGTCGGTCCCGGGCCGCTTCGAGAATCGGGTGACGTTGATCTTCTCGGGCCGAGTCTCGGCCATCAGGGCGAGACTCTGCTCGTGATCCGCCGGCTCCTCGGTCGGGAAGCCGGCGATGAAGTCCGTCGAGAGCGTCCAGTAGTCCAGATGCTCGTCGAAGGTCTCGACCACTTCCACGTACTCGCCCACGGCGTGCTGGCGACGCATGTCCGCGAGCACGTCGTCGCTGCCCGACTGGACGGGTGCGTGCAGGAAGTTGTAGAGTTCGTCGTTCTCGGCGAACACCCGGGCCAGTTCGTCGCGGACGCCGTGGACGCCCTTCGGGTTGGCCATGCCCACGCGGACGCGGAACTCGCCGTCGATGTCACAGATTCGGTCGAGCAGCTCGGGCAGGAGGCTCTCGCCCTGATTGATATCCCAGCCGTAGACGCCGGTGTCCTGGCCGGTGATCCGGATCTCCTTCGCGCCCGCGTGGACGAGAGCGCGAGCCTTCTCGACGTTCTCCTCGATCGGCGGCGAGTCGATCCGCCCGGTCGCCTGCTTGGTGATGCAGTACGAACAGTCGCTCATACAGCCTCGGGCGATGGGGAGGATGCCGACGACGCCGTTCAGGACCGGGTCGGTCCCGTCGGTGACGGTCGGACACTCGCCGTTGAGGACGTGGTCGGGCACCTCGTCCCAGTGGAGGATCTCGGCGTCGATGTCCTCGTCGCGGAACATGTCTCCCTGTGCGAGCGCCATACAGCCTGTCACCACCAGGTCACCGGGGGTCTCGGCGTCCAACTCTTTGGCCCGCCGGAGCATGTTCTGCTCCGTCTTCTCCAGCACCGTGCATGTGTTGAGGATCGCCACGTCGGCGGCTTCCGGGCCGTCGACGGGGTGGTGGCCCCCCTCGCGGAGCGCCTGCTCGATCTGCTGGGTCTCACCTCTGTTGGAGGTACACCCGTACGTCTCGATGTGATAGCGGGCCATTCGCTACCTCCGACTCCGTGCTCGCCGAGCAAAAACGCGACGGATCCTACTCCCTCGCCGTTCGCCACTCCTCGACGATGGTGACGCCGCTGCTGGCCCCGATACGCTCGGCTCCGGCGTCGAACATCGCTTCCGCGCGCTCCCAGGACCCGATTCCCCCGCTGGCTTTCACCGGCAGGAACTCACTGAGCAGTTCCACGTCGGCGACCGTCGCGCCGCCATCTCCGAACCCGGTGGCGGTCTTGAGCATATCGGCGTCGGCCGCGGCGGCGAGTTCGCCCGCCCGTTCGAGCTTCGCGTCCGACAACAGTGGGGCCTGAACGATGACTTTCACCGGCAGCGGCGTCGCCGCGACGACTTCGGCGATTTCGTCCCGATAGTCGTCGTCCTCGCCGCCGAGCAGGCGGCCGGCGTTGGCGACCAGATCGAGTTCGTCCGCGCCGGCCTCCCAGGCCAACTCGGCTTCCTCGGCTTTCGCCGTCGGCGTGTGCTGTCCGTGCGGGAAGCCGATCACGGTCGCGACCGTCGTCTCGGGTGCGTAACTCGACGCCATCTCGACGTAACACGGCGGGATGCAGGCGTTCGTGCCGTACTCGATGGCTTCGTCGAGGACGGCCAGTACGTCGTCGCCCGTCGTCGCCGGTCCCAGCACCGTGTGGTCGATCTGCCCGGGAACGTCCATGCATCCGATAGCGGCCCGTGGGATAAAAATCGACGTGGCCGACCGGAAGGCTTTCGGCCGCCGCGCAACCCCCTCCGGCATGTTCTTCCAGATACTGCCCGAAGGACTGGTCGTCCCCGGCCTGGCGTATCTGCTCGGTCTGGCGGTCGCCGGTCTCGCCGTCGGCGCGGTGCTTTTCACCCGTCGCCCGCCGGTCACGCAACGACTCGTCGTCGCGTTCACGCCCTGGATGGCGGCCGGTGCGGCGTTTCACGTCCTCTACCAGCTGGAAGCGGTCCCCGATGCCATCGCTCCACTCTTCTCGGCCCCCACAGTGTACGTGACGACGTTTCTCGCCGCTGGGACGGTCTGGGGTGGACTGATCCTCGCGGATCGAGGGGTCCCGCCCGCACTCGCCACGACCGGTGGTGTGGCGACCCTTGCCGGTGCCGCGCTGGTCGTACAGACGGCCACGGCCCGGGGCACGCTCGCGCCGGCGTTGCCCGTCGCCGCGCTGATCGCGTCTGTCGTCGTCGCGGTCGTGACGTATGCCATTCTCGACCGGGTTCGCCCGACCGTAACCGCCCGAACCGGGACGCTCGGCGTGGTCGTCGTGTTCGGCCACGCGCTCGACGGTGTGTCGACGGCTGTCGGCGTCGATCTGCTCGGGAGCGGCGAACGAAGCCCGGTCCCTGCGGCGATCATGGAGTTCGCCGGCTCCCTGCCGACGGCGTCGGTCGTCGGTAAGGGATGGCTGTTCGTCCTGGTGAAACTCCTGATCGCGGCCGCGGTTCTGGTGTTGTTCGCCGACTTCGTGGAGGAAGATCCCGCCCAGGGCAACGCGGCCCTCGGTGTGGTCGCCGCCGTCGGACTCGGGCCGGGAACGCACAATCTGTTGCTGTTTGCCGCCGCTGGACTGTTCTGAGCGGCGCTGTTCGGCGTATTTTCCGAAAGGGAACGAGAGTGAGGGTCGGTACCGGTCAACCCCGTGGTGTTGGGCGTGGTTCGTCCGGTGAGGGTTCGGACGCGTGGTGTTTGCTTGGAGTGGCGTGCTCCGCCTTCCCCCGCGCCCTCATCGTATCCATATTCCCCCGAGAGTATAAAGGTTACTGCTCGTGAACCTTACTTCGTAAGGACGAAATTCGGGTCAAGAGCAGATAGAGCCGTAATCTAAACTCCCCAAGATTAATGCGCATGGCTGAAATATGGATTCCCATGCCCTCAGACTCCGGTTCCGAGGAGTATCCCCGGGCACCCGCCCAGAAGGCGCGGGACGAGAACATTCTGGGCGTCTTCGAGGGGACGGACGACCCTGTCCTGACCACCTCGGAAGTCGCGGAGGAACTTCCAATCGGGAAGCGTGCGACGCTGAACCGGCTGGAGGACCTCGTGGACCGGGACGAACTGGACTCGAAGGACGTGGGGGTCGGTCGCGTGTGGTGGCGCGCAACGCCCGAATCGGAATCCGAACCGGACGTCGCAGCCGAACCCGAGCCGGGACCGACGCCCACCGGGCCTGCTGCTCCCGCACAGCCGGCGGAAACGACGCCGCCGGCTTCCGAGGACACCACGGAGCCACTGGAGACGGAGAGTCCGCGATGGGCCTTCATCGGCAGTCTGGGCCGTCACTCCATCCTGGCGGGAATCTTCCTGTTCGGCCTCGTGCTGGTCGATGGAATCGTCCAGCCCCAGTCGTTGCTTCCGGTGTCAGCGATCTCCCTGTCGCTGACGGCACTCGTCTTCTTCCTGATCGGGTTCCCGGCACGGGGCGCGTACCGGGCCAAGAGGTTCTTCGAGTCGACCGACCTCTCGCTCGCGCAGTTCATGGGACCCGTGGGTCGCCTGTTCGGTCGGGACGACTCGAAGTCCTGAGCGCCGATCCCCGTCCGTTTTGTAGCCGCTGGCTGAATGGCACGTATGGCCAAACAGCCACATCTGCTGGTCGAACCGGGCGACCTGGCGAACGTCGCACTCCTGCCGGGCGACCCCGGGCGCGTCGACCGCATCGCCGACGCCTGCGACGAGGCGACGACGGTCGCACAGAACCGCGAGTACAAGGTCGTCAACGCCACCTACGAGGGCCGTGACCTCACGATCTGTTCGACCGGTATCGGCTGCCCGTCGGCAGCCATCGCCGTCGAGGAACTCCACGCCGTCGGCGTCGAGACCGTGATCCGGGTCGGCACCACGGGTGCGCTCCAGGCCGGGATCGAAATCGGCGACATGGTCGTCGCGACCGGCGCGGCCAAAGACGAGGGAACGACCGGCCGCTACGAGGCCGACACCGTGCCCGCGGTGCCGGACTACGACGTTCTCTCGGCGCTCGTCGATGAGGCCGAAGTCAATGGTGAAGACGTACACGTGGGGCCGGTGGCCACGGACGACGCCTTCTACGCGGAGACGGACGAGTACGTCCGGGCCTGGGAGGCCGCCGGCCTGCTGGCCGTCGAGATGGAGGCGGCAGCGATTTTCTCGCTGGCCCGCCGGAAGGGGATGGCCGCCGGCGCGATCTGCACCGTCGACGGCAACCTGGTCGAGGGGACACAGAAAGGCGAGACCGACGACGACGAACTCCCCGAGAAGGCGAGAAACAACGTCGAGCGGGCGATCCGGATCGCGCTCGACGCCGCGACGGCGCTGTAGCGGTCACGGGATCGGCGCGCGGTTTTTGTGTCCGGCTTCGAAAGGGGTGGGTATGCGCGACCGGGTGCGTGAGCGACTCGCCGCGGCCCGAGCGCGGGTCCGCCGGTTCGAGCGCCGCGAAGTGTGGACGATCCGCCGCTGGCTCGAGAACACCCGCAACCTGGTCCACTTGTCGGTGCTGGTGTTCGTTCCCCTGCTCATCGCAGCGGTCACCTGGATCTCGAACGCCGTCTCCGTGCTGCCCTTCCTGCTCTTTCCGCCGCTGGCCTCGGGGACGTACATGCTCTTCGCCAGACCGGAGAGCGAGTTCGCCTCGCCGACGCGGTTCGTCGGTGGCCTCACCGTCGGCGCGTTCTGTGGCTGGCTCGCGTACGGTGTCGCGACCGCCCTGTGGGCGGCACCCGGGCGAACGACGGTCGATCCCGGTGCCGCGGCGTTTTCGGTCTTCCTCACGGGGCTGGTGACTTGGCTGCTCACGGTCGAGGAAGCCTCCGCGTACTCCAGTGCCCTGCTGGTCCACGTCATCGACGTCAGCAGCGCCAACTCGATCACGCTCGACGTGGTGACGGGCCTGTCGGTGACGCTGACGCCGCGGCTGGCTTACGTCGGGAGCGTCCTCGTCTCCTCGACGCTGGTCGCCGGCGTCTTCCTGCTCTGGCGGGAGACCTTCTTCGAGGAGCGGGCCCGCTATCTCTACCAGTCGACGAAGGGCGACGACCACGTGCTGGTACCGATGCGGACCGACGACGCCGAGGCGACGGCGATGCTGGCCGCGAAACTCGCCGCCGCCCACGAAGCCGGGAAGGTCGTCCTGCTGGATGTCGTGGACGACGAGCAGGTAGCCGCCGCCGAGCGACAACTGCTCGACGGAACGGCTGGAGTTCGGATGGACGGTGGTCCCGCGAGTGATGCGAGCGGGCCCTCGTCGGAGCCACGGTCCGAGGGTAGCCGTCCCGACGACCCCGAGGCGGGCATCGACGCCGGCGACTCGGATTCAGCGGCCTCCGAGGAGGAACTCGACGCGGAGACGCTCGACGAGATGGCCGAACACCGCGCCGCATCGAGCGCCGTCGAACGACTGGAGGAACAGGCCGCACAGGTCGAGACGAAAGTCGGCGTCCCCTGCGAGGTCGTCGTCGCCACGGCCGGCGGGACGCCCGCGTCGACGGTTATCTCGACCGCACACGAGACCAACTGCGATCTGATCGCGACGCCGTACGAACAGCGCCACGGGAGTCTCTCGCCGTTCGTTCGACTCCTCTTTCGGGGCGACGTGGACGTGCTGGTCCATCGCTCCTGTGCGGGGCGGACGCGCTGGCACCGCGTCCTCGTGCCGGTCCGTCGGGCCGGCGACGTGGCCCACGCGATGATCGACTTCGCGCTCCGGTTGGCCGGCCGGACCGGGCACGTCGGCGTCGCCAACTGCCTGCAGGGTGACGGCAACCGTCGCCGCGCCGAGAACATGCTCTCGGATCTGGTCGAGCCCTTCGAGGGCTCGCTCGAAACGCGGGTTTCGAGTGCTCCCATCGAGGACTTCCTGTCGGCGAACGCGACGAACTACGATCTGGTGTTCATGGGCGCGAGCACGGATCGAAGTCGCGCCTCGCGGCTGGTCTCGCCGCCCACCTTCGAGCGTATCCGCGATCTGGACTGTGACGTAGCTATCGTCGACCGCAACCGCTGAGGATCACTCGCCGGCCGCGCTCCCGCCGGAACTGTCGAGCAACTGGTCGGCAACGGTCTCGACGTTCTCGTCGCCCAGCGCCGACTCGACCAGCAGGTGGCCACCGATGACTGCGGGGCTGATGACCGTGTCCGCACCCGCGCGTCTGAGTTTCTCGACGTTCTCGCGGTCGGTCGCGCCCGCGACCACCCGGATGTCGGCGTTGAGTGACTTCGCGGTGAGGATCGCCAGCGCGTCGTTGGCGTCGTTGTTGGTCGCCGCGACGACCGCGCGGGCGTCCTCGATGCTCGCGCGCTGGAGCGGTGCCTCGTCGCTGGGATCGGCCGACAGCACCGCGATGTCGCGGGCGTTGAGCTCCGCCGCCGCCTCCTGGTCCGGAGTGATGACGACGAAGGGGACCGTGCCGTCGAGTTCGTCGATGATCGGTTCCGTCAGGTCGCCGTAGCCGAGGACGATCACGTGGTCCTCGAGCAGTTCGAGTTGTCGTTCTGTCATGGTACCGAGTGCCTGTGCGAACCGCGCTTCTATGGCTGGGCCGAGTAGCGACCCCAGTGCGAGCGTGAAACTCGCCACCCCGAGGATCAACACGGAGATCGAGAACAGGCGGGCCTGCTGTGTGGTGGGAATCGCATCGCCGTACCCGACCGTGCTGGCGGTGACGATGGTGTAGTACACCGCGTCGAGGATGGTCTCGACGTTGTTGAAGTCCTCGCTGAGTCGGTAGGTGCCGGCCGTCCCGTAGACCATCGTGCCGAGGAGGGCAGCCGTCGCGGCGAGTTGGGTCGTCGACAGGTCGATCTGCCGGTCGAACCGGCGGTAGTTGAGCAAGACGAACGGAATCGAGAGCAGGGAGAGCGCGATCAGCGGCGTCGAGGCCACGCTGGATTGGGCCAGTCCCTGGACCGCCGTCACGGGCAACAGCAAGACGGTCGAGTACCACGCGACCCGAAGTCCGCGGCGGAGTCCGAGGACGCTTCCGAGCATCAGAAATCCGGTGAGCGCGCCCGTGAACCCGGCCGCACGTTCCAGATCCTCCGGAACGTACGCCGCGACCGATTCGTCGACGCCGGTGGTCCCGATTTTGACGACGCCAGTCGTAAACGAAAGCACCGCGACGAGCGTCACGAGAACCATCGTCACACGAGCACCGAGCAACACGCGCCGGGACGCCATGCTCCTCCGTCCGACGTGAGCGCGGATAAAACCGCCGACCCGGACGCTCCATCCGGCGGTACTGGTTTGTACGAGGCGGTCCCAGCCAGTCCATGGCCTCGCTCCCAGTCGAAGTTCTGCTGGGCATCTATCTCGGCTTTCTCACTGGTATCATCCCTTCGCTTGTCGCGTGGACGCTCGGCTTCGGATTCAAATACTTCACCGGCGTCTCCATCCCCGGGTTCGGTGTGGTTGTGCTTGCGGTCGCGCTGGCGGGCGTCAGCGGCGGTTTGCTGGCGCTCGCGGATCCGACCGTCACCCAGTCGACCAACGCACCGACGCTGGTGACCGCCATCCTGGTGGTGACGGCGCTGTCGCTGTACGCCCACGCCAAGGGCGACCAGCTCGGCGCGAACGCCCCCCGGAAACTCTCACTGTCG
This sequence comes from Halorientalis regularis, assembly GCF_023698535.1. Taxonomy (GTDB): domain Archaea; phylum Halobacteriota; class Halobacteria; order Halobacteriales; family Haloarculaceae; genus Halorientalis; species Halorientalis regularis. The sequence continues at coordinate 187,901 of NZ_JALJCL010000004.1, forward strand.
AAACTCCGCGAGCGCACGCTCTCGCGGGATCTCGCTGACCTCGTGGCGGGCGGTCAGGTCCGTATCGACGTGGTCGGCGACGTGTCGGACATGGAGGGGTACCCGCCGCTGTCCGACGACCTCCGGACCGAGATCCGCGAGGCCGAGTACACCTTCCCGGCGGACCTGCGTGTCGCGGAACTGGAAGAACGGGTCGCCGAACGGCTCCGGACGGAGTTCGACCTCGGGGACGTGACGGTGACCATCGACGAACGCGGCCGGGCGTCGGTCGCGGCCGCACCGCCCTTCTCGGGGCTCTCGAAGCGCGTCCCGGCGGGCGAGCGGGCCGTGTCGGTCGACGCCCTCATTCCGACCGGGCTGGCCCGGGGCGACGAGGTGACGCTCATCACGGCCGACGCGCAGGTCAGTGGAACGGTCGTAAGCGCGAAATCGGCCGACCCGGCGGCCGACAAGCGCCTGACTGCGCCGACGACGCCCGCACACGTCGATGACGACGACGCGGAGTCGACCCCGCGGGCCGTGCGAGCGCCGACGACGGCTGGCGGTGAGGGGCGACTCACGGCTGCGGTCACCCGGACCGACGCGGAGCCGCTGGTCCGGGCCGACCGGGCCCGCGTCGTCGTGGAAGCACGGGGAACCCGGCTGGAGTACGAACTCATCTCCCTGCTCCGGCGCAGTGGCAAGCGGTTCCGCCGGTTCACCGTCGCCGCCGAGAGTGCCCTCGACGGCGTGACGCTCGGGGCTGCCAGCGCCCGGGAGACACACGGTGTGGCGATACTGGCTGTCAGGAAACCGACGGGCTGGCAACTGGTCCCACAGGGGACGACCGCGCTCGCCGGCGGCGACGAGGTGTTCGCGGTCGGGCCGCCCGACAACCTCGACGCGTTCGCGGAGGTGGTCGCGTGATGGTCCAGACGGTCACGCTGTTCGACCGGCTAGTACTCGCACTCGCGAAACTGGTCGGCCTGGCCGTGCTGGCGGGCGTCCTCTCGGGAATCGTCGCACTGCTGTACCGGTGGTATACGCGCGACCGGATCCAGCGTGGCCTCCCCGTCCTGGTGGGACTCGGCGGTGTCGCGGTCTCGTTGAACACGATGACGGCACTCGGCCAGGTCATCGCGCCGACGACTGGCGGTACCAACCCCCTCTCGCCGGAAACCGCGCTGTTCAATATCGCGGCCGTCGTCGTCGCGAGTCTCGTCGCGGCCGGGGCCGTCGACGTGGGCGACCGCTTCGGCAACGACCTCTTTGCCGCGACCGGCAGCACGAGCGTCGAAGGCGAGGTCAGTCGCGTCGTCGAGGCGGTCGGCCGCGTGATCGCGGTCGACCTCCCCGAGGAGATCGACGACATCGTCGGCTACGATCCCGTCGCCGCCGAGACCAAAGAGCAACTCGCCGGCCGGACCTTCCTCTTTCCCAAGCGGCTGACCGTCGCGGATCTGGAAGACCGCCTGCGGACCCGGATCAAGGGTGATTTCGGTGTCGGCCACGTCGACGTGGACCTCGCCGACGACGGCACCGTCGAGTACCTCGCCATCGGTGCGCGGGTCGCGGGGATCGGCCCGACGCTCCCGCCCGAGACCGCCGCCGTCGCTGTCCAGGCCGACCCCGCCTTCGCCGCCAGCTCCGGTGACGTGGTGCAGGTGTGGCGACCCGCCCCCTTCGAGCGGGTCACGACCGCCGAAGTGCGGGGGATCGCCGGCGACACCGTGACCCTGGCCGTCGACGCCGCCGACACGCCCAAACTCGACGCCGAGACCGAGTATCGCCTGATCACGCTGCCCGTCGAGTCCCGGACCGACCGGGAGTTCGCCTCCCTCCTGCGGGCCGCCGAGGAGACCATGAGCGTCGTCGAGGTCGAGACGGGGAGCCCGCTGGTGGGCCAGCCTATCGGCTCGCTCGACGTGGCGGTGATCGCGATTCGGCCGGCCGACGGCGGCATCGAGGCGCTCCCGAACCGGAACCACGTCCTCGCGGTCGAGGACGCGGTCTACGCGGTCGCCAAACCCGAACGGCTCCGCAAGCTCGAAGCCGCCGCAAAGGGGGCCGACCCGGCCGCGACGCGGGTCGAAGCGGCCGACACGAGCGACGACGACTGACGGGCGGTTCGACCCTGGGAGAACCGGTGTCCGTCCGAGCGGGCGCGAGCCCGCGAGCAGCGAGGTCGACGACCGAAGGGCAACGGCTTTTGCCGCCGCGGCCGCTCCTCCGGGTATGGAGTGGAAGCTGTTCGCCAGTCTCAAGGAGGTCGTCGGTCAGTCCGAGGTCGAGGTCGACGTACAGCCGGGCGCGACGTTCGGCGACGCGCTCGACGCACTGCTGGAGGCCAATCCCGAACTCGCCGAGGAAGTGCTGAACGACGACGGCGAGTTGCGCGACCACATCCGCGTCCTCCACAACGGGGACAACCCCTTCGTCTCCGGCGAGGGCCGGGATACGGAACTGGAAGCGGGCGACGAACTCGCACTGTTCCCGCCGGTCAGCGGCGGATGAAGTTAGGACCGACGCGTGCTGTCACCGCCCGCTCAGGTCCGCTTCCAGCACGAAATCGGGGTCCTCGCCGAGTTCGACGCCCGCGTACGCGGCGTCGCTGACCGCCCGGGCAGTCTCGGGGATCAGCACGCGCGTCCGGTCCGCGCCGACCGCGGCGGCGTCCCGAGAGATCGCGGCGAACAACGTCCGAGCGGCGGGCACGTCCGCCCACGCGGCGACGCCGTACTCGGCGATTCGCGCGTCACCCTCGCCGGGTTCGTAGTCCCGAACTCTGTAGGCCATCCCGCGGGTCCCGCTGCCGTCCTCCTGCACCGCGAACACGGCGGTCTCGTCGGCGAGTCGCCGGAGGTCCGCGCGAGTCAGTTCCCGGACGGCCCAGGACTCGTCGGGGGCCAGCGCCAGCCCCTGAAGCGCCCGATTGGCGTCGCTCCGTCGCCAGCAACTCCAGGCGGCGTCCGCGTTATCGGTGATCTCGTGGTCCGTGTCGACGCTCGCACCGGCGTCGGGTTCGGGGTGGGCCCACCGGAACTCGGAGACCGGCTCGAAGCCGATGCCCCGCGAGGTCCCAATCCCCTGTGCGTTCCAGGAGAACACGAGGTTGCGACAGACGGCCGCGCCCTGCTCGGCTGCCCAGTCGAAGACCGCCCCAGTGAGTCGGTGGGCCAGACCCAGCCCGCGGGCGTCGGGGGCGACGCGCATCCCCTGCGCCCACCCCTCGTACTCGGAGAGCATGACGCCCTGCAGGACGCCCGCGGGGTCACCGTCGACCGTCGCGACGAACGTCCGCTGGTCGGGGCCGTCGCTCTCGACCCACTCGGGGAACACGCGAGGCAGGTAGTCGCTCACGTCGCGGTCCGGCCAGGTGTCCTCGGTGAAGGCGACGATCCCGTCGTGGTCGTCGGCGCGGGCCTGCCTGACGCGGACGGTCGGATCGACCGCCTTCTCGCCGCTCTCGTCGGCCATCTCAGGTCCAGGGCCGCGACTGGGCCCGGATCTCGCCGGCCAGGGACTCTCGCATGGCCCGGGCGGGGTCGTCGGCGTTCGCCAGCACCCACATCAACTTCACCTTCGCCGTCCCCGGGAGCATGTCCTCGCCCTCGATCACGCCGGCGTCGAGCAGGTCGCGCCCGGTGTCGTACACCCGATCACAGACCCGCCCTTCCAGACACTGACTGGTCATCACGACGGTGGTGCCCGCGTCGGTCACGGCCTCGACCGTCTCGATCCAGTCGGTGTCGACGTGGCCCAGTCCTGTCCCCTCGATGACGACGCCGGCCGCGCCGTCCGCCGCGGTTTCGAGCATCGCGGGGTCGGTGCCGGGCGTGAACTTCACGAGGCTCACGTCGGTCGCCAGGTCGTCCTGCAGCGTGAGGTCGGTCTCGCCGCGCCCGGCGTACTCGCGGCGGAACGTGATCTCCTCGGTGTCGTAATCGACCTCTCCCAGTGGCTTCGCCCCGACGGTCTCGAAGGCGTCCCGCCGGGACGTGTGGTTCTTCCGGACCCGGGTGCCCCGGTGGAGCGCACACCGCTCGTCGGCCTCGTCGGCGTGCATACAGACCATGACCTCGGCGCAGTCGGATTTCGCCGCTTCGACCGCACAGACGGCGTTCATCACGTTGTCCGAGGACGGCCGGTCGGCCGACCGCTGACTGCCCGTGAAGACGATGGGGACGGGCGTGTCCAGCATGAACGCCAGCGCGGAGGCGGTGAACTGCATCGTGTCGGTGCCGTGCATGACGACGACGCCGTCCGCGCCGGCCTCGATCTCCTCGTTCACGGCGCGTGCCAGGTCCTGCCACACGCCGGGCGTCATGTTCTCGCTCAGGATGTTGGCGACGACCCGGCCGCGGTAGTTCGCGCGGCCGGCCAGGTCCGGCACCGCCCGCAGCACGTCCTCGGCGTCGAACTGGGCGGTCACCGCGCCCGTCCGGTAGTCGACCGTCGAGGCGATGGTCCCGCCGGTCGAGATCAGCGAGATCGTCGGCAGGTCGTCGTCGAACTCGATGGCCGACTCGCCCTCGGCGTCCTGTGCGCCTTCCACGTCGTAGGTGTCGGCTTCGAGTACCTCGACCGACGCCGCGTCCCGGTCGACGCCGACGTTGTAGCCGCTCTCCAGTTTGACGACGAGGTTCTCGGCGGTCGTCGAGGGCAGCAAGACGCCCTCGTAGCTCTGGTCCGCGCGCTCGACGCGGACCCGGTCCCCTGGGTTCATACCCGAGCGTACCGCGTGCCCGGACTTGAAACCATCCTTCCGACCGGCCCGCGGGAAAAGACTCACGTCGCCCCGCGGGGAACGTCTCCTATGGCCGAACGTTCCGACCAGCGGACCCGGCCGGACGAGTCCGTCGAGGAGCCACTCGACGAGGCGTCGTTCGGACTCGACGACGAGCCACCGGTCGAGACCGACACCGGGCCGTCCACGCCGGACGAGACCGGCAGTTCCGGCCTCACCGGCCGACTCGGGGCGGCCGTCCGTGCGCCGTTCGGCGCGGTCGCGTCGCGTCTGCGGTCGCCCTTCGAGGGGCTGTTCTCGCTCCGCGCGTTCCTGCTCTTGCTGGTCACCAGCGTCGCCGGCATGCTGCTGGCGGGCACGGTCCTCCCCTTCGGCTCTATCGGCGGACTCGTCGGGATCGCCGCGGCGACGTTCGCTGCCGGCCTCGCGGGCGAGCGGTCCCGCTACGTCGAGGCGTCGGCCAGCGGCGCGCTCGCGTCGGGGATCAGCTGGTTGCTCGGGAATCTGGTCCTGACGGCGGTCGGACCGGGCGTCCCGCTCGTCGCCGTCGGCGTCGGATTCGGTGTCCTCGCGGCGCTGCTCGGGCACTACTTCGGCCGGGACCTGCGGTCCGGGCTGACCCGTGACCTCTAGTCGGTGAGCCGCCACTGCTCGCCGTCGCGGGCGAGCAGATCGTTCTCCTCGAGTTCGGCCAGCGCCTCGCGGACGACCGGTGGGGGTGCTTCGACGCCCTCGACGATCTCGTCAGTGGTCGCCGGTTCCTCGACCAGTTCGCTCAATACGTCGGCGTAGAGGCGGGTGTCGTCCACGTCCAGCTTCTCGCCGAGCTGTTCCATGACGGCGGCGAGTCGCCCCTGGACCCACCGCTGGGCCATCGACAGCTCGTTTTCCAGCTGTTCGAGCCGCGCCAGTTCCGTCGCCACGTCGCGGATATCGCTCGGATCACGCGTACTCACGTCGATTTTCAGGTGGCGACAGCTGGCGGTCACGTCGAGGCTCTGGCTCGCGGGGTAGGCGCTTTTCGCCCCGAACCCGTACGGCGAGACGCTGACCTCCAGCCGGAGGTTCTGTGAGATGAAGTAGTACTTCCGTCGCTGGTCGTCGGTCCGGCTCTCGACCAGGTCGGCCTCTTCGAGTTTCCGGAGGTGGTCGATGACCGCTTTCGGACTCACGCCGAGGTACTCGCTGATCTCGGTCACGTAGCAGGGCTTCCGAGCGAGCAGCCGCAGGATCCGTCTGCGGTTCTCGTTTCCCAGGAGGTTGAGTAACTCGGCCGAATCCATTTACCGAACGTAAGCGATGACCAGTGAAAAGGCTAACTGGCCGCGGTCAGGTGCGGCCGGGCGGTCCGCCGCCGGTGTCGCCACCCCCGGCGGGGCCCGCAGGTCCGCCGTTTCCGGGGCTGTCCGAGCCAGCGGCCGATCCACCGCCCGCCTCGCCGGCACCGTTGCCCGCCTCGTCGGCTCCGCTCCCGGTGTCGTCGGCGGTGTCGCCCTGGTCCGCGTCGTCGGATCCGTCGGCCGAGCCTGCCGATCCGCGATCACTGCTGTTTGCTCTCCGGTCGGCCGGTGACTCACCGTCCGTCGACGGTTCGGTCTCTTCGTTACCGGGTGGCCCGTCGTGCCGGCCGCGGTCGGCCGGCGGTCCCGGCTGGTCGTCGTTCGTTACGTTCGTCGACGGCCCCACACCCTCGGGCGGGCCAGCCTGTCCCGGGCCTCGGTCGTCGGGCGGTCCAGCGTTACCGGGCCCCCTGTCTTCCGGCGGGCCGGCGTGATCTGGCCGACCCACGCCGAGTTCACGCGCGACGGCCGCGACCTCCTGCCCGCTCAGGTTCCGGGCCTGCGTCCGGAGCCGATCGAGTTGCGACGTGTTCACACCCACGGCCCGCGCTCGGTCGCCCGTCTCGTTGATCGACTCGTCGAGCGCGTTCAGCTCCGCGGTGAGCCGGCTCGCCCGTGCTCTGTAGGCCACCCGTGGGATCGTACCGTTCTCGTATTTCGCCTGGAGGTCCGACATGCGCTCGCGCAACCGCTCGCTCCGGCGCTCCAGTCGGTCGATGCGGGACTGGACGACGGCCGGCCGCTCGTCAGCCTCGGACCGGTTGAACTCGGCGGCCCACATCCCCGCCTCGACGGAACTGTCCGTCTCCGCGCTGCTCGCCTGCATGAACGAGGAGATCCGGGCCCCGAGACTCACGTTACTCGCCGTCTCGTTGGTTCCGTTCGTCTGGACCGCCGACGCCCCGTCGCTGGCCGGTGCGATGCCGCCGACGGCACCGAACACCGGGACGGCGACCAGGGCGACGCCGACCACGACGGCGACCGCGGCCAACAGTGTCCCACGAGCACTCATACTGACCGTATCTATACCGGTAACCCACAAAAAAGCGGAGATCCGTTCTCACTGTTCACCCGACCCCTCTCACGACCCCAGACCGTCCAATAGCGTTTACACGCCCCGCTCCACCGTCCGCTCCCGAAACCGCCCCAGTCGACCCGTCGGCGACGACACTCTCGCCGCCCGCGTTTCCCGTCCCCGCGCGCCCCGACGCCCGAAACCCGCTGAAAGCGCGACGACATAAGGGCTCCGGCCAAGGTTTTTCTACGGTGATGTGGTAGGTGTCACCGTATAGCATGTTTGAGCGGTTTTCGAGCGGGTACTACCTCGGCCGGTTGTACGTGACGCCGGGCGAGAGTGAGACCGCAGCCATCAGTCGGGACCAACACGAGCGCGTCAACGAGCAACTCTACGCCGACGGCGAGGGCGTCGAGCGACTCGACAGACCGCTGGTGATGAAAGTCGACGAACGACACTTCCCCGTGACCGGCGCGGACGACGTGCCACAGGACACACTCGCAGTGCCACCGTCGGTGCTCGAAGACACGCGCGTCCGAAACCCACCGGCGCTCACGGAGGTCTTGCTGGCCAAGGCCGACCGCGCCCGACAGTTATTGACCATGACTGGGGGGAGCGTCGCCGTCGACGACCTCGAGGACGGCCCGGGCGGCCCCGCAATTTAAGCCCCCTCCGCTGTCCTGTCCGGTGATGCTCGACGAGCTGCTGGGGCGTGCCGACCTCAAAGAGCGCATCGCGGAGCTAGAGGAGGACAAGCGCCACCTCGAACGACAACTGGAGGCCGAACAGGAGCGCCGCGCCGACGCTGCCAGCGCTCGACAGGAGGCTCAACAGCGGGCCAACCGCCTCGAAGACCGGATCGCCGATCTGGAGGGCACCGTCGACCGCCTCCAGGACGAGGAGGCGTCGCTCGACTACCGCCGCCGCGAACAGCTTCGGGATGAGCGTCTGACTGCGGTGCTGGACCGCCTCGAATCGGTCGACACCGGTCCCGAGGGCGCGTTGACGGCCTACGTCGCCGACGACACCCCCGACGCAGTGCGTGACGGCTTCGGGAAGCGTGCGACGCTGGTATCCGAGGCGACGCCCTGCCTCGCGGTGACCGACGACGCCGGCCTCGTCAGCGCGACCCTCTCGGTCCCGGCCCCACCGGACCCGTTCGCCGAGTGGGGCGACGGGTTCCAGTTCGACCGGACCTGGTTCGAACCCGATGCCCAGTTCACCCTCGCACTGATCCGGTCGGACCTGTTCGCCATGGGCGAGTACGACGGCCGCGAGCGGACCGCGTTCCACGGCTTCGACTCCGATCTCAAGAGCCAACACTCAAAGGGTGGGTTCTCGCAGGCCCGGTTCGAGCGACTGCGCGACGAACAGATCGACTCGCACGTCGATCGCTGTCTGGAGGCGCTCGACGAGCGGACGACCGACCCGCTGTACGTCGTCGGCGAGCGGACGGTCCTCACGGAGTTCTCGTCGGTGGCGGACGTGACCGCCACGGTCGACGCCACCGGGGACCCCGAACCCGCGCTGAATGATGCCTTCCGTGACTTCTGGACGGTGCAGTTGCGTGCTATCTGAGCCGGGTCGCGAGCAGACCGCAACTCACGATGACCAGGGCGACCAGGGCCGTCGCGGGCGAGAAACCCGGGCCGACCGCGTCGGTGACCGTCACCACGCCCGTCGAGTTGTCGGTCGACTCGGGGGTCGTGGTGCTGGCGTCGGTCGGACTCTCGGGTGCGGTCGTGTCGGTTGCGGGCTCGTCAGGCGTGTCGGGCGTCTCGTCCGTCGTGGGAGCGGAGTCGGTCGGTTCGTTCGGTGTCACGTCGTCCGGTGTATCGGCCGTGGGTGTGTCGGGCGTGTCGACCGTCCCTTCGTCGACAGGTGAGTCCGTCTCGAGTGCGGCTGCTCTGACCGAGTCCGAGAGTGGCGTGACCGACAGCGGGACCGGGAACGCGCCGCTACGGAGCGTCGCGGCCAGTTGTCGAGCTTCCGCCGTGGTTTGGGCGATGAGAAAGACCGAGGGGTCTTCGTCGTACTCCTGGAAGTTGATGGCCCAGGCGATGTCCCCGCCCAGCGACCGCGCGGAGACGAACTCGCCGTTGAAGTAGGTGTAGATGCAGTACCCCTGGGCCGTGTCGGGGTTCTCGGCCGCGTCGTCGGGACAGGCCGTGACGCCATCCTCGGTGAACCCGGCGCGTTTCACCGTCGCGGCGGCTTCACGGGCCGCTTCGACGCCGAGGAACACCTCGACGGTCGGCCGATCCGTGAAGGCCCGACTCGCTCGGGCTTCCCCGATGCGGACGAAGTCCTCGTTTTCGAGGATGGTCGTCTCTCGGTAGACCGTCTGCCCGTTGGTCGTGGCCGGATAGTGCGCGATGATCTCGATTCGACCCTGGTTCCGGAGAATCGCACCGACCTGGGTTCGGTTCGCGCCCGTGACGACGACGTGTGGAATGCCGTCGACGGTGACGGTCTTCGCGGTCGCGTCGATCCGCCGCATATCGAGTCTGGCCTGCAGGACCCGGACGACGGCCGTCCGCGTCCGGTCGGTGGCTCCCCGGCGCACCGCGTTCGGCGAGAACCCGGCCGCGGCGACCCCGTCCGCGATGGCGGCCGTCGACAGGTTCGGACCGAACACCTCGGCCGTCCCGTTCGCCGGTTGCAACAGGACGTTGTCGGTCGGAACGCTGAGGTTCGCGGCCACGGTTCGACGGGTCCGCTCCGTCGCGTTCTCGTCTATCGCGAGCCCCGTGACGGTCCAGGTGTTAATTTCGACGCCGACGGCCGTCTCGTTTCCGTCGGTCGTGGACTGTGCGCCCGCCGCCGGCGTGGCGACGAGTGTGAGTACTAAGATGCCCCCACCAGGAGCGCTGTCGTTAGACGGCGCATACCGAACTGTCACGCAATATCTATACAAAAAGATGGGTGTAGTGTTTATGCCCGAGCCACGAGACGGGTCGGGTATGAACGTCGCCGTTCTCGCCCACGAGCGGTTCCCCGACCGCGCCAAGACCGCCGTCGGCGTCCTCCGATACGCCGACTACGACGTGACCGCCGTCCTCGACCGCGACCGCCCCGGCGAGCGGGTCGCCGACCACCGCCCGGACGTGCAGGACGCCCCAATCGTCGCCGGCATCGACGATGTCCCTGAGCCCGTCGATGCGATGGTGATCGGGGTCGCCCCCATCGGCGGTGACTTCGACGAGTCCTGGCGACCCGACGTGCGCGAGGCCATCGAACGCGGGTGTGACGTGCTCTCCGGCCTGCACTACTTCCTCGCCGAGGACGACGAGTTCGCCGCCCTCGCCGACGACCACGGGGTCTCCCTCCGGGACCTGCGCCGGCCGCCCGCGGATCTGTCAGTCGCCGACGGTCGCGCCCGCGAGGTCGACGCCGACGTGGTACTCACCGTCGGGACGGACTGTTCGACCGGGAAGATGACTACGAGCGCCGAACTCGTCGCGGCCGCCCGCGAGCGGGGGATCGACGCCGCCCTGATCCCGACCGGCCAGACCGGCGTCCTGATCGAGGACTGGGGGATCGTCGTCGACCGCGTCCCGAGCGACTTCGTCGCTGGCGCGGTCGAGCGGCTGGTCCGCGAGCGCGGCGACGACCACGACCTGCTGGTCGTCGAAGGCCAGGGGTCGATCACCCACCCGGCCTACTCGGCGGTGACCTGTAGCATCCTCCACGGGGCGATGCCCGACGCGCTCGTCCTCTGTCACGAGGCCGGTCGCGAGGCGATTCACGGCTACGAGGAGTTCCCTATCCCGCCCGTCGCCGAGGTCCGTTCGCTGTACGAGGATCTGGCCGCGCCCGTCGCGGACACAACCGTGGCCGCCGGCGCGCTGAACACGAGCGGACTGGCCGACGCCGACGCGAACCAGGCGGTCGTCGAGTACGCCACGGCCATCGACGCGCCCGCGACCGACCCCGTTCGCTTCGGGGCCGACGAACTGCTCGATGCAGTGCGATGACTCTCGCCACCGCCTTCGACTGGCACGACCTCGAACTGGACGAACCCTTCGGGATCTCCCGTGGAACGACGACCGTCTCCGAGAACGTCGTCGTCCGGGTGGAAGACGAGGCGGGCCATCGCGGCGTCGGCGGCGCGGCCCCGGCCGACTACTACAGCCCGTCCCGCGAGGCGATCACCGACGCGCTCCCCGACCTGCTGGCGGCCGTCGCGGACTGTGACCCGCACAACCGCCAGCGGATCGCGCGCCGACTCGCCGCCGCCGCGGGCGGTCCCACCGCGCTCCCGGGAGCCCGGGCCGCCGTCAGTATCGCGCTGACGGACCTGGCCGCGAAGCGGGTCGACCTCCCGCTCTATCGGCTCCTCGGCCTCGATCCAGACCGCCCGATCACCTCCTCGTTCACCGTCGGCATCGACGACACCGACCGGATGGCCGAGCGGGCGGCACGCGCGGCCGAGACCTACGGAATCCTGAAACTCAAACTCGGGACCGACCGGGACCGGGAGATCGTCCGGGCCGTCCGCGACCGGGTGCCCGACGCGACGATCCGGGTGGACGCCAACGGGGCCTGGGACGCCGACGAGGCCGTGACGATGGCCCGATTTCTCGCCGACCAGGCCATCGAATTCGTCGAGCAACCCGTTCCGGCCGACGACCTCGCAGGGCTGGCCCGGGTCAGCGAGGACGGCCCCCTGCCGGTCGCCGCCGACGAGAGTTGCGTGGTCCCCGCCGACGTTCCCCGTGTCGCCGAGGCCGCCGACATCGTGGTGCTGAAACTCACGAAGAGTGGCGGCGTCTGGCCCGTCTTCCGGATGTGCCACGCCGCCCGCGCGTGCGGGCTTGACGTGATGTTGGGATGCATGACCGAGACCGACGCGTCCATCGCGGCCGCGGCCCACCTCACGCCGCTTTCCGACTACGCCGACCTCGACGGGGCGCTGTTGCTCGCCGAGGATGCCTTCGAAGGTATCGAGATGCCGGGCGGCGAGATCGACCTGTCGCGGGTCGACCGGGTGGGGACGGGTGCGCAGGAGCGGTGAGCGAGCGGGCGAGCCGGCCTCAGAGCCAGTCGGCGAAGGTATCGTGCTCCCGGGACAGCCGGGCGTACTCCGACTGCATCGTCGCGAGCGCCTCGTCGAGGCTCGCGCCCGCGTCCAGTTCTGCGCGGGCACGGCCGATCTTCCACTGGCTCGGAGTCGTCCGCTCGTCCCAGCGCGCTTCGAGTGGACCGAGGTAGCGGTCCGCGGTGGCGTCGTCGATGCCTTGCTCGGCGAGCCCGCGGCGAGCGAACTCGAAGACCTCGGGGAAGATGATCTCGCTGTCATCGGTCCGCTCGCCGTCCGCGGTGATCCAGGCCAGTTCGGCGTCGAGCCCGTTCTCGACGGCCGCGTAGAAACTCCGTTCCGCGGCGTCGTGGTCGAGGTCGCCCAGCGGGTGGTCGGCGGCGACGAGGCCCCGGAGGAGGCCGCCGACGAGCGCCTGAAAGCCCACGATGTCACGGATCGACGGCTGGGTCGGGAGCGGGCGGTACTCGATGCGGATCGAGCGGCGGCCGCCGATGCCGTCGACGTGATCGCCGCCGATGACCCCGCGAAGCCAGCGCCAGAAGGTCCCACGCTTGTGGTCGAACTCCCAGATCTCGCCGGTGAAGCCCTCCTCGGCTCCCTCGACCCACTCCGCGAGGAAGGGGGCCAGGAGTGGGTCATCGACGACGTAATCGACGGCGTCGGTGTCCGTCTCCAGGTCGTCGGGCACGCGAACCTTCGGCGGGTCGGTGTGGTTGACCGACTGCTCGAACGCCGCGATCCGGAGTTCGTGGTGGGTCTCGTCGAGCAGTGTCTCGGGGTCGACGCCGTCGTCGTACATGTCCCCCGGGAGGAACGGGGAGTTGGTCGCGAGCGCCAGCACCGGGCCGAGCGTCCGGATGCCGAGGTTGTGGTACCGCGGGAACTCGGTGGCGTCGGGGATCTGGACGTGCGGCTGAATCGACGTGGCCAGCGACTCGAACAGGATCGTCGGGAACTCGACGGTCGCGCCGGGCACGTCGAAGGGGACGGCCCCGCCGGCCAGGTTCACGCAGTGGCGGTCGATGGCCCAGTACCGCGGGACCGGCCGCATGTTCGCCGGGAGGTCGGTCCCGTCGTGGTCGTCGGTATCGCCGAGATACGCCACGCTCCCCTCGGCCGGCGGCGTCGTCCACATCGCGTCCAGTACGAGGTCACAGCCGTGATCGCGGGCCGCGGCCTGTGCCCGTTCCCACTGGGCCGCCAGCGCCTGCGCCTGTGCGTCGAGCCCGTCGGCCGTGAACGGGTCCGGATCGGTGTTCAACTCGGCGTTGTGAAGCCCCAGCTCCTTGTTGCACGCCTCGAAGACACCCTCGGGGATGGTCGTGAGTCGCCCGCCGTCGTCGACGGCGTACACTTCCAGTTCTAGCCCGATAGCGAACCCCTCGGTGTCGAGGTCGCCCTGCTCCAGCGCCGTTCTGAGAAATTCCGCTTGCTCGTCCACGCGGTCCTCGAATGCGTCCCGCGTCGCCGGAGAGAGCGACTGCCCCACCAGCTCGACCGGATCGGTCATTGCTAAAGAATCCCGAGAGCGAGGGATTCAGTGTTGCGGATTGCCCGCGCCCGCCGAACCACCACGCCGAGCCGGGGAACCGAACACGTTTCACCCCCGCTTTATTTAAAACACCTTTCTTTACCCACGATATTTATTTGAGTTATCGGAAGGTATTGTCGATAACTCATGGCTGGGGACGTGTACACGGTTGCGGGCGGCAAGGGCGGTGTGGGCAAGACGACGACGGCCGTAAACACGGCGATCGCACTGCAAGCGGCCGGCCGACGGACCATCGTGGTGGACGCGGATCTGGGGATGACGAACCTGAGCGAACTGCTCGGGCTGGATCACGAACCGCGCCTCCACGACGTGCTGGCCGGCGATGCCGAGCTGGGCGACGCCATCGCCGAGGGGCCTCGGGGTGTGTCGGTGCTGGCCGGGCGGGGCACGCTGGAGTCGTTCGCGGAGGCCGATCCGTCGAACCTCCGGCCGGTCCTGCGGGCACTGCGACGCTCCTACGAGGCGGTCATCGTCGACACGGGCGCGGGGCTCTCCCACGAGACGCTCGTGCCGGCGGGGATGTCCGACGGCATCGTCCTCGTGACGACGCCGGACGAAGTGTCGCTGACCGACGCCAAGAAGGTCGGCGACCTGGCCGAGCGCGTCGACGGGTCGATCGTGGGGGCCGTCCTGACGAAGGTGCGCGACGACATCGACGTGTCCGCGGTCGGCGACGAACTGGGCGAGGAGATCCTTGGCGTGGTGCCACAGGACGACGAGGCGACGGCGGACGAACCGCTCGTGGTCACCTCGCCGGATAGCTACGCCGCACAGGCCTACCGTCGCCTCGGGACGAAACTCGCCGACCGAATCGACGACCCGACGGTCGAACGGCCCGTCGAGTCCTGATCGAGCCGATTCCTGTCGGCTCGGCGACCTCGGACTGGTCGCCCGGCTCTCAATACACTTATCCCGCGGTGCCGACTTGCCACGGGTATGAGCGAGGTCACGGTCACGCTCCCCGACGGGTCGACCCTCGAGATGGAGCAGGGGTCGACGGTCGAGGACGTCGCGTTCGAGATTGGACCGGGATTGGGTCGGGACACCGTCGCCGGGGTCGTCGACGGCGAACTCGTCGACAAGCACGCCCCCATCGAGACGGACGTGGACGTGGAGATCGTCACACCGAGCGCCGACGAGTACCTCGACGTACTCCGCCACTCCGCGGCCCACGTGTTCGCACAGGCCCTGGAACGACTCTATCCCGAGGCGAAACTCACCATCGGCCCCTGGACCGACGACGGCTTCTACTACGACATCGCCGGCGTCGACCTGGACGAGGACGACCTCGAAGCCATCGAGGAGGAAGCCCACGACATCATCCATGAAGACCTCGATATCGAGCGGGACATGGTCGCCCGCGACGAGGCGTTCGACCGCTACGAGGACAACCGCTTCAAACGGGAGATCCTCGACGACGAGGCGGCCGGCGAGGACCCCGTCCAGTTCTACCAGCAAGGCGAGTTCTACGACCTCTGTCAGGGGCCCCACGTCGAATCCACGGGTGAGATCGGCGGGTTCTCCCTGCTGGAGATCTCCGGCGCGTACTGGCGCGGCGAGGAGGACAACGAGATGCTCACCCGCGTCTACGGCACCGCCTTCCCCTCCGAGGACGATCTGGAGGAGTTCCTCGAGCAGCGCCGGAAGGCCCAGGAACGGGACCACCGCAAGATCGGCCAGGAGATGGACCTCTTTTCCATCGACGAGACGACGGGCCCGGGCCTGCCGCTCTACCATCCGAACGGGAAGACGATCCTGAACGAACTCTCGGACTACGTGGCCAGCCTCAACCGCGAGAACGACTACCGCGAGGTCGAGACGCCCCACGTCTTCCGCACCGAACTCTGGAAGAAGTCGGGCCACTACGAGAACTACGTCGACGACATGTTCCTGCTCGACGTCAACGACGAGGAGTATGGGCTCAAGCCCATGAACTGTCCCGGCCACGCGACCATCTTCGATCAGGGGCAGTGGTCCTATCGTGACCTCCCGGTTCGGTACTTCGAGGACGGGAAAGTCTACCGCAAGGAACAGCGAGGCGAACTCTCCGGCCTCTCGCGGGTCTGGTCGTTCACTATCGACGACGGCCACCTGTTCGTCCGCCCGGACCAGATCGAAGACGAGGTCGAGGCGATCATCGACATCATTCTCGACATCCTCGATACGTTCGATCTGGACTACACGGTGCAGTTCGCTACCCGCCCGGACAAGTCGGTCGGGAGCGACGAAATCTGGGAGCGCGCCGAATCACAGCTCGGATCGGTCCTCGACAGCGCGGACATGGAGTACGTCGTCGAGGACGGCGACGGGGCCTTCTACGGGCCGAAGATCGACTTCGCCTTCGAGGACGCACTGGGACGGGACTGGGACGGGCCGACGGTCCAGCTGGACTTCAACATGCCCGAGCGGTTCGACCTGACCTACGTCGGCGAGGACAACGAGGAACACCGGCCGGTGATGATCCACCGCGCGCTGTATGGCTCCTACGAACGGTTCTTCATGGTCCTGACCGAACACTACAACGGGAAGTTCCCCACCTGGCTCGCGCCCGAGCAGGTGCGCATCCTCCCGATCAGCGACGACCACATCCCCTACGCCGAGGAGATCAAACGCGAACTTGGCGACTACCGCGTGACCATCGAGGAACGCTCCTGGACGGTCAAAAAGAAGATTCGTCAGGCCCACGAGGACCTGGTGCCGTACATGCTCATCCTCGGTGACGACGAGGAAGGCGAGGGGACCATCTCCGTGCGCGACCGGAAAGAACGGGAGGCAAACGACGTGGACCCGACGGCCTTCCGCGAGCACCTCGACGACGAGGTGGGCCAACAGCGGATCGAACCGGACTTCCTCGATTAGTCGTCGATACCCGCGCTGTCGCCGCTTTTCGTCTCCGTATCGCCCCAGTCCAGATCGCGCTCCCGGTCGGTCTCCCGGAGGACGAACGGGCCGATGGCCAGCGTCCGTTTCGTGACCGTGACGATCCGCATGATGTACGACAGCAGGATGGCGAAGGGCAACAGCGATATCGTCACCGCCAGCGCCACGAGATAGAGCGCGTCGGTCTGGCCGAACGTCGTCGACGTGATCGTGCTGACCTCGAAAAACAGGAGCATGCCGATCGCGACGATCAGCGCCGGAACCGCGGTGAAGAGGATGGTTCGCGAGAGGGTCGTCAGCTCCCACTGGAAGTACAGCGTCTTGAAGTGTTCCCGTGCCGGCCCGAATAGCTCCAGCGCGTCGACGAGTTCTTCGAACGCCTCGGTCGCGGGGTCGGTCAACACGTCCTCGTATTCGGCCCGGATACGCCGGGCGGCGTACAGTTTCCAGGAGTAGTTGTAGTTCAGCGCCGAGAACACCACGTCGAACTCCCCGAACTGTGCGCCTTCGAGGTTGCTCGTGACCGCGTCGGCGTTCTGTTCGACACTGTCGACGTAGATTTCGACCTGTTCGGCGAGGTTCTCGTCGTCGATGTCGTCGACGGCCTCTTGGACCGCCTGTGCGCGCCGCCGGGTGAGTTTCACCAGCGACCGGAGGAACGCGGAGGGCTGGGCCGGGCTCACCGGCTCCTGGATCACGTCTTCCACGTCGCGACGGAACGACATGGCACCCTCCATGCGCTCGCGCTGGTCGCCGACCGGCCCCTGCTCCTGTGAGAGGACCAGTTGACTTAGGGTCAACACGAGCGTGACGCCCGTGACCGTCGCACCGATGATCGCCTGGAACAGTGTCTCCAGTGGGTCGCCGTTCGTCAGGAGCCGGAACGGGGGAGCCGGGGCGACGAGTCCGAACACGATCACCCCGAACAGGATGGCCGCTGAAATGAGCGTCGTCACGACCCACCGATCCGCGACGAGCATGAACCAGAACTTGGCGCTGTTCTCGGGCACCCGCTGGCGCATCGTGTCGCTCGGTTGCCCACTGTCGCCGTCGGAGTCCGGCATACACCCACCGACGGTCGGGTGTCTAAAAAAGAGCAGTGACTACTTCTCTTCTTCTTTCAGCTCTTCGAGTTCGGCGTCGAGTTCCGCGTCGCTGACCTCCGTCTCCTCGGCGTCGGGCGTTTCGACGGCTTCCGGGTCCACGTCGGCGGCGTCGACATCTCCCTCCGTCTCGGTGTCCGTGTCGGCGGTTCCGGTCTCGGACTCGCCCTCGTCTTTCCCCATCTCGGCTTTGAGCGTGTCGAGTTCGGCGTCGACCTCGCCCGTGGTGCGGATCTCCTCGAGTTCCCGGTCCAGCTGGTCCTTGTCGCTCATGGCGTCCTCGAAGGCACCGCTCTCCTGGAGTTCGTCCATCGCGGCCGAGCGCGCTTCCATCTCCTCGGTGCGTTCCTCGGCCCGCTGGATGGCCCGACCCACGTCTTCCATCTCGTCGCCGGCACCGGTCATCGCCTCGGAGACGCGGTTGGAGGCCTCGGCGGCCTTGTAGCGGGCCTTCATCGTCTCCTTTTTCGTGCGGAACTGCTCGATGCGGTTCTGGAGTTCGTCTTTCTTCTCGATCAGCTGGTCCTGCTGGCGCTGGAGGTCCTGGATCTGGCTCTCCAGATCCTCGATCTGGTTCATCTTCTGTTTTTTCTTCTCCAGCGCCCGGCGCGCGAGGTCCTCGCGGTCCTGGCGGACGGCCTCACGGGCCTGGTCGTTGTGCTTCTCGACGTTCTCTTCGAGGCGGCGCTGTTGAATCTCCAGCCGTTTCTTCTGGGTCGTCAGGTCGGCGATGCCCTGCTTGACGTTCTGGAGTTCGTCGCGCATCTGCTCGTAGGAGTAATCGAGAGTCTCGGAGGGGTCTTCGGCCCTGTTGAGAACCCCGTTGACCTTCGAGCGGATGATGTAGGAGGCGCGCGAGAGGATGCCCATGGCATGCCTTGGGTACCGCTGCCCTTAAATCTCTCACACCTGACTGTCTCCCTACATGAGCGAACAGCGCCACATCGACGGCGACCGCACGATCCAGGTCACCGTCGACACGCCCGACGCCGACCGGGCCGTCGTCGCCTGCCCCCCACACCCACAGATGGGCGGCACCCGGTCGGATCCCCGCCTGCGCGCCGTGGGTGAGGCCCTGGCCGACCGTGGCGTGGCTTGCCTGCGCTTCGACTACGGCCCCTGGGACGAGGGCGAGGCCGAGCGCCGGGACGCGCTGAACGTCCTCGCGTCGGCGCGGGACCGCTACGCCGACGTGGGGCTGTTCGGCTACAGCTTCGGTGCCGGCGTCGCGCTGCTGGTGGCGGCCGAATCGGAGCCGGCCGCCCTCGCCGTCCTCGCACCGCCAGCGACGCTCGGTGATGCGGACACGGTGGCGGCCCTCGATTCCCTCACCTGCCCCGTCCAGATTTGCTACGGTGAGCGCGATTCCACCGTGGAGTGGGAACCGGTGGTCGAGCGCGCCCGCGAACGCGAGGACACAGTCGAGTCGATCCCGGGCGATCACTTCGTCGCGGGGCAGATCGAGCGGATCGGCGAGTCGGTCGCGGCATTTCTCGGTGCACGAGCGTAGTCGGGTCCCGGACGACTGTCGACCCCGGATCAGAAGTGTGCATACGTTGCACACTCGGGGCTTCCCGTAACCGTTTTGAGCGCGCCGCGCGCACCGTCGGTATGCCGACCGAATCAGAGACGAACTACGACCCCGAGCTGGGTCGGAAGTTCATTTTCGTCACCGGCGGCGTGATGTCCGGACTGGGGAAAGGCATCACCGCCGCGAGCACGGGGCGGTTGCTGGCAAACGCCGGCTTCGACGTAACGGCGGTCAAGATCGACCCCTATCTCAACGTCGACGCGGGGACGATGAACCCCTACCAGCACGGCGAGGTGTACGTGCTGAAAGACGGTGGGGAGGTCGACCTGGACCTGGGGAACTACGAGCGGTTCCTCGACATCGACATGACCTTCGACCACAACGTCACCACGGGGAAGGTCTACCAGCACGTCATCGAGAAGGAACGCGCGGGCGACTATCTGGGCAAAACAGTACAAATCATCCCGCACATCACCGACGACATCAAGCGCCGCATCCGGGAAGCCGCCGAGGGCCACGACGTGTGTATCGTCGAGGTCGGCGGCACGGTGGGAGACATCGAGGGGATGCCCTATCTGGAAGCCCTGCGCCAGTTCGCCCACGAGGAAGACGACGACGACATCCTCTTTACCCACGTCACCCTCGTCCCCTACTCGAAGAACGGCGAACAGAAGACCAAGCCGACACAGCACTCGGTCAAGGAACTCCGGTCCATCGGCCTCCAGCCCGACATCCTCGTCGGGCGCTGTGAGGACAAACTCCACGCCGACGTGAAAGAGAAGATCGCGCTGTTCTGTGACGTGCCCACCGACGCCGTCTTCTCCAATCCCGACGTCGAGGATATCTACCACGTCCCGCTGATGGTCGAGGAGGAAGGCCTCGACGAGTACGTGATGGAACGGCTCGACCTCGAATCCGAGGCCCTGCCCGAGGCAGAACGGGACAACCGCTGGCGGGAACTCGTGACCCAGGACACGACCGGCGAGGTCGAGATCGCGCTGGTCGGAAAGTACGGGCTGGAAGACGCCTACATCTCGATCCACGAGTCGCTGAAACACGCCGGCCTCGAAGCCGGTGTGGACGTGAACACGACGTGGGTCCACAGCGAGGATCTGGCCGACGGCTACGACGGGGAACTCGACGACGTGGACGGCGTCGTCGTCCCCGGCGGCTTCGGCTCCCGGGGCATCGAGGGGAAGATCGAGGCCTGCCGGTACGCCCGCGAGAACGACCTGCCGTGGCTCGGCCTCTGTCTGGGTTTCCAGATGGCCGTCGTCGAGTACGCGCGTAACGTCCTCGATCTAGAGGACGCCCACTCCGCCGAGATCGAGGATGGCACGCCCCACCCCGTGATCGACCTGCTCCCCGAGCAGTACGACCTGGAAGACATGGGCGGGACGATGCGCCTGGGCGCACACGAAACCGACATCGACGCCGGGACGCTCGCCCACGAGCTGTACGGTGACACGTCCTGTACCGAACGCCACCGCCACCGCTACGAGGTCAACCCCGAGTACATCGACGACCTCGAAGACGCCGGCCTCGTCTTCTCGGGCCACACCAACAAGCGCATGGAGATTCTGGAACTACCAGACCACCCCTACTACCTGGGGACGCAGTTCCATCCCGAGTTCCGCTCGCGGCCCGGCCGCGCCAGTCCGCCGTTCGTCGGGCTGCTGGAGACCGTACTGGACGAGACCGGCGCCGAACCCGAGGAGGTGGAGGCCTGATGGTCGACGTGGATTCGTTCATCGACGAGAAGATCGACGAGATCAGCGAGTCGGTCGGTGACGAAAACGCCGTCATCGCCCTCTCGGGGGGCGTCGACTCCTCGACGGCCGCCGCGCTGGCCTACGAGGCCATCGGCGATCAACTGACGCCGGTCTACGTCGACACCGGTCTGATGCGCAAAGGCGAGACCGAACAGATCGCAGAGACCTTCGAGTACATGGACTCCCTGCGGATCGTCGAGGCCAAGGATCGCTTCCTCGACGCGCTCGAAGGCATCACCGATCCCGAGGAGAAGCGCCACGCCATCGGCGAGCAGTTCATCCGGGAGTTCGAGACCGTCGCTCGCGAGGTCGACGCCGACTACCTCGTGCAGGGGACCATCTACCCCGACCGCATCGAGAGCGAGGGGACGATCAAGTCCCACCACAACGTCGGCGGCCTGCCCGAGGTCGTCGACTTCGAGGGCATCGTCGAGCCGATGCGGGACCTCTACAAGGACGAGGTCCGTGAGGTGGCCCGCGACCTCGATCTGGAGGCGATCATCGCCGAGCGGATGCCGTTCCCCGGCCCCGGGCTGGCGGTGCGGATCATCGGTGAAGTGACCGAGGAGAAACTCGGCGTGGCCCGGGAGGCCAACCACGTGGTCGAGGAGGAACTGGAGGACCACGACCCGTGGCAGGCGCTGGCGGCCGTCATCGGGAAGGCCACGGGCGTCAAGGGGGACAACCGCGTCCACGGCTGGGTCGTCGCCGTCCGCTCGGTCGAGAGCCGGGACGGGATGACCGCCCGCGCCCAGAACGTCGACTGGGAGACGCTCCAGCGCATCCAGAGCCGGATCACCGGTGAGAACGAGAACGTCGCGCGCGTGCTGTACGACGTGACCCACAAGCCGCCGGCGACCATCGAGTACGAGTAACCCCCAGTCTTCTTTTCGCTGGCGCGAGTTCGGGGAGCCGATGCCCTCCAACGGAGCGTCCGAACCAGACGATCAGGCCCTCGATCTGCCGGGCCGTCCGGAACCGATCCGGGCGGAGATCCGAGCCGTGCCGGTCCTGAACCCGCTGGCCGTGGCCGTCGCCGGCCTGGTCTACGCGGTCGTCCTCGCCGTGCTCCTCTCGCTGTGGTGGGGACTGGGACTGCTGGTTGCCCTGCCGACGCCGCCGATCTCGCTGCGCACGGGACTGATACTCTGGCTCGTGGGGATCGGGCTGGCGGTCGGGCGTGACGCGGCCCGGAAGGCCCGGATGTCCGTGGCGATCACGCCGGGCTGGATCACGCGCTCGTTCGGATCGCGGTCGGCGACGGTGCCGCGCGCGGAGATCGAGCGGGTGCAGGTTCGGACGACGCTCGTCGACCGCCTCGTCGGGACCCGGACCGTCGACGTGTACGACGCCGACGGCCACCGGCTCCGCATCCCGCGTGTCCGCGCCTCGGCGGCGGTCGAACGGGCACTCGCCGCCCACGTCGAGTCCGCCGAGTGCGGTCGGTCGGCGTGACACGACCGTGAGAGCCAAATCCCGGGGGGCACAGAGGGCTACCATGAACGCAGTCATCGCCGGCCCCGACGAACACGACCTCGGGGCGGCGCTGTCGGCAGCTGGATTTTCGGTGACGCGCGCCGCGGGCACCGCCAACCGCCCGGCGCTGGAGGAAGCGGGGATTCACGACGCGGAGCTGTTGGTCCTCACCGACGCTGCGCTGGCGACCGCGATTCCGGTCGCCACCGACCTCAACGACGACATCCGGATCATCGCCTACACCACCGACTCGCTCCCCGAATTCGTCAAAGGACAGGGCCACATGGCACTCGATCCCGAGCTGTTCGATCCCGAGGACGTGGCCGAAGAAGCGGCCGACGCGGACGATTAGGGCCGCGGAGATAGCTACAGCGAGTCGGCCAGCGCGTCGAACGCGTCTCGGCCGCGAGCCGCGAAGGGTGTGCCGTGACCCATCGCGGCCACCGAGAAGTCGGGCGCACGGTCGGCCAGATCCAGAACGCTCTCTCTGACTGCGTCGGTGTCGTAGCTCATGAGCCACGGCGAGGCTCGGAGGTCACCGCCGGATTCCCGGACGAGGTCGCCGAGGAAGGCCGCGTCCAGAGCCTCGCTGACGTAGGCGACGTGGCCGGGCGTGTGTCCTGGCGTGTGGTAGGCGGTGAACGACCCGATCTCGTCGCCGTCCGGGACGGTCTCGACGGAGAGGGCGGGGGAGTTCAGGAACGGGCCCAGTGCGTTCTGAAGCGCGCCCTTGTGGTTCGAGAGCGGCGGCCGTTCCTTGCCGGTCAGGTAGGGTTCGTCGGCCGACCCGACGTAGACGGTCGCGTCCAGACCCTGCAGGCGACCGAGGCCGCCGACGTGGTCGAAGTCGTAGTGGGTGAGCAGGACGCGATCCACGTCCTGCAGGGAGTAGCCGGCCTGATCCACGCCGAGAACGAGGTTGCGTCCGTCCCACGGGTTGCCCGCGTCGACGAGCGTCACCGTCCCGTCGTCGACGAGGTAGGCGTTCACCCCGCGCAGGTCGTACCACCACACGTCGTCCCCGAGTTCGGTTACCATCGCCAGGGTCTGGGGCCGCCAGCGGCTAAAAGCCATGCCAAGCGACAGGCTCGACGGGGGAACCGCTAAGGGCGGGCCGGTCGACCATTCGGGTATGCCACTGGATCGACTGCCCGATGTCGACCCCGATGCGGGCGAGGTGATCGACGAAGAACTGGCCGTCAGCGACGACGTGCTGGTGAAGGTCTTCGCCCTTGGACCGGGTGCGGAACTCGACCCGCACGTCCACGACGATGCGTCCAACGTGTTCCACGTGCTCGACGGGACGGTGACCGTCGTGCAGGACGACACCGAGGCGACGATCACCGCGCCCGGCGTGGTGTTCAACGAGCGTAGCCAGTCACACGGTGCGCGAAACGAGACCGACGACGTGGTGATTCTGACGGCGAGTCTCTGCCCGCTCCCCGGGTGAGGGGCGCTCGCGGCGGCGCTCGGACTGGCGCTGGCCGGGGTGCTGGCGGCCCGGCGGCGGTTCGACTAGCTCACTCCCGCTGGGCGAGCCCGGCGAGATGTGGGGCCTGCTCGACGATGATCTCCTCGGTGCCGAGGCGGGCGGCGTTCTCACTGCCCGGGAGGCAGAAGACGACCGCACCGTCGACGATGCCCGCGGTGGCGCGCGTCCCCACGACTTTCGTCCCGATCTCGTCGTAGGAGAGATTCCTGAACAGTTCGCCGAATCCGGGCAACTCCTTGTCGAACAGCGGGGTGACGGCTTCGATGGTCACGTCGTCGGGCGTGACCCCTGTCCCGCCGGTGGTGACGACGGCGTCCACGTCGCCCCGGCTGGCGACCGCGTCGACGGTGTTTTGCACGCCGTCGTGGTCGTCCCGGATCACGTCCCTGACGACGACCCCGTGGCCCGCCTCGGTCAGGCCAGTCTCGATGACGTCGCCCGCGGGGTCGTCCTCCCGCGTCCGTGACGACGAGACGGTCACGACGGCCACCCCGAGGGACTCGGGGTCGTGTTCGTGGTGATCGTGGTCGTGATCGTGGGTGTGCTCCGCCTCGTGTTCGTCGTTATCGTGTTCGTCTCCCTCCGCGTCGGCGGCTGTCGTGTCGACCGCCTCCGTGTCCTCGGTGTCGGTTTCATCCTCGTCGTCGAGCGAGCGTCGTGTGTCGCGTGACTGGAAGTCGACCATAGCGAGGTTTCCGGTCGCGTCCCCTAAACACTCCCGCCCGGGCCCGGGGGATTCCTCTCGATCACGAAGCGGCCGGCCCCATCGCCGAATCGACGGCTCAGTGGCCAACAGTCCAATATATGTCGATGGAAAGCTATTAATAATAATGCGTGCTGAATTACATATTATGGCACGGTACCACTTCGTCTGTCACGACTGCGAGGCGGAAGCCATCGTGGCCGACCGCGAATCGGCCGCGGGACGGCGCGACGATCACGTCGCACGGACCGGACACGAGGCGAGTTTCGCGGCGTTCGTCGCCGCGGAGGGGGCCTGACTGGCGGGTCGATCAGTCGACACCGTTTTGGACGCGCCGTCCGACCCAACGGCTATGCAGGCAGTCCAATTCTCCGAGCACGGCGACACCGACGTGATCGAGTACGGCGAGTTCCCGGACCCCGAACCGGCCGACGACGAAGTTCTCGTTGACGTGAAGGCGGCGGCGCTCAACCACCTCGACGTGTGGACCCGGCGCGGACTCCCGGGGATCGATCTGGAGATGCCCCACATCCCCGGCAGCGACGCGGCCGGCGTCGTCACCGAGGTCGGGGCGGACGTGGACCGCTTCGAGGCGGGCGACCACGTTGCCGTCTCGGCGGGGGTCTCCTGTGGCTCCTGTGAGTTCTGCCGCGACGGCGAACCGACGATGTGCGTGGACTTCCACATCCTCGGCGAGCACGTTCGGGGCGTCCACGCCGAGCAGGCCGCAGTCCCCGCGGACAACCTCGTACCGGTGCCCGACCACGTCGACTGGGAGGTCGCGGGGTCGGCGTCGCTGGTCTTCCAGACGGCCTGGCGGATGCTGGTGACGCGGGCGGACCTCCAGCCCGGCGAGAAGGTGCTGGTGCTGGGAGCGAGCGGCGGCGTCGGCCACGCCGCGCTTCAGATCGCGAAGTACGTCGGCGCGGAGGTGTACGCGACCGCCAGCAGCGAGGAGAAACTCGACTACGCCGAAGAACTCGGCGCGGACGAGGTCATCAACTACGAGCAGGAGGACTTCGACGACGCCATTCAGGACATCACGGGCTACCGCGGCGTCGACGTGGTGGTCGACCACATCGGGGCCGCCACTTGGAACAAGTCGCTGGCCAGCCTCGCGAAAGGCGGCCGGATCGTGACCTGCGGTGCGACCACCGGTCCGAACCCCGAGACCGACGTGAACCGCATCTTCTGGAACCAGCTCGAAGTCATCGGCTCGACGATGGGCACCCCCGGCGAGGTCGACGACGTGCTGGAACTGGTCTGGGAGGGCGAGTTCGAGCCCCGCGTCCGTGACACCCTGCCGATGAGCGAGACGGCCCGCGCCCACGAGATGCTCCAGGAGCGGGAAGGGTTCGGCAAGGTCGTCGTCAGACCCGATAGCGAGCTGTGAGCGACGACACGTACGTCCACGAACCGGGCGCCGTCGAGGACAGCGACGGCGATACGACCGACGAGGAGGACGACACAGACGACGCCTATCCGCGCAACACCGTGGGCGACGTGGACGAGGAGTTCGACTGGCGCGGCTGGCTGCTGGTCGCCGCCATCGTCGTCGCCTTCCTGATCGTCCCGGGCGCGCTGTACCTGCTGCCCGCGGCCCGCGGGAGCGTCGCCGCCCTCGGCTGGGGCTGGCGCAACACCTACCTCGCCCTGCCGCTGATCCCCGCGCTCGTCCTCGGGGCACTCGCCGTCTGGTCGGCGGTCAGCTCCCGAACGGACTGAATCCGCTCTCAATTTTGATAGCGTCGAGGGAACCCTTATTCTCGGGGTTGGCGTTGTCCCGGTAATCGGAGCGATGCAACTCCAGTACACACCCTACACTGCACCCGTGTTTCTCTCTGCGGTCGTGGGGCTCGGTGTGGGTGCGTTCGCGTTCCACCACCGCGAGCGCCCCGGTGCTTTCCCGCTCGCGGTGTTCATGATCGGTGCGAGCCTCTGGTCGTTCGCCGAGGGGATGAATCTCGCGGCGGCGACGCTCGGGCCGAAGGTGTTCTGGACGCGACTGGAGGTCGTCGCCTCCGGTATCGTTCCGCTCGCGTGGCTGGCGCTCGTCCTCGAGTACACCGGCAACGACGAGTGGATCAGCCGGCGAACAGTCGGCCTCCTGCTGGTCGAGCCCGCCGTAATCGTCGTGATCATCTGGGTCCAGCCGTCGCTCGTCCGGTCCGGGCTCGCCCTCGATACGAGCGGATCGTTCGCCGTCATCACCGGGTCACTTGGCCCCGTGTTCTACGCGCACCTCACCTACTCGTACCTGCTCGTGTTGATCGGTGGTGCCCTGTTGTTGCGGGTCATCCTCTTCGCCGAGGGGGTCTACCGGACGCAGGCGACCGCGCTGTTGATCGCGATGTTCGTCCCGCTCGTTGGCAACGCCCTGTACGTTTTCGACTACCTCCCCGCGGGAATCGATCCGACGAACGTCGGGTTCCTGTTCAGCGGGGTCATCGTCGCGGGGACGATTCTGCGCGGGCAGTTACTGGAACTCGTTCCGGTCGCCCGGCACCTCGCACGCGACGAGATTCTGGAGAACATGGAGGACCGGGTGATCGTCCTCGACGACAACCAGCGGATCGCGGACATCAACCCGGCGGCCGCGGAGTTGCTCGACAGGTCCGAAGCCGCCGCGGTCGGGGAGCGAATCGAGACGGTCCTGCCCGACTTGGCCGCGTTGCTGTGCGAAGCGGCTGGCACACACGTCCAGACGGAACTCTCGCTGGAGGGGGAGGACGGTGTCAGATACTACAACGTTCGGGTTTCGCCGCTCCACCGGGCGCGGGGTGCGCTCGCCGGGACGCTCATCAGCCTGCGAGACGTGACCGAGAAACGCCAGCAACGCCAGCGACTCGAAGTCATCAATCGCCTGCTCAGACACAACCTCCGCAACGAGATGAACGTCGTCGCCGGCAACGCCGAACTCGTCGAGCGCCAGCTGGCCGATCCGGACCTCCGCGAGCGCCTCGACCTGATCGCGGAGACGGCGACCCGGATCACCGACCAGAGCGACAAGGTCGGGCAGGTCTCGCGGACGTTCGACGAGGACGGCACGGTGACGGTCGACCTCGGCGAGGCGGTCAGGACCGAAGTCCAGGACGCCCGGGACCGCTATCCGGCCGCGGAGATCTCCGCCGACGTGCCGGCGGACCTGGACGCCGAGGTCGACTCCGCCATCGCAATCGCGCTCGACGAACTCCTCACCAACGCCGTCCAGCACAACGACACCGACCACCCCACGGTCACCGTTCGGATCCGCGAGGACGACGACTTCGCGGTGCTGGAAGTCGCCGATAACGGCCCGGGGATCGATCCCCACGAACTGGCCGTGCTGGAAGAGGGCGAGGAGACGGCGCTCGAACACGGGAGCGGGGTCGGGCTCTGGGTCGTCTACTGGACCGTCGAGCAGTTCGGCGGTCGCCTGGCGTTCGAGAACGACGGCGATGGGTGTACCGTCAGGGCGTGGTTGCCGGACACCGACGAGGCGGACGAACCAGGCACCGCACACTCCGACGGGTTCGTCGGAATCAGGCAGGCGCTGGACGCGTCGGAAATCGAGTTCTCGGCCGACGACTGAATTCACCAGTCGATTATCTGTCGGTCCCGCCAGAACTGTCCACGGGGACACTCGGGTTTGAACCGGGCGAGCCAGGCCGGGGTGTCCGCACCTTCTTCGGGACTGCGCTCGGCGTCGGGGCCGCCCATCGCGGTGCGGGTCCAGCCCGGACAGGCGGCGTTGGCGATGAGGCCCTGGTCGCCGTACTCGGCGTCGAGGTAGGCCGTCAGCGCGTTCAGCCCGGACTTGGAGATGCGGTAGGCGGGCATCCCGCGGCCGGCGTCGCTCCGGAGCGACGCCAGCGCCGAGGAGACGTTGACGACGCGGCTCCCGTCCCGCCACAGCAAGAGCGGGAGGGCGTACTTCGTGAGCAAGAGCGGGCCGCGCAGGTTGGTATCGAGGGTCTCGTCGATAACGCCCGTGGGCATCTCCGCGAGCGCCGACCGACTGTCCATCACCCCGGCGTTGTTCACGAGGATGTCGAGGCGCCCCTTCTCGTCGTCCACGCGGTCGATCGCGTCGACGACGGCGTCCTCGTCCGTGAGGTCGAGCTCCAGCGGGAGCAAATCCGGTCCCGTCACGTCGTCGGGGTCCCGAGCGCCCGCGTACACCGTCGCTCCGCGGTTCGAGAGGTCCGCGGCGATGGCGGCCCCGATACCACGGGTTGCGCCGGTGACCAGAGCGATCTGGCCACCGAGCGAGTTGTACGTCTCGACCTCCATGTCTCGCCAGGCGACGGCCACCGGCAAAAAGCCGACCCGCCAGTTACCAGCAGTGAAAACCTTCACCGAATCCGGCCGCCATCCTGCAATTTCATTCCACAACTCCACCCATAAATTACTGTCTGACTGAAGCGAAATATTATATGTATGGAACAATCTATGAAGACCTGGGGGTAGCGGAATGCAAACCTTGCAAGCAAATCGTAAGTTACTGTACTCAGCCGGGTTGACGGCACTGCTTATCGCTATTGTGGCGATGGGGATGGTGGCGGTGCAACCCGCAGCGGCGACAGACGTATCGACACAGACGACGGATCAGGCGGAATTCGGGAACGTTACCGCCGAAGTAACGAAGGAGACGCTTTTCACGGGGAAAGTTTCCAAAGTAACAGTTACGTACACGGCTCCTGCGGGGGAGACAGTCGACATCACGGTCGCGGACGATAGCAAGACCGTGACGGCGGACGGAACCGAGAGCGAAGTGACGCTCCAGGTCGGGGCGTTCTTCTTCTTCGGTGAGTCCTACCCGGTCGACGTTTCGGCGGCCATCCAGGGCGGCGAATCCGTCGACGGGACGATCAACGCCGACGACGGCGTCGTCACGCTCAAACGCGTCGACGACGAGCCGGAACCGGAGCCGGCCACCTTCGCCGTCGGCGACCTGAGCACGACCTCGCCGGTGACCGAAGGCGAGACGCTGGAGGTCACGACGACGGTCGAGAACACGGGCGACCAGCAGGGCACCCAGACGGTGACCCTGGACGTCGCTGGCGCACAGCGGGACAGTCAGGACGTGACGCTGGCGAGCGGTGCGAGCCAGACGGTCACGCTGTCCTGGACGACCCAGAGCGGTGACGCGGGCGATTACACCGCGACGGTCGCCAGCGCCAACGACAGCGCGTCGGCCGCCGTGTCGGTGAACGCGCCGGCCACGCCGGCGAACTTCGCGGTGTCGAACCTGCAGGCGCCGTCCGAAGCGACGGTCGGTGACACGATCACCGTGTCGGCCGACGTCGAGAACACCGGTGATCAGCAGGGCACCCAGACCGTCGCGTTCGGCGTCGATACGGACAGTGACGGTAGTCTGGAGACGCTGGCGTCCCAGGACGAGACGCTGGCCAGCGGGGCCAGCACGACGGTGACGTTCGACGTGGACACGAGTGCGCTGTCGGCAGGCACCTACACGCACGGTGTGTCGACGGCCAACGACACGGCGACGGCCCAGATCACGCTGACCGCGCCGCCGGTCGAACAGCCGCCGAACTTCCAGGTGCAGACCCTGGACACGAACTCGCCAGTGACGGAAGGCGAGACGCTGACGGTCGACGCGACCGTCGCGAACACGGGCGACCAGCAGGGGACACAGACGGTAACGCTGTCGGTCCTCGGTGCGTCGGACGACCAGCAGGTGACCCTGGCCGGCGGTGCGAGCCAGACGGTCACGCTGTCGGTCGCCACCGAGACTGGTGACGCCGGCTCGGGTACTGCGACGGTGACGACCGAAAACGACACGGCGTCGACGAGCGTGCAGGTCAACGCGCCCGACGCGCCCGCGAACTTCCAGGTTTCGGGAACCAGTAGCAACTCGCCGGTGACGGAAGGCGAGACGCTGGACGTGACCGCGACGGTGCAGAACACGGGCGAGCAGCAGGGCACCCAGACGGTGACCCTGGACGTTGCCGGCGCACAGCGGGACAGTCAGACTGTCCAGCTGGCCGCCGGCGCGAGCCAGGACGTGACGCTGTCCTGGACGACGGCGAGCGGTGACGCGGGCGACTACACCGCGACGGTCGCCAGCGCCAACGATACCGACACGACCAGCGTGACGGTGAACGAGCCGGCCACGCCGGCGAACTTCGCGGTGTCGAACGTCGGCAGTAACTCGCCGATCAACGAGACCGAGACGCTGGACGTGACTGCAACCGTCGAGAACACGGGCGACCAGCAGGGCACCCAGACGGTGACCCTGGACGTCGCTGGCGCACAGCAGGACAGTCAGGACGTGACGCTGGCGGGCGGTGCGAGCCAGACGGTCACGCTGTCCTGGACGACGGCGAGCGGTGACGCGGGCGATTACACCGCGACGGTCGCGAGCGCCAACGACACCGGCACGGCCAGCGTGTCGGTGAACACGGAGCCGGAGCCGCCGGCGGAGCCGATTCCGTTCACGTCGTACGTGCGCGGTGACGAGAGTTACCTGCACACGGGGACGCCGAACAACGACCGGGCGATCACGTACCCGACCTGTCGGGACGGTCAGCCCCAGCCGGCCGACCAGCAGCCGTTCTACCTGCCGACGCCGGGCTGTATCACGGTCGATGGGACGCTGTTCCCCTCGAACAACACCTGGGACGGTGACATCGACTTCCCGCCCGCACGGGACTCGGTCAACGACACCTCCCTGGGGACCATCTACTTCGAGGCCGACCTGTCGCAGGTCGGCGAAGCCGGTGGGACGCTCAACCGGGACAACGGCGTCGTCACGCTGAACACGACGGTCGACATCGGCGTGACGATCTGGAACGTCGACAACGCCCAGACGGGCTGGGAGAACCGCGGCGATCCGGTCTCCGAGCCGAGTTGTACGATCCCGTCGGTGAGCATCTCGCTGTCGACCGAGAAGAGCTTCCAGACGGGCTCGCCGTTCCCGAGTACCAGTACGGTCTCGGGTGAACGGCTCGACGCCAACAACGTCGGGAAGATCGTCTCGGACGACTTCGACGTCGGCAGTGCCAGCGGCTGTGGGACCGTCCTCGGAATCGTCGATCTGAACGGTCAGATCAACGGTGAACAGGGCATCCCGGCCGGTCCGGGTGACAACGAAGTCGCGTACGACGTCGAGTTCGACTTCGGCAGCTAAGGCATCGAGACGGAACCACGACCCTCTTTTTTCGCGGTCCGAGAAGAGCGCTACTGAGTAGCCGTCACTGGGACGCGTACTGCTGGTCCTGGCGCTACTCGACGTCGCGGCGCATCGCGATCTCGAACCAGGGACAGAGCCGGAGCTGTCGGTACCACCCGGGATTCTCGTGGAGGCGCTCGTAGGGCACCCACATGAGGCCGGCTACCTCGTCGGGGTCGGGGTCGAGCGTCCGGTCGGTCAGCGTCGCCTGCAGGACGGCACAGACTTCCCACTCGACGCCCTCGTTGGGGTAGTAGCGCTTGTACTCGAAGCGATCGGTCACTTCCAGGTCGTCGTACTGGTCGGGCGTGACGCCGAGTTCTTCTTCGAGTCGCTGGCGGGTCGCGTCCGCCTGACTCTGGCCCTGAACGGGGTGGGAGGCGACCGTGCCGTCCCAGAAGGTGTCCCAGAGGCGCTTGTCGGGGCTGCGCTGGGCCAGCAGGATGTTGTCGTCCTCGTCGAACAGCAGCGAGGTGAACGCGCGATGTCGGATCCCGTCGCCAGTGTGGGCGTCGAGGCGGTTGGCCGTCCCGAGTTCGGTGTCGTCCGCGTCGACCGTGACGACCGCCTGGCGTGCGTTCTCGTGTTCCGTGTCGCCCCCGCCGGAGTCTGTCTCTCCGGGGGTCTCCTCTGAACTCATGCCTGTGCAATCGACCAGCGGGTTGAAAAAGGAATCGAGGTTGACTCCGTATCCGCCGTGAACTGACTCGTCTCGCTTCGCTACCCGAGCCGCTCGTCCAGAATCAACCGGGTTTTGGTCGAAACCACTTCGTCCAACTCCCGGGCCTTCGTGATCAACTCGTTGACGCGCTCGGTGTCGGCGGCGTCGACGACCAGCACGATGTCCTCCTCGCCCGAGACCTGCCAGACCGAGTCCACCTCCTGCCACTCGACGATCCGATCCGAGACCGCGGCGGTGTCGACGTTCACGTCGACGCTGATCTCGATCATCGCCTTGACGTTCCCGGTGGACGTGGCGACGGTAAAGCGCTCGATGACGCCGTCCTCGACGAGTCGCTCGACGCGGTTCCGGACCGTCCCCTCCGAGGTCCCCACTCGATCCGCGATCTCGGTGTAGGCCGTCCGAGCGTCCCGTCGCAGAATACTCAGAATCTGCCGGTCCAGCTCGTCCATTGAGACTCGAGGATACTCGTCCGGCGTACTTGAGGATTGCGAAATTCGTAACTGCGCTTCGAAAGCAACACTTATGAACGGCCGACGGATACGCATCTCGTAATGACGGACGCCTACGTGGCTATCGAGGGCGGACGCGTCGTCGAGGCGCGCTCCCGCGCTCCGGGCACGACTCGCGGGGAACTGGTATTCACGACCGCGTACACAGGGTACGAGGAGAGTCTGACGGACCCGTCTTACGAGGAACAGATTCTGACGTTCTCCTACCCCCTGATCGGGAACTACGGCGTCCGAGAGGAACGCTTCGAGTCCGACCGCGTCCACCCGCGTGGCGTCGTCGCCCGCGAACTCACCGAGGACGTGGCCGAGTGGCTCGAATCCGAGGGCGTGCCGGCTGTCGACCACCTGGACACGCGCGAGATCGTCACGGGCATCCGCGACGAGGGGGCGATGAAGTGCGGTATCGCTGCCGGCCCGGACGCGACCGAGGCGGACGCCCTGGCCGAACTGGAGCAGTGCGAGCACATGTCCGACCACACCGAGATCGGCGCACAGGTCAGCGTCGGCGAGCCCGAACTGTTCAACGAAGACGGCGACGGCGAGACCGTCGCGCTGATCGACTGCGGTGCGAAAGGGTCGATCATCGACTCGCTGGTCGAACGCGACGCCGTGGTTCACGTCCTCCCCTACGACGCCACCGAGGACGACGTGGCCGCGGTCGACCCCGACCTCCTGTTCATCTCGAACGGCCCCGGCGACCCCGAGAACTTCGAGCAGACCAAGGATCTCGTGGACAGCTACGTCGGCGAGACGCCCATGGCCGGCATCTGTCTCGGCCAGCAGGTCGTCGCCAGCGCACTCGGCGGGTCGACCGAGAAGATGGAGTTCGGCCACCGCGGCGTCAACCAGCCCGTCCGCGACCTCCGGACCGACCGGGTCGTCATGACCACCCAGAACCACGGCTACACCGTCGCCGAACCCGGCGACAAACTGGAGGTCACCCAGATCAACGTCAACGACGACACGCCCGAGGGGCTCGAAAACGACGACCTGGAGATCATCACCCGCCAGTACCACCCCGAAGCGAACCCCGGCCCCAACGACTCGAAGGGCTTCTTCGACGACGTGCTGGCGATGGCCGAGGATTAGTCCCGGTCGACCGGCTGTCCCCGATAGGTGACGGTAAACTCTTCCTCTGTCTCACCGGCGGGTGACCCCGTCGAGTCACCACTATCGTCGCTGGATCCGTCGGTCGCGTCCCGTGCGACCGGTCGCCCGCGATACATCACGCGGCTCACCGCCTCGTCGTCCGCGACTGGCTCCGGCCGCTCGACCGTGTGTTCGCCCACGAAATCGGTCACCTCGTCGAGGACTGCCGTCTCTGTCTTCCGATGGACCCAGCAGTGGTACGCACTCTCCGGCGTCTGCAGGACGAGCCTGTGTTTCCGGAAGCCGGTGCTGTGCCGGACCGCTGCTACCGACTCGTGAGGGACTGAGATGGCCGAGTCACCGTCAGCCTGTCCGATCAGACAGAGCGTTCGTCGACCCGTCACGAGGACGACCGTCCTGAAATCGCTATCGGGCGCGATGGTGTTACTCTTGACGCCGCGACCGATCCCTCGTTTCCCGTTCGTCAGCACGAAGACCGGTGCTTCCGTCTCCTCCAGATACGTCACCGGCGGGTCATTCAGCGGGGCCTGCTGTGAGAACCGGCCCTCGCGCCCGGCCAGGACCGACATCGTCACCGAATCGTCGGACGCCATCTCCGCGAGTACGAACGCTCGCTCGGCGACATCGGAATCCGTCATTCCGCCTCCACGTCGACGTAGACAACTGCCGTTGGGTGGTTCACACGACAGTCGTCGTGTCGTCCCGTAATCAGAGTTACGAACGTAGTGTTATATGTGGTATAGGGTATTATTATGATACATTTGGGGCACGGAATAGGAGAATGTGGTTGTAAACTCGGATTTAGATTCGGATACGACAGTTTCGACCGTGTGGGGGTGTCCGGGACGGCGCACCGGTGTCCTCGAACGAGTCCGCTGGGCTGTCGTGGAGTCACTCTCCGAACGGCCGCGCCGACGGTCTCGATCTCGCAGCGTTCCGTCTCCACGACCTCGTACTCGACGAGCTGGCTGTGCGCGTCCGCTCGTTCCGTTCTCCTCGGGCGTCTCCGGTTTCCGGTCGACGGGGTCGATCTGGTCGGCTCACCCGGTCCGGAGTGTCGGGGTCATTCGTCCGTGAGCGCGAGGAGTTCACCGAACCCGACGCCGACGTACAGCCGGCCGTCGCCGACTGCCGGTGCGGACGTCGCCGCGTCCCCTTCGGTCCGCCAGCGCTCGCTCCCGTCGGCCGCGTCGAAGGCCACGACGTACCCGCCGTTGACCCGGCCCAGACCGCCGTAGACGGTCCCGTCCACGACCGCCGGGGCACCGGTCGTCCCGGTCCCCGCGTCGGCGGACGGGCCGCGCCATCGCACCGATCCGTCCGCTCGTTCGAATCCCCAGATAGACAGTCCGACGCCGGCGAACAGGCCGTCTTCGCCGACTGCCAGGCTCGATCCGAGTGACTCGTCGACCGTCGTCGTCCACTCGGGCTCGCCACCGTCGGTCGGAATCGCCGCCAGCGTCCCGCCGGTGATCGCCGCGTACCGGTCGTGATAGATTCGACTGGCGACGTAGACCGTCCCGTCCACGGCCGTAGGGGACGACTCGATCCGCCCCTCTACCGGTACCTGCCAGCGCACGGTCCCGTCCTCGACCCCGAGCGCGCGGACGCGACCGTCCCGGCCACCGACGAAGACCTGTCGGTCGGCGACGGCCGGTGCCGACGGTCTCGTTTCGACGTTTTCCGTCCACCTGACGGTCCCATCGGTGGCGTCGATGGCGTAGACCCGGCCGCCGGTCGTCGACACGTAGACGCTCCGTTCGCTCGCCGCGGGCGGACCGGCCACCGGCGCGTCGAGGTCGACCGTCCACGCCGCCCGACCGTCCCGTCTGTCGAAGGCCCGGACGCGACCGCTCGCCGCGTCGTCTCGGAACTGCCCCGTGTTGGCACCACAGACCACGTAGCCGGCGACGACCGAGGGCGGGAAGTCGACGCGTCCCCCGGTCTGTTTCCGCCAGCGTGTCTCGCCGGTCGCCGCTTCGAGGGCGACGATGCTGCCGCTGTCGTCGGCCGCGTAAGGGTTGCCCAGACCCAGGTACACCGTGTCGCCGACGACGACCGGCGACCCCCGCGTCCCGTCGAGGAAGTCGCGACGCCACACCTCGGTGCCGCTCTCCGTGGGTGGAGACGCCGTCCTCGTCCGACCAGTGTTTCCCCCGTCGTGGCCGAACTCCCGCCAGGTGTCGGTGAACTGGCCGGTCCCGGCGGGTACGTCCTCGACCGCCAAG
The DNA here is from genome assembly GCF_023698535.1 of Halorientalis regularis. Lineage (GTDB taxonomy): Archaea > Halobacteriota > Halobacteria > Halobacteriales > Haloarculaceae > Halorientalis > Halorientalis regularis. Next base: position 224,241 of record NZ_JALJCL010000004.1, read on the forward strand.
TCGTACCGTCCGGGTTCGGTTACGCTCGGCTCGAACCGGACCTCTCGGGTCGTCTCGCCGTCGACCTCGACGGTCCGCGTCGCCACACTGTCGCCGTCCGCGGTCACCGTGACGGCCCGGCCGACGGCCGCTGGACCGTGATTGCGGATCGTCGCCAGCAGTGGCAGTCTCGTGCCCACGGGTCCACGCGCCCGCTCCAGACTCGCCTCACGGACCCGGATAGCGCGTTCGACGGTAACCGTCCCTGCGGCGACGCCGTCGACCGCGAGAGCGTACTCGCCGGGGGCCTCGAAGGACCGCTCGACGGTCACGGTCGTCCCGTCGCCACCGACGGTCACCGACTCCTCCGTGACCGTCTCGCCGTCGACGGTCAGCGCGACCGTCGTCTCGCTCTCGAGAACGCCGCTGTTTTGCAGCGTCACCTCGACGGTGACCGGCTCCCCGACCACCACCGTCTCGGTGCCCAGTGACGCGTCAGTCACCTGGGTGGTTCCGAGGACGCCACAACCTGCCAGGGCGGCCGTCGCCGGGAGTGCGAAACCGCACAGAACCTGTCGCCGACTCGGTCCTCTCCGCATGGCTCTGCCGTCGGGCCGATCGGTAATAAGTCATTGCGCCGACGGATCGCGTCGACACTGGTCGGGGTTCCGACCGATTGCCGTCGCGAGGTCGAAGCGGTGCGGACGCTACACCGCAGACCGCCCGCCGGCCTTGATCTCGCCGAGTTCGGTCTCCATGATCTCGTACTCGGCGAGGTACTGGCTGCGCACGTCCTGGAGGCGCTCCTCCATGTTCTGGTCGTTCTCCTTGAGGATCTCCAGTTTCCGGTGGACGAGGTCGATCTGGTCTGCGATCTCGTCCTCGCCGCGCAGGTTCATGAACTCGCGGCGGTGGGCGTCGACCAGCAACGTGGCGTAGTCTTCGGTGTCGAGGTAGGCGGCCCCGTTCAGGGACGGCTCGGGGTTCGTGAGGATGAGCCGGGCGAACAGGCGCGGATGGGCGTCGACGAACTCGTTGGGCTCGGCCCACGGATCGACGCCGTCGGCACGGGCGGCACCCTCGTAGTTCTGCGGGACCACCTCGTCGATTGTCTCGGGCGGGTCCGACAGCTCGAAGGCGTGGTCGACGATCCGCGACAGGTCGGTGTGGAGGTCCTGCCAGGCGTCGCGGTACTCGCGGCTCGCCGTGAGGAAGGCACTCACGTCCGAGACGAGGTCGGGGTAATCCCGAGAGATGTCGGCGACCACGTCGTCTGGCACCCCGGTGTCTTCGATCTCCGGATAGACCGGCATCCCGGCGGGCGGGTTCGCCCGGTCCCAGCGGTCGCGGTTGGTCGTGAGCCACTCCAGAATCCGGTCGATCCCCGTCGCGACGATGCGTTTGACGTACGGTCGGCGACGGAGTTTTCGACTCTCGGTCGCGGCGTCCTCCAGCTGTCTGGCGTACCAGCCGACGATCACGAGCAGGACGACCGTCCCCAGCGCGCCCGCCACGGTGGCGAGCGTCTGGGCCGCCGCCAGACTCTCGGTGAACGCCGTGATCAGTACGCTCACGACCACCCCTACCACCACGATGGCGAGTATCTGGACCACCCCCGAGAGTAGCCGCGTCGTGCTGTTGTCCCTATCGAGCATCTCCCGTCCCCTCGAACATGTTGCTCCGGTTTCCTGTGTGGGTACTTAGAGACTAGCATCTTTCACATCTCCTGTCAGGCGTCCCGGAGATCGTCGAGGGCCGCGGTCCGAATCGCCGCTGCTGCCGCCTCGTCGGCCCGCCGGACGATCCGAGTTTGGGGACGGTGTCGCCGCGGTCTCGCGGCTTGCACTTCACTCGAAACGGCGGGTGAAAACAGTCCCGGCGGGCCCGGGTCGCGACGCCTCAGTAGTCGCCCCAGTCGCGGGTGTCCTTTGGGCGGGTGGCCACGTCCTGCACGTTCAGCGGCTGGTCGGCGGACTCGATGGCTTCCAGCGCCGCCTCGGCGCTCTCGATGGTCGAGAAGTAGGTGATGGTCTCCTCGACACAGACTTCGAGAATCTCGCGGTTGCGCGAGACCACGAGGTCGATCTCGCCGTCGCGCAGGCGCTGTTTGACGTTCTCGAGGTCGGCGTCCTCGAGGTCCTCCACGTCGAAGTGGTCCTCGAAGCCGATGACGGGGAGGTCGACGATGGCGGTGCCTTCGAGTGGGATCGGCTTGCCGACGGACATCTGGGCCTTCTGGTAGGCCTTCCCGAAGGAGCCGGCAGTGCCCATGACCTCACCGGTCGATTTCATCTCCGGACCCAGCCGCGGGTCGCTGCCCGGCAGGCGGTCGAACGGGAGGACGACCTCCTTGACCGAGACCTGGTCGGGGATCTGCTCGTCCACGTCGAGGTCCGCCAGGCTCGCGCCGGCCATGACCTTCGCGGCGAGCTTGGCGATGGGGACGCCCGTCGCCTTCGAGACGAACGGCACTGTCCGAGACGAGCGCGGGTTGGCCTCCAGCACGTACACCGTGCCGTCCTTGACGGCGAGCTGGACGTTGAGCAGGCCCACGGTGTCCAGCGCGGTCGCGATGTCTTCCGTGACCTCGCGGACGCGTTCGAGGACGCCCTCCGAGAGCGAGCGCGGCGGGATCATACACGCCGAGTCGCCGGAGTGGACACCAGCCGTTTCGACGTGTTCCATGATACCGCCGATGAGTACGTCGTCGCCGTCGGCCACGGCGTCCACGTCGAGTTCCACGGCGTCGGCGAGGAAGTCGTCGATGAGGATGGGCTTGTCCGGGGACACCCGAACCGCCTCCTCGATGTAGGTTTCGAGGTCCTCGTCGTTGTACACCACGTCCATCGCGCGGCCGCCCAGCACGTAGCTCGGGCGCACGAGGACGGGGTACCCGATATCGCGGGCGATCTCCAGGGCTTCCTGCTCGGAGGTCGCCGTGCCACCTTCGGCCTGGGCGATGCCCAGTTCGTCCATGAGCTGGTTGAAGCGGTCGCGGTCCTCCGCGAGATCCATCGCCTCGACGGCGGTCCCCATGATCTCACAGTCCAGCCCGCGGCGTTCGATCTCGTCTTCGAGGGGTTCGCCGATGTCGACGGAGGTCTGCCCGCCGAACTGGACCATCACGCCGTCGGCGTTGGTCGTCTCGATCACGTCGGCGACCTCCTCGGCGGTGATGGGCTCGAAGAACAGTCCTTCGGAGGTGTCGTAGTCCGTCGAGACCGTCTCGGGGTTGTTGTTGACGACGTGGGCGTCGATGCCCATCGCCTCCAGCGCCTGGACGGCGTGGACCGAACAGTAGTCGAACTCGACGCCCTGCCCGATCCGGATGGGGCCCCCGCCGACCACGACGACGCTCTCGGCGTCGGTGTCGACTTGGACCTCGTTGCGGCCCAGTCCCGAGAGCGGTTCGCGGGCGGAGTAGTAGTACGGCGTCGAGGCGGCGAACTCCCCGGCGCAGGTGTCGACCTGCTTGAACGCGCGGCCGGGGGTCTCGGCGTCGACCTGCTCGACGGTGACGCTCCCGCCGTCAGCCTCGACCTCTTCGCTGTCGACCTGCTGTGCCTCGTCGCGGTCGGGGAGCCAGGCGGCGTGGGTGTCGTTGAACTCGCCGCCGGCGATGGCGGTGATCTCCTGGTCGGTGAATCCTTCCTCGGCGGCGGCCGCGAAGTCGCCCGCCGCGGCCGCGGTGGCGGCGTCGGCGATGCGCTTGTAGCGTTCGAGGTACCACTCGCGGATCTCGGTGAGGGCGTTGACCTCCGCGACGGAGTAGCCCCGCTCGAAGGCCTCGAAGATGGCGTAGGTCCGGTCGGGGGTCGGCCGTTCGAGATACTCGCTTTCGAGTTCGTCGTCGCTCACGTCCGCCCAGTCGACGGCGGGGTCGTACTCGCTCGAACGCAGGGCCTTCAGCATGGACTCCTCGAAGGTCCGGCCGATGGCCATCGCCTCGCCCGTGGACTTCATGGCCGGCCCCAGCGCGAACTCCACGTTGCGGAACTTGTCTTTGGGCCAGCGCGGCACCTTCGTCACGATGTAGTCGATCGCCGGCTCGAAGGCGGCGGTGGTCTGGCCGGTGATCTCGTTTTCGATCTCGTGGAGGCGCTTGCCCATCGCGACCTTGGCCGTGACGCGAGCGATGGGGTAGCCGGTCGCCTTCGAGGCCAGCGCCGAGGAGCGAGAGACGCGGGGGTTGACCTCGACGACGCGATACTCGCCGCCGGGCGTGCCGTCGTCGTGCCAGGCGAACTGGATGTTACAGCCGCCCTGGATGCCGAGTTCACGGATCACCTTCAGCGCGGTGTCGCGCATCTCCTGGTGGCCCTCGTCGGGGATGACCTGACTGGGGGTGACGACGATGGACTCGCCGGTGTGGATGCCCATCGGGTCGATGTTCTCCATGTTGCAGATGATGATACAGGAGTCGTCGGCGTCCCGCATGACCTCGTACTCCAGCTCGATCCACCCGTCGATAGACTCGGTGATCATCACGCGGTTGTCACGCGAGAGGTTCAGCCCCTTCCGGACGGCGTCTTTGAGCTCGTCCATGTCGCCGATGACGCCCGACCCCTGCCCGCCCAGGGTGTAGGTCGTCCGCATGATGACAGGGAGTCCGCCGACGGCCTCGACGGCGTCTTCGACCTCGTCCATCGAGTCGATGGTCACCGACTCCGGCACCGGTTCGCCGATGGATTCCATGCGCTGGCGGAACTGGTCGCGGTCCTCGGTCGCGTAGATGGTGTCCAGCGGCGTACCCATCACGTCCACGTCGTGTTCCTCCAGCACGCCCTCCTCGGCCAGTTCGGCGGTGACGTTCAGCCCGGTCTGGCCGCCGAGGCCGGCGATGACCCCGTCGGGCTGTTCTTTCCGGATGATCTCGGCGATGGCCTCGGTGTTGATCGGCTCGATGTACACCTTGTCGGCCATCTCCGGATCGGTCATGATCGTCGCCGGGTTCGAGTTGACCAGCACGACCCGCGCCCCTTCCTCCTGGAGCGCACGGCAGGCCTGCGCGCCGGAGTAGTCGAACTCCGCGGCCTGTCCGATCTTGATCGGCCCACTCCCGATCAGCAAGATCGTGCGGTCTTCTGATCCGTCTGTCATTGTCCGTCCTCAGTCCGCTCATCGTAATAAGCCCGGCGATAGATTGCGAGCATCGTAACCGAATTTCGAAATTCGTATTGTCGCCGGTTGACACGGGTCGGTCCTCCGCGTGGCGAATTGGTCAGCGGAGTCGGTCGGCGAATTCGTCGACGCGGTCACGGACGATCCCGTCGTGTCGGTCCCCGAACTCCCGGATCCGGATCGCGGCGGCGACCGAGAACACGGCCAGCAGCAGGCCCGCGACCACGTCGGTGCCCCAGTGGATGCCCAGATACATCGTCGAGACGGCGACGCTTCCAGCCATGAACACGGCGACCGGGAGCCAGTAGGGGTACGCGTCGCGGGTCCGGTAGGCCATCAGGGCGACGGTCACCGACAGCGACGTGTGCAACGAGGGGAAGACGTTCGTGTTGCGGTTGATCTCGCTTGTGAGCAGTTGCGCCCGGGGCCAGTGCGTATAGAGGAGGGGTTCGACCACGTCCGGCATGAAGTTCCGCGGGCCGTACGCGATGAAGGCGAGATAGCAGAGCAGGCCGATCCCGTAGTTGAGAATGAACGCGACGGTCAACTCCCGCATCGGCCGCTGGTCGTCGATGGCCAGGTACGCCACCAGCGGGAAGAGCATCAGGAAGGCGTAGCCGTAGACGTACACGTTCGAGAAGTACGTCGTCAGGGCCGGGGAGGCCACGGTCTGGATCTGTCCGACGAACGCCCCCTCGATGGCGTGGATCGTGCTGGTGATCCGGACGCCGATCAGCTGTGAGAGGTCGGTACTCACGTCGCGGATGAAGCCGTTGATCGCCAGCACGCCGCCCAGTACGGCCACCGCTGGTCCTGCCTCGCGGAGCCGACTCCCGATGTTCGTCCGCATCTCCCGGAGCCGTCGCGGGCCGACGAACACGAGCGACGCGACGACGAGCATCACGCCGACCACGCCCAGCACCCGTGCGGAGAGTTCGAGCAGTGTCACGGTATCACCGCTTCAGAAGTCGGCCGCCCTCGTAGCGGAAGCCTGCCTCCTGCCAGGCCTGTTGCAGCCGCTCCTCGGCCACGTCACCGTCGGACCCGAGGAACGGGAGGACCGGGTGGTCGCCGTTCCACTCGAGGGTCGACGGGAGCCAGTCCGTCCCCGCCAGCGGGCTCGCGGCCGGCTCCGCGTACCCGTCGAACACCGCGTCGGCGAGGTGCTCACGGTCGAGCAATCGGCCCAGGACGCGCCGGAACTGATAGTTGTGCAGCGGCGGTCGTCGCGTGTTGTACCCCAGCACGTAGTAGGAGTTCGAGGGTCGGGTCAACAGATCCAGCGCCGGGGCGTCCACGATCCGGTCGACGGTCTCGGCCCCGATTCCGTTGATCGCGGCGTCGAGCGTCCCGTCGGCCGCCGCCTCGACGAGGATCCCGTCGGACACGTCCGCCTGCACGACCAGCTGCTGGAAGGGCAGCCCGCCGTCCATCCACGCCGGGAACGTCCCGCCGTCGGTCCGGTGGAGGAAGTGCTCGTCGAACCGGCTCAACACGAGTTCCACACTCGAAGGCTGTTCCTCGAATTCCACCGGCCCGCTCCCGACCGCCGGGACGTTTTTCGTCACCAGCGCCTCCGTCACCTGCCCGCCAACGTCGACACCGCCGAGGGTGGCCGGCCGCCGCCGCTGTTGCCAGACGTGCTCGGGCAGGATCGGCACGGTTAGCGCGCGCCGCGCGACGGTCTCCGAGCAGTCCGTGAATGCGAACTCGACGGTCCGGAGGTCGGTGGCCCGCACGCTCTCGATCAGGCTGGCCTGCCCGTGATACCGCGGCACGGGGACGAATCCGTCGGCGTCGGCGGCCGACGTGTCCGCGATGAATCCGTACGTGAACGCCACGTCGTCGGCGGTCAGCGGTTCGCCGTCGTGCCAGCGCTGGTTGGGCCGCAACCGGACCGTCGCCCGGAGGTCCTCGCCCCGGCGCTCGAACTCCCAGCTGTCGGCCAGCCAGGGCTCGATCCGGTCACTGCCGACGGTCCGGCCCAGCGGATCGTACAGCAGGTTCGTCAGGATGGTATTGTCGCGGTAGCGCACCGACAGCGGGTTGAGGTTCTGGATCTCCTGCTGGTAGGTCGTCCCGATCCGGAGTGTGCGCGGACTCGCCGCCGCCTCGGCGGTCGCTTCCAGTGCCAGATACCCCAGCGGCGAGTCCAGATTCGCTCGCTCCCAGCCGGTGAACCGGTCGGTCCGGACCGCCCGGATCGTCTCCGGGAACCCGAGGATACTGAACGGCTGGGTCCGCGCGATGGTCCGCTGGAGGGTCGCGACCACGTCCCGCCGGTCCTGTCCGGTCGCGCGCCGCTGGCGCTGGAGCAGATCGTCGACCTGTGCGTTCGAGTACCCGAAGGGGTTACGCCAGCCCGGTGCCAGGACCCCCGTCGAGTGCAGGAGCGAGTACAGGGTGTCCGGCTCCCGGGGCACGTCGGGCGTCCGGCCGACGAACAGGTCGAACTGGTGGTTGACGAGGATCTGTCGGCGGAGTTCGTCCTCGGCTGTCGGGATGACCTGGGCGTCGACCCCCGCCGCCTGCAGCCACTCCCCGACTGCCCGCGCCAGCCGGAGTCCGTAGGGGTCCGCGTCCGCCGGCAGCGTCTTGATCCGCAGTGTCGTCTGGCCGCCGCCACGCCAGCCCAGGAGGGCCTGGAGCCGGTCGAGACAGCCGGCGCTCGCGCCGGCCGCGCCCGTCGCGGCACCGGCGAGGAGCTTCCGCCTGGTCACGCCCGCTCGGCCCGACGACATCGTGTTGCGGTTACGTTTACCCCTGCCCGCTATATCCCTTATGTATTCGGGAGTCGCGGGTCCGGGTCGCTCGTTCCGTCCCACACCGCGCTTCGAGCTCTGGAGCGGTTCACAGCCCGAACAGTGGGACGGCCAGCGCGACGAGCCAGGCCAGGGCGGCGACCGCGACCAGTGCGGTGCCGATCCGCCGCCGGCGACTCCCGGGACTACCCGCGGCCCGCGCGCTCGCGCCCGTCGCCAGCAACCCCGCCGCGAGCGCGACGCCGACCCGGTGCTGGACGAGTTCGGGTCTCGGGAGGCCGACGCCGACCACCGCGAAATCGGCGGCGAACGCGACGAGCAGTGCCGCCACCGTCACGCCGAACGCCCGGAACGGACCGACCGCTCTCCCCTGTCTGTGCGCCATCGCGGGCACGCCCAGCGCCACGACGGGGTACAGCACCGCCGCGAACAGCTTCGGGTGTATCCAGGGGAGAACCGTTTCGAGCGCCATCCCCGCCAGCCTGACACCGAGATAGAGGCCGCCGACGCCCACGGCCAGGGCTCCTTCGTCGCCGAACCTGTCGTCGCCGGTCCGCACCAGATCGCGCGCTCGTTGGCTGATCGAGTCGATTCCGCGCCCGACGCCGAGCGCGACTGCGGGTAGCGCCAGGGCCAGCAGGTCGACGACCGTGATTCCCCCTGCACCGCGACTGCCGTATCCCGAGAAGTTGCGGCCGCGGACGCGGACGCCCCGCTCGTCCGTGAGATCGTCCTCGACGAGTTCCTGTGACCCCCGCGTCGAGGTGACGGTGTGGCGCAGTCGGAACCAGTCCCACCACTCGGCGTGGACCTGGATCGCCGTCCACGCCCCGGACGGTGCGCCGAACGCCCGGACGTGCTGGCGCGTCCCGAGATACGTGCCCGCGTGGAGCTGGAAGTCCTGCGCGGCCCAGCGCGCTCGCCCGCGTGCGGGGTCGACGTACGTGTATCGCACCGCGCCGTGGGACCCCGCCCACGTCAGATGGACCGCGGGGGCGTCGACCTGCAGGTCTCCCTGTGGCCCGGTTTCGACCTCGGCATCTTCCGTCCCGGGGAGCGGGACCGACGCGTCGCCGGACGGTTGGGCCCCGTTGGCTCGCTCCCAGTCGACGGCCGCTTCGCGGGTCAGCACCTGGCGCGCACGGGTGGTGTCTCCGCGAATCAGGACGTTGATCGCGAGCGTCTTCCCGGCGGTCGACCGGCGGTTGCTCGTGTAGGGCCAGAGTCGGGTCTCGCCGTCGACCGGCTCGATGAAGGCACGCGTCGGCGCGTCGGCGGCCCCGACGGCACCGCTGGCGACGGCCAGACAGGCTACTGCCGCGACGAGTACGACAGCCCAGCCCAGTCGCATACGACCATACCTCCGACAGAACGACCAAAACTGTCCCGGTCGTGACCCCTCCGGTCACGGACCCCGGGACACGGCGGTCGAGCGGACGGCGCGACGCGTCAGGAACCGTCCTGGAAGCGATACCGGTAGGGCTGGTCGCGGATGACCTCGACGTCACCCGTCTCGGCGCGCCGGCCCAGCACTGTCGCGATCTGGTGGGCGCTGTCGAACTCCACGCCGTGCTCGTCCAGCAGGTTCAGAATCTCCCGCGCTGTCAGTGGCTCGTCGGCGTCCGCGTCGTCGAGCACGGTGCGGATGCGTTCGAACTTGCCCTGACGTAAGCGCATACGCATACTGATGCCCTACTATCACATTAAACGGCGTCAGACACCCGTCGGACGCCCGTTCGACGAAAATCCCCCGACAGCACCTACCCGTCTGTGTCAGCCACTGTCATACGAACTGTTCATTTCGATAAAAAGAGTATAGATTCAACGTATGGCGGGGCAAAACCACTTGGTCCGAGCCGGACACGGCGCTCGACGCGGTTGCCGGCGGCCTCCGTCGTCGTCGACTCAGACCGCCCGGTCGTCTTCGGACTCGAATTCGCGCTCGCGCCGATACGTCTCCACGAACTCGCTCACGTCGAACTGGAGCATCTGTTCTTCGAATTCGGCCATGGCGTCGTCGTCGCCGGCGTGACTCATCGCGTGTTCCATGAGTTCGACGAGCAACTCGACGGTTACTTCGTGGAGTTCCCGCGAGTCGAAGTCCGTGATCCAGATGGCGCTGTAGCCCACGTCGCCGTCGTCGGAGCAGTCGGCGCTCGCGACCTGGCCCGGGAACTCCTCGATCACCATCCCCATCAGGTGGGCGGTGGTGAACTCGTCGAACTCGTCTGCGGGTTCGACCGTCGCGCGCAACACGTCCGCCATCGACTCCGGAACGAACCGGCCCAGCGGGTGGACGTCCATCACGACCCCGTGGGCGTCGCCACAGTCACAGTCGAACTCCCGGACGCCCAGATCGAGTTCGCGGGGACTGACGGGTTCGCCACAGGCCAACTCCAGGTCGTTGCCCCCGTCGCCCGGTACGCGCGGTTCTGGCATCGCCGACGGGTAGGATTCGCGCTCGGTTAAACGCCGCGGGTCCGGGTCGGCTCAGTACACGTCGTCTCGGCCGCCGGGTTCTTGCCGGTCGTCGTCGACGCCCGTGGCTCCGCCCCGTTCGGTCCGAAGCTGCTGGTAGGCCCGCGTGGTCACCGCGATGCCGAACACGCCGACCACCGCGCCGACTATTACGTTGGCGAGTGCGTTCACCGCTGGACCGAGGAGTCCGCCGATCAGGCCGATGACGCCGCCGACGACGGCACCGATGACGCCGAGGATGACGAGCAGTCCAAAGAGGTACCAGCGGCTCCCCTTGGCGACGCTCCAGCTCTCGCTCAGCGCGCCGATCGCGTTCTCGTCTTCGAGTGCCACCGCCTGCCTGACGAAGACCAGCGACACGACGAGGAACGTGGCCAGGACGAACCCGCCGACGATGAGGCCGATCAGCCCCACGACGAACCCGACGGTGACGATCACGAACACGAAAATCCCGGCGAGAAAACCGTTCACGGTCGCCAGCGGCAGGCCGTCGGCGAGCCCGTCGGGGAGCCGATCCGGGTCGGACGCGGCGAACAGGCGCACCCCGACGATGCCCAGCGCCTCGCCGACGAACGCCAGCGCGACGAACGCCACGGCCAGCAGTGTGGGCGGGAGCGACACGGCGAAGGGCAACACGCCGACTTCGTTTCGGAACTCGTCGAGACTGCCCGTTTCTGCCATCTGGGGACCGAACTCCTCGACGACGAATTCGACCGCCACATCCAGCAACGACTGTACGACGACCGTGTTCGCGAGACCGAGCGCGAGAAACGCACCGACGAGATACGCACCCGGTTGCGTGAGAACCCGGTCGAGTCCATCGCCGAGGGCTTTCTCTATGTCCAGCGACATAGTGACAGCCTCACAACAGGACGTGATAACAGTGTCGCTCCGTATCGGTCGGCGGGACGGCGTTGCCTGTCCGGGCGGGGATGACGGTCAGGGCCAGTCGTCGCGGCTGTCCTCGACGTCTTGGTCGGGCGTGTCGGGTTCACCGAGCTCCCAGTCGGCGGCCGCGGCAGCGTCCTCGACCGGCAGGAACTCCCAGCCGACGGCCTCGGCGAGGGCCTCGTCCTCGTCGTCGGTGCCGACGAAGACGTGGCGGCCGGTCTCGAACTGCCCTTTTACGTTGCCGAGGCTCTCCTCACGGCCCCGCGGCCCCGAGAAGAAGTCCTGGCGGATCCGGTGTTTGCGCGTGAAGTTGGTCACGACGTAGGTCGGCTTCTCGGAGACGACACCGACGTACTCGCTCCACTGGCGCGCGTCGTTGAACACCGAATCTGGGTGTGCCAGCTCCTTGAGTGCGCTCAGGTCGAAGGCAAGGGTCATGTCGCTGCTCCCGCCACCGTTCATATCTCCCGGTGGGCCCGCGCCGGAGAAAACGCCTTCGATACGCGGGTTCGTGGCGGTGGTCAGCCAAGAGCGAGTCGTCGATACAGCGTCACGCCGACGGCGACGGCGGCGACGACCGCGCCGACGAGCTAGAGGGACTTCGATTCGGAGGCGTGTCCCGGCATACACGGCAGGTTACGCTGTGGAGGGAAAAACTGGTCCGGAATCGCCGGGCCGGCGACCCTACTCGCTCTCGGCGGTCGCGGGCGCGTCCAGGTTCTCCAGATCTACGTCCTGTTCGAGCAGGACCTCCTTCTGGTCCGCGACCACACGCTCCTCGCGGATCAGCTGTTTGTACTTCGACTGCGGGGCCAGGTCGCCGATGAGGACGCCGCCAACGATTTTGCCGTCCTTGAACGCCAGTCGCCGCCACTCCGTATCGGAGTACTTCCGTTCGGCGTGGTCGTCGCCGAGCGTCGGGTGACCAAAGGAGAGGAAGGGGAAATCGAAGTGCGTGATCGAGTACGAGGAGACCCAGCGGAATTCCTCTGCCTCGCTGTCGGCGACCATGTTCTCGCCGGCGACCGCGCCCTGTTCCTTGGCCGAGCCCCAGGCCCCGTTCTGGGCGTACTCGCCGAGGATCGTGTCGTAAAAGCGGGTGATGTCACCCGCCGCGTACACGTCTTCGACGTTGGTCCGCATGTACTCGTCGACGACGATGCCGTCGTCGAGTTCGATGTCGGTGTCCCGGAGGAACTCCGTATTGAAGTTCAGGCCGATAGCCACCCCGACGAACTCGCCCTCGTACTCCTCGCCGTTGGGGTCGACCGCGCCGGTGACGACGCCGTCGTCGTCGGTGGTGAAGTGATCCACACCGGAGTCGAAGACGGGGGTGACGCCGTTGTCTTCGAGCGCGTCGTGGATGATTTCGGCACCCTCCAGCGAGAGCGCGTAGCGCCACCAGCGGTTGCCCCGCATCAGATAGTGGGCCTCGATGTCCTGTGCGCCACAGATGGCCGCCAGGTCGATCCCGAGCAGGCCCGCGCCGACGACGATCCCGGTGTCGGACTCGTCGGCGTGTTCGCGGATGGCCCGGGCGTCCTGGAAGGTCCAGAAGTGGTGGATCCCCTCGGCGTCGGAGTTGTCGACGGGGAGTTGGGTCGGCGTCCCACCGGTCGCCAGCAGGAGTTTGTCGTACTCGATCTCGCCGCTCTCGTGGGTGGTGACGACCTTCTCGTCGGTGTCGACACCGGTGACCACCGTGTTGAGTTCGAGGTCGATGTCCCGCTCGGCGTACCAGTCTTCCTCGTGGATCGAGATCGGGGCCTCGGGGAGCTTACCCTTGGCGAACTCCTTGATGAGAATCCGGTTGTACAGCGCCTCACCCTCCTCGGTGACGACCGTGATGTCGGCATCGGGGTCCTGTTCCCGGATTGTCTCCGCCGCGGAACTCCCCGCGATACCGTCTCCGATGATCACGTGCGACGCGCTCATAACTCGTGGTTTGCATACCGGGCCTAATGTGCATTGCTATCCGGGAGAGTATCGCGGTGAGTCGGTCACGTCACCGGGGCGACGCCACGCGCCGACGGAAACCCGGGACGTTTTAGGAGATCCCGTCCTTACGAATGGGTCGAGATGAAGATCCGTCAGAACGTCCGCCACTGGGCCGCGAAGAAGGCACTGACAGCTCCCGTCATCGGCCAGCGCGTCAACGACAAGTTGGTCGACCTCCACACCGGCGTGTTCCTGGACAAGGCCGACGAGGGCCACGCCGAGGCCCGACGTGCACACCTCGACGACTTCTTCGACGCGACGATGGACACGTACGTCGCCGCACTGGATTCGGACTTCACCGAGGCCGAGGCCCGGGAGATCACCCACGTGCAGGCCAACTTCGACTTCTACAATCACGGCTGGACGGAGATGATGGAGTTCCCCAGCGACGAACTCGAGGACCACTACGACCGCTACGCGGACTTTTTCGAGCGCTGGGGCATCACCATCGACGACCCGCTCGGGGAGTTCCGCCCCACCGACGGTATCGCCGACGCGCCCTCGACCCCCGAGAAACTCGACGACCCCGAGCACCCACACGCCGAAGGTGGCTTCGCGGACGACGTGTACGTCGAGACTGACGACGGCGAGGTCGTCGTCGGCGGCCAGAACGAACCCGAGGAGGTGGACCCGGCCGAGGCTCCCGGGCTCGACTCCGACGAGGCCGGCGCGGACTGACGCGGTGGCGCCCGACCAGCGCGCCCCGGGTTCCGTTCTCAGTGGTGAGAACTGACAGGGTACATTCTTGATCGTCCTTTGCAGATGTGTTGCCATGAGCGCCGAATCCGTCGACCGAGACTCACATGGTGACGACACGGTCGAGATTTCGCCGTCGTTCTCACCAGAGGAGTGGTGGTGGTACTTCAGCGGGACCGCCTCACGGCAATTCAAGCGACTCTTCCCGGACGTGATTCAGCGGACGTTGAACAGAGAACTGTGGATCTACTCGACGATTGCCATCGCCGTCCCCGTTTCCGCGGCGATCTACGACGGGAGCTGGCTCACTGTCGGTGCGATCTTCGGGGCGACCTTCCTGTTCGGTGGGATGATCTACGGCGAGTCCTACGTAATCATCAAGACGCTTCAGGAAGCCGTCGAGACGGTGGGCCGGGGCCAGTACCGGTTCCGTATCCCCGAACAGCGGGCCGACGAACTCGGTGACGTGTACCGCGGCTTCGAGCAGACGGCGGCCACCCTCGACGAACGGATCGAGGAAGCAGAGGAAGCCAAAGAACAGGCCCAGCGCGAGCAGGAACGCGCCGAGGAGGCCCGCGCCGAGGCCGAGGCCGCCAAACAGGAGGCCGAAGCCGTCGCCGACCAACTCCGCACCCGCGCCCAGGAGTACAGCCGGGTGATGGACGAAGTAGCCGACGGCGACCTGACCCGCCGGCTCGACACAGACACCGACAACGAGGCGATGGCCGACATCGCCGCGGCGTTCAACGAGATGCTCGACTCCCTGTCCGGGACCGTCGCGGAGGCCAGCGAGTTCGCAGACACCGTCGCGAGCGTCAGCGAGGACGCCGCCGCTAGCGGCCAGGAGATCCGCCGGGCCAGCGACGAGGTGAGCGGCTCGATGGAGGAGATCGCCAGCGGCGCCGAGGACCAGCGCGAGCAGGTGGCGGAGGCATCGGAGCGGATGAACGACCTCTCAGCGACCATCGAAGAGATCGCCTCCTCCGCGACCGAGGTAGCCGACACCGCCGCGGACGCGGCCGACACCGGCGAGGAGGCCCGTGATGCCTCCGAGCGGGCGGGCGAGGAGATCGCCTCCATTCGGGAGAACGCCGCTTCGGCTGCCACGGAGGTCGAGACGCTCGATCAGCGTATCGAGCAGATCGACGAGATCGTCGATCTGATCGACGGGATCGCCGAGCAGACCAACACGCTGGCGCTGAACGCCTCCATCGAGGCCGCACGCGCCGGTGAAGCGGGGGAAGGGTTCGCCGTCGTCGCCGACGAAGTGAAAGACCTCGCCGAGGAGACACAGGAGGCGACCGACGAAGTCGAGTCGGTGATCGCGGAGATGCGCGAGCAGGCCGCCGCCGCGACCGATGAAATGGACGACATGGAAGACAGCGTCGAGAGCGGGGCCGACACCATCGAGGACGCCATGGGGAAACTCGAATCCGTCGTCGCGACTATCGAGGACGTCAACGCCGGCGTCCAGGAGATCGACGACGCGACCGACCGCCAGGCCTCGACGACCCAGGAAGTCGTCGCCATGATCGACTCCGTGGCCGCGATCAGCGACGAGACCGCAGACGAGGCCCAGTCGGTCTCGGCCTCGGCGGAGGAACAGACCGCCGCGACCCGCGAGGTGACCGAGACGATCCAGCAACTCTCGACGGAGGCCGATCAGCTCTCGACCCTGCTCGACGAGATGCAGGTCTCCACGGGCGGTTCGGGTGCCACCATCGCCGCCACCCTGGAGGACTAACGCTCGACCGAAAACAGCGCCACGCACTCCACCCACGTCGATCCATCCGTCTTCCCGCTCCCGCCCAGCGATCCCGTAATCGCGAACGCGTAGACGCCCGATTCGAGGTCTTCGACCAGTGTCAGGTGATCGTCCCGAGCCGGTGACGGATGGGTCTCGACGCTCAGCCGCCAGGTGTACGTCCCGCCGTCCTCGACGGTCCGCCACGGCTCGACGTACTCCTCGGGCGCGACGTGTTCCCAGCCGTCGCCCGTCCGTCGCTTGATCGCCCAGGCGTAGGGGTTCAGCCCGAACGGCTCGTCCGACTCGTTGCACAGCGTGAACGTGATCGTCTCCACCGTGTTGTCGCCGGTCGTGGGCGCGAACACCTCGCTGTCGGGTTCGACCCAGACCTCGGCCGCATCGTCCTGGATCGCGTGGTAACAGACCGTCCGGTCGACGCTGTCGCTGAAGCCGGGGCAGTCCGTCCCGTCGAACCGCCCTGAGAGAACCGTGGGCGTCCGTCTCTCGTCGGTCGCCGTTCCGGGTGGCGTCCCCGTTCGATCGGTGCGCCCTGGCCCGTCCGTGTCGGTCGGCGTCGATCCGTCCCCGGATCGGTCGAGACAGCCCGCGGTCGCCACCGTCGCCGTGCCGAGTGCCGTCAGTACCGTGCGTCGTTTCATACGTGATCGATGACCGCCACCGATGACATGTCTTCTGGAGAGTCAAACGCCGGTTTCACTCTCCCCAATCAGCACGTCGGCAGCGGCGAACCCGGCCTCGATACCGCCGTTGAGACTACGCTCGGGGTACTGGGCGCGGCTGGCCATCCCGGCGTACGTGACGCCCTCGGCGACCGGTTCCGAGAGGTCGGCGGGTACTACCATGTCCAGATACCCCCGTTCGTAGACGGGTGCAGTCCGGGGGTTGCGTGCCGTCTCGACCCAGTTCACGCTGTCGGGGTCGAACTGGGGGAACAGGTCGGCGATGCCGTCCTGCCACAGTCGTTCGACCGCGCCGTCGTCCAGGCCCCAGAGGTCGTCGTCGAGGTCCTGCACGTAGCTGGCCGTGTAGTAGAGGTGTTCGCCGCCGTAGCGCTCGGCCGGGACGAAGTTGGTGTGTTCGATGAACACGCCGAATGGAGCGTCGTCGGCGAGGTTCAGCCAGTACGTGTCGGTCAGTGACTCCTCCATGCTCCAGACAGAACAGACCGTCCCCTGGAAGTCGATCTCACAGGGGTAGCCCGTCAGCGCCTCCAGCACGTCGGGCATCGCGGCGACGACGACGCCGTCCACGTCGTGTGTTCCGGTCCCCTCGTCAGTCGTGACCGACAGCGACTCGACGCGCCCCTCGCCGGTCCCGAGGTCGGTCACCCGTGCGCCGGTGGTGACGTTCTCGCGCCCCACGGCGTCGACCAGTGCGTCGAGGAAGGGCGCGAACCCGCCGTCCGGATAGCCCAGGATCTCGCCCCGGAGGAGGTCGCGCTCGCCGCGGAACTTCACGCGGCCCAGGAGCCAGGCGGCGCTGACGTCTTCCTTGCGCGAGCCGAACTTGGCGTCGAGCAGCGGGTCCCAGAAGTTCTCGTAGACGCTCCGGGTGGTGTGGTCCAGCAGGAACTGCTTGATGGGTACGTCCTCGAAGGCTTCGAGGTCGTCGTAGGTGTCGAAGGTGGGGACGCCGCCGCGCACGTCCACCTCCATCGTGAGCATCGCCAGCCGGAACTTGTCGTACAGCGAGAGGTGCGGGTAGGCCAGGATCTCCCAGGCCGTGTCCAGCGGGTGGACGACGCCGTCGACGTAGTAGGCGTTCTTCCCGACGCGCCACTCGATCCGGTCGCCCAGGCCCAACTCCTCGGCGACCTCGACGATGGTCTCCTCGGATTTCGAGAGGTGGTGGTAGAACTTCTCGATGGAGTCGCCGGCGGTCTCGTAGACGGCTGCGAGTCCGCCCACGTCGTCGCTCGCCTCGAACACCTGTACCTCGTGGCCGGCCTGCTGGAGCCGGTGGGCCGCGGCCAGTCCCGCGACCCCGCCGCCGACGACGCCGATCATGTCACCCGCTTCGCCCGGCGGGCACATGTGCGTTGCCTTCGCCGGTCACTCCCCGCCGGTGAGCTGCGACCGTGGGCCTTCGGCCCACTCACGGGTCGCTTCGCTCCCCGCTCGCACAACCCGAGGTCTCCCGCAGGTCGCCCTCGCGCCGCTCGAACCCCTCCTCGCCGATCCTGCCCGCGGCGTAGCGCTGGCGCAGGGTCGCGAGCCCCCCGTCGCCCTCGTTCCCGCCGCTACCACCGTCCCGCGTCGTCAGCGCGTACAGTACGACGGCGGGCACGGCCACCACGGCGAGCAGGCCGCCGAGCATCCAGAGTCAGCCCAGGCCGGCCCACATCCCGCCGTCGTGGTGGTGCATCCAGTCGTCGCCGCTGTGGCCCGCCGCGAGTCCACCGGCCGCCACGAGCAGCGCCAGCGCGACACCGACCGCCAGTGTGACGCTCGTGAGTCGCGTCGCCGTTCGGCTCATACCCGAACGTACGCGACCGGTCTTTACTGCGATTCCGGTTGCGTTTCAAAAGCAGCCGGTCGCCGAAATTTTCGGAACGAGAGTCGGCTCGTGCCCGTCGGTCGGAGTGAACCCCCGTCGCCGCGGTCGGATTCCGGCCGGACCGACAGCGCCGACCCACCTGGGGCCGCCACCGTCGGAGTGGTTCGGATTCGACCTCGGTGACCTGTCAGAGTCGTTAGACAGATTTCCTGACACAGCGGCTATACGCCCACGCGGTGTAACTGGAAGCATGGACGAACTGGAGCTCGGCCAGGCCACGATCACCTACGACGATCACGACGGAGAGACAGTGACGAAAACCGTCGACAACGAAGAAATCGTCTACGCGCGCGACCACTGGATGGTCAAGACGGGGACCGACGAGGACGGTAACGACCTGATGCACCAGATTCCGCGCGAGCGCGTCCACCACGTCGCCCGGAGCGCCGAGGAGTTCGAAGACCAGATCGACACGGTCCGCCACCGCGTCGAATCCATCGCCAGCGACCTCCGGGAGCGCATCCCGGTCGACATCGGTGATGGCGGGCGGGGCAGTCGCGGAGACGCTCACGGCGAGGGACCTCCCTCCGACAGCACGACCGTCCAGATCGACCCCGAACCCGACGAGCCCGAGCACGAAGCAGGGTCCGAATCCGAGCAGTAGCCCTCTGTCGACGACGAGCGCGAGCCCGCTTCCTCTCGCGGCGATGTGAGCGACACGCAAAGCGGTCGCTCACGGATTTGTTCGCCGCAGGAATGCGCTGGCCGAGATTTGAACACGCCGAGACGTTCCGGGCATGCGGCGCGTCGCGCCGTTCCGAGGCTGCGACTCGTCTGCTCAAATCTCTGAGCGATTTCGTCTCGCACGGAAGTGAGCGACACGCAAATCAGTCGCTCACGAACCTGCGCTCGACAGAAATGCGCTGGCCGAGATTTGAACACGCCGAGACGTTCCGGGCATGCGGCGCGTCGCGCCGTTCCGAGGCTGCGACTCGTCTGCTCAAATCTCTGAGCGATTTCGTCTCGCACGGAAGTGAGCGACACGCAAATCAGTCGCTCACGAACCTGCGCTCGACAGAAATGCGCTGGCCGAGATTTGAACTACGCGAAGACGGTCTCTCCCTGCGGCCGAGCGTGCGTCTTCTCTCGTTCAAATTCGGTGCGACGTTGCGACTCACGGACGACTCGCGACACTACGCGTCGCTCGTCGGTGTTGTTCGTCGCAAAAGTGCGCTGGCCGAGATTTGAACTCGGGTTAGGACCGTGGCAGGGTCCTGTGATACCACTACACCACCAGCGCGCTACTTCGCTACATCACACAGTATCCATGCTGGAAGGTATAAGGCTTCCGAATCGGTCCGAAATCGCCGGGCGGCGTGCCAATTGCTCCCGTGCCCACGCTATGACTCGCCCGGGTACGCCATCGTCGACAGTAGCGCGTTCTCGGCCTGCCGGGAGTCGAGTGTGCTGGCAGACCACGGGCCGGTCGGACTCGACGACGCTGGCGAAGGCCACGCCCCGCGGACCCTCGGGGTCGTCGAACTCGTTGAACTGGACGTGTCTGGTTCGTTCGGCGGGCACGGTCACCTCGTAGGGGCCCACGGGGTCGCGGTCCTGGAAGTGGACCGTCACCGCGACGTGAGCGGCGGCCTCGGTCGCGTTCAGCAGGCAGACGGTCTCGTGGCTCTCCATCTCCGGCGGACCGTGGCTGGTCTCGGGGATGTCCCCTCCGGGATCGACCACTGAGTGCGTCCGATCACGGGATAGCGGTTCCACGTCCGACATCATAAGTGGTCGCGCGTGTGGCGCGTTGCTCGGCCCGAACCTGCTGGAACGCTGACCCGTGTGAACGCGACTCAACGCGCACGCGAAGCGGGGTCTTTTTAACCTGGCAGTAGAGTAGATTCGGCACAGTCTAGTGGCGTGGCGTGGAAGCGTCACGGCATGACAGTCAGCGTACTCGTGCCGTCATCGCTGACCCGGGAAGCCGAGGACAAACGCGAGGCAACTCGCAAACTCGGTTACGTCGCCCGCGCGGCGGCGGTGTTCCGGGTCGATCGCCTGGTCGTGTTCCCCGATTCCGGGGCCGAAGGCCGGTGGGGTGACGGGTTCGTCGAAACCGTGCTGCGGTACGCCGCGACGCCGCCATACCTCCGAAAGGAGGCGTGGGGTAAGCGGGACGAGCTGGAGTACGCGGGCGTCCTGCCGCCGCTCCGCGTCGCCTCACGGACCGGCTCCGGATCGGACGATTCGGGGTCGTTAAGACAGGGAATCGTGACCGAGGTCGGATCTGACGGGCGCGTTCGGGTCAATTGCGGACTGCAACACCCGATCTCCCTCCCTGAACCTGACGAAGGTCTCACGGAGGGGGAGCGCGTTTCCATCAGGGTCTCTTCGCGACGGCCGGTCCGCGCCAAGTTCGTCGACGAGTCCCCGCCGGGATTCGTCGTCGAGGCGTCGGACCTCTCGACGGAGCTCTCGCGTGACGACGCCGGCGTTCGCATTGCCACATCACGGCACGGCGAACAGCTGAGTGTCGACCGTCTCGGCGACATCGTCGCCGACACGGCGCCGCGAGGGACGACGGTCGCGTTCGGAGCGCCCGAGCGCGGCCTGCCGGAGATACTCGGTGTCGCCCCACCGGGCGGCGACGAGGGCGGTGCAGAGACCGAGCGAGAACGGACGGATCTACCCGCGGACGAACCGGATGGGTCCCGGTTCGACCTCTGGTTGAACGCGGTTCCGAACCAAGGCAGCGAGGTCGTGCGAACCGAAGAAGCGATGTTCGCCGTGCTCGCCTGCCTCTCACTCACGGAGTGACCAACGAATGCCACAATCAAGCAGACCACGCAAAGGCTCGCTGGGCTTTGGCCCGCGCAAGCGGTCGGGCAGCGAAGTGCCGCGCTTCAACACCTGGCCCGACGACGAGGGACAGCCGGGCCTCCAGGGCTTCGCCGGATACAAGGCCGGCATGACACACGTCGTGCTGATCAACGACGAGCCCGATTCCCCGCGCGAGGGGATGGAGGAGACGGTGCCCGTTACCGTCGTCGAGACGCCGCCGATGCGCGCCGTCGCCGTGCGAGCCTACGAAGACACGCCCTACGGCAAGCGACCGCTCACGGAGGTCTGGACCGACGAGTTCCACCCGGAACTCGACCGGACGCTGGACCTGCCCGACGAGCACGACGCCGAGGGCGCGCGCGAAGAAGTACAGACCGCGCTGGACAACGGTAATCTCGCGGACGTGCGTGTCATCACGCACTCGGTCCCCGACGCCGTTCCCAGCGTCCCCAAGAAAAAGCCCGACGTGATGGAGACTCGCGTCGGCGGTGGCTCGCTCGACGACCGCCTCGAGTTCGCGCTCGACCTCGTCGACGACGGCGGCGAACACGCCATGAACGACGTGTTCCGCGCCGGTGAGTACATGGACGTCTCCGGCGTCACGAAAGGCAAGGGGACGCAGGGTCCCGTCAAGCGCTGGGGCGTTCAGAAGCGGAAGGGCAAGCACAAGCGCCAGGGCTGGCGACGCCGGATCGGTAACCTCGGCCCGTGGAACCCCTCGCGTGTGCGCTCGACCGTCCCTCAGCAGGGGCAGATGGGCTACCACCAGCGGACCGAACTGAACAAGCGGCTCATCGACGTGGGCGAGGGCGACGAACCCTCCGTCGACGGCGGCTTCGTCAACTACGGCGAGGTCGACGGGCCGTACGCGCTGGTGAAGGGCTCGCTGCCGGGACCGGACAAGCGCCTCCTGCGCTTCCGCCCGGCGGTCCGACCGAACGACCAGCCGCGCCTCGACCCCGAGGTGCGCTACGTGTCTCAGGAGAGTAACCAAGGATGAACGCGACAGTACACACCCTGGACGGCGACGAAGACGGGGAGGTCGACCTCCCCGAGGTCTTCGAGACGCAGCTTCGACCGGACCTGATCCGGTCGGCGGTGCTGGCCGCTCAGGCAAACCGAAAACAGGACTACGGCAGCGACGAGTACGCCGGCCTGCGAACGCCGGCCGAGTCTTTCGGCTCCGGCCGCGGTATGGCCCACGTCCCCCGCGAGGGTGGCAAGGCACGTCGCGTGCCCCAGGCCGTCGGTGGCCGCCGGGCGCACCCGCCGAAGTCCGAGAAGGATCGCACGCAAGACATCAACGACAAAGAGCGCAAGCTCGCCGTCCGGTCGGCTCTCGCGGCCACGACCGACGAGGAGACCGTGCGCGAGCGCGGCCACGAGTTCGACGACGGCGTCGACCTGCCGCTGGTCGTTGCCGACGACTTCGAGGACCTCCAGAAGACTCAGGCGGTCGTCGACGTGCTGGAGGCACTCGGTCTCGAAGCCGACATCGAGCGCGCCGACGAGACGAAGATCAAGGCCGGTCAGGGGAAGACCCGTGGCCGGAAGTACCGTCGGCCGTCCTCGATCCTCTTCGTCACCAGCGAGGAGCCCTCGCGTGCCGCTCGCAACCTCGCGGGCGCGGACGTGGCGACCGGTCGGGAGGTCAACGCGGAAGACCTCGCGCCAGGCGGCCAGCCCGGTCGGCTCACCGTCTGGACCGAGAGCGCGCTGGAGGAGGTGGCCGAGCGATGAGTTCGGTCCTCCAGTACCCCCACGTCACGGAGAAGGCGATGAACAAGATGGACTTCGAGAACAAGCTCCAGTTCATCGTCGACACCGGTGCGGGGAAAGACGAGATCGCCGCGGCCATCGAACAGCAGTTCGACGTGTCGATCGTCGACGTGAACACGATGGTCACGATGAAAGGCGAAAAGAAGGCGACGGTGACGCTCTCCGAGGAGGACGACGCCGAAGAGATCGCCTCCCGGATCGGGGTGTTCTGATCATGGGACGACGAATTCAGGGACAACGACGCGGTCGCGGTGGTCCGACGTTCCAGGCCCCGTCGCACCGCTACAAGGCGGACCTGTCGCACCGGAAGCTCGAAGACAAAGACACCGTCTCGGGTACGGTCGTCGACATCGAACACGACCCGGCCCGCAGCGCACCCGTCGCGGCCGTCGAGTTCGAGGACGGCGACCAGCGGCTCGTGCTCGCGCCGGAGGGGATCGGCCTGGGCGATCAGATTCAGGTCGGTATCTCCGCGGCCATCGAACCGGGCAACACCATGCCCCTGGCCGAGATCCCGGAAGGGGTCCCGGTCTGTAACGTCGAGGCCAACCCCGGCGACGGTGGGAAGTTCGCCCGCGCGTCGGGCGTCTCCGCCAACCTGATGACCCACGACCGCTCGGTCGCGGTCGTGAAGCTCCCCTCGGGGGAGATCAAGCGGCTCGATCCGGACTGCCGGGCGACCATCGGGGTCGTCGCCGGTGGCGGTCGGACCGAGAAGCCCCACGTCAAAGCCGGTAACAAGTACCACAAGATGAAGGCGCGAGGGACGAAGTGGCCGAACGTCCGCGGTGTGGCGATGAACGCCGTCGACCACCCGTTCGGTGGTGGCGGTCGCCAGCACCCCGGCAAGCCCAAGTCCATCTCGCGGAACGCACCGCCGGGCCGGAAGGTCGGGGACATCAGTTCCCGGAAGACCGGACGTGGCGGCAAGGGTGGTAACGAATGAGTTCTGTCGCACGCACGGCGCGCGACAACCTCATCGTTCTCACCGGTGGTGAGAACCAATGAGTTCCGAGTACCAGATCGGCCACGAGGGAGAGTTCTCCTACCGTGGTCACACGCTCGACGAGTTGCAGGACATGGACATCGACGAGGTCGCGGAACTGCTCCCCGCACGCCAGCGGCGAAGTATCGAGCGCGGCCTGTCCTACGAGAAAGAACAGCTGCTCGAGGAGGCCCGCGAGGCCGGCGAGGAGGAGACAGCCAACGACCCCATCCGGACGCATCTGCGCGACATGCCGATCCTGCCGGAGATGATCGGGCTGACCTTCGCCGTCCACAACGGCCAGAGCTTCGAACGCGTCGAGGTCGAGCCCGAGATGCTGGGCCACTACCTCGGCGAGTTCCAGCTCACCCGGAAATCCGTCGAGCACGGACAGGCCGGGATCGGGGCGACCCGGTCTTCCAAGTTCGTGCCACTCAAGTAACACATGGGAATCAGCTACTCAATCGACCCGGACCCGGACACGACGGCGAAAGCGATGCTTCGGGAACGGCAGATGAGCCACAAGCACAGCAAGGCCATCGCCCGAGAGATCAAGGGGATGACCGCTGGCGAGGCGACGGAGTACCTCGAAGCGGTCGTGAACGAAGAGCAGTCGGTGCCCTTCAGGTCCCACAACTCGGGCGTCGGTCACCGCAACGACATCGACGGCTGGGACGCCGGTCGGTTCCCGGAGAAGGCCAGCGAGGCCTTCCTCGACCTGATCGAGAACGCGGTCGGCAACGCCGACCACCAGGGATTCGACGGTGAGAACATGGAGATCATCCACGTCGCCGCCCACAAGGTCGGCGAGACCCGCGGCCGCAAGCCCCGTGCGATGGGGCGGGCCACGGAGTGGAACTCCCCGGAAGTCGACGTCGAACTAATCCTCGAGGAGGGTGATGCCTGATGGCTGACGAACACCAGTTCATCGAGGACGGCCTCCAGCGGACCCAGATCGACGAGTTCTTTGCCGACGAACTGGGCCGTGCGGGCTACGGCGGCATGGACGTCGCCAAGACGCCGATGGGGACCCAGATCGTCCTCAAGGCCGAAAAGCCCGGCATGGTCATCGGCAAAGGCGGGAAGAACATCCGGAAGGTCACGACCGAACTCGAAGATCGGTTCGACCTCGAAGACCCCCAGATCGACGTGCAGGAGGTCGAGGAGCCGGACCTGAACGCCCGGATCGTCGCCGACCGCCTGGCCAACGCCCTCGAACGCGGCTGGTACTTCCGGAAGGCCGGTCACACAACCATCGACCGGATCATGGAAGCCGGCGCACTCGGGGCCGAGATCGTCCTCTCGGGCAAAGTCACGGGCGCACGCTCACGCGTGGAGAAATTCAACCGTGGCTACATCAAGCACAACGGCGAGCCCGCGGAGGAGATCGTCGACCACGGACAGGGGACGGCGGTCATGAAGCTCGGTACTATCGGCGTGGACGTGAAGATCATCCCGCCCAACGCCCAGCTCCCCGACGACTTCCGCATCTACGAGGACGCGGACGTCGAGGAGTACGTCGAAGACGTCGAGGGCGAGAGCGTCGAGGAACTGCTGGAAGGCGAGCCGGAAGGCGAACCCGAAGCCGGCGACGAGGAGCCCGCGACGGGCGCGCCGCCGGAGGGTGACGAGGCCGAACCGGCAGACGAGGAAGTCGTCGAGGAGACCATCGACGAGGAAGTCGTCGACGAAGCCGACGACGAGGTCGAGGTTCCCGACGAGGAACCCGAAGACGTCGATATCGACGAACTCGACGACGCTATCGAGTCCGAGGTCGACGACGAGACCGAGGCCGAAGCGGAAGAGCTGATGGACGAGATGGAAGACGAAGATGCCGAGGAGGATGAACAATGACGATTCTCCACCCGGACGAGATCCGCGACATGACGCCTGCCGAACGGGAGGCCGAACTCGAGGATCTGGAGACGGAGCTGCTGAACACCCAGGCCGTCCAGGCCGCGGGTGGTCGCCCGGAGAACCCGGGCGAGATCAAAGAGATCCGGAGAGCGATTGCCCGACTCAAGACGATCCGTCGTGAGGAGGGTGATCTCGAATGAGATCACCGTACAGCCCGAGCGGCGTCAGCCGCGAGGCAGAAGGCGATCTGGACGAGGAATAGACTGATGCCACTGACACCCGCGACACTCACGCGACACGAACTCATCGGCCGCCCGGTTCGGGTGGTCGCCGCGTCCAACCCCCACCTGGTCGGCATCGCCGGCGAGGTCGTGATGGAGACGACGCGGACGCTCTCCGTGGAGGGGAGCAATGGTGAGCAGCGGGTGTGGCAGGTGCCCAAGGCCGACGCGACGTTCGAGTTCGATCTTCCTGGCGGTGAAACGGTCACCGTCGAGGGCGAACAGCTGGTCGCGCGGCCTGCGCGGCGCACGGAACGAACAGGTGATTCGAAATGGCGCTAGGACTTAACGTAGAACGGCCGGAGGAGGCCTGCTCCGACGAGAACTGCCCGTTCCACGGCACACTCAGTGTGCGTGGGCAGACGCTCGAAGGGGAGGTCGCCTCCACGGACATGGACAAGACCGTGATCGTCGAACGCGAGTACGACGTGAAGGTGCCCAAGTACGACCGATTCATGAAGCGTCGGTCGCGCGTCCCGGCTCACGCACCCCCGTGCGTGGACCTGGAGGTGGGCGACACGGTCCGTATCGCAGAGACACGACCGCTCTCGAAGACGAAAAGCCACGTCGTCGTGGAACGCGTGGCGACCGCCGCCGCTGGAGGTGACGTCTGATGGAGGCACTCGGTGCCGACGTCACCCAGGGCCTCGAGAAGGGCTCGCTGATCACGTGTGCCGACAACACGGGCGCACGCCAGCTGAAGGTGGTGAGCATCTCGGGCTACTCCGGGACGATCAACCGCCACCCGAAGGCGGGCCTCGGTGACAAGATCACCGTCTCGGTCACCAAGGGGACGCCGGAGATGCGTCGCCAGGTGCTCGAAGCGGTGATCGTCCGCCAGCGCAAGCCGATCCGGCGGCCGGACGGCACGCGCGTGAAGTTCGAGGACAACGCGGCGGTCATCATCGACGAGAACGAGGAACCCCGCGGGACCGAGATCAAGGGTCCCATCGCTCGCGAGGTCGCCGAACGGTTCGGCTCCATCGCGAGCACAGCGACGATGATAGTATGACACAACAACCACACAAACAGCGAACCCAGACCGAGCGCGCGCCGCTGCACGAGCGCCACTCGCAGGTGCGGTCGACGCTGGCCGACGACCTCCGCGAGGAGTACGGCCAGCGTAACGTCCGCGTCAACGAGGGCGACACGGTCGAGGTCCTGCGTGGCGACTACGCCGGCGAGGAAGCCGAAGTCGTCGCCGTGGACCTGACCGATCAGGTCGTTCACGTCGAGGACGTGACGCTGGAGAAGGCAGACGGGGAGGAAGTCCCCCGTCCGCTGGACGCGTCGAATCTCCGCGTGACGGCGCTGAACCTCGACGACGACCGGCGGCAGGCGCGACTCGAATCGGAGGCGGATAGCGCATGACGAAACATCAGAAACGACTCTCCGTTCCCAAGAGTTGGCCGGTCGAGCGCAAGACCGAGACGTTCACCGTGAAGGCCGACGCCGGTCCGCACGGCGAGGCAGGGGTCCCCCTGCTGATCGTCCTGCGGGACGTGCTCGAGTACGCCGATTCCCGGAAGGAAGCCCGCTACGCCCTCAACCAGGACAACGTCCTGATCAACGGCAAGGCGGTCTCCGACGAGGAACGGCCCGTCGGGATGTTCGACATCCTGGCGTTCACCGAGCGCGAGGAGTACTATCGGGTCTTCCCCGGCGAGGGCGGACGGCTCGCCCTGACGCCCATCGACGAGGAGTCGGCGGGCTCGAAGCTGGGCAAGATCGTCAACAAGCAGCACGTTCCCGGTGGGGACGTACAGCTGACCCTCCACGACGGCCAGACGCTGACCGTCGACGAGGACAGCGAGTACGGTGGCAACGACTCCATCGTCGTCGCGAACGACGACGACGAGATCGTCGCCCACTTCCCCTACCAGGAAGGCGAACTCGTCACGGCGGTCGCCGGTGCACACGCCGGTGACATCGGTCGAATCGAGGAGATCCAGATCACGCCGGGCAGTTCCGAGAACAACGTCATCGTCGAACAGGACGACGATGACGGGTTCGAGACCGTCGAGGAGTACGTCGTCGTGATCGACGAGAACTTCACGGGAGGGGATTCATCCCCGGAACCCGCGAGCGGCGACAGCCGCGAGCAGGAGGGTGATGACGAATGAGCTCCGAAAGCGAGTCCGGCGGCGACTTCCACGAGATGCGCGAACCGCGCATCGAAAAGGTCGTCGTCCACATGGGCGTCGGGCAGGGCGGTCGCGAACTCGCCAACGCCGAGGACATCCTCGCCGAGATTACGGACCAGCAGCCGGTCCGGACCACGGCCACGGAGACCGTCGGCGAGTTCAACATCCGCCAGGGCGACCCCATCGGCGCGAAGGTCACCCTTCGCGGCGAGGAGGCCGACGAGTTCCTCCAGACGGCGATCCCCCTGGTCGACGTCTCGAAGTCCCAGTTCGACGACACGGGCAACTTCAGCTTCGGCGTCGAGGAACACACGGACTTCCCGAGCCAGGAGTACGACCCGAACATCGGGATCTACGGGCTGGACGTCACGGTCAACATGGTGCGCCCCGGGTACCGGGTCGCCAAGCGTGACAAGGCCTCGCGGTCGATCCCGTCGAACCATCGACTCAATCCCGACGACGCAGTCGCGTACGTCGAGGCGGCCTACGACGTGGAGGTCAACGAATGAGCGAAAGTGAAACGGAAGCCGACGCCGAGGGCGAGGAGACCGAGGAGGTCCGTGACCCCACCGGCGAACAGACGGCGAAACGAACGGAGCAACTCCGCTCTTGCCAGCGGTGTGGTCGCGAGCAGGGACTGGTCGGCAAGTACGACATCTACCTCTGTCGCCAGTGCTTCCGCGAGATCGCACGCGGCATGGGCTTCAAGAAATACTCATGACAGGCAACGATCCGCTGTCCAGCGCCCTCTCGGGGCTGAACAACGCCGAGAGCGTCGGACATCTGGAGCAGACGGTATCGCCCGCCTCGAACGAGATCGGCAGCGTGCTCGAGGTCTTCTACGACCGCGGGTACATCGACGGGTTCAGCTTCGTCGACGACGGCAAAGCCGGCGAGTTCGAGGTCGAACTGAAGGGTGCGATCAACGAGTGCGGCCCAGTCAAGCCCCGCTACAGCGCGGGCGCCGACGAGTTCGAGAAGTGGGAGAAGCGGTTCCTCCCCGCTCGGGACTACGGGACACTCGTCGTGACCACCAGTCACGGGATCATGAGCCACTACGAGGCCCGCGAGCAGGGCATCGGTGGCCAGGTGATCGCGTACGTCTACTAACAATGCCACGCACAGAACTCGAAATTCCGGACGAAGTAAGCGCCGAGATGGACCATCTCGACATCACGGTTGAGGGTCCCAACGGCAGTGTGACGCGCCGGCTCTGGTATCCCGACGTGGACGTCTCCGTCGACGAGGGGACCGTCGTGATCCAGAGCGACGAGGACGACGCCAAGACGAACTCGACGGTCGGTACCTTCGAGAGTCACGTCAAGAACATGTTCCACGGCGTGACGAACGGCTGGGAGTACGAGATGGAAGTCTTCTACTCTCACTTCCCGATGAAGGTGCGCGTCGAGGACGGTGAAGTCGTCATCGAGAACTTCCTCGGCGAGAAAGCGCCCCGGCGGACGACGATCCACGGGGACACCGAGGTCAGCGTCGACGGCGAGGAACTGACCCTGTCGGGCTCGGACATCGAGGCCGTGGGCCAGACCGCCGCCGACATCGAACAGCTCACCCGTGTCAAGGACAAGGACATCCGGGTGTTCCAGGACGGCGTCTACATCACCGCGAAGCCGAACCGAGGTGAGGCCTGATGACAGAAGACGAAGACAAGAGCAGAGAAGGACGTGGTGAAGACGCCCACAACGACGAACTCGACGAAGAGGTCGCCGCCGAAGACGACGCCGAGCAGGTCGACGAGCAGGACCTCGCCGGCGACGCCGCCGAGCGCGAGCAGGCCGGCGACGACGAACTGACCGACATCGCGGGTGTCGACCCCCAGACCGCCGCGACCCTACGCGGGGCTGGCTACGAGACGACCGACGATCTCGCCGAGGCGGCGCAGGACGACCTCTCGGACGTCGAGGGGATCGGCAACGCACTGGCGGCCCGGATCAAGGCCGAAGTCGGCGACGTGGAAGTCGACGACAGCGAGGCCGAGGTCGAGGAGACGGCCGACGAGGCCGACGAAGACGAGGCCGCGGAGACCTACGACGACCTGACCGACATCAGCGGCGTCGGCGACTCGAAGGCGGCCGCGCTGGAAGGCGCGGGCTACCGGACGGTCGAGGACGTCGCCGGCGCGAGTCAGGACGAACTCGCCGAGGTCGACGGCATCGGGAACGCGCTGGCGGCCCGCATCAAGGCCGACGTTGGCGGGCTCGAAGTCAGCGAGGAGACCGAGGCGGACGTCGAAGACGAGTCGCCCGAACCCGAGGAGACCGAGGAGACCGAGACGGAACTGCAGGCCCGTGGCCTGACCGAGAAGACGCCGGACCTCAGCGAGAACGAGGAACGGCTGCTGAACCAGCGGGACCGCGAAGGCAAACCGCAGTTCAACCGGCAGGACTACCACAAGAAAAAGCGGGTGCCAACCTCGTGGCGTCGCCCGCGCGGCCAGCTCTCGAAGCAGCGCCGCGGCATCAAGGGCAAAGGCGACACCGTCAAGGCCGGGTTCCGCACCCCGAAAGCGGTTCGGGGCAAGCACCCGAGCGGCTTCGAGGAGGTTCGTGTCCACAACGTGGACGACCTCGAAGGCGTCGACGGCGACCGCGAGGCGGTCCGGATCGCCTCCAAGGTCGGCGCGCGCAAGCGCGAACGCATCGAAGAGGAAGCCGAGGACCGCGGCGTGCGCGTCCTCAATCCCACCTACGTCGAAGTGGAGGTCGACAAATGACGGATCTGAGCGCACAGAAGCGGCTCGCGTCGGACATCCTGGACGTCGGAAAGAACAAAGTCTGGTTCGACCCCGACGAGCAGGGCGAGATTGCCGACGCGATCACCCGCGAGGACGTTCGAGAACTGATCGAGCAGGGCGTGATCCAGTCCGAGGACGCCAAGGGGAACTCGCGCGGCCGGGCCCGCGAACGCGCGACGAAGCGCGCCTACGGGCACCAGAAGAACGCCGGCTCCCGGAAGGGCAAATCCGGCGGCCGCCAGGATCCCAAGGAGGACTGGGAGAGCCGCATCCGCGCACAGCGGAATCGGCTCCGCGAGATGCGAGACGACGGTGACCTGTCGAGTTCGGAGTACCGCGACCTCTACGACAAGGCCGGCGGTGGCGAGTTCGACAGTGTCGCCGACATGGAACGATTCATCGACAATCAGTACGGAGGCGAATGACAATGGCAACAGGACCACGATACAAAGTGCCGATGCGGCGTCGCCGCGAGGCACGAACGGATTACCACCAGAGGTTGCGCCTGCTGAAATCCGGGAAACCCCGGCTGGTCGCTCGCAAGAGCAACCAGCACACTACGGCGCAGCTGATCGTCACTGCCCCGCAGGGCGACGAGACGGTCGCGAGCGCACACTCCAGCGACCTCGCGGAGTTCGGCTGGGAGGCTCCCACCGGGAACCTGCCCGCCGCCTATCTCACGGGGCTTTTGGCTGGCAGGCGCGCGCTGGCGAACGGATTCGAGGAGGCCGTGCTCGACATCGGCCTCAACACCGCCACGCCGGGCAGTAAGGTGTTCGCAGTACAGGAAGGTGCAATCGACGCCGGGCTCGAGATCCCCCACAACGACAGCGTGCTCGCCGACTGGGAGCGCACCAGCGGCGAACACATCGCCGAGTACGCCGAACAGCTCGACGAACCGCTGTATTCGGGCGAGTTCGACGCCACGGAGCTGCCGTCGCACTTCAGCGACGTGCGAGAGACACTGATGGAGGCTGAACTATGAGCAACGGATGGGAACCGCGCACGCGGCTCGGTCGGAAGGTACAGGAGGGCGAGATCGACTCGATGAAGGAGGCCCTCAACTCCGGCCTGCCGCTGAAGGAACCGGAGGTCGTCGACCAGCTGGTCCCCGACCTCGAAGACGAAGTGCTGGACATCAACATGGTCCAGCGGATGACCGACTCCGGCCGCCGGGTGAAGTTCCGGTGTGTCGTCGTCGTGGGCAACCGCGACGGCCTCGTCGGCTACGCCGAGGGGCGTGACGACCAGGTCGGCGGTGCGATCCAGAAGGCCATCGACATCGGGAAGCTGAACCTGATCGACGTGTCCCGTGGCTGTGGGTCCTGGGAGTGTGGCTGTGGGCGACCCCACACCGTCGCGCTCCGGACGACCGGAAAAGCGGGCAGCGTCGAGGTCGAACTCCAGCCCGCGCCGCGCGGACTGGGACTGGCGGGCGGAGAGACCGTTCGGCACGTCCTCGAACTCGCCGGCATCGAAGACATCTGGACCCGCTCGTCGGGGAACACGCGGACCACGGTCAACTTCGCGAAGGCGACGTTCAACGCCCTGCAGAACACGGCCGAGGCCCGGGTCCCCCAGCGGACCATGGAGAAACGAGAGGTGATCGAGTGATGCAGGCACTCGTCCAGCTCCGCGGTGACGTGAACATGGCCGAGGACGTGAGCGATACGCTGGAGATGCTGAACGTCCACGACGTGAACCACTGCACGCTGGTTCCCGAGACCGACGCCTACCGTGGGATGATCCACAAGGTCAACGATTACGTCGCCTACGGCGAACCCAGCCAGCAGACCGTCGAGACGCTCCTGCAGACTCGCGGCGAGCCCCTGGAGGGCGACGCCGACATCGACGACGAGTGGGTCGACGACAACACCGACTACGACTCAGTCGAGGGCCTGGCCTTCGCACTGGTCGCCGAGGAGACGACCCTGCGCGAGCAGGGGCTGGCACCAGTGCTCCGTCTGCACCCGCCGCGGGGCGGTCACGACGGGCTGAAGGGGCCGGCCGCGACGGGCGGACAACTCGGCAAACACAGTACCGAGGAGATCGACGATCTCCTCACAGCGATGCGATAACCATGACGAGCAAAAAGAAACGACAGCGCGGCTCACGCACACACGGTGGCGGCAGTCACAAGAACCGCCGTGGCGCGGGCCACCGCGGTGGCCGTGGCCGCGCCGGTCGCGACAAACACGAGTTCCACAACTACGAACCGCTCGGCAAAGAAGGGTTCACGCGCCCCCAGAAGCTTCAGGAAGATATCGCGGAGATCGACGTCCGCGAACTCGACGAGGACGCCGCTTTGCTGGCGGCCGACGGCGTCGCCGAGCAAGAGGGTGACGGCTACCGGATCGACGTCCGAGACGTCGTCGAGGACGGCCACGAGGTCGACGCGGTGAAGGTCCTCGGTGGCGGCCAGGTTCGCAACGAGCTGACCCTCGTCGCGGACGACTTCTCGGATTCGGCCCGGGAACTGCTCGAATCGGCCGGTGGCAGCGCCGAACTCACCGAACGCGGCGAGCAACGACAGGCCGAGCGCGAAGACGAATCCGATACTGATACAAGCGAGGAAGAAGGGTCCGCGTAGTATGGGCTGGAAAGAAACCGCCGAACCGGTACTCACCCGCATGCCCTCGGTCTCGCGACCGGAGGGCCACGTTCCGTTCAAGCGGAAGCTGGCCTGGACAGCCGGCGTGCTGGTGTTGTACTTCTTCCTGACGAACGTCTACCTGTACGGACTGGGCACAGCAGGCGGCGACATCTTCGGGCGCTTCCGCTCGATCCTCGCCGGCGGGCAGGGGACGATCCTCCAGTTGGGGATCGGCCCCATCGTCACCGCGTCCATCGTCCTGCAGTTGCTCGGCGGTGCCGATCTGCTGGGGCTCGACACCCAGAACAACCCCCGTGACCAGGTGCTGTACCAGGGCCTCCAGAAGCTGCTGGTGGTCGTGATGTGCATCCTGACGGGGCTACCGATGGTCTTTGCCGGTGGGTTCCTGCCGCCGAGTCCGGCGGTCGCACAGGGCCTCGGCATCGGCCTGATGGGCGTCAAAATGCTGCTGTTCGCCCAGATCTTCGCCGGCGGGATCCTCATCCTCTACATGGACGAGGTCATCTCGAAGTGGGGCGTCGGCTCCGGTGTCGGACTCTTTATCGTCGCCGGGGTCAGCCAGCGTCTCATCGGCGGTTTCTTCGCGCTCCCTGGAATCGGCTCGGAACAGGTCGGCTTCTTCCCGTCCTGGATCCTGATCGCGATCGGCGAGCAACCGATCGGGTCACTGTTCGGCGCGGGCCTCCAGCAGGTGCTGATGAGTCCGCAGTTCGGCCTGATCCGACTGGTGACGACCATCTTCATCTTCGTGGTGGTCGTCTACGCGGAGTCGGTGCGGGTCGAGATCCCGCTGTCGAACGCGCGGGTCAAAGGCGCGCGTGGTCGCTTCCCGGTGAAGTTGATCTACGCGAGCGTCCTGCCGATGATTCTCGTGCGTGCGCTGCAGGCGAACCTCCAGTTCCTGGGGCGGATCCTGAACGCACAGCTTGGGTCGGGGATGCCAGCCTGGCTCGGTGTCTACTCCGACGG
Source organism: Halorientalis regularis (assembly GCF_023698535.1). GTDB lineage: Archaea > Halobacteriota > Halobacteria > Halobacteriales > Haloarculaceae > Halorientalis > Halorientalis regularis. The sequence continues at coordinate 258,655 of NZ_JALJCL010000004.1, forward strand.
CCAAGCGACCAGCGGGTTCTTCTACTACATCTCACCGATCCAGTCGCCCGCGGACTGGATTCCCCAGCTCGCCGGGAGTGCGGCCTCGGCCGAACTCTGGCAGATCGCGCTTCGGGTCTCCGTCGACCTGACGTTCATGGTCGTCGGTGGCGCGATCTTCGCGGTGTTCTGGGTCGAGACGACCGACATGGGTCCCGAAGCGACGGCCCAGCAGATCCACGGCTCCGGGATGCAGATTCCCGGCTTCCGACAGAACCCCGGCGTCATCGAGAAGGTCCTGGAGCGGTACATCCCTCAGGTTACCGTCATCGGTGGGGCCCTGGTCGGTCTGCTGGCCGTGATGGCCAACATGCTCGGCACCATCGGGGGTGTCGGCGGAACCGGGCTGCTGCTGACGGTCTCCATCACGTACAAGCTGTACGAGGAGATCGCCGAGGAGCAGCTCATGGAGATGCACCCGATGATGCGCCAGATGTTCGGCTAACGCCGGGCTGGCGACACGCGGTCGACATTCTTTCCGGCTCCGTTCGGACAGCGACGGCCACGTCGGGGCCGCGAGGCGGAAGACATAATATTCGCGTCCCGCGTTCTCCGGCAACGAATGCGTGACGTCGTACTGCTGACCGCCGACTCGGTTCGCCGGGATTTCGTGGACGCCATGCCTTTCGTCGCGGACCACGAGGTGCTGACTGGCGTGACCGCGGGCCACTACACGCGGCCGAGTCTGGCGGCGTTGCAGTCCTCGCGGTTGCGGGCGTCGGTTCAGTCCCGCGTCGTCGGCCCCACCATCGCCGAGGCGTTCAGCGAGGCGGGCTACACCACCATCGGGCTGGTGCCGACGGCACAGGCCGATCCGGCCTTCGGGTTCGACAACGGCTTCGACCACTACGACAACTACATGTCCGGGTCGGGCAACGCCGCGTCGAACCGGCGGAGCAGTCTCCGGGAGTATCTCGGGTCGTTCGACATCGTCCGGCAGGTGTACCGCCGGGTCTACCCGATGGAGGCTAACATGGACGATCTGCCAGAGGACGAGGCCGTGATCGACGAGGCCATCGAACGCTTCGACGACGCCGACGGGCCCCGTTTCCTGTGGGTTCACCAGATGGAGAGTCACCGGCCGTACGGCACCGGTGACGACGCGATTCCCCCGAAGATCGACCGGAAGGCCGAAGCCTCGGGCGGTCGCCACTGGTTCGGGTCTTCGGAGGTGACCGACGCGGAACGCGAGGTCATCACCTCGGCCTACCGCGACGCGCTGGGCCGGGTCGACGACCGGATCGAGCGCGTCCTCACCGAAATCGACAGTGCGGACCCCATTTTCGCGTTCGCGGCCGACCACGGCGACGAGTTTGGTGAGGAGGGGTACTACTATCATCAGGGGTACCGCCGCCGGGTGCCCGAGACGGTGATCCGGGTGCCGGTCGTCCTCGACGGGATCGAGACGCGGGGTGACCGCCTGAGCCTGCTCGACGTGGGGCCGACGCTGGCGGCGGGTGCGGGGATCGACGCACCCGACGCCTGGCAGGGGACGGATCTGACCGAGACGACGACCGAGGAGGCCGTGACGGTCGCGCCCTGGCACGAGAAAGCGACCGTCGCCTGGCAGGACTTCCAACGGAAACTGGTCGCCCGAGACGCCGACGTGTCGATGACCGAGGGCGACGAGGAGGTGGCGGTCGACCGGACGGAGGTGTCCGACGAGGTGGAACGCCAACTGCAGGATCTGGGGTACGCCGACGCCGGGTAGGCCGAGCGGTGGTGCCGGACACGGCCCCGTGAACCTGTGTGGGGGCCGAGACACAACGCATTTAACGATTCTCGCGAAAGCGGAGTCCAACACGCATGTTGGCGACCCGGCCGCCCTTCCAGGCCACCGGCCTCGACAGCCCGACGCTGACGGCGGTGCTGGTGGTCGTTGCCCTCCTGATCTTCTACTGGGGATTTAGACGCTACCGGACGAGTTTCTCGAAGACGGAGTTCGGCGTGGCGACGGCCATCGCGGTCGGGACGCTGGTGATCGCGCTCGTCCCGGATCTGTTCAACGCACTCGGGAACGTCCTCCAGATCGAGCGCCGGCCGCTCGTCATCGCGCTGGTGGCCACCGTGCTGCTGACGGCACTCGTGCTGTACGTCATCGGCCGGCTCCGCGAACAGCAACTCACGATCGCTGAACTCACCCGGAGTCTCACAGTTGATCAGGCCGACCTCGGCGAGGACGACGAGCGGACGGTCTACATCGTCATCCCGGCGTACAACGAGGCCGACAGCGTCCAGCCGGTCGTCGCGTCCTTGCCCGAGACGGTCCGGAGGTACGAGGTCGTGCCGCTGGTGGTCTCGGACGGGTCCTCGGACGCGACGGCGCGCCGGGCCGCCGAGACCGACGCCGTGGTCGTCGAACACCCGATCAATCAGGGGCAGGGCGGCGCGCTGAAGACGGGCTTCGAGATCGCCACGGAGAACGGCGCGGACGTGGTGGTGACCATCGACGCCGACGGGCAACACCCCATCGACCAGCTCGACAACCTGATCGGCCCCATCGTCGACGACGAGGCCGACTACGTTGTCGGGTCGCGGTACATCGGGACCGACCGGTCGGGCAACGGTCCCGTCCGGCAGGCCGGTATCCGGTCGTTCACGTGGCTCATCAACCTGCTGACGGACATGGGAATCAGCGACTGTACGAACGGGTTCCGTGCGATCCGGGGGTCACGGCTGGCGGAGTTGACGCTGACCGAGGAGCAGTTCAGTGCGCCCGAACTCCTGATCGAGGCGCGCAAGAACGGGCTCCGGATCCAGGAGATTCCGGTCACCATCGCCGAGCGGGAACACGGCGAGAGCAAGAAGCCCAAAGTCAAGTACGCCCTCGGGCTGATGCGGACGATCCTGGTGACCTGGATCCGCTAGCCGAACAGGCGTTCCAGCAGCGAACGGTCGCGGGACTTCTCGGCCAACAGTACCGAGCACTCCACGTCGTCGACGATGTCGAGGACGAGCGAGCCCCTGACGAGTCGTTCGAGCAGGCCTTCTTCGGTCGCGCCGATGATGACGAGCGAGGCGTCCGCAGCGGCGGTCTCGATGGCTGCCTCCGCGTCGCCGGTCTCGATCCGCAAGGCGGCGTCGCCGAGACCGTGTTCGTTCGCCCACTCGTCGAGGAACGCACGACCCTCACTCTCGTCGTCGGCGACGTGGAGCAGGGTCACGTCGGCGTCGAACTCGGCCTGGAGCATCTTCGCGACGGCGGCACTCAACTCGGAGTCGGGGCCGCCGGCGGTGGGGACGAGGAGTCCCGATGGGTCCAGCCCCCGGTCTTTGAGGACGAGGAAGTCACAGGGCAGGTCGTGGGCCAGTTCGTCGATGGCGGACTCGGCCCGGCCCGGCGAGCCGTGGGCGTCGGGCCCCCAGCCCATCACCACGAGATCGGCGTCGTGTGACTCGGCGGCGGTGAAGATCTCTTCGAACGAGCGGTGTGAGATGATAGTCTGTGTCTCGACGGGTACGCCGAAGGTCTCGGCGTCGGCCTCGGCGGCCGCGAGCAGGTCGGCCGACTGACTGTCGAGTTCGTCGACGTGTTCGGCCCCGTAGGCCAGCGAGGTCTGGTCGGGGACGGTGACGATGTGGGTCGCGAGGACGCTCCCGCCGCGCTGTTTGGCGATGGCGCTGGCGAGCGTGATGAGTTCGGTCTCGTGTTCGGGGTTGGCCAGCGGGACCATCACCGTGTACCGGCCCCCGTCGGGCTGGACGCTCTCGGCGGCCGTGACTGCGGAGTCGGGCATCGCCTCGGCGCGCTCCTGGATGTACTGGCCGAGGATGCCCTGTTTGTCGGCCCGCGAGCGGGCGTAGACGAAGTACCACACGATGGCAGCGGCGACGAGGCCGAAGCCGAGCGTGCGGATGGTCGGTTCGATGAAGTAGATCAGCGCGAAGGAGGTGATCGCGCCGAGGATCGGCGTGAACGGGTACAGTGGGACCGTGTAGTCGGGCTCGTAGTCGGCCGGATCGGCGGTCCGCATCACGAGCAGGGCGATATTGAGCAGGCCGTAGATCACGAGGTGGAGGAAACTGGCCGTACTCGACAGCGAGACGATGGCGTCGTCGCCGACGACGCTCGACCCGACGATGAAGACGACGATCAGCGCGCCCGTGACCGCGATGGAGCGGTACGGCGTCGCAAAACGGTCGTGGATGTCGTTCAGCGCGGGCGTGATGAGTCGATCACGGCCCATCGCGAAGTTGATGCGCGATGACGCGAGGATGCTCGCGTTCGCGGAGGAGGCCGTCGCGAGCAGGCCGCCAAAGAGCATGGCGACGGCACCGAGCGGGCCGAGCAATTCTCTGGCCGCCGAGACGACGACGATGTTCCCGAGGGCCTGCTCTTCGGCGATGAAGCCCTGCGGTACTGCGGCGCTCATCGCGATCAACACGAGGGCGTAGATCGCCGTCACGAGGACGACGCTCCCGATCACCGCCCGCGGGAGGTTCCGCCCGGGGTCTTTGATCTCCTCGGCGACGCTCGTGATCTGGACGAAGCCGAGATAGGAGACGAAGATGATCCCGGTCGTCACCATCATGGGTCCGTAGCCCTTCGCTTCCGGAAGTTTCGCCGGGTCGGCCCGGAGCGCGCCCGCGATGGTGAAGACGGTGAGGATGGCGATCAAGATCACGACGATGACGTTCTGGAGCCGGCCGGTCTCTTTCGCGCCGACGTAGTTGACCGTGACGAAGAACACGCCGCCGACGACGGCGAGCAGGGTCACAGGGTCGAGCGCCACGGGGCCGAGGGTCACGGTCGTCTCGAGGCCGGCGATGGCTGCGATGTACTCGCCGAACCCGACCATGTAGAACGCGGACGCGAAGGCCAGCCCCAGCCAGTTGGCCCAGCCGGCGATGGAGCCGAAGAGGGGGCCCAGCGCGTGGTTGACGTAGTAGTACGCGCCGCCGGACTTGGGCATGGCCGTCCCGAGTTCGCTGGCCGATAAGGCTGTGAGCAGGGCGATCCCCCCGCCGACGAGGAAGGCGACGACGGCCAGCGAGCCGGACGTCTGGATCGCGTCGCCCGGCAGGACGAAGATGCCGGCACCGATCATCGTCCCGACCCCGATGGTCAGGGCGGCAAGTGGCCCGAGGTCCTTCGCGAGTTCCTGATCCGACATCTCAGCTCGTCTCGCCTCCGCCTGTCGGGTCTTCGGCTGTGGCATCGCCCTGTTGGTCGGGGAGGACCACGACCGGGCGGTCGGTGCCGGTGATCAGGTCCAGCGCCACGTCGCCGGTCAGCAACCGGACCCAACGGCTCCCGCCCCGGGGCGTGAAGACGATGCTCGTGGCGGCCACGTCGTCGGCCACCTCGAAGATCGTCTCGGCCACGTCGGTGCCGTAGGTGATCTCGGTCTCGACGGTCGTGTGATCGTCGAGTTCCGCGTGGATCGCCTCGAAGATGTGTGCGGCCTCCTCCTCGCGCTGTTCGACCGACGTCTTGTCGACCGCGCCGCCGGCCTTCTCGACCACGTGGACGGCGACGACGCTGTCGCCGACACGGGGCTGGAGCGCGCGTGCGCTGGCCGTCGCGTCGTCCGGGCTCGCGACCGGGAGGAGGACGCGCTCGAAGAGGTCACCCATCGTCTTCGGAGTCTCCGCTTTCTACTGGTCGGTCCGATCCTCCGATCCCAGAGCCGACTCGTCGTTCCATGGGCGTGGTTGGGGGTGGACCGGTCTTAAGTTCTCGTACCTTCGGCCGGGGACGGGCCCACGGAAGGGAAATTCACTTGGGTAGCCCGTCGGTAGGGCCGTGCAATGATTGGTGCTGGTGATCGGCCGTGCGTGTGATAATCGTCGGCGCGGGGCAGGTCGGATCGAGCATCGCGGCCAGTCTCGCGGCCGAACACGACGTGGTGGTCATCGACACCGATTCCGCACGCGTGGACGAACTCACCTACTCCCACGACGTCCTCCCGATAGAGGGCGACGGGACCGACCTGGAGACGCTCGAAGAGGCCGGCATCGCCGACGCGGACATGCTCATCGCCAGCACCGACAGCGACGAGACGAACATCGTCGTCTGTGGCGTCTCGGCCATCGTGGGCGATCCCTTCACCATCGCCCGCGTGAAACGGCCACAGTACCTCCGGGCCTGGGAACAGCGCCGCGGGGCCTTCGACGTGGACTTCATGGTCTGTACCGACCTGCTGGCGGCGAAATCCATCGTCGGCGTGATCGGGCTCCCGACCGCGCAGGACGTGGACATGTTCGCCGACGGGCTGGTCCAGATGACCGAGTTCGAGGTCCCGGCCGACAGCCCGGTGGCCGGCCAGACGGTCGCGGAGGCCGACCGGTTCGACTCGCTGACCTTCGCCGCCATCATCCGCGGTGAGGACGTCCTCGTCCCGACGGGTGAGACGGTCATCGAGGCCGAAGACGACGTGATCGCAATCGGGAGTCCCGAGAGTATGCGGGCGTTCAGCACCGCAGTCGCACCGCAGGAAGACGAGGCGAGCGACGTGGTGATCGTCGGCGGCGGCGAGATCGGCTTCCAGGTCGCGCGACTGCTCGAAGAGGGCGGGTACAAGCCACGCCTGTTCGAGCGCGACGAGGACCGCGCCCGCTGGCTGGCAGAGAACCTCCCGAACACGACGGTCCTCAACGGCGACGCGACCGATCAGGAACTGCTCGAACGCGAGAGCGTCGGCGACGCGGACGTGCTGGTCTCGGCGCTGGACAACGACCAGAAGAACCTCCTCTCGACGCTCATCGCGAAACGGATGGGGACGGGTCGGACGGTCGCGATCGTCAACACCGGCGACTTCACGGAACTGTTCGAGGCCGTCGGCGTCGACGTGGCGGTCAGTCCCCGCGAGGCGACTGCCGAGGAGATCACCCGCTTCACCCGCGCCCGGCGCGCCGAGAACGTCGCCATCATCGAGGGTGATTGCGCCGAGGTCATCGAACTGGAGGTCGACGGCGACAGCGCGCTCCTGGACCGCCCGATCCGGGAGTCGATGGCCGATCTCCCCGATGGCGTCGTCGTCGGGGCGATCACGCGTGGCAATTCGCTCATCAAGCCACGCGGTGACACGGCGATCGAACGCGGCGACCACGTCGTCGTGTTCACCGACACCGACGTGCTCTCGGAAGTCACCGAGAAACTGTGAGCCCCGTTGCGGTCGACTGGCGGACGAGCGCGACTCTCGTCGGCACAGTATTGAAAGCGCTGACGGTGCCGCTGGCCGGAACTGCCGCCGTCGCCGCGTGGTACGGGGAGGCGACGATGCCATTTCTCGTCCCGCTCGGTCTGACACTGGTCGCCGGCCTCGCGCTCGAACGCTTCGACCGGCGGGACCTCGGACTCAGGGAGTCGTACCTGATGGTCGCGCTGACGTGGCTCGCCATCGCGTTCGTCGGCGCGATCCCGTTCGTCCTCGCCGGACAGGGCGTACTGGCCGATCCGATCAACGCGATGTTCGAGTCGATGAGCGGCGTCACGACCACCGGCGCGACGGTCATCGATTCCTTCGACGCACACGGGAAGTCGATCCACCTCTGGCGGGCCCTGCTCCAGTGGATGGGTGGGCTGGGGATCCTCGTGCTGGCCGTGGCTGTCCTCTCACAGATCTCGGTCGGTGGCGCACAACTCATGGAGACCGAGACCCAGACCCAGGATCTCACCAAGCTCACCCCACGGATCGAGGAGACCGCGCGACTCCTGGGGATGCTCTACGTCGGTCTGACGGCGCTGATGGTCCTGTCGTGGCTCGCTCTACGCGTGGCGGGGCTGGCCCCGAACGTGACGCTGTATCAGGCGGTGGCCCACGCCTTCACCGCGGTCTCGACGGCGGGATTCTCCCCGGAACCTGCGAGTCTCGGCTACTTCTCGCCGGCGGTCCAGTGGGTGACGATCCTGTTCATGTTCGCCGGCGCGACGAACTTCGTTCTCATGTACTTCCTGCTCGAGGGCGATCCGAGTCGGCTCAGAGGGAGCGACGAGTTCCGATTCTACCTGGGCATCGTCCTCGGCGCGGCCGGGCTGACCGCCGCGTTTCTGGCCGTCGACGGGCAGTTCCAGCGGGTCGAGCCGCTGGTTCGACACGCCCTGTTTCAGGTCGTCTCCATCGTCACGACGACGGGGTACGCCACGGTCGATTTCGACCTGTGGTCGGCGGGCGCGAAACACGTCCTGTTCCTGGCGATGTTCACCGGCGGGATGGCCGGGAGCACGACCTGCTCGATCAAGACGCTCCGGTGGCTGGTCGTCGTCAAGTCCCTCCGGCGGGACCTGTTCACGGAGATCCATCCCGAAGCGATCAGGCCCGTCAGACTCAGCGGGCAGGCCGTCGACGAGGAGACGATCAAGGACATCTACGGCTACGTCCTGCTGAGTCTGGTCATCTTCGCCCTGCTGACGGTCCTGGTCGTCATCGACGCGACCCGCGTGGCAGGTGGCGTCGGCGAGTTCGAGGCGATGGCCGCGGCGGCCTCGACGTTCCTCAACATCGGGCCGGCGTTCGGGGCGGCCGGCCCCTACGGGAGTTATCTCCACTTCCCGGACACGACGAAACTGGCGATGATCGCCCTGATGTGGGTCGGTCGCATCGAGATCATCCCCGTACTCGTGATCCTGACGCCGGCGTACTGGCGGTCCTGACCGAGGCCGGCTACCGGACGGCCGCGCCGAGCCGATGGATTCATGTCGAACTGCCGAGTGACGGCAGACGTGTCTCGCGTCACGTCACGCGTCCCGGGGACGCCCTTCGAGTGGCGTGCGAGTTGCAGCCTTCTCGGGACCGTGGTCAAGTACTTCTCGCTGACGATGCTGTTGCCCCTGCTCGTCGCGGTCGTCTACGGCGAGGACGTGTGGGTGTTCGCGGTCTCGCTGGTGATCGGCGTCACCGCGGGACTGGCGCTGGAACGCCTGGAGACCGATCCGGACCTGGGGCCGCGGGAAGCACTCCTGCTCGTCTCGCTGTCGTGGCTGGCGGCGGCCGTCGTCGCGGCGGTCCCCTTCTTCCTCGCCGGCCAGGGAACCGCGTCGACGCTCGCGAATCCGGTCAACGCGCTGTTCGAGGCGACCAGCGGGGTGACGACGACCGGGGCCACCGTGCTGGGCCAGATCGGGCTCGAACGCCACTCCCACGCCGTCATGCTGTGGCGACAGCTCATCCAGTGGCTCGGCGGGATGGGAATCATCGTGTTGATGATCGCGATCCTCCCCGAGGTCGCGGTCAACGGCGCGCAACTCATGCAGAACGAAGCGCCCGGTCCCGAACTGCAGAAGCTCACGCCCCGGATCGCCGAGACTGCCCGGGCGCTGTGGCTCATCTACGTCGGCTTTACGCTCCTGTTGATGGCTCTGCTCTACGGGCTCCATCTGGTGGGATACGCGCCGGAGATGGACCTGTACAACGCCATCGCCCATGGGTTCTCGACGCTGCCGACCGGCGGGTTCTCGCCACAGGCCGACAGTATCGCCTACTTCAGCGCGGCTGTCCAGTGGGTGATCATCCCGTTCATGATCGTCGCGGGGGTCAACTTCGCGCTGTTCTGGCACGTCCTCAAGGGTGAGTTCGACGCGATGCTGGACAATCCCGAGTTCCGGACCTACGCGGGTGCCATCGCGGTGATCACCGCCTTTCTCGCGTTCGTCCTCTATCGCGGGGCGGCTCCGGCACTGGGTGACCTCGGCGGGACGACCGAGGGCGTCGCCGAGAGCGCACTCCGCCAGGCGGCGTTCCAGATCGCCTCACTCCTGAACTCCACGGGGTACGCGTCCTCGAACTTCGCTCAGTGGGACGCTCACGCCAAGATGATCCTGCTGTTCGCGATGTTCATCGGCGGGTCGGCGGGGTCGACCGGCGGCGGGATCAAGGTCGTCCGCTGGCTGGTGACGATCAAGGCCGTCAAGCGGGAGCTGTACACGACGGCCCGGCCCGATGTGGTCCAGCCGGTCAAGCTCGGGGGGTCCATCGTCGACGAGGACGCTGTCCGAGGCATCCTCGTCTTTACCATGCTGTACTTCGTATTGCTGGGCGCCTCGGCCGTGTTCCTCAGTCTCGATTCGGCGCGGATCGGCTTCGACATCTCGACGCTGGAGGCGTTCAGCGCCGCGCTGGCGACCATCGGGAACATCGGTCCCGGTTTCGGTGCGGTCGGGCCGTTCGGGAGCTACCTGGAGTTCTCGCCGGTCTCGAAGCTCTGGATGACGCTGCTGATGTGGTTCGGTCGGCTGGAGATCGTCCCCGTCCTCGCGCTGTTCGTCATCACCGTGGAAGACTGATTTCGCGCTCCCGGTCTGGGTAACACGGCCGGTTTCGTCCTCGTCCATCGAACGACATTTTTACAATCCAGTCGGGCAGACCGGTGGGCAATGGTAGAGCACACCCGGACGCTCGGGTTCAAAATCGCCTTCGCGATCGGCCTCGGGACGATGATCGCGGCGGGCATCTTCTCGCTGTCGGGGACCGCCGTGGCCGCGATCGGCAGTAGTGCGGTCATCGCGTTCGTCATCGCCGCTATCGTCGCCGGTATCACCGCCGCCTCCTACTCGGAGTTCGCCTCGATCTACGCCGAGAACGGCGGCGGCTACCTCTTCTCCTCGCGCACGTTCGAACACGACAAGCTGGTGTACGCCATCGGTGCCATGCTGTTTCTGGGCTACACCGGCACGACTGCGTTCTACCTCGCGACGATGGACGAGTGGTTCTTCGAGTTCATCATCCCCGAGGCGTGGCACTTCCTGCCCCACGGGACGACGGGCGTGCTGGCGGCGCTCCTGCTCGGCACGCTCAACGCCCGCGGGACCGAGGAGAGCGGGACCTTCCAGTTGCTGGTGACCGGCGCGAAGGTGGCCGTCCTGCTGGCGTTCATCGGGGGCGCGTTCAGCTACGCCGGGCCGACCGCGGCCGTCGGAGAGTTCACCGCCGAGTTCGGCGGCGGTCCGGTCGACATCGTCACCATCGCCGCGCTCGCGTTCATCACCTTCTTCGGGTTCTCGGCTATCGCCGCCAGCGCCGGAGAGATCATCGAACCCCGGAAGACGGTGCCCCGGGCCATCGCGGCCAGCATGATCACGGTCACGGTGCTGTACGCGCTGGTGATCATCGCGATGGTCAACTCGCCGATTCCAGCGAGCGTCATCGCTCGACAGGGCGAGACGGCGATGGGCAGCGTCGCGGCGGCCTTCCTCGGTCCCATCGGTCAGAGCCTGATCGTCGCGGGGGCGATCTTCAGCATGGTCAGCGCCTCGAACGCGTCGATCCTCGCGGCCAGCGGGATCGGGTCGCTGATGGGTCGGCAGGGGCAGGCTCCGCGCCCGTTCTCGCGCATCCACCCCAAATTCAGCACGCCGTTCTGGAGCGTGATGGCGGCGACGGGCACCATCGTCGCCTTGATCGTCGTCTTCATCGGACTCTTTCCCCACGACGGGGGACCGATCCCGCTCTCCCTGGATCTGCCGGCGGCCGTGCCGCTCCTCGGTGGGACGGACCTGCTCAATCTCGGCTTGGAGCCGCTGACCGGGTTCGCGACGCTGAACCTGCTCGTCCCCCTCTCCATCGTCAACGTCGCGCTGATCTACTCGCGGCGGCGGTTCCCGGACGTGGAACGGGGCTTCCGCGTGCCCGGCGTCCCCGTGGTGCCGATCCTGGGCATCCTCGCCAACCTCGCTTTGATCACGAACCTCCCGCCGAAAGGCGTCGTCTGGGGCGTCCTGCTGATCGTCGCGACGCTGGTCGCGTACCTCCTCTGGGGTGGCGCGCCCGACGTGGAGGAACTGTTCCAGGAGGTCGTCGAGCCGGAACCGCCCTCGGAGACCGCGGCGGTCGAGAACGGAGACCGCTACCGGGTGCTGGTGTCGGTCGCCCGGCCTGAACGCGCGCCGACCTACGCGAAACTGGCGGCGCTGGTCGGGAACACGCGGGGCGAGGACCCCATCGTCCACGTCCTCAACGTCACCGAGATCCCCGAGCAGACGCCGTACGAGGCGGTTTCCGACGCCGCGGAGGGGCGTGCCCGCCGCATCGAGGAGCTGTTGGACGACGCCGAGATCGACGCCGAGTACACCGTCGAGGGCCACATCTGTCAGGACGTGGGCTTCGACATCGTCCAGACCGCACGGGACGAACAGGCCGACCAGATCCTGATGGGGTATCCGGAGGAACACACGCAGATCGCCGAACACGTCGAGTACAAGGCTCCCTGTGGCGTCCTGTTCGTGAGCGGATTCACCGACCCGACGGACGTGGAGATCGTCAACATCGGGGCGGGTGGCGGCCCACACCACACGGCCGTCCTCCCGCTGATCGAGCGACTGGGCGAGAACGGAGCCGACATCAACGTGATCAACGTCGACCCCGAGGGTGCCGGTCGGGCCGAGACGCCCGAGACGACGCTGGCCGCGCTCTCGGGCGCGCCGGAAGTGCGAGTGCAGAACATCTCGGCGGCGACCGTCGCCGAGGGACTCGTCGCCACCGCCAAGGACAACGGCGGCATCCTCGTCATCGGGGCGACCCGAACCCGTCGGCTCCGCCGGTGGGTGTTCGGCAGTACGCCGGACCGCGTCATCAGCCTCGCCGACGGGGCGGGCGTCCCGGTGATCGTCTACGCGGGTCCCCGCGGCGTGCAGGGTCCGCTCGAAGACTACGTCTACCCCATCTATCGGTATTTCACGGGCAGTCGACGCGGCCGGAGCAACGCCGGATCGTCAGCCGAAGCCGAACAGTAGTCAGTCCTCGATCCGGAGGTCGTACTCGTCGGCCCGTTCGAACACGTCGAGGAAGAGCCGATCCAGGAAGTCCGCGGCGTGTTTCGGGTCCGCGATGGCCGAGACGTGGACCTCGCCGTCGGGCGCTTTTCTGGTCGTCGGCTGGGCGATCTTGAACACCGGGAAGTCGTCGAGGAGCGTGTCGAGTCGGTCGCGTTCGGCGTCGTCGACCTGGACGACGATCTCGCGGTCGCAGTACTCGACGTAGGGTGGGTCGTCGGCGGTGACGGCGACGAGGACTGGCGACTGGCTTCCGGCCCGACGGTGGGCCGTGATCGCCTCGGCGATCCGGGTCCGGCGCTCGATGGCGCGCTCGCCGTCGGCTGTCATGCCCGGACCGAGGGGCGCCAGCGGTAAAAACGACCGTGCTCGTCGCCGGCCGACGGAGAACGTCAGGTACAAATCCCGGGCTGGAGAAGCCGGTCACATGGCAGACGCACACGTGCTGATTCTCGGCCCGCCGGGCGCAGGCAAGGGGACACAGAGCAGTCGTATCGCCGACCGGTTCGACGTAGAACACGTCACGACCGGCGACGCACTCCGGGGCAACAAGGACATGGACATCTCGGACATGGACACCGAGTACGACACGCCCCGCGAGTACATGGAGGCGGGCGATCTCGTGCCCGACGCCGTGGTCAACGCCATCGTGGAGGAAGCCCTCTCCAGCGCCGACGGGTTCGTGCTGGACGGCTACCCACGCAACATGGAGCAGGCCGACGAACTCGAAGACATGACCGACCTCGACGTGATCCTCTCGCTCGACGTGAGCCGCGGGGAACTCGTCGACCGGCTCACCGGCCGCCGGGTCTGTGACGACTGTGGCACCAACTTCCACGTCGAGTTCGACCAGCCCGAGGAAGACGGTGTCTGTGACGAGTGTGGTGGCGAGTTGATCCAGCGCGACGACGACAACGAGGAGTCCGTGAACAACCGGCTGGACGTGTTCGAGGACAATACCGCGCCCGTCATCGACCACTACCGCGACCACGCCGGATTCGTCGAGATCGACGGCGAACAGACCCCCGACGAGGTCTGGGCGGACATCGAAGCGGCCATCGACGAGCGAATCTGAGCTGTCCCGAGGTTCCGTTTTCGCCGCATCGAGAGTAAAAGCTTGATTAGCGGTGGTGCCTAGAGTTCCGACAATGCCACGTACCGCCGAGAAAGTAGAGTCGCTCGCCCGGGAGGACGGCGAGTTGCTCGACGCGCTCGAAGCGGTCCTCGACGTCGCCGAGGACGATGGGGCCGTCGAGTGGAGCGACGTCAGCGACGAGATGACCAGCGGTCAGTGGGGCCGTCTCATCGAGAAGGGACTGCTCGTCGACGCCGACGGGTCCGGGTTCGTCGTCGACGACCCCGAGGGCGTCCGCGACGCGCTCACCGACGACGAAGTGAGCGACGCGGCCGCCGACGGCGACGAGGGATCCTCGTGGTCGTCCTACGACAAACTGGCCGGCGTCGGCGCGCTGGGGATGATGGCGGGGTACTCGCTGCCGTCGATCCGCAACGCCATCGGCGGGACCCTCGACGCACTCTTTGGCCCGCTGGAGGCGATGCTCCCCTTCTACGTCGTCGTCATGGTCCTGGCCATGCTCACGGGCCTGTACTCGACGCTGTTGCAGGCCAACCTGATGGACATGGACAAGATGAGCGAGTACCAGGAGCAGATGAAAGAGATCCAGGAGCGCCGCAAGGAGGCCAAGGAGCGCGGCGACGAGGAGGCACTGGACCGCATCCAGCAGGAGCAGATGGACGCCATGGGTGACCAGATGGGCATGTTCAAAGAGCAGATTCGCCCGATGGTCTGGATCATGCTGCTGACCATTCCTGTCTTCCTGTGGATGTACTGGCTGCTGGGAACCGGGCAGATCCAGGGCCAGACCATCGTCCTCCCGCTGGTCGGCGACATCAGCTGGCGGGCCGGCATCCTCGGCCCGCTCCAGGCCTGGATCGTCTGGTACTTCCTCTGCTCGATGGGCTTCACCCAGATCATCCGGAAGGCGCTGAACATCCAGACGACGCCGACCTGATTGGCGCGTCCCTCAGTGCTCTTCGACGCGCACCGATTCGTCACCGACCAGCGCCAGCACGAACGCCCGGTCGAAGACACAACCTCTTTTACCGCGACCACCGCAGGTCTGATATGCTGATTACCGTCTCCGGTCCCGCGGGCAGCGGCAAGAGTACGCTCGCGGCGGGACTGGCCGACGCGCTCGGCCACGAGCACGTCAGTGGGGGTGACATCTTCCGCGCGCTGGCCGACGAACGCGGCTGCTCGCTGGTCGAGTTCAACGAACTCGCCGAGGAGGACGACCAGATCGACCGCGATCTGGACCGCCGGCTCCGCGAGACCGCCCGCGAGTCGACCGACCTCGTGCTGGAATCGCGACTCGCTGGCTGGATGGCCGCCGAGTACGCCGACCTCCGGGTGTGGCTCGACGCCCCACTCGACGTGCGGGCCGACCGCATCGCCGACCGCGAGGACAAACCCCTCGACGAGGTGCTCGAAGAAACCCGCGCCCGCGCCGCCAGCGAGGCCCAGCGCTACCGGGAGTACTACGGCATCGATATCGAGGACCGGTCGATCTACGATCTGACCGTGAACACCGCCCGCTGGGACGCCGACGCCTGCCTCTCGCTCGTCCTCTCGGCCGCCGAATCCTACGACGACGACAGCGACGAAGGGAAATACCCCGTCGAAGGCGTCCGCTACGAGTTCTGATGGTCGACCGCGGCGCTCCCGACGACCGGTCGATCCCCGACCGCCTCGAATTCGGCGTCGTCAACCTCGACAAACCGCCCGGCCCCTCCGCCCACCAGGTCGCCGCCTGGGTTCGGGACATGGTCGACGACCGAGTTCCGGGCGGCATCGACGGCGTCGCCCACGCCGGCACGCTCGACCCGAAAGTCACCGGCTGTCTGCCCCTCCTCCTGGGCGACGCCACCCGCATGGCTCAGGTGTTCGACGACGCCGTCAAGGAGTACGTCGCCGTCCTCGAACTCCACGGCCGCGCCCCCGCCGCCCTCGAATCCGTCGCCGCCGAGTTCGAGGGCCCCATCTACCAGAAACCGCCACGAAAGAGTGCCGTCAAGCGGCAGCTCCGGGTCCGGGAGATCCACGACCTGGACGTGCTCGAAATCGAAGACCGCCGTGTGCTCCTGCGGGTCCGCTGTGAGAGCGGGACCTACATCCGAAAACTCTGTCACGACCTCGGGCTGGCCCTGGGCACCGGCGCGCACATGGGTCACCTCCGGCGCACCGCGACCGGCGAGTTCGACGACCGCGATCTGGTTACCCTCGAGGACCTCACGGATGCGCTGGCGTGGTGGGCCGAAGACGACGACTCCGAACCGCTCCGGGAGTTCGTCCAGCCTGCCGAGCACGCGCTGGACCCGGTACCCGGCGTGACCATCGCCCCCAGCGCCGCCGCACAGGTCGCCGAGGGCGCGCCGGTGTACGCACCCGGCGTGATCGAGTCGGACTTGGCCGCCGACGGCGCGACCGACCGGCCGCTCGTGGCCTGCTACACGCCCAACGGGTCGGCGATCTGTCTCGGCCGACTGGCTGGCGATCCGGACGGCGAGTCCGGTACCGTCGTCGAGTTAGAACGCGTACTGGTCTAGGCGCAAAACGACACCCTTAATCCGGGGACCCTCGTGGGCCTAACTGCGGGACCGTGGGGTAGCGGTATCCTCGGCGCATGGGGTGCGTCGGACCTGAGTTCGAATCTCGGCGGTCCCACTCCCACTTTTTACTGCAGGGGGGTTCGCCTTCGGCGAACCCCCTTTGCAAAAACCTGGGGAAAAACTGCTCGGCGCTCAGCCTTCGGCTTCGCGCCGAGTGAACCGCGCTCGCTTCGCTCGCGCGGATGCTGGTACCACCTCCGAATTGCCAGCGGAGACCTGACCAGCGTACCTCGTCGACACGCTCTACGAGGTCGTGACCATCGCGCTCGTGCTGGCCGGGGCATACGCAGTTCTCGGGCGGCGCATGGTGTCGGCCGCCGTCGAGGACGCCCAAGAGATGGCTGGCGACGGGAGCGACGAGCAGGGCGGTGACGAGACCAGCGGGGGCCAGCAGTGAGGTTCCTCGCCGAGTCGGTGCCGAACGGGAGCGTGGCGCTCCCGCATCACCTCTACACTGACCTGCTCATCGTACTCTGGGCGCGCTGCTGGTGAACGTGACGGCCAGCGGGAACGCCGCCGGATTCCACACCGCCACCGACAGCGACAACGTCATCATCGAGTCGGTCTGACGGCGCTATCTGTGGCGACTACTCGAGGAACAGCAGGAAGATACTCGGCGCGATTAGCAGGACGAGTCCGACGACCATCAGGGCCGCCGGCAGGACGAACAAGGACATGTCGGCCACGAGCCACATGCCCGCACCCGCGAGTAGCGCGAGCAGCCCGATGAGTCGGACGATCCAGGCCATTACACCCTCCAGGCCGAAGTCGGCTGCCACTTCCGCTACTTCGAGTATTTCGTCCATGGCTATCTGGGCGTTCGATCACCCAACTACTTATGTCTGGTTGAAAATCATTCACAACCACCGTTTACTTCCTCGGGTCGCCGCAGGCGACCACTCACACCAGAAATCAGAGATTTCTGGTTTGCTCACGGGAGCTTCGCTCTCGTGAACGTCGCAAAAGCTGGATCAGAAAGACGGGCCCTCGTTGCACTCGGTCCCGCGAGCCGCGCTCACTTCGCTCGCGCAGATGCCGGACTCCGTTCAGTTCTGCTTCGCGCCGGGATTGGTCACTGCGCCGTTGGCCGCCGAGTCGAACATCCGGCCGTACTTCGCCAGCACGCCGTTCGTGTAGTTCGGTTCGGGCATGTCCCGCTCGTCGAGGCGGCGCTCGATCTCCTCGTCCGTGAGATCCACCGACAGTTCGAGGTCGTCGATGTCGATGGTGATGGTGTCGCCGTCCTCCAGCGCCGCGATGGGACCGCCGACGTAGGCCTCGGGGGCGACGTGGCCGATGGAGAAGCCCCGCGTCGCGCCGGAGAACCGGCCGTCGGTAAAGAGCGCCACGTCCTCGGCGTGACCCTGGCCGGCGACGGCGGAGGTGACGCCCAGCATCTCCCGCATCCCGGGGCCGCCCTGTGGCCCCTCGTTGCGGATGCCGATCACGTCACCGCTCTCGACGTTGCCTTCCTGGACGTACTGCATGGCGTTCTCCTCGTCCTCGAAGATCCGGACCGGGCCCTCGTGGTGGAGGTGGTCTTCGCCGGTGATCTTGATGACCGCACCGTCGGGGGCGAGGTTGCCCGTCAGGATGCGGATGGCACCGCGCTCGTGGATCGGGTCGGCCACGGTTTCGAGGAACTCGGCGTCCAGATCGGCGATCTTCGGCGGGTCGTAGGCCTCGATGGCTTCGGTCATCGTCTCGCCCGTCACGGTCAGGGCGTCGCCGTGGAGCAGGTCGGCGTCCAGGAGCTCCCGGAGGACGACCGGCACGCCGCCGACCTCGTGCAGGTCGTTCATCACTTTCTCGCCGCCGGGCTGGAGATCGGCGATCTTCGGCGTGCGGGCGCTGATCCGGTTGAAGTCCTCGATGTCGAGTTCGACGCCGGCTTCGGCAGCCATCGCCAGCAGGTGGAGGACGGCGTTGGTCGACCCGCCGATCGCGACCTGCAGGGCAATGGCGTTCTCGAAGGACTCCCGCGTGAGGAAATCTGAGGGCTTGCGGCGCTCGCGGACGACCTCGACGGCGACCTCGCCAGCCTCACGCGCGACCTCGTAGCGGGACTCGTCCTCGGCGGGCGGCGAGGCCGAACCGAGGGGTGCAAAGCCCAGCGCCTCCGAGATGGAGGCCATCGTGTTGGCGGTGAACATCCCGCCACAGGAGCCAGCGCCGGGACAGGCGTTGCGCTCCAGATCGTCGAGTTCCTCCTCGGTCATGTCGCCGTCGGCGACCGCGCCGACGCCCTCGAAGACGTTCTGGATGGTGACCTCCCGGCCCTCGTGTTCGCCTGGCATGATCGATCCGCCGTACAGGAAGACGCTGGGCAGGTCGGTCCGGATCGAGGCCATCATCATCCCGGGCATGTTCTTGTCACAGCCGCCGATGGTGACCAGGCCGTCCATGCGCTCGCCGAAGGCGACGAGTTCGACCGAATCGGCGATGACCTCACGGGAGATCAGGGAGGCCTTCATCCCCTCGGTCCCCATCGAAATGGCGTCGGAGATGGTGATCGTGCCGAACTCGATGGGCATCCCCTCGCCCTCGTCGATGCCGTCGTAGGCGGATTCGGCGACGTCGTCGAGGTGGACGTTACAGGGCGTGATGTCGGCGGCGGGGTTGGCGACGCCGACCATCGGCGAGGAGAGGTCCTCGTCGTCGTAGCCCATCGCGCGGAACATCGCGCGGTGGGGGGCCTTGTCCCGGCCCTCCGTGACCTCGCTGGACGGCAGGTCGTCGTCTTTCTCGATGGCGTCCGAGGCCGGCTCCCGGGCCTCGGGGTCGGGCTGTTGGCTCATGGCCGTAGGATTGCCACCCTGGCGCTTTAACTTCCCGGATTCTGGGACCGACCGTTTCGCCGCCGCCCGAATCCGTTCGCTCGACCGCTGGAGCGACGTGGCGAAGTAACAATTTGTATTCCAGTCCGAGTGGCAGGTCCGATATGAACGGGACGGTGACGCGGGTCGGTGGGGGCTTGCTATGTGTCGCGAGCGTCGTCATCGGGGCGGTTCCGGTACCGTTCCGTGCTGAATTGGCCGTCGTCGGCGGCAGTTTCACCATCGTCGGGCTCGTGTTCGCGGCCCTCGTGGGTCTCTGTGGGTGGTACTGGTCGCCCGGCCGGACTACGGACTCTACGCCGGACCGCTGGGGGTGGTGTTTTCCCTCCTGTCGCTGATCGGTGCGCTCGGTGGGCTCTTCGTCGGGATGTTTCTCGGGGTCGTCGGTGGACTCCTCGCGACGGTCGGTGGCGCCCTCCAGTACGCCGACACCGAGACCGATCCGGACCCGACCTGACCCGCAACTGCCATGCCGGCCGAGCGATTAGATCGCCCCATGACTCGCGTGGCCGCCGGTGCGCGCCTGCACTTCGGTTTCCAGAACCTCTCGCTGGCCCGGGAGCGCCTCTACGGTGGCGTCGGCGTCGCCTTGGACGAACCGCGGGTGGTGATCGAGGCCGACCCCGCCGATGGCGTCCACTGTGCCGACGCGACCGTGGCCGACCACGCCCGGACGGCGGTGGATCTGCTCGACGTGTCCGGCGTCGACCTGACCGTCGTCGAGCGCTTGCCCCGTCACGTCGGCCTGGGCAGCGGCACGCAACTCGCCATGGCGACGCTCGCGGCGGTCGCGGCCGCCCACGACCGGGACCCGGAACTGCGCGACCGCGCGCCGGCACTGGGCCGTGGCGGGCGGAGCGGCGTCGGCGTCGCGGCCGCCGAGGTCGGCGGGTTCGTCGTCGACGGCGGCCACCCAACCGAACTGTTCACGGCCGCGCCGCCCGCCGACGGCGCGTGGACGGTCCCGCCAGTGACCGCCCGCCACGAACTCCCGACCGACTGGCGGTTCGTCGTCGCCGTTCCCGAGACCGACCCGGGCCGGAGCGGCGAGGCCGAAGACGAGAGCATGCGCACGGTGGTCGAACGCGCCGATCCAGGGATCGCCGACGAGATCGGCGGTGTCCTCCTCCGGCGGATCCTCCCGGCGGCCGCCGAGGGCGACCGGGCTACCTTCGGTGACGGTGTGTCGAAACTCGGCCGGCTCAACGGGGCCTGGTACGCCGACGAGCAGGGGGGTGTCTACCGGCCGCCGGCGGGTCGGATCGTCGACGAACTCTCGGGTCATCCCGCCGTCACCGGCACCGGCCAGTCCTCGTGGGGGCCCACCGTCTACGCGCTGACCGACGCCACGATGGCCGAGGACGCCCGGACCGCCGCACGGGACGCCCTCGACGCGGTCGGCGTCGACGGCCGAATCGTCGTGAGCGCACCCACAAATCGCGGGCTCCGGATCGAGACCTGACGCGTTTCGACGGCCGAACCCGCCGCAAGTAGTAAATCGTCACGTCCGTTTGGTGAGAGCATGGACCGCATCCCCTTCGGTATCCGACAGTTGGATACGATCATCGACGGGGGGGCACCGCCGGGCAGCGTCGTCCTGCTGTCGGGCGAAGCGGGGGCCGGCTCGCGGGAGTTCATGTACACGAGCGCGATCCTCAACGGGCTCGCCAACGCCGACCGCGAACTCCACGACCTCTACTACGGCGACGTTGCGGCCGGCGCGAGCGTCACCGACGATATTCACTACGTCTCCTTCACGGCCGACAGCGACCAGCTCTACCGCGAGATGGATCGGACCATGGACACCGAGATCGTCGAGTCCGGGTTCGAAGCCGTCGATTTCGTCGACATGGCCGAGTCGTACTTCCACCCCAGTAGCGTCCCGCGAGACTGGTACGCAGAGGAGACCAGACACATCCGGGACATGGCCGGCCGCCAGGACCGCGAGGACATCTTCACCGCACTCGGTGCCTACCTCAGCGAGAACGCACCGGGGAGCCTCGTCGTCATCGACTCGCTGTCGGACCTCATCAGTTCGCTGGGCGACGACCGCGACTGGTCCGACATCGTCTACATCGTCAAGGGGCTCCAGAAGGCCGCTCACTCCTGGAACGGGCTGATCCTCGTCCACGTCAACCACGAGACGGTCACGCCCGAACAGCAGGGCCAACTGATCGACGCGGCCAACGGGACGATGACCTTCGAGTGGGAACAGGGCGGCTCCGAACGCGCCCGTACCCTGGTGTTCAAGAAGTTCCGTGGCGTCCTCTCCCGGATCGAGGACGAGAACATCATCCGCTTCGAGACCGAGATCGGCGACGCCGGCTTCGACATCAGCGACGTTCGGAAGATTCGCTGACATCTTCGCCACCTACCTCCCGCTCGCTCTCGATTTCCGGCGCGAGCGCGCTGCTTTCCCGACCGTCCGTTGTTTTACGAGCTGATAAACTGTGGCAAACCCTTAACTGCGGAAGGGGCCAACTGCGAGTAGATGGCCAGTGAGCCGACGGACGAGCCGGTGACGGTGTCGCTGCCGCCGGAGTTGGCGGCGTGGGTCGACGAACAGGCCCGCGACCGCGGCACCGACCGCGAGACCGTCCTCGCCCAGTTGCTCGCCGCCCACCGCGCCACCGACGACCTCGACGCCGACGACCCCGAGGCGCTGGCCGAGGTCGTCGACGTGGAGGCCGCCGTGAACGACGTGCTCGCCGACAGGCTCCCCGAGATAGTCGACGCCGTCACGGACCAGCTGGAGGTCGAGGCCCAGGTGCAAGACGCCGTCGAGCGACACCTCCAGGACGCCCTCGAAGATCGGCTGGCGGAGGTGTCACAGTCCGCCGCCGACCGGGCCACCGAGCAGATCGGCGACCGGCTCGACGACCGCCTCGGCGCGGTCGAAGACGACTACATGGACAAGATCCAGGACGTTCGCCAGCGCGTCATTCAGGTCAAACAGGCGGCCGACAGCAAGGCACCGGCCGACCACGGCCACCCCGACCTGGCCGACCGTATCGACGGCCTGGCCAGCGATGTCGAGACCGTCGAGGGAGAGATCGAGACGCTCCGGGCCCAACTCGACGAGCGAGCTGGCGACACAGCCGACCGAATCGAGGATCTGGACGAGACCGTCGGCGACCTCGAAGAGAAGGTCCGGACGGTGGCCCACGTCGTCCGGGACCTCCGGGACGACGCCCGGGTGGGCTCGAAACGGGCCACCTCGGTCGAGGGGATCAAACGCGCCGCGGCCGAACTCGACGTGGACCGCGCGAAGTGTGGCGTCTGTGGCGAAGGCGTCCAGATCGGGCTCATGACCGAGCCCGAGTGCCCACACTGCGAGGCCGTCGTCACCGACGTCGAACCCAAGGACGGTTTCTTCGGCAGTCCGAAACTCGTCAAGGCCCAGAGCATCGAGGCCCCGGAGGAAGACGATGGCTGAGGACGAGGACGACCCGTTCGACGCCTTCGAGACGCCCGACGAGGCCGACGATCCCTTCGAGGACCTGGATCCTTCCGACGCCGACGACGGGGAGACTGCCGGGGAGCAACATCCGGACGACACGCCTGCCGACGAACCGACACCGCCGGGCCGGCTCCGGGACGATCCCTTCGAGACCGCGGAATCGGCCGAGACCGAGACCGACGCGAGCAGCGAGGTCGCGTCGCCGACCTCCGACGACGCGGGCGGCGACGCCTCGACGGAACCCACGGACGACCCCTTCGCGGAGTTCTCGACGGCCCGCCGGGACGAGGGCGACGACCCGTTCGAAGCATTCGAGTCGGCCGGCGTCGACGAGATCGACCCCGATGCGGTCTGGCAGGATCTGGAGAGCAGTGGGCCCGAAACCGAGGAACGAACCTACTCCGAGGTGTCGAAACACCGCTTCTGTGAGGGGTGTGAACATTTCAGTGGTCCGCCCGAAATCGAGTGCACTTACGAGGGCGCGGCTATCGTCGAGTTTCTGGACATGGAGACGGTGCGGCTGTTGAACTGCCCCATCGTCGCCGAACAGCGCGCGCTCGAAGGGAGCGGCGTCGAACTGGGCGAGACCGATTCAGAGTGAGGAGCGGGAACCCCGCTCGACCGACCGGTGGGTCTCGACGATCTCCTCGAAGTTGTCCATCGACTCCCGGAGTTCCTCGCTGAGTTTCACGGCGCGGCGCTTGGTTCGCTGGAACTCCTCGTCGTTTTCGAGTTCGCTCGGCTGGAGTTCCGACTCCAGCACCGAGAGCTTCGACAGCAGGTTGAAAAACTCGTCCAGTTTCGGGTCGGTCCCGCTCCGGTCGACGTGCTGGTCGAGGGTCGTCCGGAGCGTCTCCTTGTCGACCGGCTTGCAGAGATAGTCGTCGAAATCCATCTCCAGAATGTTGAGATCGGGATCGACCGCCGTCACCATGATGATCGGGAAGTCGTAGCCCCGGTCCCGTAGCTTCTCGAGGACCTCGTCGCCGTGGATGTCCGGCATCCGCCGGTCCAGCAGCATGGCGTCGGTGGTCGCGTCGACCTTCTCGAGGGCCGCTTCGCCGCCGAACGCCAGCTCGGTGTCGTAGTCGCCACTGAGCTTCAGGGCGTAGGCCTCCGCAACGTCTTCTTCGTCGTCGACGACGAGGACGTTCGGCGCAGTACTGGACTCGTGGGGCACAGTCGCAGTGAGTCGTATCGGAGGCGCGCTGAAATACCTTTGCGCGGTTTCGCGCAGCGAGTCGTCGGCTCACCGCTCGTAACGGCCGACAGCTACTCCAAGGGGCTGTCCGAATTCGACAGCCAACGCATGGACGAGGGGGACGGAGCCGACGACCTGCTCAGCGCCCACCCCGACCCCGTGGTCAAGTACGGCAAAGGAGCCGAGGGCATCGTCGTCGAGGCGATCAACCCCGCCTTCCGGGAGACCTTCGCCGTCGACGGGGCAGACGTGTCACTCCGGGCGACACTCGCCGCCGAGGACGCCCTGTCGGCGGTCGCGGGCGCGATCCAGTCGGGCGACGCCCTCGACCGCGAGACCGTCTGTGACACGACCGATGGTGACCGCCGCCTCCGGCTCCGCAACGTCCCGACCGACGACGGGGGCTACCTGCTGTACACCGCGCTCGGGGACGGCCACGAACGCCACGAGGACCTGCAGGCGGAGGTCGACCGGCTCACCGAGCGCAACGACCGCCTGGAGACGTTCGCCAGCGTCGTCTCACACGACCTCCGGAATCCCCTCGAAGTCGCCGAGACCTACCTCGAGACGGCCCGCGAGACCGGCGAGGACGAACAGTTCGACCGCGTCGCCCAGGCGCTGGACCGGATGCGCACACTCATCGAGGACGTCCTCGAACTCGCTCGCGAGGGTCGAGTCATCGACGGCCGGGAGCGGACGACCCTCGAATCGGTCGCCACCGCCGCTTGGGCGACCGTCGACGGCGGGGAGGCCACCCTGACAGTCGAGAACGGCGAGGCGACGCTCCGGACCGATCCCGACCGGCTCCAGCAGGCACTGGCGAACCTCTTCCGCAATTCCATCGAACACGGCGCGGCCGACGCCACCATCCGGGTCGGCACCCTCGGCAACGCCGACGGCACGGGCTTTTTCCTCGAAGACGACGGCCCTGGCATCCCCGACGACGAGCGCGAGGACGTGTTCGAGCCCGGCGTCACCACCGATCAGGACGGGACCGGGCTCGGACTCGCCATCGTCCAGCGGGTCGTCGAGGCCCACGGCTGGACGGTCGACGTGACCGACGGTGACGACGGCGGGGCCAGATTCGAGGTCCGGAGCGTCGAGTCGCTCCAGCCGCTGTGACCAGACGAAAGAGCCAAGTGTGGTTGGCGGCCGAGTTTCGGCAACCCCGAACATGCAATTCTGTGACGAGTGCGGTTCGATGATGCACGCCGACGGCGACGTGATGGTCTGTTCCTCCTGTGGGGCCGAGCAGGCCAAAGACGAGGCCGCCGCCGAGAAGTTCGTCTCCACGGAGGAACAGAGCGGCGACGAACTGATCGAGACCGAGGAGGGGGCCGACTTCGAGGGGAAACCGACCGCCGACGACGTGACCTGCGAGGAGTGTGGCCACGGGAAGGCCTGGTACACGATCAAACAGACCGGCTCGGCCGACGAGCCGCCGACCCGGTTTTTCAAGTGCCAGGACTGCGGCAACCGCTGGCGCGAGTACAACTAGACCGGCGCTGCGCCCGCCGGCTTCACTCGCCGGTCCCCGACGCCGGGAAGATCTCCGTGTCCGGGTACTGGTTCGACCAGCCGCGCCAGAACATGGCTGGCGTCGCGCTCGTTGGGGCGAGCCTCCGGCCCTCGTGGGGGCCGTCGACCGCCCGGCCCGTCGTCCGCTCCCAGCGGGAGCCGCCGGCCCGGAGGTGGCGCTCGCCGGCGGCCCGGAACCGGAGCGTCGTCCCGCCGGCCCGTCGCTCGTAGGCTACCAGCCCGCCGTCGGGGGCGAGCGCGACGACGACCGGCGACGACCCGACGGTGTCGTTGACGACGTTTCGGTCCCGGACTTCGGCGAACGGATACGCCCGCGCCTCGCCGTCGCGGGCGATCCCGACGACCAGCGTCTTCGGGGTCGGCCCCGCCTCGTCCCGCCGACCGCGGTACCCGATCAGCTGGTCCCTGCCCCGGACGTACTTGCCGTCGAAGTAGTCGAACGTCGCGTCACGGCCGCGGACGGTGTCGGACCGCGGCGGCGGGAGCAGGACCGTCGTGTCCGGGTGACTCTCGCGCCACTCGCCCCAGCTCGTCAGCCGCGCAGGCGACAGCGACAGTTCCTCGCCGGTCGCCGGCCCGCGGATCGCGGCCGCGAGCAACTGGCTCCAGAGGCTCCCGGTCGCGCGGTCGTACGCGACCAGCGCCCCCCGGTAGAGGTACCCCGAAACGCCGAACACCGTCTCGGTCCCGTTCACGCGGCGCTCCCCGACGACTGCGGTCCCACAGAGCGGACAGTAGGTGACCAGCGTCGGGCCGGCGAACCCGTCGTTGACGACCTCGTGCCAGTCGAGTACCCGGAGGGGGTACGCGCGCGCCTCCCCGTCGCGTTTGAGGCCGACGACCGGCGAGTCGTCGGGCAACAGCGGCCCGCCGTCGTAGGCCGAGGACTCCGGGACGGACAGCCCGGACCAGTCCTCGCCGAACGCGGGGTCGACTATCGCCGGAATCCTGTCCCGCGGCACGGCCGCGCGCAACTCCCCGCGGGACACCGGCAGTTCGACCGCACCGATCCGGCGATCGCCGGGACTGCCGGCGGTGGGCGTCGCGCCCGTTCCTCCGTCGCCGGTCCGGCCACAGCCTGCGAGACCGGATGCGAGACCGGCGACCGAGGCGGCGAGGAACTCGCGCCGTCGCATCGCCGGTGGTTCGATCCACTCGTTCAAAAACCTGTGCGGGTGTCGCACGGGCCTCGCACGACCGGTCCGTCACGGCGGAGGCACGCCGGGGGACCGATTCAGGTCCCGTCGCCGAGGCCGGCCATCGGCGACGCTCCACCGACGATGGCAGCGCCCGCCAGGATAGCGGCCGCGAGCGCGACGAAGTCGCTGCTCGGGGAGTACTCGGCCAGCCCGGCCCCCGCACCGACGATGAACACCGTGACGACGTAACTGAGGATCGCGAAGACGAGCGACGCGACGATACTACTGACGAGCGCACCGAACGAATCGAGAAGTCCCACTCCAATCACCCGACTCCCGGACGGCGGATGAGTGTGGTGTCCGACCGGCGACGCCGGACCGACGATTCCGGAGGGACTGCGTGGCGTCGCCGCGGTCAGCTACACCTCAGCTCTCTTTGACTTCGAGCCCGCGCACTTCGTCGGGTTCGAGGCGGAAGCCGTACATGTCCTCGATGTCGCCCGCGCGCTGGAAGTCACTGGAGAACCAGGCGTTGTCTTCGAGCGCCTCGACCAGGTGGTCCCAGTCTTTGCTGTCGGTTGGGACCCGCCGGACCGGGCCGGTCACCGCGATGGACTGCCAGTCGAACCGGCTCCCGATGTCGGTCACGAGCAGGCGCGCCGTCCCGCCTTCTTCGACGAAGTCGAACTTCCGGCCGTCCGGGCTGTCTTCGAGGAACACGAAGTACACGTCCGACCCGTCGTACCCGAACGAGATCGGCAGGCTGTACGGCTCGTCGTCGCTGGCCAGCGAGAGGATGCCGTACCCGTTCGCTTCGAGCAGGTCGTCGATGTCGCGCTGGGCCATCGGCGTCCCCATCCACTGACCGGTCGTGTCCATGGTCATACCCGAACCTTGGCACGGCACGACCTTGTAAGTACACCCCACAGGGCGCGGACGGGACCGCACGTGTCGTCGACCGACTCGCTCAGCTGACGCCCGTCCAGCTACAGGACAGACAGCCGAACACGCCCTGCCCGTTGACCGTCTCGCCGCCACAGGTCGGACAGGCGAACTGCCCGCCGTCGGTGACGACCACCTGCTCCTCGGTCGTCCCGCCGGATTCAGCCTCGGCCCCGGTCTCCGGTTCGGCCGTCGTGTCGGTCTTAGCGCCCGTCTCCGTCGCGGTCTCGGTCCGGAGCGTACTCGACAGCTTCGGGTGGCAGTCCGCACAGACCCAGCGCTGTTTCCGGTGCGTGACGGTCTCGGTAATCGCGCGGTGTCTCCATACGTGAAGAACCTCGTCTTCACAGGCGTCGCATTCTACCATGCTTACTACAACGACTGTCCTGGTATAGTAAAAATCTTCCCCTGAATGTACAGCAATAGACCCCAGAATAGATATATTGTCCTTATATTCTCCGAGGCACGGCTACGGACGTGCTATTATCACGCGGACAATTCGAAAAATCGCAATCCGTGTCCGGCAGACGATAGCGAGCCGGGTCAGGGGCCGACCGCGAGCCAGGTGAGAAAGACCGCCAGACCGCCCAGCAGGGTGCTCGCGACGGCGTGGATGCGGAGCCGGTCGAGCAGTTCGTGGGCGTGGTCGGTGACCTGTGCGACCTCGCCGACTTCGCCGCCGACCTCACAGCGCGGGAGAAAGTCCATGGCGACGTGGAGGAACACGCCGGCGGCGAAGCCGAAGACGGCCGCGTTGACGGCCGGGACGGCCGGTAGGTCGAGGAGCGCGCTCGGAATGGCCGTGATCCCGACGCCCGCCGCCGGGAGCAGGATGACGGTGGCCGACCGACCACCGGCGGCCAGTCGACGCGCCGCCGCGTAGCCGGCCGGGCCCTTGTGCGAGACGATGGCCAGCCCGAGCAGGAGGCCCAGTTCCGGCATCGCCCCGTAGACGAGACCGATGATCGCGCCCGCCGAGAGCGCGTGGGCCGAGAGCTGGACCGCCGTGTTGTCGAAGGTCGCGCTGACGTGCGAGAGCCGGTGGCCCAGCACGTGCGAGCCGAAGCCGACGAGGATACCGGCGGCGATGCCGAACCCGCCGACCCGCGGATCGAACCCCATCGCCTGGGGGACGAGGAAGACGGCCGCGCTCGTAATCATCGCCCCGCTGGCCAGCCCGTAGCCCCAGACCAGTCGCCGGGCGCTCCCGGTCTCGGCCGCCCTGACACCCAGCGGGATCGACCCCGCCATCGCGGCGAACGCGACCCACGCGATCACCAGCACCTTCCACAGGCCCGAGACCACCGCGAGCCCCGAAAACGCCAGCAAAAGCCCCACGCCAGTCAGCCCGACCAGCGACGGCCGCTCGCCGGTGTTAATAATCCCGGACTCCATGTTATTAGACATCCGGTTATAGAACTAGCGATGATAATAATAAAAGCTCCGATCCGTCGCACAGTCGCGGTCGGGGTCCTCAGCGTGTCGCGCGTTTCCAGGCCTGCAGATCGAGGATACCGCCGTCGAGGTCCTCGGCGGTGGCGTCTGTCGCCGCCCAGCGGAACATCGGCGCGACATCGGCGGGGTCACGGCCGGTCCCACCAGTGAGATCGGTCGCGACGACGCCGGGATCGACGACGCCGACCGGGTGGTCGAGGTCGGCAGCGAACCCGCGGGCGACGGCCTCCGCGGTCGCCTTGGAGACGGCGTAGGAGCCGTAGCCCGGTTTCGCTTCGCGGGCGACGCTCCCCGAGGTGACGAGGATTCGCGCGTCGGCGGCCAGGTGCGGGAGCGATTCCCGGATCGTGGTGAAGGTGCCACGGCCGTTCGTCCGGAGGTGGTCGTCGAAGGCCGCGTACGCCTCCGACGTGAGGGGTGTCTCCCCCGCCTGCCCGTGGTAGACGCCGGCGTTCGCGACGACGGTGTCGATCCCCCCGCCCTCGCGGGCCGCCGTCTCCATCAGTCGCTCCACGTCGAACTCGTCGCGCACGTCCGCTCGCTGTGTCGTCACGGTCCCGTCGGTCGACTCGACCGTCGCCGCGAGATCGTCGAGTTCGTCGGCGTCGCGCGCGCAGGCGACGACGTGTGCCCCTGCCGCGGCGAACTCGCGGACGACTGCGGCACCGATACCCTTGCTCGCGCCGGTGACGACCGTGGTGTCCCCGTCCATCCCTTGGTCCTTGGAGCGTGACCCACATCCCGGTTTCGTGTGACTGTCTCCCGAACCACACTGGTGAGCCACCCCATTTATGCCGGCTCCAGCCCGTACTTTCGACAATGAGTTCGCTCGCTGGAACGAGTATCGACGTCGTCGGCGGTGGGTTCGGGGGACTGTCGACCGCGTGTTATCTCGCCGATGCCGGCGCGGACGTTCGCGTGCTCGAGAAGAACGAACAGATGGGCGGGCGTGCCAGTCGACTCGACGTCGACGGCTTCCACTTCAACATGGGACCGTCCTGGTACCTGATGCCCGACGTTTTCGAGCGTTTCTTCGGCCACTTCGGGAAGTCCACCGACGACTACTACGACCTCGAACGGCTCGACCCGCACTACCGCATCTTCTTCAAAGACGGTGACCAGGTAGACGTCTCCGCGGACCGCGCGGACGTCCGAGAATTGTTCGCCGAGTACGAGGACGGTGGTGGTGAAGCCTTCGACAACTACCTCGAAGAGAGCGAGTCCAACTACGAACTCGCCATGGAGAACTTCGTCTACGAGGACCGTCCTCGCCTCAGGGACTGGGTCGACCTGGACGTGATGAAAGCCGCCCCCGTCGGGCTAAAACTGCTGGGGAACATGCAAGGTCACGTCGAGAAGTACTTCGAGAACCCCAAGCTCCAGCAGATCATGCAGTACACCCTCGTGTTCCTCGGCGGTGCGCCCCACAACACCCCGGCGCTGTACAACATGATGAGCCACGTGGATTTCAACCTCGGCGTGTACTATCCCGTCGGCAAGGACGACCGCGACAACGGCCTCGGCGCGGTCGTCGACGCCGTGGTCGATCTGGGCGACGAACTGGGCGTCGAGTACGTCACCGACGCCCCCGTCGACGAGATCACGCGCCGGAAGGCGGGCTTCCTCGTCACCACCGAGGACGGCACCGAGTACCACCCCGACCTCGTGGTGAGCGACGCCGACTACGCCCACACCGAACAGGAACTCCTCCCGGAACACGAGCGCCAGTACGACGCGGACTACTGGGAGTCCAAAACCTACGCGCCATCCGCCTTTTTGCTCTACTTGGGAATCGAGGGCGACGTGGACGAACTTGCCCACCACACGCTGGTCCTCCCGGAGGACTGGGACCCCCACTTCGAGCAGATCTTCGACGAGCCGGCCTGGCCCGACGACCCCGCCTACTACCTCTGTGTTCCCTCCGAGACCGACGAGACCGTCGTGCCCGAGGGCGACACCGACGCCTACAGCAACCTGTTCGTCCTCGTGCCCATCGCGCCCGGTCTGGACGACGACGAGGCCACACGCCAGCGCTACCGCGAGAAGGTACTCGCCGACATCGCCGAGAACACCGGCGTCGACCTCCGAGACCGGATCGCCTTCGAGAAGCAGTTCTCGGTCTCGGACTTCGGCGAGCGGTACAACTCCATCCAGGGGACGGCGCTGGGACTCGCGCACACCCTGAAACAGACGTCGCTCCTGCGGCCGTCCCACCGGTCCTCGGCCGTCGACGGGCTCTACTTCACGGGGTCGTTCACGACCCCCGGCATCGGCGTTCCAATGTGCCTCATCAGCGGTGAACACACCGCAGACGCCGTGATCGACGATAGATGAGCGACAACGCCGTCCGCACTCGCCTCGAATCGGTCGCCGGCTACCTCCCCTCCGAGGAGACCCGGCTGGGCTACCTGTTCTGGCTCTCCCGACCGCGGTTCTGGCTCTATCTGGGTGGTCCCGTCATCGTCGGCGCGACCTTCGCCGCCGACAGCGTGGCCGAACTGTTCTCCCCCATCGCCGTCTTGCTCCTAGCGTACTTCACCGTCCCCGCGAACGTCTTCCTCTACGGCGTCAACGACGCCTTCGACGCCGACATCGACGAGGCAAACCCGAAGAAAGACGAGCAGGAAGTGCGCTACCGCGACGACATCTGGGTCGTCATCGCCGTCGCGATGAGCGGCGCGCTGGGCGGCATGTTCATCTTCCTGTTGCCCTCCGCCGGGACGCAGGCCCTCGCGCTGTGGTTCCTGCTGGCCATCGAGTACAGCGCCCCGCCCCTGCGGTTCAAGACGATGCCGTTGCTCGATTCGATCTCGAACGGCCTCTACATCCTCCCGGGCGTCATCGCCTTCACCGCCGTCGCCGGCGAGTTGCCACCGATCCTGGCCATCGTCGCGGGGTGGCTCTGGACCATGGGGATGCACACCTTCTCGGCCATCCCGGACATCGAACCCGACCGCGAGGCCGGCATCCGGACCACCGCGACCGTGCTGGGCAAGCGACGGACCTACTACTACTGTGCGGCCTGCTGGCTGGCAGCCGCGGCCGCCTTCTCGCAGGTCCACGTCCTGTTCGGGGCGCTCCTCCTGCTCTACCCAGTACTCGTCTTCGGCATCGCCTTCTCCGGTATCGACGTCGACGACGCCTACTGGTGGTACCCCGCGATCAACACGCTGATCGGCATGACGATGACTATGGGCGGCCTCTGGGTCCTCCTGTTCGGGTATGGCGGTTGAGACGCCGACCCGCGCGGCCGTCGAGGCCCGGCTGGACCGCCTAGTTCGGGAAAACCGGTTCACCATCGCCGTCGTCTTCCCCGCTGTCGGTGCGGTCATGTTGCTCGCCAGCGCCGAGGCTCTCTTTCCCGCCCCGCTCAACTTCAACCCCTATCTGGTCCTCTTTGGCACCTTCGTCATGCGCCTGCCGCTGATCGCCGGCGTCGCGCCGCTGGTCGACCGACGTGCCGCAGCCGCTCTCCTCGCGCTGACGGCGTACTCCTACGCCATCGAGTACGTCGGCGTCACGACGGGGTGGCCCTACGGCTTCTTCGAGTACGGCGTCGAACTCGGGCCGATGCTTCTGGACACCGTGCCGCTGGGCCTGCCGATCTTCTTCTTCCCGCTGGTGCTGAACAGCTACCTGCTCTGTCTCCTCTTGCTCGGTGACCGAGCGAGTCGCTGGGCGATCCGGCTGCCGGCGGTGATCGCGACCGTCCTCCTGGTCGACCTCGTGCTGGACCCCGGCGCGGTGGCGCTCGGCTTCTGGGCCTACGACGGCGGCGGTGCCTACTATGGCGTCCCGTGGTCGAACTACCTCGGCTGGGCCCTCTCGGCCACCGTCGCCGTGGGCCTGTTCGACATCGCGTTCGACTGGTCGGAACTGGTCGCCCGCGTCCAGTCGTGTGCGTTCATGCTCGACGACCTCGTGAGCTTCGTGATCCTCTGGGGCCTGATCAACGCCTATTTCGGCAACTGGGTGCCAGTGGCCCTCTCCGGCCTGTTTTTCGCCGGGCTCGTGGAAATCGACCGGTTCGACTTCCGGGTCCTGCGGACGGTGCCCGGCCTCTCCGGTCGGTGGTGAGATCCGGATCGGGATCGAAAGAGATTCAACACTGAACGAAAGTTGCTCGAATATGTCACAAACAGCGTCGATAGACTACCAGACGTACGCGAAACGGGGTTTTTTCGTCGGCCTCTCGCTCCTCGTGATCGGTGTCGTCGGGTCCGTCGTCGGCCACACCTTCTTCGAACCGCTTCCCGCCTGGGAGAACACCCTCTTCGTCGGTGCCGAGTTCGCCGGCCTGCTCATCGGCTTTGTTTCGCCCATCGTGTTCGGCATCGTCCTCCCGCTGATCGAGTGAGCTACTGGGTGGGGGTCCACTCGGGCGGTTCCGGCCCGGGCGAGGGCGTCGGCGCGTCCCCGATGGTCGAGACCCGCTCGAACACCGCCTCGGGGTCCTTGTTCCAGTGCCAGTGCCAGCGCGTCTTGGCGATCAGCCAGAGTTTCCGTGAGGTGGAGAGACTCGGCGTCTCCGAGAGCACGTCGTAGTCGCGCTTCCGGATCAGCCGGTGGTGGTCGGCATAGAGGACGGCCGCCAGCAGGACGGCGAACTGGCAGTCTTCGGGCAGATACTTGATCCCGGCGACCCCTTCGCGGTAGAGCTTCTCGGCGCGGGCCATCTCGTGGATCATCGCCGACCGGAACCCGTCGGACATCTCCAGGTTCTCGATGTCGGCCTCGGTGACGCCGTACTGCCGGAGCGTCTCCTGCGGCAGGTAGATCCGGTCGCGGTCGACGATGTCCTCGCGCACGTCACGCAGGAAGTTCGAGAGCTGGAACGCTTCCCCGAGCGCTCTGGCGTGTGGCCGCGCCACCTCCGGGTCGTCGACAGCCATGATCCCGGTCATCATGTATCCGACCGCCGACGCCGAGCCGCGCATGTACTCTTCGAGTTCGTCGTAGGTCTCGTAGCGGCTCTTGTCGATGTCGGTCGCCATCGCGTCGACGAACAGCTCCACGTCTTCCTCGGTGATGTCGGACTCGCGGCGCACGTCGTCGAACGCCTGCAGAACCGGGTCGTCGGTCTCGCGGCGGCCGAGTGCCGCCTCGCGGAACCGCTCCAGGCGCTCCCGTTGCTCGGCGGGCGTGAGGTCGTTGTCCTCGTCGTCGACGACCTCGTCCGCGATCCGGAAGAACGCGTACAGGACATAGGTCTTGTGGCGGATCCGCTCGGGCAACAACCGCGTCGCGTAGTAGAACGTCTTGCCGGTCTGCCGGTGGATCTGCCGGCTCTCCTCGAGTGAGTCGTTCGTTACCATTCTCTGATGGGTCGTATAGTTCGAAAGACGGCACGTTCGCTGGGGGGACGAAGGTGGGGGTGGTGCACGTGCCTAGAAATACGGACCGGACTGGTTTAACAACGGTACCTTACTGGTTGGTATCCGACCCCCCCGATGTTGCACACGTTCGGAAAGTGTTTTTGTCCACGTTGGCCGAAGGGATACGTATGGCTCGACAACAGCTCGAAACCGCGGCACAGAACCTCCGGACAGCAAGCGACGCGACGGCCGACGAGGCCAGCGACCGCCTCGACGACCTGGCCGACCAGCTCGACGACCTCGCGACCCGCGACTCCGGCCCCGACCACGGCCGCCTGGCCCGCATCCAGTCCGCCCTGGCCGACCTCGACGACGAAGTGAGCGCCGACGCCGCCGCGGCCATCGACGACGCCGACGACGCGATCAACGCCTACCGCGAGACCATCGAGGGCGGCGTGTAGGTCCCGGGACCTCTTTTTCATCTGCCGCCGGAGTACCGGGAGAGGGGATATGCGACACGAACTGACGGCGACTTCGAAAGCGCATCGCCAGCTGTTGCCCGCGTCGGAACTGACCGTCGACCACGCTCTGGCCGAACGGCTGGCCGACCCGCTCCACCTGGTCGGCGAACTGTCAGCCGACGGCCCGAACCGCGAGGCCGTCCGCACCATCGAAACGCAACTCCGCGATGTCGGCCGTGACACACATCCCGACGTGCGCGCCGCCATCGGCCGCGCCCGGACACTGTTGACGCCCTACAGCGAATCGGTCGACTGAGACCGCGCACCGGCCTCGGCACCGTCGGTCTGGCTGTTCGGGGGACTCTTATACTCGCGACGAACTACCCGCGCTCATGTCCGAGGGTGACGAGAGGATCACGGGCCGTGACCGCGAGGAGATCGCCGAGCGGGTGCGGGCCGTCATCGCCGCCGAACTCGGCGAGGACGAGGCCGAAGAGATCGCACGGAGCGTCGCCCGCGTCATCGGCGAGTACGTCGAGCGCGAGGGCGACGCCGAGCAACTGGTGGCTGCGGTCGGCGACGAGGTCGTCGACAAACTCGACGGCGAGACGGCCGACGACCTGGTAGAGGCCGTCGCCGACATCGTGATGGACAATCTGCCCGGCCTCCGACACTCGGTCGTGATCCGCCAGTCGGTGCGGCGGATCGTCAGACGACTCACCAGCGGCCGCTCTGACGCCATCGTCCAGCAGGTCGGCGACGAGATCGTCGCGACGCTGATCGAGCACGGTCACGCCGAGGCGCTGGTCGACGTGTCGCTGGAGGTCGCCATCGAGGCCGCCATCGAGGGCGGCTACGCCGAGGAGTTGATCCGGGAAATTTTCGACGACGGTGTCACTCAGATCATCGAAGAGGACGGGTCCGAAACCGCCTGATCGGCGATCAGTGGCTCGTCCGCGGATCCAGCCGGTCTCGCACTTCCGGACCGTTCATGCCAGTGGAGCACGACTGACGACTCGATGCGTACTGCAGCGTTCACCGACCTCACCGGCCCGGACGGCGTCTCGATCATCGAGCAATCGACTCCCGAACCCGAGCGCGGGGAGGCGACGGTCGCCGTCGAGGCGGCCGCGATCAACCGCCACGACCTCTGGATCCTCGACGGCGACTCCGCGATGGTCGACGCGGACGATCTGCCGTTCGTCAGCGGCCTCGACGTCGCCGGGACCGTCGAAACCGTGGGCGAGGGCGTCACGGGCGTCGCGCCCGGCGACCGCGTCGTTCTCTGCCCGAACGAGACCTGCGGTACCTGCCGCTACTGCCGGGAGGGACCGGAGAATCTCTGTGAGAACTTCGCGCTGTTCCACGGCGGACTCGCCGAGACGGCCCGCGTCCGTGCCGACCGCCTCGTCGCGGTCCCCGACGACCTGGGGCTGGTCGAGGCCGCGGCGCTCCCCACTGCCTACATGACCGCCTACCACATGCTCCGGCGGATCGACGCCGACCCCGGCGACCACATCTTCGTCCCGGGCGTGACCGGCGGCGTCGGCGTCGCAGGCGTGCAGCTCGCGGACGCACTCGGGGCACACACCGTCGGCACGTCCTCGTCGCGATCCAAACTGGACCGCGTCGAATCGCTCGGCCTCGACCACGCAATCGAGGGTACCGATCCCGAGGGGATCCGGGAGGCAGTCGAAGCGATCGGCCCCGTCGACGGCGTCCTCAACCATCTCGGTGGCGAGTATACGCAACTCGGTTTCGACGTGTTACGACGCGGCGGCCGGATGGCGGTCTGTGGCCGGACGGCCGGTGGCAGGTCCGAGATCGACATCCCCGACCTCTTCCTCGGCCACAAACGGGTCATCGGGAGCACGATGGGGACACAGGGCGACCTAGAGCGGATCGTCGATCTCGTCGTCGAGGGCGCGTTCACCCCGGAGATCGCGGCGACGTATCCGCTCGACGAGACCGGGGCCGCGTTCGCGGCGATGCAGAACCGCGAGCGCGTCGGGAAGCTCGTCGTCACGCCGTAGCCCCGCCGACCAGCGAACCTCGGTCGAGCGAGTCAGGGACCGGCCTTGCCCCGGCCCAGCAATCGGTCCGCGAGACTGCCCAGTGACTTCACCGCGACGTTGACGTACAGGCCGACCAGAAAAGAGAGTCCGGCCGCGTACTGCTGGCTCGACCCGCCACTGGTGAAAGCGGTCCCGGCCACGAACAGCAGGTAGACGCCCGCCGCCAGCACCCAGGCTGCCGGGATTCGAAGCGCCATCTCGGCGAGTTCTTCGATCTCGTCGTACTCGTCGTAGGCCTCGACGTTCGTCATCAGTTTGGTGAACACGTACCCCAGCGCGCCCAGCGACGCGTAGAGGTAGACATACGGCGGAACGATCACCGTCCCCGTGACCGTGAGCCACCCCTCGACCGGGACCAGGCCCGACGAGAGCGCGACCCCGACGAGCGTCAGCGCCGTGAGCGCACCGATCAGGACCCAGTTCTCCGACGACCACCCGTCGACTGCCCCGGCCTGCTCCGCCGTGCCCGTACCTGTCCCGGTCTCCGTCTCCGAAGATTGGGCGTCCGCGTTCCCCATAATCGAACCGACGCAGGGGCTCGAAATAAGTGTGGGTGCCAGTGCTCGAACGGTATCAGAGCCGCTGCTCCCACTCCTGGGCCGGCATCGATTCGCCGGTGATGCCGCCCGGATCTTGGCCGAGCAGGCTCGTGGCGGCGTCGTTCATCACGTCCGGGTCGAGAATCTCCGCGCGTTCGCTCTCGGGCAGGTGGTCCCAGAAGCCTGTCTCGACGCGCCCGCCCGGATCGAGCGCGTTGACGTTGATCCCGTGGTCGTCGAGTTCCAGGGCCTGCGTTCGGGTCATCCCCTCCAGCGCCCACTTCGAGGCGACGTACGGGCCCCACCGCGCCGACCCACGGCGACCGAGGCCCGACGAGATATTGATCAGGTTCCCGCGACCGGCCTCGATCAGCTCCGGAACGGCGTACTTCGAGAACAGGAAGATGCCAGTGACGTTCACGTCCATAATCCGGCGGAAATCCTCGGTGTCGGCCTCGTGGAGGACGCTACCCTCGCCGTACATGTTCAGGAGGCCGATGCCGGCATTGTTCACCAGCCCGGTGACCGACCCGTGTTCCTCGGCCGTCGCCTCCACGACGGCCCGGACTGCGTCCTCGTCGGTCACGTCGGCGGGGGCGACGAGTATCTCCCCCTCGGCGCTCTCTGCGACTGCCTCCAGCTCCGCTTCGCTGCGTGCGGTCACCGTGACGGCCGCGCCCTCGCGAGCGAACCGTTTCGCCATCGACGCGCCGAGTCCGCGGCTCGCGCCGGTCACGATCACCACTTCGTCTTCGAGTGTCGTCATGGTGCGCGTACGACTGCAACGGCCTAAAAAGGCAGGCGTCGCTTCTCCAGCATCCGCGCGAGCCGGGCGGGACCGAAGGTCCCGCTGGCAGCCGGCGCTGCGCGCCGGCGTTCACGAGAGCATAGCTCTCGTGAGCCGACCAGAACGGGGGGCGTTCTGGTGACGACGAAGCGAGCGCGGTTCACCGAAAGACGGTCCTGCTCGCCTCGCTTCGCTCGGCTGTGCGGGCTGCGACTTTCGAGTGCTCACGAGAGCAGGGCTCTCGTGGCATCCCGAAAATCGAAGATTTCCGAGGACCCCCGCTCGTTCCCTGCGGTCACTCGCGGGAACACTCGGCGCGAGGCGAAGCCGAGCGCCGAGGTATTCTCATACCAAATTTTTGC
The DNA here is from genome assembly GCF_023698535.1 of Halorientalis regularis. Lineage (GTDB taxonomy): Archaea > Halobacteriota > Halobacteria > Halobacteriales > Haloarculaceae > Halorientalis > Halorientalis regularis. Next base: position 297,205 of record NZ_JALJCL010000004.1, read on the forward strand.
GACGAGTGGTTCGAGAGAGCGAAGCTCTCTCGTCATGTCGACAGAAGTCGATGACTTCTGGCTGCTAACAAGAACGCGAAGCGTTCTGGTAATGCCGAAAGAGCGCAGGGCGCTCTTTCGTAGCAAAGTAAAAATTTAGTCGTCCAGAATCTTCTCCGCCAGAATCGGGACGAACGTGCCGATGTCGGTGACCATCCCGACGGCCTGCGCGCTCCCGCGGTCGAGCAACTGCGTCACGGTCGCGGGGTCGATGTCGACACAGACGACCCGGGTCGTCGAGGGCAGGCAGTTCCCGACGGCGACGGAGTGGAGCAGGGTCGAGAGCATCAGCACCATGTCGGCCTCGTGGGCCTGCTCGCGGATGGCGTTCTGGGCCTCGACGGCGTCGGTGATGGTGTCCGGCAGGGGACCGTCGTCGCGGATCGACCCCGCCAGCACGAACGGGCGGTCGTTGTCGACGCACTCGTACATGACGCCGGACTCGATAGTTCCGGACTCGACGGCCGCCTCGATGCCGTCCTCGCGGATCACCTCGGAGATGGTGTAGATGTGGTGTTTGTGTCCCTTCCGTGGGTGGTCGAGACTCTCGGTGTCCATCCCCAGCGAGGTGCCGTAGAGGTCACGCTCGATGTCGTGGACGGCGAACCCGTTGCCCGCGGAGATCATGTCGATGTACCCTTCCCGGACCAGGCGGGCGAGGTCCTCCCGTGCGCCGGAGTGGATCAGCGCGGGGCCACAGACGGCCAGCACCGTCCCGCCCTCGCTTTTGACCTCCTCGACGGCCTCGGCGATGTTGGCGATGGTCGTCTCCGAGGGTCGCTCGGAGGAGACGCCGCCCTGCATGAACCCGAAGGCTCCCTCCGAGCCGCGGGGGCGCTCGGGCGGGCTGACGCGGATGCCGGCCTCGCCGGTGACGATCAGGTCGCCCGCCTCGACGGCGTTGAGGACCTTGGTGTCGGCGTAGGGATTCTCCCCGTCTCGCGGTTCGCTCTGCTCACCGTCTTCTCGCGGGCTTTGCCCGCTCGAATGGTCCGCGGAATGGTTCGAAAATTCTCCACGGGAATTTTCGTCATCACGAGAGACGGCGTCACCGTCTCTCGAACGACTTCGTTCCGCGCTACTCGACCGTTCGGAGGCGCTTCGCGCCTCCCCGTCCTCCACGACAACCGCACAGTCCATCTCGATGTCCTCGACGTCGATCCACTCGCCGTCGTAGCGGATCTCCGTGGGGTGGTTCGTCGTCGAGTAGAAGCCCTCGGGGACGACCTGGTCGGCCGGGGCGGGTTCGAGGGTGGCGTCGTTCGGGTCGGCGGGGTTGGCCCCGTTCTGGTGGAGTTCGTGGACGATGGACTGGAGTAGCGCCTCGTCCTCGGCGCTCACCAGCAGTTTCGCGTAGGAGCGTTCGTCCTTGTGGCGGCCGATGTCGAACTCCTCGACCTCGAAGGACCCGCCCATGTCCATGATGATGCCGAAACAGGTCTGCATCATCCCCGAGTCGATGATGTGTCCCTGCAACTCGACTTCACGGGAGACGGTCATGGTCGAGCAATGGATACCCGGTCATAAGTCGGCTACGTGTCCGCAGTTGTCCGGACTCACCCCTCGCTCTCGACCCGTCGGCTCACGTCCCAGTCGACGCCGTCGGCGCTGTCCCGGAGCCGGTCGAAGAACTGTCGGAGCCCGCCCGACTCCGTGGCGGGTAGTACGTGCAACCGGACCCGCGAGTTCCGGACGCTCACCCGGAACACGTCGCCGGTCGCCTCGTCGTGGACCAGATACAGGGGCATCGGCAGGTCGAACCAGTCGCCGTAGGTGTACCCCTCGCCGTCGAGGACGCCCTCGACGACCCGCCGGAGCCACGCGTCCTCGCGCTCGGGCACCGGCGCGAGCGAGAACGTCGTCCCGCCCTCGTACTCGACGCCACCACCCCGCGGATAGCGCCGCTCCGGCCGACTCGGGATGGCGAAGGGGTCGTCGTCGACTGTCATGCCGCGCTCGGCTCTCCCTACGGCGTCTTCCGTTTTAAGTGCGTGGCTGGACTGGCAGTGTAGTCGTCGGTCGACTGGCGGACGCCGGTCTATGTGATGTCGGCTCGATCAGGGTTGCTGTCGACGGGCGGGCGAGCCTTGTCGAGGACGAGGCGGACGACGCTGCCGCCCTCTTCGGGGGCCTCGAAGACGACCTCGCCGCCGGAGTCGCGGGTGATCCAGGTGACCAGCCACAGCCCGAGGCCGCTGGCGTGATCCAGCGGCGTCTCGCTCCCCTTTCCGACGATGCGTCGCTCCTTCTCGGGGATGCCCGGACCGTCGTCGGCGACGGTCACGGTGACGGCGTCCCCGGTGGTCGAGAGCGACACCTGGATCCGGGCCTCGTCTGTGTGTTCGATGCTGTTCTCGATGAGGTTCTCGACGGCCGTGTCGATCAGTGGCGTCGCCTCGACCCAGGCGTGGGCGGGCAGGTCCGTCTCGAAGGTCGCCTCGGGGTACTCATCGCGGAATCGCTCGACCTGCGTCGCCAGCAACTCCCCCAGGTCGATGGGCTTGCGCGTCTGCTCGTGGTTGGCCAGCGTCTGCTCGATCTCGCGGGCCTTCTCGCTCAGGCTGTTGATCTGCTCGGCCCGGTCGACGATGGTGTCGAGTTTCTCCTGTGTCTGCTGGTCCGAGACGGCCCGCGCGACGAGTTCCGCGTTGGCCATGATGACGTGCATACTGTTGCGCAGGTCGTGCCGGAGCGCCCGGTTGAGGACGGTCAGTCGGCGCTCCCGTTCCTGGCGGTCGGTCACGTCACGGAGGACGCCGACCGAGCCCCGGAACTCGCCGTTCTCGTCGGTCAGGAGCGCGACGTGGTTCTCGCTCGGGATCGGGTCGCAGTCGACCGGTTGCAGGTCCATCTCGTAGATCCCCTTCCCCCGTTCGCCGGTGAGCAGGTCACGGATGAGGTCCTGGCCGCGCTCGATGTCGCGCTCGTCCATGCAGACCGAGACGTGAGTGCCGACGAGTTCGTCTTCCGGCAGGCCGACCACCTCGCAGGCCGTGTCGTTGAGTGCGACGAACCGTCCGTCTTCGTCGACGGCGTAGACGCTGTCGGGGACCGCGTTGAGCATCTCCTCGTACAGTTCCAGTTCACGCTCGCGCTCCTTGCGGTCGCCGATGGCCCGGATGATGGCCATCTCACCCCGCTCGCCCTGGTACTGGACGAACGTCGTGCTGACTTCCACGGGCACCCGCTCGCCGTCGAGCGTCTCCAGTTCGATCTCGTAGCGGCCGGTCTCGCTCTCCTGGTCGAGGCGGCGCTCGTAGTTGCCTCGAACGATGTCGTGGTCCTCCGGGGCGATCAGGTCGAACACGTTGGTCCCCTCGATCTCGGCGCGGGTGCCACCGACCAGCGTCGCCATCTGTTCGTTCACGAACTGGAGGCGCCCCTTCCGTGTGATCGCGATGCCGTCGTTGGCCTCGGTCAACAGCGTCGAGTAGAGCTGTTCCTGTTCTTTCCGGTCGGAGATATCCCGGACGATCCCCGCGGTCCCGCGGAACGCCCCGTCGTCGTCTGTCAGCACGGCGATATGGACCTCACACGGGATCGTCTCGCCGTCCCGCCCCGGGAGGTCCATCTCGAAGGTCGCACTGTCCCGATCGGGATCGGAACGCAGATTGGCGACGATCTCTCGGGCCCGGCGTATGGCCGCCTCGGGCAACACGTCGGCCGGATTCTCGCCGATCAACTCCTCGGACGCGAACCCGGTCCGGGACTCGTGGGCCTCGTTGGCGAACGCGAACCGGCCGTCTTCGTCGAGCGCGAACACCAGGTCGTCGACGGCCTCGACGATGGTCTCGTACATCCGGAGGTCCCGCTCGCGCTCCTCGCGCTCGGTCACGTCCCGGATGCTGATCACCGTGCCACCGACCGCGGGGTCGTCGATGAAGCTCTGGCCCCTGCTCTCGACCCAGCGGTACCCGCCGTCGGCGTGTTCGGCGCGATAGGTCGCGTCGACGGTCTCGTCGGGGTTCGCAAGACTGCTCGCGAGCGCGTCGAGTACGTCGTCGCAGTCCTCGGGGTGGATGAGTTCGGTGCCGCGCCGGCCGACCAGTTCCGAGGGCGCGTATCCCAGAATCCGCTCGATGCTGGGGCTGATGTACCGGATCGTCGCGTCGGGGTCGATGATCGCGGTGGCGTCGCTGGCCTGTTCGACCATCTTCCGGTAGCGCCGCTGTTCGGTGCTGATCGTCTCGATTGCCGCGAGGACCCGCTCCCAGAGATCGGCGGCGTCGGTGATCGTCCCGGCCGGCACGTACTCGTCCACGCCCGCCGAGACCGCTTCCCGGGCCAGGGCGTCGCTGCCCGATCCGGGCACGAGGACGAACGCCACGTCGTCGAACTGTCGTCTGACGGTCCGACAGAGATCGACACCCGTTCCGTCGGCCAGCTCCGCCTCGCTGACGACACAGACCACGTCACCGAGTCGGCTGGTCGCGTCCGTCACCGTCTCGACGCGCTCGACGGTCGTGGCGTCGGCACTCTCCTCCTGCAACGACGACGCCTGGGCGCTGTCGGTCCCGACGTACAGCACCACCCGACCGGCCTTCATGCGATGTCACCACATATCGGAGTTGCGCACAAAAACCTGTGGCCGAGTTCGTCTCCCGAGGGCCGCTACCGGTCGATCACGGGAAGGCGGGCTCGTCTACTCGAAGAGTTCCTCGTGACGCTGGGCCAGATTCGTGTAGTCGCCGGAGCTGTACGTCTCGAAGACGACGTTGGGGTCGATGGTCGTCTCCGAGAGCGGTGTCACCGACGCGGGCATCCCGCGGACGAACGAGTTGGCCGGGACCTCGTACCCCTCGGGAACCACGGTCCCCGAGGCGACGATGCTCCCCTCGCCGATGACCGACTCCGTCACCGTCGAGTTGAACCCGACCAGTGCGCCGTCCTCGACGGCCGTGTCGTTCAGCACTGCCCCGTGACCGACCATCACCTGCTCGCCGACCGTCGAGGCGTGGAGCACGGCGTTGTCGCCGACGTGGGACTGCGTACCGACCCGAACCGGTTCCACGTCACCACGCAGGACGACGCCGGGCCAGACGCTGGCGTCGGCCGCGACCACCACGTCCCCGACGACCGTCGCCTCGCGGCTGACACGGGCCCGCTCGTCGATCGCCGGTCGCTCCCCCTCGAACGCGTACTGGCGACTGTCTGCCATGGTATGACACTCGGCCCCGTTCTATAAATTCGCGGCGGCGGCCGATCGGCCGAGACCGGGAGCGGTAAATGCGCGGGGGGAAAACCCCCGGCCGATGAAACTCGCACGTGCCGACACACCCGACGGTGTGGTCGAAGGCGAATACGTCGACGGCGTGATCGAGACCGACGACGCGACCTACGGAGTAGGCGACGAGGCGACCCTGCTCGCCCCCTGTGATCCCGACGCGCTGTTCTGTGTCGGGCGGAACTTCGGCGAGAAGGTCGATCAGATGGACTACGACATCCCCGACGTGCCGGACTGGTTCATCAAGCCACCCCACAGTCTCCACCCACCCGAACAGCCCATCCCCTATCCCGAGTGGACCGCGGAACTGACCTACGCGGGCGAACTCGCGGCCGTGATCGACGAGTCCTGTCACGACATCGACGAGGACGAGGTCGACGACGTGCTCCGCGGGTACACCATCCTCAACGACATGGACGCGCTCGACCAGGAGCGTCGGACGGCACGGAAAGCCTTCGACGGCTCCGGCCCGCTGGGGCCGTGGATCGAGACCGACTACGAACCCGTGGGCAAGGAGATGGAGACGCATATCAACGGCGAGCGACGCCAGCACGACACCACCGAGAACATGTTCAACAAGCCCCGCGAGACCGTCGCCTTCCTCAGCGAGCGGTACACCTTCCGCCCGGGCGACGTGATCTCTTTCGGCTCGCCCGCCAATCCCGGCCTGGTCGAACCCGGCGACGAGATCGAGATCCGCTACGAGGGCATCGGCACCCTCCGGAACAGTATCGGCGAGCCACAGTAGCGGCGCCAGCCGATCTATTCTTCGCCGTCGCCGATGTCGACCACGAGCGTCGGCCGGCCGACGTTCTCGACGACGCGTTCGGTGACACTGCCCAGCGAGGCCAGCCGGTCCCGACCGGTGCGGCCGTGGGTCCCCATCACGAGCAGGTCCGCATCGATCTCCTCGGCGTAACTCATGATCTCGGTGTGGGGAATCCCCTCCCGGCGCTCCCCGACGACTTCGACACCAGCGTTCCCACCGGCGGTCTCGGCGGCGTCCAGCGCGGCGTCGCCCTCCTGTTCCAGCGTGGCGATCACGTCGTCCTGGGTGTCCTCGTCGGCCGCGAGGAACAGTCGGCGGTCGACGACGTACAGCGCCTGGACCGTCGCGTCGTTGTCGGCCGCGATGTGGAGCGCGTGATCGAGCGTCTCGTCGGTTCCGCTGCTGCCGTCGGTCGGGACCAGTATCCGGTCGTACATATCGACGCGGTTCTCCGGGCTCGCACTTGAATCACGGCCCCGGTCCAGCCCCGAAACTGCGCATGGTACAACTTCGCACAACAAAGTAAGAGTTTACACTGTTAGCCCGTGAGGAGCCATTTCTTCACGAAAGAACCACCAATTTTAGTAAGGAGGATAACGAGACCCTGAGTATGGTCGACAAAGATGACCTGCGACAGCAGCTGATCGACGGCTTCGAAGGTGCAGATTACCCGGTCAACAGCCCGATGGACCTCGTTCCGGCACTGCCGAACGGTCCGTCCACGACGTTCGAGTCCGGTGACGTGAGCTTCACCGCCATGGAGCTCAACCAGAAGGGCGGCGGCGGGGACTTCCCCTACGATGACGTCGAGACTCTCGTCGACGATATCATCGAAGGCCTCGAAGACGAAGGCCACATCTAACGCCCGTAAACCGACCTCGTTTTTTCGCGACCAGTACCGATAGCGACGCGTCGGTCCAGCGCGGGGGAACCGGTATGAACGTCCAGCCCGTACGGACGGGTATGTCACAGGACGCCGAGCGTGACCTGCCCGACAGCGACGCGGAGTGGCGCGACGTGCTCGACGACGAGGCGTACCGCATCCTCCGGGAGGCCGGGACGGAACCGAAGTTCAGCGGCGAGTACGTCGACCAGAAGGCCGACGGCACCTACGTCTGTGCGGGGTGTGGCACGGAACTGTTCGATTCGGACACGAAGTTCGAGTCGGGATCGGGCTGGCCGAGTTTCTACGACGCCGCGGGTGACAACGTCGAGACGCAACTGGACACGAGTCACGGGATGCGCCGGACGGAAGTGATCTGTGCCACCTGTGAGGGCCACCTCGGGCACGTGTTCGAAGACGGACCGGAGCCGACGGGCAAACGCTACTGCATCAATTCGGCCGCGCTGGACTTCGACCCGGCGGAGTAGTCGCCACGATACCTGTCCGAGTAGTAGGCACTGTCTAGTTCTGGATCTGCTCAGCTGGCGTCTGTCCATCGAGTGCTTGATTCGGTCGTTCGTGGTTGTAGTGGTGTCTAAAGCGTCGTAACCACTGTTTCGCGCTTGTCTGACTGCCCCGCC
>NZ_JALJCL010000005.1 GCF_023698535.1 Halorientalis regularis
CTCAACGCCGAATTCCTCAGAAAGATAGTGACGCGCCAATGGAACAGACCACGCGGGCGCGTCGTATCCGACTTCTTCGGGTGACTCGTGAAGAGCCTCGACGAACTGCTCGTGTTCTTTCTCAGAAAGTTCGGACGGCCTGCCGTCTCGTGGTTTGTCATAGACAACCTCCTCGAACGGCTCGTCGGCGAGCCGTTCGAGTCGGGTGAACCACTTTGAGGCCCAACTACTGGAAAATCCGTAGAGGTCGGCAGCATCTGTTTGCGTCAGATCGTCAATCTCCTTGTAGGTGATCGCAACCATGATCCGCTTTGTTGCGTCGGCTTCATCGACCTCCGCCAAGATCTGGCGGAGGTCTTCGACAGAGACGTTCTCCAGCCTCGCCATACCTCTTCTCGTGGCTGGAGTTCCATGAAGTTTTAGCCCTCAGTATCAAGATCGTGCTGGTGCTGGTGATCGTCCTGCTCGTCGTCGAAGTCGTCGAGGAACTGGTCGGCTTCGTCGTCGGCCTCGCCGGCCCCGTCCTCGCGCTGGTGGTCGTCGCCCTCATCGTCCTCTACTTCCTCGACCGCATCTGACGACCGCGCCTGTCGCCTGTCGAACCATGGGATTTAAGCTGAAACCGGTAGATATCACCGATATGGGCGAGGGGCAAGTTACGACGGCCAGCGAGGGCCGTGTTACGGCGACGAAGGTCAGAAACCTCTTTATCTTCCTGGGGTTGGGGTTACTCCAGTTGATGGTCATCTTCGAGGGGCTGGCCAGCTACTGGGGAATCGTGGTTCCGCTGTTTCCGCTGTTGCTGGTTCTGCTGGGGTTCGTCTCGGCAGGACTGTTGTTCATCGCGAACTTCTGAGCGGTCGGGACCAGCAGTCCTTTGACCGCCAGGGCCGTGGTTGGAGACACGCGTGTACAGTCTGAACGTTCCGGTCCCATCGTCCGTCGCCGCCCTCGCGGGCGAGCTCGCGACGGAACTGCCGACCGCACACACCCGCGACCGGGGCCGCCACACGCTGGGTGTCAAGCGACTCGGCGGCGACGGCCCGAGCGAGTACGCCCGCCTCGAAGCCCGCACTCGGGAAGCGCTCGCCGGCACCGCCCCGTTCGACGCCCGGATCACCGGGATCGAGATCTTCGAGGAGGCCCCCGTCGGCAGTTCCCCCGTCGTCTACCTGGCCGTCGAGAGCGAGGGCCTCCACGCGCTCCACGACCACCTCTGTACGGTATTCGATCCCGTCGACGACATCGAAGGCGACGGCTACAGTCCCCACGTCACAATCGCCCGCGGCGGTGATCCGGCCGCCGCCGAGCAACTGCAGGCCCGGGAGATCGACCCCATCGAGTGGACCGTCGACGAACTCATTTTCTGGGACTCGGAGCGCATCACGCAGGTCAGCGGCGTCTCGCTGCCGGCCTGAGCCTACGGTTTCGGCGGCGCCCCGTCCCAGGCGTCCATGTCGCCGTAGAAATTCAACATCGCGAACTTCAGCTTCTCGGAGCCGATGTCGATCATCTCCGCCCGCTCCTCCGGCGGGAACGTCTCCCGGACCGTGTAGTTGCCCAGTTCCTGCTCGCCGACCTTCGTGTAGCGTTTGTCCACCAACACGCGCGCCCCGAAGTCCTCGGGCGAGCGCACCACCCGTCCCAGGGCCTGCCGGGTCTTGCGAACGGTCGGAATCTCGACGGCGTAGGCCCAGCCCGCGTCCTCCGTGCCCATCCACTCGCCGCCGCCGCCGTCGCCGAACGTCTCGTCGTAGGCCTCCTGGACGGCGTCCATCCGGTCGTCCAGGTGTGGGTAGGGCACGCCCACGACGACGACCGTCCGGGCGTCGCCGTCGTCGAAGCTCACGCCCTCCGTGAGCGTACCCCACAGCGAGGTAAAGAGGACGCCGTTCTCGCTGTCGGTGAACGCCTCGCGGAGTTCTTTCGCGCTGGTCGCGGGCTCGTCCAGGAACCACTCGGCGTCGGCCTGGACCCGGTCGTGGTAGCGCTCGGCCTCGCTGTAACTCGGGAAGAAGGCGAGCGTGTTGCCGGGCGTGAACCTGATCGCGTCCTCGAGCACGTCCGTCACGGTGGCCTGCACCGCGGGGTCGTCGCGCTCGCTGGAAAAGAGTGCGGGCGCTTCGACGGCGTAGGTGCGGCGGCGCTCCTCGGGGAACTGCGCGCCGTAGGCCATCGTCTCGGGGTCGTCGAGCCCCAGCACGTCCTCGGTGACCTCGAAGGGGCGGAGGGTCGCGCTCATCAGGACGCTGGCGTGGAGTTCGTCGAACAGCGACCGCGTGACCTCCTGGGGGATACACCGGTAGAGTTCCGCCCGGCCGTACACGTCGCCGCTTTGCTCGTCCCGGCGGACGCTCACGACCGGGTAGTGCCCCTGCTCGGTCCCCTCGTCCATCCAGGCCGTGACGAACTGCACAGTTTGGAGGGTCTGACAGTCCTGGCGGGTGCTGGCCTCGCCGTTCTTGTAGGCCTCCTCGTACTTCTCGTCGAGGGCGCGACCGAACTTGAGCGCGGCCTGGAGGTCCACGTCGTAGCCCGGCCCGGTGTAGGCCTGCAGGAAGTTGATCGTCAGGTCGTCGCGACCGTCCTCGCTGGCGACGGTGAGGTCCTCCCAGTTCTCCTCGATCCGTTCGCGTTCGCCAAAGCCCAGCGCGTCGTCGTAGGTCTCGATCAGCGCCGACCGGAACGCCCGGACGACGTTCTGTGCGGCCTCGGCCTGGGGATCGTCCTGTTCGGCGAGTTCGTCCAGCGCGCCGTCCAGCGTGGTCTCCGTCAGCGTCCGGGTCGCGTGGTCCCGGGCCGCGTCCTCGACGTTGTGGGCCTCGTCGAAGACCGTGATCACGTCCTCCGGATCGCGCCCGAGCCACCGGAAGAAGTGTTCGCGGATGCCCGGATCGAGCAGGTGGTGGTAGTTACAGACCACCAGATCGACGCCCTCCATCCCCTCCTTGAGGAGTTCGTAGCCACAGAAGCCCTCCATCTCGGCGTACTCGTAGATGTCGTCTGGCTCGCGGACGTCCGCGAACAGCCACTCGTAGAAGGCGTCGGTGTCGGCGGTGAGATTCCGGTAGTAGTAGTCGCAGGTGTTCCCGTTCTCCCGGAGGTCCTCGAGGTCCTCCTCGACGGCCTCCAGTTCCTCCAGCACCGCCCCGCGGGCCTCGGCGGCCTCCTCGCTGCCGGCCTGCCCCTCCTCCAGCAGCGTCTCCTCGCGCTCGTTCAGTTCGGCCAGGTCCCGTTCCTTCTCGACGATCTCGCGGGTGGTGTCACGCAGGGCCTGACACTCCTCGTAGCCCACGTCGATGTGGCACATCGACCCCTTCCCGCGGAAGACGACCGCCCGGATCGGCTCCTGCTCGGTGATGGCGCGGGCCTCCCGGACGAACTGGCGCATCTGCTGGTGGACGTTGGTCGTGATGACGACGGTCTTGTCTTCCTCGCGGGCGTACTCCAGGGCCGGCACCAGCGCGGCCAGCGTCTTGCCCGTCCCGGTCGCGCCCTCGAAGAGGACATCCGAGCCCTCGCCCAGCGCGTCGTGGATGCGGGCCATCGCGTCGCGCTGGTGGTCGTAGGGCTCCTCGTAGGGGAAAAAGCGCAGGTAGCCGGCCTCGTCTCCGTCGGTCGACACACTCTCCCCTTGTTCGCTCCCGGACAAAAAGTCTCGGCGTCCACAGCACTGATTTTCCCGTGCTCGTTGTGACAGTCTATGGACCGGAGACTGCTGGCCGCGTGCTGTCTGGCGCTGGTCGCGCTGGCGGGCTGTTCCGGCGGCGCTGGCGGTCCGACGCCGACGGTCGACGACGCGACCCCGACGACGACACCCACGGCCGGTGAGGGCGAACCGAACGAGACGACGGGTCTGGGCCTCTCGGTCGGCGCGGAGATCGAGGCGTCCGCACTGGTGGCAGCCCACGAGACCGCGCTGGCCAACGAGAGCTACGTGTTCCGGTCCGGATTCGGCCTCCCCGGCGGCGGACGCGAGCGCGCGTCGACGGTCGTCAGGGCCGAGGAGGGATTGTTCGAGGTCGAACGCTTCCAGTATCACCCACTCCGCGGCGAGGCCGTGGCGCTGTACGCTCGCGAGGGGCGCGAATACGTCCGGTTCGAGGACGGGCCGGTGACGAAGACGGTCGCCCAGCCCAACCGGACCGCGGTGCCGACGGGGCGGCAGGCGCTGGTCGGCGTCGAATCGCTGACGGTCACCGACACGATCCAGCGGGACGGCGAGCGGCGGTACGTCCTCACCGCCGGACTCGACTACGAGAGCGCGGACCGGGCGCTCCCCTATCGCCGGGCAGTCGTGGACGAGCGTGGCCTGATCCACAACTACACGAGCGGGGAGTACGTCCCGCCCGAGAGCGAGCGGCCGACCGTGGGGCTTCTCGTCTCGCGCTGGTTCGACCTCTCGAACGTCGAGGCGACGACGGTCGCCGAACCCAGCTGGCTGACCGACCTCCGGACGACCGATTCGGCCGGGCCGGTGACGACCGTCGTGGACCACGCCGACCTCGACACGCGCTTTCGCGTGACGGGCACCGACGTGGAGGCGAGCGTCGAACGACTCCGCAACGACGCGGTGCTCGGGAGCGACCACGTCGACGAGTCGCGGGCGTCGCCGCTGATCGACCTGGATATCGAGGGGCAGGTCACGAACGCGACCGTCAGGGTCGGCTACGACCCCGCCGCGCTTCCCGGCGGGGCCGAGGAAGGGGGCCTCGCCGTGTTCGTCTACAACGAGTCGCTCCAGACGTACCTGCCGCTGAACACCTCGCTGGACGCGGACGCGAACGTGGCCGTCGCCAGCCGCGGGCCGCCGGTCAGGTACAGCTCCGGCGGCGGGCCGGAACAGACACTCCAGCCGACCCTCTCCGATCCGACGGCCGGCCGGCTCGTCGTCGCGGTGATGCACACGGAGACGTGGTACTCGGCGTTCCGGTAGCTCAGTCGACCGGTTCGACGTAGATCCGGTTGGCGTGGGGTTCGGCCTCGCGGATGGCGGCCTCGATGTCGTCGATCACGTCGGGGCGCACGTCGGCGGTGAGGTCGTCGGCGAAGGCCACCTCGGTCGCGACCATCACCTCGCCCGGGCCGAAGTACACGGTGCGGAAGTCGACGAGTTCGTCGACGCCGTCCCAGCCGGCGATGAGGGTCCGTAGTTCCTGCTCGTCGTCGGCGGGCATGCTCTCGCCGAGCAGGAGCCGTTTGTTCTCCCAGGCCAGCGCGATGGCAAAGCCCATCAGCATGAGGCCGATGAGCAGCGCCGAGGCCGCGTCGAAGACCGAGTTCCCGGTCGCCCGCGAGAGGTAGATGCCAAAGAGTGCGATGCCCGCGCCCGCGAGCGCGATGAAGTCCTCGGTGAACGCCGTGAGGGTGGTCACGTCGGAAGTCTTCCGGAACGCCTCGCGGTAGCCGCTCCAGCCGTGGACGTCGATCTGACGTTTGAGTTCCTTGCGGGCCTTGTAGAACGCCCAGGTCTCGAAGACGATGGCCCCGATCAGGACGGCGTAGTTGACGTAGACGGGCGGGAAGGTGAGCGTGATGTCCGTGAACGGGATCGTCGGCTGGCGGGCCGCTTCGTGAGTGCCGTGTACCAGGGCGTCGTAGCCGTGCTTGGCCGACTCCCAGCCCGCGATGCCGAAGAGCAGGACGGAGACGAGGAAGCTGTAGAAAAACTGGGCCTTCCCGTAGCCGAACGGGTGGCGTCGGTCGGCGTCCTGCGCGCCGTAGCGGATGCCGATCAGCAGGAACACCTGGTTGCCCGTGTCGGAGATCGAGTGATACGTCTCGGAGAGCATCGCCGGACTGAGCGTCAGCAGATACCCGAAGAATTTCAGGATCGCGATGGCCCCGTTGGCGATCAACGCCGCGATGACGACCCCCTTGCTGTTGCCTGCCATTACGGAGTGGCTCCCCCGGCAGACGCAAAGCTGTTCTGGAACCGAGCAGTTCGGCCGTCCACCGCGATCCGTCGGAGGTTTACACGGCCCCGTCGTACGCGCGGGCATGCTCGCCGTCGTCTCCGACACGCACGGCCGCGATGGCCACCGGTTGGACGGCCGAACCCGCGAGGCCGTCCGCGAGGCCGACGCCGTGGTCCACGCGGGCGACTTCATGACGGAATCGGTACTGAACGCGTTTCAGGCCGAGGCCGACCGGTTCTACGGCGTCGTCGGCAACAACGACCGCCCCGCAGTCAAGGACCGCCTGCCAGCCCGGCGCGTCGTCGACCACGAGGGACTCCGACTGGTCGTCGTCCACGGCCACGAACACACGGACACCGCCCTCTCGCTTTTGGGCCGGCAAGAAGCCGCCGACCTCGTTGTCTTCGGCCACTCCCACCGGCCCGGCGTCCACGAGGGCGACGGCGTGACGCTGCTGAATCCCGGCAGTCACGCCCAGCCCCGGCGGTACCGACCGGCCCACGCGGAACTGGAGACCGACGGCGACGCGGTCGAGGGCCGACTGGTCGACCCGGACGGCACCGTCTTCGAGGAGTTTACGGTCTGAAAAGGCGGACGCGCCCGAAACGAGTCCGGAGGGCTTCGGAGACGAGTCGGAGACGAGTCAGGTCTCGTGGGGAGGGCCGAAGCGAGCGGGCGCACCCCACACTACAGACCCTATTTAAAAGTAGCCAGCGAAAGGTCAAACGGCCGTTTTAGCTACGGGCGAAACGAGGGAGGGGGGTCGGGTCACCCACCGACCGGCGACGGGGCGCGATCAGTCCGTGAGGTACCAGACGCCCGCGACGACGGCCAGCGCGGTCACGCCGCCGACGAAGAAGAGCAACCCCGGCGGGAGCGAGAGCGCGCCGGCCACGGCGTCGCCCGCCCCCGAAGCCGCCGTCTCGGTCGCCGTTCGCGCGGCTTCGGTGGCGGTATCGAAGGTCCCACCGTCGGTGGCCTCGGGCCTGGCTGTCTCCGGTTGTGTCGGCGCGGGTGCCTCGGTGGCGTTCTGACTGCCCACGTCGGCGGCCTCCATGCCACCGCCGTCGCTGTCGGTCGAGCGGTAGCTCTCCGCTCCGGGTGTCCCCGTCGCAGTCACGGTGTCGTTACCGGCGGGCGGTGCGGCCCCCGATTCGGAACCGGCGGAGTCCCGGTTCCCGGTCGGGGTCAGGAAGCCACCGTCGCCGACGGCCGCCTGGATCGCGAGGCTGGCGATCCCGAGGATCCCGAGACTGCCCAGAAAGCGCGACAGGGCACTCCGGAGCGTGGACTTGTCGTCGTCGCCGCCGGCCATGATGACCAGCGGGCGGTCGGCGGGGGCGTAGACGTTCATCTCGCGGCCCTTCTCCGAGTAGATCGTGTCGATCACCTCGATGGCACCGGCGTCCTCCAGCTTGTTGAGGTGGTACTGGACGTTCTGGAGGGAGGTGTCGACCCGGTCGGCGAGGGCGGCGGGCGGGGCGGGGTCGTCGTGGAGTTCCGACAGGACCGAGCGGGCCGTCTCGGAGGTCAGCGCCGAGAGTACGTCGTCGGCGTCCTCTGAATCGACGCCGATGACGCGCGGCTCGGCCTCCTCGGCCGCGGACGTGTCGGGTTCGGAGGGCAACAGCGACATCGTTCGCCGGCTATGATAGCAATCGGCATCAACTTTGTTACGTCGCTCCGGCTTCGAGCCGGCCCGAGGAAAAGGACTTTGCCCTCGCGTGGGCTACCTCGCCACATGGCCGATCTCGTACTCTGGGGGATGGTCGCCGTCATGCTGGGCTTCGTCTTCCTCGTGTACCTCTTTTTCCGCCGGACCGCCACGGCACTCAAAGAAGGGATGAACGAAGGGAAAGGGAAGCGGTAGCCGCGGGACGATCGGTCTCCGAAGCGCTCGCTTCGCTCACCGTTCGCATCTTCGAGACCCTCCCGGCGGCCGAGTCTCGCCATCCGAAAACGATTACCGCCAACCGGCCCTCCCCCGTGACATGGACCCACGCATCCGCGAACACGCGCAGGTGCTCGCAGACGCCATCGACCTGGACACCGGCGACAACCTCGTCATCAAGGCCGAACCGGCCGCCGACGACCTGGTCGTCGCGCTCTACGAACTCGCCGGCGACCGCGGTGCCCACCCCGTCACGCTCCGGACCAACCGGAGCGGCCGCGCCATCCGTGGCTACCTCCGCTCGGCCGATCAGGCGGGCGTCGAGTTCGAGACTCCTGGCCACGAGCAGGCGCTGGTCGAGGAAGCCGACTGCCACGTCGTCATCCGCGCCAACGAGAACGTCACCGAGATGGACGACGTTGACAGCGACACCACCGCCGCGTACCAGCAGGCCCACAGCCCCATCCTGAACGAACGGCTCTCCGACCGCTGGACGCTCACCCAGCACCCCACGCCCGCCAACGCCCAGCTGGCCGAGATGTCCACCGAGGCCTACGAGAACTTCGTCTACGATGCCATCCTGAAAGACTGGGACGAACAGGAGCAGTTCCAGTCGACCATGGTCGAGATCCTCGAAGACGGCCGGCAGGTCCGCATCGTCTCGGGCGAGACGACCGACGTGACCATGTCCGTCGCGGGCAACCACGCCCTCAACGACACGAACGTCCACAACATCCCGGGCGGCGAGGTGTTCACCGCGCCCGTCCCCGACTCCGTGGAAGGCGAAGTCCTGTTCGACAAACCGGTCTACCAGAACGGCCGCGAGGTCCTCGGGGCGCGTCTGGTCTTCGAGGACGGCGAGGTCGTCGAGTACGACGCCGAGAAGAACGGCGACGTGCTGGAATCCATCCTCGAAACCGATCCCGGGGCGAAACGGCTGGGCGAACTCGGCATCGGCATGAACCGCGACATCGACCGGTTCACCTACAACATGCTGTTCGACGAGAAGATGGGCGACACCGTCCACATGGCCGTGGGCCGGGCCTACAAGGAGACCGTCGGCGACGACAACGAACAGAACCAGAGCGCCCAGCACGTCGATATGATCGTGGATATGAGCGAGGACTCACGGATCGAAGTCGACGGCGAGGTCGTGCAGAAAGACGGCGTCTTCCGGTTCGAAGACGGGTTCGAAGGATAGGGCGATTGCGGTTGCGGAGACACCGGCACTGTGTACCGGACACGAACGAAGTACGCGTCCGGCCTTTGTTATCGAAGTTTTTCCAGGGGTGGTCGCCGTTGGCGACCCGACCGAAAAGTTCGGTGGAGTTGAGCGGCCGTGGTAAGTCAGGAGTGAGGCGGTCGTCGGTTCGGATGCCTGTGGCCGAGTGAGACCGCCTCGGCGAGTCTACCGAGTTGATCGGCTCGGAGTTCGTGGGGCGCGAGCCGACACCCGAGCAATTGAAGTGGGTATTCGGCTCCAGCTTGCCGAACTGTCACTCTCATATACTAAATGGTTTCTTGATGAGTCGGGTGTCGATCGAAGTCGCACTGCCGTTCACGACTGGGTTCAGAGGGCCGATCTACAGCCAGCCAGCGACGGAGCTCCGAATCAGATCGCGGTCGACGGGACCGTGATTCAGGTCGACGACGAACGACACTGGCTGTACGCCGTCGATCCCGAGACCGATGAATTCCTCCGCTTGCGGCCGTTTTAGACCAGAATCACGCCACTCACCGTGCTGTGTCTCCGTGAACTCCGCGGGAAACAGCAGGTCGAGCAGGTAACCTTACTCGTCGATAACGCCCACCACCGCAGAGCCACGCTGGAGCGACTCGGGCGCCGATCTCGGACACCGCGTCACGGAAATCGGAGTACTATCGAACGTGACTTTCGTGAGGTAAAACACCGAACGTCTTCGTTTTCGAATACGTTCGACACCGTGGAGCCACCGACGGCAGAATCGTGGCTCCAGAGCTTCGGGGTCTGGTGGAATCGATACCAGAGTTGCCACGACGATGAGTTCACCAGCAGTGCGAGCACGGACGGAGTCGGAGACCAGTACGCGAACACGTCTTGAAACCGCAATCCAGCATCTTGCTGGTATTCCGCCTGCGGTGGAAGCCCCGGCGTTCACGCCGGGCGAGGCTGTCACCCTGATCGGAGAGACCAGCGCGAACAATACGACCGCCAGATCTACCAGGACTGCGATAGGGCGATTCCGGAGTCCCATGCCTGCTGTGGGCTCTGTACCCGGAAAGCGGGTGAGACGACGGATCGCCCGTGGGCCCAGGCCGGAAACACCGAGACTGCGAGTGACCGGGAGACTCCTGAATGGACGTTCGGCCGGGTCGTCTTTGCGGTCCTGGCGGCATCGACGCGCTGCGATGCGCTCGCGCTCGGCGCCTCGGCGTTCACCCTCGCCGATGCTGCTGCACCGATCGGTGACACGAACGCTCGCCACGCCGAAGTGAAGCCGGTGGCCGACTCCGAGAGTTCGTCGGCGCGGCACTCACGGCTGGCTGGGGCGATGTCGTCGAGGTCGCGCCCTCTCGACAGCGATGGTGGAGAGTGACTCTTCGAGGCGGCTGTCGGGCGGACGGTCCAGGACTCGGGAGCGAACACCCACCTCTATCTGACCGAGGGAGTCCCGCTCGTGACTCGGGACGACGTCGACACGCTCGAGGGGGCAGATCGCAGACGGTGATGAGTAGTACTGGCTCGTGCCGGGCACTGTTCGCCGGTACAAGCGATCCCCGAGACCGACCCAGAGATCCTCCACTGTCGGCAGTGTGAGGGAGATGGTCATCGATACACCGGGCAGTCGACGTTGGGGGAGAGCGCGGACGACCGGTGTGGGTCTGTGCGGAGTGCGATACGCCCCGGTTCGGGCACGAATCCGGCGACTGCAAGCCGAATGAGGTCATCGAACACCTCGTCGACTGCTTACAGAACGGCCGAACGGCTCCCCTCGATGGAAGATATCGAGGAACCCAACCCGAGGGTGAGCGACACGGCTACGGTAAGCAATATCTGGACCCACCGGTCTGGAACGAAGAGCAGGAATTGGCCCGCTGAACTGTTCGTTCAACCATCGCTCCTTTCGCACATATCTTCGAGTTGTTGGGGCGTATCGACGTCGACGAGAACGCCGGGATCATCAGTTTCGACGAGCGCGGAATCGTCGTTCGTGAGGAGGATCTGGCGGCCGCCGACGTCGCCGGTCACGTTCGACAGTGCGGAAAAGTGCGTGGCATCGAACAGTACGGGATTACCGCGTTTGCCTGCATTCGCGACAGCCAGCGCGTCACCGACGCCGTGGTGGTACGCCGCGACGAGATCGTTCACACTTTCGACGGCGACTCGCGGCATGTCTCCCAGTGCGAAGAGTACGGCATCGGCGTCGCGCTCACGGGCCGCTTCGACGCCCTGTTCGACCGACGTGTCCTGTCCCGCCGCGTATCGTTCGTTCCGGACCACGGCGTCGGCAGGACCGCCGACCGCCTCTTGGACGTTTTCGGCGTCGTAGCCGACGACGACGAGGGTAGTGTCGACCTCGGAGCGGTCGATAGTCGCCGCCGCCTGGTGGACGATCGGCGCGCCCTCCCACTCGGTGAGGAGTTTATTTTTGCTCCCGTACCGAGAGCTGGTCCCCGCCGCGAGGACGACGCCGACGACGGTTCCCGTATCACGGATACCCGGACTGCCACCGTCCTCGAATGGCGGGTCGACGACCGGGAGATTCCCCCGAGTCATCGATTCTCGGTCGTAGGGAAGACGAGATCGTTCGACGTACTCCCGGGGCTGTCGATATAACGGGGACAGTAGTCCGGCGACACAGTGAACCATCACGCAGACCACGGTCATAACAGGTCGGTTCACTTGTGCTGAGACACGACGTGGCACGAGCTGCCACACAGACGACAAACGCGTGTTTCAGCGTGGTAGTGGTGTGTTTGACGAAGGTTTGATCATAATCGACAGCGATCGGACGGATATGTCAGACGGAGACCGCCCAGACAGGGGCGTAGCGAACGGGGCGGATGCGTGATGCACCCCGGGACGTTCGAGTACCTGAGTGCCGAGAGCGTCGACCACGCACTGGACCTGCTGGCGGACCACCCGGACGCCGAGATGCTTGCGGGTGGACAGAGCCTCTTGCCGGCGATCACGAACGATGAGGCCGATCCCGATGTCGTCGTCGACATCGGCGAGATCGATGCCATTCGTGGTGTCGAGGTGCGAAATGACGTCGTCGAGATCGGTGCGGCGACCACGTACGCGGAGTTGCAAGACGCGGAGCGACTCCGAAACGACGCCGCGGCTCTAGCGGAGGCGGTCAGTGTAATCGGGGACGAACAGGTTCGCAACCGGGGAACGATCGGTGGCAACCTCGCGCACCCGGTGCGGGTGTCCGACCTATCGGCAGCGGTCATCGCCAGTGACGCGACCATCGTCACGAAGGGGCCCCACAGTGAGCGGCGGATCACCGCTGCGGAATTTTTCGCGCCGAACCCTGCGACCGACCTCGCCGCCGACGAACTTCTCACGTCGGTCGACGTGCCGATCTCGACCGTGAACACGGGCGGCGCGTACGTGAAACAGCAGAGCGTGACCATGCGGTACAGCCTGCTCGGCGTCGCGGCGCGGCTGACCGTCGAAGGGGGACAGGTTTCGACGGTCCGTGTCGCGGCCAACGGCGTGACAGAGCGCGGTGTCGGCCTCGAACCCGTCGAGGACGCCCTCCGTGGCGAGCGACTCGGAGCGGACACCGTCGAAACCGCGGCGAGTCGGGCCCTCGACGGCATCGGCACCGAGGCACTGATCGACGACGACCAGGCGTCGGCGGCGTATCGCGCGGACCTGCTCCCGACGTATACCGAGCAGGCGCTCGAACGCGCCGCCGAGCGTGCCGGCGTCGACGTTTCGGCATGAGCCGAGACGGCAGCGCCAGTGTGGCTACGAAGACCGCCGGAGCGAGTCGACGTCCAACAGTCTGTCGTGTCCCACGAGCAACGGCACCGGAACGTGGAAACGCGAGGTGGGTAGCGTGACTGACGGCGGCTGGAGCGCTCCCGAGACCGACGTGATCGCGAACGTCGGCGAGGCGATCGACGGGGGCGGCGCCGTCCTCGCGACGGTGGTCGCCGTCGAGGGGAGTGCCTATCGCCGACCCGGGGCGAAGATGGTTATCGGGGATGGTGACGGGGTAGGTGCCGTCACCGCCGGTTGTCTGGAGGACGAAATCGTCGCGCTGGCAGAGCAGGTACTCGCGCGGGGACAGCCACAGGTCGAACGGTTCGACCTGACCGACGGCGGCGACGTCTGGGGGCTCGGCGTCGGCTGTAACGGCGTGATCGACGTCCTGCTCGAACCGCTTACGGGGAGTTACCGCCCAGTGGTCGAGGCGTACGAGCGCGGTGAGGACACCGTCGTCCTGACCGTCATCGACGGCGACGGGACGCCGGTCGAGTGTGGTGATCGAACCGTTATGTTCCCCGCGGAGTCGCGAACCGACGGCCTGTATCTCCAAGACCTCGACTGGCCCGACGAGTTGCTGGCTGCGCTCGAAGGCCCCACGAACCGACTGCTGGCGGCGGACGCCTCCGACACCGTCTCCCTGCGGTGCGAAGGCGGCGACGTCGATGTCTTCGTCGACAGCGTGACTGCACCGCCCGAACTGGTCGTCTTCGGCAGTGGCCGCGACATCGCTCCAGTCGCGCGATCGGCAGCACAGGTAGGGTTCCGAGTGACGGTCGTCACGTTCCGCGGGGCGGCCGCGACGGAAGCCCGATTCCCGGCCGCCGACCGTGTGGTTTCCACGTCGCCCGCCGATCTCCGGAACGTCGTCTCGTTCGACGCTGATACTTACGCAGTCTTGATGACCCACAACTTCGTCGACGACCGTATCGCGCTCACGGAGTTGCTCGAAACAGCGACGGAGTACATCGGCCTGCTCGGACCACGGAAGCGGTTCGAGGAACTGCGAACCGCACTGACCGAAGACGGCTACCGCCTCACTGACGAGGAACTGGACCGGGTGTACACCCCGGTCGGACTCGATCTCGGTGGCGACACGCCGTTTCACGTCGCACAGAGTATCGTCGCCGAAGTCACCGCAGCCCACCACGAGCGGTCACCGAAACACCTGACAGAGCGTGCGGGCCCGATCCACGCCCGCTCGCCGGTCAGCGCCGAGTCGGACGAGACCAAGTCACGGTGGGACTGATCTAGCGCAGCTGTTCCGATCCGTTACCGTGTCCATCGATCGCCGGTGCAGACTGGACTTCCAGCAGCAGGCTCCGGGTCACGATGAGATCGACGATCGTACTACTGTCCATAATCTCCGGTTCGACCTCGGCGGGATCGGTGTCGGGAGCGTATCGCTTGACCTCGAAGGAGTTGAGCGCGTTCCGGTTCCCAGTGACCGGTTCGACGACGTCGATGTACTCGTCGGTCATCGTGTTCCGGTACGTGTTCCCCGCCTCGAACCCCACCGCCGGGACGTCGGTCGGCCACTCCCAGGTGAACTCCCGCGTGTACTGCCCGAACTGCCAGACGAGCTGTTCGATCCCGACCCCCTCGTCCGTGGCGTCTTCCGCACGGTTCCGGAGCGTCCGGTCCCAGTAGTCGACGACACAGGCCTTCATGTCCGCCTGGAGCCCGTCCTCGACGAGTTTCCGTTCGAGTGGGTAGCCGATGTCGATGGAGACGATGGCGTGTTGATCGAGGTTGCTGAGACAGTGGGGACAGTCCATCTCGAGCACGGAGACGTTCATCTCACCGTCCACGTTCATGTGTGCGATCTCCATCGCGCAGTTCGGACACCAGAGGAACAACACGCCGTTGTCCGGCACCGACAGTTCGTCCACGACCGCCATCTCGTCGATCGCCCTGTCCGCCGGCCGGTCTCGATCGATCGATGACGCCTCTCCAGCGGGCTCGGCACTCTCGCCCGCGAACTTCGCGAGTTCCCGGTCTTTCAACAGCGACTTGATGACGGAATCGTGTGACGAGTGGGACTCGGCGTCCCGGATCTCGTTGATTTTCTCTTTCGTCCAATCTCGGACGCGTATCGTCGCCATTTAGTAGGATTACCGGCCCATGTGGCATACATCTTTCCCATATTTTGGCCCGAAAGAGTCTGAATGTGTGAAAGTGGAGAGGGAGAGCGGAAGGGCGAGGACAGCGGTCACCGTCGGGCCTGTTCGACACACGTGTGCCGCCGCTTTTGCCCCAGAGTCTTTATTTGATGGCCGGGGCAACCGCCGACTCGGGACGGCCCTGTCGCCCCCGAGATAGCGGTGTTCGCGCCCGAGGTCCGGACGAGCGACAGTCGAACCCCTCAGACCATGACCGACCTACTCATAACGAACGGCGTCGTCGTCACGCAGAACGTGGACAGACAGCTCGTCCCCGACGGCGCGGTCGCCGTGACGGACGACCGCGTCTCGGCCGTCGGGCCGGCGGAGCGTCTCGAAGCAGAGACGGCTCCCGATCGCGTGATCGACGCCGAGGGCGGCGCGATCGTTCCAGGACTGATCAATGCGCACACGCACGTCTCGGACATCTTGCTCCGGGGGTCGTTCGACCAGGATCGAGGACTGTACGACTGGCTGTTCAACGTGAAGCAGGCCGCGCTGTTCGAGATGGACCCCGACGACTACGCGACGGCGGCCCGACTCTACTGTGTCGAGGCGATCCGCTCCGGGACGACGACGTTCGTCGAGAACGATACCGCTCTGAATTGGGACGACCTCGAACCGACACGGCGGAAACTCGCCGTCTACGACGAGATGGGCGTCAGGAACATCTACGGCGCCGGGATCAGGGACCTGCCCGTCGACGAGGGATTCCAGCGCATGTTCGACGAGATCACCGCCCGTGACGCCGGCTCGACCCATCCGGGCCCGGACGCGCTCGTGGTCGACACGGACGCGGCCCTGGACGACGTCGAATCGCTGATCGAGACCCACCACGCGCCCGAGGACGGACAGTCGGTCTGGCCGGCACCCGCGACACTGGCGACGACGACGCCGGAAGCCCTGCGCGGGTCCTACCGTCTGGCCGAGGAGTACGACGTGATGACGACCGCACACGTGGCGGAAGCAGACGCCGAAGTGAGCGAGCGGGGCGCCCTCTCGAGCATCGAGTACCTCCGCAACGTCGGGTACCTGGGGGAGCGAGCGCTCCTCGGTCACTGCGTCCAGACAGACGAACGTGACGTGCGACTACTGGCACAGACGAACACCCCGGTCGTCCACAACTTCCGTGCGAACATGCGAATCGCGACCGGATTCGCGCCGGTCACGTCGATGCTCGCGCGAGACGTGACCGTCGGGATCGGCACCGACAACTCGATCCTGAACGACACGATCAACCCGCTGTCCGACGCGGGCGCCGTCGCGACCGCACACAAGGGCTACCATCGCGATTCGGGTGTCGTCTCGGCGCAGCAGGCGTTCGACATGGTGACGCGTGACGCCGCCGCGGCGATCGGCCGGGCCGACGACCTCGGATCGATCGAAGTGGGTAAACAGGCCGACATCGCGGTCGTCGACCTCGACAGACCACACCTCACGCCCTCGCCCGATCCCGTCCACGCGCTCGTCTACGGTGCCAGCGGCGCGGAGGTCGAGACGGTGCTCTGTGGCGGCACCGTCCTCCTCGAGGGTCGGGAGCTACTGACCCTGGACGGGTCACTCCGGGCGTTCCTGGCGGACGCGACGGCTACCGCAGAAAACCTCGTCGACAGAGCGGACATCGCCTGAGCCGAGTCTCTGTCGCCACGACCGACGACCGGTTTACTCGTCGTGGACGGCGCTCCGGATCAGATCGCGGAACTCGTCGGGTTCGATCTCGTACACGGTGTAGCCGTCACGACTCCGGTAGCGACCGACGGTCCCGACGGGACGACCGTCGACCAGGACCGTCCAGTCGTCGCCGACGTCGGCGTTCTTACACCGGAGCGTGATCGTCACACCGAAGCGCCGCTCGAGTTCGGCTTCGACGGTGTGCTTGAGCGTCCCGTCCTCGAACCGCGGCGGCTGGTACGGGACGAGATCGTGGGCCTCGAAGTGATCGACCGCCCGCTGCCACCACTTCGGTCTCGACTCGTCGTCGCTCTCCGGGTCGGTCTGGGTCATCCGCACCTCACCAGCGGACGTACACTTCTCCGTCCCGGACGAGGACGTCGTAGGTCGGTTGGCTGTACTCCGGTCGCGAGAGGTGTTCGCCGGTCTCGACGTCGAACTCCCAGCCGTGCCAGGGACAGCGCACGACCTGTGTCCCCTCCTCGTAACACAGTTTCCCGTCGTCGTCCTGGCCGAGCGTGCCAGTGACGGGTCCTTCACAGAGGGGGCCGCCCTGGTGGACACAGAAGTTGCTGATGGCGAAATAGCCGTCCTCGGTATGGTAGACCGCTATTTCGATCCCGTCGACTTCGGCGAGGATCGACTCACCCCTCTCCAGTTCCGCTTCGGAGCCGACGTGGTGTGCGTTCTGGGGGAGGTCGCTCTCCCCGGAGTCGGAGCGGGACATGGGTCAGTAGTCGAGGACCTCCAGCGCAGTACTGCCGTAGATGTTCTCGATCTGTGCCGGCTCGAATCCGCTCCGGAGCGCCTTGTACAGCGCGTTCGAGTTGTCGAAATCCGAATGCGGGTAGTCCGAGGCGAACATCACGTTGTCGGGACCGATCCACTCGATTATCTGCTGAACGTACTCCGGATCCTCGGCCCCTTCGATCGGCTGTGTCGTGAAGTAGAAACTCTGGTCGACGTACTCACTCGGCGGCCGTTTGAGGTACGGTGCGTCCTCGCGACGGGCGGAGTAGTAGTAATCGAGTCTGCGCATCAGGTAGGGAATCCAGCCGAGTCCGGACTCCTGAATCACGAAGTCGAGGTCGGGGTACCGTTCCGGGACGCCGCTCACGATCAGCCGTGCCAGGTGGAGCATCTGCCCCATCGGATGGCCGACGGCCCGTGCCTCCAGGAACGTGTTGATGCCCTCGAACTGGCCTGGGAACACGTGCTGGAGCGACAGGACGGAGTTGTGGATCAATAGCGGCAGCCCGGCCGCTTCGAGGGCCTCGTAGACCGGATCGAACCGCGGGTGGCCCAGCGGGTTCCGGAAGCCCGGCGGGCCCAGCATGACACCGACGATCTCGTCGGTATCCTGCCACTTCTCGATCTCCGCGACCGCGCGCTGGGGGTCTCGGAGACAGATCCGGATCGTCCCGTACATCCCCTCTGCGCTGTCGAGGACCGTCTCGGTCACCCACTCGTTGTAGGCGCTGGCCAGTGCGACGGCGTACCGGTCGTGCGGGACCGTCACCAGGTTGAGGTTGAGACCCGGGTTCAACGTCGCGCGGTCGATTCCGAGCTCTTCCATGACCGCCTTGATCTCCGCCGGCGTGGCCGCGGCGTCGGGCCCGATGTCGCCGCCGACCCCGTCGAGGAAGAACTTGGTCATGTTGTAGTTGTTCGGCGCTTCGACGTCGGGCCGGGTCACCAGTCCCTGGAACGGCTCCTCCAGATACGGTACCACGTCTTCCTCGTTTTCCACCAGATGAAAGTCCAGATCGACGACGGTCTCGATATCGTCGAACGTCTTGACCGTTTGTGTGCTCATCGTATAGCGTTCGTTTCACCGATGCTGTACAAAAGCGTGCCGGAGGGCAAGATACCAAATCAAACATCCACATTTGATCGCAAAAAGCAAACACTCTCGCACTAATTCGCCACTCTGTAGCCTCCAGTTCCAACACCGATCTGTACCGGCTTCCACTGTCTCGTCACCGCACACACGTGGCACTCGCTCCCACCGCCGTCTGGGCAAGTGTTCGCACATTTGTGGCCCACTTGCGCCAGAACGGGTGCTTCGAGATGTGTCGCGGCCAGAAACGACCCATATTGAGATATTTTTATGTATCTCCGAATATCGTTGCGAGTGTGGAGCAAATAGAGATATGAGCGAAGATAGCGGGCAACTAACTCCATATAGTGAAACGAATGAGTAGAAAAAAGCTAACGCGACGGAACGCGATCAGGTCGGCCGGCGTACTCGGTGCGCTGGGGCTGGCCGGGTGTTCGCAGCTGTCCGGCGGCGGCGGCGGGGACGGCGATCAGTTGCAGGCGGCGTTCGTGTACCAGACGAACCTGGGCGACGTCGGCTGGACCCGTGCCCACGAAAACGGTCGGCTGGCCGTGGACGACTCGTTCGACTGGATCACGACGGAGTACTCCGACGGCGTCCCGGGTAACGAAGTCCGGTCGGTCTTCGAGCAGTACGCGAACTCGGGATACGACATCGTGTACGGCTGCACGACGGAGTATCAGGACCCGATGCTCCAGGTGGCCGAAGAGTATCCCGACGTCACCTTCGAGCACTGCAACGGGTTCGAGACCGCGGAGAACATGGGACGGTACATGGGCAAGTTCTACCAGGGATGGTACCTCTGTGGCGTCGCCGCCGGCCACCTCACCGAGTCCGACACGCTCGGCATGGTCGTCCCGATCCCGATTCCACAGATCATCCGCCAGATCAACGCGTTCACGGTCGGCGCACGGGCAGTCAACGAGGACGCGACGACAAAAGTTCGATTCCTGAACGGCTGGGCCGACCCGTCCGGAGCCAGACAGGCGGTGAACGCCCTCGCCGACGAGGGTGCCGACGCGATCGGGAGCAACATGGTGACGCCCGCCGCGCTCCAGGCCGCCACCGAGCGAGAGGCGTACAATTTCGGCGTCAACACGTCGATGGCCGAACAGGCCGGCGAGTACTACGCGACAGCCCAGATCAACAACTGGGAGCCATTCTACAAGCAATCCGCCAAAGACGTTCGTAACGGCGAATGGACCGCGGACTCCCTGTGGGGCGGCCTCGAAACCGGCATCGTCGACATCGACGACTTCGGGCCGAAAGTCCCCGACGACGTCGTGAGCGACGTCGAGACGAAACGCTCCGAGATCGAGAACGGCGAGCGAAGCGTCTGGACCGGCACGAAGTTCGAGGGCTGGAGCGACGCCGAACTGTTCTCGGACGTCGGCAGCTACGTGGAGGGCGTGGAGGGGTCGGTTCCGAGTAGCTGAGAACCCATCGCCGTCCGAGACGCGAGCCAGCCCGGGACGTCCACCACTCTTGTCCACCATCGAACTCCCGGGCGGATTCGTTTTCGTCGACCACACATCAGCCTGCTGTATGTCCCTCGCGTCCGTTCAGAGTTCGTGCTCACCGTCGGGACCGACGGTCGTCGCGGTCGACGAGGAGGCGACGACGGCACCGTCTTTGAGAACCACTGGACGGGGACGGCGCGTCCGCAACAGTTCCATGGGGTCCGACTCCGCACAGACCGTGAGGTCTGCCTTGCACCCGGGTGCGAGCCCGTACGCGTCGAGTCCCAGTGCACTCGCGGGGTTGTGCGTGACGCTATCGAGGAGTCGTCCCACGTCGGACGGGGTTCGCATCCCGACGACGTGGGCCAGCAACCAGGCGGGTTCGAGCATGTCCAGGCTCCCGAAGGGACTGATCGTCCCGGCGATGTTGTTGTGGCCGACAGAGAGCGTGACACCTGCGTCGAACAGGTCGGTCACGGCTGTGGTATCGTGGTCGGCGACGATCTGGTCTTCCTTCGGCGTCGTGACCACGTCGAGGTCGGCTCGTTCGAACAGGTCGATCACGTCGCGGCGATGCCACTCGTCGTAGTACGAGAGCGCACTGACGTGGCCGACCTGGACTCGGCCCTCCATCCCCTCGTCGATCGTCTTCCGCGCGATGTACTCGGCAGTCCGAGCCGTGGTCGAGTTGAGGCCGTCCGCGTGGAGGTCGATTTCGGCGTCGTAGGCCCGGGCCAGTCGGAAGTACTCGTCGATGGTCGTTCGTTCGAGTTCGGCCGTGTCCTCCTTGTTCGGCTCGCCACCGACGGCGTCGACACCCATCTCCAGTGCCGTCTCCAGGCGATCGATGTCCGCCTCCGTCAGCCCCTTTCGGTCCCCGCTCAGGACGAGGGGCATCGCGACCGTCTGGATGTCCGCGATATCCGAGAGTGCCGCTTTGGCGTCGAGTGCGGCCTCCACGCTCCTGTGTTCCCACACGTCGCCGACGTCGAGGTGGGTCCGGATCTTCGTGGTGCCGTTCGCGACGGCGGCGCGGGTCGCTCGCTCGATCCGTTCCCGGACGTCGGCGACGGTGAGATCCCGTTTGATCTGCCCAGTCAGTTCTATCAGTTCCGGAAGCGTCCCGTCCGTCGGCGGCTCGGCGAGGTCGGTGAAGTAGGCCTTGTCCAGATGCGAGTGCGCGTCGACGAACGACGGGAGGACGAGCCCCCCGCCGGCGTCGATCTCGACCGGTGCCGTGGCCGCTATTTCCGGGCGAACCGACTCGACGTACTCGCCCTCGATGCCGATGTCGACCGGCTGTGACTCGTCTCGCACCGTCGCGTCGCGGATGACGACGTCCATACCGAGCGTCCCCGCCCGCGAGGAATAAGCCTACCCGCGACACACTCCGTTTGGTCGCCCCACACTACCCGACAGAGTACGGGAACGCCGAGACATTCGTTTCGAAACTCGCCTTTCCTCACGTCTCACGAGATCTCGACGGCGGGGTTGACGATATCGAAACTGTCGGCTTCGACACGCCGTAATCGATGCTCTCGTGCGCGACGATGCGATCGAATGAAGACGGTCGCCATCTCACAGCCCATCTCGTATCGGGGCAGTCTATTGTACTCAGTCGGCCGGTGACGGTGTCGACGAAGTCCGGCATCGTGAGCGTGCGAGCCGGAAATTGGTGTTGTGCCGTCACGGCATCACCCCGACACCGTCGGGCCTGTCTAGAGTTTGTAGTGGTTTCCGGCACAACACGCTACAAACGAAGACATATTGACCGCAAAGGTTCTGCCAACAGAAGAAATTATATGTGGATGTCGTATATTCAGCCATCAGTGACCGTCATGACCGACGACCTTCTTCGAATGGAGTCGATCGTAAAAACGTTCCCGGGGGTCATCGCCAACGACCACGTCGATCTCACCGTTCGCAGGGGCGAGATCCACGGCCTGCTCGGCGAGAACGGTGCCGGCAAGAGTACGCTCATGAAGGTTCTCTATGGGCTGTACGCGCCGGACGAGGGGACGATTCGGTTCGACGGGGAGCCACTGCGCCTCGACAGGCCACAGGACGCCATCGACGCGGGTATCGGGATGGTCCACCAGCACTTCAAGCTGATCCCGCGGTTGAGTGTCACGGAGAACATCGTCCTCGGGAGCCGCGAGCCGGCGGCTCCGTTCCGCCAGGAGAACCTGGGGGATGGCCCGCTGGCGACCCTCCGGTCTTCCGGCCCCGTGCAGGCGGTCGCGTCACGGTTCTCGCTCGGTCTCGACCGACCGAAACGACGGATCAGTGACCTGGCCGACCAGTACGGGTTCGACATCGACGTGTCCGCGCCCGTCAGGGAACTCGACGTTGGGCAGCGCCAGCGCGTCGAGATTCTGAAAGCGCTGTACCGGGACGTCGATCTGTTGATTCTGGACGAGCCGACGGCCGTACTGACGCCGGTCGAGGCAGAGCGGCTGTTCGAGACGCTGGAGCGACTCGTCGACGACGGGCTCTCGGTCATTCTCATCACGCACAAACTCAAAGAGGTCAAATCGGTCACCGACCGGGTGACGGTGCTTCGGGAAGGGGAGGACATCGGCACCGTCGAGACGGCGACCGTCGACCGATCGGAACTCGCGCGGATGATGGTGGGACGCGACGTGCTCTTCGAGATCGACAAACCGGACACGACCGTGGGCGAACCGGTGCTGGAGGCGACCGGTGTCAGCGCCATCGACGACCGCGGCGTCGACAAACTGTCGAGTGTGGACGTCCGCGTCGACGCGGGGGAGATCGTCGGAATCGCGGGCGTCAGCGGCAACGGGCAGAAACAGCTCGCCGAGACAGTCGCCGGTGTCCGGGATCCGACGGCCGGGACGATCGAGATCAGCGGTCAGGAGCTGGCCGACGCGCCGCCCGAGGAGTTCGTCGCGCAGGGTGTCTCGTTCGTCCCCGAGGACCGGCACGAACACGGCTGTGCCGGTGACCTGTCGGTGATGCACAACGCCGTGATGAAGGACTTCCGGGACGAGCAGTTCGGCGATTCCGTCCTGTTCGACTACGGCAGTGTGGGCGATTTCGCCTCGGAACTCGTCGACGACTTCGACGTTCGTGGTGTCAGCGACGTGACCGCAAACTGTGCGAAGGATCTCTCCGGGGGGAACCTCCAGAAACTCATCCTCGCCCGGGAGTTGGCGCGGGACCCGGAGCTACTCGTGGCGAACCAGCCCACTCGCGGGATCGACGTCGGCGCGATCGAGTTCGTCAGAGAGCGCCTGCTCGAACAGCGGAATCGCGGCACCGGGGTCCTCCTGTTCTCGGAGGACCTCGACGAGTTGTTCGATCTCAGCGACCGGTTGCTGGTGATCTACGAGGGCGAGATCGTGCTGCGAACGACGCCCGAGGAGACCACCAGAGAACAGGTGAGCGTCGAGATGAACGGCGGTGGCGACGCTCAGGTGGCCGTGGCGGACGCGGACCCGGCGGACGCGGCGACGCGACGCGCGGCCGACGGTGGCCGGAGTGAGCAGTGATGCTGGTCGACATCGAAATCGACGCGCGGGAGCAAACGCCCTCCTGGATCGCCTACGGGACGCCACTGTTCGCGATCGCGGCGGCACTGGCCGTCAGTGTCGTCGCGCTGGTCGCGATCGGCGTGAATCCGATCGCGGCGTACGTCGAGATGTTCCTGCGTCCCTTCGGAACGGTCGCGACTATCTCGAACGTCCTCGTGCGTGCGACGCCGCTCATACTCGTCGGGCTTGGTGTCTACCTGCCGATGAAAGCGGGCCTGTGGAACATCGGTGCGGAAGGGCAACTGCTCGCGGGGGCGATCGTCGGCACGTGGATCGCCATCAACGTCACCCTGCCCCAGTTACTCGTGATCCCCGTGATACTGCTCGGATCGGCCATCGCGGGCGGACTGTGGGCGTTCATTCCCGCCTGGCTCCGCGCGAAGTGGGGGATCAGCGAGATCATCACTACCCTCCTGTTCACGTTCATCGCCGCGGACATCCAGCTGTACCTCGTCCGGGGTCCGATGCAGGGTGGCTCCGGCGGGTTCCCACAGACGGAGTTGCTCCCGGCGGCCGCCGAGTTCCCGGCGATCCCGGGCACGAGAGCGCACGTCGGCCTCCTCGTCGCACTGCTGATCGTCGTGCTGGTCTACGTGTCGATGAACCGAACTCGGTTCGGGTTCCGGGTCAACTTCGTCGGGTCGAACGCGGACGCCGCCGAACAGGCCGGGATGAGTCGGTACAGAGTGTACCTGCTCACGCTCGTCGCCGGCGGGGCGCTCGCGGGGCTGGCGGGGATCAGCGAGATCGCGGGCAACCAGAGCCGACTGCACGCGTCGTTCGCACCGGGCTACGGGTACACCGCGGTGCCGATCGCGTTGCTGGGCCGTAACGGTGTCTTCCGGATGTTGCTTGCGGCGCTGTTTTTCGCCCTCCTGTTCGTCGGCGGCAACCGGGTCACGGTCGCCATGGAAGTCCCGTCGGCGATCATCGACATCGTCCAGGCGCTCGTCATCCTGTTTCTGATCACGGCGGAGTTCTTCCAGCGGTACCGACTCAGCGTCTCCATCGGCCGCAGAGACGACGGTCGGTCGATCCGCGGAAGCGAGGTGACCACGGATGACTGACGCCTCGTTCCTCATCGGACTCGCCGACGCGACGGTGAGTGCGAGCACCGTCCTCATCCTGGCGGGCCTCGGAGAACTCATCAGCGAGCGGGCGGGCATCCTCAACCTCGGGGTCGAGGGGATGATTCTCGTCGGGGCGCTCTCGGGCGTCGTCGCGACCGTGATGACCGGCAGCTACTGGATCGGATTCGCCGTCGGCTCGATCTGTGGCCTCCTGACGGCGACCATCCACGCGTTCCTCTGTATCTCACTGAAAGCAGACCAGGCGATCAGCGGGATCATGCTAACCCTGCTCGGGACCGGGGTCACGACCTACTTCGGACAGCAGTGGGCCAGCGCCCAGTTCACCGGGTTCCCGGACCGGACCCTGCCAGTGATCGGCGGCCTGCTCGTGGAGATCCCGCTCCTCGGGCCGACGGTGTTCGAGGGGCCGGCGACCGACTTCATCGCGCTCGGCCTCGTCGTCGCGGTCTGGTGGTTGCTCACGCGGACGAACCTCGGCCTGGAGATGATCTCCGTTGGCGAAGATCCGGAGACGGCCGACACCATGGGTATCGACGTCTTTCGGATGCGGTATCTCGCAGTGTTGATCGGTGGCCTCCTCGCCGGAGCCGCCGGTGCGCATCTCTCCCTGGCGTTCAACGGTATCTGGACGAACAACATCGCTGCTGGACAGGGCTGGATCGCCGTCGCACTGGTCATCTTCGCGCGCTGGCGTCCGGGGCGACTCCTGGTCGGGGCGTACCTGTTCGCCCTGTTCAACTCGCTTCGGCTCCGGTCACAGAGCCTCGACCTCGCGCTCGGTCCGGAGTCGCCGCTGGCTGGCCTGCTCAACCCGGTGATCGAATTCCTGCTCAACCCCGCGATCATGTCGATGTACCCTTACATCGTCACGCTCGTCGTCCTCGTCGCGACGATCGTCCTGCGCCGGGACGACGACAGCGCACAACCGGCGGCGCTCGTTCAGGCGTACAGTCGCGAGGCGGACTAGTCGACGGGCCGAGAACTCAGGCCCTCAGGCCCACTCCTCGTCGTCGCGACGCTCGACCAGCGCTTTCGCCTTCTCGTCGTAGTTCTCGATGATGGCGTCCTGATCGCCGTGGAGAAAGTCACCGTCGTCGACGACCCGATCGCCGGCCACGAACACCGTCTCCACGTCCGACGGCATCGCGGCGTGGACGAGGTTCGGGACGACGTTCTCGGCGCCGAAGTGCGGGCTCAGGTGTGGCTGCTGGAAATCCAGCAGGACGAGATCCGCCTGTTTGCCCGCCTCGATGGAGCCGATCTCGTCGTCGAGACCGAGTGCCCGTGCCCCGCCCATCGTCGCCATCCGGAGCGCTTGCTCGCCGGGGATCGCCCGCGCGTCGAGCCGGTGGACCTTCTGTAAGAGCGCCGCGTTCTTCATCTCCTGGATCACGTCGAGTCGATTGTTCTCCTTGATGCCGTCCGTCCCGAGGCCGACGGGGACCCCGTGATTCAGCAGTTTCGGGACCGGCGCGACGCCGGAGGCGAGTTTCTCGTTGCTGGTCGGACAGTGTGCGACGCTCGTGTCGGTCTCCGCCAGCGCCTCGATCTCCCGGTTCGTGAGCCACACGCAGTGGGCCACGACGGTCTTTGGCCCCAGGATACCCCAGTCCTCGAAGACTTCGATGGGGCGCATACCGTATCGGTCGGTCAACTCCTGGGCCTTCTTCGGCGACTCCTCGCCGTGGGTGTGGATGCCGACGCCGTACTCCGCCGCCAGGTCCGCGACGCGCCGGTAGGCCGCCTCGGTACAGTACTCGATGTGTTCCAGGCCGAACCAGACCTTCACCCGGCCGTCGGCGGTGTCGTGGTGCCGTTCGACGAGGTCGACGTTGTCCTGGACGGAGGGGAAGTACTCGAACCCGTCCCGGTCCGCGACGTACGGCGAGAGGACCGCCCGGAGCCCGTAGTCGTCGACCACCTCGGCGGCCTCCTCCATGTACCGGTACATGTCCAGCGTGCACGTGATGCCCGCTTTCGCCATCTCCGCGTAACACAGCTCGTAGGCTGCCCGGGCGTCCTCCCTGCGGAGCGCGCGGTGTGTCGGGTCGACGTGTTCGACGAGCCACTCCCAGACCGGCATGTCCTCGGCGAGCCCCCGAATGAAGCCGGAGTGGACGTGGAGGTTGATCAGCCCCGGGATCACGACCTGTCCGGTGGCGTCGACGGTCTCGTCCGCGTCGTATTTCGATTCGAGTTCCGCGGTCGGTCCGACATCCTGTATCTCGTCGTCCGCGACCAGGACGGCGCCGTCCTCGTAGATCGTACTCTCGTCGTCGACAGTTACCACTGTGCCGCCTGCTACGAGTACTTCTGTCATCGTCTGTCTGGACGTGGCTTCCTGCCGGCCGACAATAAACGTACCTTTGCGGAAACCGAGTGAATACACAAATTCGTCGAATTTGTGCGTTCGAAGCCGAACGAGCGTGCTCCCCTGGCCGGGTATCTCCCGGCGGACCGTATATCGCTGTGTCGGGCCGCGTGTCGCCACGCCACAAGCGGCACACTGGTCCGCCCACGACTCATCCTCCCGAGTCGACGTGCCTCCCACGGTCGGGTTGCCACAGTGAGTGTGTCCGGCTCGGTTCTGTTATTCAACCTATTGCGGGAAACAGCCCCGATTTGTTTGCACTATTGGTCGAGTTTGCGACGAGAAGTAATAAGTATCCTGTAAAATTTTTACACCGTGATGGCAACTGAGTCTTCGGACCCCAGTCGAACGGACCGGCTCGTCGAGCGGACGGAGTCGGGGCTCGACAGCGGGCGGTTCCCGATGGAGATCATCAACGACGAGGAAGTGTATCAGGCGGAGCTCCGGCGCGTGTTCGCTCGCGCCTGGGTGTACCTCGGTCACACATCCGAATTCGAAGAGCCCGGTGATTACGCCCGCCGGTACATCGGCGAGGACCCCTTCATCGTCACCCGGGACGAGAACGGGGAGATGCACGCGTTCCTCGACAGTTGTATGCACCGCGGCGCACAGTTCTGTACCGCGGAGACGGGGAACACGTCTCACTTCAGGTGTCCGTACCACGGCTGGACCTACAAGAACGACGGCACGCTCCAGGGGATGCCCCACATGAACGAGGCCTATCAGGACCTGGACGAGGAAGAGATCCAGTTACAGGAGGCCAAT
This sequence comes from Halorientalis regularis, assembly GCF_023698535.1. Classification (GTDB taxonomy): domain Archaea; phylum Halobacteriota; class Halobacteria; order Halobacteriales; family Haloarculaceae; genus Halorientalis; species Halorientalis regularis. The sequence continues at coordinate 27,708 of NZ_JALJCL010000005.1, forward strand.
CTGGCGACGTATCACGGCCTCATCTTCGGTCGCATCGCCGACGAGGGGCCGTCGCTGACGGAGTATCTCGGGGACTTCACCTGGTACCTGGACGTGCTGTTCAACGCGACGGAGGGCGGGCTGACGGTCGTGGGCGAACCCCACCGGTGGGAAGCCGACTACGACTGGAAGACCGCGGCCGACAACTTCTCCGGGGACTCCTATCACGTCCTCACGACCCACCAGGCCTCCCTGGAGACGAAAGAACTCGAGTTGGGGCCGTGGGAGGAACTCGACGACTACCTCGAAGCGGCGTATCTCAGCTGTACCGACTCCCACTGTGCCGCCTACTACCTCTCCGAAGACCCGGACACGTACATGGGCTACCCCGAGGAGATCGAAGAGCGCATGCACGAGGATCTGACTCAGGAACAGCGGGACCTGTTCGCCCGGTCGGTGTTCCACTTCGGGACGATCTTCCCGAACACCTCCTACATCCACGGCATCCAGTCGGGCGGGTGGGGCGGGCCGTGGGTCTGTCTCCGGAAGTGGCAGCCCCGCGGCTGTGGCAAGACGGAGACGATCAGCTGGTGGCTGGTCCCCGAGGAGTTCGCCGACGACGAGGAATTCCTCGACGACTCCCACAGCGGCTGGAACAGCCTCAGCCCCGCGGGTGCGTTCGAGTCTGACGACCTCACGGTCTGGGAGGGAATCTCCGAGAGCAGCGGCGCGCTGACCCACGAGTTGCGCGGCACCGAGGGGAACATGCAACAGGGGATGGGTGACATGACGGACCTGACGGAGACGGTCGACGATCCGGTGTACGGGCCCGCAGAGACGACCTGGCAGGGCGGCTACTTCGACGAACGGAACTCGCGGATGTTCTACCAGGCGTGGTGTGAGATGATGTCCGGAGCCGCGAACCCGGAGGGTGAACGATGAGTACCCAGCACTCCCGACCGGCGGTGGACTCCGAAACCCGTCACCGCGCGGAGTCGTTCATCTACAGGGAGACGGACCTGCTGGACACGTTCGCACTGGAGGAGTGGCTCGAACTCCTGGCGGAGGACTTCACGATCTCGGTGCCGGTCCGGGCCTCACGAGACCCCGGGTCCGAACAGGACGAGTTCAGTTCGCGCTCGTACTACCTCCGGGAGGGGATCGAACGGATCCGAGAGCGTGTCGGTCGGCTTCAGAAGGAGTACGCCTGGTCCGAGAACCCACGGTCCCGGGTGCGACACGTCGTCGGCAACGTGCGGATCCTCGACGCCGAGGGCGACGAACTGACCGTCTCGAACAACCAGCACGTGTTCCGGAGTTACGGTGACGAACCCGACCACGACCTGCTGTCCGCACAGCGACACACCGTCCTCAGGGAGACCGCCGACGGCTTCCGGATCGCCGACCGGACGGTGTACCTCGACCACACCGTGTTGAACACGAAGAACATCACGCTCCCGCTTCTCTGATCATGTCGCGACAGTACAGCAGTGTCCACCGACCGGCGGACGCCAACCTGACGGTCACCGACGAGCACGGGACGGTTCGGGTCCAGAAGCTGGTCTCGCAGGGCGAGCGACTGGAGATCACGGACGGAGACGACGATATCAAACTCGACTCCCTGTTGCTGGAGGGGCTCTCCTGGCAGCGTGAACGGGGTGTCCTCGCGGACGTGATCGGCGGTCTGGACGACCCCGATCCGGTCCCGCTCACGGGCGGTGATCCCGACGACTCGGGCGGTGAGGTCTCGATCTCGAACGAGTACTCCCACACGACGGTCCGGAAGATCCACACGGAGGCCGGCGAGGCGATCCAGATCGAGACGCCGGCGCGGGGGACGAGCATCAACCTCGGCGTGCGCAGTCTCCGTGCACTGACCTCCGTCTCCGACACCTACGTGTTCTCCGAGTGGTTCCGGACGCCCTTCGGCCCCGAGGACGATCCGGTGGAAGGCCCCCTCTGACGAGGGCGACCGCATCCGAACTCCAGACGCTCCCCGACCCTAGACGGTGAGGAACTCGACGGCCCGTTCCGCGAGCGCGACCGTCGCGAGGTTGGTGTGGGCACGCACCGTCGTCGGCATGATCGACGCGTCGACGACGAACAGGTCCTCGACGCCGCCGACCTGACACTGCGGCGTAACCACGGCACCTGGATCGTCGAGCGCACCCATCCGACAGGTGCCGACCGGGTGGTAGTACTGGGCGACGTTACGTTTGATCTGGTCTTCGAGCGCGGCGTCGTCGGAGACGTCGATCGGTTCGGCGCTCCCGTCGTGCGTTTCCAGGACCGGTGGGCCGGCCCTGATCGACCGCATCGGCTCCGTGTCCAGCAGTTCGACGGCGTGTTTGACGCCTTCGCGGAGCCGGACGAGGTCGCGGCGATCCGAGAGCATCCCCACGTCGACTGCTGGGTCGTCCCGCGGGTCGGCCGAGGTGACCTCGACCCGTCCCTGCGAGTGGGTGTCGAACATCCCGATCACCAGGCCACCGCGCTGGGCTCCCTCCCTGTTCGTCTCGGTGAAGTTCCGTGCGAGCGCGTGGAGTTCGCGCGGTCGGGAGTAGGGCAGGTCGGCCTGCCAGAAGAGGATCGTCGACGCGAAAAATCCCGACGGGTCGTCGACGCGAGCGTCCGGCTCCAGTGGGAACGACAGCGCCAGGAGCGGGTGATCGATCACCCGACCGAGTCCGGGTCGAGCCGAGCGCAGGGGGGCATCGACCGCCGCCACCTGCGCCCGCGGCCCGATCCCCGACCGGACCAGGATCGTCGGGGTGTAGATCGCGCCGGCCGAGAGGACGACGGTGTCGGCCTCGTAGGACTGCCGGGTCCCGTCGACGAGGGCCTCGACGCCGGTCGCGACACGTCCGTCGAACCGGACACGGTCGACCAGCGCACCCGTCCGGACGGTCAGGTTGTCGCGCTCCCGGACCGGGTCGAGATACGCCTGCTTGGTCGACACCCGCACTCCGTCTTCGACGTTTCGCGGCGTCGCCCCCAGTCCCGTCGTGTCGGGTGCGTTCAGGTCGAAATCGGGCGCGACGGGGTGACCCAGCGCCACCGCTGCGTCCCGGAACGCGTGATCGACCGGCCCCCACTCGTCGCGTTCCGGTCGCGGCCGCCAGACCGGCGTGGGCCCGTCCCGTCCGTGGTGGGCCCGGTCGCCGAGTTCGTCGGCCTCGCACTGTCGCAGGCGACCGGCCATCTCCTCGGCCGACCAGCCGGCACAGCCCGCCGCGACCCACCGGTCGAAATCGGCGAGCGGCGGCCAGAGCCACAGCTGTCCGTTGACCGCCGACCCACCGCCGAGCCCCTTCCCGACGTAGTACCGTTCGGGCGGCTTCGCACTACTCAGGGTGGCCTCGAGCTCCGGCCACACCATGCGGTCGGCCGCCAGCAGGTCCATGAAGTTCCCGGTCAGCACCGTCTCGTCGACGGTGTCGGCTCGCCAGTCCTGCCCGGCTTCCAGCAGTAACACGTCCTCACCGTCGGCCGAGAGCCGGTTCGCCAGCACGCACCCCGCCGACCCGCCGCCGACGACGACGTACTCGTACCCACTCATGCACACCACTTCGGCATCCCGTTCGACTGTGGCGGTGACGGGGCCGACGCGCTCGGTCGGCAGTCGCGACGCTTCGCCCAGCAGGTGCAACGCGTCTCCATATCCCCGCTGGGACGGGCCGCGACTAAACAGTACGGGGGGCACGGGACGTGTGCGGCGTGAACGAACGTCGACACCGACCACGACGGCCGTGGATCCGTTCCAACACCTGTGTCGGATGTGCCAAACCCGGCTCCGGCACAGTGGCACCCGAACGCATAACAGCCGGCCCGAGAACGATGGGGTATGGACCCGTTGCGACTCGATTCGCTCGCACTCGAAGCGGTCGAACAGGAGGGCATCGACGGTGCCCGGTGGCTGGGGACGTTCCCGTTCACCGCGGACAGACCAGGGGAGACGGTGGCGGAGGCGACGGACTACACCGTCGTCTACAACGAACTCGAACCGGGAACGATGATCGGGCGGCACCGGGACGGCGTCGACGAACTCGTGTACGTCATCGACGGCACCGTCGAGACGACCGTCGACGACGAGACGACGACGGCTGTGAGCGGAGATCTGGCCGTCGTCCCGGCCGACGTCCCGCACTCGGTCCGGAACACGGGAACCGAGACGGCCCGCCTGCTGGGCTTTTTTTCGAGTGGCGACGTGGAATCGACGTTCGAGACGGAGCCGGTGCCGTGTGACGACCCGGACTGAGTCCCCGTGCCCCACATCGCCGTGTACTGCTCCCACGACCGGATCCAATTCGAAGTGTGTGGTCTCTTTTCCCCGATACCACTATGAAACCGCCAGGCGAACCGAACATCGAATGACGAACATGGAGTTCGGTACCGTCGGGAACTGGATCGACGGTGCGGAGCGAACGACAGGAGCGACGTTCGAGATCCTGAACCCCGCCACCGAAGCGGCCATCGGCGAGGTCGCAGTGGCCACACCGGACGACGTCGAGGCGGCCATCGCCGCGGCCGACGCGGCGGCCGACACCTGGGCCGATTTCGACCCGGTCGAGCGCAGTCAGCTGCTCGGTCGATTCGCCGACCGGATTCGGGCGAACGTCTCCCGGCTGGCACGGACCGAGACCCTCGAGATGGGGCGGTCGCTGGGTGCCTCGGAGGCACAGGCGGGAAAGACGGCCCAGTACTTCGACTACTACGGGGGCATCGCCGACAAGATCGAAGGTGAGACGATCCCGATCCACGGCGACAGCGACGTGCTGGACTACACCATACGGGAGCCTTACGGCGTAACGGCACACGTCGTGCCCTGGAACGCCGCGCTGGTCTTGACCGCACGCAGCGTCGCGCCGGCGCTGGCTGCCGGGAACACGGTCGTCGCGAAAGCACCCGAGCGAGCGCCGCTGTCGATGCTCACGCTCGCAGAGATCGCCACGGAGGCCGGGATCCCGGACGGCGTGTTCAACGTCGTCACCGGTGGTGAAGCGAGAACTGGCCGCCAGCTCACCGACGACGATCGCGTCGCTCACATCGAGTTCACGGGATCGACGGAGACCGGCAGGGAGGTGATGAAGACGGCGGCGGAGCACATCACGCCGGTCCACCTGGAACTGGGCGGGAAGAGCCCGAACGTCGTCTTCCCGGACGCCGATCTGACACGGGCGGCCGCGGACTCGGCGAAGGCCTTCTGGAACACCGGGCAGACCTGCTTCGCACCGACCCGGATCTTCGTCCACGAAGACGTCTCCGACTCGTTCACGGACATGCTCGTCGAGGCCGTCGAGGAGATGGACGTCGGGCCGGGAATCGACGGGAACACGATCGGACCACTCATCGACGCGGCCGCCCTCGACCGCGTCGAGTCGTTCGTCGAATCGGCGCTGGCCGACGGCGCGACGTTGCTGACCGGTGGCGCTCGCCTCGATCGCGATGGGTACTTCTACGAACCGACGTTGCTGGCGGACGTGGCCGACGATGCACCGGTCTCCTGTACCGAAATCTTCGGGCCGGTCGTCACCGTCTCCGAGTTCGGCTCGGAGTCGGAGGCCGTCAGCCGCGCGAACGACACCGAGTACGGTCTGTACGGGCTCGTGTGGACGACCGATGTGAGCCGCGCCCACCGGATGGCGCGGAAACTGGAAGCCGGGACCGTCCTGATCAACGAGTACCTCTTTGCCTCCCAGCAGGCACCGTCGGGCGGCTACAAGAAGAGCGGGATCGGCCGCGCCAAAGGCCAACAGGCCCTGGAAAACTACACACAGACAAAAAACGTCGTCGTCTCGATCACCGACGAGTGATGGTGTTGGGTACCGGTCTCTGGGTGTGAACGTGTCGTCCCCGGTCGAGATCCGGCGTCGTCACTACTCGTCAGCGACCGTGTCGGTCGTGAACGGGATCAGGCTCGCTCGGGGTCGATGCGGCGCACGACTTCCTCCGGGGAGACCTCGATCTGATCGGTCGCCAGCGGGTGTGACACGAACTGTACGAGATCGAGTCGCTGTAACAACTGGCGAGCGTTGTTCCCACTCATGTCGAGGTGTTGTTTCGCCTCGTGAACCGTGCGTGACCGGTTGATCGCCGTCGTGAGTTTCCCGACCGTCAGGTCCGACGAGACACCCAATCCGTCGGTGACGGCGGTGGTCTCCTGGTCCTTCTCGCCCGTTTTCGAGAGGAATTCCGCGACCGGACGGTCCGCGAGCGGCGAGTCCAGCACCGGCTTCGCAGCCTGCGACGACGCGTGCGCACCGTGATCCGACGACTCTGACGAGTTCGCTGGGGCGTCACCAGCCTGATTGGCCGTCTCGTCCGCCGCTGAACGTTCGTCCTCGCTCCGAGGCGCTTCCGCCGTGCCCGAGTCACCCGAACCCGTGGCGGTGGGTCCGGCCACGGCGCCGGGTTCCGCCGCCTCGGCATCCTCGCCCGTCTCGGTGCCCTGGCCCTCGCCGAGGATGCCGTCCTGTCCCGCTCGCGGGGTGCTGTCGTCGGGGTCGTGGATTCCGTACTTGATCGCGTGTCTGCGGACGGTTTCGGACGTCACGTCGACACCCAGTGCCGTCGTCATCTCCGGGAACGTGTCACACTCCGCGTACGCAGTCGCCAGCGCGTCGCGATCCTTGTACGCCGGCGTACTGTCGGATCGGCCCGCCGAGTTCGGCTGGTCGACCAGCCCCGCCAGGGTGTTTGCCGGGTCGTCGTCGGTCACCGGGACCGTCACCGTGAGATCGACCGACACGCGCTGGTCCTGTACGTCGGCATTCTCGGCCTCGATCGTGATGCCGTCGCCGAGCGACGATGCGGCGAAGAGTGGAACCGCTACCGTGAGTTTCGCGGTCAATTCACCACCGGGACCGAGTTCTGACTCCTGGACTGTCGCCGCGCGGACATCGGCGTCCGCCGCTTCGAGCCGGGCGACCACAGCCGACAGTTCTTCGAAGGCGTTACTAACAGCCATGTGCAGTACCTGAGGCCAGTGATACTATTATATCCTGTCTTCGGCCATATTTTCCTCAATATCTTCTACAACTCTGCGAATTACGATGTGAATTTGGAACAAACTCGGAGTAGAATAATACGATCGTCCACAAAGCTACGGTGGCTGTGGTGGTGACGACGTTCGCGATGGGCGACTCGGCGTCGCGGGACGGGGCACAGCGGTGAATCGGAGGTGACCGCTACGCAATCTCTCGGGTCTCGATGGTCGTTCAGTCGATGGAGACGCGGCCCTCGTTCGCGACGGTCCACTCGGTCGGATCGATCTCGTGGCCGTCGAACGCGTCGTACTCGGGGTACGCGGTGAACACGAGGTACTCCGCGCGGTCCTGGAGGTACTCGACGAGCGTGTGGAGGTTCGCGTCGTCGAGGCCGCCGACGCCGTCGACGAGCAACAGTGGCACCGACTCGTCAACGTCGAATGATTCCCGTCCCGCGAGGGCGGCCACGAACCCGATCAACTCGAGTTCCCCCTCACTCAGGGCGTCGAGGCTCGCCTCGCGCCCGTCGCGTGCGACGACGATCTCGAAATCGGCCGTGAGCCGTGCCGTCTCGAAGCCGGTGTCGAACCGCGAGATGATCTCCCGCATCGTCTCGTCGAACGCCTCGCGGGCTTCGCGTCGGATCCGGTCTTTTCGGTTCCGGAGCGTCTCGATCTCCGAAGTCAGGTCCTCGCGCTCGGCCCGCAACGTGTCGAGCCTGTCGGCCCGGGCCTGGAGCTGTTCCAGTTCCGCCTGCGAATCGTCCAGTTCGGCTTCGCGGAACTTGATCTCGCTCTCGACGTCGGACAGTTCCTCCATCGTCTCGTCGACGTCTTCCGAGAGCTCCTCGACACGTGTGGTCCCTTCCCGCAGTCGCTCCCGGGCCGACTCGAGGCTCTCCTCCCGGTCCGCGAGTGTGTCTTCGAGATCGACGATTTCGGTTTCGAGATCCGCCTGCCGGCGTTTCCGCTGTTGGATTTCCTCGCGCCTGTTCTCGAGGTCCTCGACTTCCGACCGGAGCGATTCGGTCGTCGCTCTCCGGTCCGTGAGTTCGTCCCCCAGCGCGTCCAGTTGTGACTCGACGTCGCTTCGGGTCGTATCCTGCCCACAGATCCAGCAGGTGAGCTCGTCGGCCACGAGATCGCGCTGGACGTCCGTGACGAGGGCGACCCGGTTCTCGTCGAGGACCAGCTCGGTCGCCGAGTACAGCGACTGGAGGATCTCCAGGTCGCGTTCGTGTTCGGAGAGTCGCTCTCGCGCCGCTACCAGCCGCTCCTCGACGTCGTCGTCGGGCACCGCCAGTTCGGCCAGTTCTTCGCGACGGTCCTCGAGTCGCTCTTCGGTTCGTTCGATGCTCGCCTCCAGTCGCTCGACCCGTTGTTCGGCTTCGTTGCGTTCGGTCTGTGCCCGACTGAGCGCACGCTGGGTCGACCCGTCGTCGTCTCGGTCCTCGTCGGCGGACGCTATCTTCTCGCGTTTCTCTCGCAACTCCTCGATCTCCGCTTCGAGGTTCTCGACCGTCCGCTGGACCGACGGGAGCCGCTTGCTGGCCTCTTCGGCCTGGGAGAGTTCGGCGTCGACCTGTTCGCGCTCGCGTTTCAGATCGGCGATTTGTTCGTCGATATCCTGGAAGTCGAGCGGGCGCATGAGTACGTCCTCCAGGTTCTCGCCGCGTCGGACCGTTCGGCGGATCTCGTTTCGTTCGTCCAGACAGGCGAACAGCTCCGCGCGGATGAGGTCGTACTCGGCGTCGAGGTACGGCGTCCCCTGGCGGACGACGCTCCCGTTCTCCCGAACCAGGTCGACGGTGACTGTCCCGTCCGGGGTCCGTAGCTCGACACGCCCGCTATCGGCGCCCTCCGTCAGTTCCGTCGACGTGCCCAATCCCGCCTTGAGGGCCTCGATGAAGCTCGATTTACCCTGCCAGTTCGAGCCCCGGACGGCGTTGACGCCGGGGTCGATCGTCGCACTGCCCGCGAGGATGCCTGCGATCCGTTCGACGTCGACCCTCCAGGTCATCGTGCGTCCCGTGAGAGCGGCTGTGCGTGGTGTGTTTCACAGACGTACCCGCGCTCGAGCGCGACGTCGAACGGAACCCGGGTCGGACAGGCGTCACACCCCAGTTGCACCTGTACCTCGATGTCCGCAGTGCCACCGCCGGCGAGCCGTTCCTTCTGGGCGAGTGCAGAGAGCGCCGATTCGACCTTGGATTCGGTCACCCCGATCGCCTTCCGAACGCTCTCGACCTCCCAGTCGGTGGTGGCCGTCTGTGGCTCTTTTTGCCCGTCGAGACAGTCCTGCAGGTGCGTTCGCATGGTGCCCCACGAGACGAGGGCCCCCCGGAGGTCGTCGGCGTCGATCCCATCGGCACGCAGACTCTCCGCCAGTTCGGCAACGACCAGTTCGTCGTCACTCTGGAGGACCTCGTAGTCGCTGTCCACGGTCGCACCGAGCGTGTCACGGCCGTGGTCGTCGTAGACCGTCTTCAGCAGCCGTTTGTTGAACCACTCGGTGAGCGATCGGTAGCCGACCGCCGAGCGCTCGCCGGCACCCGTCCAGCGTGACAGAAGCCCCTCGTCGATAGAGTCGAAGACCGGATCGGCCGACGTGAGTCCGTAAGTCTCGATCACCCGATCGACCTTGCAACTAGCGTCCGTAGTCATCGTCTCGTCCAATCCGCCGCCCGCTAATATAGTTTGTTACGGTCCGTGTACGGTCCGTCCCCGACCCGTCGCTCCTGTGGTGCTGTCGGGGGATGTGATTTAACGGACTTAGGGTGTATATTTGCGGTCCGCGTGCCCATCCGGTCAGGGGTGACTGCCGAGTCGTGGGCACTCCGCCGTGGCGCTCTTTGCCCCTGTGTCCCGATCGTGGCCCAGTCGACGAACCGCTGGCACGACGTTGCCACAGGATCCACGGATGTGTCCGCATTGTGGCACCGGTGGCGGCGGTCAGCCCTGGACCCCACGCTGTGGGATAGCCTTCTCGGGAGAGTCACCGTCGTCGATGCCTGCCCACCGGTGGGGGCCGGCATCCCCAGCCGGAATCGATCGACGATTTACAAACAAATGAGTATATGCCCAAAAACAAGCGATTTGTCCCTGTTTTCGATGCTAAGATTGAAAACCCTCTCACGAGTACGGCGTACCATGAGAGACGTAGGAATATCGAGTACGGACGCGACGTCGGCGGGAAGAGTTGGCCCGCTGCGTGTCCCGATCCACGACCGAGACCGCAACGGCGCTCTCGAAGGGGGTCGCTGACGGGACACCCATGGACGTCGAACTCACGCTGAACGGCGAAGACGTAACGCTCACCGCGGCCCAGTCGGACACGCTGCTCGACGCGCTTCGAGGTGCCGGCTACACGGGGACGAAACGCGGCTGTGGAACGGGTGACTGCGGATTCTGTACCGTCGCCGTCGACGGGGAGCCGGTGAAGTCGTGTCTCCAGCCGGTCGCTCGCGTGGAGGGTGCGACCGTCGAGACCATCGAGAACCTGGGAACGCAGGACGAACTGCATCCCGTCCAGGCTGCCTTCGTCGACAACGCGGCGCTGCAGTGTGGCTTCTGCATTCCCGGGATGATCATGCGCGTGACGCAGTTACTCGAATCGAATCCCGAGCCCGACGAGCGGGAGATCCGGGAGGCACTGTCGGGTAACATCTGTCGCTGCACCGGCTACGAGAAGATCGTCGACGCGGTCCAGGACGCCGCGATGCGGCTGTCGAACGATGGGGCGGTGGTCTCCGACGGCGGCCGTCCCGTCTCGTCGAACCGATCGTGTGTGGGCTGCAGTGACTGTCCCGGTGGTGACGGCGAATGAGTCGGACGGAAGAGGGAGACGAGGAGTCGACGCCGGACGGGGCGTCCCAGACCGACGCCGCACCACCCGTGGAGTTCGAGGAAGGGCCGGACAACAGGCGGGGCCCCGACGAACTCACCGCCGTGTCGAGTCGCGAGGAGAAAGCCGACGCGCGGAAGATCGTCACCGGGGAGGCGAAGTACACGGCGGATTACGCCCGGGAGTTCCCGGACCTCGCGGCAGGGAAAGTACTCCGCTCGGAGATCGCCCACGGCGTGGTCACGGAACTTGACACGAGCGCCGCCGAGGAGATGGACGGTGTCTACGCCGTCATCACACCCGACTCGGCCGAGGTGCCGAACGATCCCTACACCTCGGCGGGCCAGTCCTATCCCGAGCCGTCACCGTACGACCTGCGCGTCCTGCGCAAACGGGTCCGGTACGTCGGCGATCCGATCGCCGCCGTCGCCGCCGAAGACGTCGCGACCGCCAGAGCCGCCGTGCAGGCCATCGAGGTCAGCTACGACGAACGCGACGCCGTGCTGGACGCCGAGGCGGCGATCGAACCGGACGCACCGCGGATCCACGACCCCGAGAGCGTCGAGAACCACCAGCCCGGTGCCGACTACGAGCGGAACATCGAGGCCCACGCCGAGGGCGAGATCGGCGACGTCGATGGCGCCTTCGAGGCAGCGGCCGACCGGTCGGACCTGACGGTCGTCGAGACGGAGTGGGCGACGCCACACCAGTCCCACTGCGTCGGCGAACCGCACACCACCATCGCACGGCGCGATCAGGACGACCGGTACCACTTCGTCACGAGCACGCAGGTCCCCTATCACGCACGGCGACAGCTGGCACGGCTGTTCGACGTGCCGATTCGGGATATCCGTGTGACCAAACCGCGTATCGGTGGCGGCTTCGGCGGCAAACAGTCCATCGTCCTCGAACCGATCGCGCTGGCGCTCACGATGGCGATCGACCGCCCGGTCAAACTGGAGGCGACACGGAAAGAGGAGTTCCACGCGATGCGGGTCCGTCGGCCCGCCTCGATCACGGTCCGCAGCGTCGTGACCGACGAGGGTGACCTCGAAGCGATCGACATGTCCGTGCTCACGAACTCCGGCGCGTACGGGTCCCACGGACTGACGGCGTCCGGTGCCATCGGCAAGAAACAGCTGGCCCTGTACACCCACACACCCAACATCCGACTCGAGATGACCGCCGCGCACACGAACCGCCCCGTCGCCGGCGCGATGCGGGGCTACGGCGCACCGCAGGGCCACTTCGCACTGGAGGGACACATGGACGCGGTCGCCCGTGAGCTCGGGATGGATCCACTCGAATTCCGCGCCCGGAACGTCATCGGGGAAGGCGACCTCGACGTCGCTTCGAGCATCCTCAAGGAAGGCGACGGGGAGATCAGAGGCGGAGGCCGCCGGATCCGGTCGTGTGGTCTCGACGAGTGCATCGAACGGGGGAAACGGGCGATCGGCTGGGGCGACGTCGAACAGCCGGACGCGCCCCACCTTCACCGGGGCATCGGCGCCGCGCTGACGATCCAGAGCAGCGGCGTTCCGAACGACGAACTCGGCGCCGCACACATCAAGATGAACGAAGACGGTTCGTTCATCCTCCAGACGGGTGCCGTGGACATCGGAACGGGTGCCGACACTGCGATGGCACAGATCGCGGCCGAAATCCTCGGCGCCCCGCCCGAGGACGTCCTCGTCCAGCCCTCGGATACCGACATCTCCCCGTTCGATTACGGGGCCTACGCCTCCTCGACGACGTACGTGACGGGCACGGCGGTGAAGAAGGCGGCCCAGGACGCCCGCGAACAACTGTTCGACTTCGCCGCACGACTGCTCGGGGAGCCCCGCGAGACGCTCACCGCCCGCGACGGCGCGGTGTACGCCGAGCGGTCCGGCGAGTCGGTCTCGCTCAAGGAGATCGGATACGAGTCCATCTACGGCGACGAGGAACGGGCGCAAGTGATGGGCGAGGCGAGCCACAGCACGCCCGAATCACCCCCACCGTTCGGCGCCCAGTTCGCCGACGTCACCGTCGACGAGCGGACCGGGGAGTTCGAGGTCCACGACCTCGTGTACGCCATCGACTGTGGGACCGTCATCAATCCCGACCTCGCCGAGGGACAGGTGACCGGGGCGATGCACATGAGCTACGAGTTGGCCGTGGGCAGTGGCTTCTCGTTCGACGACGACGGCCAGCCCGAGGTCGTCGGGTTCGGCGATTACGGCATCCCGAAAGCCGACACCCAGCCGCCACTGACGCCCATCTTCGTGGAGACGCACGAACCGAGCGGGCCGTTCGGGGCGAAAGCCGTCGCCGAGATTCCGACCAACGGCGTGCCGCCAGCGTTGAGCAACGCGATCCGTGACGCAGTCGGTGTTCGCATCGACGACCTCCCGATCACTGCCGAGAAGATCAGGGCCGCACTCGACGCCGAGTAATCGGTCCGTCCGGCGGTTCCCCGCCTTTGACGACGCGAAAGAACTATCCGCGATGCCGAGCAACCGAAGAACGTGACGCTGGATTCCGAGGAGATCATCGACATCGGAGAGACGCTCATACAGCGCCACCCGGATCGGTTCACCGACGATTTCGAGGAGAACAAACACCGTGTGGCGAACCTGACCGAAGTCGAGTCCAGACGCGTCCGCAACCGTATCTCCGGGTACATCACCAGACAGATGAAAGAGCAGTCGAACTGAGCCGCGGTTCCGTCAGTCCCAGCCTGGTAGCACACGGCGTCGGAACTCACCGTGGCCCGGTTCGGCGACGATCTCGCCATCGTCAGCGACCAACGTTCCACGGACGAACGTCTGCTGGACCCGTCCCGTTACCGCCCGGCCGTCGTAGATCGAGTAATCCGCGTTCGAGTGGTTGCGCTCCGCCGAGATCGTGTAGGTCTCGTCGGGGTCGAACACCACGAGATCGGCGTCGGCGCCGGGTTCGATCCGGCCCTTCTTCGGGAGACCGAACGTGCGCGCCGGGTTGGTACACATGAGTTCGACGAGTTCGGGATAGGAGAAGTCGCGTCGAGTGACGGCTTCGTCGTGGAACACAGGGAGACTGCGCTGGAGGCCGTTGACGCCGAACGCACTCTCCCACCAGGGACCGCCCTCCTTGCGACTGCGCGGGAGCGGGACGTGGTCGGTCGAGACGACCGAGAGCGTCCCGTCCCGGAGGCGCTCGAACAGGGCGTCGATATCGTGCTGTGTCCGGAGCGGTGGGGACATGATGGCGCGGTTCCCGAGGCGTTCGTACAGCGACTCGTCGAAGACGGTGTAGTGCGTACAGGTCTCGGCTCTGACGTTCGAGCCGTCGGTCCGTACCGACGCTATCGCGTCGGCGGCCGCTTCCGATGTCGTGTGGACCCCGTAGTACTTCGCGTCGGCGGCGGCGGCCAGTCGCGCGACCGAGTCGGCTGCCATCGCCTCGGCGTAGTCGGGTCGTGACCGTGGATAGCTGGCGGGTGACTCGCCGGACGGCGTCGACTTCACCGCCTCTGTGCGCTGCTCACAGACGGCGTAGTCTTCGGTGTGGACCATCCCAACGGCCCCCAGGTCCGCGAGTGTTTGGAACACCTCCCCGATGAACCCGTTGGACAGCCGGATGTCGTCGGTCGTGAACATTTTGAACGAGGTCACGCCGTCGTCGACGAGTTCGGGCAGTTCGTCGAGGACCGCAGCCGTCTCTCGCGTTATGACGGGGTGCAGACCGTAATCGATGACGGGGGCCGCCTGATCGCGGTGGCGTTCGACGGCATCGGACAGGGACGCCGTCGTGTCCCAGTCGCCGTCGTCCCACCCTTGCCACGCGAAGTTCATGAAGGTCGTGACGCCGCCGGCAGCGGCGGCTTTCGAGCCGGTCTCGTACGAGTCGATCGAGTTGTAGCCGGCGATGTGGACGTGCGGGTCGACGATGCCGGGGAGGACGAGGTTGCCGTCGACGTCGATCCGACGGTCCGCCTCGGGGAAGATGCGTTCTTTTGCCACGCCGACGATAGTCCCGTCGTCGATGCCGACCGCGGCGTCGACGGTGGTCTCGGCCGTCACGACCGTCCCGCCGGTGAGCAGCGTATCGATGCCGGCCATCGGTTACGAGTGGCGCCCCGTTCGGTCGGCTCCCGGAATGGACGTGCGCTCGACGGGACTCTCGAAAGCGACAGCGGTCCGGGGGGAGCGACCGACGACGCCGGCCACCTGACCGCGGTTCCCGCTGTCTGCATCGTGAATCGGTCTCATAGGGGGAGCCAACTCCATCGTGAATCTTCATAGCTTCGACCCACACAGCGGGCGTGTCCGGGTGTGTCGGAGGTGTCGTGCTCCGTGTGCCGGGACTCAGTCGTCGTCGGGGGAGGGCGCCGGGTCGGGGATGTCCTCCTCCATGTTGGTCGGCGTCTCGGGCGCGAGCCCGGTGGTGTGCTCGGTCGGCCCCGAACCGACGCCACCGCCGGGTATCACGACGTTGAGCACCAGCGCGGTGAAGCCGCCGGTCACGAGCGCGGAGCCGAACAGCGTCTGAATCTCAGTGGGGAACTGCTGGAGGATTTCGGGTCGGAACGCGACGCCGAGGCCCAGCGCCATCGACAGTGCGAGGATAGTCGAGTTGCGGTGGTCGAGCGTGACGTTCTGCGTGATGATCCGAGCCCCCGACGAGAAGATCATCGCGAACAGGATCAACGCGCCGCCACCCAGGACCGCGTCGGGCATCGCGGAGACCACGGCGCCCACTTTCGGAACGAACCCGAGCACCAGCAGGACGACCCCGCCGATGCCGACGACGTAGCGACTCGCGACGCCCGTGAAGTTGACGAGCCCGACGTTCTGTGAGAACGACGTGTTGGGGAGCGCGTTGAAGATCGCCCCGAACGCGCTCATCACGCCGTCGGCGAGGAGGCCGCCGCGCATCTCCTTTTGAGTTGCGTCCCGGCCCGTGGCGGAGACGGTCCCGGAGATGTCACCGATGGTCTCCATGCCGGTGATCACGTAGAGAAACGCCACGGTGACGATCGCGCTGGGCTCGAAGGCGATTCCGTACTTCAGCGGCACGGGGACGGTCACCCACCCGGCCGACGAGACGGCCGACAGGTCGACGACGCCCAGCGCGAGTGCGGTGACGTATCCGACGATGATGCCGACGAAGACACTGATGACTCGGAGAAATCCCTCGAAGAACTGATTGAGGACGACGGTCACGACCAGGACCAATCCTGCGAGTCCGAGGTTCGTGAAGGATCCGTACCCGGGTGCCGACGGCCCGGCTGACGCCCCGGCCGCGTAGTTCATGCCGGTCGGGATCAGCGTCAGTCCGATGAGCATCACGACGATGCCGGTCACGAGCGGTGGGAAGTACTCCCGGAATCGGTCCAGCGAGACGCCCATGACCATCTCCACGGGTGCGGCGATCAGTGCCGCACCGAACACTGCCGCGAGTCCGTACTGGTTCCCCACTGCGATGAGTGGCCCCAGGAACGCGAAGCTCGTTCCCATGACGATGGGGAGTTTCGCTCCGACCGGTCCGATCGGGAACGCCTGGATGAGCGTCGCCACACCGGCGACGATCAACGCCATCTGAACCAGGAACGTCGTCTCGCCCGTGACGGACCCCACCGCGCCCGCGAGGATCAACGGGGGCGCGACGTTCCCCAGGAACATCGCCAGTACGTGTTGGATGCCGAGCGGTATCGCCTCCCCGAGCGGTGGTCGATCCTCGATATCGTACAGCACGACCGAACTACCCTCGTTCGTTTCGGAACCTGCCATGGGAACTACTGTCAAACCAGATTATTTCAAACCTTCGGTAATACACATAATATTCGAATGTGTATCTCGATTGTCGTTCCAGATTCAATCATACGTATGGTTATTGGCCGAAGAATGAAAATAATTTCGATATCTCTCCCGGATACAGCCGACGCGCGTCGGTGGCCGGACTGGCGTGTCTCTCGACACACAGGCGCACACATCTGTGCCACAGCTACCACGGCCGACACCGATGCTGGTACGAGTGGAGGCCGATGCGAGTGATTAAGTGGCGAGTGGGTGGTCACTACCGATTGATGAGTGAATATACGATCGAGGACCTGAACGGACTCGACGAGGGAGCCTTCGTGGAGGTCTTGGGCGGGATTTACGAGACCTCGCCGTGGGTCGCCGAGCGGAGCTGGTCGGACCGACCGTTCGATTCCGTCGACGACCTCCACGAGACCATGCGGAGTGTCGTCCGTGAGGCACCGGAATCGAAGCGACTCGAACTCCTGCGCGCACATCCCGACCTCGGCGACCGCACCGAGATGACCGACGCCTCCGAGGCGGAGCAGGCATCGGCCGGTCTCGATTCGCTCTCGCCAGATCAGTACGAGACGTTCCAGCGACTCAACGAGACCTACCGAGAGCGTTTTGGCTTCCCGTTCATCATGGCCGTCAAAGACGAGTCACCGGACGTGATCCAGGCGGCCATGGAAGACCGGATCGAGAACACGGAAGCAGCGGAGTTTCGGACCGCCCTGGACCAGGTTCACCGGATCGCACGGTTACGTCTCGAAGAACTGCTCGCGTAGCACAGTTCCCCGGCGACGGCCCCCGTCTCGTCCCGGCGGTCGGTTCGTCCCCGGATTACACGACCTATCCGCGCCCGACGTGGGCACAGTAGCGAGGCCACGCTGTCGGAGCCCTTTCTGTCGATTCCTTTGGTTCCTTTGCCACAGCGTGGCGAATACTGTGTATTTATTTGTGCAACGTGGACGATCAGAGTGTGATAGACGGACAAGACAAAATATTTTGTACCCTGCGTGGGCAGGTCGAACCGGACAATGACGGTAGGCAGAACGCAAACTGTGAAGCGACGGCACAGCGGCAAAGCGCACGTCGGACGCGCCCGGAGGGGTCGATAACGGATGGCAGACGACGGACCCAGTTCCGGTCAGGAACGGACGATGAACTACGGGAAGGAACATGTCGCGGTCTATCGGACTTACGCCCCCGCGCTGGAGGGTGTGCGAACCATTCCGGAATCGGAGTTCGACGGTCGCGACAACACCCTCTTGGGCATGGAGGTTCGCGTCCAGGTCGAAGGGGAGGAGTTCCTGCCGTCGTTCAGCGAGGGCGACAACAGCGCGGTGGTCGCGACGGACACGATGAAGAACTTCGTCCACCACCACATGGGTGAGTACGAGGGCGCAACGGTCGAAGGATTCCTCGAATTCGTCGGGAAGGAGTTCCTGGAGACCTATCCACAGATGGAGACCGTCCAAGTCTCGGCCGACGAACTCCCGTTCGAGGAGCGGATGGTCCCCGGCGACGACGGGTTCGAGCCGAGCGACCTCGTCTTCCGTGTCGCCGAGGGTGAGTCCGGATTCGGGCACGTCGTCCTCAGCCGCGGCGACGACGGCCCGGTCGTCGAGGAGCAGAAAAGCGGCGTGACCGATATCGAACTCGTGAAAGTGAAGGACAACTCCTTCACCGGCTACGTCCAGGACGAGTACACGACCCTGCCCGAGCGGGAGAACCGGACGCTGTACGTGGGTCTGGATATCTACTGGACGTACGCCGAGCCCGCCGACGCGCTGGGTGAGGAGCCAGAGCGGTACGTCCCGCCCGAGCAGGTGTCGGACATCGCACAGGTGGTGTTCGACGAGTTCGACGTGAACTCGATTCAGGACCTGATCTACCGGATCGGCGAGCGCACGCTCGAACGGTTCCCCCAGCTCGAGTCCGTCAGCTTCGAGGCGAACAATCGGACCTGGCTGAAGGTTCGCGACGATCTGGAGGGTGACGCGAAGGTACTCCGTGAGCCGCCCCGACCCACCGGGTTCCAGCAGTTCTCGATGGACCACAGCGACCTCGAGGAGGCTGGACAAGAATGAGCGCGGGGTTGACGACACACGTCCTCGACACGAGCCGCGAGGGACCGGCCGAGGGCGTCGTGGTGACGCTCACACGGCTCCCGTCCGACGGCGACCCAGAGACGATCAGTCGGGGGACCACCAACCACGACGGACGTCTCGACGACCCGCTCCTGACGGAGACGGAGATCGAGCCCGGCACCTACGAACTGGAGTTCGACGTCGGGACCTACTACAGTGAGCGCTCGAGTGGGTCGACGTTTCTGGAGACGGTTCCGGTACGCTTCGTCGTCGACGATGCCGACGAACACTACCACGTCCCGCTCCTGCTGTCCCCCGGCGGGTACACGACCTACAGGGGGAGTTAACGGAGTGACGGTCACAGGGACTCGGGCCACGATGGGACGAGCCGAACCGATTCGAATCGGCGAGCGCCACGCGGTCACGAGCGCGGCCGCCGGGTTGGCCCCATGATAGCGTCTCGGTTCCCGATCGATGGCGACCGCCTCAGGCGCGATATAGAGGACAACGCGCAGTTCGGTGCCGTCCCGACCGACGAGGGGCGCGGCCGGACGGTGCTTCCGGGGACGAAGCCGAACCAGCGGGCCCGGGAACACCTGGTCGACCGTATGATCGTCGCCGGACTGGACGTTTCCGTCGACGCCGTCGGGAACGTCGCCGGCACGTGGCTCCCGGAGGGGTGTGACCCGACCGCCGCGCCGGTCGCCGTCGGGAGTCACCTCGATTCGGTCCCCTTCGGAGGCATCTTCGACGGCCCGCTCGGCGTCTACGCGGGCCTCGAGGCGGTTCGAGCGCTGCAGGAGGCCGGCGTTACGCCGACCCGGCCGATCCAGGTCGTCTCGTTCACCGGTGAAGAGGGAACGCGGTTCGCGGACGGCGTCCTCGGGTCGTCGGTCGCTGCCGGCCTCACGGAGACGGAGACGGCGCTGGACCGCACGGACGACGGGGAGACGCTCCGGGAAGCACTGACGGATATCGGCTTCCACGGTGAGGAGCGACTCGACGCCAGCGACTGGCACGCGTGGCTGGAACTCCACGTCGAACAGACCGACCGACTCGAAGAGATGGGAGTCACGGCCGGCGTCGTGACGACGATCGCCGGGTCGACCCGGCTGCACGGGACGATCGAGGGCACCGCCGATCACACCGGCACGACGTCGATGGCGGATCGAACCGACGCCCTCGCGGCCGCGAGCGAGTTCGTCCTCGCCGTGGAGCGAGCGGCGCGAACCGCAGCCGAGAGTACCGGGACGACCGTCGCGACGGTCGGTGAACTGTCGGTCGACCCCGGCGTCGTCAACGTCGTCCCCGGCGAGGTCGAGTTCAGCATCGACATCCGTGACGTCGAGAAACCCGTGATCGATCGTCTCGTCACTCGTGCCGAGGAGACACTAACGGCGCTCGAAACCGACCGCGGTGTCGAGACGACACTCGACCGCCCCTACGACGTCCCGCCAGCAGAGATGGCTGCGACCTGCCGAACTGCACTCCACGAGGCCGGCCAGTCACTCGGCGTCGAAACCGCCGACGTACACTCTGGGGCCGGTCACGACACGATGCAGGTCGCCACCGTCACCGACACTGGCCTGTTGTTCGCCCCGTCCGACGGCGGCCACTCGCACAACCCCCTCGAGTGGACCGACTGGCACGACTGTGCCGTCACCACCAGCCTGCTCACCGAAGCACTGTACACGCTCGCGAGCGACGAAGATTCCGATCACCGATGACACAACAGATGACGCCAACCCCACATATTCGGAGCAGAGCGATCGTATCGCAAGTCGAAGACTCCATCGTGCACTCGCCGGAGCGACCAGCATGAGCGAACTGGAACTGGTCGTCGACGGCGACGTGCTGTCGGCGACGTTGCTTCCCGAGGCGGCACCGGAGTCGGTCGCCGCAGTCAGGGAGTTCACGCCGCTCGACACCGAGTTGATGCACGTTCGATGGAGCGGACACGCCGCCTGGATCAACATCGACGAGATCGACCTTCCCGAGATCCCGCGCGAGAACCACACCGTCTACCCGTCGTACGGCGACCTCCTACTGTACCCGGGTTACCGGAACGAACAGGAGATTCTCGTTCCCTGTGGCCCGACCTGCTTCAAGAGTCCAGCCGGTGAACTGGCCGGGAACCACTTCGCGACACTCGACACCCCACGGGACGAGTTGGTCGAACTCGAAGAACGAACCCTGCGCGAGGGTGTCCTCGATGCGACCCTTCGCATCGAAGAGTGAGTGGACCCGCCACAGGACGGTCGAGCCAACCGCCACGACAGTTAACGAGCTCTCGGTTCCGAGTCGCGATTCCGTTCATCAATCTTGTTCGTCTCTGTCAGGCCGTGGTAAGTCAGGAGTGAGGCGGTCGTCGGTTCGGATGCCTGTGGCCGAGTGAGACCGCTTCGGCGAGTCTACCGGGTGGATCGGCTCGGAGTTCGTGGGGCGCGAGCCGACACCCGAGCAGTTGAAGTGGGTATTCGGCTCCAGCTTGCCGAACTGTCACTCTCAGATACTAAATGGTTTCTTGATGATTCTGGTGTCGACCGAAGTCGCACTGCCGTTCACGACTGGGTTCAGAGGGCCGATCTACAGCCAGCCAGCGACGGAGCTCCGAATCAGATCGCGGTCGACGGGACCGTGATTCAGGTCGGCGGCGAACGACACTGGCTGTACGCCGTCGATCCCGAGACCGATGAATTCCTCCGCTTTCGGCCGTTTTAGGCCAGGATCACGCCACTGACCGTGCTGTGTCTCCGTGAACTCCGCGGGAAACAGCAGGTCGAGCAGGTAACCTTCCTCGTCGATAACGCCCACCACCGCAGAGCCACGCTGGAGCGACTCGGGCGCCGATCTCGGACACCGCGTCACGGAAATCGGAGTACTATCGAACGTGACTCTCGTGAGGTAAAACACCGAACGTCTTCGTTTTCGAATACGTTCGACACCGTGGAGCCACCGACGGCAGAATCGTGGCTCCAGAGCTTCGGGGTCTAGTGGAATCGATATCGAAGTTGATACGATGGGACGAGCGCGGACTCGCGGGTCGAAGTCGACGGCGAGGTCGTGCAGGGGGACGGTGTGTTCCGGTTCGGGGGACGAACCGCGGAGGAGGGGTTCGAGGGATAGCGAGGCGAAATTCAATTCTGCGAACTCGTACATTCGGATATACGCATGGTCGAGACGATCCGGGTTTCGGAGGAATACCACGAGTGGTTGCGTGGCCACAGGCGGGACGACGAGACGATGGAGGAGACGCTCCGGCGGATGACGCGGGGCCCGAATCCCGAAGCCGTAGCGGGTATCCTTGTCGAAAACGAGGCCGACGAAGCGAAGGAAGCAGTTTCCGATCTCCAGGGCCGTGACCGTGGTCGATTCGACGCTGCTCGTGGTGCCTTCGAGAGCGAGGGCGAAGACTCGTGATTCTCGATTCGTCGTACCTGTTCGACCTGCTGACGAGCGATCCGGACGCGTTCGCCAAGGCGACAAAACTGGTCGAGCGGGGAGAGATGCAGTGGCTGCCGACGCCGGTCGTCGCCGAAACGTACTACGGTGTGGCGACGGCACGGCGCGATACGGCGGAAGCGGAGCGGAGGTGCGGAACCGCCTGCTCGGGTGTCCACGGATAGAGGTGGACGAGGGAGTCGCTCGCGTCGCCGGCGAACTCCTCGCCGGGGCCGACGACCGGACGGGCGGGAACGCGGGCGTCGGTTCGAACGACGCGTACATCGCGGCGATGGCCGACATCCTCGACGACGCCGTTCTCACCGACCGCGTCGACGGTTCGAGACGCTAAACGTGCCAGCCGAGACGTATTGAACGGCATCTGACTCCGAGCGTCGGAAAAACGCGGTCGCTCTAGTCGCCGAACGGCCCGCCACCGCCGCCCATGCCGCCCATGCCGCCGCCGGGGCCGCCGGGGCCGCCGCCGCCCTGTTGCATCTGTTTCATCATCCGCTCCATGTCGGCGTCGCCCATGCCCTGGAACTGGTTGAGGGTCTTGGCCATCATCTTGTGCTGTTCGAGCAGTTCGCGGACGCGGTCCTCGCTGGTCCCCGAGCCCCTGGCGATGCGTTTGATCTGGCTCTGCCCGATGGAGCGGGGGTGTTCGAGTTCGTCCTCGGTCATCGAGTCCATGATGACCTCGAAAGAGCGCATCCGGTCTTTGGTCACGTCCATGGCGTTGTCGGGCAACTGGTCCATCAGCCCGCCGCCCATGCCGGGGATCATGTCCATCACCTGGTCGAGCGGCCCCATGTTGTCCATGGCTTTCATCTGGTGGCGCATGTCCCGGAGGGTGAACTCCCCTTCCATCAGGTCCTCGGGGTCCCAGTCCTCCTCGTCCTGGGTCTCCTCCATGGCGCGCTCGACGCGCTCCGTGAGCTGTTTGAGGTCGCCCATCCCGAGCAGGCGGGAGATGAACCCGGAGGGCTCGAACCGCTCGATGTCCTGCACCGTCTCGCCGGTCCCGAGGAAGGCGATGGACGAGCCGGTCTCGTTGACGGCCGCCAGCGCGCCGCCACCTTTCGCCGTCCCGTCCAGCTTGGTGATGGCGACGCCGTCGATGCCGATAGCCTCCTCGAACTCGCGGGCCTGGTCCTTGGCGGACTGGCCCATCGCGGCGTCGATCACGAGCAGGTTCCGGTCGGGGTTCACGGCGTCGTCGATGCGCTCGATCTGTTCGATGAGTTCCTGGTTCAGACCGTCACGACCGGCGGTGTCGACGATGCGCACGTCGGCTTCCTGGGTCTCCTCCAGGCCGGCCTCGGCGATCTCGACGGGATCCTCGGCGTCGGGGTCGCCGTAAAAGTCGACCTCGGCGTTCTCGGCCATCTGTTTGGCCTGGTCGTACGCGCCGGGGCGGTCGGTGTCGGTCTGGATGACCGCGGGGCGCAGGCCCTTCTTCGAGAACCACCAGGCCATCTTGGCCGCGGTGGTGGTCTTCCCTGACCCGTAGAGGCCGGCGAGCAGGATGGTCTGCTCTTCGAGGGGCAACTCCGTGGAGTCGCCCACCAGATCGACCATCTCCTCGTAGACGACTCGGAGCACCCAGTCGCGGGCGGAAGTGCTGCTGGGCGGTTCCTCTTCGAGGGCCCGCTGTTCGATGTTGTCCGACAGCTCCATCACCAGCTCCGTGTCCACGTCGGCCTGGAGCAAGGAGCGCTGGATCTCCTTGACCACCTCCGCTACGTCCGCTTCGTCGATGCGGGATTTCCCCCGGAGATCGTCGAGCGTCCCCCGGAGCGAACTCCCCAGATCGTCGAGTACCATTTGCTACCCCCTACGCGGTTCGTTCGTTAAAGACTTTGTTTCGGGCGGACGCACCGAAGCCCACGACATTCTTCGAACCGACCGTCTCGGGGAATCACGGGTCATCCCTCGATGGCGGCGCGGAGTTGCCGCTTGAAGTCGTAGGGGGACGCGATCCGTTCGTCGGGGTCGACCGCCATCGCCTCGCGGATCGCCTCGGCAACGGGCGGTGAGAGGAACGCTTCCGCATCGTCGGACGGCCACAACGTTCCGTCACGGATCGCTCTCGGGAGGTGATCGACCCGCTCGCCCGTCCGGTCGCCCGTGAGTACTTGTGTCGCGATCGCACCCAGCCGATACACGTCGGTCCGGGAGCCGGCGTCGTCCCCGTCGAGTTGCTCGGGGGCGGTGTAGGGCGTCGGTGGAACCGATCCGTCCGTGGTCGTTCGGACATCCCGAAGCACGCCCCAACCGGCGACAGTGGCCTCCGGTCGGTCCTCCCCGTCGGTCAGGAACACGGCCTCCGGTGTGAGTCCGCCGTGGGCGAAGTTGTACAGTCCCGCCGTCCGGATCGCCTCGGCGAGGTCACTCACGACCTCGAACCGGTCGGTCCCGTCGAGATCCGTTATCGCTTCGTCGAGCCTCGCAGTCCCGGAATCGAACGCGACCCAGGGTCGCGGCTCCGTGTCGCTCCCGTAGACGGTCGCTATGTGCGGGTTTTTGCTTATGCTCTGCCACTCTCGAACCGCACCCGTGAACGCCGACCGTGCCGCCTCGTCGGCGGCGATATCGGGCGCGAGGACGTATACTCCGGCGTCAGTCACGCCGACCTCGTCCACGAAGCGCCCGTCGTAGAAGTGGACTGGCCCCTCGTCGTCGAGGACCCGTGCCAACTCGAACGCCGGACAGTCGTCGGCGAATCGCTCGGCCGTCGTCGTCGGTTCGGCGGTGGCCGCTGGCGCCTCGTCTCGCTCCGTATCTGTGGGTTCGGCCCCCCGGTCGGCGTCGGTTGGTTCCGCCTCCCGATCCTCGTCGTGCTGCTCCGAGTCTGACCCGTCGGCGTCCGATTCGACAGTCGTCTCCGCAGTCGCATCGGCCGTGCTGGCCGGGGCGAGTTCGCCAGTGGCACAGGTCACAGAGCCGTCGGCAGCGTGAACGACGAGCGCATTTCCCACAACAGCGGGAGCCGACATCGCACCGGCCACCGGGTGTGTGAACTCGTAAGCACCGGCGTCGGCGGTATCGAGCGCGACCATATCACCGTCGGTTCCGACGTAGAGGGTCTCCCCGACGACCGACGGGCCCGTCGTCGCATCGACGAGCGTCCGCCACTCCTGGTCGCCTGTCCCCTCGTCGAGCGCTCGCACGGCCTCCACAGTCGTCTGGTACACCCGCCCGTGTGCGACGGCGACGGTGGAGGACCCGCTGCTCGTCTCGTCACACCACCGTTCGTCCCCCGTCTCGGGGTCCAGTGCCCGGATGCCGTCACGACCCGACGCGACGACCACCGATCCCAGGCTGACACGTGGCGTCCGACCGGGTGCATCCGCGCTCCATCGTGCGTCGCCGTCACCGTCAGGGACCGCCACGATGCCGTCCCGCGTCGCGGCGTAGACGGTCCCGTCACCCACTGCGAGGTCGGTCACACGTGCGTCGAGGGCCGTCCGCCACTGCTGTCGCCCGGTGTGTTTCGAGAGGGACAGCACGGACTCGGTCGTTCCGGCGTAAATCTCGTCGGCGGCGACGAGCGACGTGATCTCACCGGCGGCCGTCCACTGTTCCTCGCCGTCGGACGTGTGGACCGCTACGACGCCGTCGTCGGTCCCGACGACGGCCAGTCGGTCCGTGACGACCGGGGGCGTCGATGCCTCGCCGTCGAGGTCGACGGTCCACTCGACCGCACCGGACTCCAGATCGACGGCCAGCAGACTGTCGTCGTCACAGACGGCGTAGACCGTCCCGTCGTCGACGACGGGTGCCTCGGCGACCGATCCCCCGTCCGGAAGCCGTTGCCAGGCCGTCCCGGGTTCGGAGACCGGACCGACCTTCCCGGGAACGGCCCCCGTCCGCGCCGTATCGTGGCCCGCCATCGGCCAGTCCGCAACGGTTTCATCGGTGGTGGTCGGTTCGGATCCCCTGTCGTCGGACGGTCCCGAACCAGAAGGGGCTGACAGGACTCCGAAGAGACCGGGCAGTGAGATGACCAGGGAGACGATGTGGGCGATAAGCGTCACCTCGAGAGTGAGGTGCAGATAGCATGATTGAGAGACGGGTCGACAGGCCGGAGCCCAGACGATATCACCCAGGTAGAAGACGTGAAGCGGGAAGTAAAACACCGCGATGAGTGCAATCGCATAGATACTGGCCCCTGCAATCGAGCCGCCGTTTCCGACCGACCTGAAAGAGGTCCACGGGACGACCAGAACGAGCAGAGATCCAACTGCGAGAATCGCTGGCGGGAGAAGCATGATTGTTCCGATGCTTACGACTTCGGCACCCCGGAACGGCCCCGAGGTGAACACGAGCCGGTCCAGACCGTCGACGAGTGCGGACCCAGACGGTGAGAACAGGAGCAGATACGCGAATATCCCCATGGACAGCGCGTAGGTCAGAGCCATCGCCTTTCCGAGACCGAGCGCGTCGAGGACCACGGCGAATCCGAGCGTCCCCGCCAGTAATCCGAGAACGGTCGTCACCTGTAACATCCGCACGATAGGACGGATCTCGTAGGTGTATACCCCCACAGTAAAGACGACCATCGCACTCACCAGCACCCACGTGAGCAGGAACAGTCTCTCGACGTTCCGTCGACCGAGCCATGCCCGTAGTCCCATGTATCGTTCCCCGTTCCGGCGTCGACGTTACGCGACCCCAGTTGTCGATTTTCTATCCCCCATCTAATATAAACTTACTGGACAGTCGAGGGTACTGCTTCGGTTCAGGGGCAGCGCAACGAGAATCCCGGACCCGCTCGGGAGGCTGATCGAACTGTGCCAATAGCAGGCCGACGTCTAGGGAGAGCGTGTCGATAGGCGCCTCCGGGGGACGGCACCGTTCAGTGGTCGCTCTCGTGTGGATTCACCGTCGTCCCGTACTGCTCCGCGTGGTCGGTGTAGTCGATGAACCGCGGCGCGTCGGGGTCGAACGGCCGCTCCAGCGACTCGAAGGCTTTCTTCTTGTCCCAGGACTGGAGGCCGCCGATGGCCCCGCGGTCCTCGAGGTCGTGGTAGTCCAGGTCGGGTTCGGTCAGTTCCCAGGCCTCCATCCCCCGCTCGGTCCGGACGATGACGCTGGAGTACTCGTCGCTCGACCCCACGGAGCCGACGGTGAGGTCCGCGGCGTAGCCGGTGAAGTCGGCGCACTCGTCACAGCCCTTGAGCGCGGCGTCGTGGAAACTCTCCACGTCTTCGACCAGAATCTCGCCGCTGTCGTGGTCGTAGACCCGCATCTCCCCGTCGAGCACGTCGAGTTTGCCGATCTCGTCGGGGGCGATTCCCCGCTTCTCTTCCAGTTGCTCGCCGATGAGCCGGTGGTAGTTGAAGTTCTTCGTACACATCAGCGCGATGGTGTACTCGACGGCGCGGACGCCGGCTTCCTGGCTGGCGTAGTCCCACTCGAAGTCCTGCAGGGCGCGGATCCCCTCGATTTCACAGGGCGTGCCCACGAGGGCGAGCGAGGCTTCATCGACGGGCACGTCGAGTTTGTGCGCCCAGCGGTCGAGGTCGAGGTTGCCGAGCGCCAGCGTCTGGTTGTAGAAGCTCCCGGCGTTCGCGATGCACTCCGCGGGCGTCGTCGCGAGGAAGCTCTCGGCCTTCCAGGGCTCGTCCGCCGACTCGGTGGCGATCAACGCGCCGTCGATCTCGCCGGCTTCCAGCAGGTGAATCAGAATCGACGTGACCAGTCCGCCGTCCTGTGCGTCCGCCCGCCAGTCGTCCTCGACTCGCGCGGAGAACTCCGTGATCGGGTCGCCCGCGCCTTTCACGTTGTCCTCGCCGCCGGTGATCTTCCACTGGCGCTCGTAGCGCAGGCCGCCGCGGGGGCAGAAGTCCCAGCACAGCGAACAGCCGGTACACATCTTGACGAGTTCGGGCAGGTCGTCCTCGCCGACGCCGATGGAGTCGGAGGGGCAGGCCGCCACGCAGGTCCCACACTGGATACAGCGGCCGTCCTGGATGACCGCCTCGTCCAGTTCCATGAACCAGGTCTTCTCGTCGGGCGTCTCGATGTCGTTCATCTCCGCGCGGACGCCGTACCCGGGCGTGTCCAATTCGGCACCCGCCGGTGGGTTCACGCGCTCGTCCGGCGGCCCGTTCTCCACGTCCTGGCTGACGCCCTCTGCGGGGTCGGTGAACTCGACGTCACCGAGGCTCCCGTCGGCGTCGACGTTGGCCGGCGTCGCACCGCCGTCCGCCCGGCGTGGTGACGCGCCGTCGGTCGCGGCAGCGTCCGCCGACCGTCCACACCCACACTCGCCGGTCGTACAGCAGTCGTCGCCGTCGCTCCGATGGGCGTCGCCACCCCCGGGCACGCCGGGGAGGGGACCGTCACGGCCGGCCGCGTCCTCGGCCAGTTCGGGCGCGGCGTCGGCGGGCGGCTCGGCGTCGTCAGTCATCGGCAGTCCCCTCCTCGTGGGCGACGCCGCCGGCGACGTTCGCGTCCGCTCGCTGCATGATCCCCCGGAGGCGGTCGTTCCCGACGCGACGGGTCCACTCGTAGAATCGCTCACCCGCCTCGCGCTCGTCGACGTAGGCCGCGAACAGTTCCTCGAGCGCGGGGATCACGGCGTCGGCTGGCACCGCGGTCTCCACCCAGTCGAGGAAGGCGTTGTCTGACCCGAGGCTCCCGCCGAGGCCGAAGTCCATCCCCTCGACGATGTCGTCGTCTTCGTCCGGGGCCGAATCGCCGGTCCCGTCTCGCGGCTCACGCCCCACCTGCACCGTCTCGCCCCGGAACCCGATGTCGGCGATCTGTGGCTGGGCACAGGAGGCCGAACAGCCCGACAGGTGCATCCGCACCACGTCGAGGTCCTCGGGGGTGTCGATGCGCTCGTCGAGTTCGCGCGCCCACCGCTTGATCCGTTTTTTCGTCTCGACGATGCCGTAGTTGCAGAACTCGCTCCCCGTGCAGCCGACCGCGCCTCGCGCGAACGGGCCGGGGTCGGGCTGGTAGTCGGCGGCGAACGGCTCCGCCAGCAGGTCGTCGACGTTCGCCTCGGGGACGTGGGTGAGCAGGAAGCTCTGGTCGGTAGCCAGACGGACGGTCGATTCGTCGGTGCCGTACTCGCGGGCGGCGCGGGCGGCGGCAGCGAACTCGTCGCCGCCCATCCGACCGCCGACGACGTTGAACCCGACGTACCGGAGCCCGTCCTCGCGCTGGTCGTGGACGCCGACGTGGTCACCGCGGTATCCCTCGGTCAGGTCGGCCCCTCGCTCGGGGAGGGCGACGGCACAACGGTCCCGGACGGCGTCCTCGAACGCCTCGGCCCCGAGCTGTTCGACGAGGTAGCGCATCCGGCAGACGCCCCGATTCGACCGGTCGCCCAGTTCCTTGAACGTCTGCGCGACGGCCCGACAGAACTCCACGGCGTCCTCTGGCGGGACGAACACGTCCAGGTCCGAGGCCATCCGCGGACCGTCCGAGAGGCCGCCGCCGACCCGGACGTGGAAGCCGTAGTGGGGCTGCCCGTCGATTTCCTTCCGCGCGGGCGTCAGCCCCACGTCGTTGATCTGTGACTGGGCGCAGTCGGCCCGACAGCCGGTGACGGTCATCTTGAACTTCCGGGGGAGGTTGGCGTACTCCCGGTTCTCGGTGAAGAAGTCGGTGATCGCGTCGACCACGGGCTGGGCGTCGAAACACTCGTCGTCGTTCAGACCGGCCGCCGGACAGCCCAGCACGTTCCGGGCGGAGTCGCCACACCCCTGGATCGTCGTCAGTCCGACCTCGCCGTACCGCTCCCAGATGTCGGGCACGTCCTCGAGTTCGATCCAGTGCATCTGGATGTCCTGTCGGGTCGTGATGTCGAGGAAGGCGTCGCCCCACAGTTCGTTCTGGTTCGCACCGCCGTACTCCTCGGGGGCGGTGGCGTACTCCGCGGCCACCTCGCCGACGACCTCGGCCTGCTCGGGGGTCAGGTGCCCGCCGGGCACCTTCGTCCGGAGCATGAAGTAGCCGCGCTGTCGTCCGTGGGCGTACATGCCGGCCCACTTCAGCCGTTCCCACTCGCCGTCACCCGCTCGCGCCTCGATTTCGTCGAAGGTCAACCCCGCCTCGGCGTACTCGCGGACGTCCGCGACCACCTCCAGCGGGTGTTTCTCCTGTTTCCATCGTTCGACCGTGTTCATGGTGCCTCCGGGCGAACGCAGTCACGTTCCGACCGAACTCCAGCACCGACTCCCGTGCGTCCGCGTGTGACTGTGACTCCCACACACGGACGTAGACCCTCGCCTTCCGGACGCTGCTGCCAGTGCCGCCCGGAACCGTCAGACCTTGCCGCTATGTGTGACGCGGTGCCATTTCACGAACGCGGTCGAGTGGCGGGCAGCGGCCGTCTACTCGGGGACGCGTGTGACGTTCCGGTGACCTGACAGACCCCGCGTGTACGACCGGGCGAAACCGCCCGACGGAATCCACCGGTCCCGTTCGGCCCAGTCGCCGTCCCGTCGTCGTTTACCCGGCAATTGTTGCTGGTTACGGCGGGCACAGGCGAACGCGGGGGCCAGGCGGGCGCTTTTGCGTGCGTCGCTCGTATCGGTGGTATGGCAGACTCGGGTGAGCCGGCCCCGGAGGGCGACGACGCGGCGGACGGCCAGGAGGAGCGCCCCGACCACCTCGACGACCTCGACGACGTGGTCGGCTGTACGGGTGTCTGGGAACGGCTTTCGGAACGGCGCGAGGAGTGAGGTCAGGCCGCCGCTTCGCCGGCCTCGGCGTCCTCGTCGTGGCCGAGCAGGCGGTCGACGATGACCTCGGGGTCGAACGGTTCGAGGTCGTCGTAGTCCTGCCCGGTCCCGAGAAAGAGGATGGGTTTGCCCGTGACCTGTGCGATGGAGATAGCCGCGCCACCCTGCGGATCGGCGTCGGCCTTGGTGAGGACCGCGCCGTCGATAGCGGCGGCGTCGTCGAACTCCCGGGCGCGGTTGACGGCGTCTTGCCCGGCCACCGCCTCGTCGACGAAGATCGTCATGTCCGGCTCGATCACGCGGTCGATCTTCTCCAGCTGGTCCATCAGGTCGTTGCTGGTGTGGAGCCGACCGGCCGTGTCGCCCAGCACCACGTCCACGTCGTTGGCCTCGGCGTACTCGACGGCGTCGTAGATGACCGCCGCCGGGTCCGAGCCCTGCTCGTGGGAGATCAGCCGCTCGTCCAGCGCGTCGGCGTGTTGCTGGAGCTGTTCGTTCGCGCCGGCCCGGTATGTGTCGCCGTTGGCCAGCACCGTCGAATAGCCCCGCTCGTCGAGCCACTGGGAGAGCTTGGCGATGGTCGTCGTCTTCCCGACGCCGTTGACGCCCGTGAAGATGATCGAGACCGGCTTGTCGGCCTCGGCGATTCGCTCCTCGAAGTCGAACTGCCCGACGCTGATCACGTCGATCAGCGCGTCACGCAGCGCCTCCTCGACCACCAGTCCCGTGGTCTTGACCTTCGAGCGCGTCTCGCCGATCAGGTTCTCGCGGATGCCCCGCAGGATCTCCTGGGCGACGCTCATCTCCACGTCCGAGGAGAGCAGCGCCAGCTCCAGCTCTTCCAGCGGGCCCTCGAGGTCGTCTTCCTCGATAACTTCCTTGCCCGTGGCCGCGAGTTTCGCCCGCTCCATCAGCCCGCGGTCGCTGTCGCCGTCGTCCGCGTCGGCCTCGGGTTCGGGTTCGGGTTCCGTCCCGGGTTCGCCCTCGACCGGTTCTTCCCGCCCGTCCGGCTGGTCGGCGTCCGCGGGTTCCGTCTCGGCGTCGGCGTCCGCGGTCTCCTCGACCGGTTCGGCCTCCTCCTCGACGTTCTCTTTGAAGCTGTTGAGCTTGTCTTTCAGTCCGTCGAACATGGCCCCTTACTCGTCGTTGCCTTCCTGCTCTTGCATCTGGGCCATCTGCTGTTGCATCTGCTGTTGTTGCATCTGCTGGGCCTTCTCCTCGAGTTCGTCGCTCTCGGCCTCGACCTCGCTGATCTCCTCGCGGATGTCTTCGATCCGGTCGTCGAGGGTGTCTTTCTTGTTCTCCAGGGTATCGACGGCGTCGTTCTGGCCGCGCTCGGCCGCGTACCCGCCGCCCAGCGAGACGATGATTTCGTCGATGTCCTGGATCTCGGCGCGGACGTACGCGTCGCCGCCGAGGGGCACCTGCACCGTCTCGCCCGTTTCCAGCGTTTGAATGGCCTCGATGGCCTCGTCGATCTCGGTCTGTTCGGCCTGCAGCTCCTCGATCTCGGCTTCGAGGGACTCTTTCTCTTCTTCGAGGGCCTGGATCTCTTCGGCGAGCTGCTGGAGCTGGCCGCCGCCACCGCCGCCACCGAGGCTCATTGGGCCACCTCACTGACTTCGACCTGTGTGCGCTTCAGGCCGTGCTTGGAGCCGAACTCGGCGAAGGTGTGTTCGACCGCAACGTCCTCGTTCTCGGCTTCGATAGTCTTCTCGAACGATTCCCATCCATCGCGGGCCTGCCATCGACCACTGATGGTAAACTCGGTCATGTTCGGGACGTGCGGGACCGACGCGGAAGAATGTACCGACCTCACCTCTACCCTATTCCTCGGACGTATCGATCCCGAGTGCCGCGTTCAGGCCACAGAAACAGGTCACGGCGTTGAATCCGAACGCGAGCGCGCCGATCCCCGCGAGCAGTCCAGTGGTTCGGTTCCCCGTCCGAAGCGTGGCGACGGCGACGACCGTCAGGACGACCGCCAACAGTGCGCGCCCCGTCCGGTCGATGCCGCCGACGTTCGTCTCGGCCATACGCGTCGTTGGGCCGCCAGGGACTTAATTTCGGTCACTCCGGCACGAGAACGGCCCGCCGGTCCACGTCGCCGTCCTCCAGTCGGTCGTAGGTCCCGACCAGATCCGCGAAGCCGACGGGTTCGACGCCCACGTCCAGCCGGCCCGCCTCGGCCAGATCCAGCACGTCCCGGAGCTGGTCGATACTACCCCAGAAGACGTTCGTACAGACGAGTTCGCTGCCCACGAGCGGGTTGAAGGAGAGCTCGAAGGAGCCACCGCCGATGCCGACGATGTAGAGCCGGCCCTGCGTGCCGAGCGCGTTCCCGCAGGCCTGCAGGGTCTCGTCTTTGCCGACGAAGTCGATGGCGGCGTCGGCCCCGTCGTCGGTGACGCGCCGCACGGCGCTCTGGATGGACTCCTGGGTCACGTCGATGGTCACGTCCGCGCCGAGGTCCTCGGCGAGCGCGAGTTTCTCGGCGTCCTGGTCGGCGGCGACGACCTGCGCGCCGGTCATGGCGGCGAACTGGACGCCGAACTGACCGAGGCCGCCGATTCCCACGATCAGGAGCGTGTCGGTCGGCGCGAGGTGATCACGGGCGCGCTGGACCGCGCGGTATGGGGTGAGCGCGGCGTCGGTCAGCGGCGCGGCCTCGACCGGATCGATCTCGGTCGGGAGGACGTATTTGGCGTCGGGGACGACCACGAAGTCCGCGAGCGCGCCGTCCTGCCCGATGCCGGCCCACTCCAGCACGTTACAGAGCTGGTCGTCGCCGCGGGTGCAGACCTCGCAGTGACCACACCCCCAGCCGCCGAAGACGACGGCGCTCGTACCCGGATCGAGGTGGTCGACGCCGGGGCCGGTCGCCGCGACCTCGCCGGCGGCCTCGTGGCCCAGCGTCCGCGGCGTCGGGATCGGCAGGTCGCCGTGCATCAGGTGCAGATCGGAGTGACAGAGCCCGCAGGCCGACACGTCGATCAGGACCTCGCCCGGGCCGGGTTCGGGCCGGGGGACTTCCTCGACGACCAGCCCCTCGTCGGGACCGTGGAAGCGTGCGGCGCGCACGGTCAGTGCCCCTCCGTGGCGGTCGGTCGTGACTCTGTACTGGTCCCCGCTACCCGTCGTATCATGCTATCGGACAGGAACGGCTCCGGTCCAGTAAAGGAACCCCCTCGTGAGGCGGGCAGTATAAGAGTGGGGGCGCGGCCCGGAAGGTGCGACTCAGGCCCCGTCGTCGCGGCGCTGTTCCTCGTGGGCGCGCTCCCTGGCGCGCTCGCTGTCGTTGTAGCCGTCGACCACCTGCTGGAGCGACCCGGTCTCGACGGACAGGGCGGGCGCGGTCAACGGCGAGACGCTGACCTCACCCTCGACGAGGGCGCGGCGGTCCGACCCCACCGGATACCGCTCCCGGAGGTCCTCGTCGGCGGGGAACGGACTCTCCCAGCCGACCGTGTTGGGCCAGACCACGTCGCGGATGGCGATGTCACCGTCGCGTGGCTTGCCGATGTCGACCTCGTCGCGCTCGGCGGCCTCGTGTTCCACGTCCACCGCATAGTCGTGGTGCGGTTCGGTGAGCCGCATCGCGGACTCGGGTACGTCGACGGGCGCGTTGACGTTCAACACGTCGGCATCCTCGAACACCGGGCTGCTCTGGCTCCGGACGAGCAGTTCCCGAGCCACCTTCGCGGGGCGGCCGAAGTCGTACTCCTCGGGCGGGTGGACGAAGAAATCCTGGGCGTGGTAGGCGGAGATGGCGATGCCTGGCACGTCGAGGAAGGCGGCTTCGATGCAGGCACCCACAGTCCCCGAGCGGCCGACGACGTAGTTGCCGGCGTTGGGGCCGTGGTTACAACCGGCGACGACGAGGTCGAAGTCGGCGTCGAGGCCACCGATCCCGTAGGCCACGCAGTCGGCGGGCGTCCCGTCGATAGCGTAGCCCCAGGGGTGCTCCTCACGGGTGGTGCGGTGAGTCCGGGTCCGGCCCGTTCCGCTCTGGTTGTCCGTCGGTGCGACGACAGTCACCTCGGCGACCCCCGTCAGTTCCTCGTACAGCGCCGCCAGCCCGGGGGCGTCGATGCCGTCGTCGTTCGTCAACAGCACGTGGGGGGCAGTCACGGTCGGTGGTTGGGGCCCCGACGCGTCAGTCTTTCGGGCCTGTCGTGATTCCTGTCCACACGCACCACGGCAGTCGGCCGGGCTACCGGGGTTTTTGTCTCGGGGGTTCGTTGGGCCGGCCAATGACCGTCCGCGAGGTCGCCGCCGAGGCCTACCGCGAGGCGCTCCCGGTGCTGGCCGTGAGCGCGGTCGGTGGCCTGTTCGCCGGCGTCGTCCTCGGCGGGATGGAGGCGGAACTGCAGGCGGTCCCCGGTCTCCTGATGCTCGTCCCCGCCCTGCTGGCGACCCGCGGGAACGTCTACGGATCGCTGGGCGCGCGGCTCGCCTCCGCGCTCCACCAGGGGCTGATCGAGCCGACGCTGAACCTGGACGACGAGCGGTTGCGGGACGCGGTCGCGGCGGCGCTGGCGAACGGGGTCCTCGTGAGCCTCTTTGCGGCCGTGCTGGCGTTCGTCGTCCTCGCGGTGCTGGGACGGCGGGTCGCACCCGTCACCACGCTCCTCGGGATCGCCGGTATCGCCGGACTGATCTCCGGCCTCCTGCTGACGGCGGCGGTCGTCGGCGTCGTCTTCCTGGGGTATCGCCGCGGCTACAACCCCGACACACTCGCGGGGCCGGTCGTCACGACCACCGGCGACGTGGTCGGCGTCGCCACACTCCTGCTCGCCACGCGAATCGTCCTCGGGCTGGGTGGGCTCTGATGGAGACGCGCTGGTCCCCCGGCGCGATCATGCGCACGATGCTCCCCATCCTGCTGGTCCTCACCGGCATCGAACTGGCGAGCGGGTTCGTCCTCGATACCTTCGAGGGCACACTCCTCAGGTACCCCTCCCTGCTGGTGCTGGTGCCCGTTACCATCGGGATGGCGGGAAACCTCGGGAGCATCCTCGCGGCGCGGCTCTCGACGGTGGTCCACCTCGGCCTGCTCTCCTTCGAGCCGGACGACGAGTACCTGCTGGGCAACGCCGTCGCGACGTGCGGGCTGGCGCTGACGCTGTTCCCGCTGGTCGGGGCCGGCGCGTGGCTGGCCCAGACGCTCGTGGGTGGCTCCAGACTGAGCGTCGGGACCGTCGTGCTGGTGGCGTCCGGAAGCGGCGCAGTGCTGGCGGTGCTGGCAGTGGTCGTGACGCTGGTGACGACCTACGCCGCCTATCGGTTCGGGCTGGACCCCGACGACGTGGTGATTCCCGTCGTCACGAACGTCTGTGACGTGCTGGGCGTCGTGGTGCTGTTCACCGTCGTGCGACTCGTGGTGTGAGGGGCGGTGTGGCAGGCAGGATAGTCAGGGCTTTGACCGCCAGATTCCAAGGGACGCCAAATGGCACCGGAGCCGACGGCGTTGCTGGTGGAGGTGTTGGTCCGCGTGGCGTCGATCACGGTCTTCATCGCCCTGGGGGTCGGCCTGGCCAGCGTCGCCGTCGAGTTCGGCGCGGTCGAGTACATCGCGGGCTTTGCACGACCACTGACACAGCCGGCGAACCTCCCGCCGGAGGTCGGGACGGCGATTCTGGCGACGACGGCCTCCCCGACCGCAGGATACGGCATGCTCGCCGAGTATCGGGAGGCCGGCCTGCTCGACGACCGGGCGACGCTCGTGGCCGTCACGATGAACACGTTCTTCGGGTTCGCCCAGCACATCTTTACGTTCTATGCGCCCGTATTGATCCCCATCCTCGGCCTGAGAGTGGGCCTCATGTACGTCGGGGCGCGGGCGCTGATCTCGCTCGCGATCACCGCAACCGGTGTTCTGGCGGGCGCACTCTTGCTCTCGGAGCGAAACGTCGACACCACCGTGGAGGCCGACGTGGACGAGGCGGCGGCGGGAGCGGAAGCGGACGGCGGCGAGGTGCAGGATCGCCGCGCCAAGCTCCGGGCCGCCGCCGAGAGCACCGTCGAGAAGGTCCGGGACATCGTGCCGCGCCTGCTGGTCGTCTACCTGGTCGTCGCGACGCTGGTGGCCTACTACGCGGAGTTCGTCACCGTCCTCTTCGGCAGTCCGGACGCGCTCGGCATCGCGGGCGCGGTCGCACCACTCACCGGAGCGCTCGGTCTGCCGAGCGCGGCGATCCCGGCCGTTGCAGTCTACGCCGTGGACACGACCAACGGGGCGATCTTCGTCGCGCCGCTGATCGAGAACGGGACGTTCACCGCGCGGGCGGCCGTCGCGACGATGCTCGTGGGCGGGATCGTCTCCTTCGCCGTCTCGACGTTCAAGCGGTCGATCCCCTTCCAGTACGGCATCTGGGGTCGCGAGTTCGGGTCGAAAGTGATCGTCGTCAACACGGTACTCAAAGTCGTCTTCATCGCCGTGGCACTCGTCGTCCTGCTCGCGCCGTCGGCGGTGTGAGAATCGGGTCACGCACAGCGCGGCAGCTCTGGACCCGAAAACAACCGAAAAGTGGAGGCCTCAGAGTGCGTGGCCGGCGACCGGCTGCTTGGCCTCGATTTCGGTGTTGTAGCAGGTGTTGCAGGCGTACTCGTTCAACTTCGTCGTCTCGTCGTTCAGAGCCATCCGTGTCCCGCACTGTGGGCAATACATTATGATTGTATAAGGACTGCCGCCGACCTTAATTCTTTGCATCTGATAGGTTTGGTGAGCCGTCCCACGGCACGAGGTAACGAACTGAGAGGAACTGACGGGGCGTTTCCGGCAGTCAGGAGACGGATCGGCGGAAAGTCGGAGAAGCGTGTCGGCTGAAGACGGTCAGGCCGTGTCGGTGATCGGGTCGGCGATGACGACGGCTTCACCGTCGATGACCTCGTCGCCGTCGGTGTGGACGCTGGTGGTCAGCCGGTAGCGGTCGTTCCCGAGGTCCTCGACGACTTCACACTCGGCGGTGACCTCGCTCCCGATGTCGACGGGGCCCAGGAAGGAGGTGTCCTGCGAGAGGTGAACGATGAGGCCGGGCAGGCGGCCAGCGCGGCGCTGACGACGCCGGCAACGAGGGTTCCGTGGGCGATGGGGTGGCCGAAGCGGGTGCCCTGAGCGTAGTCGGGGTCGAGGTGGAGGCGGTTGGTGTCGCCGCTGGCCTCGGCGAAGGCCGCCACGTCCCCCTGGGAGAGGGTCTTGGTGAACTTCACCACGTCACCGACCTCGATGCGGTCGTCGTGGGGGCCGAGGCTCTCGAACTCCCACTCGTCGCGCTCGTAGGCGGTGTCGACGCGGTCGCGGTGGTGGTGGTCGGCCGTCGAGCCACCGCTGGCTTTCGTTCGCCGGCTGAGCTGAGGCAGGTAGTAGGAGATGTCGGTCGTCGTGACGATGCCAACGAGGTCGCCGTCGCCGGACTGCGTCCGGCTACCAGAGGCGCTTCGCGCCTCGCTGTTGTCGAGGACTGGGAGTTTCTTGATCGTGTGCTCGCGGAAGCGGTCGACGGCCGTCTCGATGGAGTCGTCGGCGTCGACGGTGACGACCGGACCGGACATGCAGTCGGCGGCGGTCACCGTCCCAGCGTCGTACCCCTCGGCCACCAGTCCGACCACGTCCAATTCAGTGACGATGCCGACGGGGTCGCCATCCTCGACGACGACCGCCGAGCCGATATCCTTCCCGTGGAGCAGTTCGGCGACGGCGGCGGCGTCGAGGTCCGGACTGATCGTCTCGACTGTGGGGTTCATTACCTCGCGGATGGTGACGGGGACGAGCATTCGGTGACACCTCCGGGGCCGGATTCTCTGTGCCTTGGGGTCACCCCACCACCGGTCGGCCTCGCCGCTCAAGTAGCTGGCCCCCACAGGCGACGTATGGACCGTGCCGTCGTCGCCCTCGTGGTCCTCGTCGCCGCGAGCGGCTGTCTCGGAGTCTCGCCGGACGGCTCGAACGCGCCGGGGACGCCCGCACCACCCGCGGACGCCGACCTGGCGAACAGCTACGCGGTGACCGTCACGGCCGTGGTCGACGGCGACACCGTGACGGTCCGCTACCGGAACGGCACGCAAGACACCGTCCGCCTGCTCGGCGTCGACACGCCCGAGACGGGCGGCGAGAACGACGCCGCCGAGTTCGAGGGCGTCCCCGAGACCGCAGCCGGCCGGGCGTGTCTCGCCGAGGCCGGCCACGACGCCACCCGCGCGATGACCCAGCGCCTGCTGGGCGAGACCATCACGCTCGGTGTCGACGCCGAGAGCGACCGCCGGGGCTACTACGGCCGCCTGCTGGGCTATCTCTACCAGGACGGTGAGAACGTCAACTACTGGCTGCTCACCGAGGGCCACGCCCGCGTCTACGACAGCCAGTTCACCGAACGGGAGGCCTTCGACGCCGCCGAACAGCGAGCGCGTGCCGACGGCACTGGACTCTGGACCTGCGCGACCGAGGACCCGCCGACGGCGACCGGAACGGGCGACGGCACCGTCGCCGCGGACGGCGGCACGGTCACGGGCGCGCTCGCGATCACCGAGATCCACGCAGACGCCGCCGGCGACGACCGCGAGAACCTGAACGACGAGTACGTGCGCTTCGAGAACCGCGGCGAGACGGCGCTGGACCTCTCGGGATGGACCGTCGCCGACGCGGCCGACCACCGGTTCCGGTTCCCCGATGGGACGACGCTCGACCCCGGCGCACGACTCACGCTCCGGACCGGGAGCGGGACCGACTCGGCGACGACGCTGTACTGGGGTCAGGGGAGTCCGGTCTGGAACAACGGCGGCGACACCGTGACCGTGCGGGCCGCGAACGAGACCGTGATGGCGCGGCAGGCGTACTGAGCCGCCACCGACCCGTCCGAGCATCCAAGCCCGTCCAGCCCCGAGTGGGGGTATGGGCGTGCTCGCCCGCCTGGCACCGCCGCCGAGCCTGGTCGACTGGTCGATCCTCGCGCTGGTCGCGTTCGAGGTCGGGTCGGGACTGGTGAGTCTCACCGTCGGCCAGCCCTCGGGCGCGTGGCTGTTCACCCTCCACGCGCTGGCTGGCTTCACGCTGGTCGCCCTGCTGGGCTGGAAGTTCCGCCGCGTCCGTCGCCGCGTCACCGACCGCGATCTGTGGGACGACGGCACTCCGGTCTCGATCCTGCTCGGCACGCTCGCCTTGGCGACTCTCGGGACCGGCATCTACTGGGCGCTGTCGGGGCCCGTCCGGATCGCCGGCTGGCCGCTCCTCTTTCTCCACATGGTCCTGGGCACGCTCGTCGTCCCCGTCTTGCTGTGGCACCTGCGCCACCGGTTCCGGCTCCCCTCGACCGCGGGGATAGATCGACGACGGACGACCCTCCAGTACGGGGCCCTGCTGGGCTTCGGCGCGCTCTCCTGGAAGGCCCAGCAGGTCGCCGGCGACGCCCTCTCGCTCCCCGGTCGGGACCGCCGGTTCACCGGCTCCAAGGAGGACGGGAGCGACGACGGCAACGCCTTCCCGGTCACCAGCTGGGTCGCCGACGACCCCGATCCCATCGACCCCGACGCCTGGACCCTGACCGTCGCCGGCGCGGTCGCGACACCCCTCGAACTCGATTTCGACGCCCTCCCCCCCGACTCCCGGTCGGCACCGCGCCAACGCGACGGATCGGCCGCTGACACCCCCGTCGGCGCGACCAGCGAGCGGGCCGTCCTGGACTGCACCAGCGGCTGGTACTCCGAACACGACTGGGCGGGCGTCCGCGTCGGCGACCTGCTGGATCGAGTGGAGCCGGCCGACGACGCCGCCTGGGTCCGCTTTCGCTCCGTCACGGGTTACTACTGGAGCCTGCCCATCGAGGAGGCCCAGAACGCGCTGCTGGCGACCCGCGTCGACGGCGACCCGCTCGCGCACGGCCACGGGTTCCCGCTCCGACTCGTCGCGCCCGGCCGCCGCGGCTTCCAGTGGGTCAAGTGGGTCGAGCGCGTGGAAGTCACCCACCGACAGGATCTGGGTCAGTGGGTCGCCATCTTCGTCAGCGGGCTAGACTAGGGCGTCCAGCGCCCCCCAGAGACTGGGGCCGTCGTCCTCGTAGTGGATCGGAACGAACCCCGCCTCGCGTGCGGCCTCGACGTCGCCCTCGTAGTCGTCACCGACCATCACGTACTCGTCGGCGTCGACCTGCTCGCGGGCGTACTCGTAGATCGCCGGATCGGGTTTCGCCGCACCGGCCCCGGGCGCGGTCACGACCGTCTCGAAGAGGCCATCGAGGTCGTGGGCCGCCAGTTTGGCCATCTGTCGGTCACGACTCCCGTTCGTGAGGATCGCGAGGTGCTCGGTCTCGGCGAGCGCCGCCAGCGCCGACGGCGCGGCCTCGGGCACCGTCGTCGCCTCGATCTCGGCCTCGCGGAGCGCGTCGGTGAGTTCGTCCGGCGCGACCTCGCCGTCGACCGCCGCCGCGACCGCCTCCGCGCCCGCCCGCTCGGCCCCGGAATCGAGCGCCGCCCGCCGCTCGTCGAGCGTGTCGAGGTACGTCTCGACGAGTTCCGGGTCGGCCTCCCCGAGGACCGTTTCGAGTCCGCGCTCGACGACGGTCTCCCGGTCGGCGGTGTGGGAGAGCAGCGTGCCGTCGACCGCGAAGAAGATCGCACCCGTCATCGGTCGTCGGACTGGACCGGTCGCCCCTCCTCGGTCGCCGGCGCGACGTGGTCGATGTACTCCTCGACGGACGGCTCCTCGACCCGCACCCGGACGTGGAGGTCGCCGAGTTCGCTCGGGTTCCCCACCGCGAAGGTGACCACGCCCTCGAAGGCCGGCTGTTTCTTCAGATCGAAGCTGAACGTGTCGCCCTGCCGGTTCTCGAAGCAGACCTTGCGGGCGGCGTCGAGGATCTCCTGGCGGTGGAGCGCCTCCGAGAGCGTCTCCAGACTGTGGGTCTCGGCCAGCAACTCGCCCGGTCGCTCCTCGATCTCGGCGTCCGGGAAGAGGTTGCGGATGGCGTCGGCCACCCGGTCGGTGACCTCCGTGTCGTTGACCGGCGCGGTGATTTGCACGTCGACGCTGTAGATCATCGTACCGCCTCCGGTCCCTCGTCGAAGACCGTCCGAATTTGTTTGCGGAACCGTTCGAGCGTGTCGGTGTTCTCGATGGTCACGTCGGCCCGCTCCATGGCCTCGCCCATCCCGAACCCGAGTTCGCGTTCGTCGCGCTCCCGCAGACTCTCGCCGCCCTCGGTGTCGTCGCGCCCGCGGTCGGTGATCCGCTCGCGTCGCACCTCGAACGGTGCTTCGATACTCACGAGATAGAACTCCCCGCCGAACCGGTCGCGAAAGGCCGCCAGTTCCACGTCCGACCGGAGGCCGTCCACGAGGACGGTGTCGGTGTCCTCACCGGCCAGTCGCTCCTCGATCAACGGCAGGGATCGCTCGGCGATGGCCGCGGGCCCGTTCTCATCGCGGAGTTTCTGGGCGATCTCGCCGTGGTGGCTGGCCGGGTCCAGCCCGCGGTCCCGGCACTCCCGGCGGATCACGTCGCCCATCGTCACGACCGGCACGCCCAGCTCGCGGGCGACCTCCGCCGCCTCGCCTTTCCCACTGCCCGGGAGGCCGACTGTCCCGATAACGGTCATTACCAGCCGGTAGTCCCGAGGCGCGCTTAAGGGCTGTGACTGGCCGTGGCGGTCGAAACCGGTCCCCGAAACCGAGGTTCTTTTTGTCCCTCACGGTACAGTCCAACCCGAGGGCACGTAGCTCAGTCCGGACTAGAGCGTCGGACTTCTATCACCTGCAGTCATCTGCCGGTGGAAGCCATCCGATGGTCGTGGGTTCGAATCCCACCGTGCCCGTTATCTGCGAACGACAGTGAGCAGTAACGGCACCGGATTTGAACCACGGCAGACCGAGCGAAGCGAGGTCTGGCATCGGGTGAAAATCCCACCGTGCCCGTCCACCATTTTTGCGTCGGGTGCGCCTGCGGCGCACCACTCCACGAAAAACGTGGGCGAAAAAGACCTCCACGCTCGCTACGCTCGCGTGAAGTGAACCGCGGCGCGAAGCGCCGCGGATGCTGGTGCAGGCAAATGCCAGCCAGCGCCAGGCCTGACGAATTTCAGAGCGAGATTGACGTGATGGAATCGACGGTCGACACGTACCTCGGAACGTACCGCGGTGCAACTTCTGACACTCTCTCGACGCCAGCAGAATTTTCAGCCCCCCACACCTCAGCGGGGGTATGCATCCCCGAGCCGAGGAGTTCGCCGAGACGGCCGCCGACCGCTACGGTATCGCAATCGACGTCCACGAGTTTGACGAGGGGACCAAGACGGCTGCGGACGCGGCCGAGGTGGTCGGCTGCGAGGTGGCACAGATCGCCAGCGGCCTCGTGTTCGCCGCCGACGACGAGCCGATTATAGTCGTCACCAGCGGGGCCAACCGCGTGGACGAGGCCCATCTGGCCGACGAGATCGGTGCCGAGGAGGTGGCGATGGCCGATCCCGACCTGGTCCGGGACGCGACGGGCTACGGGATTGGCGGCGTCCCGCCGTTCTGTCACGACTCGGAGATCCGGAGTTACATCGACGAGACACTGCTCGACCACGACGAGGTGTGGGCGGCCGCCGGGACGCCACAGACGGTGTTCCCCGTCGATCCCGAACGGCTGGCCGACCTCGCCGACGCGACCCCGGTCCCGGTGACGGACTGAACCGTCGGGGCTACCGGGGGCTGTTCGACCGGATATTGTGAGCGAGTGACACGGGAGTATTTATATTGTGAGAGTGAAACACGTACCATATATGGTACGGCGAATACGGAGACGGCAGGTACTCGGAGGAATCGCAGGGGCCGGTGTCGCCGGCCTGGCGGGGTGTACGGGTGGCGACGGCGGCGGGAGTGGACGCACGATCAAGATGGGGCTGTTGATGGGCGTCACCGGTGGGCTGAGCAACCTGGGGCCGCCGATCCGCAACGCGGCCCAGCTGGTGCCCCAGCAGGTCAACGACGCCGACACCGACTTCGAGGTCGACGTGCAGTTCGAGGACACGGCCACGGCCGCGAGCCAGGGTGTCAGCGGCGGGAACGCGCTGGTCAACGCCGGCTATCCGATGATCTGTGGGGCGCTCAGTTCCGAGGTCAGCCTGCAGGTGGCCAACCAGGTCGCGATTCCCAACGGAATCACGATGTGTTCGCCGGCCAGTACCGCGCCGGACTTCACGACGCTCGAGGACAACGACTACTTCTTCCGGACGCCGCCGACCGACGCCCTCCAGGGGCAGGTCCTGGCCCGGATCGCCTCGGAGCGGCAGGGCCACAGCAGCGCGGCGACGCTGTATCTCAACAACGCGTACGGGAACGGGCTCTCGGCCGGGTTCGTGGACTCCTTCGAGAACGAGTTCGGTGGGACCGTCACCGCGTCGGTGTCGTACTCGGAGGGGCAGAACTCCTACAGTTCGCAGTTGAGCGAAGCGCTGAGCGACGATCCCGACGTGTTGCTGGTCGTCGGCTACCCCGGGAGCGGGGTCACGATCTTCCGGGACTACTACAACGACTACAGCGCCGACCGGGACATCCTCGTCTCGGACGGGCTCCAGTCGGGTGATCTCCCGGCCAACGTCGGGCGCAGCATGGACAACGTCACCGGGACCGCGCCGCTCGGTGAAGGCCCCGGCGTGGAGTTCTTCACGGAGCAGTACCAGCAGGTCTACGACGCGGATCCGTCGGGGAAACCGTTCACGCGGCAGTCCTACGACGCCGCGGCCGTGCTGGTACTCGCCAACGCCGCCGCCGGCGAGAATGCCGGCGCTGCGGTCCGGGACAACATGCGCACGGTCGCACAGGGCGACGGCCAGGAGGTCACGCCGGGCAACCTCGTCGAGGGCATCGAGATGGCCGCCAACGGCGACGCCGTCAACTACCAGGGCGTCTCCGGGCCGGTGGCGTTCGACGAGGCGGGCGACCTGGCGGC
This sequence comes from Halorientalis regularis, assembly GCF_023698535.1. GTDB lineage: Archaea > Halobacteriota > Halobacteria > Halobacteriales > Haloarculaceae > Halorientalis > Halorientalis regularis. The sequence goes on from NZ_JALJCL010000005.1 coordinate 72,438, forward strand.
GGCCACCTACGAGTACTTCGAGTTCACCGACTCCGGCGTGGAGACGGTCGAGACGATCACGCCCTGATTAGCCGCCGAGGAAGTCCGCACGGACCCGCTCGTCGTCGAGCAGGGCCCTGCCGGTGTCCTCGTGGCGGTTCTGTCCCTGCACCAGTACGTACCCGCGATCACACCGACGGAGGGCCTCCTTCGCGTTTTGCTCGACCATCAGCACCGCGGTCCCCGCCTCGTTGATCTCGTCGATCCGGTCGAACATCTCCGCGACCAGGTCCGGAGCCAGCCCCGCGCTGGGTTCGTCGAGCAAGAGCAGATCGGGGTCGAGCATCAGCGCCCGCCCCATCGCGAGCATCTGCTGTTGGCCGCCCGAGAGCGACCCGGCCCGCTGGCCCTGGCGCTCTTCGAGGATGGGGAAGCGCTCAAACACCGCTTCGACCCGGGACTCGGGGACGCCGTCGAGGGTGTAGGCCCCCATCTCCAGGTTCTCCCGCACCGTCAGCCCGGCGAACACGTTGTCGCTCTGCGGGACGTAACTCAGCCCGCGCGTGATGATCTCTGAGGGGCCCAGCCCGCTGATCTCCTCGCCGTCGAACTCGATGGAGCCCCCCATGTAGGTGGTCAGCCCGAAGACGGACTTCATCACGGTGGATTTGCCGGCGCCGTTGGGGCCGACAATGGCGACGTACGCCTCGCTGCCCACGTCCATGTCGACGCCGTCGAGGATCTGCAGGTCGCCGTAGCCGGCGTCCAGATCGCGGATCTCCAGCAACGCCATCAGACCTCACCTCCGAGGTACGCCTCCAGCACACGGTCGTCGTTTTTGACCTGCTCGGGCGACCCCTCGACCAGCACCTCGCCCTGGTGAAGCACGATCACCGGCTCACAGTGGTTCATGATGACGTCCATGTCGTGTTCGACCAGGAGGAAGGTGTAGCCGTCGTCCCGTAGCGAGTGGAGCCGGTCGAGGAGTTTCTCTTCGAGCGTCGGGTTGACGCCGGCCAGTGGCTCGTCGAGCAGGATCATCTCGGGTTCGATCATCAGGACCCGGGCCAATTCAAGGAGTTTGCGCTGGCCGCCCGAGAGCGCGCCGGCGTACTCCTCGGCGAGGTGGTCGAGTTCGAGAAACTCCAGGGTCTCCCAGGCCTGCTCGCGCAGTTGCTCCTCCTGCCGGACGACCTCTTTCCGGACACCGGGGAGGACCGCCCGCCAGAGGTTCTCGCCGACCTGGCCCCGCGGCGCGAGCATCGCGTTCTCCAGGACCGTCATCTCGTCGAGTTCGCGGGCGATCTGAAAGGTCCGGACGAGGCCGCGGTTAGCCGCCTGGTGGGGTCGCCACCCCGTGATGTCGGTCCCGTCGAAGACCACCTGCCCGCTGTCGGGCGTCTGCACGCCCGTGACGAGGTCGAAGGTGGTGGACTTGCCCGCGCCGTTGGGCCCGATCAGGCCGGTGATCGTGCCCCGTTCGACCTCGAAGGTCGCGCCGTCGACGGCCGTGATCCCGCCGAAGGACTTCTCGAGTTCGCGGACCTGCAAGAGCGGGGCGTCGGCGTCCGCGTCGGTCGTCGCGGCCGATTCGTCGGCAGGCGCGTCATCGCTGTCGGGCGCGGTGGTCGTCATCGATCCTCACCTCCGGGCCGCTCGCTGAGATCGACGCTCGCGGCCGTCTCGGTCCGGTGGCCGAGCAGGCCTTCCGGGCGGTTCTGGATGAGGTAGATGAGGACGACGCCGAGCAAGACGAGGCGGAGCGCCGAGACGTTCACGTCCGAGATGGTGTACGCGAGCAGGGGCGTCACGTCCAGCGACGCCAGCGGGCCCACGGCCTCGAAGATGGTGCTGGGCGTCTGGCCGATGCCGATGTCGACGTACTGCGTGACGACCCGGCGGACGAAGTTCGGCCCCTCGAACAGCAGGCTCGCGAACACCGCGCCGCCAACCACGCTCCCGGTGTTGGACCCGGCCCCGCCGATGATGAGCGCGACGAACACGTAGAAGGTCGTGATCGGCCGGAAGTCCGCCGTCGAGGCGAGGCCGCCGATCCGCCAGAGGATGGCCGCCAGTCCCATCAGTCCACAGCCCAGCGCGAACACCTTCACCTTGAACAGGCGGGTGTCCTTCCCGAGGGCACCCGCGACCGTCTCGTCCTCGCGGATAGCCTTCAGCACGCGCCCGAACGGCGAGTTGCCGACGCGGCGCAACAGCGCGTACACGCCGGCGACGACGAACAGGAGGACGATGGCGTACGCCGTCCCCTCGACGACCGGGGCGCGGACGCCAATGGCCTCGAAGGTCCCGAACACCGCCTCGCCGAAGGCCGAGGGCGGCGACGTGACCTCCTGTGAGTTCTCGTAGAACAGTATCCGGATCGGGTTGGTGGGCAGAGACATCCCCGTCGAGCCGCCGGTCCCGAGCGACAGCCCGGCGACCGAGAAGGTCTCGAACACCGGCGACCGGTAGGTCAGCCGGACGATCTCGGAGAACGCGAGCGTGACGATAGCCAGGTAGTCACCGCGCAGGCGCAGGGCCGGCAACGAGGCGACTGCCCCGACCAGTGCGGCGGCGATGACGCCGCCGAGGATGCCGATGGGAAGGGGGAGACCCAGCCCCGGCGGGTTGGTGGTGGGTGCGGTGCTGAGCATCCCCATCGTGTAGACGCCGACGGCCATGAAGCCGGCGACGCCGAGGTTGAACAGGCCCGTGTACCCCCACTGGAGGTTCAACGCCAGCACGAGCATCGCGTAGATAGCCGAGAGGAACGTGATCCGGCGGAGCGTGTTGACGATCCCGCCGAGATCGTATCCCAGCACGAGCGAGACGCCCGTGAACAGTGCGTATAGTCCGACGGCCAGCACCAGCAAGAGTGCGGCGTCGCTCCGGCCGTCGAACCACTCCGAGACGGCGGCCATGCCGTCGTCGACCCGGGCGCTCATACGGTCGTCACCCCCCCGAGCAGACCCTGGGGCCGAACCAGCAACATGACGATCATCACGACGAACGCCGCCGCGATGATGAAACTCTCGGGGAGCCACACGAGCGAGAGCCGGCTCGCGAGCCCGATCACGAGCCCACCGACCATCGCGCCGTAGACGGAGCCGATGCCGCCGAGGATGACCGCCGCGAACACGAGCAAGAGGAGTTGCCAGCCGAAGCTCATGGTGAGGGCACCGCGTTCGAGCGCGATCAGGAACCCGGCCGCGCCCGTCAGCCCGGCACCCAGCAGCCAGGTCGTGCGGATCACGCGTTCGGTCGGAATGCCGCTGACCTGTGCGAGGTCCTCGTTGTCGGCCATGGCGCGCATGGCGGTGCCGAACGTGGTGTACCGCAGGAGGACGTGCGTGCCGATCATCAGCGCCACCGCCAGCACGGCCAGCGTCGCCTCGTGTGCGGTGATCGTCACCGATCCGCCGCCGACGGGGAGGTCCCACGAGGGCGTGGCCTGGCCGGCGGTCAGTCCGCGTGGCCCGGTCTGGAGCGTGAACACGAGCAGATAGCGGACCGCGAGCGCGACGCCGACGCTCGCGATCAGCAGGGCGATCCCCCGCTGGCCCCGCATCGGCCGGAAGACGATCCGGTCGATCAGGAGCGCGAGCCCGGCGGTCACCACCACCGAGACGACGAGGCCGAGAAAGATCGCGACGGGAGCCGTCGTGACGCTGATGCCGAGCGTCCGCGACGACGCCCGCAACAGCACGAGTGGTTGGGCCTCGAACGAACCCAGTCCGGTGACGAGAAACGCAGTGATCCAGCCGACCACGCCACCGACGGTGATGTAGTCACCGTGTGCGAAGTTGGCGAAGTTGAGAATGCTGTAGGTCATCGCCAGCCCGATCCCCGCGAGACCGAGCGACAACCCGAGAACGGTGCCATCCTTGACGAATCCGGCGAGACTCGCGGCCGTGAGCGCGCCCGTCCCGAGTTTGCGGAACAGATCGGCAACGAGAAGGGCGACGAAGAGCCCGAGGGCGATGAGGACCGCTCGCTCACGGACGAACGCGACGAGGGTGTTCGTCTCCGTATCTGTGGCCATACTGTCGCATATGTGGCGAGGTATAAAACGTTCACAGACTCTCGCGGTCACGCGACCCTCGCGGGAGACCCCGTCGGTCGCCGACGTATCTGCCAGGAGAACTACATACGGCGGCGGGCTGTGAGTTCCAGTCGAGCGCCGCGATCCGGCCCAGTCAGATGTAGCCCAGCGCGTCCTCGATCCGGCCCAGTTCCGGACCCGTGGTGTCCTCGCCGACCACGTAGCCGTTCTCGTTGGCCAGCAGGCCCGACCCGACGAGCGGGCCGCCGTAGTTGATCGTCCCGATGTCGGCGGGCACGTCGAGCAGGTCTTCGAGGAAGTCCAGTTCCTCGTCGGTGGTCTTGGGGTGACAGAGGACGCCGCGGTTCGTGGCGACGGCGGCGGTGCCCACAGTTCGAACGCCCGCCAGCGTGCCGCGTTCGACGGGCACGTCCAGCGCGTCTTGCACCGTCTGGACCGCCTCGCGTGAGAGGTCCGGGTGGAGGTACGCGCCGGTGTCGTTGGCCAGGACGACGTTGCCGGCGGCGGTGATCCGGCCCGGGAGTTCCGTCACGGAGAGCGAGACGGCGTCTTCGATAGTCTCGCGTTCGCGGTCGGTGGCGCGGCCGCTGACCAGCAGGCCGTTCTCGTTACCGGTCGCCAGCGCACCGACGGTGCCCGAGCCGCCGACCGTCGTCGGGACGGCCGGGACCGCGAGTTCGTCGGCGAGGTCCGAACGGAGGTCCTCGTCGACGTCGGGGCGGACCAGCAGACAGTCGTCGGTGGCCCGGGCGAAGACGCCGACGTACGCCGAACCGGCGAAGGCCGCGCGGAGCAAAGCTATGCCGTCTCTGCTTCGACGACGGCCTCGCCCTCCTCCTCGAAGCGGGCGGCCCGCACGCGAAGCTTGCTCGGGGGCTTTTTTTGGCCGCGTTCCCAGATTTCCTCGTTGATCGAGGGGTCCAGTCGGACGGCGTCGCCCTCGACGCTGAAGTGCTGGGCGAGGTGTTCGCGGATCAGCGTCATGGCCTTGCCGGCGCGTTCGTGTTTCGGTTCCGCGTTCACGTCTCGAAGCGGGACGGTGATGACCCGCTCCTCGAAATCACTCGCGCTCATTATTCGTCGGTGTCGCTGTTACGCCAGCTACGACGCTGGGGGTTGCGCTGGACCTCGCGGTCCGTCTTCAGCATGACCCACGCTGGAATTCGGCTGTTCTGGCGGTCCTTCTTGGCGAGACGCTTTTTCTTGGCCTTCGACTTCTTACCCATGGTGCCCGTCTCTACCCCGCCGCGGCTTAAATTTGTGTTCTTTCGTCCCCACCTTTTTCCGTCGTTCGAGAGAGCGAAGCTCTCTCGTGATCCCGAAAGAGCGCGAGCGCTCTTTCGGGCGACCTCGGGTGGCGAGCGAGGCTCGCCACCGCTCGGCGCAAAAACGTGGGCGAAAAAGGCCGAGCGCTCGCTCCGCTCGCGCTCGGTACAACGTACTCAAGGCCGACCGCACAGCATCCGCACCGCCGCCGCATCCTCGCCTACAGAAACGCCAGCGGCACCATCACCGCGAACCCGACGGCGAGGCCAGTAGCCAGTTCCCGGTAGCCACGGCCCGGGAGCCCACTGCCCATCTCCAGGGCCTCGGGCACGAACTCCGAAAGGACGAGATAGATCATCGCGCCCGCGGCGAAGCCGAACCCGGCCGGCAGGAACTCCCGGGCGATCCGCACGAAGTAGAAGGCCAACACTGCGCCGATAGGCTGGGGTAGACTGGAGAACACCGCCCACCAGACCATCTTCCAGTTGGGCACGTCCATCGACCGGAGCGGGATGGAGATCGCCAGCCCCTCCGGAACGTTGTGGATGGAGATGGCGATGGTCATGAACACCGCCAGCAGCGGGACGACGAAGGGCCCGAACGCGAGCCCACCTTCGAGGTTCAACTCGGCGAAGGAGACGCCGACCGCGACCCCCTCGGGGAAGCTGTGGACCGTCAAGATGCCGAGGATCAAGACGAGTTTCTGGAAGTCGGCCTCCTCGTACTGCCTGGGGTCGAAGTGGTGGTCGGAGATGATCCTGTTAGCGACGACGACGAGCACGACGCCCGCCGCCAGTCCGGCGACCATCAGCAGGTAGTCACCCTGGCCGTCGGCCTCGGCCAGCCCCTCCAAGATCAGCCCGAACGTCGACGCCGAGATCATGATCCCCGAGGCCAGCCCCCAGAGACCGACCTGCAACCGGTCGCTCACCTCCGAGATGAAAAAGAACGGGAGCGCACCCAGCCCCGTGGCCAGGGCCGTGATCAGCCCCGCGACGAACACCAGCGTCAGATTCGCGAGCGTTCCCATGGGTGAGCTTCGAACGTCGCCGGCTTAAGAATTATCACGAACCTGATTGTTTTTGGCCGGCCTAAACGGACGACGGAGCGCGTGTTGGGGTGATCCTTAAACAGTCGTAGGGCCTTTCGGGTGTTCCGTAGACATACACGCATTTCTATCACCTAGTACCAAACACTTATATCTCGATTTCGCATTTCACTATTCGATGTCAACGACGAAGGCGACTGGAAGTGGAGAAACGGTCACTATCGTATCGGCGATGGACGAGCGCGGTACCCTGACGGTCACGAAGCCGACGACCGGCGAGACAGTCGAAGTGGTCGACTACGCCGACGAACTGCTCCGGGAGCGCGCGAAGACGCTCTCACCGGGCGCGACGGCGCGGCTGGAGCTGACGCCGACCGACGACGGAACGTACTCGCTCACCCGACTCCTCCCGGGTGGCCCGGCACTGGGATTCGGCGCTGACTGACCGACGCGCCGGCGCGACGGCGTCACGGCGGCAGCCAGGGGTGGCACACTGGCGTTCCTGCACCTTCTCTCGTTCACAACTCGAACCGTTCGACCGTGTGGTACTCGGGCCCCGCGTCGGTGAGGACGCTCTCGGTGAGACGGACCTCGTCGACGCGGAGTTGGCCCGCCGTGGGGTCCCGTTCGCGGACTGTGTCCTGAACCAGGTCTTTGCCGCCGGCGTGCTCCATCCGGGCGAGGGTGGCGTGGGGTGTGAACTCGTGATCCGGCGGTTCGAAGCCCAGCTCGACCAGCCGGGGCACGATAGCCTCGTGGAGTGCCGTCAGCTGGTCGTCCCCGGACTCGACGCCGAGCCAGACGACGCTGATGTACTCCAGTGAGGGGAACACGCCGAGACCGCCGAACTCGGCAGTGAATGGGTCGACATCGGCCTCGGCGACCGCGGTGTCGAGTGTGGCCGTGATCTCGTCGAGGCGGGCGGGATCGGTGTCGCCGAGAAAAAAGAGCGTGACGTGTGCCTGGTCCGGATCGGTGACGTTCAGTCCCGACGCGTCGGCGAACAGGTCCTGTACGTCCGCGACGGCCTCGGCGAGGCCGTCGAGGTCGACGCTGACGAACAGTCGGTTGCCCATACGGGATCCAGTGGCGACGGCGAGTTGAACGTTCGGACCCGACTCGGCACGTGACACGAACGAAATCGTCCTAAGTGGGCCGTCCCAAATCACGCCGAGGACGACCGCGTGGTAGCGCTCACCCGGATCAGACGCGTGACGATCCCGCAGGGACTCGTTCGCGCCGTCGACGAACACGTCGCGGCCGAACACCCCCGGGAGGCCGGCGGCTTCCTGGCCTGTGAGCGCCGCGGCGGACGCCTCCACGCGACCGAACACGTCCCCCTGCCCAACGAGGCGACCACGCCGGAACGACGGTTCGTCGCGACCGTCGACGAGCGCGCCCCACCCGAACCCCGGATCTGCTATCACTCCCACACGTCGGCGTCTACTCCCTCCGGCCTGACCGACATCGACCGCCGGAAGATTCCCGAACGGTACGCCCTCGTCGTGTTCGCCCCGCGCGGAACGCCCCACAGTTACCGGCTGTTCCAGCGCGGCCTGCTCCGCTGGCAGGAACTCCCCGTCGGCCGCGACGGCACCGACCCCGGCGACTGGCACCCGCTCCCGCGACTGTCCTAGCATACCTTATATTTCCCCGGTCGAGACAGGACCTTCCTGATCTGTGCGTACGTCCAGGTATTCGCCATGTGCGACGGGAGTCGTTGCATCAGTACGGGATTCGATATACAATCATATGGGAAAGCCTTTCAGTTGTGATCAGACCCTAATTTTTGTAGCGAAAATGAGCCTGAACGTGGCGCACTTCGGCGATACGATTGGAGAAGTTCGATTTCGAACCGGATTCGATGACGAATCGGGCACCGTGAGACGGGAGGTGGTGGTGTGAGCGTCATCCTCTACGGGGTCGGCGGGGCCATCGTCGTGATGTTGGCGGTCGGGCTGTACGTCTCCCAGAAGATCGAGGGCGACAGCATCAACTACATCGTCGCGGGGCGGGGGTTGATCCTCCCGCTGGCGGCGGCGACGTTGATGGCCCAGTCGCTGGACGCGAACGCGACGCTCGGCAACACCGACCTGGTGGCCGCCGCCGGGTTCTGGGCCGGCGCGGCGTTGCCGATCGGACTGGCGCTGTGTCTGTTCATCACTGGCCTCTTTTTCGCCAAGCCGATGAACCGAATGAACCTCACGACGCTCCCGGACTTCTTCCGGCGCAAGTACGGCCGCACCGTCGAGATGATGGCGAGTTTCATCATGGTCATCAGTTACGCCTTCCTGCTGGCCGGGAACCTCGTGGCCGGCGGCTACCTCTTCCAGACGTTCGTCGGCACCAGCTACGCCGTCGGCGTCGTGTTGATCGCCGCCATCGTGTTCGCCTACACCATCGCTGGCGGCCTGTTCGCGGTCGCGTACACCGACGTGATCCAGGCGTTCGTGGCCTTCTTCGGCTCCATCGGCCTGATCGTCTTCGTCGCGACCCAGTACGGCATCACCATCCCCGACGGGATGGGGCCGATGGCGCTGGGCCAGCTGACCGACCCGAGCCAGGGCGCGTACATCAACCTCGCGACCATCGTCGCGCTGGGACTGGGTGACATCGTCGCTATCGACTTCATGGAGCGGGTGTTCGCGGCCGACAGCCCCGAGACGGCCCAGCGGGCCTGTTTCATCGGCGCGGCCGGTACGCTGATCATCGGCATCCCCTTCTCCATCGTCGCGCTGTCCTCGAGTTCGATCCTCGCCTCGCTCGGGGTCGAGGCCGGCAGCCAGGCGGTGCTGTACGTCCTCCTGCAAAACGCCGTGCCGCCGTGGCTCGCGGCCGTCGTCATCGCGGGTATCGTCGCCGCCTCGTTCTCGACCAGTGACGGTGCCATCCTCGGCACCTCCTCGGTGATGGCCCGCAACATCGTCGGCATCCGGGTCGACGAGGAACACAGCTCGGGCGAGGCCGTGGCGACCGACGGCGGTTCCGGCGGCTTCTTCAGCGGCGAGAGCGACAAACTGCTGAAAGTGACGCGGCTGATGGCCGTCCCGATCACGCTGTTGGGCATCTTCTTCGCGCTCCGCGTCTCGGCGACCGGCATGTTGCTCGTGCTGGCGTTCGACATCATGCTCGCCGGGGCGCTGGTGCCGCTCGTGTTCGGCCTCTACCGGCCGAGTCTGGCGAACACGCCCGCCGCGCTGTCCTCGATGGTCGCCGGGTCGGTCACGCGTCTGGTCTTTTTCGTCCTCGTCCCGACGACCTACGCCTACCAGAACACGCTGCTGTACATCCCCAACGACATCTTCACGGCGTCGTTCGACGGCCTGCCGACGTTCATCGCCCCCGCGGTGAGCCTCGTCGTGTTCGTGGCCGTCGGTTACGTCACCCGCGACAGTTACGGGAGCCGGTCGCTGGACGAGGAGGGCCACCGGACCATCGTCGCCGGCGGTGACGACAGCGACGAATAACACGTTCGTCGATTTGTTCCACCATTTCGTACGTTTTCCTGAACCAGTAATCGCTTATGCCGCGGACCGAAACACGAAATCGAGAATAGATGGACGATCATCGACCGATCAGTTCCAGCCGACGGAGTGAGCGGGCGTGAATCGGGACCCGATCCGGATGAAGCGGAAGGTCCAGCAGTTGGGGTCGTCGACACTCGGCGTGACGGTGCCGGCCGACTGGGTCCGCCACCACGGGATCGAGAAGGGGGACGAACTCATCATGCAACGCGACGAGAGCGGCGGATCGCTGTTGCTCGTTCCCGAGGACCCGACACTCACCGACGAGGAGGCGACCGTCGACGCGGACTCGCTCGGCGCCGACGCGCTGGAACGGGCCATCGAGACTCAGTACGTCCTCGGCCGGCAACTCATCCGCATCGCCGGAACGGAACCGCTGACGGGGCCACAGCGCGACGCCGTCCTCAGTGCGGAACGCTGGCTCATGGGGCTGGGCATCGTCGAGGAACGCGAGACCGAGATCACGGTCCGATGTTCCATCGCGCCGACCGATTTCGAGCTGGCGACGCTGCTGGGCCGACTCTACCGGACGGAGGCCACGATGCGCCGGGACGCCCTGACCGCCCTCCGGGAGGGTGACGCCGCGGCGACCGAGCGGGTCATCGACCGGCAGTCACAGGTGCGGAAACTGTTTTACCTGTTCCTCCGGATCGTCTTCGCGACCTACCGCAACCCCCGGCTCAACCGGGCCGTCGGCCTCGATACCGGCTTCCCGCTGATCGGCTACCGGTCGGCGGTCCAGGACATCGTGTTGATGGCCGACGCCGCCACCGAGATCGCCGCGCTGGTCCGGGACCACGACGTGTCGGCGCTCGACGAGGAGACCGCCGCCCACGTCGACGCGCTCGCGGACGCTCTCGACACGGCCGCAGAGGCCACCCGGACCGCGGTCGTCACACCCGACTACGACACGACCTGTGAGGCCCGGACGGCACTCGAAAGCGTCGACGATCACGTGGCCGAAGTCAACGGCTACCTCCGCGACCGCCGACCCGAGCCACTGCTCGTCCTCCAGCGCGCCGTCGACATGCTCGAACGGAGCGCCCGCCACACCCGGGACACCCTCGCCGTCGCCACCCACCTCGCCTTCCGCGAGGACCCCGACCTGGTCACCGCCGAGTGACTGCCCCACCGGTTTTCCGGACGCTCGCACGCCACCGGCGGCAACCTCTAGGACCTTAATCACCCAGTGACAACCACTGGACCCAGCCGTACATGGGGGACGGTATTACACATCTCAGGGAACGCTTTTGCATACTGGTCGATCACACAGAAACGTCGAGAAAAACGCGACAGACGATTCGCGTTCGAGCATTCAGATACACAAACCATGACCGACGACAGATCAGGCCGCGACATCTACGGCGAGGCGTACGACGAGGCGAACGAACCCATCTTCTCGGGCATCCCTTCCTTCCTCAAACTCCCCGAAGTGGACCGCGGGAACCTCGACGAGGAGGACGTGGACGTGGGCATCATCGGTGCCCCGCTGGACACGGCGACGACGATCCGGCCGGGCACCCGGTATGGCCCCCGCGCGGTGCGGGCCGCCTCCACGGTCCCCTCGCCGCCGTACCAGCACTTCAACATCGAGACCGGTGTCGATCCCTTCGATCACTTCAGCGTCGCCGACACCGGGGACGCGGCGGTCTCGCCGGGCGACACTCGCCAGAGCCAGCTGAACATCGAGGACGCCGTCTACGAGATTAGCGAGCAGGCGACGCCCATCGTCATCGGCGGCGACCACTCCATCAGCTACCCGGATATCAAAGGCTGGGCCGAGGCCAACGGCTACGAGGACGTTGGGCTGATCCACTTCGACTGTCACGCCGACACCGGCGAGGACGGACTCACCGGCTTCGAGTACGACCACGGCGCGTGGGTCGCTCGCGTCTTCGACGACGACCTCGTGACCGGCGAGAACTACACCCTGATCGGCCCGCGCGGGTTCTGGCCCGGGCCGGAGATCTACGAGGCGATGCGCGAGGAAGGCATGAAGTGGTACACCGCGATGGAGGTCGGAAACATGGACCTCGACGACATCGTGACCGACGCGGTCCAGCGCGCACAGGACGGGACCGACGCCGTCTGGGTCTCCTTCGACGTGGACGTGATGGAACCGGCCTACGCGCCCGGCACCGGCGAACCCGAGCCCGGCGGGCTGATCCCCCGGGAAGCCATCTACATGATCCGGGAGGTCGTCAAGGCGCTCGATCCGGAGGACTTCGGCTTCGACGTGGTCGAGGTCTCGCCGGCCTACGACGTGAGCGACACCAACTCCTACAACGGCGGGATCACCAGCGGCTTCGCCAACCGCCTCATCATCGAGGTCCTGGGGAGCATGGCGCTGGCCGAGCAGGGGCTGGAATCGGGCGACCCGATCAAGCCCAAGGAATCGCTCGGGCCGACCGAGGAGACGGAAGCACCGGCGGACGACTAGCGGGAGATTCGAGCGTAGCGACGAATCTCCGAACGAGCGAGCGGGGAGCGCGATGTCTTCGACCTCGGCTCGAACGGACGGAGTCCGTGAGAGAGAGACGACACGTCCTTTTTCGTGTCTGTCCCGTGGACGTAGCTCTTAACCGCCTGCCCGTCCAATCGGTCGGTATGACAGATAGAGAGCCCGACGACTACGAGTTCTCGGAGGGGCAGGGGTTCGAGGACCCATACGACGAGTTCGATCTGGACCCGCCGGAACTCGACGTGGACCCGGACAAGGTCGACCCAATCGACTCCCGGGCGCTCACGGACATGCTCGACGAGCGCAACCTCGCGAGCGACGAGGTCGACACCGAGGAGTTGCTCGACGTGGCGCTGTCCTACATGCAGATCAACCGCTTCGAGCAGGCCGCCGACGCCTTCGAGCGGGTCGCCCAGTTCGCCGACGACGACCGGATCGAACAGGAGGCCTGGACCAACAAGGGCGCGGCCCACGCCGAACTCGAAGAGTACGACATGGCTATCGGCGCGTACAAGGAGGCTATCGACATCGACGATTCGAGCGAACACGCCGCCACTGCAGAGACCAACCTCGCCTACGCCCTCTGGGAGTTCGGCCGTAGCGAGGAGGCCCTGGAACACGCCGAACGCGCCGTCGAGATCGACGAGCGGTTCGCCGAAGCCTGGTACAACCGCGGCTTCTTCCTGCTGGAACGGGGCCTCGCCGAGGACGCGCTGAACGCCTTCGACAACGCGATCCGCCTGGGCGAGCGCAACACCCGAATCCTGGAGGAAAAGGCCCGCGCACTCGAAGAGATGGGCGAGTTCGACCGCGCCAAGGAGGTCGCCCAGGAGGCAGAGGAGATGCGCGAGGAGGCCGAGGCCGACCTCGTCGACGAGCAGCAGCAACAGCGACTCGACGAATGATCCTCAACGAGCGCGAGACCGACGAGGGCCTGCTCGTGTCGGTCTGTGATCCCGACGTACTCGGCGAGACCTTCGAGAACGGCGAGATTTCCCTGACCGTGGAGGCCGACTTCTACGACGGCGAGGAGGTCGACGAGGACGCCGTCGTCGACAGCCTCGCGCGCTGTGCCGTGGCCAACATCGTCGGCACCCGGGCCGTCGAAGTCGCCATCGAACACGGCTTCGTCGAGGAGGCCAACGTCCTCGACATCGAGGACACGCGCCACGCCCAGCTGTTGCGGATGTGACCACCGCCCGCTGTCCACACCCACTTTCCGTCCCTCACCGCTCCGGCTGAACGCTTTTGTGCCCGCCGGGTGGCCCACCTCGCATGCAGATCACCGGCGTCGATCAGCACCACCTAGAACACCAGGCCGGGGGGAGCTTCGAACCGACGTGGATTCCGGGCTACCCGCAGGGCACCCACGAGGTCGAGTTGTTCGAGATCGAGACCGACACCGGGCTGACCGGCTACGGCGCGATGCCGAGTTTCGCCGGCGGGATGGACTTCTCGGAGCCGTTATCGTACTTCCTGCTCGGCGAGGACCCCCACGACGTGGAGGGGGTCCTCCGGAAACTCGACAGCATCAACCTCGTCGGCCCGCGGCCGTGGGGCGTCGAGATCGCGCTGTGGGACATCATCGGCAAAGACGCCGGCAAGCCGATCTACGAACTGCTCGGGGGATCGGCGAGCGAGATTCCCGTCTACGCGTCGACGGGCGAGGTGATGCCGGCCGAGGAGCGCATCGAGTACGTCGGAGACGTGATCGATGCGGGTGTGGGCGCGGTCAAACTCCGTGTGACCGAACCGGACCACATCGAGATCGTCCGTGAGGTGCGCGAGGCCTACCCCGACCTGCCGCTGATGGTCGACGCGAACAAGGGGTGGGCGGTACGGGTGATGGAACACGAACGCCAGTGGTCGTTCCGGGAGGCTCTGGAGTTCGCCCGCGGGCTGGAGGACGTGGGCGACGTCCGCTGGTTGGAGGAACCGCTCCCGCGCCACGACTACGAACAGTACGCCCGTCTGCGCGAGGCGACGGACGTGCCCATCGCCGGTGGGGAGTTCAACGACGGTATTCACCACTTCCGGGAGTTCGTGAAACAGGGGTCGCTCGACGTGTTGCAACCCGACGCCGCGCTGGCGACGGGGATCAAACGCGCCGACGAGGTGGCGGCGATGGCCCGTCAGCACGGCCTCGAATACGTGCCACACACCTGGACCAACGGGATCGGGTTCGTCGCGAACCTCCACGTCATGGCCGCCAACGACTCGCCGTGGTGTGAGTTCCCGATGGAACCGCCGTGGACGCCCGACGTGCGGGACTTCCTGCTCGACGAAACCGTCGATCACGAGGACGGCGTGGTCACCCCGCCCGAGGGACCGGGGCTGGGGGTCGAGATCGACGATTCGTTGCTGGAGTAATGAGAGCGGCGACCGGCGTCACCGATCCGCATGGACGGCAGGGATCGTAACTGAGAGGAGTCTCCGAAGGTTCTCCCGACGCGATGACCGAGTTCGCGTTCACGACGACAGTGCCGATCCGCTACCGCGACATCGACCCCTGGGACCACGTCAACAACGCCGTCTTCGCGACCTACATGGAGGAAGCGCGGGGCGAATACCTCGAACGCGCGTTCGACGCCGAGGACCTCGGGACCCGCAACTTCGTGCTGGCCAACCTCGAACTGGACTACCACGCGCCGATCACCTACGAGGGCGGCGGCGTCGAGGTCGCCGTCCGGGCCGCCGAGATGGGCGAGTCGAGCCTGACGCTGGCCTACCGGATGGCGAAGGACGGGACCCTCGCGGCGACGGGGGAGACGACACAGGTCTACATGGGCGAGGACGGGACACCGACGGCACTGCCCGCGGCGTGGCGCGGGGCGATCCGGGCGTTCGAACCGGAACTGGACCAGGCGTAACCATTGCTACCTAGCAGTACCTGGCAGGACCGAAGGAGTGTTGGGTCCGGAACCCCTCCTAACTGGTAATGGGAACCACTGAATCAGCGCCGCTTTCCGTCGAGGACATCCGGGCGGACTTCCCGATCCTCGAACGGGAGTTCGACGGGACGCCGCTGGTCTATCTCGACAACGCGGCGACGAGTCAGACGCCCGATCAGGTGGTCGACGCCATCGTCGAGTACTACCGCACCTACAACTCGAACGTCCACCGCGGCCTCCACCAGCTCTCACAGGAGGCCTCGATCGCCTACGAGGACGCCCACGACCGCGTCGCGGAGTTCATCGGGGCCTCCGGCGAGCGCGAGGAGATCGTCTTCACGAAAAACGCCACGGAGTCGATGAACACCGTCGCCTACGCCTGGGGCCTCGAAGAACTGGGGCCGGGCGACGAGATCGTCCTCACGGAGATGGAACACCACGCGGCGCTGGTCACCTGGCAACAGATCGCCAAGAAGACCGGTGCCTCGGTCCGCTTCATCGAGGTCGACGAGGATGGCTACCTCGACATGGACCACGCCCGCGAGTTGATCGGGCCCGACACCGCGATGGTCAGCGTCGTCCACGTCTCGAACACCCTCGGGACCGTGAACCCCGTCTCGGAACTGGCCGACCTGGCCCACGAACAGGACGCGCTGATCTTCGTGGACGGGGCCCAGTCGGTCCCGCACATGCCAGTCGACGTCGAGGCAATCGACGCCGACTTCTTCGCCTTCTCGGGCCACAAGATGTGCGGCCCGACCGGCGTTGGCGTCCTCTACGGCAAGAAGCACCTGCTGGAGGAGATGCAGCCGTACCTCTACGGCGGCATGATGATCGAGAAGGTCACCTTCGACGACTCCACGTGGCACGACCTCCCCTGGAAGTTCGAGGCCGGCACGCCCGTCATCGCACAGGGCATCGCCCTCGCGGAGGCGTGTGACTACCTCGACGAGATCGGCATGGAGAACGTCCACCGCCACGGCGAGGCCCTGGCCGAGTACGCCTACGACAGGCTCTCGGAGTTCGAGGACATCGAGATCCTGGGGCCGGCGGGCGACGACCGCGCCGCCCTGGTCTCGTTCAATCTGGAGAGCGTCCACGCCCACGACGTGTCAGAGATTCTCAACGCCCACGGCGTGGCGGTCCGGGCCGGCGACCACTGCACCCAGCCCCTGCACGACAAGCTCGGCGTCGCCGCCTCCGCCCGGGCGTCCTTCTACATCTACAACACGCGGGAGGAAGTGGACAAACTCGTGGAGGCGCTGGAGGACGCCCGGGAGCTGTTCGCCTGAGCGGCTCCGACGCGACCGATTCGGACGTATTCGGAGTTACAGCCGCCGGAACTGGAGCGCCGCGTGGGCGAACAACACGACGGCCACCGCGAAGTACGCGACCGGTGGCAGTCGCCAGTCGAGCGCGCCGGTCGAGCGGCCGACACCGTAGGCCAGCAGTCCGACACCGAGGACGAACACGACTGTCGCCATCGCCCAGCGAACGCCGGAGGCGTCGGTGCCAGAGCGACCGAGCATCGTTCGGGCCGATGACACCATCCGGAATAAGTCGGTCGGTCAGAGCGCCGGGAGGACCAGGAATCGGACGAGCCAGAGCGTGCCCATCCCGGCGGCCATGGTGGCGAAGACGTTCTCCGTACGCCAGGCGACGAGGGCGGCGAGGCCGCCGGCGACGAGTTTGTCGGCCGCGAGGCCGCTGGCCTCGAGCGTGACGAACGCCGGGAGGACCAGCGCCGCGAGGACGGCCGCAGGGACGTACCGGAGCGGGCGTTCGAGCCGGGGCGGAATCTCGTCGAGGTAGCCAAAGAGCCCGATGAAGGAGAGGCGGATAGCGAAGGTCAGGACGCCGATGACGAGGATGACGCCCCACACCAGCGGATCGGCGTAGCTAGTGGCCATCGGTGGCGTTCACCTCCATGGGTCGCTCGGCGAGCAGTCCGGCGACGATGCCGACCGACGCGCCGACCAGCAGGCCGAGGTTGAGCGGGAGGCCGGCACCGGCGACGGCGACGGTCCCGCCGACGAGGCCGGCGACCGTGGTCGGGCCGTCCTCCATCGCGGGGACCAGGAGGGCCAGAAAGACGAGCGGGACGGCGAACTCCAGCCCCCAGGCGTCGGGGACGCCCGTCCCGAGGAGGACGCCGGCGGCGGTGGTGAGCTGCCAGACGACCCACAGCGTGACGGCGACGCCGAGGTAGTAGGCGACGCGGTCGACCGACGCCTCGGCCCGGTAGCTGGCGATGGAGAGGGCGTAGGCCTGGTCGGTCAGCAGGTAGGCCAGACCGGCCTTGACCCGGGCGGCGAACGTCCGGAAGTAGGGGGCGATGGAGGCCGAGTACATCAACATGCGGAGGTTGATGACGACGGCGGTGAGGACGACGACCGAGAGCGGCGCGTCCCGGCCGATGAGGTCCAGCGCGGCCAGCTGGGAGGCCCCGGCGAAGACGATCACCGACATCCCGACGGCCTGCGTGAGGTCGAGACCGGCGTTCGCGGCCGCGATGCCGGCGACGAGTCCGAACGGGGCCACGCCGAGCAAGAGCGGGGCGACGTCGCGAACGCCGCGACGGAAGTCTGCGCGGTTCATGGCTGGGGATACATCTGGGCGTGTTTATCCGTGACTATCCTCGCCGGGGCGGCCGAGCGGAGTCAGTCGTCGGCGTCGCCGCCGCGGCGCGAGACGACCCACAGGAGGATGAGGATGCCTTCGATACGAGCGGCGGTGTAGACCCAGGGGCGAAGTTCGACCTCGCTGTCGTCGGTGACGGCGAGATCCATCCAGAAGTCGACGACTTCGCGTGGGGCGAGCAGTTCGGCGAGACCCAGCAGGGCCAGCGGGAGTTGGAGTGCCATGTGGTCGGCTACGAATGGGGCGGCAAAAACAGTTGACCCAAAGCGAGCGGCCGGGGTGCGGTCGGCGGTGGCACCAGCACAGCAACGGAACTCGCGCACTGCGCGAGTTCCGCTTTTTCGCCACCGAAAGACGCGGAGCGTCTTTCGAGTGCTCACGAGAGCGGAGCTCTCGTGGCATACCGAAAACCTCCGGTTTTCGTGGACACCCGCTCACTCCGTTCGCGGGAACCACGGTTTTGCCGCGGGGGTCGCCACGCGACCCCCGCGGGAAAAAGGTGGCTCGGAAGCCTTTTGCGTCGCACTCGTCTATCAATGAGTACCAATGGTCGGCGGCTCCGATATGTACCGACAGCAGATCCTCGATCACTACAAGAGCCCGCGCAACTACGGGGAGATGGAGGACCCCACGTTCACACACGTCGGCGAGAACCCGATGTGTGGCGACACCATCGAGATGCAGGTACAACTCGACGACGACGAAGAGGCGATCGAGTACGTCGCCTTCCAGGGCGACGGCTGTGCGATCTCGCAGGCCTCGGCGTCGATGCTCTCCGAAAAGCTCCAGGGGATGACGATCGAGGAACTCCAGGAACTGGACCGTGACGACGTGGTCGACATGCTCGGCGTCGACATCTCACCGATGCGGATCAAGTGCGCCGTTCTGGCCGAGAAGGTCGCGCAGGACGGCGCGGACATCTACTTCGGCGAACTGGACGTGGACAAGACCACGACCGAAGACGACGACTGAGCGGGCAAGCACAGCACCTTCTCGCGGACGAGTCTGCGAGCATAGCGAGCAGACGATGGCCCGCGAGAAGCAGTTTTATACTAAATTTTGCGACGAGAGGTTCCCGAAGTGAGCACTGCGAGCGAGGGAACCCGAGGACGTAAAATTTAGGCGCGACATCTACTTCGGCGAACTGGACGTCGAGAAGACCACGACCGAAGACGACGACTGAGCGGCCCGGCGCTGGTTTTCCGGTCAGTTCCGGCACGGATAGCGGATCGTGACGGCAGTGCCATCGTCGTCGTTCTCGACGACGGCGACGTGGCCGCCGACGCGTTCGACGGCCAGGCGGACCATCCACAGCCCCAGGCCGGTGCCGTGGACGAGCGGGGTGGTCTCGTCGTCGCGCAGGGCCAGCAGTTCGCTCTCGGGGATAGGCGGGCCGTCGTCGGTGACGGTGAGTTTGACCCAGGGTTCGTCCGGGGGGACACCGACGGTGACGACGACCTCGGGGTCGTCGGCGTCGGCGTGCTGGATGGCGTTCTCACAGAGTTCCGTCAGGGCGAGTTCGACCTCGGGACGGATGGTGGCCACACCCTCGGAGGGGCGCAGCATGTGGACGTGGGCGTCGGGGTGGCGGTCGTTGAGGTCGCTCTCGACGCGTTCGAGGACGGTCGTGAGGTCGGTCGGTCGCCAGTCGTCCTCCGGGGAGAGGACCTGCCGGATGCGCTGGACCTTCTCGACAAGGCGGTCCCAGCGCTCGGCGATGTCGCGGACCTTCCGGGCGGAGTCCTGCTCGGTCTCGTCCAGTGCGTCGGCGAGCAGGCGGGCGTGACTCAAGACGACGGTCATGTCGTTGCGGAGGTTGTGCCGGAGCAGGCGGTTGAGGACGGTCGCCTGCCGGCGGCGCTGCTCGCGCATCGTGATGTCGACGAACAGAAACCGGGTGCCGATGACGCCGTCGCCGTCCGTTCGTGGCACTGCACGGACGAGTGTGTGGACGACAGTGCCGTCGGCACACACCAGTTTGCGCCGCTCGGTGGCCGGGTCGGCGTCGGCCGCCGGTCGCGCGTCGCCGGCTTCGAGTGTCGCCGCCGACTCGGGCGTGTACACGTCCGCGAGCGGCCGCCCCTTCAGCGACTCGCGGTCGTAGCCCAGCGTCTCGACGAACCGCTCGTTGCACACGTCGATTACCGCCTGCCCGTCCTCGGTGCGTGTGTGGACGTACATCACCGGCAGGTCCTCCAGCAGACACTGCCACTCCCCCGCATCATCAGCCCCCTGAGACATCTTCACGGGTTGTTTTCGATTACTATTATTTGAAACTATCGCGGATTACGAACCGTGTGCCGCTATTTCCCGTCGTGCTACCCACACTGTGCTCGGCAGTTCGTGTCACATCATCAGAAAATTTCTGGACCGGATCGGCTTTTCCAGACACGGGAACGGCGCGTTTTTGCCCGACGGCGGGCTACTGTGTCTCATGCTCGAACTCGACGGCAGGGACGCGGGCGGGGGATTCCTCCGGACCGCGCTGGCGCTGGCGGCCCTGACCGACCGGGCCGTTCGCGTCGAGAACGTCCGGGGCGACCGGCCGGAACCGGGACTGAAACCCCAGCACGCCGCGGCCGTCGAGGCGGTGGCGGCGGTCTGTGACGCGACCGTCACCGGGATCGACCTCGGGTCGGAGACCGTCACGTTCGAGCCCGGCGGGCGGCCGGGTGGGTCGGCGTCGGTCACGGTCGGGACCGCGGGGAGTGTTACACTCGTGTTCGACACTGTAGTGCCGCTGGCGCTGGCGGCGGACGCGCCGATTCGCCTGTCGGCGACCGGTGGGACGGACGTTGCGTGGTCGCCGCCGCTCACGACCTACCGCCGCGTGAAACTCCCACTCCTGCGCCGACTGGGCGTCCCGGTCGCGGTCGACGCCACACGACGCGGCTTCTACCCGGTCGGCGGCGGACGGGCGACGCTCACGCTCGGTCCGGTCGATCCGACACCGCTCGCACTCGGCGAGCGCGGCGACCCCGAAGGCGTCCGGGTGTACTCGGTGGCGAGTGCGGACCTGGCCGACGCCGACGTGGCAACGCGCCAGGCCGACGCCGCGGTCGACCGGCTGGAAGGTGCGGGCCGGACGGTCCAGGAGCGACTGGTCGGCTACGTCGAGAGTGACTCGCCGGGGACGGTCTGCACCGTTCGGGCCGACTACGCGAACGGCATCGCGGGGCTGGACGCGCTGGGCGAGAAGGGCAAGCCGGCCGAGGAAGTCGGACGCGAGCCGGTGGATGCGCTCGATGCCTTCGAGGGCACCGGAGCCGCGGTGGACCGCCATCTGGCGGATCAACTGTTGCCGTTCCTGGCGATGGGAGGCGGGGAGGTGACCGTGCCAGCGGTGACCGAGCACGTCGCGTCTGGGGTCGACCTGCTCGCGCGCTTTGGCTGTGACGTGGCGGTCGAGGAGGGAGCGGCGGGTGGTCGGGTCCGGTTGCGCGGGGACGGACTGGCCGGGAACTGAGTGCCGTCGAGCGGTGAGCCTGGAGTAACTCCTCGTTTTATTCGGCGGGGCGTCCAACTCGGGAGTGATGCCAACGGTCGACCCGCAACCGGACCGGTTTCGCGAACTGATGCTCGACGACGAGCCGGGGTTCGAGGACGTGCTGACCTGTGTGTTCGACGTCCAGCGCCACGAGGCGCGGACGTATCTGGAACTCGCCGAGCGGCCCGAGAGTACCGTCGCCGAACTGGCGGACGTGCTGGACCGGGACCGCTCGAACGTCAACCGGTCGCTGTCGACGCTCCGGGAGAAGGGGCTGGCCAGTCGCAACCGGCGACTGCTGGACGACGGCGGGCACGTCTACCAGTACACGGCGACGCCGGTCCCGGAGGCCCGCGAGTTGATGCACGAGACGCTCGACGAGTGGGCGGCCTACGTCCACGAGCGCATCGACGAGTTCGGCGAAGACGGGGCCTGACGGCCCCGCGAGTCCCGGAGCGAAACCACCCCACTTTTGCGCCGGCGCGCCGTCGTGTCAGGTAATGGCAACCCTCGATCTCGAACTCGGCGGTCCGCAGACGGTGCCCGAGGCCGCCGACGACGGCGTCTGGCTGACCTGCATCGAGTGCGGCGAGACCTTCGCCCCCTTCGACGACGTGCGCTACACCTGTGACGACTGCGACGGCCTGCTGGAGGCCCGCTACGCCGACACGCCCACCTTCGACGACTTCGAGGGCCGGGGCGTCTGGCGCTACAGCGAGGCCCTCCCCTTCGAGGAGGGCGTCACGCTCCCCGAGGGTGACACGCCACTGCACTACGTCCCCGATCTGGAGGACGACATCGGCGTCCGCAACCTCCGGATCAAACACGAGGGGATGAACCCCACCGGCTCGTTCAAGGACCGGGGCATGACCGTCGGCGTCCGGGTCGCCCAGGAAGTCGGCGTGGACCGCCTGGCCTGTGCCTCGACGGGCAACACCAGCGCCGCGCTGTCGGCCTACGGGGCCCGCGCAAACCTCGAAACCCTCGTCCTCCTGCCCGCCGGGAAGGTCGCCGCCGGGAAGGTGGCCCAGGCGAGTCTCCACGGCGCGCGCATCCTCGAAGTCGACGGCAACTTCGACTCGTGTCTCGACATCGTCCAGGACCTGGCGAGTCGGGGCGAGGCCTACCTGCTGAACTCCCTCAATCCGTTCCGCCTGGAGGGTCAGAAGACCATCGGCTTCGAGATCCTCGAACGGTTCTACGAGGACGAGGGGCGGTTCCCCGACCGGATCGTCCTCCCCGTCGGGAACGCGGGCAATACCGCGGCGCTGTACAAGGCCTTCCGCGAACTCGTTCGCAGCGGTGCACTCGCGCCCGGCGACGTGCCCAAGCTCACCGGCGTGCAGGCCGAGGGGGCCGCGCCGATGGTCGAAGCCATCGAGAACGACCTGGCAGACACCAAGCGCTGGGACGACGTCGAGACCCGCGCGACCGCCATCCGCATCGGCAACCCGGTCAACGCGCCGAAGGCCCTGCCCGGCATCCGCAACACGGGCGGGACCGCAGTCGCCGTCTCCGACGAGCGCATCACCGAAGCCCAGCGCGACCTGGCCGAACAGGGCGTCGGCGTCGAACCTGCCTCCGCTGCCTCCGTCGCCGGCCTGCGGAAACTCCGTCTCTCCGGCGAGGTCGACCCCGGCGAGGACGTGGTCTGTCTGACCACCGGCCACCTCCTCAAGGACCCCGAGGCCGCCGCCGAGGCCGGTGCCGACCCCGAACCCGTCCCCAACGACACGGACAAAGTCCTCGACCACCTCGCGGGTAAACGCGTCAGCCTCGACGGCGACGGCCTGCTCGGGAAGGTGCTGGGCGCGCTCCGGTAATCGCCCGACAACACGGCGTCGGCCGCCCGTGTGCCGGGCGTCTGACTGGGCTTTACGTGAGTCGGTGACACAGTTGTACGTCCGCGAGATGACTTCCGACACGACACACGCCGCCCCCGGGGGATCGGCCGACGAGCGGGCCGTGGACGGGATTCCGGCCGCGCCGCCGCCCGATCTCGGGACGCGGCCCGCAACCGGCCGGTTCCCGCGCACCGACACCGCGCGCCTGCGAGCGACCGAACGCGAGATCCTCAGAGCGCGGATTGCCCTGCTGGAACAGCGCGTCGCCCGGAAAGAGCGCGAACTCGACGCGGTGATCGACCGCTACGAGGAGCTTCTGGCCGCGGAGAGCCCCCGGACGCACGTCGACGACGGGGCCGTCGAGATCGAGTTCGAGAGCGACGAGACCGAACCGGGTATCGGTGCACGGCTCCGTGACGCACTGTCGCGAGTATTTTAAAAGAGCTGCGTGCCCGGTTACTCGTCGTCTTCGGCCGCGCCGTTGAGGCTGATGTAGCTCACGTCGATGATCCGCTCGTCGTCGAGGATCGCGTCGAACACCTCGTCGCTCGGCGGGTCGTCGAGGTTGTAGACCGAGAGCGCTTCGCCGCCGATGGTCTCGCGGGCGTTGAACATCGCCGCGATGTTGACGCCGTGGTCGCCCAGCGTCGAGCCGATGAACCCGATGACGCCGGGCACGTCGTCGTTGCGCGCGACGAGCATGTGGCCGTGCGGGATGGCGTCGACGCGGTAGCCGTCGATCCGCACGATCCGCGGGTCCTCGCCGGCGAACTGGGTGCCACAGACGCTGACCTCGTCGTCACCGTTGCGGACGGTGACGGTAACGAGACTCTGGAAGTCCTCGGAGGAGCGGCTCTTTTTCTCTGTTACGTCGATACCGCGCTCGTCGGCGATCCGGGGCGCGTTGACGGCGTTGACCTGCCACTCCAGGGGCTCGAAACAGCCCTTGAGGGCGCTGGCAGTCACCAGATCCAGCTCTTCCTCGGCGATCTCGCCCTCGTAGGAGATTTCGACCTCCTCGACGCGGTCGTCGAACAGCTGGACGGCGATCTTGCCGGCCGTCTCCGCGAGGTCGATGTACGGTCGCACGCGGGGGAACGCCGACTCGTCCATCGACGGGGCGTTCAGCGCGTTCATGACGGGTTCGCCCCGGAACGCGGCCAGCACCTGATCGGCCGTGGCGGTCGCGACGTTCTCCTGTGCGGCCTCCGTACTCGCGCCGAGGTGGGGCGTGACGATCACGTCGTCCACGTCCAGGAGCGGGTTGTCCTGATCGACCGGTTCCTCGGCGAACACGTCGATTGCGGCCCCCTTCAGCTGGCCGTTCTCGACGGCTTCGGCCAGCGCGGGCTCGTCGATGATGCCACCGCGGGCGCAGTTGACGACGTAGCCGCCGCCGAGCGTGGCGAGTTCGTCCTCGCCGATCATGTTCTCGGTCTCGGGCGTCAGCGGCGTGTGGATCGTGATGAGATCCGCCTGGTCGAGACACGCCTCCAGATCGTCCGCGAGGTCGGCACCGAGCTGGTCGGCCCGTTCCTCGGAGATGTAGGGGTCGAACGCGACGAGGTTCATGCCCAGACTACCCAGGCGCTTGGCGACCTCCTGGCCGACGCGGCCGAGGCCGACGATGCCCAGCGTCTTGCCGTTGAGTTCCGTACCGAGGAACTCGCCTTTGGCCCACTCGCCGCCCCGGAGGCGGACGTGGGCCTGCGGGATCGAGCGGGCGGTGGCGAACGTCATCGCGACGGTGTGTTCGGCGGCCGCGCGGACGTTGCCCTCGGGTGCGTTGGCGACGATGACGCCGTGTTCGGTCGCGGCGTCGATGTCGATGTTGTCCACACCGATGCCGGCGCGACCGACGATGACGAGGTCGTTCGCGGCATCGAGCACCTCGTCGGTGACCTCGGTGCCCGAGCGGACGATCAGCGCGTTCGCGTCGGCGACGGCGTCGAGCAGTGCCTCACCCTCCACGTCGTAGGCCGTCTCCACGTCGTGGCCCGCCGCGCGCAGGCGTTGGATCCCTGCGTCGGCGATCGGGTCCGTGACGAGTACCTTCATGGTCGACCCATTCCAGCCTGCCGGCATAACCCTTTCTTCATCGCCTCGCACCGTATCGGGAGCGAGCGTCCGCCTCGCGTGGGATTCGTCCGCACGGTCGCCCGAGCGCAGGCGGTCGAACCCCCGGTCACGTCCCGACGCTGGGAGAGGGTTGATATAGCGGGCGGCCCTGAGCGGTGGTGTGAGCGACGGGACCGAAACGCCGCTCGACCTGGAGGCGCTCCCGACGGGGGAGAGCGTGCTGATCGCCGGACCAGCGATGACTGGCAAGCGCCGGCTGTTGTTCGACCTGGTGGGGGCCAGTCCGGACGGGACCGCCCTCCTCGTCACGACCAAGCGCGGTGCCGACCGCTTCCGGGAGCGCTTTCTGGCGGGCCGGGACGCCGACGACTGGGACATCCGGTCGGTCGACTGCGTCTCCCGGAGCCGCGGGTTCACCCAGCACCGGGACAGCGATACCGTGAAGTACGTCACCAGCGCCGGCGACCTCACGGGTGTCGGGATCGCCGCGTCGGGCTTCTTGCGGGAGTTCTACCACGCCGACCGCGCGGCCCGCGTCGGTCTGCACTCGCTGTCGACGATGCTGATGTACGCGGATCTCCGACGGGTCTACCAGTTCGCCCACGTCATGACCGGCCGCATCGAGTCCTCGGGCTTCGCCGGCGCGTTCACGCTCGATACGACCGCGCGCAACACCGAGTCGCTGGACGTGCTGACCCAGGTGTTCGACGCGCTGGTCGAGGTACGCGAGGACGGAAACGGCCCCGAGCTCAAAGTGAGAGGCGGCGACTTCGGCCCCCGGACGTGGACCACGTTCTGACGGCTATTCGTCCAGCTGTTCGTGAACGAGATCGACAAGCGGTGCCTCCGTCCGGTCGAAGGTGAACACGATTCCCGACCACTCACGGAAGGGGAAGTGGGCCACGA
This sequence comes from Halorientalis regularis, assembly GCF_023698535.1. GTDB lineage: Archaea > Halobacteriota > Halobacteria > Halobacteriales > Haloarculaceae > Halorientalis > Halorientalis regularis. The sequence goes on from NZ_JALJCL010000005.1 coordinate 98,626, forward strand.
GGACGTTGTCGTAGAACCGCATCGTCGCGTCGAGCGTGCCGAAATCGAACAGCGCGCCCTCCTGTGGCGGATCGCTCAGTCCCTTCATGATGAGCGTCTCGGCGCGCTCTTCGCGTTCGGGGAGCGAGAGGGTCTCGGCCACGTCTTCGCGGAGAAAGAGCACGTCGTAGTCGTCGGCGGCGTACCGGATCGCCGAGCGAAGGGAGGCGTCGGATTCGTCCTGCAGGTCGTCGATGAGGTCACGGACGTGGTCGTCCACGTCGTCGAGTTCGTCGTCGTCGATCTCCGCCATCTCGTCCGATGGGGCCTCGAGATCGTCCGGCGGGGTGTCGGCCATGCCGCGTACGTAGTCACGAGCGGATATAAGCGCAGGGGACGGTTCGGGGTCGGCGACGCCGACCGACGAAAACCACCGCCCTTGAAGCCCCCGGCCGCGAACGGGAGAATATGACACTCGTGGCCTTCGACTTCGACGGCACGCTCTCGGACTCGGAGATGACCGTCCTGCTGGGCGAGCAGTGCGGGGTCGCCGACCAGATGGCGGAGATCACCCAGCGGGCGATGAACGACGAGATCGGCTACGCCGAGAGCCTCCGCAGTCGGTGTGAACTGCTGGAGGGGCTCACCCAGGACAAGGCCGAGGCCGCCTTCGATCAGGTCGTCCTCCGGGCGGACGCCGCCATGGTCATCGAGCACCTCAACGAGGCCGGCATCCACACCGCCATCCTGACCGGTGGGTTCGAGCGCGGCGTCGAGCGCGCACTCGAAAAGGCCGGTGTCACCGTCGACTCCATCGTCGCCAACCGGCTTCCGGTGGAAGCGGGCGAACTCACCGGCGAGGTCGAGGGCCCGCTCATCGAGGGGACCAAAGACGACGCCCTCGAAGACCTGGCCGGCACGGTCGGCGTGGAGATGGCCGACACCATCGCCGTCGGCGACGGGGCCAACGACATGCCGATGCTGGAAGTCGCGGGCCTGTCGGTCGGGTTCGATCCGAAACCGGCCGTCGAACCCGCGTGTGACACCATCGTCCTCTCGATGGCCGAACTCCACGGACTCCTGGAGGCCGAAGGCGTCCTCTAACGGCCGCGCTGTCCGGCCGACGAACGGTATCGTGATGGGGCGGCCGCCGATCTTTTCATGCCATCTCTGATTTTAATTTACGTCGTACTGGGCGGAGGCCTTTTGTGTAGGAAACGTGTACAGGAAGTGTCTTGAGTGTGAGTCTGTTTCCCACGCAACAGTGGCTCGACGCATACCGGCGCGAGATCAACGAGAGCGCTGCGCTGGACGACGTCGGTGTCGGCTGGGGTGTGGGGTCGAACGGTGACGTGCTGATCGTGGTCGAGGACCTGCCGCTTTCGGAGACGCGGATCGGGGACCTGCCGGAGCTGGTGTTCGAGGGCGTCCCGGAGAAAATCCGGAACGACATCGACGACGTGACGCTCGACGAGGCACCCGAGTTGATCGACGACGGGGTCCGCGAGCACTTCCCGCCGGTGTCACAGGACCTCCTCGATCAACTCGAGTTCTGTGTCCACGAGGGGAACATCTACTGTTACATCGGGCTGGAGAACGGGAAGTGTCCCGAGGTGGAAATTCTCGACGGGCCCGACGACCGCGAGGTCAACGCGGTGCTCGAAGCCGAGTGGGACATCTGGCAGGCGATCATCGACGGCCGGCCGGCCACCTCGGCCGTCCTCGGCGGTGACCTATCCATCGAGACCGACGGCCCCTTCGGGCCACAGACGCTGACGGTGCTGCAGTTGCTCGGCGACGTGGCGGCCGACGTAGCGACCACCTTCATGTTCGAGCAGTCCCGCCGGTCGATGCCGGACCTCGTGCTGGACGAGGCAGTCCGGCAACCCGCCGCGTTCCAGAAACTGGCCTACCGGCAGGCCGCGCTGACCAGTCGGCTCTTTAGCCTGTTCTAGGTCGACTGAGCGATGGCCTGATCGAGGTCGGCCGTGATGTCCTCGACGCCCTCCAGTCCCACGGAGAGGCGGACCAGATCGTCGGTGACACCTGCGGCTTCCTTCTCCTCGTCGGTGAGTTGCTGGTGGGTCGTGCTGGCGGGATGGATGATGAGCGTCTTGGCGTCGCCGACGTTGGCCAGCAGGCTGGCGACCTCGGTGGACTCGACCGTGCCACGGGCGGCATCGTAGCCGTCTTCCAGCCCGAACGTGATCATGCCGCCATACCCCCCGTCGAGGTACTTCGAGGCGTTGTCGTGGGTCTCGTGGCCTTCCAGGCCGGGATAGGTGACCCACGAGACCTCGGGGTGGTCCTGGAGGAACTCCGCGACGGCCATGGCGTTTTCACAGTGGGCGCTCATGCGCTGGGGCAGGGTCTCGACGCCCTGGAGGGTCTGCCAGGCGTCGAAGGGGGACTGCTGGTTGCCCAGGTCGCGCAGGCCGCGCGCGATGGCGGTGTAGGTGAACGCCTGCTCGCCCATGGCTTCGGCGAAGTTGACGCCGTGGTAGGCGGGGTTGTCCGTCGCGATCTCGGGGTAGTCCTCGGCGTGGGCGCTCCAGTCGAAGTTGCCCCCGTCGACGACGACGCCGCCGACGGTCGTCCCGTGACCGTGGATCCACTTCGTCGTGGAGTTCCAGACGAGGTTCGCGCCGTGTTCGATGGGGTTGCACAGGTACGGCGTCGCGAATGTGTTGTCCACGAACAGCGGGATGCCGTGATCGTCGGCGATCTCCGCGAGGCGGTCGAAATCGGGCGTGACCAGCGCGGGGTTGCCGATGGTCTCGCAGTGGATGTACTTCGTGTTCTCGTCGATGGCGTCCTCGTAGGCCTCGTAATCGAGGGTGTCGACGAACCGCGCCTCGACACCTTTCCTGGGGAGCGTGTGGGTGTAGTAGGTGTAGGTCCCCCCATAGAGCGAGGAAGCGGTGACGATGTTGTCGCCCGGCCCGGCCAGCACGAAGTCGGTGAGGTTGAGCGCACCCATCCCGGAGGCCGTGGCGACCGCGCCGACGCCACCCTCCAGCGCGGCGATGCGCTCCTGCAGGGTCTCGACGGTCGGGTTCATCAGCCGCGAGTAGATGTAGCCCGGTTTCGCCAGCGCGAACTGGTCGGCGGCGTCCTCGGCGTCCTCGAACACGTAGCTCGTGGTCTGGTAGATCGGCGGTGCGCGCGCCCCCGTGGCCGGATCCGGGTCTTCCTGGCCGACGTGGAGCGACTTCGTCTCGATCTGGTCGTCGTCGTCGTCCGTCATGGCTGGGGGCGATTCACACGCCCCGAAGAAATAGCTGTCCACTCGTGGGTGACAGTGGCCGAATACGTTCGGGCCGGAGCCGTCTCCCCGGTGTGGATGGGTTCATATTTCTCCGGTGAGAAGCGACGGGCGATGAGTGGTCGCGTCGGTCGGACCGGAAGCGTCGTCCTCGAACGACTCAGTGACAATCCGCTGGCCGTCGCCGGGTTCGTCGCCGCCCTCGGGGCCGCCGTGACCGTGCTCGCGACGGCCAGCGACCGGAGCGGGGCGGCGCTGACCGATCCCGCGCAGGCGGCGACGGTACTGGCGGCCGTGCCGGCCGTCGCGGTCGCGCAACCGGCCCACGTCGCGGCGTTTCTGGTGGGTGTGGCTGCAGCCGTCTCCGCGCGGTGAGCGGAGCGGCTCACACCTGCTCAGGAGAACAGACTCGTGTGGACGGGCGCGAACTGACTCTCGGGTTCGTCGTCCTCGGCGGTGTCGGTGATCGCCTTCCCGTCGACCCCCGAATCGAGGAAGTCGGCGAGGGGCGGCCCCACTTTCTCGGGTTCGACGAGGAAGGCGTCGTGACCGTGGTCGGATTCGATGACGTGGTGGGCGACCGGCGTGTCGAGGTCGCGGAAGGCCTCCGCGACCTGTTCGGACTGCTCGGTCGTGAAGTGCCAGTCACCGGTAAAGGACATCAGCAGGGCCTCGCCCTCGAAGGCACTGAGGGCGTCGGCGTCGTCCTCGAAGCCGGCGGCGAGGTCGTAGTTGTCCATCGACCGGGTGAGATAGAGGTAGGCGTTGGCGTCGAACCGCTCGACGAACTTCTCGGCCTGGTAGTCCAGATAGGACTCCACGTCCCGGTAGGGGAAGAAGGTTCCAGCGGGGTCGACGGGGAAGGTCCGCATGGCGTCCCGGCCCGCGGCACGGCGGCCGAACTTCTGTTCCATCGAGGCCTTCGAGAGGTACATGATGTGGCCGATCTGGCGGGCCAGCGCCAGGCCATCGGTGGGTTCGTCGTCGGTGTCGTAGTAGTCGCCGCCCTGCCAGGCGTCGTCAGTGGTGATAGCCCGGCGGGCGACCGCATCGAGGGCGAGACACTGCGGGTCGAGGCGGGCGGCGGCGGCGATGGACACCACGCGCTCGACGTGGTCGGGGTGGCGTTTCGCCCAGTCCAGGGCGTTCATGCCGCCGACGCTCCCGCCGACGACGGCGTGGAGCGCGGGAATCCCGAGTTCGTCGAGCAGGCGGCGCTGGGCTTCCGTCCAGTCGCCGACCGTGACGGCGGGGAAGTCGGTGCCGTAGGGCTCGCCGGTCTCGGGGTTCTCGCTGGCCGGGCCCGTGGTGCCGTAGCAGGAGCCGGGAACGTTGGCACACACCACGTAGTACTCGGTGGTGTCGATGGCCTTCCCCGGGCCGACGATGTCGTCCCACCACGCGCGGGCCTGGCCGCTGGTGTCTTTGCCGGTCCTGTGGCCGGCGACGTGTGAACTGCCGGTCAGGGCGTGACAGACCAGCACCGCGTTCTCGCCGGTGAACTCGCCGTAGGCCTCGTAGGCGACTTCGAGGTCGGGGATGGACTCCCCGCACTCGAACTCGAACTCGCCGACCGAGATCGTGTCGCGTTCGACCTCCATGCTACGTCCTCGTGGCCGTCGCGATGGCTTGGTCGAGGTCTGCCTTGATATCTTCGACGTCCTCGATGCCGACCGAGAGCCGCAGGAGGTCGGGCGTGACGCCGCTTTTGCGCTGTTCGTCCTCGGTCAACTGAGCGTGGGTGGTGCTCGCGGGGTGGACGACCAGCGTCTTGGCGTCGCCGACGTTGGCGAGGAATTGTCCGAGCTCGACCGACTCGCACACGTCACGGCCGGCCTCGTAGCCGTCTTCCAGCCCGAAGGCGATCATGCCGCCGTAGCCCCCCTCCAGATACTCGCTGGCGTTGTCGTGGGTCTCGTGGTGCTCCAGGCCCGGGTAGGTGACCCACGCGACTTCCGGGTGGTCGTCGAGGTGTTCCGCGACGGCCATCGCGTTCTCGCAGTGGCGCTCCATCCGGACGGCGAGCGTCTCCGAGCCCTGGAGGGTCTGCCAGGCGTCGAAGGGTTTCTGCCCGTCGCCAAGGGCCCGGAGAGACCGATAGCGGGCGGCGGCGGCGAACGCGCGGTCACCGAACCGCTCGCTGAAGGTCGTCCCGTCGAAGACAGGATTCGGCGCGCCGATCTCGGGGTACTTCTCGGGGAACTCTCCCCAGGCGAAGGAGCCGCCGTCGACGAGGACGCCGCCGACGGTCGTGCCCGACCCGTGGATCCACTTCGTCGTCGACTCCCAGACGATGTCCGCGCCGTGATCGAGGGGCGTACAGAGCGCGGGCGTCCCGAACGTGTTGTCGACGAACAGCGGCACGTCGTTTGCCTCACAGACGGCAGCCAGTTCGTCGAAATCGGGCGTGACCAGCGCGGGGTTGCCGATGGTCTCACAGTGGACGTAGGCGGTGTCCGCGTCGATGGCGTCGTCGTAGGCCGCGTAGTCCAGCGTGTCGACGAAGCGGGCCTCGACCCCGCGCCGGCGGGCGTTGTGTGAGAGATAGGTGTGGGTCCCGCCGTAGATCGACGAGGCCGAGACCACGTTGTCGCCGGCTTCGGCCAGCACCGACGTGGCGGCGTCCAGCGCCGCCATCCCGGCACCCGTGGCGACGGCGTCGACCCCGTTCTCCAGCGCGGCCAGTCGCTCCTCCAGGGTCCGGACCGTCGGGTTGTGAAACCGCGAGTAGATGTTACCGTCGCCCTCCAGCGCGAACAGGTCCGCCGCGTGCTCCGCGTCCTCGAAGACGTAGGACGTTGTCTGATAGATCGGCGGCGCGCGTGCCCCCGTCGCCGGATCCGGCTCTTCCTGGCCGGCGTGGACACACCGCGTCCCGAACCGTCGCGTGTCGTCAGTCATGTACCACACTCATATATCTCAAGCCATCTATAACCGAGAGTTACGGCAATATTTCTGTGAGTGTTCGTGACACACGGGAGAGTGGCCGTGAAATCGGACACTGTAGTCGACGGGGCGAGAAGACGCGGGCAGTCAGGCGTCCGATTCCGTCGGTGCGGCGGTCCCGGTCGGGGTGGCGGTCGCGTTGCCGGTCGGCGTGGTCGAGGTCGTCGAGCCGTTCGGTGCGGTCTCGTTCCCGCAGGGCTCCTCTTCGAGGATCTCGTCGATCGCCAGTTCGGCCAGTTTCCGGCCGGTGAGGACGAAGCCGTCGTCCTCGCTCACGTTCGACCGGGAGTCCTCGTAGTCGGAGGCGTTCGTCCGGTTCTGGAGGCGCTCTTTCGAGATGTTCTGGGTCTCGTCGACCGGTTCACACCGGCTCGAATCGGCCGTGCTGGACGCCACCGCGATTCCGGTCCCGGCGAGGACGGCGAGTACCGCCATCACGAGTGTACGTTTTCGGACCATCGGTGTCGGAGGGCCCCACAGCGTGTCACGCCGGGAGCGTTCGCGTTTATGTTCTTGTATTTCCTATTTGGAATTTACGATCCGTCGGGGCGAAACCGATGCCGTCGAGGGGTTGCGCGCGAAGCGGGTGTATAGCCACCCGGCTCGCTACCCTGTGCGCCGAGAGCGACGTGGTGGCCGTCGTCGGGCGGGGTCACCTCGATCCGCTGGCCGAACGACTCTGCGGGGACGGATCCGACTGAATGGCCGGCCCCCGCCGCGGTATCAAAACTACCATGCCCCCCGGCCGAGGAGTTGGGGGTACCAGGTGGTTTCGGTGACCAAGAAACAGGAATACACGGGCGACTATCCCGACAAGACGCTGTATCTTCCGGGGCCGACGGAGGTCCGCGACGACGTGATCGAGGCGATGGCGGAACCGATGTTCGGCCACCGCATGGACCGGATGACGGACCTCTACACGACCATCGTGGAGGACACCAAGGAGTTCCTCGGCACCGACGACGAAGTGATCGTCCTCACGGCCTCGGGGACCGAGTTCTGGGAGGCCACGACGCTCAACCTCGTCGAGGACCGCATGCTCGTCCCCACGAGCGGCGCGTTCAGTGAACGCCAGGCCAACGTGGCCGAGCGCCTCGGCAAGGAGGTCGACCGCATCGAGTACGAGTGGGGGCAGGCGGTCAAACCCGAGGACATCCGCGACGCGCTGGAGGAGAGCGACGAGGGCTACGACGCCGTCGGCGTCGTCATGAACGAGACCTCCACGGGCGTCCGCAACCCCGTCGAGGAGATCGGCGACCTACTGGGTGACTACCCCGACACCTACTTCGTCGTCGACGCCATCTCCTGTCTCGGCGGCGACTACGTCGACATCGAGGCCCACGACGTCGACTGCATCTTCACCTCCACGCAGAAGGCCTTCGCCATGCCGCCGGGGCTGGCCATCTGTACCGTCAGCGACGCCGCCTACGAGCGCGAAGTCGAGAAAGGCGACTCCTCGTGGTACGGTGGCTTCCGGCGCTGTCTGGACTACTACGACCGGAAGGGCCAGACCCACTCGACCCCCGCCATCCCGATCATGCTCGCCTACCGCAAGCAGATGAAACACATGCTCGAAGAGGGCCACGATGCCCGCGACCAGCGCCACCGCGAGATGGCCGAGTACACCCGCGAGTGGGCCCGCGAACACTTCGGTCTGTACCCCGAGGACGGCTACGAATCCCAGACCGTGACCTGCATCGAGAACACGCGCGATATTAACGTGGCCGAGACCGTCGAGCAGGTGTCCGAGGAGTACGACATGGTCTTTTCCAGCGGCTACGGCGACATCTCCGAGGAGAGTTTCCGCATCGGCCACATGGGCGAACACACCGTCGAGAGCATCAAAGAGCTCACCGACGCCATCGAAGACGTGGCCGGGCTCTGACGGGAGACCACGGGACTCTATACGGACCCGATACAGGAGCCGATATGGACGCGGACGCACCGGCCGACAACCCCTACGTCACGGAGCCGGACACCGACTTCGCGCCGGTCGCTGCTATCGACGAGAACCGAGCCCGCGAGCAAGCCCAGCAGTTGCGCGAGGCGATCCGCTATCACGACTACCGCTACTACGTCGAGACCGATCCAGTGATCGGCGACCGTACCTACGACGCCCTGTTCTCGCGGTTGCAAGACCTCGAAGCCGAGTTCGATCTCGATACCGAGGACAGCCCGACCCGCCGCGTGGGCGGCGACGCCGTCGACGAACTCGATTCGGTCGAACACGTCGCGGAGATGCTCTCCATCGACCAGAGCGGCGAGACAGAGGAGGTCCGGGCGTTCGACGAACGCGTCCGGGACGGGCTGGACGACGCCGACTGGGACGGAAACCTGCGGTACGTCTGTGAGCCCAAGTTCGACGGGCTCTCGGTCGAGATCGTCTACGAGGCCGGCCAGTACGAACGGGCAGCGACCCGCGGCGACGGCGTGGAGGGCGACGACGTGACCGAGAACGTCCGGACCATCCCGAGCGTGCCCCAGCGGCTCCGCGGGGACTACCCCGAGTTCCTCGCCGTGCGGGGCGAGGTGTACATGCCCAAGGCTGCATTCCGAGAGTACAACAAGGAACGGGTCGAGCGCGGGGAAGACGCCTTCGCCAACCCGCGCAACGCCGCCGCGGGCACGCTCCGACAACTCGACCCCTCGGTGACGGCCGAGCGCCCGCTCTCGATCTTCTTTTTCGGCGTGCTGGACGCCAGCGAGCATGCAGAGAGCCAGCAGGCCGACCTCCGGGCGCTCCGGGAGTGGGGTCTCCGAGTCGCCGAGGAAGTCGAGGTGGTCGACGATATCGAGGCCGCCATCGACTACCGCGACGCGATGCTCGACGGGCGCGAGGACCTGCCCTACGAGATCGACGGCGTCGTCATCAAGGTCGACGACCGCGAGGCCCGTGACCTGCTGGGCGCGACCAGCCGGCACCCGCGGTGGGCCTTCGCCTACAAGTTCCCCGCCCGCAAGGAGGTGACACGGGTCACCGACATCGTCGTCCAGGTCGGCCGGACGGGGCGGCTGACACCCGTCGCCCTGCTGGACCCCGTCGAGGTCTCCGGCGTGACGGTCTCGCGGGCCAGCCTCCACAACCCCGACGAGATCGAGCGCCTGGGCGTCGGCGTCGGTGACTCGGTGCGGGTCAAACGCGCCGGCGACGTGATCCCCGACGTGGAGGAAGTCGTCGAGGACCGCACCGAGAGCCACTTTTCGTTCCCGGATCACTGTCCGGCCTGTGACAGCGCCGTCGAGCGCGACGGGCCCATGGCCTACTGCACCGGCGGGCTGGCCTGTCCCGCCCAGCTGGAGCGGGCCATCGAACACTACGCCAGCCGCACGGGGCTAGATATCGAGGGCCTGGGCCCCGAACGGATCGAGCAGCTCATGGACGCCGGGCTAGTCGAGCGCCTGCCCGACCTCTACGCGCTCGACCGCGAGGCCGTGGCCGATCTGGAAGGGTGGGGCGAGACGAGCGCCGAGAACCTGCTCACCGAGATCGAGGCGGCACGGGAGCCACCGCTTCCGGAGTTCCTCGCGGCCATCGGCGTCCCCGAGGTCGGCCCCAGCACCGCCAAATCGCTGGCCCGCGAGTTCGGCGACCTCGACGCCGTGATGGCTGCCGACACCGAGGAACTCCAGTCCGTCGCCGACGTGGGTCCGACCGTCGCCCGCGAGATCCGGGAGTTTTTCGAATCGGCACGCAACCGTGAGGTGATCGAACAGTTGCGCGAGCGCGGCGTCGATCCTCAGCCGGTCGAGGCCGACGCCGGCGACGAACTCGCCGGCGAGACGTTCGTGTTCACCGGCTCACTGGACGAGTTCACGCGCTCGGCGGCCCAGGACCTGGTCGAGGCCAACGGGGGGTCGGCCACCAGCAGCGTCTCGGGCAACACCGACTATCTTGTCGTCGGCGAGAACCCGGGGACCAACAAACGCGAGGACGCCGCGGCCGAAGACGTCCCGGAAATCGACGAGGACGAGTTCCTGGCCCTGCTGGACGAGCGGGGCGTGCTGTAGCCCAAGTGATTTTTCGGGGGCCCCTGTACCCGCGAGTATGCCCTCCAGACTCGACGCGCTCCGAAAACTCTCCAGACGCGACCTGCTCGCCGCCGGAGCGGGAAGTCTCCTGACACTGGGCGCGACCAGCGCCCTCGGCCGGCCCTCGGTCCGGTTGACCGGCGGTCACGCGGACCTCCATCCGGCCGCCGACCGCGCCATCGACAACGGCCTCCAGCAGGACGGCGAGGAACAGGCGTACGTCACGCTCGTCGCCGACGAAGCGCCGGCCGTGGCAGGCCCCGACCTCGACCCCGAAGTTCGGGAGACGCTGAAAACCGCCGAGACCGACGAGAAGGGTGGCGTTTTCCACGTCATCATCCAGACGCGCTCGACGTTCGAGTCGGCGTACTACCTGACGCCGGCCGGCCTCCGCGATCCCTACTGGCGCGGGCGGGACACACTGGTGGTCCCGGTCACTGTCGAGGAGTGGGGGTCGCTCGACGGAATCGACGACGACGCCAGGCGCGAGCGACTCCGGTCGGCCGAGGAACTGGTCACGACCTCGATCTGGGGCGTCACACCTGCGCTGCACGTCTTCCCGAGCAACGTCGATCTGGCGCAGGTTCACCGGGAGTACGTCGGGTAGCGGATGGCCGGCCACGACGAACGCGCGCCTGAGTCTGTCCGTGACGGCTCGCGGCTCCCCCGCCGCCGCTCGCTCGTTCGATGCCTCTCCCTGCGTCGCCGGCGTGGTCCGAGAGAGCAAAGCTCTCTCGTCATCACCAGAACGCTCCGCGTTCTGGTTAGCAGCCAGATGCCGACGGCGTCTGGCGACATCACGAAAGGCGCGAAGCGCCTTTCGAACGACGACGCGCCGGCTGCCAGAGGGATCTTCGATCCCTCACTGGTCGGGCCATCCGGCTCGCGGTTTCACCGCTTGCTCGTTCGATGGCCCTCCCTGCGGTCGGGCCATCCGGCTCGCGGTTTCACCGCTTGCTCGTTCGATGGCCCTCCCTGCGGTCGGGCCATCCGGCTCACACCTCGTCGTCGGGATCGTGTCGCTCGGCCATCCGCTCGGCCTCGGTCGCGTACCGCTCCCGGTCCTCGGGATCGACGGCTTCCAGGCGGTCGGGTTCCACGTCGAGGCCGGCGGTGACGGTCGAGTCGAACAGCATCCGCGTCGAGCGTTGCTGGAAGACAGCCCGCTGGCCGTCCGGCGTCGCGTAGACGAGCGTCACCATGTCCTCGTGTTCGTACTCGCGGGCGACGAGCCAGACGCGAACGGTCTCGTCGGACATCAGATCTCGTCGTCGGGGCCGTTGTTCTCGGCGACGCGGTCGGCCTCGCTGGCGTAGCGCTCCCGCAAGTCAGGGTCGTCCACCGGCTTCAACTGGTCGGCAGTGGCCTCCTTTGCGGCGGTGACACCGCTACCCTGGAGCATGTTCGATGAGCGGTTACTCTGCATGTAGCGTTCGCCGTCGGGGGTGGCGTACACGAGCGTGAGCAGTCCCTTGTCGCTGTACTCGCGCTCGACGAGCCAGACCCGTTCGGTCCCGTCGGTCATACCGGGGATTGCAGGCCGGCCGGCTTGTATCCACTCATCGCACGTCAGGTTCATGTGTGCTGGCCGACAACCGGCAGGGCATGCAGCGGTGGAGCGAGCAGGCCAGCCGTCGCCTCAGGGACGGCGAACGGATCGAGACGACGGTGCCCATCGGCGAGAACGGGATCGTCGTCACCAGCCAGCGCGTGCTGGCGTTCACCCCCGACGGCGACGGGTCGAACTTCCGGGCCATCGAGCGGCCCAACGTCGAGGGCGTCGGCCGCGAGACCGTCGGCGAGACCGGCTGGATCGGCTACGCGCTCCGGGGCCTGGTCGCGGGCGTGGCCGGCGTCGGGGTCGGCCTCGTCGTCGACTTCGACTCGCTGATCGACCTCGGCACGATCGACCCGCAGGCCGCCGGGCGGACCGGAATGGGCGGTATGCTCGGCCTCCTCGGACAGATTTCGAACGCGGTGGGGATGCTCGGCGAGGCCCTGCTGGTGGGCGGCCTGCTCGGCTTCGCGGCGGCACTGGGCGCAGTCGGGATGTACATCGAGAGCCGGACGGCGATCATCGAGGTTACAGTCGCCGGCGACGCGGACCTGCACGTTCCGTCCGCAGACGGTGACGACGACCCGGTCGCGCGACTGCGACGGCACCTCTCGGGCACGCCCGCAGGCGAACCGCTGGCGGAAGCCGCCGAATCGAGCGACCGCGGAACGCTCGGGACGATCGTGGACTCGCTCACCGGCGACGACGCGGACGCGGCCGAGGCGTCCGCCGTCACCGAACCGTCGGTCGACGACCGGCCCGAGGACGACACGACCCCCAACGCCGAGACTCGCGGGACGAACGCGGAGGCGTCCCCCGACGAGGTCTCGGCGGCCACCGGCTCGGCGAGCGAGGACGACGCGGCGGCCCCGGTGGAGACGGCCGAGTCGGCGGACGCCACCGAGGCGATCAGAGAAGCATCCGAGTCAGCGCAGGAAGCCCCCGCCGAGGAGATTCTGGACTTCGACGACGACGAAGAGTAATCCACATACACGGCGGGCCCGTACGGCCTCCGAGATGGACCCGAGCGAGGTCCGTGATCGGGCGGCCGACCTGCCCCGCGAGCCGGGGAGCTACCAGTTCCTCGACGAGTCGGGGGTCGTGCTGTACGTCGGGAAGGCCGTCGACCTGCGCGACCGGGTGCGCTCCTACAGTGATCCGCGGGGCGAGCGCATCCGCCGGATGGTCGAGCGGGCCACCGACCTGGACGTGGCCGTCACCGACACGGAGACCCAGGCGCTGCTTCTGGAGGCCAACCTCATCAAGCGCCACCAGCCCCGCTACAACGTCCGGCTGAAAGACGACAAGTCCTATCCACTGGTTCAGTTGACCGACCACGACGTCCCTCGCATCGAGATCACCCGGGATCCCGACGACGACGCGACCGTCTACGGCCCGTTCACGGACAAGGGCCGCGTGGAGACGGTCGTCAAGGCCCTGCGGGAGACCTACGGCCTGCGGGGGTGTTCCGATCACAAGTACGCCAACCGCGACCGGCCGTGTCTGGACTACGAGGTCGGGCTCTGTACCGCGCCCTGCACCGGCGAGATCGGCGCGGAGGCCTACACCGAGGACGTCGAGAGCGTCCGGCGGTTCTTCGAGGGCGAGACGGGCGTGCTGGCAGACCCCATCCGGCGGGAGATGGAACAGGCGGCCCAGGCGGAGGCGTTCGAGCGCGCCGCGAACCTCCGGGATCGGCTGGATGCCGTCGAGGCGTTCCACGGCGAGGGCGGCGAGGCCGTCAGCGCGGGCGGGCGCGACGGCGAGCGGGCCGTCGACGTGCTGGGCGCGACCGTCGAGGGCGACGAGGCGACGGTCGCTCGCCTCCACGCCGCCGACGGCCAGCTCGTCGAGCGCGAACGCCACACGCTGGCCGCGCCGGAGGGCGACGACGGCGAGACCCGGATCGGCGCGGTGTTCGCCGCGTTCGTCCCGCAGTACTACGCCGAGCGGGCGTTGCCCGACGCCATCCTGCTGTCCGAGCGACCCGACGACCCCGAACTCGACGCCTGGCTCGCCGCGGAGGGAGTCGAACTCAGGGTGCCCGGCGCGGGCCGGGAGGCCAAGCTGGTCGATCTGGCGCTGAAGAACGCCCGCCGGGGCGTCGGTGCCCGGGACGACGGGGGAGCGGCGCTGGCGGAGGCGCTGGGGCTGGACGCGCCCGTCGAGCGCATCGAGGGGTTCGACGTGAGCCACGCCCAGGGCAGCGCGGTCGTCGGCAGCAACGTCACCTTCGTCGACGGGAGCCCGGAGAAAAGCGACTACCGGCGGCGGAAACTCGACGAGCGCAACGACGACTACGCGAACATGCGGGCGCTGGTGCGCTGGCGGGCCGAGCGCGCCGTCGAGGGCCGCGACGACCGCCCCGACCCCGACCTGCTCCTGATCGACGGCGGCGACGGGCAACTCGGCGCGGCCCGGGACGCCCTCGCGGAGACGGGCTGGAGCCGGCCCGCCGTCGCGCTCGCCAAGGAAGAGGAACTGGTGGTGACACCCGCCGGAACGTACGACTGGGACGACGACGCGCCCCACCTCCACCTCTGTCAGCGGGTCCGCGACGAGGCCCACCGCTTCGCCGTCCAGTACCACCAGTCCCTGCGCGACGACGTGTCGACGGCGCTGGACGACGTGCCGGGCGTCGGTCCCGAGACCCGCCGGCGACTCCTCCGGCGGTTCGGCAGCGTCGAGAACGTCCGCGGGGCCGACCCCGACCAGCTCCGGCAGGTCGACGGTGTCGGCGAGCAGACCGCCGAGACCATCGCCTCGCGACTGTGACCGCGAGCGCACCGACGATCTGATGGAATACCAACAGGACGGAGGTGGCGATGCAAGCCCCCTGCGCGGTTCGTTTCGTTCGTTCTCCGGTGGGAAAATTCTAAGACGTTGCAGAATGATATGAAGACGAGCATGGGGGAGGGAGTGAACAGCGCGGGCGTCGCGGGTGGTCCGGCGCTCGGAGACGAGACCACGGGACGGAGGACCGGCCGGGAGGCACGGGCGTGGCAGTCCGGGGGGACACGGCGGGGACGCCGTCGACACGCCTGCAGCCGGTCCGGAGGGGGACCGGGTGATGACAACTGACGAGGGCACGCCCTGGTCGGTGATCGGCAGCGTCGCCGTCCTCCTCGCCGTGGCCGTAGTCGGTGGCCTCGCGTTCTCGAACGCGGGACCGGCCGGCACAGCGGTCGCCACGCAGTCCAACGACACCGACTGGAACACGACCAACGGTTCGACCGCGGTCGCCCCGGGCTGTCCGCCCGCCGACGCGCTCCGGCAGGAAGTGTTCGACGGCCTGGAAACCCGTAGCATCAAGGAAGTCCGGTCAGTCATCCCGTCCGAGGCCGTCAGATGTCTCCCCGAAGACGTACTGGAGACGTTGAATCTCGGGAACGGGACGGACGATTCGACCGCGGAGAACGACGGGAACGGGACAGACGGTACCGACTCGAGCGAGGAGACGAACCCGACGGACGGCTCCGATTCGACCGACGAGACCGGTTCGGGCGGCGACTGTCCGCCAGCCGACGTGATCCGGCTGGAGGTCAACGCGGCGCTGGCCGACGAGTCCAAAGCCGAGGTGCGGGCGGAGTTCACCGACGAGGAGATCGACTGCCTCCCCGCGGACGTGAAAGACGACCTGAACATCGGGGACGGCAGTTCGGGGAGCGGGAACGGAACCGACGACGCGACCGGCGACAGCACGACCGGCGTCGAGTGTCCGTCGGACGAGACGATCCGCGAGTCGATCGAGACGGCGCTTGCGGGCTCGTCGGCCGCGACGGTCCGCGAGAAGATTCCGGAGGAGTACGAGGACTGTCTCCCCGCGGACGTGAAATCGAAGCTGTACGTGGGGACCAGCGCGTCCGCGGACTCGACAGCAACCGACACCACGACAGCGACGGGGAGCGACACCGGGGCCGAGACGGCGACTGACGGTGGCGGCGTGAACTGTCCGCCGGCCGAAACCATCCGGAAGGACGTGAACAGAACGCTCGAAAAGATGTCGGCCGCGCAGTTCCGGACGATGGTTCCCGAGCAGTACGTCGAGTGTTTCCCGCCGGACGTGCGCGAGCGACTCGGACTGACGGCGAGTTCGGGGCCGTCGACCGACGGCGACTCGCGGTCGTCCACCGACGGGGCGGCATCGGCCGACTCGTCGACACCGATGGACGACCCCGATTCCGAGGTGTTCGACTCGGACGGTGACGGCGTCGTCAACGCGCGGGACTACGCACCGTACAACGCCAGCGTGCAGTTCGCGGATTCGGACGGCGACGGTGTCCCGGACCCGTACGATTACGCACCGCGTGACCCCGACGTGCAGGACGAAGGCGACGTGGCGGCAGCCGCCGATCCGGGCGGCGACGACGGGAGCAGTGGCGGGAGCGGCGACAGCATCCCGGTCGCCGCCGGATCGGCGTTGCTCCTCGTCCTGACGGCCGGCACCGGGGTGATCGTCTACCGCCGCTTCGGGGGGACCGGATCGGACGACGACGGGTTGCCCCAGCCGACCGGTGCCGAGTCGATGATGGCCGAGGCGAACAGTTCGGACCCACACGACGTGTTCGGCGAGAGCGCGTTCGACGCCGACGACTCGCCCGGCACGGACACGGAGTTCGCGTTCGACGACCACGCGGCCGACGACGGCGGGTTCGTCTTCGACAACGAGACGGACGAGGACGTGATCACGCTCGACAGCGACGGCTCGGTCCCCGACGAGGAGACCGAGACCGGCTTCGTCTTCGAGGGCGGACCGAGCGCGGAACTCGACGACGCGGGCGAACCCGCGGACGATTGACGGGGCCGCTGGCGTCCCGTGCCGGGCGAACGGCGGGACCCCGACCCGGCCGAGCCGGTCCGCCCACCAACAGTTAAACCCCAGGGCGTCGAAGCCACAGGCATGACAGACGGGGGTCGGGAGAGTCTCGCGTACAAGCTCGGGCGAGCGAGCGCGAGCGGCGGCTCGCCGGCCTCGCCCCGCAGAATCGCGGCCTCGCTGGCCGTCTTCGGGGTCGTCCTCTTCCTCTTCGACGTGATCGGCGGGACGGAGCTCGTCGGGGTCCTCCTGCTGGCCATCGCCGTCGTGGCGGTCAACAGCGCGGTCGTCATCGTCCAGGCCACCGAGAAGCAGGTGCTGACGGTGCTGGGGAGTTACCGACGGACGCTCGACCCGGGGATCAACTTCGTGCCGCCGTTCGTCTCGACGACCCACAGCTACGACATGCGAACGCAGACGATGGACGTGCCCCAGCAGGAGGCGATCACGCGTGACAACTCGCCCGTGACCGCCGACGCCGTCGTCTACATCAAGGTGATGGACGCGAAGCAGGCATTCCTCGAGGTCGAGGGCTACAAACGCGCCGTCTCCAACCTCGCACAGACGACGCTGCGGGCGGTGCTGGGCGACATGGAACTGGACGACACGCTGAGCAAGCGGGGGAAGATCAACGCCGTCATCCGCCGGGAGCTGGACGAGCCGACCGACGAGTGGGGCGTCCGCGTCGAGTCCGTCGAGGTCCGCGAGGTGAAACCCTCCGCGGACGTGGAGGACGCGATGGAGCAACAGACCGCCGCCGAGCGCCGCCGGCGCGCCATGATCCTCGAAGCCCAGGGCGAGCGCCGGTCGGCCATCGAGCGCGCCCAGGGGGACAAACAGTCCGACATCATCCGCGCCCAGGGCGAAAAGCAGAGCCAGATCCTCGAAGCCCAGGGTGACGCCGTCTCGACGGTCCTCCGGGCGCGATCCGCCGAGTCCATGGGCGAACGGGCGATCGTCGACAGGGGGATGGAGACGCTGTCGAGCATCGGCCAGAGCCCGTCGACGACGTACGTCCTGCCCCAGGAACTGTCCTCGCTGGTCGGTCGCTACGGCAAACACCTCTCCGGCAGCGACGTACAGACCAGCGGTGAGGGGACGCTGGAGAGTCTGGAGTTCGACGCGGAGACCCGCGAGATGCTCGGCCTCGACGACATCGCGGCGACCCTGGAGGAACTCGACACCGAGGCCGAGCGGCCGACGGGCACCGCCGAGGCGGCGGCCGACGGTGACGACTGACCGAACGTCCACCGGTTCGAGGGATACGCCGTCGTGCGTTCGGGATCACAACTATTGAGCGGGCGGCCGACGAACCGCTCGTCACGATGCCCACGCTCTCCCGCATCACCGTCTTCCCCGTCAAATCCCTGGACGGGCTGACACTCGACAGCGCCACCGTCGGCGAGCGGGGCGCGCTCGAACTCGACCGCGAGTACGCACTCTTCGACGTCGACGGCGAGTACGTCAACGGGAAAGCCACCGCGAAGATCCACCGGCTCCAGTCGTCGTTCGACCCCGCGACCCACGAACTGACCGTCGGTCGGTACGGCGACGACGAGCGCCACAGCTTCTCGCTGCGCGACGAGGCGGGGCGGGCGGCCTGTGGCGAGTGGCTCACCGACTTCTTCGGCGACCCCGTCACCGTCGAGCGCGACGACGCGGGTGGCTATCCGGACGACGAGGACCTCCACGGGCCGACGGTGATCAGCACCGGCACGGTGCGGGCGGTCGCCGACTGGTTCGACCTCCCGCCCGAGAACGTCCGGCGGCGGTTCCGGGCCAACATCGAGATTGGCAGTCCGGAACCGTTCTGGGAGGATCGGCTGTTCGCCGATCACGGCGAGGTCGTCGCGTTCGCGGTCGGGGACTGCCGGGTCCACGGCGTCAACCCGTGTCAGCGGTGTGTCGTGCCGACGCGGGACCCCGACACGGGCGAAGAGACCGAAGATTTCCGCGAGCGATTCATCCAGCGTCGGGAGGCGACCCTCCCGGAGTGGACGCCCTCGGAGCGGTTCGACCACCCCTATCGGCTCATGTTGAACACGGTGGTCCCCGAAGCGTCGTGGGACACCGAGATCGCGGTGGGCGACGAGGTGACGGTCGACGGCGTTCGAACGGCCGAGTTCTGAGGTCAGTCCTCGTCGAGTCGGACGGTCATCACGGGAACCGGGGACTTGCGGACGACTTTCTCGGCGACGCTCCCGATGAGGTAGTGGTCGATACCGGTGCGGCCGTGGGTACCCATGACGACGAGATCGACGGGAAGATCGTCGATGGCGTCGAGAATTGCCGTCTTCGGGACGCCCTCGGCGACGTGGGTCTCGACGGCCACACCGTCCGGGAGCGCGTCGACGGCGGCTGCGACGGCGTCTTCGGCGCGCTCGTGTTCGGCTTCGTCCCAGACTTTCGAGGAGAGGCCGCTGCTGGGACTCTCGAATCGGTTGCGCGTGTCGGCGACCGAGAGGACGTGGACCGTGGCGTCGAATCGTTCGGCGACGGCCGCGGCGTGGTCGGCGGCCGCGGCGAACCCCTCGCTGCCGTCGGTCGGGAGGAGGATGTGCTGGTACATCGTGAATCAGAAGCCCCCGCTCGCCATCAGGAACAGTGCGATCGCGATCAGCGTAAAGAGGACGCCGACACCCACCTGGATCGTCTCCGTGTCGAGCGCGCTGGAGACGTATGGCGCGATCTGACCGCCCGTGACGGTCGCGGGGACGGTGAACACGACCATGTTCCAGGGTGTCGACGCGATGCTCAGCGCGTGGATGCCGGGGATGACGCTCCCGGCGAACACGTGGACGATGGACGCGAGGATCGCCGTGGTCGCGACGACGATGTGGTTGGTGCCGATGGCCACCCGCGTCGGAACGTCCGTCCGGAGCTGGGAGATGATGCCGAGTTCGCCGATCCCGAACCCGGCCAGCCCCTGGAAGGTGCCGCCGATGCTGTAGTTGGCGAAGCGTTCGAGGTACCCCGACCAGGTGTACTCGTAGGTGTCGCCCTGCGTGTCGACTCGCGTGATCTGCCCGTCGTCGGCGGCGTCGACCCCGGCGGGACCGAGTTTCCCGGCGTCGTCGGGCAGGTCCCGCTCGGAGCCGCCGTCGGCGGTCACCTCGGTGTCGTCACCGGTGGGTTCGTCGTGTGCCAGATCCGCTTTGAACATCAGGTAGGCGGCCGTCATGAGCGCGGCCCCGAGCGCCGCGTGGAAGAGCCACTCCGGGATGAAAAACGACAGGAGTGCGCCACCGACCACGAAGGGGATGCTGCCGCCGACGAGCGTGAGCGCCAGCCGACGGTCGACGAGGCCGTACCGGATGAACGCGATGGCCGAACTGGACAGACCGAACGACTCGCTGATCAACCCGACCTTCACCAGGGTTTCTGGACCGATCGGATACGCCAGCAGCGGGAAGATGAAGATGAAAAACGGCACGAACAGGGCCGACCCGCTGATGCCGACGGTGTTCACGGTGGTCGCGCCCAGCAGGAAGAAGGGGAACAGCCACCAGTACTCCAGCCAGTAGCTCGTCCCACTCCCCTCGGTCGGCGCAAACAGGAGCACTGTAGCCACGAATATCACTGGGGCAGTGAACACGAAGAAGTGCTGATACCTCAGGAACGTCTTCTGGAACCTGCTGGACGCTGACGACGCGGTCATTTGATTCTTGAATCCCGGTTTGGGAATTGCCTTACAAATGTCTTGTCGTTTGCTCGGGCTCTGATCCCCGACAATCGGATACAACCGGTAACTTTTCGACCGACAGTGACAGACCGTTATATTTGCGGCCGGGTTAGTGGCAACAACTGCCGACTCGACCACCGACGAATACGTTCCCCAAATCTTTAAGACAGACCCGAATAAACTAATGGATGTAATGAGCCTTAAGGAGGGACTTCCGACGGAAGCCGAGCAGTCCACAGAGAGTGAGCGCCGGATGGACTCGGAGTCTCTCCCGCCGACAGCGGAGCCCCCAGCGACTGGTCTCCGCGGCAAGCTCAAACGGTTCAGTCGAGACTGGTCCCGCCGCTACGTCGAGATGCGGGTTCAGGCGCGGACGCGGAAGTAGAGCGCGGACGTAACACCCGACCGACCCGGAACGGGAGTGTCGGGTGAATTTTGTGTGAACGAGCCGGTATCGGTCACGCCGTGTGACCGGATTCGGGAGACGAACGACGAGTCTTCCGGCGCACGCGGTTTCTGGAAACGGTAGGTCGCCAGCGACGGCCGTCCCCTCAGAACTCCTCGGCCGGTTCCGGGACGACGCCGTCTTCCGCGTCCTGTAGCTCGTACTCCTGGCGCAACTCGCGGATGCGGTCCCGGATGTCGGCGGCGAGTTCGAACTCCAGGTTGTCGGCGGCCTCGTCCATCCGTTCCTGCAGGTCGGCGATCAACTGCTCGGCCTCGTCCTCGTCGCTCGGGTCCATCCCGGAGACGGTGCCGGTGTCGGTCTTGGCCCCGGGGAGATTCGTCTCGCCGACCGGTTTGTCGATGGTCGTCGGCTCGAAGCCGTGTTCGTCGTTGTACGCCTGTTGAATCTCCCGGCGGCGGTTGGTCTCCGCGATGGCCGACTCCATGGCCGAACTCACCTCGTCGGCGTACAGCACCACCTCGCCATTGACGTTCCGCGCGGCCCGCCCCATCGTCTGGACGAGCGTCGTCTCGCTCCTGAGGAAGCCCTCCTGGTCGGCGTCGAGGATGGCGACCAGCGAGACCTCCGGAATGTCTAGCCCCTCCCGGAGCAGGTTGATGCCGACGAGAACGTCGATCTCGCCCAGCCGGAGCGAGCGGATCAGTTCGTGTCGTTCGAGCGTGTCGGTCTCGTCGTGCATGTACGCCACGTCGACGCCGGCCTCTTCGAGATACTCGGTGAGGTCCTCGGCCATCCGCTTGGTGAGCGTCGTCACCAGGACGCGCTCGTCGCGTGCGACGCGGTCGTCGATCCGGTCCATCAGGTCGTCGACCTGCCCCGTCGCGTCGGCGATCTCGACCGCGGGGTCGACGAGGTGGGTGGGTCGGACGATCTGTTCGACCACTTGGTCGCTTTCCTCGCGCTCGTACTCACCGGGCGTCGCGCTCACGAACAGGGTCTTCCCGGTCTTGTCCTCGAACTCCTCGAACGTGAGCGGGCGGTTGTCGAAGGCGGTGGGGAGCCGAAACCCGTTCTCGACCAGGCTCTCCTTCCGGCTCTTGTCGCCCTCGTACTGCCCGCGGATCTGGGGCACGGTCTGGTGGGACTCGTCGATGACGGTCAGGAAGTCGTCGGGGAAGTAGTCCAGCAGGGTGTACGGTGCCTCCCCGGATTCGCGATCCGAGAGGTGGACGGAGTAGTTCTCGATGCCGGAACAGTAGCCGGTCTCTTTCAGCATCTCCAGATCGAAGGTGGTGCGTTCCTCGATGCGCTGGGCGGCGACGGCGTCGCCGTTGCGCTCGAAGTAGCGTACACGCTGTTCTAGCAGCTCCTCGATCTCCGCGATGGCCTCTTCGAGGCGCTGCTCGGGGATCGAGTAGTGCTCTGCGGGGTGGAGCAGGACGGCGGGATCCTGGCTCTTGACCTCGCCCTCGAGCGGGTCGATCTTCACGAGCCGGTCGATCTCGTCGCCCCAGAACTCCACGCGGACGGCGTAGCGGCCGTACATCGGATAGATTTCGAGGGTGTCGCCCCGGACGCGGAAGGTCCCCTGCGTGAAGTCCACGTCGTTGCGCTCGTAGTTGAGGTCGACCAGCTGGCCGAGCAACTCGTCGCGTTCGATCTCTTGGCCCTGCCGGAGTTCGAGGGACATGTCGACGTAGTTGCGCGGGTCACCGAGGCCGTAGATGGCCGAGACGGAGGCGACGACGATCACGTCGTCCCGCGTCAAAAGCGAGCGGGTCGCGGAGTGGCGCAGGCGGTCGATCTCGTCGTTGATCGAGGCGTCCTTGTCGATGAAGGTGTCCGTCTGCTCGACGTAGGCCTCGGGCTGGTAGTAGTCGTAGTAGCTGACGAAGTACTCGACGGCGTTGTCGGGGAACAGTTCCCGGAACTCCTCGTACAACTGCGCGGCCAGCGTCTTGTTGTGGGCGATCACCAGCGTCGGCTTCTGGATCTCCTCGATCACCCACGAGACCGTGTTGGTCTTGCCCGAGCCGGTGACGCCCAGCAGGGTCTGCGTGTCCATGCCCTGCCGGAAGCCGTCGGCCAGTTGCTCGATGGCCTCGGGCTGGTCACCCGCGGGGTCGAACGGCGCGTCGACGCGGAACTCGCGGTCCACGTCCGGACGGTCGGGCGAGAGGGGGTTCCCGGAGGTGTCGCTCATTGCAGGAAGACTAGGGCCGCGGATACTTCAGGCGCTCGCTCGCGAGTTAGAGTGGCATGTCTTCGGTCCGGATACGTTTCAGCTCGCGTGGGTCCATCGGCTCGGCGTCGTCGGCCTGTGTCTCTTCGTCGATACAACCAGTCATCTTCTCGATGAGTTCTGGCCGGGACACCGAACCGTCGTCGTCCACACATTCATTACTGCGACTGTGCCTGTGAACCTTGCCCCCGGTCACCCCTCCACGGCCCCGCCCTCGGCTCCCGTCCCCGCCCCGCGGGTCCGGAGGTGGAGGTAGCTCACGCAGAGCAGGGAGACGAGGCCGCCCGCGGCGGCGAGCCCGAACATGACCCGGTAGCCGAGCATGGTGTACACGCGCGCGCCAGCGAGGGTCTCCTCGGTCCAGTAGGCGTCCAGAATCGCGCCCATCACGGTCGGGAAGACGGCGGCCCCGGCGAAGGCGACGGCGTTGACCGCGCCGGTGGCGACCCCCGATGCCCCCGCGCCGTGGCGATTCTTGACGACGGTGTAGCCCAGCGCGTAGGAGCCGGCGAGGAAACTCACCACGAAAAAGAGGAGTCCGACGACCAGAAACGGCGGCCTGCCGACCAGCGAGAGGGTCGCGAACGTCGCGGTGTAGAGGCCCGCACCGACGATCATCAGGCCCGTGCGCCGGCCCAGACCGTCGGAGATGCGGCCAACGACGGGCGGGCCGACGAGCAGGCCGACACTGCCCAGCAGGGTCAGCGTGGAGGCGGTCGTGATCGACACGTCGTACACCTGCGAGACGTAGGGGACGCCCCAGAGGCCGAGGACGGTGATGTTGATGCCAGTCGAGGTAAAGAGGGCGAGGCCGGCTAGCCAGGTCTCGCGCTGGCCGAAGACGGCCCGGACGTTCCGGCCGACCTGGCGGAGCGAGAGCGTCGGCGCGGACGGTACGTTGTCCAGCGACCGGAGGCCGGCGTCCTCGGGGGTGTCCCGAGCCAGCACCCAGACGAGGGTGGCGATCAGCAGGCCGACGATACCGATACCCAGCAGGGTGGTCCGGACGCCGAGCGCGGCGACGGTGACCGCCAGCGGCGTCGTCGCGAGGATGCCACCGAGGCCGGCGACGCCGACGGTGAGGCCGTTCATCGTGGCGAACTCGCCGGGACGGAACCAGTTGGCACAGAACCGCAGGATGGCGATGAAGATAACACTGCCACCGAGACCGATACAGAGGCGCGCGAGGAAGGCGACGGCGTAGGAGTCCGCGAGGCCGAAGGCGAGGCCGCCGAGGCTCATCACGACGGTGCCGGCGGTCGCAGTCCGGCGGATGCCCAGCCGGTCGGCGAGGACGCCCGCGATCACCTGCATCGGCGCGTAGACGTAGAAAAACGCCGAGTGGAGGGTTCCGAGGGCGGTCCCGGTGGTGTCGAACGCTCGCATGAGGTCGGCCGAGAGGACCGCCGTCGAGAGCCGGTGGACGTTCACCAGCAAGAAGGCAGTCGCCAGTGCCGTCCACACGATCCAGCGCCGTCGAACGGGATCGGACCAAACGCCCATCACTGGAGCCACCGACACCAGTTAAAAAAACGTTGTGTCGATTCGGGAAACTGTACTGTGGCCCGAGGCGTCCCGCGGCGGGGGATTCGGCGTAGGTCACTGCCGGAAACGGGGCCAGTCGTTTTTTGAGTGGCTTCCATGCTGGGTGACATGGACGCCGCCCTCCCCGTCCAGGTCGAGGCGATCGAACCGGGAACGGTTCGCCGTCGGCCGAAACGCAGTCGCCACGTCCACCTCCAGGTCGACGACGCGACCATCGCCGTCTACGATCCCCAGACAGTGGTGACACCCGACGCAGTGGGGACCGAACGGGAGGTAGTACTGTCGGCGGAGGTGCCCTCGGTCGAACCCTGTCCCACGGGTGAGGTCGGCATCGTCTCTCGGGCGGACGGCGACGCCGTGACGTTTTACGGTATCGTCGTCGCCTTCGACGAGGCGGGGGCGGAGGCGCTACTCGACGTGGGCGCGGGGACGGTCCGGTTCGACACGAGTTCGGTCGACCAGCGGCTCTACGTCGGCGACTTCCTCGAACTCGCCGACCCGGTCGTCCACGTTACGGGGATGTCGCCGACGGGCCAGTCCTACGAGGCGTACCTGTCCCAGCTCGACAGCGACGACCCGGCGGCGCGACGGGAGGCGGCGACACACCTCGGCCACCGCGGTCGGGAGTGTGCGGTCGACCGGCTGGTCGCCCAGTTCCGCGTGGAGCGCGACCCCAGCGTCCGCCGGGCGGTCGTGACGGCGCTCGGGCGATTAGCGGTGACGGCCCGACGACCCGACGAACGGCCGGATCCGCGAATTCGCTCGACGCTGGAGGTGGCGACGGGCGACCAGGCCAGCGAAGTCAGAGACGCCGCCGACGACTGGCTCGACCGCGTCGCGGACTACTGGTTCTCCTGAGACCGGTAGAGCGCGACCGAGGCGAGCAGGGCGACGACGCCGGCGGCGGCCGCAAGCCCGAACGCGACCCGGTAGCCAAGCGTCGAGTAGACCTGCGCGCCGTTGATCGTCTCACCGGTTTTGTAGGCGTCCAGCACGAGGCCCATCAGCGTCGGGAGCAGTGCCGCGCCGGTAAAGCCGAGGGTGTTGACCGTCCCGGTGGCGACGCCGCTGGCCCCGCTCTCGTGGCGCTCTTTGATGACGGTGTAGCCCAGCGCGTACCCGCCGGCCAGAAAGCCAGCGGCGAAGAAGGCGACGGCAACGACGGGCAGGGGTGGTTTGCCCGTGATCGCGAGCAGGGCGAACGACCCGGCAAAGGCGGCCTGCGCGGTGGCCATCAGCCCCAGCCGGCGGCCCAGTCGGTCCGAGAGCCAGCCGACCAGCGGCGGCCCCAGGAGCAGGCCGGCACTGCCGGCGAGCGTGTACGTCGACGCGCCGGTGACGGAGACGCCGTAGGTCTGGACGACGTAGGGGACGCCCCACAGCCCGAAGACGGTGATGTTGACGCCGGTGCCACAGAACAGGAGGATACCCACGAGCCAGGTCTCTCGTTCGCGGAGGACGCCCGCGGCGTTGGCGGCCACCGCCGAGATCGAGGGGGTCTGTGCAAGCGGGACGCCCTCGATCTCGGCGAGGCCGGCGTCGGCCGGCGAGTCCCGGGCCAACAGGTAGGCCACGGTCGCCAGCACGAACCCGGCGAGTCCGAGTCCGAACAGCGTCGTCCGCCAGTCGGTCGCCGCGACGACGACCGCGAGTGGTGTGGTCGCGAGGACGCCACCGAAGCCAGCGGCCGCGATGGTCAACCCGCTCATACGGGCGAATTCGGTCGGTCGGTACCAGTTCGCACAGAACCGCAGGACAGAGATGAACAGCAGGCTCCCGCCGAGACCGATCAGCGCCCGGGCGAGGAAGGCGACGGCGTAGCTGTCCGCGACAGAGAAGGCGAGCGCGCCGACGCTCATCACGGCCGTTCCGGCGGTGACGGCGCGGCGACTCCCCACCCGATCCGCCACGAACCCTGCGGGGAGTTGCATCGCCGCGTAGATGTAGAAAAACGAGGCGTGCAGGGTGCCAAGCGCCGCACCGGTCGTATCGAAGGCCGTCGCCAACTGCTCGGCCAGCACCGCCGTCGAGAGCCGGTGGACGCTGACCAGCGTGTACGCTGCCGCTAACGCCGCCCAGATGAGCCAGCGCCGCTTCGTCGGGTCCGACCAGATGCGCACACGTCCCGGTCCGACCTGCTGGTTGTTAAGTATTCGTAGTCCAGAGGCAGTCAGCGTTCAGTCTGCGGCGCGGTGGTATAACATTGTTTGGTAGTGTCTGGCAGGGCGGTGTGGCGGTCGGGCAGTCGCCGTGCGGTGGAGCACCAGCATCCGGCGGCCGCAGGCCGCCGGTCACCGTCAGAGCGACGCTCTGACGAGCACCCCCTCGTTCCCTGCGGTCACTCGCGAATCCCGTGTTTTTCGCCCACGTTTTTGCGAGGAGGGTGCGCCAGCGGCGCACCCTCCGAAGTAAAAAGGTGGTTTAGCAGACGGGTTTCGGGTTCACGCCCAAGTCTTCGAGGGTGTCGAAGTAGTCGTCGTAGGCGGCCTGGATGGTGTCGACGGCGGCCTCGTGGGCCAGGTCCTCGTCGGCGTCGGTCGCACACGCGTCGGCGAGGGTGTCGGCGGCGTCGTCGGCGAGCGATTCGACGGCGTCGCGCACGTCGCGGAAAGTGCTGGCGGTCCCCGGGGCAGCCTGCCCGACGAAGAAGCCGACGGCCTGGGAGGTCTTGTTCTCGACAACCAGCGTCCAGCCGAGGACACCGGCGACGCGCTCGGGCGCGGTGTCGAGGGCCTGCATGGATTCGGCGAGCGGGGAGGGCGTGCTGGCCTCGTGGTCGCCGAGTTCGCCGGCGACGGTGCCGTACTGCTCGCCGGCCAGATCGGCGGCGTCGGCGAAGAACTCGGCGGCGGGGCCGTCTGCCGCGTCGGCCCAGTCCTCGAAGGTGGCTGCGGCGTGGTGGAAGGTGTCGGCGACGGCCGCGAGCACTGCGTCTTCCTCCATCTCGCCCTCGGTGTCTGCGTACAGCGACTTCGATGAGCCGAGCCGGGAGAGTTCGGTCTGCTGTGCCTGGCGGACGCTATCAACGAAGTCTGCCGCGTTCATAGTCCTCGATTCGACCGGCGGGCGCTTGTAAGCATCGACAACGGGCCCGGCGTCCGCGCGCGGGTCGTCCAGAAGTTTCACTTCGGCGTCGGGAGTAGACTTGCGAGAGATGGCCCTGCCACCCGTCGAATCGCTGCCGACGCTCGTCTTCCGGCTGGGAATCGCCTTCGGCGTGGGGGCCCTGATCGGCCTGGAGCGCGAGCAAAGCGAGTCGGGCGGGACCTTCGCCGGCAGTCGCACTTTCCCCCTGTTCGCGCTGTACGGGGCGCTGGTCGGCGCGTTCTATCCGGATGCGCTCCCGGTCGCGATCGCCGTCATCGCCGTACCCCTGACCGTCGCTTACGGGGCCAAGGTGTGGGTCGAGGGAGACGTTGGTCTCACCACGCTGACGGCGGCGTTGCTGACGGTCTTGCTTGGCGCGCTGGCGACACACTCCGGACGGGGTGCCGTCGTCACCATCGTCGTCGGCGGAATCGTCACGGCACTGCTCTCGGTGAAGGGGTCCCTCCACCGGTTCGCGGACCGCATCGACGACGACGAACAGCGCGCCGTGGTGAAGTTCGTCCTCGTCGTGTTCGTCGTCCTGCCGGTCCTGCCCGACCGGGAGTTGGACGTCCTGTACGGTCTCAACCCTCGCTTCGTCTGGCTGATGGTCGTGTTCGTCACCGGCCTGAGTTTCGTCGCCTACGTGTTGAGTCGGGTCGTCGGGACCGAGCGCGGCATCGCGCTCACCGGTATTCTCGGCGGGTTCGTCTCCTCGACGGCGACGACGGTCTCGATGGCCGAACAGACCCGGGAGTCGCCCAGCCTCTACCAGCTGTGTGCGTTCTCGACGGTCGTCGCCGCGGTCGTGATGTTCCCGCGCGCGCTCGTCGAGGTCGCGGTCGTCAACCCCACGCTCCTGCCGTACGTCGCTATCCCGCTGGGAGCGATGACCGCCGTCGGTGCGGTCGTCGCCGTCGTCGTCTACTGGCGCTCGGCCGTCGACACGACCGTCGACGCCGAGATCGAGAACCCGTTCCAGTTGCGGACTGCGCTCTTTTTCGGCGCACTGTTCGGTGCCGTCTTGCTCCTCTCTGACTACGCGAACGCCTGGCTCGGCGCGTCGGGCATCTACGCGACGGCGTTCGTCTCCGGACTGGCAGACGTGGACGCGATGACGCTCACGCTGAGCAAACTCGCCGCCGAGGGGGCGGTCGGACCCGGGGTCGCCACGACGGGCATCGTCATCGCCGCCTCCGCGAACACGCTCGTCAAAGCCGGCCTGGCGTGGGTCATCGGGACGCGACAGCTCGGCAAACTCGTCACCGCCGTCCTCGGCGTCGTCGCCGCCGTCGGCCTCGGGATCGCCGTGCTCCTGTGAAACCGGCCAAAAAAACGGAACTGTCCCGCCTCGCGGGTCGCATCCGCTCCCCGCTCGGCCGTATCGGGACTCTCGGTTCGGTCGAGTCTCGCGTCACTCGGCCTCGCCCTGCTTCACGGCTCGCTTTGCTCGCCGTTCCGCTTCGAGGCCGAGTTCCCTCTGCTCACTCGGCCTCGCCTTTCTCCGCGGGTCGCATCCGCTTCCCGCTCCGCTCCGAGGCCTCGTTCCTGCGTCACTCGGCCTCGCCCGTTTCGATGGGCGCGCCGACCAGATTGCCCCACTCGGTCCAGGACCCGTCGTAGTTGATGGTGTCCTCGTAACCGAGCAGTTCGTGGAGCGCGAACCACGCGACCGAGGAGCGCTCGCCGATGCGGCAGTAGGCGACGGTCGTCCCCTCGCCGTCGATGCCTTCCTCGGCGTAGAGTTCCTCGATCTCGTCGGCGTCCTTGAAGGTGCCGTCGTCGTTGGTGACGGCGGCCCAGGAGATGTTCTGGGCACCGGGGATGTGGCCGCCACGCTGGGCGGTCTCCTGCAGGCCCGGGGGCGCGAGGATCTCGCCGGAGAACTCCTCGGGCGAGCGAACGTCCACGAGGGGCACGCCGCGGTCGATGGCGTTCTCCACGTCCTCGCGGTAGGCACGGATGGACTCGCGCGGGCCGGAGGCGTCGTACTCCTGCGCGGAGAAGTCCGGCTCCTCGTCGGTGAGCGGGTAGTCGTTCTCGACCCAGTAGTCGCGGCCACCGTCCATCAGGCGCACGTCGTCGTGGCCGTAGTATTTGAACTGCCAGTAGGTGTAGGCGGCGAACCAGTTGGAGTTGTCACCGTAGAGGACGACCGTCGAGTCCTCTGTGATCCCGTGACTGCCCAGCAGGTCCTCGAAGTCCTCCTTCGAGAGGATGTCGCGGGTCTGCTGGTCCTGCAGATCCGTCTCCCAGTTGAAGCCGATGGCACCGGGCGCGTGGCCCTCGTCCTCGTACAGTTCCGTGTCCACGTCGACCTCCGCGAGCCGATACTCGGGATCGTCGCTCTGGAACTCCTCGAGATGGTCCTCGACCCAGTCCGCAGAGACGAGAACGTCTTTGGCGTAATCGCTCATATGCATCTTCCCGTACACCCACGACTCATATAGTACTGCACCTCACGGCACATTCGGCCCCTCCTCCCCCCTCCCGGCAGTATTTACCTCTTCGCCCCTGCAGACCGTGACTAGTGGTCACACATCACGAGACGCGCAGCGGAGCCAACAGCCCACCGTCCACGTCGGCGGCTGGCCGGTGTGTGAGAGTTGCGGCCAGTGTTGCCTCTATCTGAGAGAGAGCGAGAGAGAAGGCTTGAAACGGCCGCTCGCGTATCTGTGGGTATGAGCGAGGTTGTGGTTCCAGCGGCGTGGGTGGCCGACCGACGCGACGAGGTCGTTCTCGTCGACGTGAGAGACGCCTGGGAGTTCGACGGCATCGGCCACCTCCCGGGTGCCGTGAACGTGCCCTTCGACTCGTTCCGGGCAGGCGAACACGCCGCGGCGGACGAGGGTGGTGAGACCGGGATGCTCCCCGGCGGCGAGGTCTTCGCCGATCTCATGGGCGAGGCCGGGATCGGCCGGGAAGACCGCATCGTCGCCTACGACGACCACCACGGCGTCTTCGCCGCGCGCCTGCTCGTGACCGCCGAACTGTACGGCCACGACCCCGCGACGCTCCACCTGCTCGACGGGGACTTCTCGGCCTGGCAGCGCGAGCGCGAGACCGCGAGCGAGACCACCGACGTGGAACCGGCGACCTACGAGGTGGCAGACCCGGCCGAGATCGAGACGCCGCTGGTCGACGCCGACACGGTGGCCGCGGCCGCCGACGATCCCGACGCCGTCCTCGTCGACACCCGCGAGGAGTGGGAGTACGAGGAGGGTCACATCCCCGGTGCGGTCCGACTGGACTGGCGGGAACTCGTCGACGACGACACGCGCGGCCTGAAACCGCGCGGAGAGATGGAGGAGATCCTCGAATCCCGCGGTGTCACGCCCGAGAAGCGGGTCGTCCTCTACTGTAACACTGCCCGGCGGATTAGCCACACCTACACCGTCCTCCGCCACCTCGGCTACTCGAACCTGCAGTTCTACGAGGGGAGCCTCACGGAGTGGGAGGCGGAAGGGCGGCCACTGGAGACCGGGTCCTAATCGTCCGGCGGAGCGGGTTCGACGCCCATCTCCGTCGAGAGTTGCTGGCCAGCTTCCAGCAGGACGGCGACGGCCAGCGGCCCGGCGATGAAGCCGACGACCCCGATGGTGAGGACGCCGCCGACGAATCCGACGAAGTAGAGGCTCCCGGGCATCCCCGCGGTGTACGACGCCAGCCGCGGGCGAATCAGGGCGTCCGGGAGGAACCCGATCAGCACCAGTCCGAACCCGACGACCAGTACCGCGCCGCTGGGGTTGCCCAGCGTCACCTGATAGATTCCCAGCAGGATCACCAGCACGCTCGGGCCGATGATCGGGACGAACTGGAGGAGGCCGGCCAGCACGGCGAGGACGAGGACCGAGTCGTAGCCCAGCGCCGCAAAGACGCCGTAGGCGATACAGAAGGTGCCAAAGGCCGTCGCAGCCTGCAGGACGTAGATCGCGTACAGCGTGTCCCGCACCCGGCGGTGAAAGCCCTCCACGATGTCGTGATAGACGGAGGGAACGAGTTCGAACGTCGTCGCCCTGATCTCGTGGGGCCGCCACAGCAGGGCGTACACGAGCAGGACGAACAGCGTCGCCTTCAGCGCGATGACCGGGGCGGCCGCGGCCAGATCGACCGCCACGTCCGTCAGCACCGACTGGGCCCGCGTGCGCACGACGCTCACGTCGACCGCGAACTCGAAGCCGAAGGCCGAGACGGGGATCTCCGCCGGGAGTTCACGGACGAACGAGACGAACGTCAGCCGACGAGCGTACAGCGCGCCGATGATCGGTAGCGCCGCGATCACGACCGCGAGAAAGCCCACCAGCGTCGCCACACCGGCCGACACCCGCCGCCCCCACCCCCGGTGACGGATCATCTGGCGGACGGGATAGAGGACGTACGCCACCGTCACCGCGAAAAATACCGTCGCGAGTACCTGCGACAGGACCAGCGTGGCCAGGATCGCCAGCACGACGAACGCCCCCAGCAACACGCGACGCCGACGCCGATCTACCGCCATGACACCCACTTCCGGCCGGCCCGACTAAACCTTTCGTGGCCGAACATATCATCTGTCCAAAATTGCGTCACGGCAAGCGGTATCACACTGCAATAGTCGGTACTTGCAGGTGAAACAGAGGGGGTTCGGTTGGCGGGTCAGGGAGCGACCCCGACCGTCAGGAGCGTGCCGTAGGTGCGGTAGCGCTCGACCATGGCATCCCGTGACTCCCAGTCTTCGGTTGGAAATTCGTCGGCCGGCGGGATGGTGATCTCCCGGTCCGGGATGCGGTCCTGGCCGGCGACGTGCAGGCCCGCCTCGCGGAACGCCTGTCGGTACTCGCGTTCGGACCAGCGAGTCATCCCGACGTCGACCTTCTCGGGCCAGTGATGGGAGTGGACGTTCTCCTCGTAGAAGTTCACGGCGCAGTAGAACGTGCCGCCAGGTCGGAGGACGCGGGCCAGTTCCGCCAGTGCGGCGTGGGGGTCGCTCGCGTAGTAGAACGATTCCATGGAGAAACAGTGGTCGATGGCGTCGTCGGCGAAGGGGAGGTGCTCGAAGTCGCCGACGAGGTACGAGACCTGTGGATCGTCGGTGTACGAGCGGGCGTTGCGCGCCATCTCGGGCGAGGCGTCGAGGCCGTAGACCCGGCCGGCGTCGGCGGTGTCCCGGAGCGCGCGGCCGGCGTAGCCGCTCCCACAGCCCAGGTCGAGGACGGTGTCGCCGGGTTCGACTGGGGCCCGGGCGAGCGCGTGTTTCGCAGTGTGCCAGTGGCGCTCCGCCATGCCCCTGTCGCGGCCCTCGCTGGCCCACCGGTCGAACTCCTCGCGAACGCTCATTGTCGAGCGAAGCGGCGGCGCGGGCATAACGGATTCGGTCCCGGCGACCCGAGACGCTTTTCGGGCTGGGCGTCCCCCTCGGGGTATGGGACGCCGACGCCGCCGGTACCGGGTCGCCGACACCGCCCAGCAGCTGGTCGGGGGGTTCCTGCTGGCCGGCCCGTTCGTCGTGACCGAGGAGGTGTGGGTGCTGGCCTCGCAGATGTCGTGGGTCCACACGCTGGCCGTCGTGACCATCGTCTTCGGCATCGGCTACGGCGCACTGTACAAGGCCGACGACGACCGGGACCCCGACCAGGAGGCCGAAGTCGCCGGGATTCCCGTCCGGTTCGTCTCGCTGATGGGCGTGGCCTACGGCTCGGTCGCGGTGCTGGCCGTCGCGCTGACCGCACCTACCACGTTCCTCGTCGAGGGCGGAATTCTGTCCGCGCCGACACAGTTCAGCGTCGTGCTGACGACGATCAGAGCCGTCGCCGTCGGCGCGATCTTCAGCGTCGTCGGTGCGGCCACCGCCGACAGCGTGTTCTGACCCGCTTCCAGACCCGCAAATTTAACGCCGGCCCTCTCCGTGTTGCCCGCATGGACTACGAACTCGCCGTCGAGAACACGCCGGACACCATCTCCGGGGGGACGGGCGTACTCCTCTTGCACCCGAGCACCGGCGAAACCGACCGGATCGACACCGACTTCCTCGCGACCGACACCGACCACATGCTCATCATCTCGACCCGCACCACCGCCCGCGAAGTCGAGCAAAAGCTGGAGTACTACGAGGTCGACGAGGACCGCGCCACGATCCTCGACACTCTCTCCATCGAACGGGGCTACACCCGCCGGCGCTCCGAGAACGTTCACTACGTCTCCTCGCCGGACGACCTCGACGGCATCCTCGAGGACGCCCGCGAGTGGATCGAGTCCCACGACGGCAAACTCCGCATCACCGTCGACTCCATCACCGAGATGGCCTACTACGCCGACGACGAGCGTACCCGCGAGGCCATCGAGGACCTGCTCGACCTGCTCGCCGAACACGACGCCGTCGGTCTCTTTCACCTCTCGCCGGAGGTCCACGACGAGGCCATCGTTTCCGGCTACCGCGACCTGTTCGACGGCGTGGTCGAACTCTCCGCGGACGGTACCGTCACGAGCGAGTTCTAAGTCAGGGGTCGGACTCGTCGGTTTCGCGCTGTTCGGCCAGCTGTTCGACCGCCTCGGCCGTCCGGCGCGTGTTGGACCGGATGTCGAACAGCAGGGCGACCACCACGGCGAGGACGAGCAGGAACACCAGCCCGAGCGTAAACGTCAGGCTCGGTGTGGGCTCGAACGGACCCGTTAGGGCAGGGACAGCGGCGACCATATCGGCTCGTGCCGCGCCAGCTGAAAAAGGTTAGCGATCCAACTTTTCGAACGTTTTCCGCGCCCACTCGACGGCGTACTCGGGACCCGTCTGTGCGTAGGCGCTCGAATCCAGCGCGGCGAACGGCGTCGGAATCTCGACCCGCCCGTCTTCGGCGTGTTTGATCGCGCTACAGGCCAGTTCCGCCGCGGCCGGGAACTCGGTCTGGCCGCGCGCGACCTCCGTCGAGAGGTCGCCCAGTCGCGGTTCGAGGCGCTCGCCAGCGTCGACCCACGCGTCGAACAGGTCGGAATGGCTCCCCTCCCAGTCGGCGAAAGTTTCGCGGGTGTGCAAGCCGCAGTACGCGACGTAGAGAGCGGCGGCCAGCTGGTAGACGCCCGCCGGGTCCAGCGGCGTGGCCGCCGCGAGGTCGCGGTAGCGCTCCCCGAAAAAGCCGAGGAAGGACTCGGGCAGGTCGCAGCCGACCTCCACGAGTGCCTCGGCGAGCAGGAAGTCCACGAAGGGGTCGGGCGAGGTGGACAGTCGAGGTTTGACGAACACCACTGGCGGGTCGGTCTGGCGGGTCCAGGTGACGCCGCCGTCGCCGGGCAGGCCGACGGTGAAGTCACTGCCGGCGTACTGGGCGAGCGGGTCCGGCACGTCGGCTGGGAGCCACTCGTCGGGGATGGAGACGGGGTCGAGGCCGTCGACCAGCAGGCCGAGTTCCTCGGCGACGGCCGGGTCGAGCGTCTCGAAGTCCCGTTCGGTATTCAATACGAGCGTGTCCGGGGCGTGGGCCTCGCGGCAGTCCGCGAGGTCTCCCGAGAGCGAACGCGTCTCGAACATCTACGCCAGCGCGGCGCCGAGGATCTGTGCGGCGGCGAGCACGGCCGTGAAGCCGAGTGTCAACAGGACGATCTTGGTTGCCTGGCTCATAACCCGTGAGTTCCGCCAGCAGCGGTTTAAATCCGACGTATTAGTCGTCCATCGTTCCAACCCCGGCACTCCGGGCGACCCCCTGCCACTTCCCCGTCCAGAAGCGCGCGGTGTTGACCGCCGCCTTCACGTAGAAGTCCGCGATCAGCGCGACGAAGATCGCGGGCAGGCCCCAGCCCAGCCCCGGCGCGACGGAGAACCCGGCGACCGAGACCGCGTAGCCCGCGGGCAACGCCAGCGCCGCGATGGGCAACCGGACGAGATACGAGCCCGCAAACGTACCGTAGAGCGGCCAGCGTGTGTCGCCCGCACCTCGCAGACTCCCCCGCATCGTCCGCGAGATGGAGAAGCCGGCGACGATCACGCCGAAGACGCGGATGAACTGCACCGCCAGATCGGGGTAGGCGGTGCCGAAGGCCAGCGCGATGGGGCGGGCGAGGGCAACCAGCACCGCGCCGAACAGCAGCTGTGTCACCAGCGCGATGCGCATGGTCTGCCAGCCGTAGGCGGTCGCGTCGGCGTCCTCGCCCGCGCCGACGGACTGCCCGACGAGCGTGCTGGCGGCCGTCGCGTACCCCCACGCAGGCATCAGCGCCAGCAACATCACCCGGCGGCCGATGGCGTAGGCCGCGACGACCGGCGTGCCCAGCACGCCCAGCACGAACAGGAACGGGAATCGACCGAACGTCTGGAGCAGGCGCATGCCGGCCAGTGGCAGACCGACGCGGACGATCTCCCGACACAGCGAGAGATCGATCTGCGGACCCCGGAGGGGCAACCGGACGGCGTACCGCCCGGAGGCCAGCAGGCCGAGAAAGACCACCGCTGCGAGCGTGTTGGCTGCGGCCATTCCCCAGGCCGCCCCTGCGATTCCGAGGTCGGGGAACGGACCCCACCCGAAGATGAGGACGGCGTTGAGGACCACGTTCGTCGGCAAGGTCAACAGGCGGACGTACATCGGCGTCCGCGTGTCGGCGCTGCCCGCCAGCGCCCGCGCGGCGATCATGCTCCAGAACCGGAAGGCGAGCGAGAGCATCACGATCCGCAGGTAGACCGCGCCGAGTTCGATGGTCCGGGGATCGTCGGTCAGCACGTCCAGCATCGGCCCGGCGAAGACCCACGTCAGGACCGTCAGCGGGATCGAGATCGCCAGCGAGAGCCACAGCGACTGCTTGACCGCCAGATCGGCCCGCCCGGACTCGCCGCTGCCCTGTAACCGGGAGACGACGCTGATCGTCCCCGAAGAGAGCGCCAGCGACAGGCCGAATCCGATGAAGTAGTACTGGAACCCCAGTTCGAGCGCGGCGATAGCCGTGTCGCCGATGGCGATGCCGACCATCAGGAAGTCCGCGATCCGCAGGAGGATGCGGAACCCACCGGTGACCATGACGGGGACGGCCAGATCGAACGCCTCGGTCCCCTTCTCGCGGTCGACCAGTCCGAGCCGAGCCAGGAGCGCGGGGAACCGCAACAACGCGGCGCGCACGGCGTCTTGGAGACCCATCTACACGCATCTTGGGCCGGAGCTCCCTGTGGGTTTCGACCCTGCGCGCCGGGACAGTCGCCCGTTTCGCACCCGGTTCGACGGCGAGCGACCGATCGACAAACACGAGTTCCGTCTATCGGCTCGTCCGTCGAGAAAAATTTCATCTGAACGAATTATTACTTCAAACAGTACCAATCCTGATATAGGATGTTCACAAAGGGTAGTGTATGTTCCCGGGGCCGGAACTCTACGGGGCGCTAATGATGTTAGCAGGCCTCCCAGCGATCTATTTGATCAGGCTGTTTTGGGATCACCGGGGCAGACCCAGTGGACGTTGGTTCGTCGTCACGTTCACTGGGATGGGCGGCTGGGCAGTTTTTTGGGGCCTGATGCTGCTTTTCGACAGTTATTCGCTGTCGACGGCGAGCTTTAACCTGGTACTACTGTTCGTGAATATTTCGGTCATCGGGTGGTTTTTTATCGCTGTCGAGTACGTCTGGCAGAAGCGGGTCACGGCACGCACGGTTTTGCCCTTCCTGATCATCCCGTCAGCCATCCAAATTCTCGCGTGGACGAACCCGATACACATGTTGATGTGGGGACCCGAGACACAGGTCACGCCGAGCGGGATCTTCAACCCCGACTACGAGATCGGCTTTTATATCCACGCAGCTCACGCTTACCTGTTGGCGATAGCGAGCATCGTCCTCTTGTCGGCAGTGTACGTCGAGCGCGAGAAGCTGTACCGGAAACAGACACTCCTCCTGTTGCTGGGTGGGCTCATCCCGATCGCCACGTCGATCGTGTTCTTCTTCCGGACCGTTCCGAGGTACTATCTCAATCCGACACCGCTCGGGTTCCTCGTCGGAACTACCATTTGGGGATGGGGACTCTTCCGGTATCGCCTCCTCGAAGCGATGCCGATTGCGCGACGTACCGTGCTGAACGAGATGGATGAAGGGATCCTCATCGTCGACGATCAGAAGATCGTTACCGACTCGAACCCCGCGTTACGGCAGATCCTCGGTGTTGCGCGAGATCCGGTCGGCGATCGACTTCGAGACGTGTTGGCGGAATACCCGTCGCTGTTCTCACAGCTCGAAGGGGAGTACGTACACGACGAAACGGTTACAGTCACCGTGCAGGGGGAAGACCGCCACCTGACGGTGAACAAGTTCCCGGTATTTCAGGACGACAGTTCACCGGGCGACGTGATCGTATTCAACGACCAAACGGAGTTGCTCCAGTACGAGGAAGAATTGGAGCTATTGAAAGAAGTATTTTCACGGGTACTCCGACACGATATACGGAACAAACTCAACGTCATTCGGGCGCACGGAGAACTACTGTCGAACTGCGTGGACCCCAAATACAGAAATCATACCGAGACGATCGTGCAGACATCCGACTCGATCATCGATACAGCCGAGAAAGCCCGGGTAATCGGCTCGCTGGTCGAAACGGACAGGGAGAGCTACGAGATCGACCTCGTACAGGAGGTTGAGGCCACAGCAGACTGGGCACGACAGTCGTTCCCAGATGCGGAGATCGAGCTCGATACGGCTCCCCAGGCGTGGGTTCTCGCAGACGAAGCTATCTCGCTCGCAATTAAAAGCCTAATCGAGAACGCCATCGTTCACAGCGAGAAATCAACTCCCAGGGTCCGCGTCAGTGTCAGTTGCCACGACGACGTGCGCCTAGAGATCACGGACAACGGGCCAGGACTGACCGACCAGGAGAGACAGATATTCGACGGTCGTCCGATCGATCAACTGAACCACAGCACCGGGCTCGGGCTCTGGCTCGTGAAGTGGGTCTGTCTGAATTCGGATGCGGACATCACCGTCGACAGTGCCACGTCGGGAACACGCGTCACTATCCGACTCGATAGGGTTCGGAGCCGACCCAGAACGATGTCGAGAGGCGCGTGACTCCCGTCGTGTTCCTTGACTTCATCACTCGAATCCCCACCCGTACAGCCTGACGGAACACTCACAGGTCTGGTCGAACCCACATTCGGGACACTTGGTTTCGGATGTCGGTATGCCGTTCTCGAACTCCGCTAAACAGGTCGCCCCATACTGGTCGACGAGGTGCATGTTCGCGTTGTTCTCGCGAACCCACAGCATCGATACGACGGGTGGGTTCTCCGCCAGATATGCCATCCCATGCGTAGCGAGGGCACTGCCGATACCGTTGCTATGGTATTCGGGATGGACGACGACCAGTTTGAACATTCCAATCGGGAAGTGGCTGTCCCGGATCCGAGTACGCTCGCGGACGTCCGCCGAGGAGACAGGGGCGACCGAATCGAACTCCGCTGCCGTGTACTGACCGGTGAGTGCCACTCCGAGGATTTCGTGATCCCGGTCAAGATACGTTCGTGTGTCGACCTCGCGGACCCCCTGATCCTTGACGTACACGTAGAGGTGTTTCTCTGCCGGTTCGACGTACCCCTCAACGAGTTCTGTGATGCCGTCTATGTACTCCGGACTCAGGACGACGTCCGTGATACCCTCTATTTGCGCACCGACGGAGTCGCCACGTTCGTACTGCTCGATCCGGTCGGCCAGCCGTCTG
Source organism: Halorientalis regularis (assembly GCF_023698535.1). Lineage (GTDB taxonomy): Archaea > Halobacteriota > Halobacteria > Halobacteriales > Haloarculaceae > Halorientalis > Halorientalis regularis. The sequence continues at coordinate 137,835 of NZ_JALJCL010000005.1, forward strand.
AGCGCGTCCGGCCGGTCGCCGGCGCGCGTGACGAGGCCGGTCTTGCTGTCCTGTGCCCGATAGGAGTTCGCCTCGTGGGTCAGTTGGACCGTCGCCGTCTCCGTCCGCCACTGGACGGTCCCGTCGGGGTCCGGGAGCCGTGCCACCTCGCCCTCGTCGGCCAGCTCCGAGAGTACCTCGTCGATCTCTTCGGGTGTCGCGGCGAGCGGCGTGCTGATTTCCGCCGCCGTGACCGGCCCCGTCGCCGTCGAGAGGACCCCCAGTACCGCGTCGCGCAGTCGAACGTCTCGTTCCACCTCGCCCACGTGCCGATGTCTCGAAGACATCGGTTCGCTGTTCAACGTGGAAAATTAAAAGCTTCGTGGTATGTAACAACCTGGCACGAACCGTCGGGCGGGGCGCGGTCGCGTGGCGGTCGGGCACGGCCTGCCTCAGGGAATGATCTGTTCGCCGTCGTCGTCGTAGACCGTGATGGCGTCGACGGGACAGGACCGGGCGGCGAACTTCGCGTCCAGTTCGGCGTCGTCGGGAATCTCGCGGGCGAACAGGTCCTCGTCGACTTCCTCGCCGTCGACGAGGATGGCCTTGCCGGCGTCGTTGTCCTCCTCGAACCCGTCCCACTCGGCGGTACACTGGAACATCCCGATACAGGTGTCGCGGTCGAATTCGACGCGCATGGCCAAGCGTTCGGCCGACGCGGGCTTGAGTGTGACGACGGCGAGAATAGAGCGCCACCAGAATCGGCTGGCGACGATCCCGCACCACAAGACGGTACTCCGCCAACACGAATCGATGTGTATGTTCGATTCCACGGGCGGATTGCCGCTGGTCAGCTGGCTCGGTATCCTGCTCATCTGGGTCGTGACCCACGCGGTGTTCGAGGTCGTCGCACCGCAGGGATTTACCACGATGGCGCTCACGGGCCTCGCTGGCGGCACTTCGCTCGGCCTCTCGCTTGCGTTTCTGCAACAACGACAGTCCTGACGGCGCACGGGGACGCAGCAGCCAACGTTTTTTATTGACAGGAACGCAGTCCGCGTCGATGTCCTCCCCTCGGTCACGGTCGTCGCCCACTGCTGGCTGGCGGCCGCGGGTGCGGTCGGCGCGTTCGCCGTCGTGCGGCGCACCGAGTACGCGGCCGACGCCTACGCTGCCGGGCAGGGGCTCGGCCCGGCGCTGGCGTCGGCGCTGGAGGAGTTGGCCGTCCAGCGAGTGCTGCTGACGACGCCCGGTCCCTTCGCGGCGCACCCGCCCCTCCACGTGCGAGTCGCGCGGCTGGCGGACGAGACGGCGCGGGAACGGCCGACGACGACAGCCTAGACGAGTTCGGAGAAGTCGGAGGGCGCGGTCGCGGCGTCGTCGATCGAGTCGACGTCGATGTCGTGGATCAGGTCGACGAGCGGTTCCAGTTCGGGGAAGGTGTAGCAGGTCAGCGAGAAGTCCACGTCGGCGGCGGTGATCTCCGAGTCGATGACGAACACGATGTCGGTGTCGGGCCAGTCGGCGATCTCGTCGAGCATCGTCTCGCTGTCGCCGTAGGCGAAGTGGGGCGGCGAGTGGGCGATGGTCGTGCCCAGCACGTTCGCCCAGCCGTCGATGAACGCGGAGGTCATGATGTTGCCGACCTCCTGGATCGCCGACTTCTGCATGTCCGAGAAGCCGCTGCCGTCGGCTTCGGCCTCGGCTCCCTGCCCGAGCATGGCGTTTGTCAGCCGCTTCGACTCACCGCGGGAGACCAGAAAGAGCAGGTAGCCGTGAGGTGGGTCTTCGAGTTCGGTGTAGATGCCGACGTGTGAATCGGTCTCGGACTCGGTGCGCAGGTGGGTGCCCACGTCGCCGAAGTCGAGGAAGTTCAACTTCGAGACCGACGCGGTGGTCTCGAGACCGCTCATCTGCTGGAGGTGGTCGGCGACGGTTTCGGCCCCTTCTTTGGCCAGCCCGTTGAACAGGTGGAGCTTCCGCACGTCGACCTTCAGGGAATCCATAGGGAAACCTACGCGTCCACGGGCATGAAACCACGGGGCAGGTAAGCACTCGATACGGGCGAACGCCCAGTTCCCGTCGACCGAGGACGACAATTTAAACCCGGTGACGCGCAACGGACGGGTAATGGACGTTTCGGCGATTCCGGGGGTCCCCGACTGGCTGTCAGGACACCTGCAGGACGAGGGCATCGAGGCGCTGTACCCGCCCCAGGCCGAGGCCGTCGAGGCGGGCGTCACCGAGGGCGCGAACCTCGTCGCCAGCGTACCGACCGCTAGCGGGAAGACGCTGGTCGCCGAGCTGGCGATGCTGTCGGCGGTCGCAGGCGAGGAGAGCGGTCCCGGGAGTGACGCGAGTGGGGCCTCGTCGGGCCCACTGTCCGACGGCGGCAAAGCGCTCTACATCGTTCCCCTCCGGGCGCTGGCCAGCGAGAAGGCCGAGGAGTTCGAGCAGTTCGAGCGGTACGGCGTCGAGGTGGGCGTCTCGACGGGTAACTACGATTCCGACGGCGGCTGGCTCGCCGACAAGGACGTCATCGTCGCGACAAGCGAGAAGGTCGACTCGCTGGTGCGCAACGACGCCGCCTGGATCGAAGACCTGTCCTGTGTCGTCGCCGACGAGGTCCACCTCGTGGACGACGGCCAGCGCGGGCCCACCCTGGAGGTCACCCTCGCGAAACTCCGGCAGTTGAACGCCGGCCTCCAGACCGTCGCGCTGTCGGCGACCATCGGCAACGCCGACGAACTGGCCGACTGGCTCGACGCCGAACTGGTCGACTCGAACTGGCGACCCATCGAACTCCAGAAGGGCGTCCACTACGGGCAGGCGCTCCACCTCGAAGACGGCAGCCAGCAACGCCTCGAAGTCCGCAACGGCGAGAGCGAGACGGCCGCCATCGTCCGGGACACGCTGGCCGACGACGGGTCGACGCTGGTGTTCGTCAACTCCCGCCGGAACGCCGAGGCCGCGGCCCGCCGACTCGCCTCGACGACGCGAGAGTTCCTCGATGCCGACGAGCGCGAGGCGCTCGCCGAGATCGCCGCCGAGATCCGGGACGTGAGCGACACCGAAACGAGCGACGACCTGGCCGACGCCGTCGAGGGGGGCGCGGCGTTTCACCACGCCGGGCTCGCCAGCGACCACCGCTCGCTGATCGAGGACGCCTTTCGCGACCGTCTGTTGAAGGTCGTCTGTGCGACGCCGACGCTGGCGGCGGGGGTCAACACGCCCTCCCGGCGGGTCGTCGTCCGGGACTGGCGGCGCTACGACGGGTCGACCGGCGGGATGGCCCCGCTCTCGGTGCTCGAGGTCCACCAGATGATGGGGCGGGCCGGACGACCCGGCCTCGACCCCTACGGTGAGGCCGTCCTGCTGGCCAACAGCCACGACGAACTGGACGAACTGTTCGAGCGGTACGTCTGGGCCGATCCCGAGCCGGTGCAGTCGAAACTCGCCGCCGAACCCGCGCTCCGGACCCACCTGCTCGCGACTGTGGCCTCCGGCTTCGCCAGTTCCCGCGAGGGACTGCTGGAGTTTCTCGAACGGACGCTCCACGCCACACAGAACGCCGACCGGAACGAACTGGAACGGGTCACCGACCGGATGCTCGACTATCTGGAGGTGAACGACTTTCTTACCAGAGACGGCGACCAGTTACAGGCCACCGGCCTCGGTCACACGGTCTCGCGGCTCTATCTCGACCCGATGAGCGCCGCCGAGATCATCGACGGCCTGCGCGACTGGGAGCGGGCGGGCGGGACGAGCGCCGGGAGGGAGCGGGCCGAGACGGCGGGCGACGAGGCCGAAGCCGAGGAACCCGCGGGCTTCACCCGGGCGAGCGAACTCGCGGCCGACCACGGCGACGACGACGGCCCCCGGGAGCCGCCGTCGGCGCTCGGTCTCTACCATCTCGTCGCGCGCACGCCGGACATGTACGAACTGTACCTCCGGAGCGGCGACGAGGAGGAGTTCACGCAACTGGCCTACGAGCGCGAGACGGAGTTTCTGGGCCCGATGCCCAGCGAGTACGAGGACGACCGCTTCGAGGACTGGCTGTCGGCGCTGAAGACCGCCCGCCTGCTCGAAGACTGGGCCAGCGAGATCGACGAGAACGAGATCACCGACCGCTACGGCGTCGGCCCGGGGGACATCCGCGGGAAGGTCGAGACCACCCAGTGGTTGCTGGGGGCCGCGGAGTCGCTGGCGGGCGAACTCGGCATGGACTGCGTGCCGGCGATCCGGGAAGCGCGCACCCGGGTCGAACACGGCGTGAAGAGCGAACTCGTCGATCTGGCGAGCGTGCGCGGGGTCGGGCGGAAACGCGCACGGCGGCTCTACGAGGCCGGCATCCGGACCCGGGCAGACCTGCGGGAGGCCGAGAAAGCGGTCGTCCTCGGGGCACTCCGGGGCCGGGAGAAGACCGCGGAGAACGTCCTGGAGAACGCCGGCCGCGAAGATCCATCGATGGCGGAGGTCGAACCGGCAGACATCGACGGCATCGAGACGACCACCACGGGCGGCGGTGACGGCGGGAGTGGGACGGCCGACGACCCCGAAGATCAGTCCAGCCTGGGTGATTTCTGATGGAGGTGATCGAGGGCACGGCGACGGTCGAGGATGTCGACGCGTTCGTCGCAACACTGGGCGAGATCGGCGACGAACACGGCTGTGCGGTCCAGGCGTTCGACGCCCGGTACGTCGTCGGCCGCGACCACCTCGAACGCGCGGTCGCGTGTGCCGACCGGGCCCGGGCACAGGGGGAGGCCATCGCCGACGACCACGCCGTCGAGATCCTGCTGTACGCGGCGGGCCGACGACAGATCTCGCAGGCACTCGAAATGGGGGTCGCCGAGGGGGAGTGCCCGGTCGCGGTCCTCGTCCACGGTGTGACCGAGAGCGCGAACGAGGGGGAGGCGGCCGCGGCGGTGACGGACCTGCTGGAACCGGCCGAAACCCTCAGTGCGTACGATGAGGAGCGCGTTCGGGACTTCTTCGGCGTGTCCGACCGGGAACTCGCGGCCACCGACGCCGGCCTGGCGGCGCTGGTCGGCGAGCGCGTGGCGCTGCTGTCCGTCGAAAAGTAACCTGTCTGTCCGGAAGGTTGAAACGACCGGACTCGCTCGATCCGTCCGAGGGAGCGCAGTGAACGACGAGTCGGGCCCTTCGCGAAGAACCAGTGATTCATGCCGGTACCACGGCGCAACTACCTGTTGGTATGCTATACGATAACATGGGTTCGGGCGGAGCTGGAACGGGGGGTATCGGGCGCGAACGCGGGCCGTCCGGGCATACAACCCAGGCATGAGCGACGCGTGGCGGGTCGCGTCGGTCGGATTGGGCGTCGGCGCGCTCGGGAGCGGCGCAGTCGTCGGCCGGGCCGCGGCGGCCGCGCCGGGGACCGACGGCGGCGTGCTGGGCGTCGCGATCATCGCGGGCATGGCCGTCAGCGCGGGGTTGCTCGTCGCCTGGATCGCGGTGACCCAGCGGCTGGACGACGGCGAGGGGTTGGCGGCCGACTGGTTAGCGGTGGCAGTCGGACCGCTGCTGTCGAGTCTCGGGGCGGTCGCGATGCTGACGGCGGCCGGCGAGAACCCGGGCGTCGCGGGCGTGATGGCCTCGTTCGGGACGATTCTCGCGTGGGTCGTCGTCGGCGCGGCGGGGCCGAACGGTCGGGCGGCGCTTGGCCGTCGGAGCGTCGGCGGTGCGACGCTGGCAGCCGGGTACGCCGCCGGGTCGCTGGTTGGCCTGCTCGGCGCGGCGGTCCTGGCCGGCCACGTCACGGTCAGAGCCGCGGTCGGGCACGGAGACGGCTGGCTACGGGCGACGGCCCTCACAGTCTGCATCCTGATCGGGTTCCTGGGCGTGACCGTGCTCGGACTCGGGACGTTCGGCCTGTCGCCGGCCGGGCAGGTGGCGGCCCTCGCGTTCGCCGGCGGGAGCCTGCTCGTCGTCGGACTCGCCGAGACGAACCTCACCGGCTCGTGGCCGCGAAACCGACGGATCGACACGTCGTAAGATTCCGAAGACACAAGGTCTGTCGCTCCGAGGTACGGGTGAATGGCGAGTTCGAGCAGTGACGCCGGAACCGGCGGGCAACGAGCGGTCGAGGTGACGGCCGAAGACGGGTCGGGACGGGAAACGACCACGACCGTCCGGTACAGAGACACGGGCGAGGGAGAACCGCTGGTGTTGTTACACGGCGTCGGTCTCGACGCGAAACACATCTCCTGGAAACACGCGATCCCACACCTGGCCGAGGACCACCGCGTGATCGCCCCGGACCTGCCGGGCCACGGGGCCAGCGACAAGCCGAACATCCGGTACACGACCGACTACTACGTCGACGTACTCGCGGGGCTGGTCGAGGAACTCGATCTCGACCGGCCCAGCGTCGCCGGGATCTCGATGGGCGGTGCCATCGCGCTGGGCTACGCACTGGAGGCGGCGGTCGAGCGCTTGGCGCTGGTCGACAGTTACGGGCTGGGAGCCGACGCCGGCTGGCGACCGATGGCGTCGATGGCGCTCCGGATGCCGGTCGTCGATCAGTTCGTCTGGAACACGATGGGCGTCAACGAGGGGACGGTCCGGGACACGCTCCGCGGGTACATGACCCAGGCCTCAGAGGAGTTCGTCACGGAGATCCACGAGGTCCTGCAGGACGACGCCTGTGGCCGCACCCTCCGGAGCTGGCAGCGCAGTGAATTCCGCGCCTGCGGGTTCCGAACTTGCTACGTGGACGAGCTCTCCGAACTGGGCATCCCGACGCTACTGGTCCACGGCGACGACGACACCCTCCTGCCGACGACGTGGTCCGAACGCGCCCACGACCGGCTCCCCGACAGCCGCCTGCACGTCCTCGAAGACTGTGGCCACTGGCCGCCACGGGAACGCCCGGCCACGTTCAATCGCGTGCTGGCCGAATTTCTGGCGAGCTAGCTCGTCGACCGTTTCACGAACACTGGTAAACGAGTCGGGCGAACGGCCAGCGACTGGAAATGTTTCGGCCGCCAGGACCAAATGTCATTAAACCAACCGGAGAGATGGCGAGAATGTGTTCCCGCCGCAGTGCGGGCAGAATGTGGAGCGCGCGTGCTGGAGTTTATTCGGGCTGTTCGTCGACCAGGATGACGGCTTCGCCGTCGATGACGACTTCGTCGCCCTGCTTGACCTGCGTGGTCAGCCGGAACTGGTCGTTGCCCAGGTCCTCGACGATCTCGATCTCGGCGGTGAGCCGGTCACCGATGCGGACCGGGTTGTGGAATTCCAGATCCTGCGAGAGATAGACGACCAGTCCGGGCACGCGGGCGAGGGCGGCGCTGATGAGGCCGCCGACGAGCGTCCCGTGGGCGATCCGGCCCCGGAACCGGGTCTCGGATGCGTACTCGTCGTCCAGATGCAGCGGGTTCGTGTCACCGCTGGCGGCCGCGAACGAAGTCACGTCGTCCTCGGAAATGGTCTTGGTGAACTCGATACGGTCCCCGACGCCGAGCTTTGTTCGGTCGTCTTCGGTCCGTTCGATGGTCCACTCGGGGAGGTCTTCGTCGGGTTCGATCCGCTCTCGCGGCGGCAGCGTCGGGTCCTCGTTGGTGTCGTCGTCGGAGTTGACACCGAAGGCCGCGAACGCCGCTCTGTTCGCCTCGAGGACGCTGTTGAAAACGTGCGACGAGGTCTCCGTCCACGTATCCAGCAACGCGCTCCGGTTCGGGTTGGAGCTCATTGGCACCAGTTGTTGGAAGTGGCTGTATTAAAGCGTGGTGGTTCACATGATTCGTCCGCTCCAGAACGGCCTCTAGAGGCCGCTCTGTACGGATCGCGCGCGCTCGTCGTGGTCGGTGAGGGCCGCCGGCCGGCCCCCGTGGGCTCAGTTTCTACCATTTGCTACCAATAGATGGTAATGAGTGGTGAGAATCATAACCCTTATGGTGTCGAGTGGAGTAGAGAGGGGTGAAGGGATGACCGAGCAACACGACAGTCAGGACGGGTCCATGTGGCCCCCCGCGATGATGAAGGGGTTCCAGCAGGCCAGCGAGCAGGCGATGGAGCAGCAACAGGAATTTATCCAGCAGCTGCTCGGTGCCAGCACGTCGGGCGTTGGCGTCCCCCAGCTGGGCGCGATGAGTCAGATGGCGACGTTCAAGACCCGCGTCCAGAGCGGCGGACGCATCAGCATTCCCGACGCCGAGCGCGAGGCGCTCGACATCGAGGAGGGTGATATCGTCCAGACTGTCGTCGTGCCGGTCAAGCGCAAGCGTTCCCAGGAGTGAACCCACTATGGCAGAATACACGACCCCCATCACCACGACATTCGAGATGCAGCGCCAGGCAATCAAGCAGGGACAGAACGCCGTCGAGCAGGGCGTCGAGTTCCAGCAGACGGTCAGCGAGGCCTTCGTCGACAGCCTGGGCAGCCAGGAGTCGGCCCAGCGCCGCACCGTCGAACTCTCGAAGACTGCCTTCCACAGCTACCTCGACGCGATGGAGAGCACCGTGCCCGGGGCGGCCGGCTCCGTCGAAGAGGTCCGCGAGGCCGTCGACGAGCAGTTCGAGTTCCTGCTCGAGAACCACGCCGAACTGTTCGAGAACATCGAAGAGGAGACCCGTGACGGGCTCGACGCCTACGACGAGCTGACCACGGACTACCTCGACGCGATGGACGAGCAGATCGAGATGGTCCTGGAGGCCCACGAGGACCTCGAAGGCCAGTCCATCGAGGCCGCCGAACAGGTCGAAGACCAGCTCGAACAGATGCAGGATCAGGTCGAGCAGGTGCAGGACCAGGTCCAGGAAGTCCAGGAGCAGGCCCAGGAATCCCTCGAGGCCTGACCGGCGCGAACGACCAACCCGATTTTTGTTGCCGGCTACAAACCATACACCATGAGCGATACAACCAACGACCCGATGGACGACTGGAACGAGATGGTAGAGGAGATGAACGACGCGGTCGCGGACTCGATGGAGCAGAACATGAAGGCCCAGGCGGCCTTCATGGAGTCCTGGGCAGAGGCCGTCGAGGGCTCGATGCCCGAGGAAGACGAAGTCGCCGAGGGCTTCGAGGGGTACAACCGCGCCTACGAGGTCTGGATGGACGCCTCCGAGAAGATGTTCGAGCGCACGACCGACGCGGCCCAGGGCGAGGACGTCGAGCCCTCCGAGATGCGTGACATCTGGCTCCAGTCGGCCAACGAGGCCTTCAAGGAAGTCATGGGCACCTCCGCCTTTGCCGCCGCCAACGGCCAACTGGTCGAGGCGATGATGGATATGCAGGAAGAGGCCGACGAGGTCACCCAGGACACGATCCAGCAGCTGGGCCTGCCCACCCGTGACGACGTGATGGAGGTCGGCGAGCGACTCGTCGAACTGGAACGCCGCCAGCACGCCGTCGAGCAGAAGCTCGACGAGATCCTCGAGGAACTATGATCAACCCGTTCGCGAACGCACTGGACGCCCAGCGCGAGGGGTTCGAGGCGATGGCCGACGGGCTGGAGAAGGCCAGCGTCGCCCCCGAACGGGCTGGCCCGCTGGCGAAGATCGAGGTCGGCGAGACCCCCAGCGAAGTCGTCTACACCGAGAACAAGCTGGAGCTGCTCCACTACAAGCCCGAGGACGCCGGCATCGAGGTGCCCGAGGAGGAGCAGTGTGACGTGCCGATCCTCATCGTGTACGCGCTGATCAACAAGCCGTACATCCTCGACCTCCAGGCCGAGCGGTCGGTCGTACGCCGCCTGCTGGAGGCGGGCCACGACGTGTACCTCATCGACTGGAACGAACCGTCCCGGATGGACCAGTACCTCACGCTCGACGATTACGTCAACCGGTACATCCACAACTGCGTCGAGGAGGTCGCGGAGCGGACGGGCAACGAGCAGATCAACGTCCTCGGGTACTGCATGGGCGGGACCATGACGGCGATGTACGCCGCGCTCCACCCCGAGAAGGTCAACGCGATGGCCCTGATGGCCGCCGGCCTCTACTTCGACGACACGGGCGGCGTCCTCGAAGAGTGGGGGAGCGACGAGTACTACGACCCCGAGGACGTGACCTCGGCGTTCGGGAACGTCCCCGCGGGGATGCTCGACGTCGGGTTCGCCCTGATGGACCCCGTCGACAACTTCGTCTCGAAGTACGTCCGGCTGTACGACAACCTCGAGAACGAGGACTTCGTCGAGAACTTCGCCCGGATGGAGCGGTGGCTGGACGAGGGGATCGACCTCGCCGGTGCGGCCTACGAGCAGTTCCTGGGCGACATCTACCAGGAGAACAAACTCTACAAGAACGAACTGTACCTGGACGGGAAACACGTCGACGTGGAGAACATCGACATGCCCCTGCTCCAGCTCATGGGCGAGTACGACCACCTCATCCCGGCGGCGGCAAGCAAGCCGTTCAACGACGTGGTCGGCGCCGACGACATCGAGACCATCGAGTACCCGACCGGCCACATCGGCCTGTCGGTCTCCGGGTCGTCCCACGAGGACGTCTGGCCCCGCGCCGCCGAGTGGTTCCACGAGCAAAGCGAGGACGTGGAACTCGAGGAGGCGGCCACCGAGATCGAGATCGGCGACGGTGCCGACGCGGCCACCGAGGCCGGAGAGGAACCCGAGGCCGGCGGACCGCCGGCCGAGGACGACGAGATCGAAGTCGAGACGCCCGAGAGCGAGGACGGCGAACAGGCCACCCTCACCGACGAGGAGGGCGCTGACAGCGTGGACACGGTCAACGGCATCGGCCCGACCTACGCCGAGCGACTCGAAGCCGCCGGCATCGAGACGACCGCGGACCTGGCAGCGGCCGACGCCGCAACGGTCGCCGAGGCCGCCGAAGTCTCGGCGTCCCGCGCACAGGACTGGATCGACCAGGTCGCCTGATTCCCACGACGGCAATTTTTTCGGCTGCGTGCGCACATCCTTTTTGGCACGGCGCTCGAAGGTGGGGTATGCTCGACGGACAGACCTGCCTGGTCACTGGGAGTTCACGCGGCATCGGACGCGGTATCGCTGAAGAGCTGGGTCGGCACGGCGCGGACGTGGTCGTCAACTACCGTTCTTCGGAGGCGGCGGCCCACGAGGTCGTCGACGCCATCGAGGACGAGGGCGAGACGGCCATCGCCGTCCAGGGCGACGTGGCCGACTACGACGACGTGGAAGCGATGTGTGAGCGGATCCACGATACCTTCGGGCAGGTGGACGTGCTGGTCAACAACGCGGGCATCACCATCGACAAGAAGTTCGAGAACATGACCAAGGAGGACTGGGAGACGGTGATGGACGTGAACCTCGGGGGCGTGTTCAACTGCACGCACTGCCTGTTCGACGACATCAAGGCCGCCGACCAGGGCCGGCTGATCAACATCTCCTCGGTCGTGGGCCAGCAGGGCAACTACGGCCAGGCCAACTACGCGACCACCAAGTCCGGCCTCTTTGGTTTCACCCGGACGCTGGCGCTGGAACTGGCCTCCACCGGGTCGACGGCCAACTGCGTCGCCCCCGGGTTCGTCGAGACCGATATGCTCGAGGACGTGCCCGAGCGCGTCCAGCAGAAGATCATCGACCGGATTCCGCTGAACCGGTTCGCCGAGGTCGAGGACATCGCCGGGATCGTGCGCTTCCTCTCCAGCGCCGAATCCAGTTACATGACCGGCCAGGTGCTGGCCGTCAACGGCGGCATGGAGTGGTGACTCGGGCGGTCGGCAGGTGACCGGTCCGCCGACGTGCGAGCGCAATCAGTTCTCGTCGCTGGCAGTCTCGCCCGCCAGGCCGAACAGGTGCGCGAGGAATCCGAAAACGTGCATCAGGCCGAACATGACGACGTAGCTCAGCACGGTGGTTCCGATGTCGCCGACGTCGAACCGGAGGACGAGCCAGAGCGTGACGAGCGCACCGAGCGAGATGCCACACAGGACGATCAGGGCACGGCGGCCGCGGACCGGGACGAACGTCGGAGCTTCGGTTCCGTAGAACGCCCCGTTCAGGGCGGTACTGACGGAGGGAGCCATGCGCCGCTGTTCAGCCGGACGTGTCAGAAGATCGTCGGTAGCCGTGGCTGTTTACTCGTCGGGCGACACACCGACCCCCATGCGAGTCAGCGTGATCGGCGGCGGCGTGATCGACCGCGAAACGGCCGCTACGGCCCGCGCGGTGGGTCGTGAACTCGGCGACCGGGGCCACACGGTCGTCTGTGGCGGCCTCGGCGGCGTGATGGAAGCCGTCTGCGAAGGGGCGGAGGAGGCGGGCGGCGACACCATCGGCATCGTCCCCGGTCCGGACCGCGAGGCGGCCAACGAGTACGTCGACACCGCCATCGCGACGGCCATGGGCAACGCCCGGAACGTCCTCGTCGTCCTGAACGGCGACGCGGCCATCGCCATCGACGGGTCGACGGGCACCCTCTCGGAGATCGGCCACGCGCTGGATTTCGGCAGACCCGTGGCTGGCATCGACACCCACGACATCGAGGGGGTCGCAGTGGTCGACTCTGCGGCCGCCGCAGTGGAACACGTCGAGTCGGCGGTGGGCGAGCGATGATCGACCGAACCACCGGCCTCGACGACCCCGATGTCTACGACCACGTCCGACCTATCGACGACGCCCTCGAACCGGGCGTCTATCGCGTCGTCGGGACGGATGCGGACGGCGTCACGCTCCTGCAGGTAGCCGGCCCCGACGGGACGCGTCGTCACACCGGTACCGTCGTCACCGTGGACCGGGACGACCTGTCAGCGGTCGAACCGGCCGAGAACCCGGACGGGAGCCGGTCGCCGGGTGCGTGGATCGCCGGACAGCTGACGGGGTTCTACTGGTCCCTGCGAGTGTTGGCGGGGACGGTCCGGGAGCGTCCGATCCCGGGGACGGTCGCGCTGGCGGCGATGGCGGTCGGGTTGTTCGGTGACCCGCTCGTCCCGCTTCCGGACGCCGGGGACGTGCTGTTGTTCCTCGCCGGGGCGCTCGGGCTGGTGGTGCTGTCGCGGCGCTGATCGGGGGTCGGACTAGCCCTCTAACCAGTCGGCGAAGGTGCCTTCGACGAGCGTCTCGGTCTGTTTTTCGACGTAGCGGGCCTGCATGCCCCAGATGGCCTCCGTGAGTGGCACACCACGCTCGACCTGGCGTTCGACGAGCTCGTGTTTCCAGCGGGCGGGCGTGGTCCGGCGGTCGACGCGTTCCCGCAGTGGGCGGATGTACCGGCGAGCTTCCTCGGTCGAGAGGCCGCGGAGTTCGAGGCCGTCGCGGGCGTACTCGAAGATCTCGCCGTAGATCTCGTCGACAGCGCCGGTCTCGGAGGCATCGGCGGTGAGCCAGGTGAATTCGGCCTGGAGACCGTCACAGACCGCGGCGTAGAAGTTGGCCTTGGCCGTCTGCCAGTCGAGGTTCCGGACGGGGTGTTCCCGGCGGGGCAGACTCTCCATGAGGCCGGCGAAGAGGGCCTGGAAGGCGACGGCGTCCCGGATGGTGGGCTGGGCCGCCAGCGGACGGAACTCGATACGGGCGTTGGCCGCCGAGCGGGAGGCACCGTCGAAGACGGGGCGGACCCAGCGCCAGTAGGAGCCGTGTTTGTGTCGCAGGTGCCGGAAGCGGTCGTCGAAGCGCTGGCCGTCGGGCACGTCCATCGGGACGATGGTGCGGTCCCCCGCGATGTCCTGGATCGCGTCCTCGACGGTGTCGAAGTCGGGCGGGAAACACACCTTGGGATCGCCGTCGCCGGTCTGGGGGTTCAACACGTCCTCGAAGACGGTGATGCGGTTCTCCATCCAGGCGTCGGCCAGGATCTGTCCCGCGGGCACGTCGTCGTACATCTCCGGCGGGAAGAAGGGTGAGTTGGCACCGAGGGCGGCCAGCGGGCCGGCCACCCGCAGAGCGTAGGTGAAGTGTTCGGGCAGGTCGGGGGCGTGGGGGACCTGGTAGTGGGGCTGGATCGAGGTGATGAGGCTCTCCGGCATCACCGTGTCGGCCTCGAGGGTGACGTGGGGGGCGTCGATCCGGAGCCCGGAGGGGTAGTCGGTGTTGGCCATCGTGTGGTACCGCACGGCGTCGGACATGTTGGTCGCGATGCGGATGCCGTCGGCCTCGATGCTGTCACAGAGGTAGTCGGTGGCCGTCTCGCCGTTTGGCGGAACGGTCCACATCCCGTCGGCGACGAGCTGGATGTTCTCGCGGCCGACGGCCGTCTCGGCGGCGTCGACGTGCGCCTGGAGTTCGGCCTCCTGAGCTTCCAGTCCGTACCGGGAGAGCGGGACGGGTGAGGTCTGGATCTCGGCGTTGTGGAGGCCGAGTTCCTTCTCGAACCCAATGCGGTCCAGTAGCTGGCGGGGGACCCGCCTGAGGGCGTCGGTACGGTCGTCGACGGCGTACAGCTCCTGCTCCAGCCCGATGATGGCCTGGGAGTTGTCGAAGGTGCCGTCGTACACCTCCTCGATCAGTTCCTCGGCTTCGGCTTCGGCACGCTCCTGGAACGCCTCGGCGTCGACAGTGAGCGCCTCCCTGACCCGTGCTGCGAGCTCGGAGCCGGACATACCGCCCCCTGTGCTGGCCTCGGTGAAAAGAAGCGGGGTCTCGGGCTCAGGACAGGTCCGGCAGGGGCACGACGACGACGGGCACGTCGAGACTCACCAGCAGGTCGGCGGCGGTTCCACCCAGTCCGGGCGCGGCGTCGGGGTCGCCCCGTCGCGCGCCGATCAGGACCTCGTCGACGTCGCGCTCGGCGACCAGCGACTGGATCACCTCGCTGGGCCGGCCCGCCTCGGTGATCGTCTCGACGGTCGGGTCGACGAGACGCGTGCGGGCGACGTTGGTGGCGTCGCCCGAATCGCGGGGATCGCCGTCGGGTTCGGTGACGCTGACGACGGTTACGGTGTCCGCGGCGGTAGTGCGTTCGCCGAGGTAGTCACAGGCGGCCGCGGTCGTGTGGACCGACGCGGTGGCGACGAGGAAGGTGGTCATACCCCCGACTGCGTGCGCGACCACCATAAATCGTCTCCGGCGGCGGCAGGCGACAGCGTTTTGTCCGCCGGGCCCACCCCTGTCGGTGTGCGAATCGAGAACAGCTTCATTCCGGTCCGGGGCGTGGGCGAGACGACCGAGCGCCGGCTCTGGGAGGCCGGCGTCACCCACTGGGACGAGTTCGACGGCTCCGTCGTCGGGGAGACCACGGCCGACCGGATCCAGTCGTTCATCGACACGGCACGGGACCGACTGGCCGACGGCGACGCCCGCTACTTCGGCGAGCAGTTCCCCAGCGGCGAGCGCTGGCGGATGTACGAGAACTTCCGATCCGAGGCCTGCTTTTTCGATATCGAGACCACCGGCCTCTCACAGCACCGCGACACGGTGACGACCGTCAGCTTCCACCAGGACGGCGAGACCACCACCCTCGTCCGGGGCGACGACCTCACCGCCGACGCTCTCCGCGCCCAGTTCGAGGACGCCGCCATGCTCGTGACGTTCAACGGGAAACGCTTCGACGTGCCCTTCCTCGAGACTTCCTTCGACCTCTCGCTCGATCACCCCCACCTCGATCTCATGTACCCCTGCAAGCAACTCGGCCTCACGGGCGGGCTCAAGGTGATCGAGCAGGAGATCGGCGTCGAACGCGACCGCCCCGACATCTCCGGCGAGGACGCCGTTCGCCTCTGGAAGGAACACCAGCGCGGCCGCGACGGC
The DNA here is from genome assembly GCF_023698535.1 of Halorientalis regularis. GTDB lineage: Archaea > Halobacteriota > Halobacteria > Halobacteriales > Haloarculaceae > Halorientalis > Halorientalis regularis. The sequence continues at coordinate 153,467 of NZ_JALJCL010000005.1, forward strand.
GCGCTCGAAACGCTGGTCTCGTACAACCGCGAGGACGCCGTCAACCTCCGGACGCTCAGCGACACCGTCGCCGACCGCCTCCACGACGACGTGTTCGCGCCGGCCGCCGAGCGGTAATACTGTCCACCCCCGTACCTGTCACCGGACCTACAACACCCCTTCGTTTCGACTGCACGAACAGTCGTAGTGAGCGGGACGACGGTGAATATCGGTTCCAGTCGAAGAGAGGGTTAACCGTCGGATTCGTCGGTGGAGTCGAACAGTTCGTCCACGTCGCCGGTCTCGTCGTCGAGCCACTCGTCGAGCTGGAACCAGTCGGGGGCTTCGGAGTCGGCGAGCCGCGGGGCTGACGGGCCTTCGACGGGACCATCACTCGCGTCGTCGCCGGTGAGATCCGGCGTGTCGCCGGGGTCGCGGTCGCCGTCGAACGGGTCCGCGTCGTCGGCGACGTGTTTGCGCATGCGGACGAACTCGACGGAGACGTCCTCGATGGTGGTCACTTCGTCGTCGAGTTGCCAGTAGCCGACCGACTCGTAGAACTGGACGGCGTTGCGCGCCGCGACGATGTCGATTTGTTCGATACCCTGGAACTGCGCGGAGAGTTCGAGTTGTTTGACCAGCGCCGTGGCGACGCCGTGGCCGTGGTGGTCGGGGTGGACGTAGACGGCGTCGATACGCTCGTCGGGGACGTTCAGCGCCCCGTAGCCGACGATCCGGTCGTCACGCTCCCCGACGTGGACGATGAAGCGGTCGTCGCCGATGGCCTCCTCGAACGTGGCGAGGTAGCTGTCCTCCGGTTTCCAGGCGTCGACCTGTTCGGGACTGTACTGCCAGTGTTCGAGGTCCTCGATCGCCGCCCGCTTGATCGAGAGAATCGCTTCTGCGTCCTCCGGCTCGGCCCGACGAAAGCGGACGTCCGACATCGTTACGGCGACCTGTCCGGGATAGCGGAGCCGCGAATAAAAGTAGTCGCATCGTACTGGCTGGTGAAGCGAACCGGACGGCGGGTGGCCACCCCCGCTGGTCCTCACTGCTCGACCGGTTCGGCCCCGGGGTCGTCGGGGTCGACGGACTCGACCGCCACCGCGGCCCCCTCGTCACGGCCGCCCCGGCGTCGGTACATCGCACGGGCCGCCACCGCGGCGGCCACGACGGCCACGACACCGATCACGCGTCGGCCGCGGGACGGCGAGGAGTGCTCCATCTCGCCCTCGGCCATCGCCACGTCCTCGCCCTTGATCATGCGCTCGGGGTCGGTGACGACTACGTCGTCCACGTCCTCCCCAGGGGCCGGAATGCCGATGGTCGCGCCGTCGAAGTGTAGCTCGAACAGAGTTACGTCGTCGAATGCCATACCACCAGTAGGTCGGCCAGCGACTTACAGTAGTAGTGATACGTGATGACGTCCTCCCCGGCGTGAACGCCGGGGTTTCCCAGGCGTTGGGATATTATGGTTCGCGGCACACCTGTTCTTGTGGGGCAACTCGCCCCGTGGATTTCTCGAACAGGCGCACCGCTGGCTGTGCCATCCAGCCGTTATCCCTATCTCCCCCATCACAGGCGAGAGTCGGGAGTACCTTCTGTCGGATGTTTTCAGCCCCGTTCACGTCGGCATTGGCGACCAGTCCACACTCCTCACAGACGTACAGCCCACGTTCAACACGTTGGCTGTCCTCGGTCGTTCCACAGGATGCGCAAGACTTGGACGTGTCACGCTCATCCACACGCTCGACGCTGATACCGTGTTCAGCGGCTTTGTATTCCAGCATCTCGGTGAACCTGTCGAACGCCCACCCATGCAAGTCGAGGTTGCCGTGGTCGCCCCAGTCGGCGTCCTCGCGGATACCAGTCAAGTCGCCTGCGGCAATTTTCCCGACGTTACGAGCGGCGCACTCGGCTACTATATCCTTCGAGACGGCGTGGAAGAAGTGCGTCCGGCGCTCGTCGCGCTTCCGGTCCAGTCGCCGTGCCTTCTGTGAGTCACTATCGTCGCACTTCGCTCGCTCTTTCAGGAAGTAGTACTCATCCTCTTTGAGTGCGCCGCCGGGATACAGCAGAGCATCGTCGCCAACCGCAACAGCGGCGAAATTGCAGATACCGAGGTCGATACCTGCCACCCGGTCGCCCGGTGGGTCAGGGTCGCCGATCTCGACGTTGCACACGATGTGCAACTCCCACTCGGTATCAGTCCAGACTGCTCGGACCTGTTGGACGTTCTTGATGGCCACATCTGGGTCAGCAGCATATTCACAGAGAATGAAGTCCTGCCGTCCGTCTTTCAGATTCCGTCCCTTCGAGAGTCGAATCTGATTATGTTCGAGGTCGTGCTCGAACCCATCTTCTTTGAACGTGACTGTCGAGCGTGGATGCTCGTCGCCATGTTTGCGGTAGCCGGGTGGGTTCGCCTTCTCGTCACCGTTCCCACGGAGCGTGTACCACGAGTCGAACGCTTCAGCCAATTCTTCGAGAATTTCCTGACTGGATTGTGCGTTCAAATCCGCGTAGCGTTCGTGATTCTTGAGGTACGCTTTGAGAACGCCGTCGTCTGGTATCGTACCGGTTTCATCCCAAATCCGGTCACACGTCCATCGAGCGACGTTCCAGAGTTTCGAGGCAGCGAACCCGAGCGAATCGAGGTCTGCACGCACCTGCTGGTGGTTGCGAATGGATGCAACGTAGGTGCGAGTGACCTGATCCGCCATACATAGCCTGTTGTGTGTGAAATTGATAAGTAGTGGCCAACCGGGGTGAAAGTGAACATAGAATATCCAGCCCGTCTGTCACCCGGTGGCGTCGTATCAAAGCTTACGCGATTCACGCCCGGCGTGAACGCCGGGATTCTCTCGCTGTATCAAGATAGCTAGCGGATTCCGCGAGCCAGCGCGCCCAGCAGACTCCCGACGAGCGGGATGGCGGTGCTGACCGCGAAGACTTGTCCCATGCCGAGGAAGAGTCCCAGGTTGCCCGTGCCTGCGAGCCAGAGAGCGAAGACGAGCCACGAGAGGATACCGAAGCCGAGGCCAGCGAGCAGGCCACGGCCCAGCGAGGGCTGGGTGAGCGCGACGAGCGCCCCGCCGAGGACGAACCCCAGCCAGTGGACCGGGACGATCGCCAGTCCGACGACGACGGCTCCCACGGCCGCGAGCCGGCGGTGGCGCGGGTCCGCCCGGAGCGCGTCGAGGCGGCCACCGAGTGTCCCGGACTGTTCGCTCATCGCTCGCCCTCCTCGAACCGCACGGCGATCTCGCCGTTGGTCCCGAGCGGGATCGGCTTGTACTCGCCGTCGGCCCAGGCGCGCAACTGGTCGTGGTAGTGATCCGAGAAGACCGAGCCGTCGTTGCCGCCGGGGAAGGCACCCTCGGAGGTGGCCGCCGATTTGTCCATCGGGCAGATCATCCGCCAGCTACTCCCGAACTGCTCCTCTCTGTGGAAGTTGTTCAGTGTCGCGCCCGAGCCGTCGGTCGCGTACCGTGGATAGTTCAGCCACGACCGGTCGAACGGGTGGTCGATGGCCGTGACGTTGTAGTCGCCGTAGGTCTCCCAGCCCTGCTTGTCGAACTGGACGGCCGTCGTCGACAGCGCCTGCCTGATCGCTTCCGGCCGGCCGTCCGAGAACCACGCCGAATCGGGCGGCAACTGTATCAGCGACCAGTCGGTGCCGTAGTACGCCGACACGTTCCGGCGCTCACCGAGTGCCTGTTCCAGCCTGTCGCCGAACACGACGTGTCGGTAGCTCTGCATGAACTTCTCGAAGATCAGTGCGCCACGAGCGTCACGGCTCATGCGGTAGTCCCAGTCGTCGAGTTCGTCGAGCAGCGCGCGTGCGTCGCTCCCGCTCCGGAGATCATCGCGGACATCGAGCATGACGGGGACGAACTGCTCGGCCCGTTTGTCGTACACGTCTCGCTGGAGACGCCGCATGAACGCCGGGTCGGCGGCCTCGTCGCTGGCCACACGTTCGTCGAGGCGTTCCCACAGGCGCAGCCCGCGGAACGGTGTCGAGTAGGGCTTCTCGAAGTAGTACGGATAGTCGTCGTCCCGCGGGAGGACGCGCTGGTTGGCGGTCCCGAGATACTCGGGCTGGTCGACGTGGGGCATCTCCTCGAAGGCGATGAACCCGTCGCCGTCCCACTCCGTCTCCCCGTACGGCGTGTAGCCGGCCCACTCCCCCTCGCGGGCGGAGCCGTCGAACACCCGGTCGCCCCGGACCGCCTCGCCGGCGGTCCGTCGGATCGGCACTTTCCCGACCACTCGGTAGTGGGTGTTGCCGTCGCGGTCGGCGTAGACGAAGTTCTGTGTCGGCAGGTCGAACTTCCGAACCGCGGACAGGGCGTCATCCAGCCCCTCGCTCCGGTTCAACTCGGAGACGGCCGCCGTGGTTCGCGTGGCACCGAGTCCCGTCCACGCGACGGCCACCTCGGTTCGGAACTCGTCGCCGTCGCTCTCGACGCCCAGCATCGGCCCGTGGACCGTCTTGCGGACCGTCACCGTCCGGTCGTCGCCGTCGGCGACCGCGATGGTTCGTTGCTCGGTCTCGAAGTCGCGCCACTCCTCGCCGTAGCGGTACTGCCCGTCGCGGGTGTCGTACTCGTAGAAGTCGATGACGTCGGTCCCGGTGTTGGTGAATCCCCACGCTCCGGCGTCGTTTTCGCCGATGACGACGAAGGGGACGCCCGGGAAGGTCACGCCCCGAACGTCTGTCTCCGGGCCTGTGAGGTGCATCTCGTACCAGACCGGCGGTGCCATCAGGGAGAGGTGCGGGTCGTTGGCCAGTAGCGGCGACCCCGAGGCCGTGTGTTCGCCCGAAACGACCCAGGAGTTCGACCCGATCCCCCGCGGCGACTCGAAGGCACCGAGCCAGTCGACGAGGTCGGGGTCGACCGCGGTCGCCGACCGGGACGCATCAGTCCCACCTGCCCCGGACTCGGCCGTGGTCCACCCGGTGTCGGCCGAGAACGACTGGTCGCGCAGAATGGCCGCCTCGTGGTCCATCTGCGTGGGAAACAGCGTCTCGGCGACGTCCGGCCCGAGCGCCGCGGTGACAGTCGCCTCGCGGAGCGTCCGGAAGCGCCCGGTGAGCGTCCAGCCGATCTGTTTCTCGGCGAGCATGGCGTCGGCCGGCGTCCAGGGCTCCGGCTCGAAGCCCAGCAGGTCGTACTCTATCGGGAGCGGTCGGTCGCTGTCGACGTGGCGATTGACGCCCTCGGTGTACGCCGTGACGAGGTCGCCCGTCTCGGTGCCTTCGACCCGCTGCCATGACGCCTCGGCCGCGCCAGCGAAATCCATCAGGACGTGAAAGCGGTCGGACGCCAGCGTCGCGTCGCCGACGACCGCCGACAGTTCGCCGCGCATCTGCCGGCGCTGGAGGTCCATCTGAAAGAGGCGGTCGACCCCCTGCACGTACCCGACTGCGAAGTACAGCGCCCGTTCGTCGTCGGCCGACACGTGGGGCACGCCGTGATCGTCGTAGCGCACCGTCGCCGCGCCGTACGGGCTCTCGACGGTCTCGGGGAGGTCGTCGCCGGCGGTGTCCCAGAGGTCGCCGCCGAACGGCGCGAACCGGTCGAGATAGCGCCGGATCGGCGTCCCGGCGGCACCGACGACCCCGCCCGCCAGCAGCGCGCCCAGCACGGCGCGACGGGTTCGTTCGCGATCCATGAGCCGTCACGGAGCCCGAGCGGTGTAAAACCCTAGAATCCGCCCCAGCGCAGGTAGACCATGGCGACGATGATCAGTAGCTGGAACAGTCCCTGAATCGCGCTGAGTTTCGCGTTGCGCATCCCAATGTCGCTGATGAGATCGGCGTCGGGGTCGGCCGACTGCATCTCCAGGTACATCCGCACCTCGCCGGGCATCAAGACGCCAAAGCCAAGCACGCTGAGGACCGTGACGATCGCCAGAATGACCACGAACACCGGCCGGGTCATCCCGAAGTTCGGCAGGGCGACGGCGAGGTACGCGCCGCTGCCCACGAGCGCGACGCCGAAGGCGACGAGCCACCGCCAGTCGGTGAACGCGTCGAACTGCCAGCCGATCAGCGCGAGGGCGGGCAACAGTGTCGCTGCGGTCAACAGCGCCAGCCAGGCGTGTGCGTGCGGGAACGGCCAGACGGGGCTACGGAGCACGAGCGTGATCCCACCTGCGATGGTCACGAGCGCCAGCGAGGGCAACAGAAACGAGGTCTTCGGCGTGAGTCGCCGGAAGACGCTCGCGCGTTCCTCGACGGCGAGCCCGCCCAGCACCGGCCCCAGCACGAGCGCCATGAACAGGTCCGTCCCCGTCCACAGCACGCCCGCCATGACGTGAACGTAGGTATGTTGCTGGAGCGTCCCGAGTGTCACCGCGTAAACCAGTAGCGCGACCGGGACGGCCACCGCCCCGACCGCGAACGCCGGATTCGCCCGCGTCCCCATGCCACGTACCGTACTTCGGACCGAAACTGCCATCCTATCCGGTGCGTCACGAAGCTGTCAGAAATGCGTATCGGTCGTGTCGAAGCCACGAACCGCGGTCCGTGGCCGGACCGCCGGCCGCTCAGTGGATGTGGATCGCCGGCCGGTTGGGTTCGGCCTTGGCCGCGAGGTCGTCGCCGTCGGCGGCCTGCCGGACCGTGACCGCGGCCCCGAACTCGTCTTCGAAGAGCCAGACCGCCTGCTTCAGGATCTCGCGCTCGCGGTCCGGAGCCATCGTCGGTTCGAGTTCGGCGCTGCGCTCGCCCAGCGACGCGGCGAAGTCGGCGGCCGCCTCGCCGTGGTCGCGGACCGCCTCGTCGTCCATGACCTGGCCCACGACGGCGGTGTCGGCAGCGGCTTCGCGAGCGATCCCGTAGGCCCGGTACTTCCAGTCCTGGGCGACGACGATCTCGATCCTTTCCGGGTCGTCGATGTCGACCACGTCCGTAATCTCCCGCACGTCGTCGAGCGTGTTCCGGACGAGTTCCCGCTCGATCCGGAAGTCGTCCACGTCGTGGAGCGCGGTCGGCCAGTCGGCCCCCGCGGCCAACCCGTCCTCACCGAGCAGGTGCCACAGCTCCTCACCCAGGTACGGCGCGATTGGCGCGACCAGCGCCGCGAGCGTCCGGAGCGCGCGACTGTAGGCGTACTTGTACGGGGGTTCGTAGTCCCGATAGCGCCGGAGCAGGCGGGCGAAGCGCCGGAGTTCGCCGACGACCTGGTGGAACCGGAAGCGGTCGTACTCGGTCGTCACCGCCGCGATGGTCCGGTCGATCTCCCGTTCGAGGTAGGCGTCGTGCGGTTCACTCTCGGTCCGGCTCTCGATTTCCCCCTCACTGAACTCCGCCACCATCCCGTACAGCTCCTGCTGGAACTCGTAGGCCGTCCTGACGTTCTTGACGGTCCACTCGAAGTCCTGACGGGGGTGGGCCGCCGAGAGGACGAACAGCCGCGTCGTCTCCGCGCCGTACTCGTGGGGGGCGATGGCGTTGCCCTTCGACTTGGACATCTTCTTGCCGTCTTTCAACACCGTGCCCTGGTTGACCAACTGCTCGACGGGTTCGCGGGCGTCGAGCAGGCCGAGATCGGCCAGCGCACGGGTGAAAAAGCGGATGTACAGCAGGTGGAGGATGGCGTGTTCCTCGCCGCCGACGTACACGTCGACCGGGAGCCACTCGTCGGCCACGTCGGTGTCGAAGGGCGCGTCGTCCAGATCGGGCGAGAGGTAGCGCAGGAAGTACCACGAAGAGTCGACGAAGGTGTCCATCGTGTCGGTCTCGCGCTCGGCGGGGCCGCCACACTCCGGACAGGTGGTCTCGACGAACTCGTCGTTCTCGGCGAGGGGGTTGCCCGTCGTCTGGACGTACTCGGGCAGTTCCACGGGGAGGTCGTCCTCGGGGACCGGCACGGGGCCACACTCGTCGCAGTGGACGATGGGGATGGGCGTCCCCCAGTAGCGCTGGCGGGAGATGAGCCAGTCCCGGAGCCGGTAGGTCACGTCGCTCTCGACGGCGTCGTGGGCCTGTAACTGCTCGCGGGCGGCCGCGCTGGCCAGCCCGTCGTACTCGCCGCTCGCGGTGAGCATCCCGTCCTCGGTGTACGGGTCGGCGGGCAGGTCGGCCGTCGCGTCGCCGATGGGTTCGATCACCTGCTCTATTGGGAGGTCCTGCTCGGTGGCAAAGGCGTGGTCGCGCTCGTTGTGCGCTGGCACGCCCATGACCGCCCCCGTCCCCACGTCGTCCAGCACGTAGGCCGCGACGTAGACGGGGATCGCCTCGCCGGTCAGTGGGTGGGTCGCGGTCACTCCGGTGTCGACGCCGGACATCCCGCCCTCGCCGGGGTCGGCCGCCCGCACCGAATCGACGTACTCGGCAACGGCTTCGTCCTCGACGGCGATTGCGTCGGCGAGGTCGTGACCCGGCGAGAGCGCGATGTAGGTCGCGCCGAACAGCGTGTCCAGACGGGTCGTGAACACGTCCACCGCGTCGCCGTCGAGGGCGTCGTCCGCCGGGGCGTCGATCTCGAACGCGACGCGAGCGCCCTCCTGGCGGCCGATCCAGTTGCGCTGGATGTCCCGGACGCCCTCGGGCCACCCGTCGAGGTCGTCGAGGTCGGCGTGGAGTTCGGCGGCGTAGTCGGTGATAGAGAGGAACCACTGGTCGAGTTCTCGGCGGCCGACCGGCGTCTCACAGCGCCAGCAGACCTCGACGGTCTCGGTCCCGGTATTAGCCTCGCGCTCGTGCTCGTTGACCTGCGCGTCGGCCAGCACCGTCTCGCAGTCGGGACACCAGTTGACCGCGGCCCCTTCGTAGTCGACCAGTCCCTCCTCGTAGAACTGGGTGAAGAGCCACTGGTTCCAGCGGTAGTACTCGGGGTCACAGGTCGTGATCTCCCGGGACCAGTCGTAGCCAAAGCCCATCCGTTCGAGTTCGTCGCGCATCCGCTCGATGCAGGTGCGGGTCCACGACTCCGGGTCGGTGTCGCGCTCGAAGGCGGCGTTCTCCGCGGGGAGGCCGAAGGCATCCCAGCCCATCGGGTGGAGCACGTCGTCGCCGCACATCCGCCGGTAGCGGGCGTAGGCGTCGGTGATCGCGTAGTTGCGGACGTGGCCCATGTGGAGCGCCCCGGAGGTGTAGGGGAACATCCCGAGGACGTAGGTGGGGTCCTCGGCGTCGTCGGGACAGTCGTAGACCCCTTCCTCCGCCCAGACGTGCTGCCAGTACTCCGTGACCTGCGAGGGGTTGTAGCGCTGAGGCATCGGAATTCGCCGTTGTGCTCTCTGGAACCGCGAGCCACATCACTGTTCGGTTGCGCGGTGCGTGCGGGCGGCGGGGCGGCCGGCGACTGCCTACCGCTGGAGGGGCGGCTCCCCGGCCGGCTTGCCCAGCGCCGCCGAGCGGCTCTCCTGGAGGATCTGAAAGACGGTCATCAGGTCCGTCCGGGAGACCAGGCCGGCGAGGTCGCCGGTCTCGTCGACGACCAGCAGGCGGCCGACGTTCTGGCCGAGGATGGTCGAGACGGCGTCCTCGGCCTCCGTGTCGGGCGTGACCGTCCGCAGGTCCGTGGTCATCACGTCCGCGACGCGCATCGCGTCGCGCTCAACCTGATCGACCTGTTGCACGTCGGAGAGGGTCACGATCCCCCGGAGGTCGCCGGACTCGGTGACGACCGGGTAGCCGGTGTGGCGCTCCTTGACCATCCGGTCCACGAGGTCGGCGACGCTGGTCTCGGGCGTGACCGTCGAGAGGTCGCCCGCGGGCGTCATGACGTCGGCGACGGACAGCCCCTCGAAGGCGGCTTCGAGGATCAGCTGGCGGGTCTCGCCGGTCGCGCCGATGTAGATGAAGAAGGCGATGGCGATCCAGAACAGCTGGCCGAGCAGGATGCCGCCCAGCCCGAGCAGGACGGCGAAGCCCTTCCCGACGCCGGCGGCGATGCGCGTGGCGTCCAGCCGGGAGCGGTTGCGCGAGAGGATTGCCCGGAGGATGCGCCCCCCGTCCATCGGGAACCCGGGCAGGAGGTTGAACGCGGCCAGGAAGACGTTCAGGATGGCCAGGTAGCCGAAGACGAACCGCGGCGCGGGCTGGCCGACCGGGAAGGCCAGGAAGGCCGCGTAACAGACCGCGCCGACGCCGACGCTGACGATGGGACCGGCGACGGCGATGGTGAACTCCTGTTGCCAGTCCTCGGGGAACTCCTCCAGCTGGGCCAGCCCGCCGAGAAACCAGAGGGTGATCGAGTCGACGTGGACGCCGAACCGCTGGGCCACGAGGGCGTGGCCGAACTCGTGGATCAACACGCCGGCGAACAGTCCGAGCGCGGCGGCTAGCCCCAGCACCCAGGGGAGCGACCCCGCGCCGAGGGCCGCCGCGTCGATGGTCGTCCCGAGCGACTCGCCGAGGACCTCCGCGGTCGTGCCGACCTGCGACCCGATCAGGAAGACCAGCACCGGGAGAACGAGCAGAAACGATCCGCCCAGGCGAATCGGGATACCGAACGCCGAGCCGATCCGAACACTTGCCATATGCGTGTGTAGGGCCATCGGCCGCATAAGTCGTCCCCCTCCGGCGGCGGGCGGTCGCTGGAACCGCGAGGGGTGCGATCCGAGCGCCGGCCGGCCGAACCCGCCCACTTCGGGTCGAGAACCGACTGACTGCTCCGCGTCCGGGCCGCCCCCAGCGGCAGCCGAAACGGACCCCCGGACGCTCCGGAGAGTTATATATGTCTCACCAGTCGTCGCCCAGCGCCTCGCGAGCGCGTTCGTACCCGTCCGCCGTCCGCCAGGTCCGGCCGGAGGTACGGTGTCGGACGACGTACTCGCTGCCACAGTCGCCACACTGGTAAGCCGCATCGGGCTGACGAACGGGCTTCGAGGCGCGGTGGCGCTCGGGCCGCCAGTCGCAGTGCTCGTCGGTGCAGACCAGTTCGAGCCGGCCGTCGGTGAACGACCGACAGTGGCGCGGCGCGTCGATCCCGTCGGCCTTCCGGTAGAAGCGGTCACCGTGGCCGGACTCGCCGAACCGCTGGAACTCCCAGGCGTGGACGAGTTCGTGGCGGATCGTCCCGACGAACTCGTCCCAGCCGAACTCCCGGTAGGCGTCCCAGGTCAGGACGACGGTGATTTCGCCGCTGTCGGCGTCGTACCGGCAACAGCCGGCCCGCCGCCGGGCACGTTCCGAGATCGCCCACTCCAGTTGCGCCACGTCGAGGTCGATGGGCACCGTCGCGGCGTACTCGGCCGCCCGCGCCAGCAACCCGTCGCGCGTCGTCGGTTCCCCGGTCGTCACGCCCGACCCCTCGGAGCCGACCCCCTAAGCGGTTCCGCCCGCAACCCGACAGAGGGCACTAACAACGTGAGAGCTTTTCGACTGATATTCTAACATTGTGAGATTTCGGCACGGGATTTATGATGGCCGGGCCGGAATTTCTCGGGAAGATGCTCACGTTCAACGACTCCGAGGCGGCCGAGGAACTGGCCGAACGCGCACACGACCTGATGGAGGAAGTCGTCCTCCCGAAAGAGCGGGAACTGTCGGGCGGAATGGCAGTGTCGGACAGCACCATCGACGAACTCCGCGAGGCGGCCCGCGAGTACGGCGTCTACGCCCCGCAGATCGACGAGGAGTACGGCGGCATGGGCTACGACTTCCGTGACACACTCCCGACCTTCGAGGAGGCCGGACGGTCGACGCTGGGCCAGATCGCGATGCGGGTCGACGCCCCCGACGAGGGGAATATGCACCTGCTGGAACTGCACGGCTCCGAGCTCCAGAAAGAGGAGTACCTGAAACCCCTCGTCGAGGGCGAGATCGCCTCCGGGTTCTCGATGACCGAGCCGATGCAGGGCGGCGGCTCCGACCCGAAGATGCTCAAGACCACCGCCGAAAAGGACGGTGACGAGTGGGTCATCAACGGCCACAAGTGGTGGACCAGCAAGGGCATCAAGGCCGACGTGTTGCTCGTGTTCGCCCGAACCGACCAGGAGGCCCACCCCTACGAGGGCTGTTCGGTGTTCCTCGTCCCGAAAGACGCCGACGGCGTCGAGGTCGTCCGGAACATCCCCCACGTCGGCAGCGACGTGCACGGGATGGGCCACGCCGAGATCAAGTACAACGACGTGCGCGTCCCCGAAGAACACCTGCTCGGCGAGGCGGGGAAGGGCTTCCAGCACGTCCAGGAACGGCTCGGGCCCGCCCGCCTGACCCACTGCATGCGCTACTCCGGGATGGCCGAGCGGGCGCTGGACGTGACCAAGGCCTACATGAGCGAACGCGACGCCTTCGGCGAGAAGCTGGCCGACAAACAGCACCCGCGGATGGTCATCGCCGAGCAAGAGACCAACCTGGCGGCCGCCCGCTCGCTCGTCCGGCAGGCCGCCGACCGCATCGCCGCCGGCCACGAGGCCCGCGTCGAGGTGAGCATGGCGAAGGTGTTCACGGCGAACGCCACCCAGGAAGCCATCGACACCGCCCTGCAGTTCCTCGGCGGCAACGGGATCGCCAAGGACCTGCCCGTCGCGGACTTCTACGAGAGCGTCCGGCAGTTCCGCATCGTCGACGGGGCCGACGAGGTCCACAAGCGCACCGTCGCCCGCGAAGCCTTCGAAGACGTGCCCGAGGAAGAACTCGACGCGCTGACGCGGTTCGGCGAGTGAGGGGGCGAGCGGGCGAACCAGCGGTTATTCGGCGTCGCCCTCGCGTGCCCAGTGGTCGGGCTCCTCGGATCGCTCGCGCTCGCGGAGCTGCTGTTTCTGGATCTTGCCGGTCGGCGTATAGGGGAAGTCGTCGACGAACTCGACGTACTCGGGGAGCTTGTACGACGCCAGTTCGCCACGGCAGGCCGCGACCACGTCCTCCGGGGCGAGATCGTGACCCTCCTTCCGCCGCACCATCGCCTTGACCACCTCGCCGTAGAACTCGTCGGGACTGGGGATGACCGCCACCTCGTCGACGGCCGAGAGGGCTTTGATGACTCCCTCGACCTCGAACGAGGAGATGTTCTCCCCGCCCCGGCGGACGATGTCTTTCTTGCGATCGAGGAAGTAGACGAAGCCGTCCTCGTCGATCTTCCCGTAGTCGCCGGTGTGGAACCAGCCGTCCCGGATCGCCTCGTCGGTCTTCTCGGGCTGGCGGTGATAGCCTGCCATCAGCGCGGGACAGTCCTGGACGATCTCGCCTCGCTCGCCCGGATCCACCGGGTCGCCGTCCTCGTCGACGACGCGGATCCGCTTCTCGGCCGGCGGGAGTCCGATCGACCCGACCTTTCGCTTCTCGGGATCGGTCGGGTTGAGGACCAGCATGGGGTCCTCGGTCAGCGAGTAGCCCTCGACGACCCGGAGGTCGAACCGCGCCTCGAAGGGTTCGATGAGGTCCGGTGGTGTGCCCGCAGAGAAGACGAGTTCGACGGGGTTGTCGGCGTCGTCCTCCTGCTCGGGGACGTTGTCGAGCATCTTGAGCATGCTCCCCATCGCGTTGAACTCCGTGACGCCGTGCTCGCGACACCAGTCCCACCAGTTCGAGGTGGAGAAGTCCTCGTATATGACGACCTCTGCGCCCGCGGCCGCGGCCCCCAGCGTCGAGTAGATCTGGGCGTTGGCGTGAAAGAGCGGCAGGGCGGTAAACAGCGTGTCGTCGTGGGTGAACCCCATCCGCTTCTGGAAGTCGACGGCGCTGATGGTCCAGTTCTCGTGCTGGCACTCGACGGCCTTGGGCGGACCCGTGGTCCCGGAAGTGTACATGTGGAGCCCGATCGACTCGGCGTCGCCGCCGTGGTCGGCGACCTCGGGCGACTGGTCGTCGGCCAGCGCCGGGAGGGAGTCGTGGTCGGCAGTGGCTTCGGTCGTGACGATGCGCTCCACGGTGGTTTCTTCGGCGGCCGCCCGAGCCGTCCCGGCCAGGTCGGGCGTCGTCACGAGCAGGTCCGGCCGCGAGAGGGAGAGGGCGTGTTCGAGTTCGCGGGCGGTGTACGCCGGGTTCGATGGCGCGGCGACGGCGTCGCGGTAGGCACACCCGAACAGACAGAAGAGGAACTCCGGTGTGTTCGGGAGGAACAGCGCCACGGGGTCGCCGGCGTCGACCCCCAGGTCGGCCAGCGCGCTGGCGTAGCGCTTCGACCGCACGGTCACCTCGCGGTAGGTGTACGCCTCGTCCGGGAACGTCAGAAACGGCTTCGCGGGCGTCTTCTCGGTCCGGGTCTCGAGGAGTTCCTCGATACGCATGCCCCACACTGCTCCGGGCGGCGTGATGTACCTTCGGGAAGTGTTCACACGGCTCTCGGTCGATTAAACCCGATAGCTCGGCGGAGTCACGAGGAACGTTCGATGCTGAACCGCTCCGGACGTGCTGCACTCCTCGGCGGCGTGAGTGGTCAATGCGGCCGGTGGCCAGTTAGTCCAGCCCCTCGCGCTCCCGGAGGGAGGCGCGTCTGACCTTCCCCGTCGCGGTCTTGGGGAGGTCGTCGACGAACTCGATGTCGCGGGGGTACTCGTACTTGGCCAGGCGGTCGCGGACGTGCTGGCGGAGCGACTCACGGGTCTCCTCGGTCGGGTCGTAGCCCTCGGCGAGGACGACGAAGGCCTTCGGGACCGTCCCGCGCTCGTCGTCGGGGACGCCGATGATGGCGGCGTCGGCGGCGGCCTCGTGGCCGGCGACGCTGTCCTCGACCTCCTCCGGGCCGATGCGGTAGCCCGCGGAGATGATCACGTCGTCCTTGCGGCTCTTGAACTGGAGGTAGCCGTCCTCGTCCAGCAGCCCGAGGTCCTCCGTGAGCAGCCAGCCGTTCCGGACCTTGCCCGCGGTCTTCTCGGGTTTGTTCCAGTACTCCACGAAGCAGACGGGGTTGCCCTCGTACCGGAGGGCGATCTCGCCGACCTCGCCGCGGTCGACGGTCGGCTCGGCCGTCTCGGGGTCGACGATGGCGATCTCGTGGCCGGGGCCGGCGCGGCCGATGTACCCCTCGCGGAACTCCGTGAGGGCAGTACAGCCGCCGACCAGCATGTTCGCCTCCGTCTGGCCGTAGCCCTCGTGGACGGTCGTCCCGCCGAAGGTGTCCGCAGCCCAGTCGACGATGTTCTGACCGAGCGACTCGCCGCCGCTGGCGATGGTGTCCAGCGTCCCCACGTCGAACCGGTCGGTGTCCTCGACCTGCATCATCATCCGCAGGGCCGTCGGCGGGGCGAAGAAGTTGGTGACCCCGTAGCGCTCGATCACCTCGAAGGCTATCTCCGGGTCGAACTGGCCGCCGTCGTAGGCGACGACCGGCTGGCCGTAGTAGAGCGCGGGCACCACCACGTCGAACAGCGAGGCGATCCAGGCCCACTCGGCCGGCGTCCAGAACACGCCGCCCTCGGGCGACTCCACGTTCAGCATCGTCGTGACGAACAGCGGGAGGTGACCGAGCAGCATGCGGTGGGCGTGCCGGACGCCCTTCGGATCGCCAGTCGTCCCCGAGGTGTAGATGATGATGGCGTCGTCCTCGGCGTCGGTTGCGACCGTCTCGAACGTCCGGGGCTGGTCGGCGACGGCGTCCTGGAACGCGACCTCGTCGTCCCGCGTGTCGGCGTCCCCGACGGTCACGACCGTCTCCAGCGCGGGCAGGGACTCGCGGGCCTCCCGGACGCTGTCGAGGTTCGAGGCGTCGACCACGGCGGCGACGGCGTCGCAGTCGTCCAGCCGGTACTCGACGGCGTCGGGGCCGAACAGCGTCGACAGCGGCACCGAGACCGCGCCGAGTTTCCAGGCGGCGACGTGGGCGAACACCGTCTCCGGCCGCTGGGGCGCGTTCACGCCGACGCGGTCGCCCCGCTCGACGCCCCGTTCGCGCAGGTAGTTCGCCAGCCGGTTCGTGATGTTCCGGAACTGCCAGAAGGTGTAGGTCTCGCGGTCGCTCGCGGGGACGCCGGTTGCGTCGGGTTGCGTCGACGGCTCCCCCTGGGATTCGCGTTCGCCGAACAGGGCCACCCGTCGCCGGTCCGTCGCCCAGCGGTCGCAGACGTAGGTGGCCATGTTGAACTGGTCGGGGACCTCCCACTCGAAGTCCTCGCGCAACTGCTCGTAGCTGTCCCAGTCCTCCTCGTAGAACTGATAGGCGTCGAGCCGGTCGCCACGTGCCATGGTAGCCTGTACCGTCGAGCGGGGTCCTGATACGCGTTTCCCATACGCACACGAGCCGGGAGACGAAATTTTAACACGTCACGCTCGCATCCACGGCCATGGTAGACGCGACGGTCACGGTCGTCGACCGGGGTTCGGTCCGTTCGGACGTGAACTACATCATCGAGGGGTTCTCCGTCGGCACCGCCACCGAGCCGAACCCGGACACGGTGATGGGCGACGGCGCGGTGTACAATCTGGTGATCGATCACCCCGAAGCGACGATCCTCTGGGACACCGGCTCCCACCCCGAGGCGGGAGAGGGTCACTGGCCCTCAACCCTCTACGACGCCTTCGAACACTACGACGCCGACGAGTACCCGCTGCCGGACGCGCTGGCGGCGGTCGGTTACGCCGTCTCGGACATCGACGCCGTGATCCAGACGCACCTCCACATCGACCACGCCGGTGGCCTCCACCACTTCGACGGGACCGACGTTCCCATCTACGTCCACGAGGCCGAACTGAAACACGCCTACTACAGCGCGAACACCGACGCCGGCGACGACGCCTACGTCGCCGCGGACTTCGATCACGACCTGAACTGGGCAGTGATCCACCGCGACCGGACGGAACTGTTCGAGGGCCTCGAACTCCTCCACCTGCCGGGCCACACGCCGGGCCTGCTGGGAGTGAAACTCGACCTCGACGGGTTCGGCACCGCGATCCTGGCCGGCGACGAGGTGTTCACGCGGGCCAACTACGACGGCGAACAGCCCATGGGCGGACCGATGCTCTGGAGCAAACGCGACTGGTTCGAGAGCCTGCAGTTCCTCAAAGACCTCGCGCGCCGGACCGACGCCACCGTCTTCTGTGGCCACGACAGCGACGACGTGGAACGGCTGCGTGAGGAGTTGCCCTGAACTTTGGTTTCCGAAGCAATGGGGCGAACTCGCTTCGGAGTGACAGCCACAACTGCATAGAGGCACCACCGTCAATGGTGTGATCGACGGCAGTGCGGTCGGCGCTCGACGTATCCAGGAGGGCAACATGAGTCTACTCACACGGATCGAACGCGCGCTCGAACCGGCGCGACAAGTACTGACGCCGATCCTGTCCGATCCGCGGTTGCTGGTCGGCTGGGTGGTCGTCGTCGCGGCCGCGGTCGTCGTTCTGTGGTGGGACCTCCGCGAGCGCAACGAGGCCCTCCCCTCGCTCATGAAGGGGGTCTGGACGCTCGTCGTGTTGTACTCGGGCCCGTTCGGGCTGGCCATCTACTGGGTCTCCGGCCGGACACAGATCAGTCGTGACTCGCTGTGGCGGCGCGGCCTGCGCTCGACCGCCCACTGTTACTCGGGCTGTGGAGCCGGCGAGATCGTCGGCATCACCCTCGCGCAGGCGATTCTGGGTCTGGTGGTCGGCTGGGTCGCC
Organism: Halorientalis regularis; assembly: GCF_023698535.1. Taxonomy (GTDB): domain Archaea; phylum Halobacteriota; class Halobacteria; order Halobacteriales; family Haloarculaceae; genus Halorientalis; species Halorientalis regularis. The sequence continues at coordinate 170,940 of NZ_JALJCL010000005.1, forward strand.
GCCGTCACCTTCGGCTTCGCATACCTGTTCGGGTTCGGTCTCACGGTCGGCCCGCTGCTGCAGGAGGGCGTCGGGTTCCGCGACGCACTCAGCGACGCCCTCTACAGCGAGACGCCCTCGATCACGATCATGGAGGTCGTCGCCATCGGGTCGGACCTGTTGCTGGCCGCCAGCGCCCACGTGACCGACGTGCTGTTCTGGTTGGCGCTGTCGCTGTCTCTGTCGCTGGGCTTTCTCGCGGCGTTCCCTATCAACGTCGCGCTCGTCCGGTTCGGGGTCAAAGAGGGGATGCAGAACCCCGCCGAGATGGGCAACGGGGGCGCGCAGGCCGCGGACTGAGGTGCGACCGGGCCGTTTTTGCCCGACCCGCGTCTGTGACGGGCCATGTCGGACCACTACCGGAAACTGGAGGCGATGTACCACGGCTCGAACGTCAACGACCACGTCCCCGGCGAGCTGTCCATCCGGGAGGGCGAGGCCACCCTCGAGATCCCGGTCGACGAGGAGTACCACCACGCCCTGGGGGCAGTCCACGGCTCGCTGTACTTCAAGGCGCTGGACGACGCGGCCTTCTTCGCGGCCAACTCGCTGGTCGAGGACGTGTTCGTGCTGACCACCGATTTCAACCTCTATCTCGAACGACCGGTCTCGGAGGGGACGATCACCGCGGAAGGGCGAGTGCTGAACGACAACCCCAGCCAGTTGATCGCGGGCGCGGTCGCCACCGACGACGAGGGCAACGAGCTGGCCCGCGGGACGGGCACCTTCAGGAAGAGCGACGTGGAGTTGACCGAGGATATCGGCTACGCACTGGATTGAGCGAGATCGGCGCTCGACCCGCTCAGCGGAACAGCCGGCGTTTCAACACGTCGGGCATGTAGTCGATGAGTTTCGCGACCAGCACCCACCGACGCGTGATGAACGCGTGCCGGCGTTTCTTCTCGATGGCGCGGTGGATCTGTTCGGCGGCGGTTTCCCGGTCGGCCTTCCAGAAATCACCGCCAGCGAGGTCCGTGTCGACGTACCCGGGTTCGACGGTCGTCACGTCCACGTCGGCGTCGATACGGCCCGCCCGGTAGCGCAGGCCCTCCAGGTAGTTCGAGACGAAGGCCTTCGAGGCACTGTAGGCGGGCCACTCGCCGTTGCCAAAGCGGGCCGCGACGGAGGAGAGGCCGACGAGGTGGCCGTGGCCCTGCGTCTCGAAGCGGTCCATCGCGGCGGTCGCCAGCGCGGTGAATCCACGGACGTTCGTGTCCACGGTATCCCGTTCGGGCTCCCACTCCAGATCGGGGTTCTCGAACGCCACGCCAGCGTTGAGAACGACCACGTCGACCCCGCCCATCGCGTCGACGACCTCGTGGAACGTCTCCCGGGCCGCGTCGAGGTCGGTCACGTCCATGCGTGCCACGTACGCCTTCGTCGGGAGGACCCGGCCCAGGTCCTCCAGCAGCTCCCGGCGGCGGGCGGTCAGGCCCACGTCACAGCCCGCGTCCGCGAGTTCGCGCGCCAGCGCCTCGCCGATGCCCGAGGAGGCCCCCACCACCATCGCTCGCTGTCTCGCCTCAGTCATACCCGGGATTCCGACGGGTCGCCACATTACTCCTTGGGGTCAGTCCTGCCCCGCCCGGCACCGCCACCGTCCCACACCGATGCCAGCACTCGGCTTGTGGATTGAGACTTGTTACCATCCATCTTTAATAGTTAATCGCCCATGTAGCGTGTCATGGGAACCACCCACACCCACGACTATATCGTGGTCGGTGCCGGGTCGGCCGGTTGCGCGATGGCACACCGTCTCTCGGCCGACGGGGACGCCGACGTCCTCTTGCTGGAAGCCGGGCAGCCGGACGAGAAAGACGAGATTCACGTCCCCGCGCTGTTCGGGGAGCTGTTCAAGAGCGACGTGGACTGGGAGTACTACACCGAGCCACAGGCGGAGATGGGCGACCGGGAGCTGTACTGGCCCCGCGGGAAGGTGCTGGGCGGGTCGAGTTCGATCAACGCGATGATCTACATCCGGGGCAACGAACTCGACTACGACACCTGGGCCGAGCAGGGTAACGAGGGCTGGGGGTACGAGGACATGCTGGAGTACTTCAAGCGCGCCGAGAACTTCGAGCCCGGGGCCGACGAGTTCCACGGCGAGGGCGGGCCGCTGAACGTCGCCGGCCCGATGGACCCCCACCCGACCTCGGCGGCGCTGATCGAGGCCGCCGAGTCCGTCGGCATCCCCCGCAACGACGACTTCAACGGGGCCGAACAGGCGGGCGTGGGCTACTACCACGTCACCCAGGAGGACGGCGTGCGGTGTAGCGCGGCCGCGGCCTACGTCAAGCCGGCGATGGAACGTGACAACCTGACCGTCGAGACGGGCGCACAGGTCACCGAGGTCACCCTCGAGGGCGGCCGGGCGACCGGTGTCGTCTACGAACAGGACGGCGACCGCCACGAGGTCGCCGCCGACGGCGACGTGATCCTGAGCGCCGGCGCGGTCAACTCCCCGCAGTTGCTCATGTGCTCGGGGATCGGTCCCGCCGACCACCTCGCCGACCACGGCATCGACGTACAGGTAGACCTGCCCGGTGTCGGCCGGAACCTGCAGGATCACCTCTTCGCCTTCACCGTCTACGAGCGAACCAGCGGCCCGCCCGAGCCCGCGGCGACGACCAACATCGCCGAGAGCGGCGGGTTCGTCCGGACGGAACCCGATCTGGACGCGCCGAACCTCCAGTTCCACTTCGCCCCCGTCTACTATATGGAGCACGGCTTCGCCAACCCCGAGGAGGGGATGGGCTTCTCCATCGGTGCGACGCAGGTCCGCCCGGAGAGTCGCGGGCGGATCACGCTTTCCTCGGCGGACCCGTTCGACGACCCGGTGATCGACCCCCGATACTTCAGCGAGGATCGGGATCTCGAGGTGATGATCGAGGGCGTCAAACGCTCGCGGGAGATCGCCCAGGCCGAGCCGCTCGACGAGTTCCGCGGCGAGGAGGTCTGGCCCGGCGAGGACGTCCAGACCGACGCCGAGATCAAGGAACACGTCCGCGAGACGGCCCACACCGTCTACCACCCCGTCGGCACCTGCAAGATGGGCGACGACGACATGGCCGTCGTCGACGACCGCCTGCGCGTCCACGGCGTCGACGGGCTCCGCGTCGTCGACGCGTCGGTCATGCCGACGATCAGTAGCGGGAACACGAACGCACCGACCATCGCCATCGCGGAGAAGGCCGCGGACATGATCGCCAGTGACCGGGCGGTGCCCGCCGGCGACGACTAGAGGGATGGTCGTAGCCATCCGGAAGGTTCGGAGTCGATCCTTCGGCACTGTCGATCCGTTTTGTCGTGACGAACGGGTGCGCTTCCACGACGATCCCGACAGCTACCGCTTGCCAAGCGCCTCCTCGAACACGCGCTGGGCGCGTTCGTACCCCTCGTTGCGGTCGACGATGGGGTCGGGGTAGTCCGGGGCCAGCTCGTCACGTTCTGCCGGCGGGAGGGTCGGCCAGTCGACGACCTTCTTCGCCGGGACGTCCTGCAGTTCGGGAACGTACGCCTTCACGAAGTCGGCGCCGTCGTCGTACTTGCTCGTCTGGCTCACGGGGTCGAAGATGCGCACGTCGACGGAGTCGGTCCCCGTCGAGGCGATCCACTGCCAGTTGCCGTGGTTCGAGGCCGGGTCGTGGTCGATCAGCTGTTTCGTGAAGTAGCGGGCACCCTTGCGCCAGTCGATCAACAGGTGTTTCGTGAGGAAGGAGGCGACGACCTGCCGGGGGCGGTTGTGGACGTACCCCTCCTGATTCAGCTGGCGCATTCCGGCGTCGACGAGGGGGTAGCCCGTCTCGCCGGCCTGCCAGGCCGCGAAGTCCTCGGGGTCGTCGCGCCACGCGATGTCGTTCGGCATCGATTCGTAGTTCTCGACGGGCAGGTCCGGGTTGTAGTGCAGGAGGTGGTAGTTCTGTTCCCGCCAGGAGAGTTCGTACCGGTACTTCGAGACGTTGCGCCGGTCGGGGCCGTCGACGGCGTCGTGGATCTCGGTGGCGTCACGCCACAGTTCCCGGATGCCGATCATCCCCGCGGCGAGGTACGGCGACATGCGCGAGACGGCCTGTGTCGGGCGGTCGACGGCCGCGGCGAGGTCGTCCCGGGTGTCGCTGTAGCTGTAGATGCCGTCCTGGAGGAACGCGTCGTATCGCTCGCGGGCGGCGTCGTAGCCGGCCGTCGGGAGGTCGATGTCCGGGTCGACCGCCGGAACGTCGCCGTCGTCGGTCACGTCGGCGAGGTCGGCCGGGTCGGGCTCCGGTGCGGGGTCGTGTTTGGGCACCGCCTGCCAGTCGTCGTGGAACTGGCTGTGGTTGGGGTAGGCCCGGTCCAGGCGGCCGGGGTCGACAAGCACGTGGTCGGTGTGTTCGGCGGTGTCGGTGTCCAGCGCCGCCCGGACCCGCCGGGTCCGGTTCCGGCGGGCCGCCCGGTAGTGTTCGTTCCAGGTCACGCCGTCGGCGTCGAACTCGCTGGCGAGCGCGGGGAGGACCGACTCGGGGTCGCCGGTCCGGACGACCAGATCGCTCCCAAACTCGCGGTAGCGCTCGCGCAGTCGCTCGACGCCGCGCAGGAAGAAGGCCTGCTGACGGTCACCGACGGCGTCGAACAGATCTCCGTCGACGACGAAGACGGGGACGACGGTGTCGGTCGCGGCGGCGGCCAGGCCGACGTTGTCACGGGTGCGCAGGTCGCGGCGGTGCCAGAACAGACGCATACGCGTGCCAGGGCCTGAGACGGCTTGGGAGCTTCGCTCCCGAACGGGAACGCCGAAGTGGTCGCGAGCCTCAGGAAGGGGTATGGAACCGCTGGTCGCCACACCGTCGCTCGCGGTACCGCTTCGACTCGTCGTCGGCGTCGTGGCGGGGGTGATCGCCACGCTCGGGATGGACGGCGTGATGGCACGCCTCCCGGAAGGCATGACGCCGCCACAGGTCGCCGCGGGCGTCCTCACCGACCGCCGGCCCGCGGACGCCCACCCACGGCTGGCCGCGGTCGTCCACTACCTCGCCGGGGGGGCCAGTGGGCCGCTGTTCGTCACCCTCCTGCTGTTCGGGGAGGGACTGCTCGGCGCGTCCGCGAGCACGTACCTGCTCACGACGGCGATCATGTACCTCGCCATGGTCGGCTTCTTCGTCGTGGTCGTCCTCCCGCAGTCGCGGGGACTGACACGCGCTCGGGTCGAGCGAACCCGCCTCGACTGGGCGCTCTCGGCGGCAGTCTACCTCGCGATTCTGGTGCCGCTCGTCGCCATCGGGTCGGGATTCCTCCAGTAGCGCTCAGAACCCGGTGACGGAGATGGGAATCGGCGTGAACGTCAGGGCGGCCAGCACGAGTGTGGCGGCCGCGACCGCTCGACGACGGGAGTCGACCGGGCTCGGGTCGAGCGGTTCGGCCCCGCCGATTCGGGTGAAGAGCAACGCCAGAAACGCCCAGAACCCCCAGAGGACGGCGACCATCGTGGCACTCTCGACGACGTAGACGTACGCCGCCAGCCCGAGCAGGCCGACGGGCACCAGTAACTGTGCGGTGTCGAGGTACTCGCCGATCAGCGCCCGGAGGACGTGCGCGCCGTCGAGTTGGCCCACCGGGAGCAGGTTCAGGAAGGTGACGAACGCGCCGACCCAGCCGCCGATGACGACGGGGTTGGCGATCAGCGACGGATCGCTGTAGTAGAGCTGTTCGCCTAGCAACAGGGCGATGCCCTGGATCAGCGGCGGGTACCCCAGCTGGTACTGTTGGGCGAAGGAGGTGCCGGCGGCGGCCCCCACGTCGACGGGGGGCAGGGAGACACCGACCGCGGTGACGACGACGGTCGCGGCGAGGCCGGCCAGCGGACCGGCGACGCCGATGTCGAACAGCGCCCGGCGACTGGGAATATGATCCCGCATCCGGATCACCGCCCCCAGCGTCCCGAGGACGTTCGGAATCGGGATGAAATAGGGCAGGGAGACCTCGACGCCGTGGTAGCGCGAGAGGACGTAGTGGCCGAACTCGTGGACCGCCAGCACCGCAAGGACGGAGAGTGCGAACGGCCAGGCCCCGAGCAGGGCGGCGGGACCGCCTTCGAGGGAGAACCCGTACCATCGAGCGCCCGCGAACAGGGTCGTCGCGACCGTGAGGCAAAACAGCCCGACGTTGGTCCAGGGGATGCCCTCGACGCCGGGGGATCGTTCGGTCGCCACCAGGACGTGTTCGCCGGTTTCACGGGCCAGTCGGACGCGGTAGCCCCGTTCGCGAAAGCGCGGGGCGAGTTGCTGGACGACGGTGTCCTGGGCGGCCATCGGTTCGCCGTAGTACCGGGCGTCCCCGTCGGCGATCTCGACGTCGTAGACGCGGAACGTCTCCGACAGCGATTCCGGGTCGGGAAGCTCCGACGGCAAGGCCGCTGGCGTCGACGACGAAGGGGTCGACATCGACGGGTCTAGGGCCGCGAGCACTAAATACCTGTTCGCCCGCGAGCGGTCGGTTCCGCCAGGGAGGCAGCGGCTGTGCGCGGTCGCCCCGTGCGTTCATGTCGATCCAGCCCTAACCGTGGGCGATGGTACACACACCACGACCCGACCCCGAACCGGTCCTGTCGGACCTCCGCGACCGCGGGTTCGAGGTGACGCGCCTGTCCGGTGACGGGCCCGCCGCCGTCGCCGTCGACGGTTCGGCACCCGACGCCGTCACGGATCGGCCGCTGGCCGTCGAGCCACTCGCCGGCCGGCGCGGCGTCGGCGGCCGGTCGGCGCTCGGCGGTGACACGCTCGCGCTGACGGTGGTCGCCCGCCTCGCGGCCGCGGCCCGGGACGGACAGGCGACGCTGTTCGTCGCGGCCCCCGAGACCGCCGCGGCGGTCCGTGCCCTCCTGGCCGATCCGTTCCTGTGCCGGGCCAGCACGGACGGGCACCGGACGTTCTACACGGTTCCCGACCGGATCATGTTGTCCGACGACAGCTACGCGTGTGTCGAGGCCGACGAGACCGTAACCTGGCGGGAAGAACCCACGGGTTCCGGCCCCGACGCGGACGAGACCGGCGACCGGAGACTCGTCTGCGCGGCCGACGGCACGGTCCGGGTGGCGCTCGAATCGGTCGACTCGCTCCGCTGTCCCGGGCCCGATCCGGCCGCGTTTCCCTACCGGTACAGCCGCGGTGACGACAGGCAGATGCACCTCGCCGGTCACGGGCGCGAGATCGGGAGATTCAGCGGCGTCGCCGCGATGAAGGCCCGCGGCTATCGACCTGTGCCGCTGCCGCTCGTCCCGGAACACCACCTTCGCGAGAACGCGCGTCTGGCCCGGGCCTGGACGGTGGCGACGGTCACCGACGGCTCGGTCCGGTACGACACCGCCTGAGGTCCGTCACTCGATTTTGACGAGTTGTTTGCCGATGTTGACGCCGTCGAACAGTCCGAGGAAGGCCTCGGGCATGTTCTCGAAGCCTTCGGTGACGGTCTCGCGGTACTGCACGTCACCGGTCTGGACCCACTCGGCCAGCTGTTCGGTCGCTTCGCCGAACCGGCCGGCCCAGTCCCGGACGAGCAGGCCCTCGACGCGGGCGCGGGTCTCGATCAGCCCCGCCAGCTTCCGGGGCCCCATCGGTTGCTCGGTGGCGTTGTACAGCGAGATCTGGCCACAGACGGCGACGCGGGCCCGGACGTTGAGGTGGGCGAAGGCGGCGTCGGTGATCTCGCCGCCCACGTTGTCGAAGTAGGCGTCGACGCCGTCGGGGCAGGCCTCCCCGACCGCGGCGTAGAGGTCGTCCGCTTCCTTGTAGTTGATCGCGGCGTCGAAGCCCAGTTCCTCGGTGAGCCAGTCGGTCTTCTCGTCGGCACCGGCGATGCCGACCACGCGAGCGCCCGCGAGCTTGCTGATCTGGCCGACGACCGATCCCACCGCGCCCGCCGCGCCCGAGACCAGCACGGTGTCGCCGGGTTCGGGTTCCGCGACTTCCAGCGTCCCGAAGTAGGCCGTCCGGCCGGGCATCCCCAACACGCCCAGCGCCGTCGAGACGGGCGCGAGGTCCGGATCGACGGGCTGGAGGTCGTCGCCGTCGGCGGCGGTGTACTCGGCCCAGCGGAGGTTGCCCGTGGCTACGTCGCCCTCCTCGAAATCCGGGTGGTTGGACGCGACCACGTCGCCGACGACGCCGGCCTGCATCACGTCGCCCACGTCCCACGGTTCGGCGTAGGACTCGGCGTCGCGCATCCGGCCGCGCATGTACGGGTCGACCGAGAGATACCGGGACTCCACGAGGACTTCGCCGTGGTCCGGTTCGGGAATTTCCGATTCCCGGAGCTCGAAGTTGTCCATCGTCGGTTCACCTGTCGGACGACTCCCCAGAATCCACTGCCGGTTGGTGCCAGCCATGACTCACCGGGACGGGCGTCTCCCTGTTGAGTGTTCGGGTCCGCGGCTCGCCAGCTATCCCCAGCGTCCGTGAGATTCGGTATCACCCATGATAACCGCGTGCGAGCGTTTTAGAGGGTGCGACCGGGTAGAGAGATAGCATACACTGGTGTTTTCGAGCTATGACAGCCACACGTTCCACGAGCGGTTCGGAGCGGATCATGACCTGGTTCGGGTCGATCGCGGTCCGGATCGAACAGTACTTTCCGGCCGTCATCCGGCGGAACCTCGGAGCGCGGTTGCTCGGCATGGCAGTCCTGTCGCTGGGGGTCAGTCCGTTCGTGTTCGGGCTGACCATCGGGGACCCGTTGCTCGCCGCGCTGGGAGTCTCTGTCGTGACGATCCTCACCGGCTTTCTCGCCTACGCGGAGATGTACCACTCGCTGGTCGTCCTCGACCGGAAGGTCGGGGAGGTCGACGACGGGAACTACGACATCGACTTCGACGTGGACCGCCACGACGAGATCGGGCGCGTGTTCGACTCGCTCGAACGGACCGCGGAGTCCCTGGGTGAGACCATCGAGGAGTCGGAGGAGGCTCGCGAAGAGGCCGAAGACGCCAGCAAAAGGGCACGAGAGGCACAGGCAGACGCCGAGCAGGCTCACGAGGAGGCCGAAGCCCTCGCGGCCGACCTCGAATCCCGCGCCCGCGAGTTCGGCGCGGTCATGGCGGCGGCCGCCGACGGCGACCTGACGCGCCGGCTGAACACGGACCAGGACAACGAGGCGATGGCCGAGATCGCGACCGCGTTCAACGAGATGGTCGTGCAACTGGAAGAGACGATCGTCCGCATCCGGGAGTTCGCCGTCACGGTCGACGAGGAGAGCGGGACTATCGCGACCGAGACCGACCGCGTGACCGACACCAGCCAGTCGGTGAGCGAGACGGTCGAGCGGATCGCGGAAGACGCGGGGCGCCAGCGCGAGAACGTCGGGCAGGCCGCCGACGAGTTGACGAACCTCTCGGCGACCATCGAGGAGGTCGCGTCCGCGACCGACGAGATCGCCGACCAGTCCGAGGCCGCCGCCACGCTCGGCGAGGCGGGGCGCGAGCGGGCGGACGAGGCGGTCGAGACGATCACCGCTGTCGGCGAGGCCGCCCGAACGGCCGTCGAGGAGATCGAACAGCTCCGGACCGAGATGGACGAGATCGAGTCTATCATCGACCTGATCGACGACATCGCAGAGCAGACGAACATATTGGCGCTGAACGCCTCCATCGAGGCCGCTCGCGCCGGCGAGGCCGGCGAGGGGTTCGCCGTCGTCGCCGACGAGGTGAAAGATCTCGCGGAGGAAACCGCCGACGCGACCGAGGAGATCGAGGGGCTCATCACGGACGTCCAGACCGCGACCGAGACGGCGGTCACGGACATCCGCAGGGCCGACGACCGCATCGACGAGGGCGTCGCGGCCGTCGAGGAGACCGCCGAGACGCTGGGCGAAATCGTCACGTACATCGAGGAGACAAACGACGGTGTCCAGTCCATCGCGACGACGACCGACGATCAGGCGGCCTCCGCCGAGGAGGTCGTCGCGATGGTCGACGACGTGGGGACCATCAGCGAGGAGACCGCAACACGGGCCGACGAGGCCGCCGACGCGACCAGCGAGCAGACGACCGCCATCACCGGCGTGCGCGACGACGTGACCGGCCTCTCCGAGCGCGCCCGCGATCTTCGTGATCTGCTCGACGGCTTCACCGTCACCGACGGCACCCAGTCGGGCGGTCGCATCGAGGGCGTCCTCACGGACTGATCGAGGAGTTCCGGACTCGGCGACAGGCCCAAGCGGCTCCCGCCGCTACACGGTTGCATGACTGACGACACGCCCGACGTAACCGCGGACCTCCCGGACAGCCCGATCCACACCACCGGCACCGACCACATCACCTTGGTCGGCAGCAACGAGGAGGACACCATCGCGTTCTACCGCGACCTGCTGGGCATGCCCTTGGTCCTCCGCCAGCCCAACCTCGACGACCCCTCCTCGACCCACCTGTTTTTCGACACCGGCGACGGGCGGATCATCACCTTCTTCGTCGGCGACCGGCCGTCGAACCAGCAACCCCCACGGGCCGGCGTCGGCGGCGTCCACCACCTCGCGCTGTCGATCGACCCCGAGCGGTTCGTCGAGATCCGCGAGGCCCTCGACGACGCCGACCGGCACTACAACGAGTTCGATCGGGGCATCTTCCACTCGCTGTACACCCGCGATCACAACGGCTTCCTGCTGGAACTGTCGACGGACAAGTTCTCCATCCCCGACGAGCGGAAGGGCGAGGTGCTGGCGACCGCCCAGCGCATCCGGGAGGAGGCCGGCGCGGACTTCGCCCGCGAGGAAGACGTGGAGGCGGCGCTGAACGAACTCGGCATCGAGTACGAGAAGGTCGAACTCCCCGACGCGTCGAGCGGGTCGGAGCTCTAGAACGCCCGGTAGTACTGCGGCGGTACGTCAACTTCGTCCTCCCGTCCCAGTTTCTGCGCAGCGTGCAGCGTGAAGTACGGGTCCCGAAGATGCTCGCGGCCGACGATAGCGAGGTCGGCCCTGCTATTTCGCACGAGGGAATCGGCCTGTTCGGGCGTCGTGATGCCGCCGACGGCACCGATCTTCAGATCCTCGGAGGCCGCATCACAGCCCTCTCTCACCCGGCGGCCGTAGCGGATCTGGTAGCCCGGGCCGCCCGAGGGGATCTGCTGGTCGGGGTGGATGCCGCCGGCGGACACGTCGATCAGGTCGACGCCGGCCTCGCTGGCGCGGTCGGCGAAGCGGATCGAGTCCGCGACCGTCCAGGACTCACGGTCGGGGAGCCAGTCTGTCGCGGAGATGCGGACGAAGACGGGCTTGTCGTCGGGCCAGACCTCGCGGACGGTCTCGATCACTTCCAGCGGGAACCGGACGCGGCCGTCGAAGTCGCCGCCGTACTCGTCGTCACGGGTGTTCGTGACCGGCGAGAGGAACTCGTGGAGGAGATAGCCGTGGGCGGCGTGGACCTCGGCGATCTCGAACCCCGCGTCCAGCGCGCGGCGGGCGGCGTCGGCGAAGGCCTCACGCACGTCGGCGAGGTCGGCCTCGGTCATCGCCCGTGTCGGCGGCGCGTCGTCCTCGTAGGGGTAGGGCTGGTCGGTCGGTGCGACCGTTTCCCAGCCGCCGTCGTCGGGCTGGAGCGGGTCGTGCCCATCCCAGGGGCGGGACGTTGCGGCCTTCCGGCCGGCGTGGGCCAGCTGGATCGCCGGAACGGAGCCCTGCTCGCGGACGAAATCGGTGATCTCGGTGAGCGCGTCGGCGTGTTCGTCGCTCCAGATGCCCAGGTCTTCGGGGGAGATCCGGCCACGCGGCTCGACGGCGGTGGCCTCGGTCATCACGACGCCCGCGCCGCCGACAGCGCGACTGGTCAGATGCTGGAAGTGCCAGTCCGTCGCGAGTCCGTCGCGGTCGTCACAGGAGTACTGGCACATCGGCGAGACCATCACGCGATTCGGCAGCGTTGTTTCCGACAGCGTCAGCGGCGTAAAGAGATCGTCCGTCATCACGGACCGAACACAGTGCCGGCTCAAGTCCCCCGCGCTCGCGGCGAGACGGGCCGGTTCCGGAACCGTCGACCCCGGTCCTTCACGGTCCCGGCGGCCCTCGCTTCGAGCATGCCAAGCTGGGACGAGCGGTTCCGCGCGGGCGAGTACCCACAGGACCCCGACCCCGATCCGTTGCTCGAACGCGCCGTCGACGCCTTCCCCGAGGGCCGAGCGCTGGACGTGGCGACCGGCACCGGCCGCAACGCCGTCTTCCTGGCGAGCGAGGGCTACCGGGTCGACGCGCTCGACCAGTCCCGGGCGGGGCTGGAGATCACCCGCGAGAACGCCCGCGAGCGCGGCGTCGCCGACCGCCTCGAACTCGTCCAGACGGACGTGCCGAGCCACGCCTTCCCCGAATCGCGGTACGCGGTGATCACGATCAGTTTCTACCGGGCGCTCGACCGCCTCGCCGACATCACGGCCGCGCTGGAACCCGGCGGCTACCTGTTCGTCCAGCACCACCTCCGGACCACGGACGCGGTGGAGCGAGGGCCCAGCACGGATCGGTACCGCTTCGCCGCCAACGAACTCCTGCGGGCCTGTCTGGATCTCACGGTAGTCCACTACGACGAGCGCACCGAGCGCCGCGACGGCCGCCGCGGGGCTACGGTCCGCGTGCTAGCCCGCAACTCCACCGGCCAGCGCCAGTCCTACCCGGAAATCCCGTCGCCCTGAAAAAGGGGTTATTTACACACATCTTCGTTCCCGAGTGTATTCTTAACACCGTAATCTGTTCCCGGAATATATTTTACAGGACAGCCATTATGATGGCGTATGTCGTTCCAGCTATCGGACGAACACCGCGCGATCAGGAAGGCCGTTCGGGACTTCGGCGAGGAGGAGATAAAGCCCGTCGCCAAGGAACACGACCAGAACAAGGAGTATCCGGAGGAGATTCGCCGGAAGGCCGCGGAGGCCGACTTCGTCGCACCGAACATCCCCATGGAGTACGGCGGCGCGGGGATGGACCTCCTGTCTTCGATCATCGTCACGGAAGAACTGTGGCGGGCCGATCCGGGCATCGGGAGCGCGGTCGGCTCCGCCGGCTTCGGGACGGACATGATCGTCGAGTACGGCGACGAGTGGATGAAAGAGGAGTACCTGCCGTCCATCGCCAACGGTGACTCCGCGTCCTGTTCGATGATCTCCGAGCCCGCCCACGGTTCGAACGTGGCGGGCATCGAGACCCACGCCGAGAAAGACGGCGACGAGTGGATCATCAACGGCAACAAGATGTGGATCACGAACGGTACCGTCGCCGACGTGGGCGTCTGCATGACCAAGACCACACCCGGCGAGGGCCACGGCGGCATCACCGCCTTCCTCGTCCCGATGGACACCGAGGGTGTCCAGACCGAGAAGATCGACAACAAGCTCGGCATCCGCGCCTCGGACCTGGCGGAGGTCATGCTGGACGACGTGCGCGTGCCGGAGGACAACGTGATCGGCGAGGTCGACAAGGGCTTCTACCAGCTGATGGACTTCTTCGCCTCCGGTCGGACCAGCGTCGCCGCCCAGGCCGTCGGGGCCGCCGAGGGCGCACTCGACGCCGCCATCGAGTACGCCAGCGAGCGCGAGCAGTTCGGTCAGACCATCGACGAGTTCCAGGCCATCCAGCACAAGCTCGCCGAGATGGCGACCAACGTCGAGGCCGCCCGCTCGCTGACCTACCGCGCGGCGAGTACGGTCGAGGCCGGTCGCGACCAGACCGCCGCGAAGTTCGCCAGCATGGCGAAGCTCTTCGCCTCCGAACACGCCGTCGACGTGGCCGACGAGGCCATCCAGGTCCACGGCGGCGCGGGCTACGTCACCGACCACCCCGTCGAGCGCTACTACCGCGACGCCCGGATCACCAAGATCTACGAGGGCACCAGCGAGATCCAGAAGAACATCATCGCCGACCGGCTCTGATCCGCCGGCAACTGGTCCATACCCCTTCTTTCGACACCGCCCCAAAGCCACGCGTCCGGCGACCGCCGAGTCAGCCGTCGACCACCTCGACGCTGATCTCCTCGGCTCTCGCCCGCGGGAGTCGCCAGTCGATAGCCAGCCCCACCTCGCGGTGTGACGGCGTCGCCACGGCTTCGAGTGTCCGGTCGGCGGCCGCGCCGGTGTAGGGAGCCGCGGCCATCAGTCGCGCCACGTCGGCCCGGGAGACAGAGCCCCACAGACCTGTGTCCGCCGGCGCGACGGTCACGTCGTCGGTCCGCCGGCCGTTCGTCAACACGCCCGGCCGGAGGATGGTGTGGCGGACTGGGGCCGCCCGGATCGCGGCCTCGGCGCGGGCCTTGGCGTCCTGGATCGGCCCGATGGCCGCGTCGAAGAGACGGGCCAGCACGCTCCCGCCCTCGCCACCGACCCCCAGGGCCGACTCCATGACGAACGCCTCGGCTCCGGCGTCGACGGCCGCCTCCAGCAGGGCGATAGTGCCCACCCCGTCGACGAATTGCTCGGCCGTCAGCACGGCGCTCGGCGTCGATCCGACCGCCGAGAGGACGACGTCTACCCCCTCGACGGCCGCGTCCAGTCCGGTCTCGGCGAGCAGGTCGCCGACGACCACCTCGTCGGCCCCCCAGGCCCGCAGGCGGTCGGCGTTCGATTCGTCGCGGGTCAGCGCCCGGACCGTCGGGTCACGGCCGTCGAGGAGTCGGAGGATCTCGCGCCCAGTTTCGCCGCTGGCCCCTGCCACCAGGACGGTCGCACGGTTCTCGTTCATATCCGCCGTAGGGGCCCGAGCTTCAAGATTCACTCGGCGGCCTGCGCCCGTTCCTCGGCGGCAACGGCGAGATCCCCGGCGAGGAGCGCGAGGGCGCGGACAAGAGCGACGACCCTCGCTCCTCGTCACGACTGGCGACGAGCGCGAGTGCGGTGACCGCCCCGGTGAGGGCGCCGTCGAGGGAGGCCCGGCGCCGTGCTCGACGCAGTGACATACCGCCGACTACGGTGTCGAGTCGCAGAAAAGTACCGGTAGTTGAACGCGTTACGAGCGTTCGCAGGCGTTCCGGAAGCCGCGTTCACAGAGGAGTTTTCGTGCGATGCGTCGGTCGGCGTCGCGATAGTCCGTCCGGCAGACGAGACAGTGCTGTTCGGACATAGCGTATCAAGATACAGGGGCGCGAGACACAAAAGTGGACGCTAACCCGTCACAAACCGGGTTACACGGGAGTAACGTGAACGTGGGGCAGGTCAGAGATGGGAGGAAAGTCGTACGTACCAAGAGGATCCAGAGCGCACGGGTCGACGTGACGGACGAGTCTCTCCTGTCGGGCTACGGCGGTCGGATGCTCGGCAGTCTCGCGCTGGCCTGGGCCGTGCTCCAGCTCGGCCGATTCCTGCTCTCGCCGCTCCTGCCCGCCATCATCGACGACCTGGGCATCACGACCGTGACCGCCGGGTTCGTCCTCGGGGGCTTTCAGGCGGTCTACGCGGTCGTCCAGTACCCCAGCGGCCGTCTCTCGGACCGGTTCTCGCGAGCGGCCCTGATCGTCCCCGGCCTCGCGGCGCTGACCCTCGCTTTCTTCCTGTTCGCGTGGTCGGTCTCGCCCCTGTTTTTCGTCGGCGGTGCGCTCCTGCTGGGAATCGGGAAAGGGCTCTACGCGGTTCCCTCGCGGGCCCTGCTGTCGGATCTGTTCGTCGAGCGCCGCGGCCAGGCGCTCGGCCTGTACGCCGCTGGCACCGACGCGGGCGGCGTGCTGGCCTCGATAGCGGCGCTGATCGTCACCGGGAGCGCGGCCGCCGATCTCGGGCCGGTCGGCGGGTTCGTCCCCACGGTGCCGGGACTCTCGTGGCGGGCACCCTTCCTCCCGGTGGCCGTGGCGCTGTTCGTGCTGGGCGTGGTGTACGTCCGCTGGAATCGCGACCCTTACGACCTGGGACGGATGGACCTGGGCCTCCGGGAGACGGTCCGGCGGCTCTCGACGACGACCGCCCAGCGGGAGGCGCTGATCGCCTTCGCCCTGTTTTTCTTCGTCGTCGGCGCGTGGGTCAACTTCCTGCCGACTTACCTCGCACAGGGGAAGGGGATGAGCGAATCGCTGGCGGCGGCGCTGTTCGCCGTCGTGTTCCTCGTCGGCGTCTGGGCGAAACCGCTCGCCGGACTGGTCTCCGACCGGGTGCCACGCCGGGCGGTCGGCGTCGCCGGCCTCGCGCTCGCCGTCGCGGCGCTGGTCGGCGTCGTCGTGGCGTCGCGGCTGTGGGTCGTGATCGGTGCCATCGCGCTGTTCGCGCTCGGGTACAAGGCGCTCTTTCCCGTGGCCGACGCCGTGTTGCTGGACGCCGCCCCCGACGACAACACCGGCGGCGACCTCGGGGCCGCCCGCGCCCTCTTTCTCGGCGTCGGGGCCCTGGGGCCGGTCTACGTGGGCTCGGTCGCGGCCGCGGCCGACTACACCGTCGCCTTCGTCGGGCTGGCGGTCTGTCTACTCGTCGCCGCCGGCCTGCTGGCCCGGGGCCTGCTCCGGACACGGACGACAGCGTCGTCGGCATGACAGCTATACCCGCGGCCACCCTACACGGATGTATGTTCGGTGAGACCTGGCCGGACGAACCCGACCCGCCATTCCCGGAGTCCGTCGATCCCTTCCCCGCCTACTCGGAACCGGTTCCCGAGGAAATCGGTCGCAGAGCCCGTCCGGACACCGGTTCGGATCGTGCCTACAGCCGCGACCGCGAGGTCGTCGCCGCCGTCGAGAGCGGCTATCTCGGGCTCGTCGCGGTGTTCCGGGTCGGCCTGTTCGCGCTCGCGCTTGGCGCGTACCTGCTCGCCTTCCGCGGTGGCGGGTACTACGCACAGGTCATCACCGCCACCGGGCTCGTGACCTGCGTCTACGGCGTCCACCGCTACCTGGTGTACCGGCGGGTGCTGGCGGAGGGCGGACCGCCGGGGGAGTGAGCGTCTGCGATGCGGAGCAGACCGTGACTCCATTAGTATCTGCCAGAGGGAAGCCGCTGAATACAGAGTGTGAATGCAGCACCGAGGAACGCAAATATTCACGGTGACCGCGTAGTCGTGATCCCCAGACAGAAATCGTTCCTGTCACCCTGCCATCGAAGACGGTGGTACAAACACTGACGGTCACCTACAGAGTAAATCGGAGTGACAGCTAACAGACAGAACGTACACGTGAACGGAGCGATTCAGCGGCGAGTGAGTACACGTTGGAAGAACGTGGTCATCTTCGTTGCCGCGATGTTCGTGGGAATAATGACGTATCCCGGGGAACTCGTTCACACCCCATCGTACTCGTGCTGTTGCTGATCGCGGTCGGAATCGGGAGGCACGGCTCGGAATAGTGCTTGACGGACCCTCACAGTAGATCCCTTGCAGTACGCGCTCTGTGTACCGTGGGATCCCTGTTGTCACCAGACTTCTGTCGGAGCCAGATCTGCGGACAGGTGATCGCTGCCGATCACTACTGTGCGAACTGCACCCAAAATTTCAAAAACGGCAACAATTCCACTGGAGATCGAACCTATCCGTGCGTCAGTACGCGATCTATTCGGCAGCGCCCGCCAGTTGGTCCATCTCCGTCAGTAGCGGTGTGACCGTCCAGCGGCCGCTTCTATTGGAGAGAGAACGGGGGTTCAAAATGCATACATATGTACTGGACACAGTACGACTAATGGAAGACGAGACGACTCCCCGAGAGAACGATAAACACGGGGCTGACTGGTATCGGACGCTCGTTGCGGAACTAAGCGATCTCGCAACAGTCGTTGCTCCCGACGGGACGATAACGTACGTCAGTCCGGCTGTCACACGGGTTCTCGGCTACGATCCCGACGAATTGGTTGGCCATGAGGGATACGAGTTCGTCCATCCCGAGGACCGGGAACGAAACGCCGATGCGCTGGAGACCGTTCTCTCGAATCCGTCTGAATCCGAGACTGTCGAAGTCCGGTTCCGCCACGCCGACGACTCGTGGCGCTGGATCGAAGCCACAATGCGGAATCGACTTGACGACGAGATCATCGATGGGATTCTCCTCAGCAGTCGGGATATCACCGAGCGAAAGGAATACGAGGCCAGGGCCCAGGAACTCGCCGAAGAGTACGAAGCCCTCTTGCACAACGTCGAGGATGCTATCTTCCTCCTCAATGTCGAAGAGGGTGAGGATAGTGTCCGATTTGAATTTGAACGCCTCAGCCCTTCCTACGAGCGCCAGACCGGAATTACGACAGAGGAAGTACAGGGCCAGACGCCACGAGATGTGTTCGGCGAGGAGCAGGGAGCCGAGCTCGAAGCGAACTATCACCGTTGTGTCAACGCTGGCAAACCTATCTCGTACGAAGAGGAACTCCAGGTCGACGAGGGAGCACGTTTCTGGCAGACGAAACTCGCGCCGGTGGTCAAGGATGGTGACGTTGCGCGTCTGGTTGGGGTCACTCGGAACGTGACCGAACGCGTTGAGCGGGAAAGACAGGTACGCCAGCAGAACGAGCGCCTCGAAGAGTTTGCGAGTGTTGTTTCCCACGATTTGCGCAACCCGCTCAACGTCGCGCAGAGTCGTGCTACGCTCCTTGCCGAGCAGGCAGAAAGCGATCATCTCGATCCGCTCGTGCAGGCGCTCGACCGGATGGAGGCGATTGTCGAGGATACGTTGACGCTTGCTCGCCAGGGCAACACGATAAGCGAAACTGAGTCGATCAACTTGATTGACCTCGTCGGGAAGTGCTGGGGGACAGTCGACACGAAGGACGCGAGCATCGAGATTGTCGACGAGATGGCCTTCCAAGGTGATCGCGACCGGTTACGGCACGTTTTCGAGAACCTGTTCCGCAACGCTGTTGAACACGGTGGGTCCGACGTGACCGTCCGTGTCGGATGTCACGATGGAGATGGGATCTACGTCGAGGACGATGGGCCGGGAATTCCAGTCGGAGAGCGCGAGAAAGTGTTCGATCCCGGCCATTCGTCAGCACGGAGTGGGACTGGTTTCGGGTTGACCATCGTAAAACGGATTGTGGAAGCCCATGACTGGGAGTTGTCTATAACCGATGGAGCCGATGGCGGAGCGCGGTTTGAGATCGAGATGGCGAAGCAGAAAGACTTGGCGTGAGTGCTTGGACGAGGTCTGTCAGCGATATACCGAAAAGTTCGGTAGAAAACCGACGGTAGCGTGTACGAGATATGCGCTTTGTCTGCAGCACGACTTGCTGAACGATACCACAATCTGATAGAACCACCAGCAGTCCGTTAGCAGACGCACTGAGCGGGGAGTTCATTCCTGTCCCAAAATCAACCACCGTCGAACGATACTGTGACAGCCCAAAACAACAGGTCGGCTCGGTCCCGGCGAACGACTGGGGCCGCCACGCTACTTTAGACACTCCCGCCCGTACCACCTGTGAATGAGTGCGCTGTCCCGGCGGTTCTCGGGCGGGGTGTCCAGTCCGGAGCTGGCGGTGTTCGTCTCCGGCGTCGTCAGCATGGGGCTGGAGATTCTCGCGGGCCGGATGGTCGCCCCCCAGTTCGGGAGCAGCATCTACACATGGGGGTCGATCATCGGCGTCTTCCTCGCGGCGCTGTCGCTGGGCTACTACCAGGGCGGGAAGCGGGCCAGTCGGCGCGCCACCGAGGAGCGACTGGTCCGGGTGTTGCTCGCGACGGGGGCGTTCGTCGCCGTCCTCATCCTGGCGGGGGACCTGTTGCTGGCCGGACTCTCGGGGTTCCCGCTCCCGCCGCGCTTTGCCTCCCTGCCCGCGGTGACGGTCCTGTTCGGCCCGCCGACGTACCTGCTGGGATTCATCAGTCCCTACGGCGCGGAACTCTCCCGGAAGGAGAGTACGGGGGCAGCCTCGGGCCACGTCTACGCGGTCGGGACCATCGGGAGCATCGTCGGCGCGTTCGGTGCGACCTTCCTGTTGATCCCATCACTTTCGGTGTCTTTGATCGGGCTCGTCTTCGGCCTCTTGCTCGTGGGCACGTCGCTCGTGATCCTCGCGCCGTCGTTCCCGCGGCGGACGGTGCTGGCGACACTCGTCGTCGGCGTCCTGCTGGTCGGCGCGGTCGCCGTGCCCTCGGCGGGGTACTCCGTCCGCGGGGAGACGGTCTACCAGACCCAGACACCGTATCAGGAACTCGTCGTCGCGGACCTGGGCGACACGCGGACACTCTATCTGGACGGCCAGCCCCACAGCGCGATGGACCTGGAGTATCCGAACCGACACGTCTTCGAGTACACGCGCTACTTCCACGTCCCCTTTCTGCTGGGCGACTGGCGCAACGAGACGACCGCGAGCGCACCGCACCAGTCGGGCGACATCGACAGAGTCCTCTTCATCGGTGGCGGCGGGTTCACCGGCCCCAAGCGGTTCGTGAACGACTACAACGTCACCGTCGACGTGGTCGAGATCGATCCCGAGGTGATCCGCGTCGCGAAGGAGTACTTCGGTGTCGAGGAGGGGCCGCGGCTGAACATCTACAACGCCGAGGGCCGGGAGTTCCTCCGGACCACGGACCGGACCTACGACCTGATCGTCCTCGATGCGTACAAGAAGGACAAGGTGCCCTTCCAGCTCACCACGCGGGAGTTCATGCAGTTGACCGCCGACCGACTCGACGAGGACGGCATCCTGCTGGCGAACATCATCTCCGCGCCGACGGGGCCGGCCTCGCAGTTCTACCGGGCGGAGTACAAGACGATGAACCGGGTGTACCCGCAGGTGTACAGCTTCCCGACGAGTGGCGGGTCGGTCGTCCAGAACATCGAGGTGGTCGCGACGAAATCCGACGCGCGGGTCAGCCAGGCCCAGCTCGAAGCCCGCGACGAGCGCCGTGACATCGGCATCGGGCTCTCGACGGAGTTGGCCGACTACCAGGCCGAGGTCGACACCGGCGGCGTGCCGGTCCTCACCGACGACAGAGCGCCAGTGAACGCGCTGCTGGAGCCGATGGCCGGGCGGCGATACGTCGTCTCACAGACCGGACCGGGTGGGAACGTGACGACCGGTACAGGGTAGGTCAGTGACGCGCGGGGACGCGCTGGGAGGCGACGCGGTAGAGTCTGACGACGACGACGCCGAGGACGAGCACGCCGACGACGCCGAGCAGGACGCCGATAGCGGGGCTGACGAACTCGTAGACCGCGGCGGCGACGGCGAGATCGACCGCGGACAGCGGGAGGGCACGCAGTGCGGGGCGAGGGGAGGGCGCCATCACCTGACCCATCGGCGGATGGTCTCATAAATCTCCTCGAGTGACAAACAGGCGTTGTAGTTACCGCTTGCCTGCACGATTGCCGCCGGTGGGTCGGACGGCACGTCCCCACCGTCGAAAGATTGAACAGACACAGCCACCTGTACTCTGGCAAGCCACCACATGGGGGGTGGCGGGGGACCGCAGGATGGGGATCAGCAATGGCATCGAGTGGCTGTTCGGCTGGCTCGGCGTCGGCCAACAGCCCCACGAGAGCTACGAGTTGACCGAGAGCGACGTATCGGCGATCGAGGACGCGGCGGCCGTCTACCGGAACTACGGCGGGGTCGTGGTACGGACGCGCCCGCCGAGGGATAGCGGCGGGATCGACGCCGCCGTCTCCCTGCTCCAGACGATCCACGACGTGGAAGTACGGCTGGGGGTCGTCAACGAGAGCGAGCATCACGCCCACGAGATCTACGGCGACGGCGACCGGATCGCGTTCCACTGGGTGGCCCCGACCGCGGACGCCGCCGACCGGTTCGACCGCCAGGTGCGCTCGTCCTACGACGGCGTCACCGTCGCGGAGACCGACAGCGCGGTCCCGGAACTCGAAGCCGGCGAGTACGCCGCCGGCGCGAGCTTCGGACTGGCGAGGGAGTTCTGGTATCCCTTCCAGTCGCCGCTGACCGCCGGCGTGGACGGGGAGGAGCTGGCCGACCCCTACGCGGATATCGTGGCCGACGCCGCCGGCACCGACAGGGGCGGCGGGAGCGGCGACGACTGCCGCGTCCTCGTCCAGACGGTGTTCGAGCCGGCCCGGGACGCCTGGTCGCGGGGCGGTCCCTGGGGCCACGACGTGAGCGTGACCGCCTACGAACGCCGGGAGACACACCAGGAACAGAGCCTCAGCGGGGGCGTTCGGACGGTAGAACCGACCCCCCGCGAACAGGCGGTCGGCCGCCTGATCGGCGAGCAGGCCGGGGCACGGGGCTACTACGTGACGATGCGCGTCGTCGCGGTCGCGAGCGATCCCGAGACCGCCAGCCAGCGCGTCCGCCGGATCGCGGCCGGCTACGAGGCCTACACCCACCCGGCGACCGAGCAGGGCCTCGTCGCCACGCCCATCCCACCGGCGAACGTCCCCGACCTCCTCGAAGACGTGGCCGGCCGGGACCACGAGTTCTCGGCGACGGATCGGCTCACACGGCTGAACCCGACGAAGTTCCTCGTGACCGCCCCGGAACTGGCCGGGCTCTGTCACCTCCCGACCGACGCGATCAACGCGCCCGCGGTCGACTGGGCCAACATGGACGCCGGCCCGGGCGTCCCGCCGGCGGCGACCCAGATGGAAGACGTGGCCACGGCCGGCGCGGTCGAGGAGTCGGACAACCGGTTCCAGCCGGTCTCTGCCGCCGACGCCGACGTGAACGTCCCGCTGGACGCCGACAGCGGGTCGAACCGAGCGAGCGAGGGGAGTGGGACCGAGGAACCCGAAACCGGTGCAGACCGGTCCGGGGAGCGCGAGCGATGAGTGACGCGACGGACGAGACGGGGCGCGGAGCGAGCGTCGAACGGATCCGGGACGCCGTCGACGCCGTCGTGACGACCCTCGACGGGCGACAGCTGGCGGCCCCCGACCGCGAGCCCGTCGCCGAGGCGGTGCTGTCGGTGCTGGTCGTGGGCGACCGGCTCACCGTCGATAGCGTCGCCCTGCGGCACGTCCCGCCGGACGCGGACCCGAGCGCGAGCGAACTCGCGACGACGCTGGCCGAATTCGGGGACGCCTTCGACCCGACCGCGCTACGCGAGAGCGTCAGCGACCGCGACCTCCGGCGGCTGGCGGGCCGGCTCGACGACCTCGACGAACGAGTCGCCGACGCCGAACAGTTCCCCTACGAGTTCGTCGAGACCGCGGTCGAGCACGAACACGGCCAGCCGGTCCGGTCGCTGGGGTACCGGTCGGACGACGCCGCGGACGGGAGCCTCGCCGGGGCGACCGAATCGGTGTTCGCCGGGCCCCGCGCCCGCGAGCAGATCGAACAGGTGCCACGGGAGAACCCGGACGCCCCGCTGTTCGTCGGCACCGGAACCCGCGCTGGACGGGACGCCAGCATCGAGAAGGACCACCTGTTTCGCCACCGCGCGATCTTCGGCGTCACCGGCTACGGCAAGTCGACGCTGCTGACCAACGAGTTCAAACAACTCGTCGAGGCCGGCGCAGGGGGCTGTTTCGTCGACCCGAAAGGCGACGACAGCGAGCGACTGGTCGAGATCCTACCCGAGCGCCG
Organism: Halorientalis regularis; assembly: GCF_023698535.1. Lineage (GTDB taxonomy): Archaea > Halobacteriota > Halobacteria > Halobacteriales > Haloarculaceae > Halorientalis > Halorientalis regularis. Next base: position 194,369 of record NZ_JALJCL010000005.1, read on the forward strand.
CCTGGACGAACTGCGCTGGCTCGAACCCGGGAGCAGCCGTGGTGCGGTCAGCGGCTTCAACTTCCTCGAACTCGATCTCGACCCGGCCGACCCGGCGTACGAGACGGCGCTGGCGGCGCTCATCGAGGACCTGGTGGCGCTTCTGGGCGTGAACGAGGTCTGGGGTCCGCACCTGAACCAGCTGGCCAGCGAGACCGTCACCGCGGTGAACGCGCACAACCGGGCGCGGCCCGACGAACCGGACCTGACGCTGGTCGATTTCGCACACCTCCTCACCGATCCGGCGGCCCGGGAGCGGTTCGCCGAGCGCGTGGCGGCCGCGGACGTCGACCTCGACCCCGACTACGCCGACCGGTTCGGCGCGGTCCCCGAGGCGACGCGGACGGCGGTGCGGGAGGCGCTGGTCCCCTGGATCGAGAACCCGATCACCCGCCGGCTGGTCGCCGCCCGGGACTCGGAGATCAGCGTGCCCCGCGCGGTCGCCGACGGGGAGATTCTGCTCGTGCGGATGGGTGGCGAGCCGAAGGAGCTGAAACGGAAGCTCTCGATGGCGGTCCTGCGCCGGATCTGGAGCGCGATCCGGGCCCGCGCCGAGCGGGATCGCCGGGACCGGGACCCGTTCTACCTGTTCTGTGACGAGTTCGACAACGTGGCGCTGGCCGACGAGACGATCACCGCGATGCTTTCCAAGAGCCGGAGTTACCGCCTCTCGCTCACCTTCTGCACGCAGTACCCCGGCCAGCTCCCGGAGTCGGTCGTCGAGGGACTGGTCTCGAACTGCGACACGGTGGTCTCCTTCAACCCCGGCTCGCGCCGGCAGGCCGAGACCTACAACAGTCAACTCGGTGTGGACGTGGACACGCTGACCGGCGAGTCCAACTACCACGCCTGGCTCCGGACGACGCTCTCGGAGTCGATGGAGCGGTCGGCGGCGTTCCGGGTGTACACGCATCCACCGTTCCCGCCGGTGCGGACCCGCGACGAGCGCGACCGGCTCATCGAGCGGGCGCTGGCCCGCGACGGCTGGGACCCCGTCGACGATCCGGCGACCAGCCGTCTCGACGGCGGCGATCAGGTGTAGTCCGGTCGCTCGGCGTAGTCGATGGGGTCCCGGACGCCGCAGTTCTGGAACGCCTCCAGCCGGAAGGCACAGGCGTCGCAGGTGCCACAGGCTGGCGCGTCGTCGCGGTAACAGCTCCAGGTCGACTCGTAGGGCACGCCCAGTTCGAGGCCGCGCTCGGCGATGTCCGTCTTGGACCACTCGACGAACGGCGCGACGAGGTCGATCTCCGTGTCGGGTTTCGTGCCGGCGTCGATCACGGCCTGAAAGGCGTCGAAGAAGGCGGGTCGGCAGTCGGGGTAGCCCGAGAAGTCCTCGCTGTGAGCGCCGATGAACACGGCCTCGCAGTCGTTGGCCTCGGCGTAGGAGACGGCCATCGAGAGCAGGTTCGCGTTCCGGAACGGGACGTAGGAGGTGGGAATCTCGTCGCTGTCGGGGTCGGCGTCGGCGACCTCCATCTCGTCGTCGGTGAGGCTGGAGGCCCCGATGGCCGCGAGGTGGCCCGTCTCGACGTGGAGGGAGTCCGGAGCGTCGATCTCGGTGGCCAGCGCCTCGGCGCACTCACGTTCCTTGGCCTCGGTCTCCTGGCCGTAGGAGGTGTGCAGGAGGTAGGGATCGTAGCCGCGGTCGATGGCCTCGTAGACGGCGGTCGCGCTGTCCATGCCGCCCGAAACGAGGATCACGGCGCGGCGGTCGTCGTCGCTGTCGGTCGATGCGTCGGCGGTCGAGTCGTCGGGTGGCGTGTCTTCGGTCATGGGTCGATGTGTCGGTCGGCGGTCAGGTTCCCGGCGCGTCGTTCCAGAGGTCGACGTGGAGCCGTGGGGTGTAGCGGTAGCCCCGGTCCAGCGCCAACTCGGCGACGGTCTCGCGCGTCCCGTCGAGTGCGTCCCGGGTCGTCCCCTCGGGCATCAACAGCACGTCGGAGTCGGCGACAGTTGCGCTCGCGGCCTCGCGGACGCGCTCGACGAGTCGGTCGATCTCGGCCATATCGTCGGGGCCGGTGACGACGAACTTCAGCTGGGTGTCGTAGGTCTCGACGAGGCGGGCCAGCGCGTCCAGGTCGAGCCGGTCGGTTTCGTGGCGCTCGGCGGCCGCGGCGTCGACCGGTTCCCCGTCGGGGCGGGGTGTCTCACCCTCGCCTCCGACACGGTCGGCCGAGGGCGTACTGCTGGCCAGTTTCGGGCTGACGCTGGCGAGGTCGATGGGGGCGTCGCGGTAGATCGTCCCGTTGGTCTCGACGGTGGTGTGGTACCCCGCGGCGTCGAGGCGGTCGAGCAGGGTCACCGACTCGTCGTGGAGCAGGGGCTCACCGCCCGTCAGGACGACGTGGTCGGCCCCGTAGTTCCCGACTTCGGCGACGATCTCGTCCAGGTCGAGCCAGGCGTGGGACGGCTCCCAGGAAGTGTGGTAGGAGTCACAGAACCAGCACCGGAGGTTACAGCCGCTAGTACGGACGAACACCGAGGGGACGCCCGCGAGACGGCCCTCGCCCTGCAGCGAGTGGAACAGTTCGTTGATCGGGAGGGCGTCCTCGGTGTCGGTCGCGTCGCCCTCGCCGGCCAAGTCCGCGGGATCGGCGTCGACCGGCATCAGAACCCCGCACAGAGTTCGCCGGTCTCGGCCACCTCGACGGCCACCGCCGAGACAGTGTCGGGGAGACGCGATTCGAGGCGGCGTTCGAGCACGACGCTCATCACCTCGGCCGTCGGCGGGTGATCGAGGACGACCAGCGCGTCGCCGTCGCCGCTCTCCTCGAAGGCCTCGACCAGCGGGTCGCCCCGCTCGACGAGGAAGCGGTGATCCCACTCGTCGATTATCCTGGTAATATCGCCCTTGTCGACGACCCATCCCTCCGCGGTCAGCTCGCCGGTCACGGCGACGCTGATCTCGTAGTTGTGGCCGTGTGGTCGCGCACACTTCCCGTCGTGATGCCGGATCCGATGGCCCGTACTGATGCGTATCGGCCGATCCCGGCCGACGTGGAGCGTCCGCTCGCCCGCGTCCGTGAGAGCGTCGGTGTCACGTCGCTCCCGTGTGGCGCTGTCGGTCATATCCCAGGATTATCAGGCGAATATAAAAAACTATCTCCCGTGGCTGGCCCTCACCCCGTAGTGGTGCCAGCCAGACTCCCGGAAAATCGGTATCAATTGTGGTAACGGCGGCGAACGCTGATGTATGTCGGGCCCTTGCATCCAGTAATGACGGTGCCGGAGTCAGTATCACGCAAAATACTTCCGGAGGCGGTCGTCTACTACGACGATCAGTATCCGGTGGCGGCCGAGGAGTTGCGGCGCGGGCTCCGGTCGCTATCGTCGTTGTCGGTCGAGCAGTTCGGGGCGCTGGACGGGCAGCCCCCCGAGCCGGGCGACGGGCGGTTGACGCTGGTGTTCACCGAGACGGTTCCGGAGCGGGACGGGTTGACCGACCAGCCTGCCATCTGGATCACGACGACGGCGGACGTGGTGACGGCCGGCATCGACCGCGGTGCGACGGCCGTGTTCAACTGGGAGCCCGCGGACGGCTGGGAGATGCTGGAGGCGAAACTCCACCATCGGCTCGACGAGCGCTCGCAGTCGGCCGACGGCGACCGAGCGGTCCCCGAACAGGCGCTCCAGCGGATCAGCGACGGCGTGCTGGCACTGGACGACGAGTTCCGGATCACCTACCTGAACAACGCGATGGCGTCGGTCCTGCGGGACGTGGACGGCGACGTTCGCGGCGATCCGCTCTGGGAGCACCTCTCGCGGGACGTGGCCGAGCGACTCCGGCCGTCGCTCGAACGGGCGATGGACGAGGGCGTGACCGTCACGACGGAGTTCCAGACGGCGGCGACCGAACGGTGGTACGAGGTGACCGCCTACCCCTCGGCGGAGGGCCTGTCGCTGTACGGCCGGGAAGTGACCGAGCGCAAACAGCGCGAGACCGAGCAGGCCCGCTACGAACACCTCGTGAAGACCGTCGGTGACGCCGTCTACATCCTCGATCCGGCGGGCCGGTTCACGTTCGTCAACGACGCGCTCTGTGAGATGACGGGCTACGACCGCGAGGACCTGCTCGGCTCGTCGGTCCACATCATCAAGGACGACGAGACCGTGACGGAGGCCGAGGACGCCCTCCGGGACCTGCTCCGGAAACAGGCCGACAACGGTGGAATGCCCATCGCCAAACTCGACGTAGAACTGCTCACCAGCGACGACGAGCGCATCCCGGCGACCGACCGGATGACCCTGCGCCCCCTCTCCGAGGACGGCGAGTTCACCGGGACCGTCGGCACCCTCCGGGACATTAGCCGCCAGCGCCGCCGGCAGGACATCCTCAGCGGCATCCTCGAAAGCACGCAGGACATGATGGCCGCGACTACGACCGACGAGGTGGCCCAGCTGGTCGTCGACACCATCCGCGAGGTCTTCGAGTTCGATCTCGCCGCCGTCCGCGAACACGACGCCGAGACCGACCAGTTGATCCCGGTGGCCACCTCCGACGGGCTGGCGGACGTGATGGGCGAGCGACCCGCCTACGACCCTGGCGAAGGGGCGGTCGGGACCGCCTACACCGAGCAGCGACTGGTCGTCCGGGAGGACCTCGAAGGGATGGACGACGGCTACGACCGCGGCGGCGTCGAGATCGGTGGCTTCTGTCCGCTGGGCGAGCGGCGCACACTCAGCTTCGGCTCCAGCGACGGCGAGGGGTTCACCGACGACGAACTCCGGCTGGTGGAACTGCTCGCCGAGACCGCCGCCGCGGCCTTCGAGATGGTCACCCGCGAGGAGGAACTCCGGCGCTACGAGGCCGTCGTCGAGGCCGCCGAGGACAAACTGTTCACGCTCGATGCGGACGGGACGATCACGCTCGCCACCGACCAGTTCGCGACCGCGGTCGGCTACGACCGCGAGACGCTGCCCGGCCACGACATCGCGGAGTTCGTCCCCGAGGAGATCGCCGCCGAGATCGGCGACCTGGACCGGCCCAGCGACGTGGAGACCGACCTCCGGAGCCAGGACGGCGACCGCCTCCCCAGCCGGATTCGGACGGCCTGTTTCTCCAGTGCCTACGGGGATGGCGTCGTCGGCACGGTCAAGGACCTCTCGGCGTTGCGCTCGGCCCAGCAGGCCGCCTCGCGCAACCGCCAGCGGTTCACCGAACTGTTCGAGACGCTGTCCGATCCGGTCGCGGACGTGGCGTACGGCGCCGACGGCGCGGTCGTCAGCCGGGCCAACGCCGCCTTCGCCGCGCTCTGTGACGAGACCGAGCGTTACCTCACCGACCGCCCGCTGACGGACGTGCGGACGGCCCTGCCCGAGGGCGTCGCCGAGGCGATGGCACCCGTCACGACGCCGGGTGCGAGCGTCGAGCGTGAGGTGACGACCCAGACCGGCACCGAGCGCAAGCAGTACATCCTGAAGACGGTGCCATACGAGAGCGCCGACGGCGAGCGTGCCTTCGTCGTCCTGACCGACGTGACCGACCTGGCCCAGCGCGAGACCCACCTGCAGGTCCTCCACCGCCTGCTCCGGCACAACCTCCGCAACGAGACCACCGTCATCCAGGGGTACGCCGAGACGCTCCTGCAGAGCGACACCGACGATCAGGTCGACGAGTTCGCCCAGCAGATCTTCGAGGCGAGTTCGTCGCTGGTCGACGCCTCCGACACCGCCCGGACGATCCAACGCGTCCTCCAGATGGACGGCGAGGAAGTGGCCTCGATCCCCGTCACGGAGGCCAGCGCGCAGATCCGCGACGAGGTCCTCGACGGCTACCCCGAGGCCGATCTCGCGACCGTGACCGACGGCACCGTGGCGTTCAGTCACAACCTGCTGGTCGGCGTCGAAGAACTCGTGGACAACGCGGTGGAGCACAGCGGCGAGGGGACACCCGACGTCGGGGTCGAACTCGCGGACGGGCCGGAACCCGACACCGTCACCATCCGGGTCAGCGACGACGGCCCCGGGATTCCCGAATCCGAGTGGGACGTCGTGGCCGGCGAGCAGGAGATTACCCAGCTCCAGCACACCCAGGGACTGGGCCTCTGGCTCGTGCGCTGGGTCGTCGACAAGCACAGCGGCGACCTGACGCTCGAAGAGCGCGCGGACGGCACGACTGTCGCGATCACGCTCCCACGGTGACCTCAGGCGAACTCGACGCCCCCGAAGACGAACCGTGCGCCCGTGCCGTCCCCGTCTCGGTCGGTCGTCGTGACCGACCAGCCGTGTGCCTTCGCGATCTTGGCGACGATAGCCAGTCCGATGCCGGAGCCGCCTTCCTCGCCGGACTCGCCCGGCTCGAACAGCCAGTCGCGGTCGCCGTCGGGGAGTCCGGGGCCGTCGTCGGCGACGACGAAGCCGTCGTCGGTGGTGTCGACCCGGATCGAGACCGGTCCGTCGCCGTGTTCGACCGAATTGCGAAAGAGGTTCTCGAAGAGCTGTCGGAGCCGGCGGGGGTCGGCGACGATTTCGCGGTCGGTCGCGACGGTGAGGGTCGCGTCGCCAGTCTCGACGGTCGACCAGGCATCGTGGGCGACGGTGGCGAGTGAGACCGGTTCGGCCTCGCCGACCATCTCGCCCTCCCGGGCCAGCGTCAGGAGGTCCTCGATGAGGCTCTCCATCCGGGAGAGGGCGCTATCGACCATCTCCAGTTCGTCGCTGTCGCCGTCGGTGCGCAGGAGTTCGAGATAGGAGTGGGCGACGTTCAGCGGGTTGCGCAGGTCGTGGGCGACGATGCCGGCGAAGGTGTCCAGACGCTCGTTTCGCTCCTCGAGTTCGCGCTCGCGAGCGCGAAGCTCCGAGCGGTCCCGGATCGTCCCGAAGTTGTACGGCGTGCCGTCGATCCGGCGGCGGGTCGTCACCGTCGAGACCGGGACCGTCCGCTCCCCCACCGCGTGTTCGGTGTCCGCGGTCCGGGTCTCGCCCTCCGAGAAGGAGCCCCAGTAGTCCTCGAATCGGTCGGCTTCGAGTTCGGTCGCGACCGCCCAGACGGGTCGGCCGACGAGGTCGTTACGCGTCGTCTCCAGCAGGTCCGCGTACGCGGCGTTGACGTATCGGAACACCCCCTCCGCGTCGTAGATCGCGACGCCGACACCGACCGCCTCCACCATCTCCTCGAAGACGGCCGGATCGAGGTCGTCCGAGTAAGAACTGCACATACAGTCGAATTGGTTGGGGGCCACATTAGTTGTCCGACCGCGACCGGAACCGCGAGAGCGGCTCTCGGAGCGCCCACGCGTCGGCCTCGGGATCGAGGGTCGACGGTTCCACACCCGTCTCCGTCACGATTCCGGCGTGGTACAGCATCGTCTTCAGCTGGAACACCGTCGGCGAGTGGTACACCACGCCGTCAGTCAGCGCGTCTCGCTGGAGGTCACCCTCGGCAGTCAGAACCCGCTGGCGCACGTCGTCGGTCCCCCGGAGGAACAACTCGACGGTGAACGTCGGGTGGGTCTCGTGACAGTACTCGACGAGTTCGACCAGTGACGGCTCGGGCTGGCCGTCGTCGGCCAGCCGCTGGAGCCGGTCGACCAGCAGTTGCGTCGCGGGGTACTGGTACACCACGCGGCGGGTGAGCTGGCCCCAGCGCGGCGCGAGGTCGCAGAACCGCTTTTGCGAGCGTTTCCACTCGCGGAACTGGTCGAGTGCCGCGTCGACGCTCCCGTACGCCCGGAGGCCGAAGCGGACGACTTCCTCGCCCAGCGGCGTCAGCCGTGGGCCGTCGTGGCGGTCCTCGATCAGGTCGAGGAAGGCCGCGCCGACCCGGGCCGCGTCGGTCGCGCCGACGACCCGCTCGGCCAGCACCGCCTCGGTGTCTCCCTCGTGGACCAGCGCCAGCGGGTAGGCGAGGTAGTTCTTCGGGTGGTTCAGCCCGAAGTTCCGGTCGGCGACGCCCTGAGCGCTGGCCTGGAAGCGGATGGCGTCGGCCTCGCCGGTCGGCCGCGCGCCCACGGCGCGGGGTCGGACCTCGGGCGTGACCGTGCCGTCTTCGGCGACGGCCAGAATCCCGACGTTCACCTCCCGTGCCAGCGTCAGCGCCGACTGCGGGATCGACCCGGCCGGCGCGGCGACCATGGCGACGTTGGCCTCGTCCAATCGGTCGTAGGCCTGGACGATGCCCCGCTCCACGTCGGCGGTTCCCGTCGCCGTCCGGCCCTTGGCCTCGACGGCCAGCAGGGGCGGGTGATCGCCCACGCGGTCGACCGCCAGGAGGTCGTTTTCGAGCGCAGGTACGCCCACCAGATCGGGATACCCCGACCCCACCTGGACGTGGTTGAACGGGGCGAGCAGGTCCTGGAGGTCGGGGTCGATGCGGCGGTCGTCGATCCAGCGGTCCTGTGCGAACTGGGTGTCGACGACGGCGTAGGCGTCGGTGCCGTCCTCGGGGAACAGGTGCGCCTTCGCGCCCGCGAGGACGTGCGGTTCCGTCAGCGCCGCGGTTGCCATGGCTGGGTTTGGGCGAGCCCCGACAAGAAGACTTGGACCGCCACCCTCGCGCGCAACGTTTGTGTCCGCTCGGCCCCTGAAGCGGGTATGTCGACTGCCGACGATCACCGCTCACGGGCCGTCGCCGCACTCGCGGATCGGGACTACGAATCAGCCGGCGACGCGTACACGCGCTCCGCGTGGGCGCGCCTCGCGGAGCCACGGGCGGGACAGAACCCGTTCGAGGCCGACGAGAACGGCTGGGTCGGGAAGGGACTCGCGTCGCTCGTGATCGCGGCCGTGGCCTATCGCGTCGCGGACCGGCCGTCGCGTGCCACGCACCGGGGCGTGGAGGGCGTCGCAGTCGCTCGCGACCTCGACCGGGCGCTCGATCACCCCGTCCAGCGCGCCTGTCTCGACGAGTTCGTCGCGGACTGTCGGGTCGCGGGCGGGCTGGACGACGCCGCCACGGCCTACGGCGAGGCCGCCGAGGCCTACGAGGCGGCCGCCGACGCGGTCGAGAGCCCCCAGCGCTGGGGGACGACGCCGCTGTTCGAGGCCGCCGCGGGGCCGCTCCAGCAGGCGGCCCGGAGCGTGGCCAACGGCGAGATCGCGATCGCCTGGGAGGACCTCCACGGGTCGGACCCGTCGAACCCGGGGCCGTTCCTCGCTCACCGGGCCCGGTACAAGCGCCGGCGGTTTCCGGAACTCCTCGATCGGGTCCTCGCCGACGGGCATCTGGCCGCGCCCCGGGGCACCACCGAGTACGACAACGCGAACCACCGCTGTCCGGCCTGTGACGCGACGGACGTGAACTGGGTCGCCGGCCACACCCTCTGTCTGCGGTGTTCGACGCCGATGACCGACCAGTGACCGACGCGCCGTCGCCCGCACCCGCCCCGCTCTCGCGCGACGGTCTGCTGGCCGGCGGCGCGCTGACGGCGCTGCTCGTCGTCGGTACCCTGACCGGCGACGGCGGGCTCGTTCTCGATCCGCGGGCCGTCGTCGTCGGCGTCGGTGGCGCGCTCGCAGTCGAAGCGGCCTTCCTCCGCTACCCCGAGCGACTGCTCGGACTGTGGGCGCGGCCCGCGGTCGCGCTCGCCGGCGTCGGTGCAGTGGCCGGCCTCGGCGTGCTGGCGCTGTGGGCCGCCCGGTGGCTCCTGGGTGCGCTGATCTGGGGGCTGGGGACCTACCTCGGCCTGCTGGCCTGTGTTTTGCTCGGAGTCGGGAACCCGCTGGCGGTACTCCCGGGGCTGGGCGGTCGGAGTGAAGACTGAAAACCGCTACGAGAGTCCTCAGGAGAGGTCCGGGACGACGGGTGCGTCGCGTTCCGCGAGTACCACTTTGCCGTTCGATGCCGTCGTCGCGCGCCCGCCGTCGGGCTGGACGCGTCGCGTGGGCGTCTCCGGAACCATCGGGGCTGGTCGACCGTCGGCGTCTGTCCGCTGTCGAGCTGTCATTGTGGTACTCACGGACTTCCGTCCGTACCCAACTCTGTGACGTCCAGGATGTTAAACCTCATGGTCTTTCATTACGTTAGTGAGTCACTACCACACGGTAGGCCTGCACCGGTCGACGGCATCTGGCCGGCGGTGTGGGAACGGATACTGCCAGCACCGACGACCGCGACGACGGCCGTCCGACTGGCGTCCAGCGCGCATCGGTTGCCGTAGGTGGCCACACCGTGTCGCTCATTATCGTTTGGCCCGTACTCAGATCGTGACTGAGTCGAATGGAGCGAGCGACGGGTACCCGGTCTCGGACCTGCCGACGCCGGACCCGTCGTACGGCCCGGGTGACGCCATCGGGATCCAGCTCGACGCGCTGGGATCGAACGACGAACCGCGCCACGACGCCGGGATCATGACGGCGTACAACTTCGCGTCGCCAGCCAACCGCCGGGCGACGGGGCCGCTGGAGCGGTTCACCACGATGGTCCGGTCCCACCGGTACCGCCCGCTGATCGATTTCGACGACGAGGCGACGGGCCCGGTCGAGCGCGACGGCAACTACGCCACACAGCGGGTGACGGTGACCGGCCACGGCGGCCGGACGGTCACTTACGAGTTCGCGGTCTCCCTGCAGGCCAGCGGTCGGTTCCACGGCTGCTGGCAGACCGACGGCGTCCGGGTCGTGGGGCCGGCGGAGTCGTCGAGGAACGACCCCTTTTGATCGTCAAGCACGTAGGCCGGTGCGTGACGAGCGACCAGTACGCCGCCGCGACGAGGTCGCCGACAGACACGGACGTCGAGCGCCCGGCCGACCGGTCGACCGAGCCCGCGGCCATCGCCGTCGAGGGGCTCACCAAGCGGTTCGGGAGCGGCGACGACCCCGTGACGGCAGTCGACGACGTCTCGCTGCGAATCGACCCCGGGTCCGTGGTCGGCCTGCTCGGCCCGAACGGTGCCGGGAAGACGACGACGATCAAATCGATCCTGGGGATGGTGCTGCCCGACGCGGGCACCGTCCGGATTCAGGGGGTCGACGTGGCCGAGGCCCCCCGGCAGGCTTACGCCCGCGTCGACGCGATGCTCGAGGGGGCGCGCAACGACTACTGGCGGCTCACCGTCCGGGAGAACCTGCGCTATTTCGCCACCATCGGCGGCGTCGCCCCCGACTCCGTGGCCGACCGCCACGACCGCCTGCTCGACCAGTTCGGCCTCGCCGAGAAGGCGGACGTGCCCGTCCGGAACCTCTCCCGGGGCATGAAACAGAAGGTGTCGCTGGCCAGCGTTCTCGCCAGCGACGCCGACGTGGTCTTTCTCGACGAGCCCACGCTGGGGCTGGACGTGGAGAGTTCGCTGACCCTGCGCCGGGAACTCCGGCGGATCGTCGAGGAACGCGGCCTGACCGCCGTCATCAGCAGTCACGACATGGACGTGGTCGAAGCCGTCTGTGATCGGGTCGTCATCATGAACGACGGCCGCATCGTGGCCGACGACACCGTGGCGAACCTCCGGCAGGGGTTCGAGACCAGTGCGTTCCGCCTCACCAGCCCCGACCTCGACGCCGACACGCTCGCGACCGTCCGCGACCGCTTCGACGTGACCGACGCGACGACCCGAGAGGGAACCACGACCCTCGAAGTCGCGACCGACAGCGACGGGTTCTACGAACTGACCGCCCTGCTCCGGGAGCGGAACGTCACCCTCGCCAGCGTCGCGACGGTCGAACCGGACCTGGAGGACGTGTTCGTCGAGTTGACCGGCGAGAACGAAACCGGGCACGATGGCGGTGACTCCCGGTGAGCGACGCCCCCGTCGAGAGCCGCCCCGCCGGCTACCTCGATCTCGCGAAAGCGGTCCTCTACCGGGAGTACCTGATCTTCGTCCGCTACCCCGCCAACGCCGCCGGGGGCCTCGTCTTCTCGCTGGTCTTTTTCGCCCTGCTCTTTTACGGCGGGCGGATGCTCGCCGGCCAGGCGCTCACCGACTCCATCGAGGGCATCGTCGTCGGCTACTTCCTGTGGACACTCTCGGTCGGCGCGTACTCCTCGATCTCCAACGACATCGGCAGCGAGGTCCAGTGGGGTACCCTCGAACGGCACATCATGACCCCCTTCGGGTTCGCCCCCGTCGCCCTGCTGAAAGGCGTCGCGAAGGTCGTCCGCACCTTCCTGATCTCGTCGGTGATCCTCGCGGTCATGCTCGTGATTACGGGGACGACACTCCAGTTGAACCTCCTGACGACCGTCGTCGTCGCCGTCCTGAGCATCACCTCCGTGCTGGGGCTGGGCTTCGCCGCCGGCGGCGTCTCCGTGCTGTACAAGCGCATCGGCAACTGGCTCAACCTGCTCCAGTTCGGGTTCATCGTCCTGATTTCCGCCCCCGCCTTCGATCTGGGCTGGACCCGCTTCCTCCCGCTGGCCCAGGGGAGCGCGCTCCTCCAGCGGGCCATGATCGACGGCACGCGCCTCTGGGACTTCCCGCTGGTCGACCTGGCCGTACTGGTCGGCACCGCCGTCGGCTACCTCGCGCTCGGCTACCTGATCTTCCAGCGTGCGACCCGCCGGGCGCGACGGCTGGGCGTCCTTGGCGACTACTGAGCGGTTTTGTGCCGGCGGCCCCTACACCGCGTGTGAACCACGACCGGATCCACGCCCGCGAGCCGACCCACGACCACGACCGGTGGACGACCGGCCGGATCACCGCCCTCGACGAGCGGGACGGCCACTGCGTCGTCACCGTCGACGACGACGGCACCGCCGTCGACCTAATGGTCACCCTCGCCGTCCGGGACCTGTTCGTCTCCCGGCTCGACATCCCCGCCGACGCCTCGCCCGTCGGCGAACGGGTCTGGTACCGGAAGAAAGGCGGCCGATGAACCGCCGTCTCGGCCGCCCGGAACACAGCCGTTATGCCCGCTGGCCCCCTCCCGTCGGTGATGACTGGCTGGCCCGATATCGATATCACGGACGCCGAGGCAGTGGCCGACCGCCGCGACGAGGTGGTGGCCGCAGTTCGCGACCACGCGGGGCAGATCGCCTACGCCCTCGCCCGCCTCCAGGGCGGTGACTACGGCCAGCGGACCGTCGACACCGACGACGGGGCGTGGACGGTCAAGTACGAGGCCGGCGATCTGGAGTACCTCCGGTTCGACCCGAAGTCGGGGAGCGAGGTCTACGTCGTCTCGACGAAACAGCCGCCCGAACCCGAACCGCTGGCGACCGCGCTGGCCGACTACGACGCCTTCGTCGCCGCGTTCGACGAGCACGTCGCGAGCCTGGCGGGCGTCCTCGACGGTTCGCCGACCGAGTTCCCCGACCCCGCGCCTGTGGACGGCGTCGTCGCCGAGCGTGACCGTATCGTCGGCGCGATCCGTGACACCTGCGACGCTATCGCCCACGCCCTCCGCCGGTACGAGGGCGGCGACTACGGCACCTTCGCCACCCGCGTCGACGGCACCCGCTGGGAACTCAAGTGGGACGAGGACGGCACGTCCTACCTCCGGGTCGGCGGCGAGGGCGGCATCTACCTGCTCTCCCAGTACGCTCCGCCGGCCGCGCCCGACCTCCGGGAGTACGCGCCCCAGTTCTCCGGCTTCGTCGACGCCTACAACGAGTACGTCGACGACCTCGAATCCGACCTCGCAACCGTCTCGCTGTGAGCGGCGCAACCATCCTGCCGGCCGTCCGGGAGGAGTTCGTTTCGGAGCCAGTTTTGGGAAACTGGGAACGAACGATCCGTTCTTTGCCGTCCAACCCGACTAGACGGACATGACCCCCGCACAGACCGATCCGGCCGCGACACTGACGGTCGCACGCTATCTCGGCTATCTGACCGTCGTGGCCGCCGCCGGCTGTTTGCTCTGGTATCTCAGGCAGTACGCGCGCCGGATTCTGGCCGGCCCCTACCGCGAGCGGTGGCGCTACCTCGCCGTCGGCATCGGCGCGGCCGCCGTCTACGGCCTCGCGGGCATCGCCGAAACCGCCGGCGTCGCCCCCGCGGGCTCCTTCCGCCGTGGGGCGACCCTGTTCGTGTTCCTCTTCGCCGCCATCGGCGTCCGGGCCATCCACCGCTCGGTCGGCGGCCCCTCCCTGCTCAGCGACGACACGCTCCAGTGGGTCGGCCCGACCGTCGTCGCCGGCTTCGTCGCCGCCTGGTGGCTGGCCTACCTGTTCGCCAGCGCCACCGCCGTCGCCGGCCTCGAAGTCGTCGGCCTCCTGCTCGCCACCGCCTACACCCTCTACCACGCCGTCGGCACCGTCCGCACCGAGGAGGGGACCAGCATCGCCGCGTTCACCCGCCAGTTCACGCCAGCCCTGCTCGCCTTCGCCGTCGTCGCCGTCGCCGACCACGCCGTCGCGCTCTCGCTCCCCGGCGCACCGCTGGGCGACGGCCTCGCGCTCGTCGGCACGGTGCTGGCCGGTGCCTTCCTGTTCACCACCGCCGTCGCCATCCGCCAGCAGGGCGGCGAGGTCCAGCGCCTCTACGACCCGACGACCTGGCGACGGGCCGGCGAGGACGGGCCAGCACCGCGGGACTCGCCGGCCGAGGCTCCGACTGCCGAGGAACAGCCGACCGACGACTGATCAGCACAGCGGCGTCTCACACTGCCGGCAGAACGAGAAAGTCGGCTCGTTCGCCGTCCCGCAGTTCAGACACGCCACTTCGTCGTCGGTGTCGCCGAAGTCGAGGTCGAGGTGTGACCCCTCGCGGGACTCGGCGCGAGCAGTTCCGTAGGCACTGGTCTCCGACAGCAGCGAGTCCTCGTGGTGCCACCCCCGGTAGAGGTACGGGACGACACCGAGCGTCGCCACGGCGACCCAGACGAACGCGCTCATGTCTATCCCGAGTCGATTCCCGCTTCAAAACGCGTCGGTTCGCGGGAATATTGCGACGGGATAGCAGGGGACAGCACGCGCGCAATCGGCTCCCTGTCGTTCCTGGACGCCGACACGCTTCGCTGCTCGGTTGTTGGTCGCAGAGAAGTAGTCCCCACAGGATTCGAACCTGTGTCGAAGCCCCCAGAAGGCTTCAGGATTGGCCACTACCCCAGGGGACTGATACGTTCCCGTTAGACACCCATACTGGGTCTCTCACGAGGTAATTCACAGTTGGCCACTACGATTTATATGTGTTGCGGAGTCGGGCGACCAGTCGCACGCCGGTGGTTGTTCGGAGATCGGGCCTCTCGTAGTGTTCTTTTCGGTGACAGTTCGCACACAACACGTCACACTTCTCGATCTCCGACCGAAGGCGGTCCTTCCCGTAGCCCGACGTTACCATCGTGGAAATTTCCATCTCCTTCTCCACGGGTTTCCGGTGGTGAAGATCGAGACACGCTGGGTCATCTTCACCGCACTCCCGACATCCCCGCTCTCGTGTCTGTTCGTTCACCCACAGGCGCAACCGTCGCCGCCGCTGTAGGGACCGCGCCGTATTCCGCTCCCGATTCCGGTAGTGCCAGCGCTGGTCCTGGCTCAATTCGTCCCACTCGATCCCGTCGGGCAGGTCGAGGCCGTCCGGTTTCGGCTCGACTCGTGACCCTCGCGAGTGGTTCGTCTCCAGTCCGGCCAGGCGTTTGGCGTCGTTCCAGCCGCCACACTGCCGGAGGATCGTCGATGCCGCCGGCGTCAGGCCGAGATTCTCGTACTGGGCTTTCGTCGGCGAGTCGCCGAGCAACTGGGCAGCCTCCCTGAGCGCGCGAATACAGTCGTCTTCGGTGACCATCCGTGCGCCGCTGGTCCCGGCCTCGTATTTCAGCGCGTGGCCGCCACCGAACCCAACCCACATATCGCCGGCATACCGAGGACACAGCCATGAACCTCGATACGTACCTCGTCACGGCCGAGGCGATCTCGGCGGGCCGCTCGACGGTCGAGATCGTCGAAGCGGCCATCGACGGGGGGATCGACGTGGTGCAGTTGCGCGAGAAGGAGATGAGTGCGCGAAAGCGCTACGACCTCGGGCTGGAACTGCGCGATCTGACCCGGGAGGCGGACGTCCCGCTGCTCGTCAACGACCGGATCGACCTGGCGGCGGCCATCGACGCCGACGGCGTCCACCTCGGCGACGCGGATCTGCCGATCTCCGTGGCCCGCGACCAGCTGGGCGAGGACGCCATCGTCGGCCGGTCGGTCTCGACGCCCGAGGCCGCCCGCGAGGCCGAACGGAGGGGGGCTGACTACCTCGGCGTCGGCGCGGTCTACCCGACGGACTCGAAGGACACCGACCCCGAGGGGACCGAGATCGGACTCGACCGGATTCGGGCGGTAGCCGAGGCTGTCGAGATTCCCTCCGTCGGCATCGGCGGCGTGAAACCCGACAACGCCGCGGCGGTGATCGAGACCGGGGCCGACGGCGTGGCGGTCATCTCGGCGATCACGGCCGCCGACGACCCCGCGGCGGCGACCCGTGCACTCGGCGCGGCGGTCGAGCGCGGCCGCGAGTGACTCTGTGCGGTCCCATCGCGGGTGGCGGCGACGAAAGCGATCAGTCCTCGGCGGGTTCCATCTCGAAGTCGTCCAGCGTGTGGCCGTGGCGGACGAGTCGCTCGGCGACGAACAGCTTCTTCGTGCGGTCGAGTCGGTTCCAGTCCAGCTCCGCGGGCGGCTCGTCTTCGAACCGCTCGAACTGGTTGAGGACGGTCCCGTTGACGAAGCGTGCGAACTCGTCGCAGGTATCGCAGGTCCGCGAGAGGTGGGACACGTTGAAGCGGCGAGTCACCTCGCGGTCGAAGCAGTTCACACAGCGGTAGGCCTGCGGATCGGTCACGAGACGGCTAGGGCCTTGGGCCGGTTGTACCTGTGGGTCCGGGGCGGTCGCAGGTAGAGTTATTTCGGTGCCGGACGAGAGCCCCACCGTGACAGAGTACACCACGATCGAGTACGAACGCGACGGGGCCGCGGCTCACGTCCGCCTCGACCGCCCCGACGCGATGAACGCGCTGAACGAGACGCTACTCGGAGAGTTCGAGGACGCGCTCGACCGGGCCGCCGCCGACGAGGAGGTTCGGGTGGTCGTCGTCGCTGGCTACGGGAAGGCCTTCTCGGCGGGCTACGACATCGGCGCGGACGAACCGGAGCGGTCGGTCGACGACCGCATCCGCGACCAGCGGACCCACCTGGAGGCGATCTTCTCCGCGCGACTGCCCGTGATCGCCGCCGTCGACGGCCCCGCGCTGGCCGGCGGGTGCAACCTCGCGCTGGCCTGTGACCTGACGTTCGCGACCGAGCGCTCCGAGTTCGGCTATCCGGACATGCACTTCGGCGAACCCCCGCCCAAGTTCGTCCTCCCGTTCGTCACCGACTCGCTGAAACACGCCCGCGAGTTGCTCTACACCGGCAAGACCGTCGACGCAGACGAGGCCCACCGGATGGGGCTGGTCAACCGCGTCGTCCCCGACGGCGAGCTGGGTGCGGCCGTCGACGAGGAGGTCGACCACATCCGCAAGACGCCGAGCGCCGCGGTCGCGCTGGTCAAGGACATGGTCAACGACGTCCAGGAGACCCAGGGCTATCGGCGGTACGGCCGCCTCGACGAGGCGCTGGGGACGCTCACGATGGAGAGCGAGACGGCGACCCGGTTCCGCGAGATCCGGGACGAGAAGGGCCTTCAGGCCGCCCTGGAGTGGGTCCACGGGACCGACAAGCCGTGATCGGCGGGGGCAGTCCGGCCAGCCGAACCGACCGCCAATCTAATTATGACCAGGATTGTCAGCATACAACCATGCAGGATTGCACTGGCTTCCAGCGGGACTGTCTCGCCGCCATCGCTGGCCCGACGGGCCCGACGGGGCTGGAAGTCACACGCGAGTTCGACAGCGACGCCGCGGGGGAGAGCAACCACGGCCGCCGTGACCACGAGCCCTGGCCTGGGTGGGAGAGCGAACACGTCGAACGCAACGGGTAGTTCACATGGAATACGTCCAGTCATCGAGCGGGAAGTGGCACAGGACCGACTGTCAGTACTCACCGGACGACGGCGACCGGGAAGACGAGACCGAGCAACTGCCCATCGACGCCGACCGGTGTCAGCACTGCATCGACTCCTTCGAGTTTTCGTAGGCCAAGAACCGTTCAGTCGACTGCTACGTACGGCTGTCATACTGATGCCCCCAGCCCCCCCAGTAGGGGCATGGACACCGTCCAACTGTTCGTGGGGGTCCCCGGTGGACCGGAACTGCTCATCATCCTCGGCATCGCCGTGTTACTGTTCGGTGCGAACAAACTGCCAGCCCTGGCCCGATCCTCGGGGCAGGCACTCGGCGAGTTCAAGAAGGGACGCCAGGAGATCGAAGCCGAACTCCGCGAGGCCGCGGAGAGTACGACGGAAGACGACGGCGACGGCGGGCCCGAGACCGGAGCGGACGCGAACGGGGCGGAAGCCAAGGCGGCGGACGTGGCCTGATCGGCGATTCGGTTCGGGGAGTGACTGTCGGCGCTATTTTTCCGAGCGACTTCAGAGCGAGCGACGACACCGTGTGATCGGAAAAGAGCGTGCGTTCAGTCGTCGCGTCCGTCGGACGTAGCCTCGATCTCGTCGGCGGGCGGAATCGTCGTCTCCGGCGGCCTGTCGGCCGAGCCGACGACCCGGCGCTGGTCACGGAGCGTGTGGTAGCTCGCGACGGCGGTAAACAACAGCGTGACGGCGAGGGCGTAGCCGAAGGCGCCGAGGCTGGCGAAGGGCTGGACGCCAAGCGCCGCGATGGCGACGAGTGCAGTCGCGACGCTCCCCAGTGCCAGGTAGAACTGGCTCCAGGGAATCTCGTCGGCGGCGACCAGGTCGAAGTAGATATCGAACTGGTCGATGGTCTCGGTCAGGGCCACGACGCCGCGGTCGCTGTCGTAGGCCACGACGCCCAGCCGGTCCATCTTCGGGAGATGGGTCTGGTGGAGTGCCGTGTACAGCCGCTTGCGTTCCTTGGGCTTGACCTGCTCGCGTTCGACGCCGTTCTCCCAGGCAGCGAGCTGTTCGGAGAGGTCCCTGATCGTCACCGGTTCGTCGATCCGTTTCAGGTAGTGCAGGGTGTACCGCCGTCGTCTGTTGCTCAACGTCTCGAAAATCGTCTCCGTCGACAGCGACCCCTCGTCGGCCGCTGTTCGTTCTGCCGCCTGCGTAGTTGCCATTGACCCACCCGTAGTATCGTAGTGGTCATCCGAGATAAAGACCTAGCGTATATCGAGCCTATTCCGCCTCGATTGTGGAAGTTTTCGAAAATATAACGACAGGATAGTAACGAGTGGTCGGATTCCCGTCCGTTCGTCACCGTCGCCAGTTCACCAGCCCGCGCAGGCGGCCGCCGCGACCGCCGAGCAACTGATAGCCCGTCGAGAGCGCGAACACGGCGAGCAAGGCGCTGGCGAACACGAGCGGGTCGACCGCGCCGAACACCGGCAGGTCCGCCAGCGAGGCGACGACCGAGAAGAGGCCGCCGATCCCGAGCGCGCGGTAGTACTCTCCCCAGGTGACGCCGAGGCCGTTGACGGTGTCCATGTAGCGGTGGAGGTGCCGGCTCTCGGGCCGCGGGCGGACGAGTTTCCGGTCGGGGTCGTAGTCGACGAGGCCGAACGCCTGCAGTTTCGGGAGGTGGGTCTGGTGCAAGGCGTTGTAGACGCTCTCGCGCAGGGGCCGTGGCGCGGGCGTGACACCGGCCTCGGCGGCCGCGATCAGTTCCGACAGGTCACGGAGCGTCACCTCCTCGGGTCGGCGCCACAGCGCCGCCAGTGTCTCGCGCCGGCGCGCGTTACTCAGCAGGTGGTGGACGTCCGACTCCGGGATCGACGCGTGCGAAAACATTCTCGATTTCAGGGACGTGGCACGGTATCTTACGTATAGTCCGCGTACCGAGAGGGCAGCGGCCTGTTACGGATCGGTACGGGGACTGGACCGAGCGGTACGGTCGGGCTACGCGACCCATCGGAGGCGATACGGACACCGTATTCTGGGGGTCGAAACCGGTATCGAGACCGTACAAACGGACGTTCGAGGCCTCGAAACGGCTGAATCACTGCATAGGTAATACCCCATCCCGCCTGGACGGAAGTAACCCGAACCGGGCCGACCCTGGGTGGGACGACCGGGCCGGGGTGGAACCAACCATGACAGACAACAATCCGAAACTGTACGACCTCTCGCGCCGCAAAATGCTCGCCGGCCTCGGTGCCGTGGGCCTGGCCTCCGTGGGTGCGGGTCTCGGGACGAGCGCGTACTTCAGCGACACCGAATCCTTCTCGAACAACAGCCTCACCGCGGGGACACTCGACATGAGCGTCAGCGCGGACGTGGTGGCCGCCAACCAGTACTGGATGGACCAAGGCGGCCTCGATATCTCGGTCGTCGCCGACAGCCAGGAGCCGGTCTTCGGCCTCCAGGTCGACGACATCAAGCCCGGCGACTGGGCGATTGTCTGCTTCGAGATCAGCGTCGGCGACAACCCCGGCTACGTACAGGTCGCGACGGAGAACTTCGCGCAGTCCGGCGGTGTGAACCCCGAACCCGAACAGGCCGAGGAGGGCGACGCGAACAACGACGCCGACCTGGGCGCGGCCCTGCTGACCACGGTCTGGCAGAGCTACGACGACAGCGGCGACCGCGCGGGTCTCTCGACGCTCGATCCCGTGTTCAACAACGCCAGCGACCTCCTGACCATCGACTACGCCGAACCCGACGAAGACGGCGTGGCGGGCCTCGACGCCCACTACACCAACGCGGTCGAGGCCGACGGCGTCCTCTCGGGCGGCTACATCGTCAAAGACGACACCGGCGTCCCGATGCTGGTCGGCAGCGACTCCGACGGAACGGACTCCGAAGTGGCCGACACCTACGAGTTCTGCCTCCTGCTCGAACTGCCCTACGAAGTCGGCAACGAGATTCAGGGCGACGGCATCTCCTTCGATCTCGTGTTCGAGACCGAACAGGTCCGGAACAACGACACCCCGTTCGCGAACCAGACGAACAGCACCTCACAGAACTAAATCATGGCAGAAGACAACCAACTCTACGACCTCAGCCGGCGCAAAGTGCTCGCTGGACTCGGTGGCATCGGCCTCGCCTCGGCTGGCGCAGGACTCGGGACCTCCGCGTTCTTCAGCGACAGCGAATCGTTCATCGGGAACAGCCTCACCGCGGGGACGCTCGACCTGAAGCTCGACTACAGGGCGACCTACCAGGGCGGCGCGGGCCGGCTGGCGGCGCTGCAGCAGAACTACCCGGACGCCGAGGTCCTCGATGACGGCGTCTACCTGCTCGATCAGGCCCCCAGCCCGGGGGACATGCAGGAGTGGGAGAACTACGTGCAGGGCGACGACTTCGTCTTCTGTACGCCGGAAGCCGACGAGTTCCTCGTCAACGGCGACGGGGTCCCGGTGTTCACGCTCGACGACGTGAAGCCCGGCGACTACGGCGAAGTGACGATCAGCATCCACATCTGTGACAACCCCGCCTTCCTCCGCCTGGTCGGCGAACTCGGCGAGAACGCCGAGAACGGCCAGAACGACCCCGAAATCGCCGCCGAGGGGGCGGACGCAGACGGCATCGGCGAACTCGCAGACGAGATCCAGGTCTGTGTCTGGTACGACGAGGACTGTGACAACGTCTACGAGCCCACTGGCACCGGCCAGGATCAGGAGCTGGAAGTCGCGCTGGTGAGCGACGTGTCCGGATCGATGCAGGGGACGCCGCTGTCGGCGCTGAAGACCGCGGCGAACGACTTCGTCGACAACCTGTCCTCGCCCGACGAGGCGGCGGCCATCTCGTTCAGCGGGTCGGCCCAGACCGACCAGGAGCTGACGACCAACTACCAGGCCGTCAAGGCCGCGATCAACAACTACTTGGCAGGTGGGTCGACCTCCATCGCCGCCGGGATCGACGAGGGGGCCGACGAACTCCTCAACGGAACCAACGCGACCACGGGTGCGTCGAAAGTCATGATCCTGCTGAGCGACGGGAACTCCAGTGCCAGTACGGCCCAGTCCGCGGCCACCGCGGCACAGAACGCGGGCATCCGCATCTTCACCATCGCGCTGGGCAACGCGAACACGAGCCTGCTCGAATCGCTCGCGTCCAGCCCGGACGACGCGTTCGTCGCGCCCGACCCGGCCGACCTCGACACCGTCTACGCCGAGATCGCACAGATCGTCCTCGCGGGCGAGCAGAAGATCCTCGAAGGGTCGATGGCCGAGGTCTTCGCGGAACTGTCCGAGGGCGTCCTGCTCGACGGGAACCGTCAGGAGGCGGGCGTCCAGCCGTACCCCGGCGTGACCACACAGTGTCTCGGCTTCGAGTGGGAACTGCCCTTCGAGGTCGGCAACCAGGTCCAGTCCGACTCCGTGGCCTTCGACATCGGCGTCGAGGCCGAACAGAGCCGTAACAACGACGCACCGTTCGGCCAGTCCATCTGAGCGAGGGCAGTCCCTCGCCGCCGGACCGTTCGCGGACGGCCACTCGACCCGCGCGTCGGTTTTCAGTACACAGCGAGGCCGACCGACGAACCGTAGGACGACCGTACCGCCCGCGGCGGCCCGGGAAACGGGCCATAGGGAGACCGTATCGGTCGGCCACGAGTCCATACCTATGCCGACGGGTAGCCTGGAGAGAGTAGCGAACGGCAGCACGGAGAGACAACAATGCAACTGACACGACGGAAACTGTTGGGGACCATCGGCATCGGAGCGGTCGGTGCCGGTGTGCTGCACGGCCGAAGGGGGCCGGAGTACACCCACTACACGTACGCGGCGACAGCGGACCTCGACGACCGGCGGGTCAGGGTCGCCTGGTACGAGCGGTACAACGGCGACTTCCGGGAGAACCAGACCGGGACGACGGCGAGCCTCGACGCGACGCTCAACCCCGAGACGGACCCGGCCTACGTCACCGAAGCGACGTACGTCACGGACGCGTCGGGACCGGTTCTCTCGGTGGGCGACGTGATGCCCGGCGACGAGGGGGCTCTCGTCGTCGGCCTCGAAGCGGTCGCGGACGCCGATTTCGTGCCGGAACCCATCGACGTGTGGTTCCGGGCCACCGTGACCGGTGACGACGAGCGCGGCATCAACGGTCCCGAATCGAGGGCCGGTGACACGACGGCCGGCGACGGGGAGCTCGACGAGGAAGTCCTCGTCGAGGTCTGGAACGACGGCTCGCCGCTCGGCACCTGCGACGGGAACAGACAGTTCGACGAGAGCCTCGAAGACCCGCTGGTGGCACGGGCCCCGATGCGGGAGGCGTTCGGCGCGGCGAGTGCCGCCGGGTCGACGACCGGCCTGCTCGCACTCACGGGACTCGACCCGGGGGAGAGCCGGTGTGTCGCGCTCGCGTGGACGTTCCCGTACGACGCGGCGACGAACCGGTCGCAGGGTGACAGCGCGACGTTCGACGTGGCGTTCGGCGCGGTGCCGGCCGGCGGGGAGAGCCCGTTCACCGCGGAGGCGCGATGAGCCTGACCCGACGGCACGTGCTCGCCTCGCTGGCCGCCGGCGGTGCCGGTGCCCTCACCGGGACCGGCTCGGCCGCGCTACTGGGCGACACCGAGACCGGCCGGCACAGCCTGACGACCGGGCTGGTCGACCTGCGGGTCGAGTACTGGCTCGTGGACGGCCCCGGCGCGGTCGGCGGGATCGACCCGGCCGACCCCGACGGCGTCGTCGACGGGCCGCGCATCGACGTGCCGGTCGAGACGCTGGACGACGACGAACCGCGGGGGAGCATGCTCGTACGCTTCGCACTGCCCCAGCCCGACGGCGGGGCCAACAACCCCGCGAGCCTCTGGCTCCGGACAGCGTGTCCGGAACCCGACCCGCTGGCGGAGTTCCTCGAACTCCGACTGTCCTCCGCCACCGCGGACGGGACGGTCGACACCACTATCGCCGCGGGGTCGCTCCGCGATGTCACCGAACAGGTCCGGGCGGGCGTCCGGCTCGACCCGGCCACCGCGACCGACGAGAACGGCTGTCTCACCGACGAGACGTTCCTCCTCGTGGAGTACGACCTCGGACTCTACGTCGGCGACGGGACGACCAGTCTCCCGCTGTACGTCGCGGCGACGCAGTGTCGCAACGCCGATCCGGCGACGAACCCCTTCGGCCCCATCGACGAGGAAGATTGCCCGCCGGGGTACGTCTGTGACTGCTGCTGGGCCATCGGGAAAGTCGAGATCGACGATGGCGGCTTCGATGTCGGACGGACCTACGAGTTCACGGAAGGCGTCGTGGGCTACGGCATCCGGGTGACCGACACGGACGGCGACGACGCTGTCGCGTTCGAGCTGGTCGCTACCGATGGTGGCGTCGCCCCGCCGCTCTGTGAGGTCCGGGTCAAGGGCGGTCGCAACGAAGCGGTCTACGGCCGCGAGCCCGACACCTACGGGACGACGACCGATTCCCTCGACGGAAACACCGACGGACTGGTCTCCACGCCGGCGAATCGCAGCAACGGGGACGGCTACGGGATCAGCTACGTGCTGGTGAAGGTGTGCGCGCCCGAGACCGGGTGGGACTGCCCCGACGACCTCGTCCGGTCCGCCGCGAGTGGCGGCGGGCCAGGGAGGGGGCGATGAGTGGTCTGCGGGAACGCGTGACTGCCCGGACTCCCTCGGCCAGACAGGCCGGAGCCGTGCTCGGAACGCTGCTGGTGATCGCCCTCGTCGTACCCTTCGCGGTTTTCGCCGTCCCGCAGGTAATCGGTGCGGACCACGGCTTCGTCATCCTCTCGGGGAGTATGGAACCGGACATCGCGCCCGGCGACGTGGTCATCGTCGACGCCTCGGCCTCGGTCGGTGTCGGTGACGTGATCACGTTCTCGGAGGACAGTGACGTACCGGTGACACACCGGATCGTCGCCGAGGAGAACGGACAGTGGGTGACGAAAGGCGACGCGAACGAGAACCGCGACACGCGGCCGGTTTCGGCCGAGAACGTCCTCGGGAAGGTCGTCCTCACGATCCCGTTGATCGGACACGTCGTCCTCTGGGTGAACACACCGACCGGCTACATCGGTCTCGTGTTAGTGCCGTTGCTCCTGTTGCTCGGCAACGAACTGCTCTCGTGGGCACGGGGGCGCAACGGCGCGGCCGACGAGGGAGCAGGTTCGGCCAACGCGAACGACGAACGTGACGAGGGAGTCGACCCGGACCCCGCCGTCGTGGCCGAGTCGGCGGACGGGGCGAACGGCGGCACGGAGACAGAACCAATGACACACACGATGCGCGAAGAACACGAGCGGCCGGTAGCGTCGACTGTGGCCGCCGAATCGGCGGAGTCGGCGTCGGTCACCGTCGCCGTCGCGGACCTGAAGCTGAGCCTCCTCGCGTCGCTGGCGCTGTCGGTCTACGCCGCGGTGAACGTCTACGCGGAACTGCAGCTGGCGGGGGCTCCCGATCCAATCTCGGTCGGTGCGCTGACGGCCGGCCTGCTCGGGCTGTTATTCACGGGCTGGGTGACGGGCCACGCGTGGTACAGCGCCCGGAAGACGCGCCAGGCGGCCGCCGCCGAACCTGACGACGCGGGACAGGCGGACTGGCCGATGCCCGATACCGAGACCGACGGCGGTGTCGAGAGCGACACGGAGGCGAAGCGATGAGCCACGCGACGGTCGTCTGCTTCGTCGCCGCGGTCACGATCTTCGCGGCCGCGACGGCCGGCTTCGGCAGCGCTGCGGGACTCCTCGCCGACGAAGAGGGGTTCAACGCGACCTTCGACGCGAGCGTCGACGCCGACCGCCTCGACGTTCGCGAGAACCCCGACGAGTCCGGGGTGCGGGCGACCGACGAGCCCGTCCGGCCGTCTGCACTCGCGACTGACGGCACCGACGGGTCGGACGCCGACGGCACGGGCGACAGCCCCGAGCCCGAGTCGCCCGTCCCCGAACCGACGGACAGCGACGACGGAGCTAGCCAGCAGGGGGACGGCGAGACCGGGACGCCCGCGACGGACGGAGACCAGGGCGACGACCCGGCCGACAGCAGCGACGGTGAGGACGCCACAGCGTCCGACGACGATCCGGTCGTGGACTCGTCGGCCGACACGGACGGAGCGACGGACGCGTCCGGTGGCGACGCCGACACCGAGAGTCCCGGGACCGGCGGTGGGACGGACGGTGTCGCGACGAGCGACCCCGACGATGACGGGAGTAGCGACACTGCGGACGCTGTCGACAGCGGCGACACGTCGGGTGACGCCGACGGCTCTGCCACCGGCGACAGTGCCGACACCACCACCGGAGACGACGGTGAGTCGGCGGACGCGGACGGCGGATCGACCGACACCACAGGCGAGTCCGACGGCGGCAGCGACGGTGGTGACGCCGGAAGCGCCGGCGACGCTACGTCCGCTGGGTCGGACGGCGGCGAGAGCGATGCCAGTGGGGCGGACGGCCCGAGCGGCGAATCCGACGGGAGCTCCGAGAGCGGTTCGGAGAGCGAGGGAGACGGTGGGGCCGACGACGGAGGGGACAGCGCGGAGAGTAGCGACACGTCCGGTACGGCGGCGGACGGGACGGCGTGATGATGTCCCGGACCGGAATCGGGGGGTGCAGACTGCCGGGCATGGCCGCGGGGGCACCGCGACGCAACGCGGTCGTCCTGCTGGTCTACCTGTTCGGCATCGCCCTCGCGGTGAGCTATCTGTTGGGACTGTTTTGATCGGGGTCGGGCCGTCGGGCCCGGCTACCGCAGGCGTGGAGACACGGATTCGTACAGCTCCGTCAGCCCGACAGTACAGACCGCGGAGACGAAGGCGACGGTGCCGAGCTTGCCGCCGGCACCGACGAGGGCCGGCGAGACGAACACGAACACCAGGCCACACAGGACGCCGGCGACGGCAACCAGTCGCTCGTCGGCCAGTCGCTCCGTCGAGGACATCCCGACGAAGGAAGCACAGAACGCGACAGTCGCGAGCGTCGACCCTACAGCGGGGAGGAGTGCCGGGAACGCGAGGCCAGCGACCAGCCCGACCGCCGCGGAACCGACGACCGCACCCAGCCCGAGGCGGACGCTCAGGACGACGGTGACGACCGCACCGACGACCGCGACGGCGACGATCTCCGGGGCCATCGTCCACGGGAGTGCCGTCCCGCTGGCGTAGTCGAAGCCGGTCAGCGCGACCGTCGTGGCACAGCCAAAGAGCGCGAGCGTGCCGAGTTTGCCGCCGACACCGTCGAATGCGTCACGGGCCGCGACGAACGCGAGGCCGGAGACGCCCGCCGCGAGCGCGAGGGGTGCGACGCCCGGGAACACCGCCGGCGAGGCCATTCCCACGAAGGAACCGCAGTAGGCCGCCACGTCGTGCTCCGTGGGGGCGAGGCCCGCTGCCAGCCCGACGGCGGCCGAACCGACGACCGGCCCGAGGCCGGCGTGGACGCTCAGGAGGTAAGCGGCGATAGCGCCGCCGACGACGGCGACCGCGTCGCGGGCGTCACGGCGGTCGAAGCCGGACGCCGTGGCGGCGTCGAGGGCGCGCTCGCGTTCGGTGACGGCGGCTAACCCGCCGACGAGGACGACCCCGCCACCCAGCGTGACGCGCCCGGTCGTGAGCGCGGGCGGCGCGGCGACTGCGCCGGCGAGCAAGGCCAGCGGCGTCACGACGAGCGCGACGTAGCCAGCGTACTGCGCCGTCCGGGACACACCATCGCTCACCGGTGAACGCTCCTGAACATTGCGATCTGCCCGCAGTCACAGCAACGGAGACAGCGCCAGCACCAGCGCCAGCGCGAGGACGGGCGCGTCCCGACGACCGAGGCCGAGCCGCGGGAGGGTCGGGTTCCAGGCGACACAGCGGGCCTGGAGCGCGAGCGAGAGGGCGTCGGCGCGGGCGTCGACCCGGCGGAGGCCGGCAGTGGTGACGATGCGGATCCGCTCGGCGAGCGAGCGTTCGGTCCCGAGTCGGGCCCGCATCGCCGCCCGGGCCCGCTGCAGGTCCGCGACCAGCACCGGCAGGAACCGGAAAACGACGGCGATGCCGAGGCCGAGAAAGCGGCCCGGCCGGCCGGGGACGAGCCACTGGATCGCTGCCCGCGAGTCCCGGGCGGACGTGGTGTAGACGTACGCGGCGCTGACGAAGAGGAGGAGGAGGACGCGATAGCTCGCCAGCGCCGGGAACCGCGCCCGGGCGAGCGAGAACCAGGGCGGCCCAACCACCAGCCCCTCGAACAGCGGTGCGGCCAGCAAGATGGGGAAGGCAAACCTGAGGTCCCAGGCCGCCGCGAGCGGGGAGCGTCGAGCCGCCGCGAGGGCGGCCAGCGCCAGGACCGACAGGACTGCGAGGCCGCGTGGCGTCGTGTACGCGAACGCGGCGACGGCGAACCCCGCCTGGAAGGCGAGTTTCGTCCGCGGGTCCAGCGCGTGGGCGAACGTCGTCCCCGGCTCGTAGCTCAGCATGGGCGCACGTCGAACGCTTCGAGCCGGTCCCGAACGGCGTCGGGCTCGCCGTCCAGCGCCACCCTGCCGTCGGACAGCACGACGATCCGGTCGGCGAGGTCGCTCACGTCCCGGAGGTCGTGGGTGACGAGGACGACGCCGGTGCCGTCGTCGTGGAGCCGTTCGAGGTGGTCACAGACGGCCCGACGAGCCGGCAGGTCGAGACTGGCGAGCGGTTCGTCCAGCACGAGGTGGTCGGGGGCCATCGCGAGCGCGCCGGCGATGGCGACCCGGGCCTGTTCGCCGCCCGAGAGCCGGTCGATCCGCTCGTCGCCGCGGCCGGCCATCCCGACCGTTTCGAGGGCACCCTCGACCCGGCGGTCGATCTCGTCGTGAGCGAGGCCGAGGTTCTCGGGGCCGAAGGCCACGTCCGCGCGGACCGTCGCGGCGACGAACTGGTCGCGGGGGTCCTGGAACACCATCCCGACGGCGGTGCGGGCGGCGACCAGATCCTCGTGGACTGGTCGGCCGTCGACCAGCACCGTACCGCTGTCGGGGTCTTCGAGGCCGTTGAACTGCCGGACGAGCGTGGTCTTGCCGGCTCCGTTGGGCCCGACCAGCAGGACGAACTCGCCGTCCTCGATGGTGAGGTCGAGGCCGTCGAGGACCCTGGTGTCGCCGCGGCTGGCGACCAGCCCGCGGGTCTCGATCATTCGGCGACGAACGCGTCGCTGCGAACGATGCCGACGGCGGCGGCGATCTTGAACGCCTCGGCGGGGATGAAGGCGGCCGCGCCCGCCATGAACGCCGCGACCGGCCCGAGACCGAGGACGAGCATCAGGCCCACGACGCCCATGGCGTAGACGATGGCCGTGCCGGCGACCATCGACCCGACGAGGCGGACGAGCCCGGCCTCGCGGGGGTCACCGACCGAGAGTCCGCCGTGGACGAGCGCGCCGACGACGAACGCGGCGACCGGGTACGACCAGAGGTAGCCGGCAGTCTGGCCGACCAGCGGGGCCAGGCCCGCGCTCCCGCCGCTGAACACCGGCGCGCCGACCGCGCCCGCGGCGAGGTAGAGGGCGATGGAGACACCACCCCAGACCGGGCCGAGGAAGATGCCCGCGAGGAAGACGCCCAGCACCTGCAGGGTGACCGGGGCGGGCGAGAACGGGTTCGGGAAGCTGACGTAGGCGAACGCGCCCATCAGTGCCGCGAACAGGGCAACTCGTCCGAGGTTCTCGACGACCGCCGCGTCGACGAGGTCCACGTTGTCGGTGTCGGTACTCACAGCCGTCCCCCCGTGCGTGACTGGCTCCGTGTCATGTCCTTCCTCTCTCCCGTGTACCCAGTTGAACACTTCGGTTAACGAAACCGGTGAGTCCGAGTCCACGGGAGGCGACGTTCGTCAACGTCTCTCGATGTACGGGTCATAGCAGTCGTTTTTTGCGGTCCGCCCGCCGCGTCGACCATCCGACGGTCCACACCATGGCTCCAGAAACGTCGCGGCGAGACGACGGGCACCGAGACGGATCGAACGCGGCCGACCCCACACGCCGGCGGCTCCTCGGTGGGCTCGGAGCCGCCGTCCTCGGCGGACTGGGTGGCTGTGTCGGCGGCGTCCTCGGGAGCGTGAGCGACCGGGGGTTCGACGAAGCTTGCGCCGTCGGCGTGCCTGGCCAGTCTTCGACCGAGTCCTGTCGTACGATCCGGGGCTCGGTCGAGGTCACGTTCGACCACGTAGTGACGACCGTTCCGTACGCCCTGCCGGCGACGGCTTACCGGGCCGCACGTGACCGAGACCCGACGGTTCCGGACGCCGCCGCCGCGGCGCAGACGGCCGACTTCCTCGACGCCCTCGCGGCCCGATTGCTGGACCGGGCCGGCTCGCCGGTCGCCGGCGTCCGGGCGGCCCAGTCGCTGACCGCGTCGCTCCCTTACGCCACCGACGCGGCCTCGACCGGCCAGCGGGAGTACGTTCGCCACCCCGCCGAGACGCTCGTCGACGGCGAGGGTGACTGCGACGACAAGGCGGTCCTCCTGTCGGCGCTGCTCTCGCGCCCGGCGTTCGACTGTCGGACGGGACTGGTGATGCCACGCAACCACTGCGCGACGCTCGTGGCTCGGGACGACCTGCCAGCCGGACTGGTCGCGCCCGCGCCGCTTTCGGTGACGCTCGACGGGACCGCGTTCGTCTACGTCGAGGGTGTCCAGCCGGTCGTTCCCGGCGAGTACGCCAGCGAGTACGGCGAACGGCCGCTGCTGGCCGCCTACCGTGAGCAGTGGTACGTCATCGACGAGGAGGCGGTCCTGAGCGCCGCCGTGACGGCGCTGGACCGCGGAACCGCGGCTATCGTCACACGCTACCTCTGAACCACAGCCCCCATGTCCCTCGGGCCCCGAGCGCGGACAGTGACGGCGGACCACGAAAACGCCGGGTATCGGCGGCTGTTCGACGGCGACGGGCTGACCTTCGGGACCGGCTTCCCGCTCACCGACAACCGCACGTCGCGCCCGCCGGTCGAGCGGGAACTCGAACTCGCGGCCCACGCCGAATCGGTCGGCTTCGACGCGCTGTGGGCGCGGGACGTGCCGCTGTACTGGCCCCGGTTCGGTGACGCGGGCCAGACCTTCGACGTGTGGCCGTGGCTGAGCCAGGTCGCCGCCCGGACCGACGAGGTGGCGCTGGGCACCGCGAGCGTCGTCCTCCCGCTTCGGCACCCGCTCCACGTCGCGAAAAGCGCCGCCACGCTCGACCGACTCTCGGACGGACGGCTCGTCCTCGGAATCGCGACCGGCGACCGCGACCCCGAGTTCGACGCCTTCGGCGTGGACCGCGAGGAACGGGGCGCGCACTTTCGCGAAGCCGTCGACCTCGTGCGGACCGTCTGGCGGGAAGATTTTCCGAAGACAGAGGGGCGCTGGGGCGAACTCGACGGCGACCTCGATCTCGTCCCGGAGCCGACCACCGAGACCCTGCCGCTCCTGCCCACGGGCCACGCCCGGCAGGAAGTCGAGTGGATCGCAGACCACGGCGACGGCTGGCTGTTCTACCACCTGCCCGAGTCGACGCTGGAGTCGTACCTCGACGACTGGCGCGCGGCGGCGGGCGAGAAACCGTACGCGATGGCGGTCCGGACGGAGTTGGCCGACGACCCCGAGGCCGGCCCCGAACACGTCCACCAGGGGTATCGCGCAGGGACGGCGTGGTTCCGGGAGTACTTCCGGCGGCTGGCGGAACTGGGCGTGGATCACGTCCTCGTGTCGCCGGCCGGCGAGAATCCCGAGGCCGACCTCCGGCGATTCGCCGAGGACGTGATCGACCGGCTCTAGTCGTCGGACTCGACTTCGGTCACGTCGTAGACGCCCGCGGTGTCGGTCTCCTGGACGGTCGCGGTGATGATCTCACCTTCCGCGACGGCGTCGTCGGCGATCAGCGTCACGGGTTCGAGCGTCGAGCGCGCGAGGATCAGCTTCAGGCGCTGGACGATGGAGGGCGAGCCACCCTTCCAGCAGACCAGCAGGTAGCGCGACTCGGCCAGGGCCCGAACCTCGTCGTCGAGGTCGTAGTCGTCCAGTTCCGTCGGACCGACGACGTGGAGGACCTCCCCCCGGAGCCGTTCGCCCATACCGGCCGGAGGGACTCGACGGAAATGGACCTTCCCCTCCGGCGTGGGAAACTGACTTCGGCCGGCAGTCGAATGTGTGGGTATGGCCGAGGGTGACGCGGAGTTGACGACCGACGAGTTCGTCGAGTACTGCGAGACCCAGGCACGCCTGCTGTGGGGGCAGGTCGATACCATGGAGGACGAACTCGACGATCTGCTCTCGGAACTCGACGCGGAGATGGCCGACCTCCGGGAGCGCCTCGGCGAACACACGGACACCGTCGAGGGCACCGTCACGCCCGGTACGGACGACGGCGCAGACCTCGACGACATCGAGGAGATCGAGGCCGACCTGGAGGAGCGACAGACCGTCGCCGCGGCCAAGCAGGCCCGCATGACTGCCTTCCGGGAGCTGGCGGTCGGCTACGCGGAACTGGCGACCGACCTGGACGACGCCGCGGAGGGCCGCGCCGCGCTGAAGCGCGTCCTCGAATTCGAGCAAGAACACGACGCCCCGGCGTACTTCCCCGAGCGCCAGACCGTACTCGAGGCCGCGGCGGCCGACGACGAGAGCGAGGAGTCAGGCTAACAGCTGCCGAATCGCCGACCGCTTCAACAGGAGGAAGCCGACGAAGATCACGGCAAAGCCCGCGAGGGAGGCGACGGTGATCCGCTCGTCGAGCAGGACGACGCCCGCGAGCGTCGCGACCACCGGCACCACGTATGCCACCAGACTCGTCTCCGTGGCACCGTACCGGTCCAGTATTCTGAAATAGAGAAAGAAGGCGATGGCGGTCGCGAACACGCCCAGGTACGCGATGGCGGCCAGTGAGAGTCCGGCGGGGACCGTGAGCGGTTCGCCGAGTCCCACGCTGATCGCGTGGAGGACGACACCACCGGCGGCCATCGACCAGCCCGCGAGGGTGGTCCCGCCGATGTCCGGTTGTGCGCGCTGGACGACGACGCCGCCCAGCGCGACGCTCGCGACCTGCACGCAGATCAGGAGTTTGCCGACCAGGTCGGCCGCGAACAGGTTCGCCGGGTCCGGACGGATCACCAGCGCCACGCCGAGGAACCCGACGACGATACCGGCGGCCCCGAGGGCGGACACGCGCTCCTCGGGCAGCAAGACCAGCGCCCACAGCACCGTGGCGATGGGGACCAGGCCCTGGATGATCGCCGCGACGCCGCTGGGGACGGTCTGCTGGCCGAGAAAGAGGAAGGCGTTGCCCGCGATCAGGAACAGCCCCCCGCCGGCGACCGCCGTGTAGTCGGCGCGGGTCGACGGGAGCCAGGACCGGCCCGTGGCGCGGACCCCCGTCACGCCGAGCAGGATGACGGCCGCCACGTCGTAGCGGAAGGCCGCGAACAGCACCGCCGGCAACGCTTCGAGGCCGACCGAGATGGCCGGGAACGAGAAGCCCCACAGCGTCGCCAGCAGGAGGAAGGGCGCGACGGAACGAAGGGTAGACACAAGCGTCGTAGCCCCGTGACCCCGAAAAGCGTACGCATTCGCGTGGAGACGTGACAATCACCCGAGGACCAGGGCGAGTGCGGCCCCCGCGAACAGTAACAGGAACACGAGCAACAGGCCATAGAACATGAACCGGTCTGCGCCGTCCATGCAGGACCATATGGCTTGCTCGCATATCAATCCGACCGCGGCCAGGAGCCGACCGAAACCGGCAACCAGCAGTAGCCCCACGACTCTCTCATGACCGACCAGTACCCGACGGTCGGGTCGGACGCGCTGGAGCGTGGTCCCTGGGAGTTACGCGGTCGCAGCGAGGACACCGTCTTCCAGACGCCGACGGCGACCGTCAGGGGCCACACGCTGGTGTACGACGACGCCGACCTCCGGGCGGCGCTGGACCAGGCGGGCGTCGCCGACTCCCTCGACCCCGGCGGCGAAGGGACGCTCGTCGACGTGGCCGACGACGACACGGGCGGGTTCTGGCGGTTCTTCTTCGCCACGGCTCTCTCCTTTCGCCCGCCGCTGGCCCCTGGCATCGGCCCGGCGTCGATGCGGGGGCCGGTCGTCCGGGAGTCCCGCGAGTCGCTCCTGGACGACCTCCGCAGCCGTGGGTTCGAGCGCGTCGAGGCCGGCCGCCGGCAGCGCGTCCGCACCGACACCGGCGACCGGGCGACGCTGACGAAGGTGACGGCGACCTATCCGCTGGACCGCGGGCAACTGGACGTGGAAGGGTGGATCGCCGTCTGGTCCCGCGGCGGGTCGTTCCGGATCGCCGGTGGTGCCTATCCCACCCGCGGCCTGGCGACCCTGCTCGACGGGCTCCCCGAGGACGAGCGCCCCGAGATCGACCCCGGCCGCTACCGGGACGACCTCCTGGGACTGATCCGGGCCGTCGAGTAAGCGACCTGTCGGGACAAGGAATATGTCGGGTCCGTCCGTGTGTTCCTCCGCGATGGACCACGTTTCACTGGCCGACATGGAGAACCACCCTCGGGTCGCGACCGTGCAGAAACACGCCACCGCGCCGCTGAACCTCGGCGACATGGCGCTGAACTACTACGAACTCGAACCCGGCGACTCCTTCTCGGGCGGTCTGCACACCCACATGAACCAGGAGGAGGTCTTTCTGGTGATGGAGGGGACGGCGACCTTCCACACGAAAGACGACGAGATCGAGGTCGGGGAGAACGAGATCGTCCGCTTCGCCCCCGGCGAGTACCAGGAGGGGCGCAACGACGGCGACGAGCGAGTCCGCGCGGTCGCGATGGGCGCACCGCAAGAGGACGGCGAGACACGCTCGGCACTCCCCTGCCAGGAGTGTGGCGCCGAGTACCACGTCGCGGCGGTCACGGCCGACGGCGTGGAGTTGACCTGTCCGGAGTGTGGGAACGTCGTGGAAATGTAACGAGGCCGACCGCAGGGAGGTCTCGGACGGTCGAGCGGTGACCGGAGGGAACCGCGAGGCAATCGAGGCCGGAACCGAAAATCGCCACTGGCTCCCGACCACACTGTCTCGCATGGACCTGCCGGCGCTCGTCGACGAGTACCTCGATTACTACGAACAGACACAGGGCGTCCTCCCCGAACGTCTCGAATCGTTCGGCGACAGCTACCGCGAACAGGGGCACCTCACCCGCGACCAGCTGTACGACATCGCCTACGAGTCCTCGACCCGCAGCGCCTACCACGTCGAGAACAACCCCGAATCACGGTGTCGAGAGGTGACTGCCAACGTCCTCGCGGTCGACGGTGACTTCTCGAAGATCCAGCTCCTCTGCGGGCTGTCGGGGTTCAAGGCACCGACGGCTTCCTGCGTGCTGGCCGCGCTCGACCCGGAGCGCCACGCGGTCGTCGACACCCGCGTCTGGGCGACGCTGGATCGGCTGGACTACCTCGACGGTCGCAAGGAGACCTTCGACGCCGCCGACTACGTGACGATGCTCGACCCGATCCGGGAGATCGCCACCGAGACCGGTCACAGTGCGGCCGAGGTCGGGTACGCGCTGTTCGCCCACGACGACGACGTGCGCGAGGGGACGTTGCACTGAGCGGGTGGGAACCGGAAGCTACGACCACTCGGTGACGGCCATCTCGACGGGTTCGTCGGGAACCATCGTGACGGCCGAATCGACGGCGGGCGTGTCGTGGGTCGGCGACCGAAGGGTCAGCCGTACGTCGGAGACGACGCGGGCGAGGATCAACTGGGCCTCCGCGAGCGCGAACAGCCGCCCGATACAGATGCGCTGGCCGCCACCGAAGGGGAAGAAGCTGTAGGCCGGCTGCTCCTCGCGTGCGCCGGGCGCGAACCGTTCGGGGCGGTACGCCAGCGGGTCTTCCCAGAGGTCGGGGTCCCGATGGACGACGAACTGGCTGAGGACGACCTCCGCGCCGGCCGGGATCTCGTAGCCGGCGACCTCGTCGCGGTCGATGGCCTCGCGGGTGACGACGGGCACCGGCGGGTAGATCCGCATGGCCTCCTGCACGCACTGTTTGAGCAGGGATTCGTCGCCCGCCGTGCCCGCGGAGAAACCCACCACGTCGGTCGGGTCTGCGTCGGCGACGTGGTCGTGGAGGCGTTCGTGGACGCCGGGATTGTTCGCCAGCAGGTACCAGGTCCAGGTCAGCGCCGCCGCCGTCGTCTCGTGGCCGGCCAGCAGGAACGTGACCAGTTCGTCCCGGATCTGCTCGTCGTCCATCCGCGCGCCCTCGTCGGTGCGGGCGGTCAGCAGTTTCGACAGCAGGTCGTCGTACTCCTCGGCCCGGCCGCGGCGGGCGTCGATCAACTCGTGGACGACAGCGTCGATGTCGTCGATGGCGCGCTGCATCCGGCGGTTGTGCGGCGAGGGGACCCACTCCGGGAAGGTCGGGACCACGCCCACCTCGCGCTGGAAGCCCCGGCGCAGGACCTGCAGGGCGGCCCGGATGTCCTCGGCGTGGCGCTCCACGTCGGCGCTGAACATCGCCGTCCCGATGATCGACAGCGTGACCCGTTCCATCTCCTGTAACAGGTCGATCTCGTCCCGACTGGCCCACCGGTCGAGCATGGCGTCGGTCTCGTCGACGATGAGGTCGGTGAACGACTGGACGCTCCCCGACCCGAACATCGGCCGGATGAGACGGTGCTGGCGGTGCCAGAGGTCGCCCTCACTCGTCAGGAGGCCGTCCCCGAACAGTTCCGAGAGTTCCTCCCGATAGACCGACGCGCGCCGGTAGTTGTCGGGGTTCCCTTCGAGGACGTGCTGGACCGCCGACGGCTCGGCCAGTAGAACCCCGGGATCGCCGCTGGGCATCGTCAGGTCGACGACGGGGCCGTACCGCTCGCGAGTGCGCGTCAGCACGCTGGTCACGTCCTCGGACAGCAGCCGCCGGGCCTGCCCCAGCCGCTCGATCACGCCGGGGCCGGGCGGGGTCGCGCCGGAGTGCCGGTTCCGGGCCATCAGACCAGCGCCTCCATCGCCTCGCCGACGGCCTCCATCGTCTCGTTGAACTGCCGGGAGCGTTCCAGCGGTCCGATGATGTCGAAGCGGTTCTGGACGAACGCCAGCTGGCCGTTGAACTCGTCGTCGCCGAGCATCCGGAAGAGGACCTCCGTCTGTCCCTCGAAGGTAATTTTCGGGTCGTCGGCCAGTGTCGGCCCGCCCGAGATCGATCCGGTCTCGGGATCGGTGGCCGCGTGAAAGGCGACGGGCGAGTCGGTGGCCTCCCAGTTCACGGTGGTCTCGACGGTCACGGCGTCGCCGACGGCGGAGATGTTCGCGGCGATCAACCCCATCCCGCCCCACAGGACCCGGAGGTACTGCTCGACGGTTTCGGGGTCGTTCGTGGCGAATTCGGTGATCCCCTCGAAGGTGGCCATCCGGTCGGTGAGCCGCTCGTACACCGTCGGCCGGGTGACGAGCAACTCCGCGAGCGCGTCCTCGTCGTCGAGTCCGTCGAGGGCCGGCCCGAGGTTCGCCCTGAACTGTTCGTCCGGCTGGTCGACGACCGCGTCGAGATCGGGTGTCGTGGAATCTGACATACCTGAAGGCTCCCTCAGGGGCGACCGCCACCCCGTGGTAACTGCTTGCATACTGCACCGACTCGCAACATGACTCCACCGCACGGTATCTGAGGGGGGTTAAAAGCGGCCTCGCTGCTGACGCGCAACACGTTGTCCGACGTCCGGTGAAAGTGAATCGCTACCAAGCCACGCGGCGCAGGGTGGGCGAGGCGTCCGGCCGGCTCCCGGCGCGCAACCATGAAATTCGGGATCTTCCACGAACACCAGCTGCCACGACCCTGGCACGACGGCGACGAACAGGCCCTCTACGAGGACGCACTCGACCAGATCGAACTCGCGGACGAACTCGGGTACGACTACGTCTGGGACGTCGAACACCACTTTCTGGAGGAGTACGCCCACTCGGCGGCCCCGGAGGTGTCCCTCGCGGCCGCCGCCCAGCGCACCGACGATATCCGGCTGGGCCACGGGATCAAGCTCCTGCCGCCCCAGTACAATCACCCCGCTCGCGTCGCCGAACAGGTCGCGACGCTAGACCTGGTCTCGGACGGCCGCGTCGAGTTCGGCACCGGCGAGTCGGCCTCGGACGTGGAACTCGACGGGTTCGGCATCGACCGCACCGAGAAGGAGGCGGCGCTACAGCCGTACGTCGAGGACGCCTTCGAGCGCCGCGAGGAGCGCGACCCGCTGGACGAACCGCCGGTCGTCGAGTCCTGAGAACGGGGCCGACCGGTCGCCGGAGATCGACCCGGTCTGGCCGTCGTCGGCCGGTTCGCCCGTGGCGCTCAGCGAGCCGTCGAGTCGCGGTTCCAGCCGGGATCGTGCCCGGTGCGCTCGATGAGGGCGGACCGACAGGCCGGGCAGTAGTCGGGTGTGTTCGACTCACCCCGGGGAACGTACACCGCGCCGCCGCACTTCACGCACGCATCCGAAACGATGGTGACGCAGTCCGCACAGACGTTGAAGTCGTCGACCGTGAGGTCTCGGAGGCCGTCGAGTTTGTTGTCGAGAGTGTACTCGTCGATGACCGTCTGGCAGCGTTGGCACGGTTTCATAGCGATGCAGAGAGGACCACGTACTCACCTCGTAAATACCTGCCCCGAGTATCGACGGCGCGTAGAACCGACCGGACGGCCGGCAGCGTCTCACCGCACAGCCGGGCTCACGCCGACAGTTTCGCCTCGAGTTCGCCGCGCTCGTGGAGTTGTTCGAGGATGTCGCTGCCGCCGACGAACTCGCCGTCGACGAACGTCTGCGGGATCGTCTCGCGGCCGCTGTGGCGCTCCAGCGCCTCGCGGTGTTCGTCCAGCGCGTCCAGCACGTTCACCGTCGCCACGTCCTCGCGGTGTTGCTGGAGCAGGTTCAACGCCTTCCGGGAGTAGCCACACTGGGGCATGAGTTCCGTGCCCTTCATGAACAGCGCGACCTCGTTGTCCTCGATGGTTTCGTCGACGCGCTCCTGTACTTCCTCGGGCGACAGATCGGGTTCGG
Source organism: Halorientalis regularis (assembly GCF_023698535.1). GTDB lineage: Archaea > Halobacteriota > Halobacteria > Halobacteriales > Haloarculaceae > Halorientalis > Halorientalis regularis. The sequence continues at coordinate 233,199 of NZ_JALJCL010000005.1, forward strand.
GATCGAAGCTCATGGGCGAACTCAGGTCGGCGAGGAGTAAATGGGTTGTGCTAGTGGGAGTCACCGGAGTAACCGATCGTCCCTAGCCCTCGTACTCCTCGGGCGTGTAGGTCTCCAGTTCGATGGCGTGGATGTCCCGCGTGAGGTGTTCGCCGAGCGCGTCGTGGACGAGCTGGTGCTGGTCGACCAGGTTCTCGCCCTCGAAGACAGGCGAGACGACGGTGACGGCGTAGTGTTTGTCGTCGTCGGGGTCACGGGGTGTCGTGACCTCGGCGGTGGCGTCGGGCAGTTCCGATTCGATGAGGTCGGCGACGGCGGCTTCGTCCATACCATTCGAGAGCGTCCGCGAGGGGAAAACCGCTTCGTCCGGAGTCCCGGGGTTTTCCGTGACCGGTCCCAACGGTGGGATATGTCGCTCTCCGTCACCGACCGGCTCCGAACGCGCCTCGCGACCGTGCTTCCCGCGGGTTCGACGCTGGCCCGCGCGGGACTGGGCGCGATGCTCGTCGTCGCCGGCGTCCACAAACTCCTCGCCCCCGAGGCGTGGGCGGTCTACGTCGTCGACTGGCTCGCGCCGTGGCTCGTCGTCTCGCCGCGACTGTTCATGCTGCTCAACGGCCCGCCCGAGATCGCCGTCGGGCTTGGCCTGCTGGCCGACCGGTTCGTGGCCGTCGGGGCCGCCATCGCCGCCGTCTCGCTGACGGTGACGACGGCCTATCTGGCGGTCGTCGCACTGACACGTGGCGGGCTGTTCGCGGACGTACTGATCCGAGACATCGCGCTCACCGGACTGGCGTGGGCAGTGCTGGCGGATGGGGTACGGCCCTGAAACAGGGGTGGGACGGACGCCGGGGGGACGGATGGAGCGGAACGGAGCCGGTCAGTACCCGAACTGATCGCGGATCAGGACGACCGTCGTGCGACCTTCTTCGAGTTCCTGCCGGAAGATGAGCTGTTTGGCGATGGCGCTCTCGACGCCGTAGGCCTCCTTGGCGCGTTCGTTTTCGAGGGGGTAGGCCACCGACTCGAGTCGGTCGAGGGCGGCGTCGAGGTTCTCGACGATCTTGTTGACGCCGCTGACGATGGTGACGTTGGCGGCGGCGAAGGGGTAGGCACCGATGCGACTCCCAGAGCGGTCGGCGGCGACCAGTTCGCCCGTCTTCGCGATGGCGTTGACGCTCCCGAGGAAGTGATCGGCGGTCTGGGCCTCGCGGCGGGCGGCCTGCCGTTCGGCGTCGTCGTCGATGCTCCAGATCTCGTTGGGCAGGGCCTCCCACTCGTGATCGCCCTCCGTCAGGTACTCGTCGAAGCCGATCTCCTCGAGTGTCGTGGAGTGGCCGTTCATCACCGACGCGCCGTCGGGGATGTGCGATTTGAGCGTGTCGAGCGCTTCCTCGGCCGAGTCGACCACGACGACCTCGAACCCGTTGGCTTCGAGGTTCTGGACGGCTTCCTCGACGGTCTCGTCGTCGGGCAACTGGTCGAGTGAGTCGTCGATCTCGGTCTCGTCGGCGTAGTCTGCTTTCTGGGACATCTGGTCTCACCCCATCCTATCCGCGCCAGCTCCATAAAGAATCGCGGACGCCGGTGTTAGCGGGTGACACCGGTGTTACCGGAGTTTTCGGGTCAGTCGTTCCGGCGGGGGTCGGGGCCGGAGGCGTCCGGTGGCTGGCCGGTCACCCAGTTGTCCTCGTCGAGGACGATGGTCGAGATCACCGCCGCGACCTCGCGGGCGCTCTCCTCGCGGCCGAAAAACGAGACGTTACCCAGCGAATCGCCGACCGTGCGGCTCACTTCCGTCGTGGGCCGGTCGGCGTCGCCGACGATCTCCTCGACGGCGCGGGTGAGACGTTCGTCCAGTTCCTGCCGGGCCGGCTCGGCGAGCTGGAAACCAGCCGGGAGGAGGTCGTAGGTGACGGCGTAGCCCTCCTCGTACTGCTCGACCGCGAAGAACGGTTCGGCACTGTCCTGTGCCCGCTCGTACTGCTCGTCTCGGGTGTCCAGATCCCGATAGAGCGGAACCTCGTCCGGCGCGTATCCTGCTGACACATCCGGGAGTAGGGCGTCGAGCGTCATGTACTTTTTCGGGGCCGTCGGGGATCGACACCTACTTTCCGACGAGCGCGGGAGAACGGAGTATGTACGTCGGTAGATTCGTCGTCGTCGCACCGGACCGGGCGGCGTATCGGGTCTCCTCCCGATCGTTCCCGAACCGCCGGATCGTCGCCCGCGAGGGCGGGGCCACCCTGACCGTCGGTCCGACCGAAGATGCCCCCGAGACGGACAACCCCTACATCTCGTACAACTGCGTCCGCGAGGTCGACGGCGCGGTCGTCGTGGGCAACGGCAGCCACGTCGACCCCATCACCGAGAAGATCGGCCTGGGCTATCCCGCGCGGGACGCGCTGGCCGAGTCCCTGCTCACGCTGGACTACGAGAAAGACGACTACGACACACCGCGGATCGCCGGTGTAGTTGGCGACGAGAGCTACATCGGCACCGTCCGCAAGGACGCCCTGCTGGTCGAACAGGTCGACGAACCCACGCTGGTCGCAACCTACGAGGAGGACAGCCCGACACCCTTCGACCTCGACAGCGAGACGCCCGCGGAGATCGCCACCGAAGTGTACGGCCACGAGTTCGAACACGCCGTCTGTGCCGCAGGTGTCGTCCGGGACGACGAGGGGATCAGCACGGCCATCGAGAACGGCGAGTAGCGGCGGACGAACACTTACCAGCCTCGAACCGCTCCACTCGACTATGCGACTCGCCGTCGTCTCCGACATTCACGCGAATCTCGTGGCCTTCGAGGCGGTGCTTTCGGATATGCCGTCGGTCGACGGGTACCTCTGTGCCGGCGATGTCGTCGGCTACGGCCCCTGGCCCGCCGAGTGTGTCGACCGGGTTCGAGAGCTGGGGTCCCCGACGGTCATGGGCAACCACGACCGCGCGGTGGCCACCGAGACCGGCTTCGGCTTCAACAGCATGGCCGACGCCGGCGTCAGGTACGCCAGCGAGCAACTTTCCCCGGAGCAGATCGAGTGGCTCCGGAGCCTCCCCGACGAACGTCGCGAACACGACGGCCGCGTGAAGGTCGTCCACGGCCACCCCGACGACCCCGACCGCTACACCTATCCTGGACTCTTCAAGCCCGCTCTCCTCGACCAGGAGGACGTACTGATCATGGGCCACACGCACGTCCAGGCCCACGAGGTCTTCGAGGAGGGCATCGTCATGAACCCCGGCAGCGTCGGCCAGCCCCGTGACGAGGACCCGCGGGCCGCCTACTCCATCCTCGATCTCGATTCGATGACCGTCGAGGAACGCCGCGTCGAGTACGACATCGACGCCGTCGTGGATGCCGTCGACGAGGCCGACCTACCCGCGAAGGTCGGCAAGCGACTGCGGAAGGGCCGCTGAGTTCGGACAGTCGATCAATCGCGGTTCCGGCCCGCCGCGAGCCCGGACAGCGCCAGCACGGCGAAGAGGACGCCAGCGACGCCGAAGCCGGGACCGGTCACCGCCGTGGTCGCGTCGGGTGATTCTCCGGTCGAGTCGGCAGTGGCCGAGGTGGGTGTCTCGACCGTGACTCCACCGACCGTGGTCGAACCCGGTGTGTCGGGGGTCGGGGACCGGTCCCGCTCGGTGGCCGTGTCGTCCGGTGTCGGTGCAACCGGCGTCTGTGGCGTCGACGGGAGAGCGAGCGTCGCGTTCACGCCGCGGAACGTCACCGGTTGCCGGCTGATCTCGCCGTTGATGATGAGGTTCGCCTCGAACTCCTGTCCGCTCCCGACGGCCGTCCCGTTCCGAACGGTAAGTCGATCAGTCCGGAGGCCGACGTAGAGCGTTCGATTGTCGCGGTCCGGGGCGAACACCAGTCCGTCGTTCCGATAGGTCTCCCGCAGGTCGATCCGTGCCCCCGAATCGGCGGCGATATCGAACGTGACCGGATTCCCGGGGACAGTCGAGAGTTCCCGGTCGGCGGCGATGTCGAAGAACGCCTGTGCGTACCGATCAGACCCATCGTACTGACTCACGGCGGCTTCGAGCGGACCGAAGACGCTGGCACTCTGGATCTCGTAGACCAGCGCCGAGCCGTTCGAGACGCTCTCGTTGTCGACGAGCGTGCCGTTCGCGATGGCCCGGCGGAGGTCACCTGCCGTCGCGTTCGCGAGCGTGTCCGCTGGTCCCATCCAGGACTCGAAGTCCGCGGCGGCAGAGTCGGTTATCGACAGCGGAGCCGTGGCGAGCGTGTAATCGATCCGCTCACGGTCGACGGCCAGTTCGTACTCGCCGGTCGGGAGCGGGTCGTCGCCGCCCGGTACGTCGTCGAGCGCGATATCGGCGATCGAGTCCGCCGAGTCACGGACGGTCAGCCCCTGCCGAGTCCAGTACGAACGTCCGTGCCCGTCGTCGGGCGCGTCGCGACCGACGAGGTGGGTGTTCAGACCCAGAGTGACGATCCCGTCGTCGTTCCCGTCTACGATATCGGCCGAGAGGGAGAGATCGCTCCCGGTGATCGAGACTCGGGCCTCGTCGGTTTCGTCGAGCCAGATCGGGACCGTGACGACGCCCGATCGGCCGGACTCGTAGGACCCACCCCGGAGGAACTCCGCGCGGACGCACGAGACCTCGGCCTTAGTCACAGTGGCTGTCGCAGTCGCGTTCTCGCCGGCCTCGAAGACGAACTCGTAATCGCCGGTGTCGACGTTCGAGAAGTTCGCCGGGAGGGTAGCGTTGCGACTCCGGACCCGCAGCCGAACGGTCTCGTCGTCCACGCGCTCGACGGCCGAAATGTCTGGTTCCGCCGCGTCCAGCCCATCGTCGAAGATGTTGACGAGTTCTTCGGCGTCGAGTCCGTCGGCATGGAACGTCACGGCGTAGGCCTCGGCGTTCGCGGTCAGCGTGAGCGAGTTCCACTCGCCCTCGACATGGGGGTTGCACCCGTCTACGCTATCGTACTCGAAAGAAGCGTCCAGTTCGGTCACGTTCGATGCTCCATCGTCGTTGCCCGCCGTCTGGCCCGCGGCCGGTGCGATGGCGACCGTCACGCTCGCCAGCGTAAGCAGACAGAGGGTCAGGGCGGCAAGTCGCTGTCGTGTCGTCTTCATTCGTCTCCCCCACTTCTACTCGGAGTGGGTTGCCGCGAAAATATCACCACTGGCGGGAATGCCTTGTGGTATCAGCCAGACTGACAGAAAAGTTGAGAGTTCGGTCGGTCGGCGACAAGCGACGCCTCAGTCCCGGCGGCGGCCGGCCGCGAGCGAACTCACGGCCAGCAGGGCGGCCACGACAGCGGCGACGCCGAAGCCGGGACCGGTGGCGGTCGTCGTCGCGTCGGGCGACCCCTCGGTCGGATCGTCAGCAGGGGGTGCCGCGGTCTCGGGCGACGGGGTGTCACCCGCGTCCGGGGACGGACTGGTCCCCTGCTCCGGCGTGGCGGGCGGTTCCGGGGACGGTGGCGCCGGGGTTCCGGACTCGTCGTCCGCCCCGTCGGCGAACTGCACTGCCTCGCTGGCGGTCCGATCGTAGACGCCGAAGCTGGCCGTGAACGTCTCGCCACTGCCCAGGGCCGTGCCGTTGGCGACGGCGAGCCGATCCGTCCGGACGCCGACGTACAGCGTCGCGTTCTCGCGGTCGGGCACGACGACCAAGCCGTCGTTGCGGGACGTGTTCAGGAGGTCGATACGGGCGTTCGAGGGGCCGTCGATGTCGAACGCCGGCGCGTCGCCGGGAATCACCGAATCGTTCCGGTCGGTGACGGTGTCGAGGAACGCCTGCGTGTATCGGTCCGCGCTGGCGTACCCGCTGGCCGCGGTCCGGAGCGGCCCGAACAGGCTCGGGCTCTCGATCTCGTAGACCAGCGCCGACCCGTTCGGGACGGTTTCGTCGGCGGTGAGGGCCCCGTCCGCGACGGCACTCCGGAGGTCGGCGGCCGTCACGTTCGTGAGGAGGCCGGCCGGACCGACACGACTGTCGAGGGCCGCGCCCGACCGCTCCGTGATCGTCAGCGTCGTTGTCGCGAGCGTCTCGTCGTCGTCCCGGATCGTGACGTCGAACTCCTCGGTGTCCATCGGATAGTCACCGCCGGGCACCTCCGGGACGCGGACCGATTCGAGGCCATCGGCGGAGTCACGAACGGAGAGTCCCCGCCGGGTCCAGTAGGGACGCGCGTGGTCGTCGAACGGCCCGTTTCGCCCGATCAGGTGCGTGTTCAACACGAGCGTGACGCGGTCGTCGTCGTTCCCGTCGACGACGGTCCCGGTGATCTCCAGGTCGTCGCCGTCGATCTCCAGTTCGGCCTGATCGGTGTTTTTCAGCCCGACCGGAACGGTGACGACACTGGACTGCTCGGCCGTGAACGTCGCACCGTCGCGTCCGTCCGCGAGGAACCCGGCGCCGACACACTCACACCGGACGATCTCGGTCGTCGCGGTCGCGGTCGCGTTCCCGGCCTCGAACTCGAAGGTGTACGGCTGGGTCACGGCGGTCGTGAAGTTCGCCAGGATCGTCGCGTTCCGGTCCAGCACACGCATGCGGAACAGGCCGCCCTCGGTCTCGCCGAAGTCGGCGACGGCCGGGTCGTCGGTCGCCAACTCGTCGGCGAACACGTCGGCGAGCGTCGAGGAATCGAGTTCCTCGCTGCGGACCGTCACTGTGTAGTTGGCCCGGTTGGCGGTCAGCGTCAGCGGGTTGTGCGTCTCCGAGACCGTCACGTCGCTGGAGGGCCACGTCGCGGCCGCGAACGCCGCGTCCAGGGTCAGGTCCCCCGTCGCGTTCGTCGCGTCGGTCGTGTTCGATACGCCATCGTCGGATTGTGCCGCGGCCGGTGCCGTGGCGACCGCCGCGACGCTCGCGAGCGCGAGCGCGCAGAGGGCCAGGGCGGCCACGCGCTGTCGTGTCGTAGTCATCTGTCCATCCCACCCGATTGCACGTTTCGTTCAGGGCGGATACGCGAGAAACTATTCAGCAGATACGAATGTCTTTTGGTGTCAATTCGAGTGACAGAGTATCGGACAGGAATCGGGACGGAATCAGTCGTCGAAGACGGTCTGGATGTGGCCGAGGGCCTCCTCGCCGTTCTCCCAGTCGACGAAGACGGCGACGGAGGTGGCGCTGGTGATCACGTCCTGGACGTTGATGCGTTCGTCCGCGAGGGGGGCGACGATCCGGTTGACGATGCCGGGTTCGGTCTGGAGTTCGCCGCCGGTGACCCGGATGACGGCGTAGGGGTCGTCGACGGTGACCGAGGAGAGCGTGCTGGACTCGACGACCTCGTCGTGGAGCAGTGTCTCGGCCTCCTCGGCGTGGTCCTCGTCGATGTAGAAGGTGATCGAGTCCATCCCCGAGGAGACGGCGTCGACGTTGATGCCGGCGTCGGCCAGCGCCGTCGACAGCTTCGAGAGGATACCCGGTTCGTTCCGGACCGCACGGCCGGCGACGGTGAGACAGGCCAGCTTGTCCTCCTGCATGTCGATGAGGTTCTCGAACTGCCCCTCGATGGAGGTCCCGCCGGTCATGATGTCGCCGTGCTGGTAGTGGACGACCCGGACGCTCATGTCTTCGCCCTTGTAGGTCAGCGCGCTCGGCGCGACGACTTCGGCACCGCGGAAGGAGAGGTTCCGGAGTTCGTCGACGGTGATCTCGCCGACGTTGCGCGCGCCCTCGACGACGCGCGGGTCGCCGGTCATGACGCCTTCCACGTCGGTGACGATGACCACTTCGTCGGCGTTCATGTACTGCCCGAGCATGACGGCCGTGGTGTCCGAGCCACCGCGGCCCAGCGTCGTCACGTTGCCGGCGTGGTCCTCGGCGAGAAAGCCCGTGATCACGGGAACGACGTCGTCGTTGTGCATCTGCTCGGCGAGGGCTTTCGCGCGGCGTGTCGTCTCGGCCACGTCGACCTCGCCGTGTTCGTCGGTGATGACCGGCCAGTCGTCACGGCCGGGTTCGAGGAAGACGGCGTTGACGCCCCGCGAGGAGAGCGCGCCCTTCAGCATCCGGACGGAGGTGCGCTCGCCCATGCTGACGATCTCCGCGCGGTCGGCCTCGTCGGCCTCGTACTGGATCTCGTCGAGCAGGAAGTCCGTCGTCGAACCCATGGCGCTGGCGACGACGGCGACCTCGTGGCCGGCCTCGACGGCCGCCGTAATCGAGTCCGCGGCCCGGTTGACCCGGTCACCGTTCCCCAGACTCGTCCCGCCGAACTTCGCGACTACGCGCATGCGATCACCGCCACTGGCGTGTGTGCGCTGCTCATGTGCCAGCGTTGACCAGCCCCCGGGATAACTGTGTTCATTAGCGACGCGGACGGGGCCAACGCCCGGTTTCGACGGGCGGGCGGAGCAACTATTTTCCCCGGAGAGCGCCATGCACGAACATGGACGTCCGTGACGCCGTGGAGGCCGACGCCGGCCGGCTGTCGGAGTTGACCGACGCCCCGACCGACGTGATGCGCAACCTCGTCCACGACCGGACGGTCCGGGTGGCCGAACGGGACAGCGACATCGTCGGCTTCGTCAGCTACGACGCCCGCGCCCAGACCGTCCACGTCACGCAACTGGAGGGTGAGCCAGCGGTCTGTGACCGCCTGCTCGAAGAACCCGTCCGGTTCGCCCGCGGCGAGGGCATGGCCGTCGAGTTGCTCGTCCCCGAACCCGACGAGGTGGTCCAGTCGGCCGCCGACGACGCCGGCTTCACTCGCGTGGGCGCTGGCCCCCTTTTCGAGGGCACACCGACCGTCAAGTACCGCCTGGACGGGTGATCGGAACTGAACGGGCCGTTCTCAGGCGAATTTCCGAATCGTCAGGTCGAGCGTGTCGAGATCGACGATGGGAGCCATCGCGCAGTCGGGGTCGATGTTGACGCTCTCCTGAAATGCGGTCTGGGCCTGCCAGCACCCCGAGTTGATCGTGAGGACGTTGTGGTACTTCCCGTAGCCGAACTTGTGGACGTGGCCGGCGTGGAACACGTCGGGCGTCTCCTCGATCACCAGATAATCCCGCTCCTCGGGGGCCAGCCGGGTGTGCCCGCCGAACTGGGGCGCGACGTGGCGCTTCTTCAGCAACTGGTACATCGCCTTGTGGGGTTCGTCGTAGTTGGCCTTCTCGTCGGGCAACTCGGCGATCACCTCGTCCAGCGAGACACCGTGGTACATCAGGACGGAGACGCCCTCGACGGTCACCATCGAGGGATTGGCGGTGATCCGGCAGTCGTGGGCCGACATGATATCCCGGAGTTCCTCGTCGAATCCGGGCTGGGGTTCGGCGAGGCGGACGGCGTCGTGGTTGCCCGGGATCATGACGATCTCCATGTCTCCCGGCACCTCCTTCAAAAACTCCGAGAACTCCCGGTACTGGTCGTAGATGTCCACGATGTCGAGTTCCTCGTCCTGATCGGGGTAGACGCCGACGCCCTCGACCATGTCGCCCGCGATCAGCAGGTACTCAACGGCGTTGGCCTCCTCGGTGTGGAGCCAGTCGGCGAAACGCGTCCAGGCGTCGGCCATGAACTCCTGACTGCCGACGTGCACGTCACTCACGAGGGCGGCGCTGACCTCGCGGTCGGCCGTCGAAGGCTGGTACGTCCGGGGAATCTCCGGGAAGTAGAGGTCGTCGACGAACAGGATGCCGTCGCCGTCGCTGTTGTCGTCGGAGAGAGTCCCCTCGACGGCGATGACTTCATCGTGGAGCAACTCGTCGACCTGCTCGGCGGTGTCCCGGTCTTTCATCACGAGACAGGGGTAAACCCCGTTCGTGTCCTCGAGTTCGATCAGCCAGTGCCCGCTGGCCGTCGAGCGGATGTCCGAGACCATCCCCACGATGGCCGCCTCGCTCCCGCCGGCCATCGAGGAGAGCGTGTTCGTCGGACGGTGGTTGATGCGACCGCGCAACTGCCGGCTGAGCCGTTCGTAGCGGTCCCGGAACACGGCCACGAAGTCGCTGTACTCGCCGGTGCCGGTCGACTGGCCGGTCATGTCCCCCTCGATCTCCACGTCGTGGTTGGACGTATCGATAGACCGCTCGCCGGTCGCGACTGGCTCGGCCGTCGGCCGACGGTCGGTCGCCGTGGCAGCGTCCGATTCAGCCGCCCCCGCCGCGTCCGAAGACCCCCCTGTTTCAGGTGGAACGGCGGACCCGGATTCGGAAGACATGGTGGAGTCCGTTCCACTCGAAATGGAGGGGTCTGCGTCGGTGGTGTCGGCCGTCGTTGCCTCCGGTTCGGCGGGGTTCGCGGGACCCCCCGGCTCCGAGTCGGTCGTTTCCGTTGTGGCGTCGTCGGCGGTCGGCGCGGCGGTCGAGCGGTCGCGGCGGCCGTCGGATTCGGCCAGCACCGACGCGACGTGATCGGCCGAGAGCTTGATCGCGTCGTCGGGCGCGGCCTCGAGTGCGCGGTCGATAGCGCGGGCTGGATCGTCGGCATCGGCGAGGAGGGTGACGGCCTCGCGGTCGGCGTTGTACCCGCGCGTCGCGAGGACGCTGACGATGCGGGCGGGCGTCTCCAGCGGCACGGATCCACAGAACGGGTGGCGAAGCTAAAGCGTATCGGACCCGAAACCCGCCGGCAATCATCGAGAGGCAGAAAGTTGAAGCGTGGTTCGGCACAACCGGGTAGCAATGACCGAGCGTAGCGACGAGGGGGGCCGGCGGGGGCCGAATCCCCCGGACACCGACGAGCGTGCCGGATCGTTCCTCGACGATTTCGCCACGAGCGTGCTGGCCGTCGTCGGGATCGGCGTCTTGCTGTTCGCCATCAGCGGCGTCTGGCCGCCGATGGTGGCCATCGAGAGTGGGAGCATGCAACCGAACATCGGCGTCGGGGACCTCGTGTTCGTGATGGAAGAGGAGCGGTTCCCCAGCGACAACGCCGTCGCCGGCACCGGCGTCGCCACCGTCTACAGCACCAACCGGAGTGAGTTCCGGAAATTCAACAGACCCGGTGACGTGATCGTCTACGAACCCAACGGTGATAGCCAGGCGACACCGGTGATACACCGGGCCCAGTTCTACGTCGAGGCGGGCGAGAACTGGTACGACGAGGCCAAGGCCAAGCACCTCCCGAAAGACGCCGACTCCTGTGACGACCTCAAATACTGCCCCGCGAAACACGACGCGTTCATCACCCGCGGGGACAATCCCGCCTCGAACATGCAGTACGATCAGGTACAGGGCGTCTCCAAGCCCGTCAGGCCAGAATGGGTGATCGGCACCGCGGAGTTCCGGATGCCCGGGCTGGGCTGGCTCCGACTCAACTTCCAGACGAGTCCGGTCGGGACCGCCGACGCCGTCGCGGCGGCGACCTGAGAATTCCGATTTTCGGCGTTCGGTCGTCAACCAGATTTCGGCTGGTCAGTTGTCGAACCGCGCCTGGACGAACGGCTGCACGTCCTCGATGTCGCCCAGTCGTGAATCGGAGAGCAGGACCGCCTCGGTCTCGTCGATGGGTACCGAGAGGCTGATCTCCTTGGTGCGGCCGTACCGCCCCTTCGAGACGACGACGGCGTTGACGATGCCGAGCATGTCCAGTTCCGAGATGAGGTCCGTCACGCGGCGCTGCGTGAGCGTGTCGGCGTCGATCTCGTCACAGAGGCGCTTGTAGATGTTGTACACCTCGCCGGTGTTGATGTTGTGGACGCCGTTCTTCTCGAGGAGGATGATCGCGAACAGGACCAGTTTCGACTGCGTGGGCAGGGTCCGGACGACCTCGACCACGCGGTCGAGTTCGATCTTCTCCTGGGCGCGCCGGACGTGGTCCTCCTCGACGCGTTCGGTCTGGCCGCGCTCGGCGAGTTCGCCCGCGGTCCGCAAGAGGTCGAGCGCGCGGCGTGCGTCCCCGTGTTCCTGTGCGGCGAAGGCTGCACACAGCGGGATCACGTCGTCGGAGAGCGCCTCGTTCTCGAAGGCGTCGTCGGCGCGGTGCTGGAGGATGTCCCGGAGCTGGTTGGCGTCGTAGGGCGGGAAGACGATCTCCTCCTCGCCGAGACTCGACTTGACGCGGGGGTCGAGGAAGTCGGTGAACTTCAGGTCGTTGGAGATGCCCATGATCGACACCCGAGAGTTTTCGAGTTCGGAGTTCATCCGCGAGAGGTTATAGAGTGTGTCGTCACCGCTCTTCTCGACGAGTTTGTCGATTTCGTCGAGCATGATGACGACCACGCGCTCGTGGTAGTCGACCGCCTCGAAGAAACTGTTGTACACGCGGTCGGTCGGCCACCCCGTCATCGGGACCTCTTCGAACTCCGCGCGGTCGTCGTCCAGGTCCTCGATCAGGGCGTCCAGTTCCTCGAGGGTGTCGACCTCGTCGATACCTGGGCCCGACCCCACCGACACCCCGGTTTCGAGTGCGCTCCCGTCGGTCGATTCCAGGACGGCGGGGTCGTCGTCGGCGCGGTCGCGGAGCTCTTCCAGTTCGGCGATGCGGTCGTCGATCACCTCGCGGTTCTTCTCGATGAACTTGTTGGCGAGCTGGGCGAGGACGCGGTACTGGGTGTCCGTGACCTCGCAGTTGATGTACTGGACCTCACAGGGAACCTCGTACTTCTGTGAGGTGGTTTCGAGTTCCTCGCTGACGAACTTCGCGCTCGCGGTCTTGCCGGTCCCGGTCTTCCCGTAGATGAGGATGTTCGACGGCGTGTCGCCCCGGAGCGCGGAGACGAGGATCGTCGCCATGTTGTTGATCTGTTCCTGTCGGTGGGGAAGCTCCCGTGGCGTGTACGACGGGCGCAGCACCTCCTTGTTCTCGAAGATGGGCGCACCGCTGAGCAGGTCGTCGAACAGCCCACGCGAGGCCTCGTCGAGGTCGTCGTCCTCGTCGACGTCGTCGAGGACCACGTCGTCCAGCGACGAGTCCGCGTCGCCCGCCTCGACGTCGACGCTGGGCCGGTCCTCGCCGCCCGTGTCGTCGAGCGGTGCCTGCTCACTGGGCCCGTCCCGTCCGTCTGGCTTCCCCGTTCCCGTGTCCGGTTCGTCGGATTCGTTCCCGCTTCCTGTCATAAACGTACCCCTCTATTTCAGGTGGAGAGAGACACCTTGCGTCCCAGAAACAGCCCTCGAGTCGTCGTATATCCGCTCTACGCGGAAATCGAGCTCTTCGGGGACGTCCAGTTGAACCACAAGAACCCGTGGTTGACGACTTATTAAATATTTCGATTGTTGAGGGGTCCGGAGGTCACCGTATGGGTCTATTGCGGGCAGTATCAGACCGGATAGTCGCCGGTCTCGGCGCCTGGCGGGAACGGTACGGATCCAACGAGCCGGGACAACACCTGCGTTTCGGGTCAAGCGAGTGAGCCAGCCCGGCCGCGGTCGGGCTGGCCACCCGGAACGTGACGACGGCCAGCGTGGGCCGAACGATCCCGGTTCAGTCGTCACGACTTGTTGATCGCGACCACGCGTGAGTCGGTCGAGAACGTTTCGTGAGATGTCTTCACGAAGAACACGAAAACTGTGGTCTGAACGACGGGGTCGGGGTTCGACGTGGTCCGGACACGAAGAGAGGGATTCACAGGCGGGAGGACGGGACGGTTCGAGGGGAAATGTCCGGAGAGGGAGAGTTCGGCGGACGATCAGTCGTCGAGATGACGGTTAGGGACGCACCGCGACGAGAGGGTGATCGAGAAAGAGAGATGGTTCGACGGGAAAGAATGGGGGGTAACCCCCCCACCCCTTCGTTTCGGGTGGAACGAGGTGGGAAGGGGTGGGGGGGTCCCCCCTTTCTATAGAAGAAAACCGTTAAGTTACTACTCTATAAACCATACCCGTAGAACTTCGAAATACCCCTTCTTCTAGTGGAGCTAGTATGTCGTGTGGCTAGTGCTATGGAAAACGGCTAGACTAGCGGAAACTAGGACTAGAGGCGCGCTCCTGTGTGGTGCCCCACGTTCCCGACCGTGATCCCGCTCTCACCCCCTCCCTCCCGTTCCTGCCGTTCCACCTGAAACGAGGGGGTGGGGGACTCCCATTCCGGTCGGTTCTGCCCAGCTTCACGCCCGGATCGTGGGGTGGTGTAGCGCGGTCCCCTCTCTCACCTCCAGTCCCGTCGCCAGCACCCCGTCTCGTTTCGGGTCCGCCACCCCTTCCGTCAATCCGGACTCTCACTGGAGTCGGCTGTCTCAACCGGTCTCACCCACCTGTCTCAGTCGGTACCACCTCCCGTCTTCACTCACTCGTCCCTTTCCCGTCTTCGTTCCCCTCGACCTCCTCCCTGACTCCCCGTTTTGTCCGACTACTCCCGAACGGACTGGAAACACTCCCTCGAATAGTATCGGAATATTTATGTATGTCTGACATACACTTAAGTAAATTCGGTCGGGAAGTACCCGCAGAAGCTCTCTCACGGAGAGAGCGGGAGGCCCAGGATGGGACTGATCACGGACATCCGAGATAGTATTTCGTCGTTGTTCTCGGCCCAGGACCCGAAGCGAATCGGTATCTACGGTCCACCGAACGCCGGGAAGACGACGCTGGCGAACCGCATCGCTCGCGACTGGACAGGTGACGCTATCGGCCCGGAGAGTCACATACCACACGAAACACGCCGCGCACGCAGGAAGGAGAACGTCGAGATCGAGCGCAACGGCAAGTCGGTCACCATCGACGTGGTCGACACGCCCGGTGTCACGACGAAAGTCGACTACACCGAGTTCCTCGAACACGACATGGAGAAAGACGACGCCGTGCGTCGCTCCCGCGAGGCCACCGAGGGCGTCGCCGAGGCCATGCACTGGTTGCGCGAGGACGTCGACGGCGTCCTCTACGTGCTGGACTCCACGGAGGACCCGTTCACGCAGGTGAACACGATGCTGGTCGGCATCATCGAGAGCCAGGACCTGCCGGTCCTGATCCTCGCGAACAAGACCGACCTCGAGGACTCGAACGTCCGCCGCATCGAGAACGCCTTCCCACAGCACGAGACGCTGCCGCTGTCGGCGCTGGAAGGTGACAACATGGACGAGGTCTACGACAAGATCGCGGAGTACTTCGGGTGACCAGGATGCCTGAAGTCAAAAAAGCAGACGACGGCGACGACGGCGTACAGATCGACCTCATCAGCGGCGAGCGCATGGAGAACATGACCTCCATGGAGAAGATCCGGATGATCCTCGACGGGGTCCACGAGGGGAACATCGTCATCCTCGAGGAGGGACTCTCGCCCGACGAGGAGTCCCGGCTCATCGAGGTCACGATGACCGAGATCAGTCCCGACGAGTTCAACGGGATCGAGATCGAGACCTACCCCCAGTCCGGCAACACTGACTCGGGGCTGCTCAACCGCCTGATGGGCAACAACGAGACGAAGAAACTGACCGTTATCGGGCCGGCCAACCAGATCGAGACGCTTCACAAGGACGAGACACTGATCAGCGCCCTGGTCTCACGGAAATAATGCCCCACCAGTGTACGAGCTGCGGCCAGGTGTTCGACGACGGCTCCAAGGAGATGCTGTCGGGCTGTCCAGACTGTGGCGGGAACAAGTTCCAGTTTCACCCCTCGTCAGAGGACGTGCCCGAGGAACCGGAGCCGTCGGCGGAACCACCGGATCCACCGACGCCCGACAGCTCCGTGGCCCGCACCGTCGGGAACGCGGCCGCGACGGTCCGCGACCTGGTCGGCAGTTCGGGGTCACAGTCCGCAGGCGCACCCGACGACGACCCGTCGAGCCGGGATCCCGCGCCGGCCGACTCCACTCCCTCGGAGCCGGCCACGGCCCCGGACCGAACGCCGGCCGACACCCCGGTGTCCCGGGAAGACGCGGCACAGGCCGACGCGCGAAGCGAGGTCGTCAGCCCCGACGAGATCCCGGCGGGCAGTGACCCGCCCACGGGCACCGAGACGCCCGCGCCCGACGACACGTCGGCGACCGGGAACGCCGAACCCGACACGGCTGGCGGGAGCGCCACACCCGAGCCGGCCGGCGACGCCGGCGCTCGCGTCGCCGAGGAACCGAGCGAGGACCGCCCGGATCTCAGCGAACTCCGCGAGGAACTCAACGACCAGTTCGAGAGCATCAAGGTCCTGAGCCCCGGCCAGTACGAACTCAACCTCATGGAACTGTACGACCGCGAGGAGTACATCATCGCACTGCAGGAGGACGGCCGGTACACGATCCAGGTGCCCGAAAACTGGCACGACTGAGCGGCTCCCGTCCTCCCCCGCCGTGGCTCAACGACACGTTCACCGCCGTAAATATACCCTTGCTTACATAATCGTTATATAAATGGCCGAATATTGACTCCTCTGAAGACTATGCGACACCGAGACGACTCCCACGTCGACGAGTGGGCCGCTCTCGTGGGAGAGGACGTCGGGGAACGGGTTGCCGAACCGTCGCTGACGTGGCGCGAGTCCCGCGCTCCGCCGCCGCGGTACCACGACGAACCGGGTCCGCGCGGCGACCGCTGAGGGGTCGTCGCGCTGCCCGCCGGTCGGCACCGTCGAAAAGAAACTCGGAGTTCGGAGCGACAGTCGCCCGACGCCGTTCGCTCAGGCGATCTTCTCGTACTGCTCGGAGAGCTTGTCGGCGGCCTCGTCGAGCAGTTCCGCCTCGTCGGCCGTGAGGTCCCAGTCGACGACCTCCTCGACGCCGTTCGCGCCGAGCTTGCAGGGCACGCCGAAGGCGGTGTCCTCGTAGCCGTACTCGCCGTCGAGCGTGATCGAGGCGGGCAGGACCTCGCCCGTGTCGTTGACGACGGCCTCGACCATGTGGGCGACGCCCGTGGCGGGGCCCCACTCGGTCGCGCCTTTGCGCTCGATGACGTCCATGGCACTCTCCTGGAGTTCTTCGAGAATCTGCTCCTGCTCGTCCTCGCTGAACTCGGGGTCGGTGCCGTTGACCCGGACCTTCGAGAACACGGGGACCTGCGCGTCGCCGTGTTCGCCCAGAATCGTCGCCTCGACGTTCCCGACGGGTTCGTCGAAACGCTCCGAGAGGACGTAGCGGAACCGCGCGGAGTCGAGGCGGCCGCCGAAGCCGATCACCTTGTGGCGGTCGCGGTCGCCGACCTCGTACTGGTGGCGGTTGAGCAGGTCGACCGGATTCGAGGTGGTGATCGAGACGAAGTCGTCGGTGTGCTCCTCGAGCTGGCTGATGATGTCGTCCATGATCGGGGCGTTGTCGTCGGCCAGGTCGATCCGTGTCTGGCCCGGCGACCGGGGCAGCCCCGCGGTGATGACGACCACGTCCGAGCCGGCGGTCTCCTCGTAGGTGCCCTGCCGGATCGTCGTGTTGGCGTCGTAGGCGACCCCGTGGTTGGTGTCGGCTGCTTGCCCGATGGTCACGTCCTCCTGGTCCGGGATGTCGACGTAGACGAGTTCGTCCGCGATGTCGCGCAGGGCGATGTTGTACCCCGCTGCGGCACCGACGGTGCCCGCCGCGCCCACTATGCTAACTTTCGTCATATCGGCTGGAAGTCCCGGCCCCGGCGAATTAAACTCTTCTTTTTGATCCGCGCGTCACTGCCGACGTGTCGTCGCGGCGTCCGGCCCCACTTCTCAGCTACGCCCCGCAAGCCATTTTCCGCCCGGCCGTCTCTACCCGTGTATGAGCGACTTCGACAAGGAAGCCGAACGCGAGAAGTTGCGCGACAAGTACGGGCGCGACGAGGACGACCGCGAAGCGACCGAGCGCATGAGCGACCTCCTCCTGAAGGGCGCGACGATGACGAACACTCACTGTGGCACCTGCGGCGACCCCATCTTTCGCTACGAGGGTCAGGAGTTCTGTTCGACCTGCCAGGAGGTCGTCAGCGAGGCCGACGACCAGCAGGGCGACGGCGATGGAACGGCCGCCGGCGACGAGCGATCCGAGACGGATCAGCCCACCGACACCCAATCCGCCGACGGAGCGACCCCGGACACGGCCAGCGACCAAGCCGTCTCCGACCCGCCCAGCGCCCCCGACGAACCAGCCACCGCCAGCGACACCGAGACGCCACAGCCCGGGACGAACGGCCGGGCCGACGCCGGGGCCAGTGCCACGCCCGACCTGGCCGGCCACACGGAGACCACCGACGCGTCGAACCAGCCCGCCGACTGGACGTCGAGCATGGACCCGTCAGTCACCGACGCAGGCGAAACGGCGGGCCAGTCCGAAACCACGGCGCAGGCCACCGCGCCGAACCCAGCGCCGACCGGCGGGGGCGGGTCGGGCGGGCTCGCGGGCGCACGCGACTCACTCGAAGGGACCATCGTCCGCCTGACCCGGCAGGCCGAGGCCAGCGACGACCTCGAACGGACGCGGGCCTATCTCGCGGCCGTCGAGGAGGCTGCCGACGCGCTCGCGGCGGTCAAACGCGCGGACCGCTAATCGTCCGTCGGCCGTCCAGCCGACTGCTCATCCCTCGTAGTCGCTCCCGACGATCTCCCGGATGCGTTCGGCGGTCACCGTACCGACCCCCTCGACCTCCCGGAGGTCGTCTTCGTCGGCGAGCATCACACCTTCGACGCTCCCGAAGTGATCGAGGAGCGCGCGGGCGGTGACCGGCCCGACCTCCGCGATCGAGGCGACGACGTACTCCTGTTGTTCGGCCAGGGTCTTGGACTGTTTCTCGCCGTGGACGCTGATCTCCCGATCCTCCTGTTCCTGTTCGCGGGTGCCGATCACTTCCATGAGGTCGGCGGTGTCGTCCTCGTCGTCGGTCCGGAGGACGCTCGCGCCGAAGTCCACGACCAGCGAGGACAGCGCGCCCCGGATCGCGTTGGGGTGGACGTTGCGCTCGCCGTAGAGGTCCTCGCCCTCGACGATCACGACCGGGCGGGCGTAGTGGCGAGTGGCGTCGCCGACCTGCTCGAACATCGAGCGGTCCCCGCCGGTGAGCGTGTCCAGGAAGTCCCCGACGGTCTTGCGCTCGACCACGACCCGATCCGAGAGAACGTAGTCGCCGACCGCCAGCGTCTCCAGGCGCGTCTCGATGCCGTCCCGCGTCGAGAGGTCCCGCGCGATGGTCGAGTCGAGCTCCCGCTGGTCGGCCACGATCTCGACCGTCTCGCCGTCCGGGGCGGCCTCCGCGACGACGCCCGCTACGTCCTCCCCGTCGCCCACCCTGTCGTCACCGTCACCGCCACCGCTCCCGGACCCCTCCGTTTCGTCTCCACTGGCCGACTCGTCAACCGATTCTCGCTCTGTTTCGTCTCCATCGACCGAGCGATCCGTCCCGTCGGCCGCGAAGGCCGAGAGTCCCGACTGGCCGCTCGTCTGGCCCGCCGTCGCCCGATCACTCCCGTCGTCGCCCGCCGTTTCACCTGCGCCGTCGGCCTCGTCGCTCGACCCCTCCGTTTCGTCTCCACCGGCGGACGTGTCGGGCTCGCCACCGGCGTCGCCGTCGGCGTAGTCGTCGAGTTTCGTTCCGTGGAGTTCGGACTCGATCTCTCCGGCGACTGACTTGAGGTCGCGCAACTCCCGTTCCATACGCTTCTCGTCGTTGCGTGACTTCCAGAAGTAGGCCTCGTCGCGGGTGTCCTCGGCCAGCAGGACGACCACTTGACCCTCGGTCTGGCGGCCGGTTCGCCCCTTCCGCTGGATCGACCGGATCGCAGTCGGGACGGGTTCGTAGAAGAGCACGAGGTCGACCTCGGGCACGTCCAGGCCCTCCTCGGCGACCGAGGTCGAGACCAGCACCTCGAACTCGCCGGCCCGGAAGGCGTCCAGCGTCTCCTGCTGTTCGGTCTGAGTCATCCCCTCGCTGCCCTCGGTGTCGCTCTGTCCGACGAACTTCCGGGTCTCGAAGTGATCGCCCAGGAACTCGACGAGCGTCTCGGCGGTGTCCCGCGATTCGGTGAAGACGATGACGCGCTCGCCGCCGTCGAGTCCGAGCGTCTGGGCCAGCAGGATGCGGGCCTGCCGAAACTTGGGATGGAGGTCGTCGTAGTCCTCGGCCCGCCGCATCGCTTCTCTCACTTTCGGGTCCGAGACCAGTCGCTGGTCGGCCTTCGAGGCCCCGGAGGCGCGCGCGGCCTGTTTCAGCCGCTCGAAATACCGTCGGAGGGACTCCACGCTCTGGGTCTCGACGTAGTTGACCGCGGTGTTGAGCTTCCGGATCTCGGCGTGGAGGCTCATCCCCTCGTACCCCTCAGACTGGTCGTTGTTCATCAGCTCTCGGAGCTTCGACTGGATGCCGACGAGGTCCTTCTCCGAGAGGTCCGGGCTGGTCTTGTTCGTGACGCCCAGTTCGTTGAGCTTGCCCAGCCGGTCCGAGATCACGTCGTTCAGGGCATCACGAATCTCGATCACGTCCTCGGGCAACTCGACGCGTTCCCAGGTGAGGTCCGTGTCGTGGGTGTACTCGGCCACGTCCGCGTCGTCCTCGGTCATCACCTCGACCTCCCGGAGGCCGAGGTTCTCACAGACCTGGAGGATGGCTTCCTCGTCCCCGCCGGGGGAGGCGCTCATCGCCGTCACCAGCGGGTCGGCGGCGTCGTCGTGGTAGCGTTCGGCGATGTAGTTGTAGGCGTAGTCGCCGCTGGCGCGGTGACACTCGTCGAAGGTCAGGTGGGTCACGTCGGACAGGGAGATCCGATTGCCCACCAGATCGTTCTCGACGACCTGCGGGGTGGCGATGACGACGCGGGCGTCGTCCCAGAGCTCCGACCGGTCGTCGGGCCTGACTTCGCCGGTGAAGACGACGATCTCCCCGTCGGGGATCTCCAGGGCCTCGCGGTAGAAGTCGGCGTGCTGGGTCACGAGGGGTTTGGTGGGCGCGAGAAAGAGCGCCTTCCCCCCGACCTCGTGCAGGCGGTCGGCGGTGACCAGCAGGCTCACCGTCGTCTTGCCCAGGCCCGTCGGGAGACAGACCAGCGTGTGGTCCGCGGCGGCGGCCTCGGCGAGCGTGACCTGGTACTGCCTGTCCTCCAGCAGTCCCTCGGTCAACAGGGGATGCTCGACGTGTCCGACCTCGTCGGTCGCTGCCATTACTCCGGATACCCGCTACCGCCGGTTAAGCGTTCGCGTACCGGGGCGGAAGTGAAGCGGTCCGGTGTTTCGTCGTCAGCCCACGACGGCCGGGCGGTCGGCAACCCGTCGGACTGGCAGACTGTCCGGCGAATCGAATCTCGAAACGCGCCGAGATATTAACGGCTGGAACTACGAGATACGTATACACGAATGTCCGGAAATCGGGAGCGACGGGCGTATCTGTCGGGATCCAAGCCGTCCGTGCTATCGGACGTGGTCTCGACCCGACAGCGCCACGCCGCCGCCACCCGTCACGGACGGTGGGGGAATCCGGAGTGAGAACCGATGCGTGAGCCCGAGACCCGGGACTGGACCGAGCGGGAGACGGCCCGACACATGGCCGAACAGGTCTGTCTGGGGTTCCGGGCTCACGACCGGAAACAGCGCGACGAGGCCATCGAGGCGTTCGGGACCGTCGACGCCCTCCAGTTTCAACACGTCGACGCCGAGACCGCCACGCACGCGGCGACGGCCTACGTCGAGGCGCTGTGGGCCAAAGACGCCGTGGAGGTCGACCACATGGCCGACGGCGAGATCCACGACGACGACCTCGCGGACGCCGACTGGGAGCCCGTCCGCGAGAAGTTCCGCGAACGCGCCTCTATCGTCGGCATGAACCCCCGCTACGCCCAACTGTCGACGACGGCCTGGCGCAATCACAAGACTGGCCGGGACTACTGGACGCCGATTCAGCGGGCCCAGGTGATCGAACTCCGCGCGGCGATGAGCGACGAGGAGTACCCGCACAAACCGCGCTACGGGCAGTCCGGGTTCGGGCCGGAAGCCGCCCGGTACGCACTGGCCGTCGAACTACACGATATGCACACGGATCGGCACTGGCAGGAGGCGATGGACGTGATGGTGCCGTACTTCGAGGCGATACTGGAGGCGCATGACTGACGATACCTCGACCGGGCTCTCGCCCGGGCCACTGGCCGACGCCGCGATCACCAGCGACGGAACCGGCGAGGGGAGCGACGGACAGGTGTCGATTCTGCACGTCGACGACGACCCCGACATGCTGTCGCTGTCGAAGACGATGCTCGAACGCCGGGACATCGACGTGACCACCCGGACCAGCGCCGAGGCGGGCCTGGAGTACCTCCAGGAGGCCGACGTGGGTTGTATCGTCAGCGACTACGAGATGCCACGGACCGACGGCCTGGAGTTTCTGGAGGCCGTTCGCAAGGAGTACCCCGATCTCCCCTTCATCCTGTTTACCGGCAAGGGCGGCGAGGAGATCGCGAGCAAGGCGATCTCCGCGGGCGTCACCGACTACCTCCAGAAAGAACCCGGCGAAGGGCAGTACACGGTGCTGGCCAACCGGATCGTCAACCTCGTCGATCAGTACCGCGCGAAGCAGGCCGTCGAGCAGACTCAGAAGCGGTTCAGCAAGCTCATCGAACACTCGACGGACGTCATCTCGATCATCAGCCTCGACGCCCGCTTCGAGTACCTCTCGCCCTCCGCGGAACACATCCTCGGCTACGAACCGGCCGAGATGGTCGGCGAGTACATCTTCGACTACGCCCACCCCGAGGACCGCGACGAAGCCATGGAGAAGTTCTTCGAGACGGTCGAAGACCCCGACAAGCAACCGACCGTCGAGTTCCGGTTCAAACACCCCGACGGCTCCTGGCCCGTGCTGGAATCCCGGGGCCGCAATCTGCTGGACGATCCCGACGTGCAGGGCTTCGTCGTCAACAGCCGTGAGATCACGGAACTCCGCGAACACGAGCAGGAGTTGAAACGGCAGAACGAGCAACTGGAGGTGATCCGCAGCGTCGTCTCCCACGACCTGAAGAACCCGCTGAACGTCGCCAAGACGACCCTCGACCTGGCGACGGAGGACTTCGAGGACCCCGACCGTCGCGAGGACGTACCCGAACACCTCGACCGCCTCGGGCGCGCCCTGGACCGGATGGACGTCATCATCAGCGACATGCTCACGATGGCCCAGCAGGGCCAGCGCGTGGTCGAGACCGACCCCGTCGACTTCGAAGCCACCGCCCGGGCCGCCTGGGAGATGGCCGGCGGCGACGACGCCACGTTCGAGATCGCCGACACGCCCACCATCCAGGCCGACGAGAGCCGTCTCCAGCAACTCCTCGAAAATCTCTTTCACAACGCCGTGGAACACACCGACACCGACGTGACGGTCACGGTTGGGACCACGGCGGCCGCCGACACCGACGACGCCAGCATCGCCAGCCTGTACGTCGAGGACGACGGTCCGGGGATTCCCGACGACGAACGGGAGAAGGTGTTCGAGTCGGGTTACTCCACCGCCGAAGAAGGCAGTGGCTTCGGGCTGGCTATCGTCGAGCAGATCGCCAAGGCCCACGGCTGGGAGGTCGAGATCACCGACCCCGGCGGGACCCGTGAGAACGGTGAGTCCCGCGCCAGCGGCACGCGAATCCTGATCAGCGGCGTCCAGATCGAGTAACTCAGAGTATCGGTGGGAGGCTCAGCCCGACGGTCATCGCCCCCGCGGCGACCAGCGGGATGGTCAGGTTGTCGTCGATCACGTACTCGCCGATCACGGGCTTGACGCCGTCGGCCAGCATCGCCGCCAGGCCCCCGAGTACCGCCGCCACCGGTGGGACAAAGGGGAGCGCGAGGCCGGTACAGACCAGAAACATCGTGACGAGGACACGCGGTCGCTTGACCGTCCGGAGCTCGTCGGACCCGAGCAGGCCGGAGATCGGGTCGCCGAGCGTGAGCATCAGGATCGCGGGGACGGCGATGGTCGGGCCGAAGGCGAGACCGGTGGTCGAGCCGCTGAACACGTACAGCGCGTATCCGGCGGGGTTGTCTTGTTCGTACTCCCTGGTCAGCACGTCGAAGACGACCCACTCGAAGCCGAGGCCCAGCCGGGCGGTCTCCAGCAGAAGGGCGAAGATCAGCCCGCCTACCAGCAGGTACCGCAGTTGTGGCCAGGTGAGCAGGTCCAACAGGTAGAGTCCCGGCACCCCCGCGCCGCTCGCGTGAACGAGTCGGCGTGCCACCTCGTTCGCCATCAGCGGTCGCCGACGGTCGTCTCACCGGCCCGCAGGTCCGCGACGACGCCCGGCAGGTCGTCCACGGGAACCCGGGCCTGTGCCGTCGTGTCCCGGTCGCGGATCGTCACCGTGTCGTCGTCCAGCGTGTCGTAGTCGACGGTCACGCAGTAGGGCGTCCCCACCTCGTCCTGCCGGCGGTAGCGCCGGCCGATGGAGCCGGAGGCGTCCTCGGCGACCTCGAAGCCGGCCCGGCGGAGCCGTTCGGCGATCTCGCCGGCCCGCTCGCCCAGGCCGTCCTTGTCCATCAGCGGGAACACCGCCACCGTGGTCGGCGCGAGTTCCGGCGGCAGGGTCAGGACGGTGCGTTCCTCGTCGTCCCCATCGGCCTCGCTCTCCCCGGCGTCGTCCTGTGTCAGGCTATGGGCCAGCACCGTGTAGACCAGCCGGTCGACACCGAAGGACGGCTCCACGACGTGGGGCGTGACGTGTTCGCCCGCTTCGGTGACCTCCTCGACGGCGAAGCCGGTCTTCTCGACCGGGACGGTGTACTCCTCGCCGTCCACGTCGACGGTCACGTCGTCGCCTTCGAAGGCACTCCGGTCCCGCTCGGCCAGGGCTTCGAGCGCGTCGGCCACCGCCCCGGCGTCGCCGCCGAACTCGGGGCCGAGATAGCTCATGTCCGGATCGACCGTGGCGCGCTCGACGGTGATCGGGTCGTCGTACTGCTTGAAGATCGTGAAGTCGTCGTCGGCGTACTCGCCGTGCTTGGTGAGGTCGTAGTCACCGCGGTATGCGAAGCCGGTGATCTCGATCCAGTCCGGGTCGGCCCCGGGGGGACTGGTATCAGCTTCCGCGTCCCAGCAGTCCGCAGCGTAGTGGGCCAGTTCGCCCGAGCGGTGCTGGCGGAAGCGGAACCGGTCCATGTCGATGCCGATGCGCTCGTACCAGCCCTGGGCGACGCCGAGGTAGTAGCCCACCCAGGCGCTCCCGACGATGCCCTCTTCGACGGCCTCGCCGACGGTCATCTCGACCGGTTCGCCGCCGTCGTCGTCCTGGCGGGCCTCGGAGTACAGCGTGACCGCCACGTCTTCGACCGACTCCAGGTCGGGTTCGTCGGCCTCAGGGTCGACGAAGTGTTCGAGTTCGGCCTGTGCGAACTCCCGGAGGCGAACGAGGCCTTTCCGGGGGCTGATCTCGTTGCGGTAGGCCGCGCCGACCTGGGCGACGCCGAAGGGCAACTGCCCGCGGGCGTACTCCTTGAGTCGCGGGAACTCCACGAAGATGCCCTGGGCGGTCTCGGGGCGCAGGTACCCGGGCGAGGACGAACCCGGTCCGATGTTCGTCTCGAACATGAGGTTGAAATCGTCGACGGGTTCGCCCGCGAGGTCCGTGCCACACGAGGGACAGACGAGGTCGTTCTCGGCGATGATGTCCTCGATGTCGTCGATGGCGATGGACTCGGCTTCCTCGATGTCGGTGTTGTCCTCGACGATGTGGTCCGCGCGGTGGGAGGCCCCACACTCGGGGCACTCGACGATCATGTCGTCGAAGCCGTCCAGATGGCCGGAGGCCTCGAAGACGGGTTCGGGCATCACGTTGGGGGCTTCGATCTCCATGTGGCCCTCGCGGCGGACGAAGCGGTCGCGCCAGGCGTCTTCGAGGTTCTCCTTCAGGGTCGCGCCCTCGGGACCGTAGACGTAGAAGCCCGAGACGCCGCCGTAGGCCTCGCTGGACTGGAAGAAAAAGCCCCGTCGCTTGGCCAGCTCCGTGAGTCGGTCGGTTGCGGTGTCGTCGGTCATCGGTAGAGTGCGCGAAGCAAGTCAACGTCCTGGACGACGCCGGCGAGGGCGTCGCCCGAGACGAGCGGGATCTGCTCGATGTCGTTGTCGATCATCAACTGGGCGGCGTCCCGTGCCGTCTTGCGCTTCGAGACGGTGACGACGCCGTCGCTCATGAACTCCCGGACGGGGTTGCCGGGAATCTCGACGTTGCGGGTCGGCATGTAGCTGTTGCCGACGGCCTTGACCGACTCCCACTTCCAGTCGTCGTCGTCGTCGGCGATGGACTCGCCGGTGTCGGCCTCGCCCTCGACGACGCGGGCCACGTCGAGGATGTCGACCTCGGTGATGATGCCGTCCATGTCGCCCTCCTCGTCGAGGACGACCGCGTAGGGGACGCCCGCGTGAGAGAGTTCCTGCTCGGCGACGGGCAGGGGGGTCTCGACGTAGACGCAGTTGATCTCCCGGGTTGCGAGGTCGCCGACCTCGGAGTCGCCGTCGACCTCGCCCTCTGCGATGGCGTGGATCACGTCGGTGATGGTGACGATGCCTTCGAGTTGTCCGTCGACGACGGGCACCCGGCGCGCGCCTTCGGTGACCATCAGCTCCGCGACCTCGGTGAGATCGGCGTCCTGGGTGGTCGTCGGGACTTCCTCGACCAGCAGGGCGAGCTGGTCTTCGTCGGGCCGTTCGATCAGTGCGTCCCGGGAGACCAGCCCCCGGAATTCCTCGCCGTCGTCTCCCTCCTTGATCACGGGGACCGACGAGAACGCCCGCTCCTGGAGATACTCGAGGACGTCGTCACGCGTCCCTGGCAACTCGACCGTGACGACCGCCGAACGGGGCGTCATGGCGTCTGCGACCTTCATATTGGGTGCATCTCCTGTCCGCTCCTACTAAGGCCTTCACATTGGCCCCGCCCGTGCCCGCGATCCCCGACCGAATCACACCCGGGCGCCGGCTCGCGCAACCCCACCTGACAGGATCGAACCGACGATCACTGAAAAAGAGAGCCGTAATAATCCGGCACATTTTTATTGTCGTGTGTAAGACTCTCATGCATGGCACAGGATGGCGCTGCCAAGAAATCGGTCGCAGACTGTGAAGCGATGGGCTCGGTCGACAGCGGCGAGATCGACCAATTCATTATTGCGTACCCGTGTCAGGACGACGCCTGGGCGTCCATCCCGCTTACAGACGCTGCCTCGCTCGACGAGTGGTGTTGAGGCCACTCGAACTCGTTTTCGACCGCGTTCTCGCTCCGGACAGCGGCGGGGCCGCCGCCGCGAACGGTGAAGATTTTTGCCCCCTCGCGTCCTCCGAGTCGGTATGGATTATCGTGAAGTCGAGGGTGCCCGGGAGTACGTTGCCCGGCTCGACCACGGCGTCGGGTGGCGCAGTCAGATCGAGGCGTTCGCCGACGAGGAGAAGATCGATGCGGCCTTCTTCGTCGGCCTCGGCGCGGTGCAGGACGCGACGCTTTTGTTCTACGATCAGGACGACCAGGAGTACGACGACGTCGAGTTCGACGAACCCTTCGAGGTCGTCCCCGCCGTCGGGAACGTCTCCTGGCTGGAGGGCGAGCGCTTCGCACACACCCACATGACGCTCTCCCGTGAGGACGGGTCGGTCGTGGCCGGGCACCTCGACGAGGCGACGACGTTCGCGGGCGAACTCTACGTCCGTGAGTTCGACACGGAACTGGCCCGGGAACACGACGAGACCACTGACCTGGATCTCTGGCCGCTCTAATGCGAGAGGCTGATCGGCGCTACTTCGAGCGACTGGAAGCCGACCTCGACGACGCTTTCGAGGTCGCCACCGCGGCCCGCGAGCGCGGCGGCGACCCCACGAAAGACGTGGAGATCCCCACGGCGCGGGACATGGCCGACCGCGTCGAGAACATCCTCGGGATCGACGGCGTGGCCGAACGCGTGCGGGACCTCGAAGGCGAGATGAGCCGCGAGGAAGCCGCGCTCGAACTCGTCGAGGACTTCGTGGACGGGTCGGTGGGCGACTACGACACCGACGCGGGCAAGATCGAGGGTGCGGTCAGGACGGCGGTCGCCCTGCTGACCGAGGGGGTCGTCGCCGCGCCCATCGAGGGGATCGACCGCGTCGAAGTCCTCGAAAACGACGATGGGACGGAGTTCGTCAACGTCTACTACGCCGGGCCGATCCGCTCTGCAGGCGGGACCGCGCAAGCACTCTCCGTGCTGGTCGCCGACTACGCCCGCTCGCTGCTGGGCATGGACGAATTCAAGGCCCGCAACGACGAGATCGGCCGGTACGCCGAGGAGGTCGACCTCTACGATCAGGAGACGGGTCTGCAGTACTCCCCCAAGGAGAAAGAGAGCGAGTTCATCGCCGAACACATGCCGATCATGCTGGACGGGGAGGCCACCGGCGACGACGAGGTCTCGGGCTACCGCGACCTCGAACGGATCGACACCAACTCCGCCCGGGGCGGGATGTGTCTGGTCTTCGCCGAAGGCATCGCCCTGAAGGCCCCGAAGATCCAGCGCTACACCCGCAACCTCGACGAGGTCGAGTGGCCCTGGCTCCAGGACCTCATCGACGGCACTATCGGTGAGGACGGTGGCGACGAGGGCGAAGACGGCGAGGAAGCCGAGGCGAGCGACGGCGAGGCCGACGACGCGGCCGAGGACGCGACCGACGAACCGGCGGGACCGCCCCGCGTCGACCCCTCCGAGAAGTTTCTGCGCGACCTGATCGCCGGCCGGCCGGTGTTCACCCACCCGAGCGAACCCGGTGGCTTCCGTCTGCGCTACGGCCGGGCGCGCAACCACGGGTTCGCGACCGCTGGCGTCCACCCCGCCACGATGCATCTCGTCGACGACTTCCTCGCGACCGGGACCCAGATCAAGACCGAGCGCCCCGGCAAGGCGGCGGGCGTCGTCCCCGTCGACACCATCGAGGGGCCGACGGTTCGGCTGGCCAACGGCGACGTGCGCCGCATCGACGACCCCGCGGAGGCGCTGGAAGTCCGTAACGGCGTCGAGAAGATCCTCGATCTGGGTGAGTACCTGGTCAACTACGGCGAGTTCGTCGAGAACAACCACCCACTGGCTCCAGCCAGCTACACCGTCGAGTGGTGGGAGCAGGACCTCGAAGCGTCGGCCGCCGACGTACAGGCCATGCGCGACTCGGTGCGGGTCGATCTGGCCGACCCCAGCGCCGACGAGGCCATCGAGTGGGCCAGCGAGTACGACGCGCCGCTCCATCCGAAATACACCTACTGCTGGCACGATATCTCGGTCGCCGAGTTCGAGCGATTGGCGGCGGCCGTCGCCGACGGCGAGATAGCCAACACCGACGGCGCGGTCCTCTCGGACGACGACACCGGCGACCCCGCCGACGGTGACCTGATCGTCCCCCGGCCCGACGACCCCGACAAAGAGGTTTCGGGCGTCCTCGAGAGCCTCCTCGTCGAACACCACCAGCACGAGGACCGACTGGTCGTGCCCGACTGGAAGCCGCTCGTCCTGTCACTGGGCCTCACCGAGCGTCTGGAGCGGGAGTGGGAGCCCGCCGACCTCCCCGCCGCGGCCCGCGAGTACGCCGACGGCGAGAACGCCATCCGCGCGGTCGACGCCGTCGCGCCCGTCGAGATCCGCGAGCGCGCGCCGACCCGCATCGGCAACCGGATGGGTCGCCCCGAGAAGTCCGAGTCCCGCGAACTCTCGCCGGCGGTCCACACGCTCTTCCCCATCGGCGAGGCCGGAGGGAGCCAGCGCGACGTGTCCAAGGCCGCCGACGCCGGCGACGCCGTCGAGGGCACGCAGGGCGAGGTCGAGGTACAGGTCGGCCGCCGGGAGTGTACCGAGTGTGCCAGTCGGACCTACCACGCCCGCTGTCCCGACTGCAACGGCGTCACCGACGCCGTCTACGTCTGCCGGGACTGCGACATCGAGGTCGAACCCGACGAGTCGGGCCGCGCGCAGTGTCACCGCTGTGAGTCGCTGGCCTCGCCCGTCCAGACCAAGACGATCAGCGTCCGCGAGGAGTTCCGCGACGCCCTCGACGAGGTGGGCCTGCGCGAGAACGCCTTCGACATCGTCAAAGGCGTCAAGGGGCTCTCCTCGAAGACCAAGACGCCCGAGCCCATCGAGAAAGGCATTCTCAGAGCGAAACACGGCGTCTCGGCGTTCAAGGACGGCACCGTCCGCTACGACATGACCGACCTCCCGGTGACCGCCGTCCGCCCCGCCGAACTCGACGTGACCGCCGACCAGTTCCGGGAACTGGGCTACGAGGAGGACATGCAGGGCGAACCCCTGCGCCACGACGATCAACTCGTGGAACTCAAAGTCCAGGACATCGTCCTCTCGGACGGCGCGGCCGAACACATGCTCAAGACCGCCGACTTCGTCGACGACCTGCTGGAATCCTACTACGGCCTCGACCCCTTCTACGACGTAGACGACCGCCAGGAACTCGTCGGGGAGCTGGTCTTCGGGATGGCTCCACACACGAGTGCCGCAGTTATCGGAAGAGTTATAGGATTCACGTCCGCAGCTGTCGGATATGCGCATCCGTACTTTCACGCCTCAAAACGCCGTAATTGTGACGGTGACGAGGACTGCGTCATGCTCCTTCTCGACGGGCTATTGAACTTTAGTAAAAAATTTCTGCCAGATCAACGAGGTGGGAGGATGGACGCGCCCCTAGTCATGTCCTCCCGGATCGACCCCACCGAGATCGACGACGAGGCTCACAACATGGACGTGATGGACCAGTATCCCCGCGAGTTCTACGAGGCGACACGGGAGATGGCCGATCCCGGCGAGGTCGAGGACATCATGACCATCGCCGAGGAGAACCTGGGAACCGACCGGGAGTACACGGACTTCCGACACAGCCACGACACCAGCAACATCGCGCTGGGGCCGGATCTGTCGGCGTACAAGACGCTGGACGACATGATGAAAAAGATGAACGCCCAGCTGGAACTCTCCCGGAAACTCCGGGCCGTCGACGAGACCGACGTGGCCGAACGGGTCATCGAGTACCACTTCCTGCCCGACATCATCGGCAATTTGCGCGCGTTCTCCCAGCAGGAGACCCGCTGTCTGGACTGCGGCGAGAAGTACCGGCGCGTCCCCCTCACGGGCGACTGCCGGAAGTGTGGCGGGGACATGACCCTCACCGTGCACCACGGCTCGGTCAACAAGTACATCGACACCGCGCTGGAGGTCGCCGAGGAGTACGACACCCGCGAGTATACCACCCAGCGCCTGGAGATTCTGCAAAAGTCTATCAAGCGCATCTTCGAGAACGACAACAACAAACAGAGCGGGATTGGCGATTTCATGTAAGACCACCTTTTTCGCGAGGGGGTCGCAGGGCGACCCCCTCGTCAAAAACGTCCCCAGAAATCGGAGATTTCTGGTGGGCTGCGCAAGAGCTTCGCTCTTGCGAACGTGGGCGAAAAAGCGGAACTCGCGCCGTGCGCGAGTTCCGGTGCTGTGCTGGCGGTTTCCGCGACCGCACCACACCGCCACCGCGACCGCAACCACCGAATCCGTCGCTCTCGCGCCTCACACTCTCGAACCTGAGCCGGCATTCAACAGGCTCCAGTCGAACAAGCCCACAGTGACGGACAGAGCGGTCAGCCCGGTGATCGGGACCGTCCTGCTGGTCGCCATCGTCGTCCTGCTGGCGGCGACGGGCGTGGTCTTCTTCCAGCAACTGGCTTCGGACCCGGGCGAACCGCCACAGATCGCCGTCGAACGGGCACAGGCGACCGTCGACGGGTGTACCGTGGCCCGCGCGGCGGTCGAGGGCGGGTCCGGCGGCCTCGCGTTCTATCGCCAGCACGGCGAGCGCGTCGTCCT
The DNA here is from genome assembly GCF_023698535.1 of Halorientalis regularis. Taxonomy (GTDB): domain Archaea; phylum Halobacteriota; class Halobacteria; order Halobacteriales; family Haloarculaceae; genus Halorientalis; species Halorientalis regularis. The sequence goes on from NZ_JALJCL010000005.1 coordinate 264,783, forward strand.
CGACGACGACGGCGACGGCCGCACGGAGGCCGGTGAAGGCGTCCGACTCCCACCCCGTGAGGAGGTGACGTTGGTGGCGAACCGCTCCGGCCAAATCTATACGCTGGCCGAGTTCCGCGGCACCCGGATCGACTGCCTGTCGGTCGCGGGCAGTGCCGAGCCCGGGATCGAGACGACCCACGGTGTCCGCTTCGACGTGATCGACCGCGGCGGCACCGGGACAGCCGGGAACTCGCTCAACGAAGTGACGGTCACCTACGAGTCGGGGGCCGGTGTGGACGCGTCAGATGTCTCGGCCGACGACGTGACTGCCGCCGGGTTCGACCGCGACGGTGATTCCGCCATCGACGTGTCCGCGCTGAGCGATCTCCAGAGCGTGACGGTCAGCAACGGCGGACGAACGATCAAATTCGGTTTCGTCGGTAATTACAACGTAAAGGCGGGCGACGAGATCGTCGTCCGGTTCGCCGGGATCGAGAATCCGGTGGCGGCCGGCACCTACACGACGACGGTGAACGTCAACGGCGACGTGACGAAAACCGGGAGTGTCACTGTCGGTTGAGATTCGGCCGTAGTTTTAACCCCTGGCCCGACGAATCACCGGCGTATGAGCGACAGTCAAGAGGGCACCACGCCGTCGTTCGGACAGACCGTCTACGACGACGAGGGCAACGAACTGGGGCGTATCCGCGGGTTCGACGAACACGGCTTCTACGTGACGCTGGACGAAGGGATCGAGGGCTTCTCGGAGGAACACGTCACCTCCGGCCACGAGTGGGGCGAGGCCGAGTTGATGTGGCGCTGCTGGGAGTGTGGCGAGATGGGTGACATCGACGAGGACATCCCCGAGGCCTGTCCCACCTGTGGCGCGCCCAAAGAGGACATCTATTACTGGACCGAGGACTGACCGGCGACCGTGGACGTCCTCGTGTTCGGGGCCGGGAGCCTCGGTTCGCTCGTCGGCGGCCTGCTCGCCCGCCAGCACCGCGTGACGCTCGTCGGGCGTGACCCCCACGTCGGAACCGTCGCCGCCGAGGGCCTGACCGTCGACGGCGCGGTCGAGTGCCACGTCGACCCCGACGGGGTGACCGAAGTGCCGCCCGACGCATCGCCGGACCTGGCGCTCGTGACGGTCAAGGCTTACGACACCGACGCGGCCGCCGCCGCGCTGGCCGACTGCCATCCCAGTACTGTCCTCTCCCTCCAGAACGGCCTCGACAACGAGGCCCGACTGGCCGACCGCCTCGACTGCCCGGTGCTGGCGGGTACCTGCACCTACGGCGCGATGCTCGAAGAACCGGGTCGGGTCACCTGCACCGGCGTCGGCGAGGTCGTGCTGGGGCCGCGCGAGGGCGGCCAGTCCCCCGCCGCCGACCGGGTCGGCGCGGCCTTCGACGAGGTGGGAATCGAGACGACCGTCGCGGCGGACATGCCCCATCGATCCTGGGAGAAACTGGCAGTCAACGCCGGGATCAACGCCACTACGGCGCTGGCCCGGATCGAGAACGGTGCGGTACTGGACGAACCGGCCAGCGAGGTGGCGGCGGCGGCCGCCCGCGAGACCGCTCGGGCGGCACGCGATGCGGGGGTGGATCTCTCCGACGAGGCGGCCGTCGATGCCGTCCACGAAGTCGCCGCGGCGACGGCGGACAACACGTCCTCGATGTACCAGGACGTGCTGGCCGAGCGTCGGACCGAGGTCGACGCGATCAACGGGGCCGTCGCCGAGCGGATCGACGCGCCGGTCAACCGGACGCTGGCGGGACTGCTCCGGGCCTGGGAGCGGGCGCGCGACCGCCGATAAGTTGCAAAGGTTTAGTGGGTCGCCGTCCGGAGCGTCCGGTGATGGAAATCTTCGGGTCCAGCGGCGTCCGCGGGGTAGCAAACGAGTACCTCAACCCCGAATTCGTCTGCAACATCGCGCAGGCCGCCGGCTCGGTCTGGGACGCCGACACCGTCGCGCTGGCCCGGGACACGCGAACCACCGGCGAGATGCTCGGCAACGCCGCCGCCAGCGGCCTCGCCAGCGTCGGGTCGGACGTGCACCGACTCGGCGTGATCCCGACGCCCGGACTCCAGGCCTACTGCGAGCGGGTCGGCGTCCCCGGCGTGATGATCACCGCCTCGCACAACCCGCCCCAGTACAACGGCGTCAAACTCGTCGGAGCCGACGGGATCGAACTCTCGCGGGGCACGCTCGAACGCGTCGAGGAGCGCCTGCTCGCCGAGGACTTCGATTCGGTCGCCTGGAACGGGACGGGTCGGGAGGAACGGATCGACGACGCCCGGGACCGCTACGTCGAGCAACTGCTGGCCGCCGTCGACCGCGAGCGCATCGCCGACGCCGACCTGACGGTGGCGCTCGATCCCGGCCACGGCGCGGGGTCGCTCACGAGCCCCCGTATCTTCCGGGAACTGGGCTGTGACGTGGTCACCGTCAACGCCCAGCCCGACGGTCACTTCCCCGGTCGGGACCCCGAACCGGTCGCGGAGAATCTCGCCAATCTCGGCCGGCTGGTCCGGGCGGCCGACGCCGACGTGGGGGTCGCCCACGACGGGGACGCGGACCGGGCGATCTTCTTCGACGAACACGGCGAGTTCATCGAGGGTGACGGGGCGCTGGCGGCGCTGGCGGCCGCGGAACTCGGCCCCGGCGACACGGCCGTCTCGGCGGTCAACGTCTCCCAGCGGCTGGTGGACGTGGCCGACCGGGCCGGCGCGGCCCTGTCGCTGACGGCCATCGGCAGCACGAACATCATCACCCGCATCCGGAACCTCCAGGCCGACGGCGAGTCGGTCCCCGTCGCCGGCGAGGGCAACGGCGGCATCCTCTTCCCCGACTACCGGATCACCCGGGACGGGGCCTACACCGCAGCGCGCTTCCTCGAACTGCTCGCCGAACAGCCCGCGAGCGAGGTGGTCGCGCCCTACGACGACTACCAATTGCTCCGGACCGACGTGAAATACGAGACCGACGACGAGCGTCGCCGCCTGCTCGACGCCGTCGAAGCCGTCGCCCGGGACGCCGACGCCACCCTCGATACGACCGACGGCTACCGGCTCGACTACGGGGACAGCTGGGTGTTGGCCCGGCCCAGCGGGACCGAGCCGGTGATCCGCGTCTACGCCGAGTCACGGGACCCCGCGCGGTCGGCCGACCTGGTCGAACGGATGCACGAGACCATGGTCGCCGCCCGCGACGAGGACTAACCCGGCAGTTCCTCGAGTGTCGTCGCCAGCTTCCCGCGTGCCTCCCGCGTGGCTTCCAGGTCCGCCTGGACCGCGCCCGACTGGAGGCGCTCGCGTTCGTCGTCGTCGAGTTGCTCGCGAGCCTGCGCGCTCGTGCGGAGTCGGTCGTAGTCGTCGCGGTCGGTCAGCGCCCGCACGGTGCGAGCCTTCGCGACTACGTCTTCCGGCGCGAACCGACCCGTGACCTGGATCAGCTCCCGGGCGAGAAAGCGCAGCTCCTCGGCGGCCGGCGGCGGCCACGAGACGGTCAGCGGGTCGCCGTCGAGTCGCCGGAGGTACGTCTGGCTCGCACCGATGGTCGTCTTCAGCGCCGCCCCGTCGTCGACGTAGTGGTCGAGCTTCGAGTTCGAGTAGTCGGCGTACTCGAGCAGCGTCGGGATCGGCTCCGTCCCCGGCGGGTTGTGCTCGACGTACTCCGTCAGCTTCGATGGCGGCTGGCGAAACTCCACGAGCGGGAACGACGCCGTCGTCTCGACGAATCCCAGTACGTCACGGGCGCTCTCCTCGCGCTTGAACTCGCGGAACGCCGTCTCGACGGCGTCGTTGTACGCGTCGATGGGTTCGCGCAGTCGCTCGACCGGGGCATCCAGATCGGCTTCGCCCATCGCGACGAGGTCTTCGAGGTCGGTGATTCGCTCGTCCAGTTCTCGCACGCGGCGCTCGGCCCGGGTGCGGAGTTCCTCGTACCGGTTCTGGGTCGCCTCGCGCTCTTCGAGCAGGGCGGCGTCGTCGGCGGCCGGCGAGAGGGCCTCACGGGCCCGCTCGAAGTCCGATTCCGTGAGCCGGCGCTGTTGCATGATGTCGTCGACCTCCTCGAAACACTCGCGGTGGGGCAGGTCCTCTGGGAGGCTGTCGACGAACTTCTCCATCTCCTCTTGGAACTCGATGAAGACCCTGAAATCGCCGTCCCCGGTCGCCTCCGCCTCGTAGTCGTCGAACAGCGCCTGGAGCCGGTCGTACTGCCGTGCGACGGCTTCGAGGTCCCCCTCGACGCGCTCGTCGACGCGAGCCTGAGCGTTCTCGGCCGCGCGATGGGCCGATTCGAGGTCCGCGATCAGGTCCGCCACGTCGTCGGGGCCCGCGCTGTCACTCATCGTACACGTCGTCGGGATCGAACACCTGCTCCCCGACGACTTCGCCGTCGATGGTGCGGTAGAAACACGAGCGATACCCGGTGTGACAGGCTCCACCCTCCTGTTCGACCAGGTACAGCAGCGAGTCGCCGTCACAGTCGACCCGGATCTCCTCTACAGTCTGGGTGTGGCCGCTGGAGGCCCCTTTCTCCCAGAGCTCGTCGCGGCTGCGCGAGTAGTAGTGGGCCCGCCCGGTCTCGCGGGTCCGCTCGACGGCCTCGCGCGTGACGAACGCGAGCATGAGTACCGCTCCCGATGTCGCGTCCTGGGCGACCGCCGGGAGCCGCTCCTGCTCGCCGAAGGCTAACTCGACGTCGGCGTTGTCCATACTCCCCTCTGTGACCGTGGTACCGATATGCTTTGTGTCAGCGTCGCCGTCCGCCAATATCAGCTGTGAATTCGCCGCCGCGCCGATTTCAGAACTGATTATTGAACGAAAAACCGCGGTATTACTTGCTCTCTAAGTTCTCAGAAACTGTAATGGCGTGTGAGGATTGAAGCCGTTGGGAGATAGAGGCTGTGTCGATGGAACGCCGGAGGTTTTTACAGCGCGGGGCAGTCGGAGTCGCCCTCGGGACCGTCGGCTGTCTCGGCACCGGTGGTGAGGTCGTTGTGACAGTCAGCCGTGAGGTGTCAGTCCAGCCCGGGACCGGCTGGATCAGGGAGATTCCGGACGTGTCCGACCCCGGCGGTTCGATCTCGTACATCTCTCGGGCGCAGGTCCCCTTCGACGTGTACTTCTTCACCAGCGAGACACAGATGCGCCGGTACGACGCCTACACCAGCGGCGAAAAGCCGGAGAAACATCCGACCGGCGACCGCGACATCGGGCGGACGGCCACCGAAACTGCGAACGGGGACTACAAGGCCAGTACGCAAAACAACGGCGGCCGCCAGTCTATCGACGAGACCGGGCCGTACTACTTCGTCCTCGATCACTCCGACTACCCGGCCGCCGGCGGTGCCTGGCCGAGTGAGATATCGAAACGCCGGTCGATCTACCTCGACCTGACCGTCACGCGACAGCGATTCGGGTTCTAGAAGACGCCGAGTCCCTCGATCAGCGCGTACAGCACGTCCCCGTAGGTCAGCCCCACCAGGAGCCCGATGAACATCGGCACGAGAAACGGGATGCCGGGCGTGATCCACACCTCGTCCTCGCTGGTCAGGACGGTGAGTCCCGCCCGCAACTGCTCTGGCGTCGTCCCGTACGCGCTCCCCTCGATCTCCTCGAAGAACCGCTCTGCGCCCCACGGATCGGCGATCGCTGTCTCCTCGGGTGCCTCCTCACTATCGGCGTCGGCGGTCTCGTCGTCGGGAGCCGGTCGGCCACCGTCGGTCACAGTAATCGCGCCGTCACCGGGCGGGTTCGTCTCCGCCGGGATACTCTCGGGGTCGCGGAACGCGTCTGGATCGGCCCGCAACTCGGCGAAGTTCGCGCCCCGCCAGGCCAGATACATCCGGAGCGCGTCCAGATCGAGCCCGCGCCGGGTGAACCCCTCGGGCGTCTGGAGCAGGCGGCCGTACTCCTCGGTGATCCGGTCCGTGGCGACCGGGCGGCCGATCACCATCGCCTTGGCGACGTGGCCTCCGGCCGCGTTGCGCAGCGTGAGCGCGACCGGATAGAACAGCCCGACGACGACGGTGTTCGAGAGGACCGACATCGCAAACACGCCCAGCGTCGGGACGACGACCGGGAGCGCGAAGTCGGGAAACAGGTACGTCGGGAAGGTCGGAAAGAGCACGGCGAGGGTGATCAGCGCCTTGGCGTCGGCCCCACCGAACCCCCCGATCCACCAGAAGCCGTAGGACAGCGGTACCACGAACCCGATGCTGATCAGCACCCGCAGGAAGTACGCCCGCTGGTTGACGTAGCCCACCGTCGCCCCCGTCCAGACCTGCCAGACCTCGACGGCGAGCGCGAGCAGCGCCACCCCGAGCAGGGGGAGCCACGTCCGGTTCGGGACCCGCCGGGTCTTCACGTCCCGCCAGGCGGCCCAGCCCAGCGCCGGGACGGCTACCAGCCGGAGCAGATCCGGGAGTGACGCCGTCAGGAAACCAGTCGATACCACACCGAGGCCCAGCGACGGCTAGGGCAAAGCGTTTGCGAACGGCTCGAAACGGAAAAGGGGCCGCGTCAGATGACGCGGTTCTGCATATTTCGCGTAAGGACACAAGATATACAAACAAATCCCACAAACTATGATCTATGTCGGATCGATCAGAACTAATCCAAGTTAGAGTAACGCCAGATAAAAAAGAAGAATTCGAGGAATTTGTGGAGAAGTCTCTAGATTTCAATACTCTGAGCAACTTTCTTCGAATTTCTGCGAAAAAGCAGATACAGGAAACTAATGATGGTGACATAGCTGACAAAAAAGAGATTGTCGATGCAATTGATGACTCTCTTGCGGGAATCAAAGGAGAGTTGGAGCGTCTCAATGACCGCATTGCCGACGTTGAATCGGCTGTCCATGACGCTGACGACGAAATAGACACACTTGCGAGAGAGATCTACAGGGAGCTACCTGAATTCCGCTCTGAGGAAGGATTCGACCGAGACCGTCCTTCACATGAACGTGTTGTGGAGGAAGGAAAAACGCTGTCAACACCAACAGCTTGGGCAGACTGGTTTGGGGTTGAAGTCCCAACTGCCCGACGAGCATGTGGCCGGATGTTGGAGTACTATCCGGAAGTAGAGTTCACTTACGAGGCAGTTGATGAAGAGACATCAAGTGTTCCTGAACGACGTTACTACAAGGTGGAGGGGGTATGATGACATCTAATGAGAAAGAGACTTCTTTAGATTACCGAAACGACAACGGATCGTACAAGTCAATTGATGAGTGCCGTCCTGAGATTGTTCGGTATGATAAGGTTCTACGGGTCAATACAAACGACAAAGATCCAAAAAGTCGCCAAAGTCAGAGTACGAAACGGTATCGACAGGACCTTCGATGGTTTGACCACTGGCTAGATGCCCAAGATAATCTGACAGAAGTGTCTGATTTGAATGACGAGAATGTTGATTTGCTAATCTTTGCGCTTGATCACCAATTTAATGGGTCAACGAAGCGCCAGCGGTGGGACCAGATTAGTTCGATGTATGACTATTTCGAAAGAAAAAACATTGTAGACCAAAATCCACTGGCTGCTGAAAATCCACGGAAACGGGGATTAACCAAGACCACTGAACAAGAAATCCAGATAGAACCGGATGAGCGGTATGCACTCACAGCGGAAGAGGTACGGAAGATGGAAAAAAATGTTAAGCAACATGGCCCCCGGGACAAGTTAATCATCCGGTTAATGTGGCAGACCGGGGTGCGAAGAACAGAAGCGAGTTATCTAACTACAAAAATGTTCAACTATGACCAGAGAGAGATTGAAATACCCGGAGAAATAACAAAAAACGGAATGGGACGTGTAGTCCCGTATCAGGAGACCCTTGACGGGCTACTGAACGACTGGTTGGACTTTCATAGAGACGACATGGCCATGACCGCCGATCACGACTATCTGTTCGTCGGAGAGAGAGGTGGGAGATTGAGTGGCCAACGAATTAATGAGATAGTTAGGGACGCTGCCATTGATGCTGGAATCAATCGCAAGTTGGGATATACTGACGCAAACGGTAAGGAGAGATGGTTAATAACTGCTCATAATCTGCGCCACGGCTATGGAACCTACATGGCTAATGAGACTGATGCTGGCCTCTGGGAAATCAGCAAGTTGATGGGTCATAAATCGATTGAGACTACTCAAAATCGGTACGTTGCCCATGACGAACGAGCAGGGACTGAACACGGCCACAAGTACGGCCCGAAGTGAACACACTGACTCTCGCTGTTTGATACACTATCTTAAGGACACTAATCTTATACTGAGGGCTAAAACTTCATGGAACTCCAGCCACGAGAAGAGGTATGGCGAGGCTGGAGAACGTCTCTGTCGAAGACCTCCGCCAGATCTTGGCGGAGGTCGATGAAGCCGACGCAACAAAGCGGATCATGGTTGCGATCACCTACAAGGAGATTGACGATCTGACGCAAACAGATGCTGCCGACCTCTACGGATTTTCCAGTAGTTGGGCCTCAAAGTGGTTCACCCGACTCGAACGGCTCGCCGACGAGCCGTTCGAGGAGGTTGTCTATGACAAACCACGAGACGGCAGGCCGTCCGAACTTTCTGAGAAAGAACACGAGCAGTTCGTCGAGGCTCTTCACGAGTCACCCGAAGAAGTCGGATACGACGCGCCCGCGTGGTCTGTTCCATTGGCGCGTCACTATCTTTCTGAGGAATTCGGCGTTGAG
>NZ_JALJCL010000006.1 GCF_023698535.1 Halorientalis regularis
GCTTCGCCGTGCGAGCGCGTTCGTGGTTCCGTGAGTTCCGAGAAATCGCTCTGATGTGTGTCGTCTATAACATCAAGCGGGCTGTGAAACAGTGAATTCCATCGCAGTATGGCGATTCAACACAGCCTATGAGAGTGTAAAACACCGAGATGACCCGATTGAGCGGTTAGAACTTTATCATGCCTGGAACACGAGTGCAGCCCTAAAAAGAGGAGCAGTCGCTATTGCTATCTTGACAGCATTCATCTCTCGTAGCAAGCAAGGATACAGACTGGGTATCTTCGTTCTGGATTTTGTCACTCATAAATTGTATTTTGATGACGATAAATGGCGAGTAGATTAATTCCTGTAAACATCAGGAACGCGAGGCACCAGTGCCCTCGGAGCAATCATTTGCATCGAAACAAACAGGCAATATTGTCTGTGTAGCATGGGCAAATTGCTTCCTTCGCCAGCAGAATAATTAAGTAAGCGGGCCGCTGTCTATCCATTTGCGCTGTTCCGAGAAGGTAAGCCGGTGGAGGGATTTGAACCCTCGGCCTATTCCTTACGAAGGAATCGCTCTAGCCAGTCTGAGCTACACCGGCAGACTCGTTTTGGTCGTCTGCCGAGTCCTACATCGCTCTGCTCTGCAGGACACCGGCACGTGTCTGCGTGTATCAGACTGTGGGTGCATAACCGCAATAAGGGTTGCGAATCGGAGCGGCTCACCGCGTCAATCGCACGTCCAGCACGACGTTGAGTTCGTGTGGGGCGTACGACCGCACCGTGTGACGCGTTTCGACCGTCACGTCGTACGCCGGTTCGGCCGCCGCCCTGATCGCCCGCTCGCCGGGGCCGTAGGGATCCTCCTCGTGCTGGATGTCGTAGTAGTGCAGGACTGCCTCGTCGCCCGCCAGCGCCACCGCCGTGTCGAGGAACTCGTCGGCGCTGTGAGGCAGGTTCATCACGATCCGGTCGGCCCACCCCTCGTACTCGCCGGCCACCTCGCGAACACCGTCACTTCGCTGCGCTCGTGACGAGCCCGAGACTACGTCTCGGACGTCCCCCTCGATGGCCGTCACCCGATCCGCGACGCCGTTACGACGGGCGTTCTCCCGGAGGTACTCGATGGCCGTCCCGTTGAGATCGACGCCGACGGTCTCGGCCCCACGTTCCGCAAACGGGATCACGAACGGGCCGACGCCCGCGAACATGTCGAACGCGCGCTCGCCCTCCTGGACCTGTCTGGCGACCCGGTGGCGTTCGGTCGCCAGCCGCGGCGAGAAGTACACCTCGGCGAGATCGACCGCGAACTCACAGCCGTACTCGCGGTGAACCGTCTCCGTGGCGTTCCCGTCACCGGCTAGCACCTCCCAGTCTCTGACCCGGAGGTCGCCCTTGACCTTCGAGGCGCGGTTCAACACGGTGTGGACCGGCAGTGCCGACTCGACGATGGCGTCGGCCAGCGCGCGTGCGCGCTCGTCGTCGTCCTCGTCGACGATCGCCGCGTCGCCGATCCGTTCGTAGGAGACGTCGAAGTCGACCAGCTCCGCGGGCATCGTCTGTGTCTCGCGGACGGGTGCATCGTGATCGACCACCTCGAACTCGTCGGGCACGGCGACCGGGTCGACGACGGGGATGTACAGCCACCCGTCGGCGTGTTCGATCCCGTGAGTGTCGTCGATCAACTCGGCGGCCGCGAGGTCCTGGCGGGCACGCTCGCCGTCCTCGCGGGCGACACGCACGCATGGCACCGACATGTCTGTCCGTGGGCCACCGCGGGCGGTAAGCCTTCGGTTCCATGCCGGGCCGTTTAACCGCGCCGCCCGCCCAGCAGTGGTATGCTCACGTTCGTCGGTCTCGGACTGTACGACGAGCGCTCGATCACCGTCGCGGGCCAGGAACGGCTCCGCGACGCCGACCGGGCGTTCGCCGAGTTCTACACCTCCAACCTCGTCGGCACCACCATCCCGGAGCTGGAGGCCCACCACGGCCTCGACATCGAGGTCCGCGACCGCGCCGGCGTCGAACAGGACCCCGACCCGATCCTCGACGCCGCGGCCGAGGGGGACGCCGTCTTTCTGACCGCCGGCGACCCGATGATCTCGACCACCCACGTCGACCTCCGACTGCGCGCCCACGACCGCGGCATCGAGACCGATGTCGTCCACGGCACGACCGCACAGACCGCCGCGAGTTCGCTCACCGGTCTCCAGAACTACCGCTTCGGGAAAGCGACGACGCTCCCCTTCGAGCGCGCACACGGCGGCGACGGGGTCCCCGACAGCCTCGTCGAAACCGTCGCCGACAACGCGGATCGGGGCCTCCACACACTCGTCTACCTCGACATCAAGGCCGCCGACGGTGACTACATGACCGCCGACACCGCCGCCGACCTGCTCGCGACCGAGTACGACGACCGCCTCGCCGTCGCCGTCTGCCAGGCCGGCAGTCCGGACCCCACCGTCGTCGCCGACGACCTCGCCGCGCTGGCCGACCGGGACTTCGGCCCCCCGTTGCACCTGCTCGTCCTCCCCGGGGACCTCCACCTGCTCGAACGGGACGCACTGGTCGAACTGGCCGGGGCCCCCGAGACACTCGTCGAAGCGCGGACGATCTAGCTCACTCGCCGTCGGCACGGACCGGGGCGGCACCGAGTGCCCCCCGCAGGTCGTACTCGCTTCCAGTGGCCATGTACAGCAGGTCCTCGATGACGATCAGCACCTCGGGGAGTTCCCGCACGACCAGCCACGTAATCGCGACCAGCGCGAGGACGGACCCGCTCTGGGCGAGGATCCGGTCGGCCCAGTAGTACGACACCAGTCCCGGGTCCGCCGCCAGGTCGAACGCGAACACGCTGGCGGTCAGTTCCGGGACCAACTGCATCTTCATGTTGCCGAAGGAGAGCCCGATGAACACGTTCCGGACCAGGTTGAGCGCGTAGATCACGGGGATCGAGATCGCCAGCGCGCGGAATTTCCGCCGGAGCGGTGCGCGTACGGCCGCGATCAACCCCACGAAGATGGCCATACTCCCGATGCCGGTGCACGCGATGATGATCGTGTACGTGATCCGGTAGCCCGGTTCGGGGTTGAAGACGAACGTGTTCCGGAACGGTTCGTGGCTCGAATCGATGGCGCTCCCGAGAACGACCCCGGGCTGATAGCCCAGCAGGCTCATCAGGAACTCCGTCTGCCGGGTGACCATCTCGATGAGAACTTCCTGCAGGACGAGAATCGCCTCGAAGGGCAGGAAGACCGCCCCCATCACCGCGATGGCTCGCGAGAGGACGAACAGCGAGTCACGACCCCGTCGGAGCAAGAGTGCGACGTACAGACAGCCCGGGACCGCGATCAGCGTCCCGATCCCCTCGACGATGCTCTTCTGCACGAACGCGAAGTGGTAGATCTGGGTGAACCAAAAAAAGGCAAAGAGCCCCCAGGCGGCGACGGTGACGGTCCGGGCAACGTCACGGTGCAGGTCGTACCAGTCGAGGACTGCGCCAGCAGCGAACGTCGCGACCACCAGCCACGCCAACGGGTCCGACCACTGCGTGAACCACTCCAGGACGCCCAGCACCGTCTCGATCATTCAGGCAATCGTACGGCCAAGTCGGTCATATGTCTTGTCGTTGCTGGAGCGGCCGGTACACGACTGCGGGCTGGTTCGGTACCGCCGCGGTCACGGAGCGGCGCTGTCGCTACCCGAGTAGCGTCGAAAGAAAAGCGTCAGTTAGGGCCGGAAGGAATTCCGGTAGTTAGTCGCGGCGACGGACTGCGAGCAGCGCAGCGGCGACCAGTGCGACCAGTGCGAGCACGGCGGTGAAGCCGGGCCCAGTCTGGGTGGTCGTCTCTGCGGGCTCTTCAGTGGCAGGTGCGTCGGTTTCCGGTTCCGGCGTGTCCGTGTCCATGTCCGGCGTGTCCGTGTCCGGCGTGTCCGTGGTCTCGGGCGAGATCGTCGCGGAGTCGATCACGGCCGAGCCGTTCAGGACGTACGGACCGTCCGCAGTGCCAGAGCCGGCGAAGTCGAAGGCCTCGTTACCGTTCGTGTCCAGGTGCGCCATGGCCACGAGCGTGGTGTTTCCGGAGAGCGGGCTGATCTCGACTTCCGTCGTGAATTCGCCCGGACTGAGGTACTCGGAGTTGCCGATGATTTCACCGCTGGCCGAGCCGGAGTGGATGGCGATGAAGCCACCTTCCGACATCGTGCCAGTCACTTCGACGGTACCGTCACTGACTTCCTGGTCGTCGAAGGTGACCTGTGCCGTCGGCGCGCTGCCGATGACACCGGGGGTGTCGTAGTCATCGTCGAAGCCCTGCGCGTTTGCGACGAACGACGCGTTCTGTGCGCGGTCGGAGAGATCGACCGTGGTGCTGAACGTGCCGTTCCCGGAGACGATCGCCGTCGGGTCCTCGAGGAACGGACTGTCGCCCGTGGAGCGGAGCCGGATGTTCAGCTCCGTCCCGGGTGCGACGCTCGTGGAGCCCGAGATGACCTGACCCTGTGCGGCGGCGACGCGGATGACGTCACCCTGGTCAGTGTCGAAGTCGATGGACTGCTCGACGATGGCCGCCTCGTCGGTGACGGTCTGCGTCTCGTCACCGATGTCGGAGTCCTCGAAGGTAGTCCAGTTGGCGACGTAGTCCTCACCGTCAACCATTCCGAGGCTGGCGGCGCTGGGACTCGGAACGCTGTCCGAGAGATCCTGACGGATCAGCTGCGCGTTGGCTTCGTCGACGACGACGAACACCGAGGAGTTGCGCTCGTCCGGAACGACCTTCATGCCGTTACCGGTGGTGGCGCCCAGGAGCAGCTCCTTCTCCTGCTGGTTCGCGGCCGTCGTGCCTTCGGTCTGCACGACGCTGAACTTGTAGTCGCCGCTCTCGTCGTAGTTCGTGATCGTGTTGAACGCCTCGGCGAAGTCGTCGGAGGTCTGATCCTCGACGATCTTCAGGGCGCCGAACATGCTGGTCGACTGAACCTGATAGACCAGGACGTCGTCCTCCGCGATGGAGTTGTCCGTGGTCAGTTCGCCAGCGTTGGCGAATTCGTAGATCTCCGCGGGTTCGTCTTCGTCCACGTCGGAGAAGGCGTCGCCGGGCATCGTCCAGCTGGTGATGCCGGAGACCTGCGGTTCGACGATTTGGACCGTACCGACGTCGAGTTCGCTACCGTCCTTGGTAACGTTGACATCGTACTGTGCAGGTTCCATCGGGCCGTCGATACCGGCATCGGGCAGGTTACCGTCCTGACCGAGCGGACGCATGCCCGTGACCGAGACTTCGTCCTCGTTGTCGTCGGCCGTGACGGCGTACGTGAGCGAGAGGTTCGCTCGTGTGTTCCGTTCGGCTTCGGTGCCGGACGCGAGGGTGTTGAAGTTCACGCCACCCGAGGTCTGGACGAAGCTATTGAGGTAACTCGGGAGGTCGTCGTTCCGACCCGCGAGGTAGGTGTTGACGTTGACCGTGACGATATTGTCGTCGTTACCGTCCTCGATGTCGAACGTGGCGTTGAAGTTGACGTCGTTGAAGCCGAGGTTGACCGTCGCGGTGTCGGTCTCCTCGAGCCGGATCGGGATGACAGCGTAGTCACCCTGTGCGGCCGTGGAGACGCCACCGCGGAGGATGGTCGCCTCAACGTCTTCTTCTTCTTCGACCGTGACGGTCGAGGCGTCCGTGACACCGGTGTCCGTGACCTCGAACTCGAACTCGTAGTCGCCAACGTCGATGTCCGAGAAGTTGGCCGTGATGTTGGAGTCACTGCTCGTACCGTTGAACAGGACACCGTCACCGCTGACACCGTTCAGATCGCTCGCGTCCTTGATGCCGGTGAGCGAGTTGTCGTCGTCACCGTCTTCGAACTCGTCGTCGAAGACCTGGGTGATTTCGCTGTCGTCGAGACCGTCAGCCGTAACCAGCAGCTGGTAGCCGGTCCGTGCGGAGTCGGCCTCGAGGTAGATCTCTTCCTGTGCCGAGGAGTCGGACTGGAAGCCGACGTTCACGTTCTGGGACGTGACGGAGAAGGAAGCAGCCTGGACGACAGTGTTGATTTCGCCACCACTAGCGACTTGGCTGGTATCGACCGTACCGTCACTATCGAATTCGTCGCCGCCTGCTGCACTGTAGTCGCTGTTGCCTGCAATACCGTCGTTGTCGAAGTGGATGACGTTATTGTTACCTTGTCCGTCGGTGATCGCGTACGTCCCTTCGAGGTTTTCGGTGCTGATTATGGCTTCACCGTTGCTGTCGAGGGATACCTCTTGGACAAGAGAGCCGGACGGGATGCGTTCGCCACCGCCGTCGGCGGACTCGGTCTCGCGAATGTCGACCTGCTGGTTGGCCAGGTCGGTCTTTTTGATGACGAGGCGCTGGCCCTGCCAGTAGGTGTCACCGGAGGTGAGCGTCTCGTCGTACTGGTCGTTCTGTCGCTCGGTCGGGTTGGTGTCTTCCTGGGCTGCGATGCCACCGGAACCAACCGTCAGAAGACCGGACGCGGTCCGACCGGAGCTCTGCGGATTGATGTCGACGGTACCACCGTAGTCACCGTCGCTCGGGAACTGGACATTGGTGGCCAGCTGAACGGTGACCTGGTCACCGACGTCTAGGTCGCTTGAGCTGAAGGAGCTGGCGGCCTGGACGGTGATGGTCGAACCACCGTTGCTGACCTGTTCGACGGTCACGTCGTTGTTGTTGTTGAACGTCCCCGAACCGTCCTCAACGTTGTCAAGCCCATCGATGAAGATGGTGACGTCGCTGTCGTCGAGGTTACTGAACGCGTCCCCGAAGCTCGGGAACGAAATCTGTACTTGCTGGAAACTGTCGTCACTCTCGAGGTCAACCTCCGCGTGGAGGGTATCCGTTGAGCCTGCAGCCGGAGTACCACTTGGGTCGTCGACCCCGGAGGTACCGAACTGCGCGTTTGTAGCCGCTGCAGCCGTTCCCGAGAACGCGATGAAGCCGGCGAATACCGACGTGACCATCAGCGTCGCGAGGAACAGACTGCGAATCTTGTCGCGTGTTCCTGTCATAGTTTGTGTTTGTGCTTTTCGGGCGGTGCCAGCATCTTTCCCGAGTGACAGCCGCGGCCCGCACGACCGCCGCGGGGAGACTGCCAAACCGTACTCGATACTGTCACCATAGTTAGGGGTACGGACGGAGCAACTGGCGCTCATTATAAATGCTTTGTGGTCAAATACGCGGCTTGACACCGCCCCACATACCCAGATATCGCCGTTTCGAGCGCCTATTTCGGCGATTTGGCCTCAGATGTGAGGGTGTCAGTCGTTCGTGTCACAGGCGTCTGACACGAGCGGTCGGCTCACAGTCGTCCGCGCCTGGCGCGCAGTCGGGACAGTAGCTGGTGACTTCCGGACCGAACCCAGTATCCAACCGATAGATCGGACGGACGTTCGAGTGGGCCACCAAAGAGTACGGTGCCGAGCCTGTCGTGTAGCCGGTTCGTTCTCAGTTCGTGACGACCTCGACTTCGTGGCCGTCGAGAGCCACAATGAGCACCGGCTGGTGGTCCTACTGTTATCGGTGTCTGTTACAGCAGCAGGTGGAGAAACATTTACCCAGTAGAAGATACTACGGTTTCTCATGGCTACGTCCGTCAAGATGGACGAGGAAACCAAGTCCCGACTGGAAGAACTGCAAGCCGAGATCAAACTCGAAACGGGACGGAAGGTGACACAGCAGGAGCTCCTCGACAGGATCGTCACGCACGCGCTGGCGACCAGGTCTGAGGTCGTCGATTCCTTCAGAGAACGGACGGTCCCGCTGAGCGACGAGGAGATCGAGACGTTCAATCAAGGCACCTTCGACTCCGGGACCGAGACCGACGAGGATGACATCGACCAGCTCGTCTACGAGGAGGATCACCTGTGAGCGTCCTCGTCGATACCGGCGTGCTGTACGCCCACCACGACGAGGGCTCGTCCAGACACGACTCGGCGGTCGCGGCGGTGAACGCGATCAACCGAAGAGAGTACGGCCAACCCTACGTGAGCGACTACATCTACGACGAAACAGTCACGCTCACACGTGCCCGCGCGGACGACTTCGAACCTGCAAAGCGCGTCGGGCGACGAATCCGCGGCGCTGGCGAGTTCCCGTCTCCGTTTCGGATGCTCCACGTCACGACGGACCGCTTCGACGCCGCGGTCGAGGCCTTCGAGCGGTACGACGATCAGCCGCTCAGTTTCACCGACGCAGCCAGCGTCGCGCTCTGTGAAGAGGAGGGAATCGACCGGATCTGCAGTTACGACGACGATTTCGACGGAATCGTGGACCGATTCGACCCTTCGCGGATCAGTTCGTGACGACCTCGACTTCGTGGCCGTCCATGGTCTTCGTGAACGCGTAGCGGTTGCCACAGCTCTCGGGATCGCGGTAGTCTTCGGCGTGGCGAGTCAGCAGTGTGCCCCAGAACTCGTGGAGGTCGTCGGCCTGGACCGCGACGTGGCCCCAGGCGTCGCCGATGTCGTACGTGCGCCCGTCGTAGTTGTAGGTGAGTTCGACGGACATCTCCTCGGGGGCGGCGTCCTCGGGCTTGAGGAAATACAGCGCGAAGTCGTCGAACTCCTCCCGTCGAAAGAGCTGGTACTCCAGTTTCCGGGTGAACCAGCCGATAGCTTCGTCGGCGTCCGCCACCCGCAGCATGGTGTGATCGAGACTCCACTTCGCGCCGTGGTCGCGCTCGACGATCTCGATCTCGTGGCCGTCCGGATCGGTCACGAACGCGTACTGCCCGCCACAGGAGTCGGGGTCGCGGTAGTCCTCGACGCCGCTGTCCATCAGTTCGTCGTAGGCCTCGTACACGTCGTCACACCGGACGGCGACGTGCCCCCACGCGTCGCCGAAGTCGTAGGTCCGGTCGTCGTGGTTGTAGGTGAGTTCGAGCAGGGCCCCGTCCTCGTGTTTGTCCGCCGGGCCGAGGAAGACGTTGGTGAAGGTGTCGGCCTCCCAGCGGCCGTACTCCTCGTAGTCGAAGTGGGACTGGTACCAGTCCAGGGACTCCTCCAAGTCCTCGACGCGCATCATCGTGTGGTCGAGCGTCGCGTGCATATCCGTTGGCTGGGGTGGCGCGCCGAAAAGGATATCGACGCCGGGTTCAGTAGCGGAAGATCGACAGGAGATCCGTCCGGTAGTACCGCCAGACGAGCCCCCACAACAGGACCGTCCCGAACGGGAGGGCGAGGTACGGCCCCGGACGGCCGAAAAAGCCGAGCGCGAACAGCAACTGCCCGAACCCGGCGAAGACGAACATCGCCGCCGTGACCCGCGAGTCCTCCCGCCAGACCAGTCCGGCGAGCGCACTCGCCAGGCCCACCGCAAAGAGCAGGACGCCCAGTCCCCACGCGTTCATGTACTCCGGCCGGGCGGCCGAGAACCGAAAGTAGTAGTCGGTGATCAGCGCGACGCCCGCGGGATCGAAGTTGACGATGCCGAACGTGAAAAACAGCGAGAGGTATCCGTCGGTGAGAACGGCGTTCCAGGGCGCGAGGGCGACGGCGATCAGCACGGGAAGGCGGCGATACTGGCGGACAGCATCGGGAACAGTCCCGGACGACTCCCGTGCCTCGTCCCGAGTTTCGTCGGGTTGCCGTTCTCCGCCGTCGGTCCCGGCCATCACTTGCGGGTCACGAGTCGGAGCACGTCCTCGTCGGCGAGTTCGTGGTCCTGACCCACCTGTTGCTCGTCGTGTTTGGCGCTGGGCCCGGAGACGCGGGCGAAGCGGAACCGCTCCTCGAACTCGCCGCCGAGTTTCTCACAGGCGTCCTCGACGGTGTCGCCCGAGCGCAGGATGAGCGGCTCGTCGTAGTCGACGCCCCGACCCGGTTTGTCCATGTAGATCCGGATCAGCCCGAGCGCGTCCCAGATCCGCTCTTTCAGCGCGTCCAGCCCCTTCCCCTCCGTGGCGCTGATGAACACCGCCTCGTCGGGGTCGATGTCGTGGTCCCGGAGGTTCGCCTCGACGGTGGGCAGGTAGTCGGGTTCGATCAGGTCAGCCTTGTTGACGACCTCGATGGAGGGGAGGTAGACCCGGTTGTCCATCACGCCGTCGATGAGGCGGTCGATGTCGACCTGTTCGCCGACGGTCACGTTGGCGTTGACGAACCCCTGGTCGCGGAGGACCTGCTTGATCGTCTCCTCGTCCAGATCGAGGTCGGCGCTGGCGTTCACGTCGATGCCGCCTTTCCCCTTCCGGCGGATGGTCACCCGCGGCGGTTCCGTGTCGACCCGGACGTCGTTCTTGTATAGTTCTTCGCGCAGGCGCGCGTACTGGTCGATCTCGAACACGTCCATGACGAAGATCACGAGATCGGCCGTCCTGACGACCGAGAGGACCGCTTGCCCGTCACCGCGGCCCTCGGCGGCACCCTCGATGAGCCCGGGCACGTCCAGCATCTGGATGTTCGCGCCGTTGTACTGGAGCATGCCGGGGTTCACGTCGAGGGTCGTAAACTCGTACTCGCCGACCTCGCTGTCGGCGTTGGTCAGGGCGTTCAACAGCGTCGATTTGCCGACGCTGGGAAAGCCCACGAGGGCGACGGTGGCGTCGCCGTGTTTCTCGACGGCGTACCCGCCACCACCGCCCGAGCCGGACTGTTTTTTCTCGAGTTCCTCTTTTTTCTGTGCGAGTTTGGACTTCAGCCGGCCGATGTGGGCCTCCGTCGACTTGTTGTACGGAGTCTCGGCTATCTCCTCCTCGATCTCCTCGATCTCCTCCTCCAGGCCCATTAGGGGACAGTCGGCAACCGCGACTCAAAAGCGCTTTCGTTGGGCCCCGTCGTTGGGCCGTCGACCCCACTGACTGGGAATGACGCCGGGGAATTATGCGACACGGGTGAGCAAGCTACGGAGGGATGCACACCGGAACCGGCCGGCCTGTCGCTCCGATCCGGACTCACTGGTACCGGGAGGGTATCGATGAGTAGCGACAGTCACGGCGAACGCAAACCAGAGGCGGAACTCGGCCTGCTCGACGCGACCATGATCGGCATGGGCGCGATGATCGGCGCGGGCATCTTCGTGTTGACCGGCCTGGCCGCGGAGATCGCCGGCCCGGCCGCGATCGCCGTGTTCGCGTTGAACGGCGTCGTCACGGCCTTCACCGGCCTCTCCTACGCCGAACTCGCCTCCGCGATCCCGAAGAGCGGCGGGGGCTACGCCTTCGTCCGCGAGGTGTTCGACGACCTGAGTTCGTTCCTGATGGGCTGGATGCTCTGGTTCGCGTACATGATCGCCGGCGCGCTGTACGCGCTGGGTTTCGCCCCCAACTTCCTCGAACTGCTCCACGTCTACGGGTTCGCGCCGGCCCCCGATCAGGTGGGCGCGGTCGCGCTCCCGCTGCTCGACGCCGCCGTCCCGATCAGCGTTGGCCTGGCGTTCACCGCGGTCCTGTCGCTGGTCGCGCTGAACGCCGCCTCGGCTGCGGCCAGCGGGAGCGTCGAGACCATCTTCACCCTCGTGAAGGTCGGCATCCTCGTCGTCTTCGTCGCCTTCGGCGCGCTGTCGCCGATGTTCTCGACCGCCGAGTTTCAGCCACTTTTCCCCGCGGACGGCGGTGCCTTCGCCATCCTCCCCGCCATGGGTCTGACCTTCATCGCCTTCGAGGGGTACGATCTCATCACGACGGTGACGGAGGAGGTCGAGAACCCGCGCGAGAACATCCCCAAGGCGATCTTCCTGAGCCTCGCCGTGACCGTCGTGGTCTACCTGGCGGTGGTCACGGTCGCCGTCGGGACGCTCGGAGCGCAGGGCCTGGCCGAGGCCGGGGAGGCCGGCATCGCACAGGCGGCCACGGCATTCATGCCGACGGGGCTCCCGGTGATCCAGAACGGCGGGGCGATCATCGTCTTCGGCGCGGTGTTCTCGACGCTGACCGCACTGAACGCCGTCGTCATCGCGTCCTCGCGGGTCGCGTTTTCGATGGGACGTGAGGGACAGTTGCTCCCCTCCATCGGGCAGTTACACCATCGCTTCGGGACGCCCTTCGTCGCGATTCTCGCGAGCGCGGTCGTCATGCTGGGGTCCGTGGCCCTGCCGACCGAGAGCGCGGGCAACATGTCCAGCCTGTTTTTCCTGCTCTCGTTCATCGTCGTCAACGGCGCGGTCATCCGGTTGCGCCGGGAGCGACCCGACATGAGACGACCGTACGAGATGCCCTACTACCCGGTGCCGCCGATACTCGGAATCGTGCTGAACCTCGTGCTGACTGGTGTGCTCGTCTGGTATCTGGTGCGAACGGACCCGCTGGCGCTGGTCCTCAGCGTCGGCTGGATACTGCTCGGCGGGCTGGCCTATCTCGGCCTGAACCGGTGGCGGTCTGCCGGCGAGACCGGTGGGACCGGGACGCCTGCGGACGCGGTTCCACAGGAGGACGACTGACATGACTCAGGACCTGAACGTCATCATCGTTGGCGGTGGACGCGTCGGTTTCCAGACAACGGCCATCCTCGCGGACAGAGGCCACGACATCACCGTCGTCGAGCGTGACCCGGACGTCTGTGACGCGATGGCCGACGAGTACGTCGCGACGATCATCCAGGGTGACGCGACCGACCCGGCGATCCTCGAACAGGCCGACGTGGAACGCGCCGACGCGATCGCAGGCCTGACTCAAAACACCGGCGTGAACCTCGCCGTCTGTCTCGAAGCCACGGAGATGAACGGCGACGACCTCCGGACCATCGCTCGGGTCGACCGCCTGGGCGGCGAGGAGTACACCCGGTTCGTCGACGCCGTCGTGTTCCCCGAGCGCGCAGGCGCGCGCATGGCCGCGAACGAGATAATCGGTGGCGACGTGGAGAGCATCAGCGACGTGACCGAGACCCTCGACATCGTGCAGGTTCGGGTGGCCGAGGGTGCGCCGGCCGCGGGCAAACGGCTGGCGAACGTCAACTTCCCGACGGGGACGCTCGTCGTCTCCGACGACGACGGCGAGCGCATCGCCGGCCCGGACACCACCCTCGACCCCGGGAAACGCTACGTCGTCGCCGTCGAACCCGACGTGGCCGACGAGGTCATGAACCTGCTTCGGGGCTGACGGCGAGCTTTCGGACTCGCTCGATCGCGCTCGCGTTCTGGATCAACAGCGTTCCGACGATACTCATCACCAGCACGTAGCCCACGGCGAAGGCCGGCACGACCTCGCCGAGCGTTCCGGCGTTGCCCCCGGCAGTCGCCGCCAGCGTCGCGAGGATCAGGGAGAACTCGCCCCGGGGAACCATCCCGAGACCGACACGAAGCGACCGTCGGGGGTCGAGGTCGTACACTCGGCCCGAGGCGGTCCCACTCAGGAGTTTGCTCGCGGTCGTTACGACCACCGCGACCACCAGCAGGAGCGCCACGTCGGCCAGCAGAGTCACGTCGGTCGTCAGCCCGATAGCGAAAAAGAAGACGGCCGCGAAGAAGTCGCGGGAGGGGGCGATGACGTGTTCGATGCGTTCGGTGTGGTCGGTCCCGCTGAACGCGGTGCCGACGAAGAAGGCCGCGACGGCCTCGCTGACACCCATCACGAGCGCGACGCCCGCGACCAGCGTCGTCACACCGAGTACGCGCAACAGGAACAGTTCGTCCGAGCCAGTACTGAACAGCCGTTCGACGACGCCGGTCCCGTACCAGGCGGCGGCGAGCAACACGCCAAGGAAGGCGAAGGCGGTTCCGACCGAGACGGCGGCATCCGCCAGCGAGCCGCCGCCGAGCGCCACCGCCGAGAGGACGGCCAGATAGATCGCGATGAAGATGTCCTCGAACACCAGCGTGCCGAGGATCGGCCCGCTCTCGGGGTTTGCCACCCACCCCTCGTCGATGATCGACTTGGTGATCACGGCCGACGAGGAGATGTAGACGATCCCCGCGAGAAACAGCGTCTCGACGGGCCCGAAGCCGAAGGCCAACCCGAGTGCGAGGCCGATGCCGAAGTTGAGTGCCAGGTCGATCACGCCGATGGTCGCGATGCGACGGCCGTCCCCGAGCAACTGGGAGACGCTGAACTCCAGTCCCAAAAAAAAGAGGAGGAGGACGATCCCGAGTTCGGCCAGGCCAGCGACGAGGTCGCTGTTCGAGACCAGTTGCAGGGACACGTCGCCGACTGCGCCGAGCGCGACCGGGGAGAGGTCACCCAGCGTGGTCGGATAGTTCGGGCCCACGAGGACGCCGATCACGATGTAGGCGGGGATGACCGACAGGCCGAACCGGTGGACGAGGGAACCAGCGACCGCGAGCGCGGTGATCGCGATACCGATCTCGTAGAGCGCGACGGCCATCTATTCGTCCTGACCCTCGTCGCTGTCGGTCGCGTCGCCGGTGTCGCTCCCGCCGAGCATCGCCTCCAGGCTGTTCTGTTCCTCGCGGGTGCCCAGCGTGACCAGCACGTCGCCGCCGGCGAGTTCGAACGCCGAATCGGGGTTCGGGTGAGTGTGATCGCCGCGCTGGACGGCCAGCACGGAGATGCCCGTCTCCTGCCGGAGGTCGGTCTCGCCCAGCGTCTTGCCGGCCAGTTCCGAGTCGGCGTGCAGGTCGAGCCACTCGATGAAGGCGTCGCCGAGGGGGACCTGAACCTCGTCGGTCTCGACGGGCTGGAAGAACGCGCCCTCGATGATCGAGCCGAGCTGGCGGGCCTGCTTGCCGGCGACGGAGAACAGTTTCTCGCTGTCGGCGTCGGGGTCGGACCGGCGGTAGACCTCGCGTTTGCCGTCGTGGTGGATGAGGACGACCAGCCGCTCCCCGCCGCCGACCTCGAGCTCGAACTTCTTGCCCACGCCGGGCACCTCGGTCTCGTAGACGGTCATACCCTGAGAACGGAGTGGCTCGGGAATAAACCCAGTGTCACCAGCGACGATCGAACCCGAGTGTCGGCGACTGTTTCGATACACATATACGGCGAGATGGCGTTTTTCCCGATGATGCCCGACGCGGCTCTGCTGCGCGACAGTACGCAGATCCTGCTCCCGGAGGAAGCACTCGACGGCCTCCGGGAGGATCTGGAGCACCGGTTTACGCTAACGATTCGCTCTGAGGAGCAGGGGGTACGCATCCTCGGCAGTCCCGTCGAGATCAAGGAAGCGAGCGCGTACCTCTCTCGGAACGGTATTTCGGTCCAGTAGTCGGGCGACGCCGCCCACTGCCCCCGCTCTGTCCTCGCCGACCACGTCCGACCGCCGTGTGCCCGGTCGACACGCCGGCCGCGGAAAGCAACCGTTAAAAGCGCGCCTCCACGATAGGTTCGATATGGCTGGAACCATCGAAGTACTCGTCCCTGGCGGGCAGGCCAACCCCGGACCGCCGCTCGGCCCGGAACTCGGCCCGACGCCCGTCGACGTGCAGGCAGTCGTCCAGGAGATCAACGACCAGACCGAAGCCTTCGACGGCACCGAAGTCCCCGTCACCGTCGAGTACGACGACGAGGGTGACTTCGAGATCGAGGTCGGCGTCCCGCCGACGGCCGAACTCGTCAAAGACGAGGCCGGCTTCGAGACGGGCAGCGGCGAACCCCAGGAGAACTTCGTCGCCGACCTGTCGGTCGATCAGGTCAAGCAGATCGCCGAGCAGAAACACCCGGACCTGCTGTCCTACGACCTGAAAAACGCCGCCAAGGAAGTCGTCGGCACCTGCACCTCGCTGGGCGTCACCATCGAAGGAAACGACCCCCGCAAATTCAAGGAGCGCATCGACGAGGGCGAGTACGACGAGCAGTTCGCGGCCGAAGCCTGACCCGAACGGCCCACTTCTCATTCGCTCGTCAACCTACCCAGTAGCGACTGCGCCGTGGCGTCCTCCCGGACCGCCGTCGCCGTGTGTTCGGCACTGATCAGACACATCGGGAGTCCGATGCCCGGCGTGGTGTACCCGCCGACGTAGTAGAGGCCGTCGGCACCACCCCGGTGGCCCGGGCGGAGCGGCCCGGTCTGGCGGAGCGTGTGGGCCAGCCCCAGCGCGGTCCCGCGTGGCGCGTTGACCCACTCGGCGAACTCCGAGACGCAGGCTGTCTCCTCGAATTCGATCCGGTCGCGCAGGTCGACGCCGGTATGTGTCGCCAGATCAGCCAGCACCTGCTCGCGGAACCGGTCTCTGACTTCGGGACCGTCGTCCAGCCCCGGCGCGATGGGGACGAGGACGACGACGGTGTGGTGTCCCTCGGGGGCCGCGTCGTCGTCGGTCAGCGACGGAACGTTCACGTAGTAGGCCGGGTCCTCGGGCCAGGCCGGCTCGTCGAAAATCGTCTCGAAGTGTGGCTCCCAGTCCTCGGGGAGGATCAGCGTGTGGTGTTCGAGCGGAGCCACGTCGCCTTCGACGCCCAGGTACAGCATGTACGCCGAGGGGGCGTAGGTCCGGTCGATCCAGTAGTCGTCGTCGTGCCGACGCGCCCGTGTGGGCAAGAGGTCGCGCTCGACGTGGGCTGGGTTGGCGTTACAGACCACGCGATCCGCGCGCAGACGGTCACGCTCGGTCGTGACCGTCGCGGGCGGTCCGGGGTCGATGGCAGTGACGGTCTCGTCGGTCCGGAACGTGACCCCGTGTTCGCGCCCGAGGTCACGGAGGGCCTCGACGAGGCTGTAGATGCCGTTCTCGGGGTAGAACACGCCCAGTTCGAAGTCGACGTGGGCCATGAGGTTGTAGAGTGCGGGGGTGTTGTGGGGCGCGCCACCGAGGAACACGAGCGTGTACTGGACGAGTTGCCTGAGTTTCGGGTGGTCGAAGTAGTCGGCGGCGTGGTCCTGCATCGAGCCCAGGAAGGTCAGCCCGCGGGCGGAACGGGCCACGTCGAGGTCCACCCAGTCCCGGAGCCGGGGCCGGTCCTCGTAGACGAACCGCTCCATCCCGATCCGGTAGGTCTCGGCCGCCTCGTCGAGGTACTCGCGGAACGCCGCACCCGCGCCCGGCTCGTAGGACTCGAAGAGCTCCGCGACCGCCTCGGGGTCGTCCGGGACCGCAACCTCGTCACCGTCCTTCCAGTGGATCCGGTAGTGGGGATCGAGCCGTTCGAGCGCGTAGAAATCGTCCGGTTCGTGGCCGAACTGGGCGAAGTACCGCTCGAACACGTCGGGCATGAGGTACCAGGAGGGGCCGGCGTCGAACCGGAACCCCTCGCCCTCGATACGGGCCGCGACGCCGCCGAGGTCGTCGTTGCGCTCGATCAGGGTCACGTCGGCACCCATCGCCGCGAGGTACGGGGCCGTCGCCAGCCCGCCGACGCCGCCGCCGACGACGACGGTTCGCTCGCCGGCCAACGGGTCACCGACGAGGTCGGGACCGTCCGGTCCGCGGAAGTCCTCACCGTGCATAGTCATCCCGACTAGGGAGTGTCCCCATTTCGAGCCTGTGCCGAATTCCTGCGGGTCGGGAACGGCCACCCACCCTTTTTCCGACCGACTCCCTAGTTCGGGTCGATGTTCGGCGTCGTCGAGCGACGGCTTCCGACCGAGGACGACGGGGCGGCCGGTCGCCTGCTGGTGGCGTCGTGGGCGCTGTTCGCCGGCCTGACCGTCCTGTTCGGGGCCGCCACCGTCTCCGGGAGGACCGTACCGATACGCCTTCAGGCCATCGCGTATCTGGCGCTGATGCTCGGGGTCAGCCTCCCCCACGGCGGGTTCGAGCACGTCGCCAACCTCCGCGGGCGCGGAGAGTCGGTCCGAGCCCGCTATCTGCTGGCGTACCTGCTGTTGATCGGCGCGTCGCTGGCCGTGTTCGTCCTCGCACCGGTCGCGGGCCTGGCACTGGCGGTCGCCATCACCTGCCTGAAAGGCGGGTTCGGCGGGCTGCACGTTCTCGAATCGACGACCGGCGGCGATCACCTGCGGAGTCGGCCACAGCGGGTCCTCGGGGCGCTCGTCCGCGGGGGCGCGGTGATGGTGGTCCCGATGGTCTCGCACCCGGGCGTGTTCTACATGGTCAGCGACTACATGGTGTCGCTGTTCGAACCGGGCGCGATGGCCGGTGCCATCTGGGTGTTCGAGTCGCCCGCCCGCGACGTGCTCTGGGGCGTGTACCTGCTGGCTCTCCTGGCACATCTGGGGTGGGGGTACCTGCGGGCCGACGGCCCCGGTTCGTGGCTCCCGGAGGCCGGCGAGACGCTGTTGCTGGTAGCCTTCTTCGCGGTGGTCCCGCCGATCCTGGCCGTCGGCGTCTACTTCCCGTGCTGGTACGCGACCCGCCAGACTGCTCGGTTGAGCGCGGACGGCCGGTCGCTCCGGGCAGTCCTCGCCCGTGTCGCTCGCGGTGCCGTCGCGCCGTGGCTCGGCGCGCTGGTGCTACTGGCCGGGCTGGCGGTCGCGCTCCCGAGCGCACCGACGACCCCGACCGGGTGGGTCGCGCTGTACAGCGTGTTCGTCGCCGTGATCGCGGTGCCACACGTCCTCGTCGGGTCGTGGCTCGACCGCCAGCGAGGGATCTGGACGACGTGATCGGTCTGGTTCGACGGGTTTAAGTTTCACATTGGCGTCGTTCCGGGTGAGACAGGCTTCGCCTGTTTCACTGACCCGTAGGAGCGTTACGCGTACTACGGAGGTGAACGATGGCAGATCAGGACATAGAGCAAGCAGTATCTAGCGCAATTGAGGAGGCACCGCCGCGGAACTTCCGTGAGACGGTCGACCTCGCGATCAACCTGCGCGACCTAGACCTCGACGACCCGTCGAACCGCGTCGACACTGGCGTCGTCCTCCCCGAGGGGACGGGCCAGGAGACGAGTATCGTCGTCTTCGCGGAGGGCGAGACCGCCCTGCGTGCAGAGGACGCCGCCGACGACGTGCTGGACGGCGACGACCTCGAAGAACTGGGCGACGACGACGACGAGGCCAAGGACCTCGCCGACGAGACCGACTTCTTCATCGCGGAGCAGAACATGATGCAGGACATCGGTCGCTACCTCGGTACCGTCCTCGGCCCGCGCGGGAAGATGCCGGAACCGCTCGACCCCGACGACGACGTCGTCGAGGTCGTCAATCGAATGAAAAACACGGTGCAGCTCCGGAGCCGCGACCGGCGGACCTTCCACACGCGCGTCGGCGCGGAGGACATGGCCGCCGAGTCGATTGCGGACAACATCGACGTCATCCTCCGGCGCCTGCACGCCGAGCTCGAGAAGGGCCCGCTGAACATCGACTCGGTGTTCGTCAAGACGACGATGGGCCCGGCCGTCGAGGTGGCCTAACATGAGCGCAGAACGCAAGACAGAGACCATCCCACAGTGGAAAAAGGAGGAAGTCGACGACCTCGTCGCCACGCTGGAGCAGTACGACTCGGTCGGCATCGTCAACATCGCCGGGATTCCGAGCCGTCAGCTCCAGGACATGCGACGCAACCTCCACGGCACCGCCGAGCTCCGCGTCAGCCGGAACACGCTGATGGAGCGTGCCCTCGACGAAGTCGACGACGGGCTGGCGGCCCTCACCGAGTTCATCGGTGGCCAGGTCGGCCTCATCTGTACGAACGACAACCCGTTCACGCTGTACCAGCAGCTGGAGGCCTCGAAGACCTCCGCACCGATCAACGACGGCGAGGTCGCCCCCGACGACATCGTGATTCCGGAGGGCGACACCGGGATGGACCCGGGCCAGTTCGTCGGTGAACTCCAGGCCGTCGGTGCAGAGGCCCGGATCCAGGAAGGATCGATCCAGGTCATGGCCGACTCCACGGTGCTAGAGGCGGGCGAGACCGTCGACAGCCAGCTCGCCAACGTGTTGAGCGAACTGGGCATCGAGCCCAAGGAAGTCGGGCTGGACCTGCAGGCCGTGTTCGCCGACAGCGTCCTCTTCGAGCCCGACGAGCTCGAACTGGACGTCGAGGCGTACCAGGCGGACATCGAGGCCGCCGTCGCGGGCGCACGCAACCTCTCGATCAACGCCGTTTACCCGACCGCACAGACCGTGGGGTCGTTGCTCGGCAAGGCGTCCGGCGAGGCCAAATCGGTCGGCCTCCAGGCGGCCATCGAGGACGAGGACTTCATGCCCGACCTCCTGAGCAAGGCGGACGGGCAGGTCCGGGCGCTGGCGGCCCAGATCGACGACCCCGAGGCGCTCCCCGAGGCGCTCCAAGGCGTCGAGACGGCCGCGCCCGAAGCCGAGACCGAAGCCGAGCCCGACGAGGGCGACGACGAGGACAGCGAGGCGGACGACGAGCCCGAGGCTGAACCCGACGACACCGACGACGATGACGACGACGACGGTGATACGGGCGATGCGATGGGCGCGATGTTCGGCTAACAACTAAATACCACCAACCAGACTACGAACCATGGAATACGTTTACGCAGCACTCATCCTGAACGAGACGGGCGAAGAGATCAACGAAGACAACATCACGGGCGTCCTCGAAGCGGCGGGCGTCGACGTCGAGGAGTCTCGCGTCAAGGCCCTCGTCGCGGCCCTGGAGGACATCGACATCGAGGAAGCCGTCGAACAGGCCGCAGCGGTGCCGGCCGGCGGTGCAGCTGCCCCCGCGGGCGGCAGCGCCGACGGTGAACTCGAAGAGGGCGGCGACGAAGCCGAAGCCGAAGACGAAGGCGGCGACGAAGCCGAAGCCGAAGCCGAAGACGAAGGCGGCGACGACGAAGACGAGGGTGACGGCGGCGAAGGCCTCGGCGAGCTGTTCGGCTAATCGCGGCCCAGCGATCTTCTCCGTTTTATCTCCGTTCGGTAGTGGCGTCGCTTCGGTCCCACGCTGCCCCACAGACGGCGGTGGAACGGTCGTATCGGTACGTACTTTTACGTAGCTGTCTGTTCGAGACCGAAGCGAGGCCCGTTCTCGAACACGATGGAGGTGCAAGTAACGCCGTACACCCTGCCACTGGGGTTTGCGGTCGTGATCGCGACCGTCGGCGCGGTGATCGCCTGGCGCCAGCGGAAGGGCCGCACCGAGATCTGGGCGATGGGCGTGCAGATCTCGCTGGCGCTGTGGTCGCTGTTCACGCTGTTGACCGTCTCGACGGTGTCGCTGTTCTGGAAGCGGCTGTGGTTCGCGCTCTTTCTCCCGACGATTCCGCTGCTCGTCGTCACGGCCTGGCTGTTCACCGTCCACTTCGTGGGCCGTCGCGACTGGCTCACCCGGCCGCGAGTGATCGCGCTCCTGGCGTTCCCCGTGGTCACGCTCGCGTTCACCCTGACCGGCGGGATTCACGGGCTCTTTCTGGTCGACGTGTGCGTCGACCGGAGTGGGTCGTTCGCCCTGCTCACCTACGAGTTCGGGGTCGGGGTGTACGCGATGGGGGCTGTCGCCTACAGCATCGCCATCGGCTACAACGCGTTGCTGGCCCGGCGGATGCTCCGCTCCCGGAACGTCTATCGGCAGATCAGCGCCGTCGTCTTCGTGGCGACGCTCGCTATCGGTGTCGTGACGGTCCTCTCGTTGGTCGATCTCAGCCCGTTCCCCCACTTCATGCTCGTCCCGTTCGTGTACCTCGTGGTCGGCGTCGTCCTCCTGCTGGGGACGGGGAGCGTGACGTTCGTCCGGATGGTTCCCATCGACCGCGTACTCGCGGTGGTCGGGTCGCGATTCGACAGCACCGTCCCGCTGGCCCGTGACTTCGTCCTCGAAGCCGTCGACAACGGCATCATCGTCGTCGACGACGAGGATCGGATCGTCGACATCAATTCGACAGCAAAGCGGATGCTCGGACTGGACCAACCGGTCGGGCAGCACCTGGCCGCCGTCGTCCGGCCGGAGTGGGTGCTAGAGTGTGGTGAGGTGGGGCCGGTACTCTACGGGAACGAACCGGTCCACGAACTCGACGACGAGGCGTGGGTCGAGACGCCCGACGGCGAGCGGTGTTATCAGGTGACGATCTCCGCGCTGGGCGAGGGCGAGCAGGCACGTGCACACGTCGTCTTGCTCCACGACATCACCGACCGGAAGCGTCGGGCGGAGCAGTTACAGGAACAGAAGGAGACGTTGCGGTCACGGAAACAGCAACTCGAACACCAGAACGAACGGCTGGACCAGTTCGCGGGGATCGTCTCCCACGACCTGCGGAACCCGCTCAACGTCACGTCGGGCTACCTGGAACTGTTCGACGCACGGATCGAGGGCGACGACGATACCGTCGAAGTCGAGGCCGAAACGGTCCGCGAACTCGCACGAGCTACCGACCGGATGGAAGGCATCATCGACGACGCCCTGACGCTGGCCCGGGAGGGGAAAGCGGTCACCGAAACCGAAGCCGTCGATCTGGCCGAGACCGCCGAGACTGCCTGGGAGACCGTCGACACCGCCGAGGCCACGCTGACGGTCGACGCCGACGCCGTGATCGCGGCTGACCGTGGCCGGTTGCGAACCATCTTCGAGAACCTCTTTCGTAACGCCGTCGAACACGGTCGCGGGGACGTGACCGTCACCGTCGGCGCGCTGGATCGCAACGCGGTGACCGGATTCGTCGTCGCCGACGACGGGCCAGGCATCCCGGACGAAAAGAAAGACGAGGTCTTCGAACACGGGTTCACCACCAGCGACGACGGGACCGGGTTCGGACTGGCCATCGTCCACGACGTCGCCAGCGCCCACGGCTGGGACGTGACCGTCACCGACAGTGAGACGGGTGTCACCGCGAGTGAAACGAGTGGTGGCTCGGAAGACGAGCGGAGCGAGTCTTCCGGCGGTGCACGATTCGAGTTCACTGGCGTCGACCGGGCGGGCGGAGACCCCCGGATCGGCGGTACGCTCGACCGCGAACAGGACCCATCGCCACGACCCGAAGCCGACAATCAGCCGGCAACCGAGGACTGATACCGCCGACTGGCCCACGAGCGCTTAAGTAGGAAGGCGGGACCACCCGTTCTCGATGGCAGTCTCGACCTGGCTGGGTGTCCGGATCGCGGTCGCGCCGTCGGCCGCGGCTCTGGCGCTCGCCTTCGTCACCGGCGGTGCCGCACTCGGCGTCGTGAGCGGGTTGATCCCGGGATTACACGCCAACAACATGGCGCTGCTGCTCGCCGCGGGCGCGTCCGCGGTGCCCGGGCCACCGCGGCTGATCGGGGCGGCGATGCTGGCCGCCGGGACGATGCACACCTTCCTCGACGTTGTCCCGGCGCTGTCGCTGGGCGTTCCGGACCCCGCGATGGCCGCGAGCGCACTCCCCGGCCACGAGTTGGTACTGGCAGGCCGGGGTCGAGAGGCCCTGCGGCTGTCGGCGCTCGGGAGTGGGCTCGCGGTGGCGCTGGCCGTGCCGCTGGCGATGCCGGTCACCGAGGCGGTGACGGCACTCTATCCGACGATTCGGGCCAATCTGTCGGCCGTGCTGGCGGCCGTGGCGGTCGGGCTGGTGACGACCGAGGGGAGCTATCGTGCGAAACTCGGTGCCGGACTCGCCCTGACAGCCAGCGGTGTTCTGGGACTCCTGACGCTCGATCTCCCGACGAACGGGCTGGTGAACGCCGGCGGAACGCTGGCACCGCTGTTCGCGGGGTTGTTCGGCGCGCCAGTCCTGATCGACGCACTGGGTGGAGGGGGCGTGCCGCCACAGGACGACGCGACGCTCGCGCTCTCGAAGCCGGCAGTCGGTGGGCTCTCGGCCGCGGGCACGCTTTCGGGCGCAGTCGTGGGGTTTCTCCCCGGCGTCTCCAGCGCCGTGGCCGCGACTGGCGCGTTGCTGGCTGTCCCCTATCGGTTCGGCGCGCGGGGGTTCGTGGTAATCACGAGCGGTGTGAATACGGCGAATACGGTCTTCGCGCTCCTGGCGTTGCGCGCACTCGGGTCGCCACGGACGGGCGTGCTGGTCGCGCTCGAATCGAGCGGCGCGCCGCTGGCCTTCCCGCTCCTGCTGGCCAGCGTCGCGTTGACGGCCGCGCTCGGGTTCGTCCTCGTCCCGACGGTCGGGGACCGCTACCTATCGCTGGTCGGGGCGCTCGATTACTGGATCCTCTCGGTCGCTGTGCTGGCACTGCTACTCGGACTCTCGTTCGTCTTCGCCGGCCCCGTCGGAGTCGGCATCTTCACCGTCGCGACGGTGATCGGGCTGGTCCCGCCACGGTTCGGGTCGCGGCGGGCGACGCTGATGGGCGTGTTGCTCGTCCCGCTGGCACTGGGTTAGCAGTACGTGGCTGCCGGCCCGGTCGCCTGCCGTTCGATCTCGACCTCCTGCACGATGTGTGACGTTTCCTGGTCGGGGCGGTAGATCAACTGGTAGGTTTCGCCCGCGCAGGCGGCGTTGAGGGCACCGTCGCTGCCGTGGCCGTCGATGTGGACGTGATCGTCGGCCGTGATCTCCTCACTGCCAGTCCACACGTCGACCCAGGCCACGTCGTTCCCGTCGCTATCGACGACGAACAGTTTCGTCCCGTCGACCGTCTCACCGCCGGTGTGGGTGATGTTGAGATACGGCCGGTCGGCGTCGTTGCCCGCCCCGTCGGCCTGGTAGTGGGTGCTGACGGTGAACTGCGGCGCTGGCGTCCCCATCGACCCCCCGAAGCCGAGTGCGAGGTTCCCGACGACCGCGGCCAGGATCACGACGATCGCGACGACCAGAACGACGCCGACGACGTTCGAGACGGCGCGGTCCGCAGCCACAGACTCGAATCGGCGACGCGAGTCGCTCATTATCCGGGATAGCCGAGCGTGCCACTTAACCCCACGAACGGTGTCGACGGCCGAAAGCTACGGATATTCCATTCGTTTGAAATATACGAGCATCCCGCCGGGGATTACCACCATCAGGAGCAGGACCGCCGGGTAGCCGTACCGCCAGGTCAACTCGGGCACGTTGTAGGGGCTGGCGGCGAAGTTCATGCCGTAGACGCCGGCGACGACGGTCAGCGGGAGGACGCTGGTCGCGATGACCGTCAACACCTTCGTCACCTCGTCGGTCGACTACGAGGGTGTGTTGAGGTAGATGTCCCGGGTGTCGGTGGTCAGGTCGCGGTAGGTCTCGGCGGCGGTGCCGAATTCGTCCGGAGTCGCGTCGCTGACTCTGACTCAGGTCGTCCCGGCCACGTCCCTGGCGGCGGCGAGCGCCTCGTACTCGGTCGCGCCGTCGGGCCCGCAGACAGCCGCTACGATCACGGCCGTCTCCTCCCGCCCAGTGTGGCGGTGCGGGCCGTCACACCCCGACTCGGTTCGCCGTGCATACTCCGCCGCTCGCCCGCACGGATGATAAGCGTTCCCGGAACCGAGGGCGGGGCGAGCGGCTGTCGCCCGTCAGTCGCGCGTCGGACGCGTGACAGACGCTGTCCGATTTCCGGCGGAGAGAACCCACAGAGGGCACTCGGGCGGGTGTAAGGTTTAACATACTGGGGGAGAAATCTCTACGCAACGGAACACATGACGATCAATCCACGCGATTACGACCTCGACGAACTCCGGAAGATGGCCCGGGAGCGGGGTGACAGGCCCCGGTCGGGCGGTGACGGGAGTGACGCGCCCAGACCACCGACCGGAGACGGGGAAGAGAGCGCGCGCCCGGAGACGAACGGCTGGGACGGCCTCGACTCGGAGACGCCATCGCGCGACCAGTTCCAGAACGGCCTCTATCGGGAACTCCTGCCTCTGGAAGCCGGAGTCGACGATCTGGAGAAGCCGTATCTCGACGCGCTACCTGAGAGCTACGCCGCCGAGCACGTCGTCTTCGAGTGGCTGGAGTTCCTGCTCTCGAACTTCGGCTATCAGGGGACCAACGAGGCCCTGCAGTACTACGAGTCGGTCGGCTGGCTCACCGAGGACGTGGAGGCGGCGCTGAACGACTACCTGCTCGGGCTGGAGAGCCCCAGCGAGGAGCCACGCGGCGGCACCGTCGACGACCACAAACTCAGTCTCGTCTATATCGCGCGGCTCGTCTCGATGCAGTAGGCGGCCGACTGCGTCTCCGTCCGTCGTGGCCGCTACGTGTTTCGATTCCGAGTACAGGGAGAGAATATATACCAGAGCCGTGAGTAGCCGCGGCCGATCATGAGTGATGACGAAGATTCGGACGGACCAGTGCCGGTCGGGGTCAAACTGGGGAGTACCCGGACCGTGATCGCCCTTCCGGACGGCGAGGGCGACCTGGAGACGGTCCGGACGCTGACCTGTCTGGCCACCTACGAGGATCAACTCACGGGCGAGGAACGCGTGCTGTACGGCGACGAGGCGGCGACGGAGTATCCCGACCGCGCGCAATTCATGTTGCGCTCGGGCCTGCCCGAGGACGACGACCGGGCCGAATTGACCAAGAAGTTCTTCGACGCCCTGATCCAAGAACACGACGTGCCCGCAGACAGCGTCGTCGTCTACGCCATCCCGACCATCGACAACGAAAAGGGGCTGGCCAACCTCGAGTCGGTGATCGAGGAGAGCGCCGTCGGCGAGGCCGGCGTCCAGAGCTATCCCGAGTCGCTGTGTGGCTCGATCCCAGCCATCGGGGACGACCTGGAGGCGATCAGTGAGATCTTCACCGCAGTCAACATGGGCTCGACGAATCTAGAGGCCTCCGCGTACCGGCGCGGCGAGCAGTTGACGCCGTTCGCGACCGGCGCGGTGACGGGCAACGAGGTCGACCGGATGATCGCGAACAACGTCGAAGAAGAGACCCAGGGTCGGGTCAACATCGACAAGACGACCGCCCGGGAGTACAAGGAAGACCACGCCGACTTCGTCGACTTCGAGCCCTTCACCGACGTGATCCAGCAACCCGGCGGCGGCTCACACGAATTCACCATCGAGCGGAGCGTGATGGACGCCTGCAACGACTACCTCGACGAAGTGGTCGACGAGATCGCCAACAGCTTCCTGCCGGATCTGGCCAACGACTACATGAAGGTGTACCAGCTGGCGCTGGACCAGCCCATCGTCCTGACGGGCGGAATGGCCTGTGTCCCGGGCATCGTCGAGGAGTTCGAGGAGCGCCTGAGCGAGGAACTCCAGCGTGAGGTGACGGCCACCGCACCCGAGCGGCCCGACCTCTCGGCGACCGTCGGCGCACAGCGCATCGCCGCCCACCTGATCGAGAGCGACAGTTACTGATCGTCGGACCCGGCCCAGCACCGGTGCCAGCGGATGACCGTCGGACCGTCGGTCTCCGTCTCGGTCGCGGCCGCCGTTCGGGTCCGGACTGCGGACTCCTCGGTTCGGCTCTCGCCGTTCTCGCGACTGTTCTCGACACGTCCGAGGCCGTCGGGCAGGTCCAGCGCCAACCGTGGCATACCCCACAGGGAGGCGACGGATCCACCTAAACCCCAGTCAGACACGCGTCGGCGCTGTGGCACACGCAAGGGTTGCTCGCCGGTACCGCGGGTTTGTTTTAGTATATTCGGTGTAAATATAATGTCTGACGCACCATTGATCGAGCGCATGACTCATTATCAACGAGCATCATTGTAACTGTGCGAACCCATGTTGGCTTCCCAGGACGAGAACGCGATTTCCGACGAGGAGTTGCTTACAGGGACGGGTAGTGGGGGCGTTTTCGCGAGCGGCTACCTCCACGACAAGCCGCTCATCGAGTACCTGGGAGCCGCCGAACGCGTCGCGTTTCTGTTATCGAATAAGAAAAAGGGCGTCAGACGCGAGAACGACGAGGGCGCGACGGCGTACACGCCGGGCGACGGGTATCAGGCCATCGCGGCCATCACCGACACGCGCGTCCTGTTCGTCGTGGGCGACAGCAACGGGACGGGCGATACCTCGTTCGCGGTTCCGTACACGGAGATCGAAGACGTGAAGACCCGGAGTGGGATGCTCACGAAAGGCGTCGATATCTGGACGACCGAGGGTGTCAAGTGGCACTTCGCGGTCCGGAGTACCGTCGACATCGAACCCGCGGTCGAGTATCTGGAGCGGGCCGCGGTCGTCTGGTCGCGCGTCGAGAGTCAGCTCAGGCACGCGCGCAAGCACCTCGTGGACGTGGACGAGCTACTCTCCGAGGACGACCACGACGCGGCCCGCGCGGCCGCCAGCACAGCCAGGGATCACGTCGAGGAGGCCCAGCGGAAAGCGCCGGAGCTGACGACCAACCGGGACGACGCCGTCTGGGAACGCGTCCACGATGTCGAACGGCGCCTCGACGCGAGCGTGATGGAGATCCACGTCTCGCGGGCCGAGAAACACGCGACGGTCGCCAACGACGAGTGGCGACAGGAGCAGTACAACAACGCCTACGACGCGTTCCTGAAAGCGCGGACGGAGTACGAGCGGGCGCTGGACATCGCACGCGAACACGACTTCCCCGAGGAGAGCGACATCCGCGAGAACGCGGACACGGTGACACAGAGTCTGGACCACCTCTCGAAGTCGCCGCTCCGCCGCGCCGAGACGGCCGCCGAACGCGCCAGGGACGCGGACGCGCCGGCCGTCGTGGCCGAGCAGTTCGAGGTCGCGCTGGAACGGTACCAGACCGCGCTCGTCCTCGACTGGGGGAGCGATCGGCAGCGATTCGCGGGCGACAGCAACGAATTGCGCGGGACCATCGAACGGGTCGTCGGCGAGCTCGTCCACACGCGTCGCCTGCTGGCCGCGTACCACCTGGCGGCCGGGACCCGTCTCCTGGCGGCCGGTCACCCCGACGCCGCGAAGGACGCTTACGAGAACGCACACACGGAGATCGAGGACGCACGCACGGTCGCGAAGGAACTGAAACCCCAGCTGACGCCGATGCTCGAGGCGTCCGCCGACACGCTGGCCAGGTGTATCGAGGCCGCCGACGACCCAGTCGACGACGGCTTCGAGTTCGTCGGCGACATGGCCGACGGCGACCCGCGGACCCGCCAGCTCTCGAACGACTGAGCCCCCCACGTGCTCCGCTCCAGCCCGGCCGGTGCGCCGCCGGTCCGGACTGCGGACGAGAGGTATTTGACAGGCCCGTCCGAACCGGGGAGCGAATGGTTCCGTTCCGGGAGTTCGACATCGACGCCCAGCGCAGAGCCTACCGCAACGCGGCCCGGAAGCGACTCGCCGAGGACGGCCCACTCGCCGCCGCCCGCGACCGCTGGGCGTCGTACGTCCGAACCACCCACGGCGACGTGTTCGCCGACCTCGACGCCGACGACCCCGTCGACCGGGCGTTCGTCGAGACGTGCTACGTCGACTTTCTCCTGGATTGCCTGCTTGATGCCTTCGAAGGCAAAACTGGTGTGACGATCACCAACCGGGAGCCGGGTACGAACACGGGCGCGACCGGCGTCGCGCTCGGTGACCTCCACGATCAGGTGTTGCCGCCGGACCAGGGCCGAGAGTCGGTCGTGACGGCCGTCGACGCCGAGCACTTGTCGCGGGTGACGCCGGCCCAGCTCCGGGATCTCTACACCGATGTCGTCTCCCGGGACGTTCGACTCGCGCTCGGTGAATACTACACGCCCCGCGGCGTCGCCGACCTCGCGCTCGACGCGCTCCCGGTGTCGGTGACCGACACGAGCATCCTCGACCCGGGCTGTGGATCGGGGGTGTTCCTGACCGCCACACTGGATCGGATACGGCAGGAGCGGACCGGGCCTCCCGAATCGATCCTCGACGCCGCCGTCGGGTCGGTCGTCGGCATCGACGTGAATCCGGTCGCCGTCAAGTCGGCCACCCTCGCGTACTGCACGGCGCTGTTCGACGAACTCGACGCGACCGACAGGGAGCGATTCGCGGTGCCAGTCTTCCTGACCGACGCGCTCGGACTGACCCGCGACGACGAGATCGAGTTTCGCGGAGCGTCGCTCGATACGACATTCGATACCCTCGTAGGAAACCCCCCGTGGATTCCCTGGGAGCGCCTCTCCGAGCGGCTGAAGGACCGCTGGCGCGAGCGGTACGTCGAACCGCTGGACCTCCAGCCGCACGAGGGCGTCGCTGCCCGACTGGGCCACAGCAACGACGACGTGTCGGTGCCGTTCGCCTGGACCTGCGTCCACCGCTACCTTCGGGCCGGTGGAACTGCGGCGTTCGTGCTGAAACGCGACCTGATGCGGGGGCCGGCCGGGGCGGTCCTCCGGCGACTGCGCGTCGGCGACCGGTCGCTCGCGCTCGCGGACGTACAGGACCTCTCGGCGCTCGATCCGTTCCCGGCGGTCGGTGCCAACACCGCCGTCTACGCGTTCCAGGCCGACGCCGAGCCGTCATTTCCCGTCCCGACGACGGTCTGGACGCTTAGTGGCGGACAGGCGGACTTCGGCTCGGGGGACGCGTTGCGGGAGAGTGCGACGGCGACGGCGACCGAACTCGTCCCACTCGATCCCGACGACACGACGACGGCATGGCTCCGGGCCGACGCCGAGCGGGCGGCACTCGGCAGCTGCGTCCACGAGATTAGACACGGGCTGAAAGACGACGCCAACGACGTGTTCGGGCTCGCCCGGGACGAACTGGACCGGATCGAACCCGATCTGGTGTATCCGTATCTCAAGTCGCGACACGTCCGGAAGTGGGGGCTGACGGGGCACGACCTGCGGCTGATTCCCCAGACGCAGGCCGGCGAGGACAACGAGGCGTGGCTCCGCGAGGAGTACCCCGAGACCTACGACTATCTCGACGCCAACCGCGACCCGCTGACCGACCGGTCCTCGTCGTGGCTCGACCGCGGCCCCTTCTACTCGGTGTTCGGACTCGGCGAGTACACCTGGGCCGACTACAAGGTCGCGTGGTGTCGCCTGGGGTTCAAACCGCACTTCACCGTCGTCTCGACCCGGGACGATCCGGACCTGGGTGAGAAACAGGTGATTCCCGGCGATCACTACATGTTCGTTGCGACCGACGACCGGCGAACGGCCCACTACCTCTGTGCCCTGCTCAACGCCGCGCCCTACCAGCGGACGCTCCGGGACCTCTCCTCGAACGGAAAGGCCAGTCTCTCGAAGTCGGTCGTCTCGGAACTCGACCTGCCTGCACCGGCGGACTGCCCGCACGCAGACCGGCTGGCGGACCTGTCTGCCGAGGCACACGAGCGGGTCGCCGCGGTCGATGAATCCCCGGACGGAGACCCAGAACTATCGGCCATCGAGACGGAGATCGACCGTCTCGTCGAGGCGTGGCTGGCCGGCGACGAGGCTGTCGCCTCACCGGAGGTACCGGGCGAGTGATTGATTAGGGAGGAGTATCAATACCGAACAGTTACGGGATCACAATGGGGGGCAGCACGAACGTAGAGCACACGGTGTCCAGCGACGGCGGTGGGAACGGCTACCTCGCGGGGGCGACGCTCGAGGACTTCTTCGAGGGGACCGAGGAGCCGGCGTACGTCCTGACGAACGAGAAACGAGGGATCGAACACGAAGACGACGACGGCGAGCGGGTCGTCAAGCCCGGCGCCGACTACAACGCCGTGGCGGCGGTGACCGACGAGCGCGTCCTCTTGCTCGTCGGCGGCAACGAGGACGGCAACGGGCGAAACCGGAGCGTCTCACTGCCGTACACGGAGATCCGGTCGGTCGAGACCAGTAGTGGCATGCTCAAGAGCCGCCTGACGCTGACCGCACGGACCAGCGACCGCTACACGTTCTGGCTCGGCGGCCGCGAGGACTACGAGCACGTCGCGGAGTACGTCGAGCAGGCGATCTCCTACTGGGTGACCGTCGACCGCAGACTGGAGAAGGCCAGGGAACACCTCTCGGCGGTCGAGGACAAACTCGAAGACGGCGACCCGGCGACGGCCCGGACCGCGATCACCCGGACCGAGGAGTTGCTCGAGGACGCCGAGCAGGTGGCCACGGACTTCCGGGACGGCGACCACGCGATGCACCGGCGGATCGCCCAGCTGGAGACGCGGCTGTCGCTTGCGCGGATCCGAACCCACTGGACCCGGGCGCGCCAGCTCGCCGGCGACGCCGAATCCGCCCGGAGCGAGGGCGAGTACGTCGAGGCCTACGAGACCTACCGTCGCTCGCTGGCGGAGTACGAACGCGCCATCGACCGCTCGGAGGGCGTCGAGTACCACGCCGTCGACGACATGGACGCGGAAGTGGCCGGCGTCGAGAAAGCTATCGACGAAGTGACTGGGGCCCCGCTCAGAAAGGCCACCGAGGCCTGCGAGGCCGCGACCGACGCCACCGACCGAGAGACCGCCGTCGACCGCTGGGAAAGAGCGCTGGACGCCTGCCACGAGGCGCTCACG
Source organism: Halorientalis regularis (assembly GCF_023698535.1). Lineage (GTDB taxonomy): Archaea > Halobacteriota > Halobacteria > Halobacteriales > Haloarculaceae > Halorientalis > Halorientalis regularis. Next base: position 31,975 of record NZ_JALJCL010000006.1, read on the forward strand.
CTCGTCCTCCGTCGCGAGGACGTGTTCGACGGCGATCCCGACCCGCTTCGCTTCCAGGTCGAGTGGGCCGCACAGAAACTGGTCGAGGCCCACCAGGCCGTCGCGGACGAGGCCCGTGATCGCGGCGACACCGCACGCGAGACCGGCGACGCTGCGACGGCCCGCGACGCCTACGACCACGCCCGCGACCACTACGAGTCCGCCCGACGCGTCGCCGCCGAGTTCCGGTCGTGTGACCCCGAGCAGTTCGAGCGGGCCCTCGCGGACCTTCCCGACGACACGACCGCCGAGCCGGTCGACGCTCGCGCCTGAGCGTTCTCATCCCCTGAGAACCCCCGTCTCGTTCTTCACTCCCGGTCTGCAACTCCCGGGTACCAATGCGCGAGGATACCGAGCGACGCTGTACCGGATTCGAGGTCGGGAACGGCGACTACATCGTCTGCAACCCGGACAACGCCCACGCGTGGATCCGGTCGGACACGGTCGTCGCGCTGGACGGCGAGGTCGAGCAGGAACGGGACAGTTCGACCCGGCCACGCTGAGTCGACGGGCGTTCCAGACCGCCCATCTAAATACGTCCGGCCGACAACGGGCGACCATGACTCCCTACCACGTGCGGCGGGCGTTCGAGACGGTCGCGACCGAGAGTGCCGGCACGACGGGCACGGCCAAGAGCGACGCCGCCGAGTCGGTCCGCGAGTCGGTCCGCGAGGCGAGCGGCGAGACCTTCGAGTCGGTCACGACCGAGGCGACCGAGGTGTTCGAGTTCCCGGCCGGGCCGTTCGACCCCTACCGGATCACGGTCCAGGGGACGGTGACGGTGGCCGTCGAGAGCGACGACGAGACCAGCGCGACCGAGACCGGCGACCAGTTGATCGAGGACCTCCTGACGGCCGCAGGGCTGGACGGCTGGGAGTACCTGGACGAGGCGACGGTCGCGGGCACGGACTGAAAGTACGGACGGGAACGCGGGTCCCCGCCCGTTCAGAGATAGTCGTCGGGGTCGCCTGCCGCGGGGTCCTCTGCAGTGTCCCACATATCGTCTGCGTACTCGTCTGCGACGTCGGGCGCACCCCGGTCGTCGCCGGACACGTCGCGCGTGTACGCGTCCAACCCCGCCGAGAGCAGCTCCTCGACGGCTTCCTCCTCCGTCACGAACTCCTCGTCGACGAGGCGTTCGAACTGCGCGTGAACGTCCTGTGGAAGCGAGACTTCGACGGTCGGCACGTGTATCACTACCCGGTCGTGCGATTTCAATCTTTGGGCTTCGATGACAGGTTCGAGGCGACACGCCTTTGCTCGGGAGACGGCTATCCCCGCCACTGGGTCGGCTGGGACTGCGAGCGCTGATGGTCGGCGTCGGCCTCTCCCTGCTGGTCGGGTACGGGCTGGCCGCCTGGTTCGTCTACTCGATACTGGTGTGGTTCTGGGCGAGTCGACCACCGCTGGGAACGACGGTGGCCATCGTCGCGGTCACGACGCTGGTCTTCGGCTATCTCAGCTACCAGTACGGTACCAGCCAGTTGCTCGCGAGCGTCGACGCCGCCGACCTGTCGCGGGAGCGCGCGCCGGACCTGTACCGCCGTGCCGACCGACTGGCCGCGGCCATGCGCATCGAGACGCCGCGCCTCCTCGTCGCCGACATGACCGTGCCCAACGCGCTGGCGCTCGGCAGTCCCACCGACGGCGCGGTGGTCCTCGACCGGTCGCTGTTCCGCCTGCTCTCGCCCGCCGAACTGGAGGGCATCCTCGCCCACGAGTGCGCTCACCTGGAGAGCCGGGACAGCCTGGTCCAGACGCTGGCCTACAGCGGCCTGCGGACGGTGGTCGGACTCGTCACAATTCTGCTGTCGCCCGCGCTACTCTCTCTGACGGGGCTGGCCCGCGGCGTGGCCTGGATCCGCGGTCGGCCGACCCCGTAGGCCGAAGGGACCGTCGGCCAGTTTCGCCTGCTGGTCGGGAACGGTGTCGTCGTCCTCCTGTTCGTGTTCACGCTCGCGATCCGTGCCCACTCGCGCCGGCGGGAACTGGCCGCGGACGACCGCGCGGCGTCGGTGACCGGCGACCCGCTGGCGCTGGCCCGCGCGCTGGCGAAGATCGGCCGCGTGCGCGGTCCCGAGTGGGGCCTGCTCTCGCCGCTGTACACCCGCGGCGACGAGGAGGGGACGCTCGGCCAGGCGCTCTCGACGCACCCGGCCATCGACGAACGCATCGAGCGCCTCCGCGAGCCCGCCCGAGCGACCGATTCGCGGCGGGGTCGGTAGTTTCGACAGCCGACCCGAGCGACACCGCTAAGCCGCCGGGGTCGAACCTCGAGACGATGTGTCTTCCCACCCTGCAGACCTGTGCCGAGGACGGCTGTGACCGCGTCGCGATGACCGGGAGCCGCGTCTGTTTCGGCCACGCCGAGACCGAGGAGATCGTCGGCTGAGGACGAACCTTCATGTCACTCGGCCGTCTCCTGTCGGTCGATGACCGACGAGACGGGGGAGTCGTGGCTGGCCGACGACTGGCAGCGCGTGGCGCTGGGGGTCGTGCTCGCGGTCGTGGTCCTGCTGGCGGTCGTGATCGGCGCGGTGTGGCTCTACGGCGGCCACCTCTACCGCACCAGCTACGAGAGCGAGTACACCTACGAGGTGACGCTCGCGACCGACGGGACCCTGACGAACGCGACGCTCTATCTGCCAGTTCCGGAGGCGACCGACGCCGCCGACCTCGGTGGGGCCGCCGTCGAGCGAGGGACCGACCAGTCCGGACCGCTGGCCTACGAGGTGGTCGAGACCGAGCGGGGCCCGATGCTCGCCGTCTCGGCCGCCGAGTGGACGGTCACGCCCGAGTACTACCAGTTCGTCGAGCGGAACGGGCGCGGCGAGCGGGTCGAGATCTCCGAGTCCGAGTACGACACCGAGGATCCCTCGATGGTAGTCAACGACACGCGGAGCGTCCGCTTCGAGGTGACCGTCCCCGTCGACCGGAGCGTCGACACCGGGACGCCGTGGGCCGGCGAACCGTTGCTCCGCCCACGGGTCGACCGCCGACCGGGCGACTGTAACTCGCCCGGCCCAGACTGGCTCCGGTGCTACGCGTACGAGTCCGCGGTGTACGCGAGTTACGACACGGCCAGCGACACCGAAGTGTACGCGTCGACGACGCTCTATGGTACCAACGCCTGGTGGGTCTTCGGCTGGGGTTACGACGAGTACCGCGACGACGTGACGGTGACGCTGGACGGCCCACAGGCTGGCTGGACCGACGCGACTGGCACCCTCGAAACCGACACGGACCAGCGCGACCCGCCCTGACTCACAGGTCCGGAAAGTACCGCCCGTGAAAGCCGAAGGGGACGGCGTGCGGAAGGCGCGCTCGTGCCCTGAGCTGTAGCGTTTCGGCATCGAACACGAGCAAATAGGTCCGCTCGGCGTCGGTATCGAGCGCGGGCGCGAGGACCACCCCTTCGTCCTCCGCGTCGCCGTCGGGACGCTGGACCATCCGCGGTTCCTCGACGTAGGTTCCGTCTTCCCACCACTCGGTGGCAGTGCCCGCTTCCGCGTCGACTTTCACCAGTCCGTTGGCTCCCGCACGGTCGGTCGCCTGGCCGTAGGCGTACCGGTACGGCTTCGTCCGGACGGCCGGCGGCACCGTCGGGAGTTCGATCCCGCCCGGATGGCGGCGGTCGTCGGCGACTTCGCCCGTCCGCGGGTCGACCCGGTAGCGGTAGAGGTGGCCGTCCGGTGCGCCCGCGAAGCCACCCGAGCGGAGTTCCTCCAGGGCCAGCGCGTCCACGATGTCGGCGTCCTCGAAGGCCACGAGGTCGAGGACGACCGTGCCGTCGCGCTCGAAGGCGTTCACGTGGTGGAAGACGAAGAAGGGGTCGACGGTGGGATCGGCGACGATCTCGCCCGTCTCTCGGTCCAGCACGACGATCCGCGTCCCCGCGTCGGCGTCGTAGGAGAGCATCCCCGCGAAGCCCTCGGTCCAGGGCGCGAGTCCGCGAAGCACGTCGATGTGGAGCGGTGGCTCCAGCAGGACGACGTGGTTGGGCGTGACGGCGATATCGTGGACGTAGCCCGGCCCCTCGGCCGTGACGCGGCCGATCACCTCGCGCTGGTCGCTCCCGTGGGGGACCCGGTACACGTAGTACTCCGTCCGCCGGCCGAACGAGAGCCCGTAGCCGACGGACTCCCCGCGGTGATCGTCGACGACGAAGTGGGCCGTCGCCATCTGGGTCGAGACGCCGTCCTCGAAGCTGAACTCGCCGACGGTCTCCAGGGTGTGGGGATCGAACTCGATCCAGCGAGGGACCTCGGTCTGTGCGACGAAGCGGTCGCCGATCCGGGCGAGGTGGACGTTGGCGTTGTCGGTCGGTTCGGGCGGTCCCAGGGCACGAATCCATCGCCGGAGTTCGCTCAGCCCGCTCGCGCCGGTGGCGAACTGGCGGGTGGGCTCGCCGGCCTCGGCGCGGTCGTGGGCTTCGGTGCGGAGAAACCGGTTGGTGTACTCGATCTCGCCGTCTTCGAAGCTGTACCGGCGGAGCATGGCGAGGCCGTCGAACCAGTGGTTGACGTCGCCGCCGGCGTCGAACCGCCCCGGCCCGTTCCGGATGAGCGTCCCCGAGAGCCACGCCGGCACGGTGCCCGAGACCGGCAGGGATTCCTCCACTCGCTCCTCGGTCAGCGTCCGAAACCCCAGTTGCGCCGCCGTAGATCGTGACACAGGTAGAACAGGTGGTCGACGCTAATCAAATTGCGGGCGCTCCCTGCGTTCGGTGCAGGCGGTCCTACGCCCGGTCCTCGCGTGGCACCACTTCCATCGCCATCTCCTGGCGCGGATGGGCGGTCAGCGTCGGGAGCAGTTCCAGCGGAGACTCACCCTGGAAGTCGAGGCGGTACTGGTCCGCGACGGTGGCGACGATCAGCCGGGCTTCGAGCATCGCCAGGTGTTTGCCAATGCAGTGGCGCGGCCCGCCGCCGAACGGGAAGTAGGCGAACCGTGGCCGGTCCTTCCGGCGCTCGGGACTGAACCGCTCGGGATCGAAGGTTTCGGGGTCTTCCCAGTGCTCCTCCGAGCGGTGGACGGCCCACTGGGGAAGCATGATGCTCGCGCCTTCGGGGAGAGTGTACCCGTCGATCTCGACCGGGCGTTTGGGCGAGCGGAAGATCGTGTACACCGGCGGGTAGAGCCGCATCGCCTCCTTGATGGCCCAAGTGGTGTATTCGAGGTCGCGCACGTCGGCCATCGTCGGCTGGCCGCCGTCGAGTACATCGTCGAGTTCGGCGTGGACCCGGCGCTCGACCGCGGGGTGTTCCGAGAGCAGGTACCAGGTGTAGGTCAGCGTCAGCGCGGTCGTGTCGTGGCCCGCCAACAGCATCGTCATCATTTCGTCGCGCAGCTGCTCGTCGGTCTGTTCGCCGCGACTTCGGGCTCGCAGGAGGATCGACAGGAAGTCCATCGGGGCGTCGTCGTCGCCCTCGGTACCGATGTCGTCGCGGCGGCGGGCGACGATCTCCTCGATCACGGTCTCCAGTTCCGCGACCGCCGACTCGAACTCGGCGTCGTCGGGCATGGGCACCCAGTCGGGGAGGGCGAAGCGGATCGGGTCGGGCTCGAACCGCTTGCCCAGCGGCTCCAGTTGCTCGCGGACGTGGGCGACCCGCTCCGCGTCGAGTTCGACACCCATCATCAGGTCGAGGATGACGTCCAGCGTGACGCCGGTCATCGCCTCCTCGGCGTCGATCACGTCACCAGCCGCCCAGCCGTCGACCATCGACTCGGCGTGGCCGACGATGCGGTCGGCCATCCCCGAGAGCCGGGACATGTTGAACGCCGGATTGGCCAGATCACGCTGTTTCTGCCAGGTCTCGCCCTCGCTCAGCAGGAGTCCGTCGCCGAGCAAGTCGCCGAGGGCGTCGTCCTGAAACGCGGGTTTCTGGAAGTTCGCTGCGTCCGAGACGAGGATGCGCTGGATCGCCTCGGGGTCGGTGACCATGTACGTCTCCAGCGGCCCCATGTCGAACTGCGAGACGCCGCCGTAGGCCCGTTCCAGCGTCGTCACGAACGTGAACGGATCGCGGGCGTACTGGCGGCTACTTCCGAAGACGGGTTGCCCTTTGGGACCAGGTGGGGTCTGGGACATCGAGTTCACTAGGGGCTGTACCAATAAATATCTGGGTCCGCCAGTGATGCCGAAAAGTCGGTCGCGTCGCGACCTCGGAGGAAGTCGTCGACGCCGATTCCGTCGTCGTCGTCACCGCCGCCACCGCTGCCGGGAATCTCCCCGGCGACCTTCTCGGCGAGGCTCTCGAAGTCGCGGTTCAGGATCCAGATCTTCCCCGGCCCCGAGAACGTCACGACTTTCCTCTCGCCGCCGAACGCGCGGCTCTTGACGCCGCCCGGACGGACGGTCGAGTACTGGACCGTCGAGTCGAACGCGACGATGTGTTCGGTGTCGACGTTGAATTGCTCGCCTCGCTCCAGTTCGACCGTCTCCATCGCCCCGTAGCTGTCGACGAAGACCGTGCCCGTCCCCGTGAGCGTCAGAAGGAAGACGTCACCCCTCGTGAAGAACTTCGACGTACCCTGAAACTCCGTGCTGACCTCGACGTTGGGCTCGGAGGCCAGATACGATCCCGAGTCGGCGTAGATCGTCTCCTCGTCGAGAAAGCGGGCGCGCACGTCACCGGGGGCGGGTGGTGCGAGCGTCACGCTCCCGGGCTGTTGGGCAGTGAAGGTGTTCATGAATACCGATTCCCCGCCCAGCATCGACCGCTTGGCCGAGCCCAGCAGCCCACCGCTGCCGGTGTCCGTCCTCATCTCGATGCCGGGGTCGTGATTGGACTCCAAGCCTGAAACTCCCACCACTCGGGACTCCTCCGCGTTTACGCGGCGGAGGATGTCAACGTACAAAAACGCACACACTAGTATTTTTGAGACAGGAAAGAATCGGCCGCGAAGTCGGTCGAACAGGCGTCTCACGGCCGAAAGCTTCCGGAGGCCAAACGGACTTCCGTCCGCCGGTCGTGGATGGGGTATGGCCAACGCAGCAATCGTCGGCGGCGGTCCCGCCGGCCTGAGTGCCGCACTGTTCCTCCAGAAAAACGGCGTCGACACGACGGTGTTCGACACCGACGGCACCTGGATGCACAAGGCCCACCTGTTCAACTACCCCGGCGTCGGCTCCCAGGACGGCTCCGCGTACATGGAGACACTCCGCAGTCAGGTCGACAGTTTCGGCGTCGACCGCGAGCAGGGCGAGGAAGTCACCGACGTGGCGGCCGGCGACGATTTCACTGTGACGACGTCCGATGAAGAATTCGAGGCCGACTACCTGGTACTGGCGACCGGCGCGAATCGCGACCTCGCCGAGGAGCTGGGCTGTGACTTCACCGAGGAAGACGTGGTCGACGTGGACGTGGACATGGAGACCAGCGTCGCGGACGCCTACGCCACCGGCGCGATGGTGCGGGCCGAGGAGTGGCAGGCCGTCATCTCGGCGGGCGACGGCGCGGCCGCCGCCCTGAACATCCTCAGCAAGGAGAAAGGCGAGAACTTCCACGACTTCGACACCCCTGCCGATGCCGACGCGACGTTCGTCGAGATGAGCGAGGAGTGATCCCGGCGTCTGGCGGTCCACCTGGCTCCTAGCCGACGTGGGCCGCGATCACCGCCCCTTCCGCTTTTCGCAGGAGTTCCCCGGCCGTGCTGGCCGCACAGTCGAGTTCGGCCGCCACGTCCGCGACCGTCCCGTCGCGCGGGACCTCGTAGTAGCCCACCGCCAGCCCTGCTTCGAGCGCGGCCCGCTGGCGGTCGGTCAGCGTCGACGGCGAGCGCCGGCGCTCGAACTCGCGGACCCGCTCGATGGACACGTCGCCCAGCGTCGCGAGGTCGTCGTGGAACGCGCTGAGCGCCGTCGCCTCCCCGACCGCCTCGAACTGCACGACGCCGGTGTCGCGGAAGACGACCGGCGGGAGGAAGATCACGCCGGCGTCGGCGACCGCCGCCAGAATCGCCCCCGCGAACTCGTACTCGCGCTGTCTGAGGACGACGTAGGTTCCGTCGTCGTCCCCGACGAGCGTCCGATCCCGGACCGACTCGACGGCGTCGACCAGCGCCCCGGTCGCCGCCCGGTCGCCGTCACACCAGCACAGCGTCGTCGCGTCCGCCGTGGGACTCCACATCAACAGCTCCAGCCGCGTGACGACCGTCTCGTCGACGAGCCGTCGGTGCAGCGGATGCACGAACCGCTCCGGGTAGATCACCGAGAACCGAATGCGTTTCATCCCGTGTTCGGCCCCGAGTTCCCCCGCCACTGTCTTAATCGACGGGTTCGGCTCGTCGTCCGTCACGGTCGGCAGGTTCGGTCCGTCCCGAGCGGTGTCGGTCCAGCACGTCCGCACGGGTCCGGAGGAGCGTCCGGATGTGGTCGGCATCGTCGACCGTCTCCAAGTGTGCGTCGGGGATCCGCTCGGCGAGCCGACGAACGCCCGCTATCGGGACGTTCGCGTCGGCCTCGCCGTGCCAGAAGCGGACCGTGGTTTCGACAGCCTCGACATCGAACTCCCACGTCGCGGCCGCGTGCTGGAACTCGGTGATCGTACCCGACCGGTGTGTGGTCAGTGCCTCGACGAAGTCCGCGCGGACCACCTCGGCGGCCGCGTCCGGGATCGCCTCGGGGTCGTCGGTATACTGCCCGACGACGACGGACGGATCGCGACGCCGAGCCAGCCACGCCTGGCCGCGAAGGAGTCCGCCAAGCAACGTCGGCGTCGTCGTCGCCAGCCCACGCAAGAGTCGCTGTATCGCAGGCTCGGTCCCGCCACCGTCCGGCGGCGTCGCTCCGGCGATCACGTCGACCCGCTCGACACGTTCGGGCTCGGTGGCCGCCGTCGCGAGTGCGTAGGGACACCCGCCCGAGAAGGCGATCAGGCCGGCTCGTTCGACCCCGGCGTCGTCCAACACCGCAGTCACGACCCGTGCCGTGTCCCTGATCGACCGATTCGGCCACGGCGACGACGCCCCGAATCCCGGTCTGTCGGGCGCGAGAATCCGGATCCCGCGCTCCCGGGCCGCCGTGTCGAACAGTTCGCCCAGTCGCCGCGATCCCGGTGCCCCGTGGCAGAAGACGACCGGCCTTCCATCGCGCGCACCGTACTCCGCGTACGCGAGCCGTCGCTCCCCGTCCAGCGCAACTACGTTCGACCTCTCGTCACCGTCACCGACTCCGGCGCTGTCCCGACCGGTCTCGCGTGTCTGCATTGCCATACCCGTCGATACCCGCCTGTGGCGTGAGAGGGTAGTGGCGGATACATGCGGTGGTTTATATACTGCTAGGGAATCCCCGGTTGGCCCAGATGCTGGACGGCTACCGACCAACGCTTCACTCGCGGCGCTCGGGGTGAACCACGCCGAGACTCGCTCCGCTCGTCTCATCAGATTCAAACCCACCGGACAGTTTCCGTGACGCCGCCGCTCGCTTCGCTCGCGGTGTAGCGTCACGAAAATGGGTTGGGGCGGATTTGAACGCGCCGGCTCAGCGCCTCACGAGGGCCAAAACAGCAGATTTGGCCGTTCGGCGCTGAAAGCAAGTGGTGAACTTAGGTGTGTATAACACCGCCGTATCACGCAAGGCGGGGTCAGGTTCGGAGCAACCTATGCCCCGATCAATGGAACCAGAACGAGCTGTCGAACGGTATCTCAAAGAACGACGACCGGAAGTGGCTGAATCGACGTATCGCAACCACAAGTACGCGCTCAAACAGTTTATCCAGTGGTGCAACCAGATCGACCTCAACGATATTTCTGAATTGGACGGCTGGCATATTCACGACTTCAAAATTCATCGACGCGAGGAAGGCGGAGTCAATGAGGTCACCCTCTACAACAATCTCTGCACCCTGCGCGTATTCCTCCGCTGGCTCGAATCAATGGAAGTGGTGGACGGGGATCTAGCGGATAATATGGTCCTTCCGAATCCCGAAGACGACGCTCGGACGGACATGATCTCCGTTGCGCGAGCTAACGAGATGTTGGATTATCTGGAGAAATTCGAGTACGCGACTTTTCGGCACGCCCTGTTTGCTCTGATGTGGGACACTGGATTCCGGATAGGAACAGTCCGTGCGCTTGATCTGGAGGACTACCACTCAGAGGATCGCTTCATCGAGGTGGTGCATCGACCCGAGGAGGGGACACCCTTGAAAAACAAGCATCAAGCTGAGCGGCAGGTCAATCTCCACTCTTGGGTCTGCGATATAGTTGGCGACTATATCGAGATCCATCGAGAGGAATCAACCGACGACTTCGGGCGTGATCCGCTGTTCACAACGAAGCATGGACGGCCCGCACGGCCTACTTTTCGGCCGCACATTTCAGCGCTCACCCGTCCATGTCATTATACGGGTGAATGCCCGCATGACCGGGAGATTTTGGACTGTGAGGCATATGACTACAATTACGCCCAGCGCTGTCCATCATCAGTCTCTCCCCATGCGGTTCGTCGATCAGCTATTACCGCGTGGCTGAACGAAGGGCATCGGAAAGAACTGATCGGAGATCGAATGAACGTGAGTCCGAAAACGTTGGATAAGCACTATGACGCCCGGACTAAGGAGGAAAAACGCGATCTTCGCCGAGAAATGTTCGATATAGAATAGATAGGAATGCGTTGTATAAAACCATCATGCGAACCTGTTGACACGGGGAGGGGCCAGCAAAGATAGTTCACCCGGTCTGCCAAACATCAAACAGATACAGTGGTATCCAGATCATTACAGTAGTTGATCCAAGAATAGTCAACAAACCTGAGATCCTGAACCACCATACGAAATCAACACCCAAAGGATTGATTGGGGTAAACAGTGGAACTAGACTAATTATGGCACATAATATCCCAAGAAACCAAATAAAGAACGCCACAATCAATGTTCCTGTGGAGATACCTAGTGAATCAATCCACTGTTCTAGTGCCAATTTAACTTCATAGAGCCGGCGATTCGGTCGCCTCTGGCCTTCACCTTCCCACCGATAATAGGATCGTTCTTCCTGTCCGATCCGATCTTCATTGTTTGATAGTTGAGAGAGTTGATTTGCTACTGTACCAACCTTGCCAGCACGACAATCATTCTTGACAGCTTCAAAGACCTCCTGAGTTTCGTGTTCTGTGTCAGGATTTCTATATAGATATTCAATGATGGCACGTTTGGTATCTTGATTGGGCTTGTTGTACTCCTCCAGTAGTTCCTCTTTCTGCTTCATACAAAACCACCGGACAGAAACGGGCCATGATTCAAATCATACCCTCGAAGAACGCCTGTGATCAACATCACAACCATATATTCTTTGAACTATCTCGAACGCTTATATTATTACCGCCCGTTGTTGTGACTGGATCATGACGCTTGAATCTGAGACAACGGAGGTTGCTTGAATATGCCGGAGATCGAGCATGGGTATCGGCGGGGCGTTTCCGTAGTCGTTGAAGCAATAATCGTTGCTGTACTTATCGGAGAGGTTGTACCGAAACTCGTTGAGGCAGGTATCTTTCCAAAGGGCCTGTTCTCAATTGCAATTGTACTCTCAATTGCCGGAACAGTTATGACTATAGATAAATCCCGATACTGGTCTTTTGGATACTTAGCAGGATTCTGTATCGGGATTGCGATTGCACTGCCTCCCCTCATTCAGACTGGATTCCTTGGTCTGTTCGATCTATTGCTCTACGGAGGGACTGCCATAGCTACGATTTTCTTGCGGGTGAAGATACATATCTGATTCAGCGGGTACAGATAGGATTCCGGTCAAAGAGTCCACATATGACGAGTTGTGGCTGATTGTAATCCATCAAATCAATTTTAATTATCTCACGTCAGAATCTGTATAGGTATTGCCATCTACAAGCCGACTTCCTTCTGATGGCCCACCGCCGTCCCGCGCTCCGAGACAAATTCGAGTGGTTATTTCTCTGGTTCACAGCGAGAAAGCCGGGGTAAATTAAAGTAACCCCTACGCTGTCTTGTGGTTAGAAAAAACGAAGTGGGCGTATGGGTTGGGGCGGATTTGAACCGCCGGCTTTCTCCGTGTGAAGGAGATATCATAACCGGACTAGATCACCAACCCGGCGCTCGGTGTTACCCCTGCGCCGGACTTAAGGGTTACCTCTCAGGCTTCCGTCTGCCGGTAGGTCTCGATCTTTTCCCGGGCGTCCGCGATGGCCTCCTTGGCCTCGCCTTCCGCTCGCCCCTGAAGCTCTTTCAGGTCGGCGCGGATCTCCTTCAGCCGGTTTGGCTCCGGTTCGGTCTCGTCGCCGCCCATGACGGTGTCGATTCGGTCCTGAATCGGCTCCAGTTCCTCGACGATTCCTTTTTTCGCCGTCTCACCTGCACGTTTGAGGTAGTATTGCGCGTCTTCGAAGTGTTTGTTCATATTCGTTGGTACGCCGAGGACAGATAAAAGGTTTGTGGCGCTACAGCTCCTAACCGCAAGACAGCGGCCAGGTATTTGACCTGTAGCAGACCGACCACAAGGTTTTTCAATCTTTTAGGCATACCTAAAATCGGCTGGAACCCCGTCGGGGGGTCGGCCACGCGTCTGTCCCAACAACGCGTCCACCATGCCTCCGGCCGTCGAGGTGTCCGTGGGCATACCCTCGTCGGCCGGCTTTTCGACACAACCCTATTGTTCCACCGGCGGGTACGTGCTGCCATGTTCACACGCCTCACGGTTCCGACGCCGTTCCAGGTCGGGGCGGTCAACGCCTACCTCGCCGGCCGGACGCTGATCGACCCCGGGCCGGACAGCGAGGAAGCCTGGTCGCACCTGCTCGACGCGCTCGAAGAACGCGGGCTCTCTCCGTCCGACATCGAGCGCGTTCTCGTCACTCACCCCCACCCCGACCACTTCGGGCTGGCCAATCGGTTCCGCGAGGTCGGCGCGTCCGTCGCCGCCACGCCCGACGCCGCCGCGATCATGGCCGACTTCGAGGGCCGGTTCGAGCGCGAGCGTGCGTTCTTCACCGACTTCTTCGAGCGCTGCGGGATGGCACGCTCGACCGCCGAAACCGTCACCGGCCTCCCCGAGGTGTATCTCCGCTACGCGCCCGACGTGGCGACCGATCAGGAAATCGTCTCGGGCGATACCCTCGTCGTACAGGACACCGTCCTCGATATCGACGAGGTCATGGGCCACGCCGACGGCGAGTGTATCCTCTCCTACGACATCGACGGCGAGCGCCGCGCCGTCGTCGGGGACCACGTCCTCCCCGAGATTACGCCGAATCCGTTTCTCCTTCCGCCGGGCGACGACCGTGACGAGCGCCCGCGCGTCCTCCCCTCGTACAACCGCTCACTGGATCGTCTGCGCGACCGGGACTACGACCGGATGCTCCCGGGCCACCGCGAACTCATCGACGCCCCAGGCGAACGGATCGGCGAGATCCGCGAAGCCCACGAGGAGCGGACCGACAACGTCCGCGACCTCGTGGACGGCCCGACCACGCCCGTCGACGTGATGGACGGGCTGTTCGGCGACCTTCCAGTTACGGAGTCGTTCGCCGGCATGAGCGAGGCCGTCGGCCACCTGGACGTACTCGAAGAGCGGGGCGACGTGACGATGCGAGACCGGGGCGGCGTCCTCGTCTACGAACCGGTGTAGGTGGCCGCCGGGTCGCCCACGCCTTATCAGTACGTCGGACTCTCTTCGGGGACGCCCTCGCGTTTGTTGACCACGCGTGCGAGCGTGAACAGACAGTCCGAGAGCCGGTTGAGGTAGACGATGGCGGCGTCGTTGACGCCGGCTTCCTCGGAGGCGAAGGTGACCGCGCGGCGTTCCGCGCGGCGACAGACCGCCCGGGCCTGGTGGAGTTTCGCGCCCGGGTCGCTCCCGCTGGGCAGGATGAACCGCTCCAGCGGGTCGAGTTCCTCGTCGTAGTCGTCCATCCACGATTCCAGTTCGTCGACGTGCTCGTCGGTGACCTGCGGGTCGTCTTCCTCGAGATTCGGGTTGGCGAAGTCGGCCTGGACGACGTGGAGGTGGTTCTGGATCGAGCGCAACTGGTCGTCCACGTCGTCGTACCCCGTCGGCCGGACGACGCCGACCAGAGCGTTGACCTCGTCGACGGTCCCGTAGGCCTCGATCCGCGGACTCGCCTTCGACACCCGGTCCATGTTCCGGAGGTCGGTCATTCCCTCGTCACCGCGACCGGTATAGATCTTCATACCCCTACTGGGGCCGCCAGTTCCTTATAGTTCCCCGGCGGCGAGGGCGACGGAGTTTACTGGCGGGCGGCCCCCACTGATGGTATGGTTACCGGCCGGAGTCCGACCGTCACGACGCTCACTATCTTCGTCGTGGTCTTCCTGCTGGAATGGGTCGCGATCCCGCTCGGGCTGTTCGGCACGCTGTTCGTACTGACCCCACCTGTCGCGGCCAATCCCTGGACGCTCGTGACGAGCGTCTACGCGCACATGACCCTCCAGCACCTGCTGGCGAACTCGTTCGGGCTCCTGCTCACCGGCGTCGTCCTCGAACGCGCGACGACCCGCATACGCTATCACGCGTTCTTCGTCGGGACCGGAGCACTCGCCGGGATCACACAGATCACTGTCGGCGGGGCTCTCGGGACTGGCACCGGCGTTCTCGGCGCGAGCGGGGCCATCTTCGCGTTCGTGGGCTACCTCCTGGCCAGCAACCGGCTGACCGACACCGTCGTCGGCGGAATCGAGGTCTCCCCGCGCGTCCAGTTGTTCCTCTTCGTGCTCGTCGCCGCAGTCGTCACGCTCGCCACTGGCTCGGCCCGTGCGGCACTGATCGCGCACTTCACGGGGCTGTTCGTCGGATTAGTGGCCGGCCGGACGCACCTGCTGCAGGTCGACCGAGCCAGTTCGATATAGCACTCGGCCGTTTATCGCCCCCGAAACCGGGACGTTGAACTATCCCGCCGTGGAACCGTCGCGTATGGCCATGGAACTCGAGCGGTCCTGTCCGAACTGTGGCGAGACGAAGACGTTCTACCGAGCCGCGAGCACGGAGCTGCACCTCGGGCAGAAGGTCAAGTGGCACTGCCCGGACTGTGACTACGGCTTCGTCCAGATCGACAGCATCGAAACCGGCGCTGAAGCCTAACCGCTCGTTTTCCGTTCCGTCCGGAGCCATCGCGGAGCCGCTGCACTATCGTACCCCGTCCCGAGGGACCGCCACACCCGTCACAGCGCCGCAACCGCCGGAATCCCAACCAGATTCGAGAAGCGGTGTCGCCGTGACGACCAGCGAATGCGGCCGGGTGCCGTGCTGAGATAAATGAGATATCGAGGGTGTCATAGAACTCTTCTCACACCGTGATGATCGTGCTTCCCGGATTGTCTCCGCGTTCATAGTTGGTGATTGCGACGACGAGGCGAAGGCACAGCGCAAGAAACACTTGCGCTCGTGCGTGGACGCGGCCTCAGGCGTGCGTTCGCCCGAGGCCGCAGTCCTTGACTGATTCGTTGGTTCGTTCGACTCCTGTCCGGCGGTTATACGTCTCGTCTAGCGTCGATTGCTTCAGTTGAACGTCCTCGCTGTGTTCGGAGATACGGTCTTCGATCCTGTACTCAATATCTTTCGGATCGTCGGTGTTTCGCGCGTTGTACGGGGCGACTGGCACGACCCCTGCGGCCAGCAGGTGGTCGTGCCAGTCAAGCGTGTCGTAGGCGCTGTCACCGACCATCCACATCGGCGTGGCGACGGCGAGCGCGTCACGCGTGACGCGCATCGCCGTCTCCTCTGGCGCTTGCTTACTCTCGGTGAACTCAGCTGCAATCGGGATCTTTTGCCCGGTCGAGACGATCGTACAGCCGTAGCCGTAGTAGTACTCGTCGTCGGTTGGATCGTAGCACTTCGAGGCGTCTTGATCGGCGGGCATCGCCCTCACGTCGGTTGAATCGATGCAATAGGTCAGGTCGAGCAGGCCGCGCTGGGCGGCCTGCTCGACGAGTCGGTCGAAGACCTCGTCAACGACGTGTTCGAGGTCGGTGAGAAAGCGATCGACCGCATCTCTGGACGGCGGTCGATCGAAACCACAGCTGAGCCAAACGACCGTGTTCCGAAGCTCCCGCTCAACCGGACGAATCCCGTAGATGTCGTGGTAGTAGCAATGGAGGAAGCCACGCATCAGCTCTGGTGGTTCGTGCTCTCGTGTTCGCCCCGTCTCCTCCGGGGCGAACACGTCGAACTCTTCGAGAAACTCGAAGGAGAGATGCTCAAACAACGCTAGCGTCTCGGTCTCCGCGACATTGAAGAACGTCTCTACCGAAGGATCATCTTGCAGGGTCGCTGAGGCCATACCATCTCAGCGTTCACCCTGCTCTTTGGTGTGGTACTCGTTCTATGACACCCTCTTAGAGAAACTAAAGATATTCTCCGACTATTCGGCGTATAACGCTCTCATCAAGCGATTTTTCAGTGGGTATATCGCGTCTCTGATAGCGTTAGCGACCCGCCGGCGGCGCAGCCGTCAAGGTCGCGGTGGACGAAACCGCTATCAAAATCAACGGCGAGTGGTCTTGGTTGTATGCTGCAATAGACATCGATACGAAGTTGATTCTTGACGTGCAGCTGTTCGGGCGGCATGGCACTGATCCGGCGGCTGCGTTCCTGCTTGGTCGCCGCGAAAAACACGATCTCTCCGACGCAACGTTCCTTGTTAATCAGTTTGGAGATCGGACTGGCCTTACTCGATTAGGATTGAACGGTCGAGTTAATTATACCGACCGGTACCTCATCGAAAAGTGGTTCCACGGGCTCAAAATGCGCATCGACCGTTTCCATAATTCGTGGGTGGGCAGTCGGGTGAGCGCACGCGAGTGGTTTGATCAACTTGTGCATTACTACAACCATCAGAGGCCGCATCAATCGCTCGACGGTGGAACGCCAGCCGACGAGGTGCTAAACTAGACAGTGCCGATGGCATTTTTTGCGAGGCATAAACACTACTACTGCACCGCTACTAATATATAAAATGAAAAGAATTAATTGATTATAGCTATGTTGGTAGAATATGCCAGCAACGACCGGGGCATCGCATGGATTCGCTGCGTTCGCGACTCTAATAATAGGGACAGTGCTGTCAAAATTCGTGTGGGAACTCTTACCCCCGCTCGGGCAGTTTTCACTTACTGTGATTGAGTTTGTCCAGCGTACAACCGGTGCAAGAATACCGACGAACGAACAATTCGCCGGCGCTCTCATCGTTATGGTTGCTCTTTCGTTCTGCTGGGGCGTGATCTACCATGTCGGAAGACACTCCTAACACAGAAATTCACTATTCGTCTAAACGGATTGGACTCGATAGAAAACCTGTGCGAACCCATAGTAGCACGAAGCCGGGCGCAGTTGAGGGCAAACCGACATCTCCACAAATGTGGCCGGCGATGATCCAGATTCTAAAATGATGTCCCACTGTTATGCGGATCGTGCTGAAACATTCGCCACTCTCCGGTCACATCACCTGCAGATAACGCGTACACGTTGTCATCGTAACTTCCGACGTAGACTTTGCTATCTACCACCGCTGGCGACGATGATAACTTAAATCCCGCCTGAGAGGTCCATTGTTCGGTGCCCTCCGCTACGTCTATTGCATAGATGGCGCCATCGCGGCTTCCGATGTAGACAGAGCCATCTACCACCGCTGGCGATGATTCCACTTCCCCATCCGTCTGAAAGGACCACTGTTCGGTGCCATCTGCAGCGTCCAGCGCATACACGTTGCCGTCGTCACTTCCGACGTAGACCGTGTCATTCATTACTGCTGGAGAAGACTGGACATATCCGTCTGTCGGGAACAACCACTGTTCACTACCATCCGTTGCATCCAATGCATACACGTTGTTGTCCCAACTTCCGATGTAGACCATACCATCCACTACTGCTGGCGACGAGGATAATTTAATTCCCGTTTGAAAAGACCATTGTTCGGTCCCAGTCGTAGAATCTATTGCGTACAGGTTACCATCGTCATTTCCGATGTAAACAGTGTCATCTACCACCACTGGCGACGACCCAACTCCACTATCGGTTCGAAACTGCCACTGTTGGCTACCCTCCGCCCTATCCAGCGCGTACACTCTCTGATCGTAACTTCCGACGTATAGAGTGCCATCTACCACGGCTGGAGATGAATCCACCGTGCCGCCCGTCTGGACCGACCACTGTTCGGTGCCATCCCTCGCGTCTAGTGCATATACGCTATCATCCCAACTCCCGATATAGACTGTATCATCAACCACTACTGGAGACGACTGGACATATCCGTCTGTCGGGAACGACCACTGTTCACTACCATCCGTTGCATCCAATGCGTACACGTTGGCGTCCCAACTCCCAATATAAACCATACCGTTCACTACTGCTGGAGATGAGTTTACTGAATTGTCGGTCCGAAAAGACCACAAAGTCTCGCCAGCGGTAGTTTTAATACCAGTTTGAGAGTCAGATGGAACTGACCCAGAGTCAGATTGGGTAAACAGGTACCACCCTACAGTCCCCATAGCACCCACACCCAACAGGCCAGTGCCAAGTGCTGCACGGCGTGTCAGGCCGCTTTCTGTGTCAGTTTTCTCGCCAATTTCTTGATCGGTCGCACTTTCATCAGCAGTAGTTTCAGGTGCGGAACTAGCAGAACCGCTATCTCCATCAGAGTCAGATGTATCGCTGGCGTCGGACTCTGCGTCGCTGGTATCGGTGTCTTCTGCAACGGCGGATGCGGATCCCCCAGGAGCAGTGAGCGGATCTATGGGTAGCACGCGCTTGATCGCCGTTTTGAAAGCGTACGCGGAGTCGTAGCGGTCGCCGGGGTCGGCCGCCAGTGCTGTCAAGACCACGTCGTCAACCGCATCGTCAACACTTGGATGATCGGTAGCGTCACTCAGCACGGAGGGATCACTCTGCCCAACTCTGGCGGGATCGCCGGGTGGTTGTCCAGTGAGCACGTAGTAGGTGATGGCACCAAGACTGTACACGTCAGCTTCTTCAGACGCCATTTCGGAGTCGTCAGTAAGTTCAGGCGCAGTAAACGGCGTACTCACCGCCTGGTCTGCCGCAACCCGACAGGCCCGTTCAAGTCCCCAGTCGTCGACGAGGGCTTGTACGCCGTCATCGGTTTCGGTGGCCCAGACGGTCTCGGGACTGAGCGCACCATGGGTCGTGTTGTAAAGAGCGGCGTTGCGGAGTGCTTCGGCGATGACTTGAATTTCCATGCCCACAGCAGCGACACGACCGCTGCGGCTGCAGGCTCCAACACAACCGAAAAGAAGCCAGTGGAACCGGATAATGACGATGAGACCGCCGCTACTAGCGCAGCTCAATCAGAGTCCAAAATGTCGCCACAAGAGGGTGCCGTATCCGAAGAATCAGCGGAAATGACTAACAACGCGCCGACCCAGAACCCTACTGCGACCACCCCCTCTCGTGATCTCCCGGACCAGGAACCAGGTACCTACTGGTCGGACAGCGTCCGTATGCGGGACGGACCGATCCGGTACCACGACGGGAAGCTGGTCGACGAGACCACGGTTCGCGAAATCCGAGTCGCGACGCTTGAGCCAGTACTTGACGATGAGCCAAAAGATGCGTTTCAACAGACAGCCCGAAAATGGACATCAATCAGTCAGAATGCACCGATTGCAACGGTATTCGAGGCAGGCGATACGAATGCTCCCTACGTCGCCTTCGATGTCGGTGAGATCAGCCTCCAGAATGCACTGCCCGACCTCTCGACGACCGATAGAGTCGAATTGCTCGCCGATGTCGCCGAGGCACTCCGCCTGGGACGACTTTACAGCCACCGACACGGATATCTTTCACCAGATGTCGTCCACATCACAATGAGCGATGGCCCACCACAAGCGTCAGTCAGCGAGTGGGGTCTTCGGCGATCAGTTGAGGCAGCGCTCAACGAAGGAACTCCGATCACGCCCTATAGTGCCCCCGAGCAGGTGCGTGATAACCAACTCGGCGAATCAGTCGATATTTATCAACTCGGAGCACTGGGGTGTTACGTATTCACCGGTCAGCCACCGGTCGCCGATGAAGCCCCTGCGCTCGAAAGGGCCATACTTGAGGGGAACGTGCGGTCGGTTGCCGACGATGATCGTGTCCCCGAGGATGTAGCGCGGATCATCGACACGGCACTTTCAACAGAACCCGATCTGCGACAGAACTCTGTAAGAGCGGTCGAAGAGGCGTTCAAACGAGCACATGACTGACCTTACGTATGGAAGCCACAGGTTTCGTCACAACTGCCGGTCAGCATTTATTAGTCAAATATCGCAACGAGTTCTCGACGGAGTTCGTACGGTGAATCGAACCGCTTGTCTGGGTCCGTAGCCATCGCTGTTGCGACCAGTTCGTCAACAGCAGTTGGAAGTGATGAATCCACATTAGTCGGCCGTTCGAAGTCACGGTCTGCGATTGCGGATCGGAGATCGGCACCGTAGGCGAACGGTGGTTCATCGGTTAAGACACGATAGATTATTGCACCAAGCCGGTAGATATCGGTTGCAGTCCCGGCGGTCTCACCAGTGAGTTGCTCGGGGGCGGTATACGGTGTAACGGGTGGGTCCTCGATCCTTTTTTCGACAGTACGCTGCAACCCCCAGTCGGCCAGCGTTGCAATCAAACTGCCCTGCTCGTCTTCTGCAAGGAACACTGTCGTGGGTGTGATACCCCCATGGGCGAGGTTGTACATACTTCCGGTACGGACCGCCTCAGCGAGATCAACGAGAATGTCGATCCGTTTGGGTCGTTCTAAATTAGTCAGAGCTTCGTCTAACCGACCGATACCAGGATCAAAGGCGATCCACGGACGAGGGTCACTACCGTGGTCATAAACGGTTGCGACGTGGGTATTCTTGCTGATCCCCTGCCACTCCCGAGCAATTTTTTCGAAATCCGAGACTGACTCCTCCTCGGAGTGTTCGGGGGCGAGCGCGTACAGATGGGTATGCTCCTCACTGATCTGATCAACCAAGGTACCTCGGTAGACGTGGACTGGACCTGTGTCATCGACAACCGAGGCCGATTCGATGGAATCACAGTCGCGAGCGAACCGAGTCGCAACCGAATCCGGTTCGGCGTTCTCCAAATCCGAACTGGAGGTAGCGGTCACATCATCGGTCGTTTCCGTAGTCGACTCGGCAGCCGACGGATCCGTTTCGGGGTCGCTCGAACGGGTATGTAATTGCGGTTCGTCGCCCAGTTTTCCGGTGACCACGGTCAACGAGCCGTCAGCTGTTCGGCAAAACACACTGTTACCCACGACTATAGGTCGCGATAGGACACCGTCGAGTCCGTGTGTGAACTTGTAGGAACCATCCGCAGCATTGAGTGCAACCAGATCACTCTCTGTTCCCACGTAAACTGTGTCGCCGACGACGACTGGCCCTGTCGTCGCATCGATACTCGTCCGCCAGTTCTCGGTCCCAGTCCTAATGTCGAGTGCTCGGACATCCGAGTCAGTGGTTTGATAGATGTGACCGTGGGCGAGGGCAACAGCTGTCGGCTGGCCGCCCTCGTCCTTAGTCCACTGTTCCTTTCCTGTCTCGGGATCGTGAGCAGCTACTACCGAACGCGTCGTAATAATCAGTCTGTCACCGATCGCTAAGGAAGGGTTATGACCCCGTGTCTCAATTTGCCAGTGCTGGGTACCCGTCTCTGCGTCCAACGCGGTGATAGACGTGCCAGCCGCAATATAAACCGCCCCGTCAGCGACCGCGAGTGCTGTCACCTGTCCCTCACAATCGGTTTGCCACTTCTGACTCCCTCCAGCCAGGTGGTGACCCTGTACGCCCGTGTCTGTGCCGACGAAAACAGCATCGTCGGCGACGACGGTGGTGAGACCCTCGACCGATCGGGTCCAGCGTTCCTCACCATCTCGTTGTCGGTAGGCCTGAACGCCTTGGTCGGTGCCGACGACGACCAGTTGGTCGCTGACAACCGGTGGCGTCGGATTCTCAGCGTCGAGAGCGGTCATCAACTCGATATCACCCGATTCGAGTGCGACGCCGAGCAGAGCTCCCTCGTTGGTTGTGACGAACGCGTGGTCACCGTCGATTGCTGGCGAGGTGTCGACGGTGCTGCCCTCTGGCTGGATCCGGTGGGCAGTCTCGGGATCGGTACGTGGTTCCCGAGCGGTGGGAACGGCCGCTGTTTTCGTGGAGTCGTGGCCGGGGCAGGGCCAGTTGTCGACGCCGTGGTCGGTAGTGATCTGCGTGGTGGTCTTGGCGGACCCACGGCTATAGCGCCACGCACCCAACCCGGCGAGTGTCATGCCCGTGAGACCAGCCCCGCCACCTATCAGTAGATTTCTGTCGACGACGAACCCGTAGAGCGACTTGAGATGGCCCCCCTCTGTCAGCGCGTATACGTTGCCGTCTCTACTCCCGACGTAGACAGTCCCGTCGACCACCGCCGGCGACGAGGCCACCCGGCTGCCAGTCTGGAAGCGCCACTGTTCGGTCCCATCCGCCGCCGACACCGCGTACACGTTGCTGTCCCAACTCCCGACGTAGACAGTCCCGTCAACCACCGCCGGCGACGAGTACACTGCGGCGCCAGTCTGGAAGCGCCACTGTTCGGTGCCATCCGCCGCCGACACCGCGTACACGTTGCCGTCTCCACTCCCGACGTAGACAGTCCCGTCGACCACTGCCGGCGACGGGGGCACCTGGTTGTCAGTCTGGAAGCGCCACTGTTCGGTCCCATCCGCCGCCGACACCGCGTACACGTTGCCGTCTCCACTCCCGACGTAGACAGTCCCGTCGACCACTGCCGGCGACGAGGACACCCCGTATCTAGTCTGGAAGCGCCACTGTTCGCTCCCATCCGCCGCCGACACCGCGTACACGTTGCCGTCTCCACTCCCGACGTAGACAGTCCCATCGACCACCGCCGGGCGCGAGGACACCCTGTAGTCCGTCTGGAAGCGCCACTGTTCGGTGCCATCCGCCGCCGACACCGCGTACACGTTGCCGTCCCAACTCCCGACGTAGACAGTCCCATCGACCACCGCCGGCGGAGATCGCACCAGGTTGTCAGTCTGGAAGTGCCACTGTTCGGTCCCATCTGAAGCCGACACTGCGTACACGTTTGTGTCGTCACTTCCGACGTAGACAGTCCCGTCGACCACTGCCGGCGACGAGGCCACCTGGCCGTCAGTCTGGAAGCGCCACTGTTCGCTCCCATCCGAAGCCGACAATGCATACACGCTTGTGTCGTCACTCCCGACGTAGACAGTCCCATCGACCACCGCCGGCGACGAGTACACCCCGGCGCCAGTCTGGAAGCGCCATTGCCCACCGATATTCTGTGTGGGTCCAGTCGTATTTGGCGCGTGACCGGTGTTGGCGGTGTCGTACTGATACTGTGGCCAGTCGGAGACGGACGACTGTTCGCTCTGAGCGGCCTCGACGCTCACGTTCGTTTCGGTCGTGGCCATCGCTCCGTCGGCGGTGGATACGCGCAACCGAACTGTGTATTCGCCGGCCTCCTCGAAGGTATGAGTGACCTGCTGGCCTGTGGTGGTGAAATCGGAGTTGGCCCCGAACGCCCACTCGTAGGTTGCCGAACCTGGGTCGACGTTGGGCAACGTCGTGTTCAAAGCGTCGAAGGTAACCGCCGTGTTCGTCGTCACGGATTCGGAGTCGTATGACACCTGAGGTCTAATAACCGCCGACAACGCGTACACGTTGCCGTCCCTACTCCCGACGTAGACAGTCCCGTCGACCACCGCCGGCGACGAGTACACCCCGGCGCCAGTCTGAAAGCGCCACTGTTCGTTCCCATCCGAAGCCGACACCGCGTACACGTTTGCGTCGTCACTCCCGACGTAGACAGTCCCATCGACCATCGCCGGCGACGAGTACACCCCGGCGCCAGTCTGAAAGCGCCACTGTTCGGTGCCATCCGAAGCCGACAACGCGTACATAATGACGTCGTCACTTCCGACGTAGACAGTCCCGTCGACCACCGCCGGCGACGAGTACACCCCGTCGTCAGTCTGGAAGCGCCACTGTTCGTTCCCATCCGAAGCCGACACCGCGTACACGTTGCCGTTGGTACTCCCGACGTAGACAGTCCCGTCGACCACTGCCGGCGACGAGGGCACCCGGCCGCCAGTCCTGAAGCTCCACTGTTCGTTCCCATCCGAAGCTGACACCGCGTACACGTTGCCGTCTCCACTCCCGACGTAGACAGTCCCGTCGACCACTGCCGGCGACGAGGTTACCGCTCTGTTAGTCTGGAAGCGCCACTGTTCGCTCCCATCTGAAGCCGACACTGCGTACACGTTTATATCGTTACTCCCGACGTAGACAGTCCCGTCGACCACCGCCGGCGGCGAGTACACTGCGGCGCCAGTCTGGAAGCGCCACTGTTCGGTGCCATCCGCCGCCGACACCGCGTACACGTTGCCGTCCCAACTCCCGACGTAGACAGTCCCGTCGACCACCGCCGGCGACGAGCCCACCCATCCGCCAGTCTGGAAGCGCCACTGTTCGCTCCCATCTGAAGCCGACACCGCGTACACGTTGCCGTCCCAACTCCCGACGTAGACAGTCCCGTCGACCACCGCCGGCGACGAGTCCACCTGGCCGGGGGTCCGGAAGCGCCACTGTTCACCAATCGGCGCATTCGGCCCGGTTTCATCGGGATTGTGTCCCGAGTTACGGGCATCCACACAGTACATCGGATGGCCGCTGGTATCATCGACTTGCGCCTGGGCTCCGTCCACAGTCTCCTGACTACGCCCAGTGTTTGTACCAACACCCAACTGTGCGCTAGCCCCCGACCCCGCTAGGATCGATGCTGCCTGTAACAATCGCCGTCGTGATAGTGTTCCATCAGTCATACGAAAGGCCCCATTCAAATATTGAGTCCGGGTTCACGGAACCACTCGGTTGCGTCGGCACCCGGGAACAACGTACCAAGGTATACCCTTCAACAATCATTCTCCAGTCGGCAAGCTTACAATTTCAGCCTCTGTACTTGTGTTCTCATCAGTCTCCGTGGAATTTGTGCCCCTCGTGTTCGATGAGGAGTCATTTGTCGGCGTCACTGTGGATTGTGTACCGTTAGATTGGCTACCACTAGACTGGACTTCTGTCGCGTTCAGTGTGCCATTCCACACCATCTTCCGAGCGCCAGAGCTGTTTGTAACGTTGATCCGGTAGTCACCAGACTCTAAATCCGTCCATGATTTCGTAGCTGGAGAACTGTCGACTGTGTGGTTCTCTCCGATTTGGATCCCTGAGTTATTGAACAGACGGACAGTATGTTTGACATCGCTTGAGCCGTTCCAGCGGATAGAGATTGTGCTGTTCGCGTCGTAGGCAGTGACGCTATACGCTGAGACATCGAACTCACTCTGATTACCGGAGTCCGAACCGCACAAATCACCAACCACAGGCAAATCAACGCTCACGCCGAGGAAGCACGCACCATAGAGTGCACCGCCGACGAGCAGAGCGAGCACTGCGATTCCGAACGCCGAAATGAGACCGATACTGAGTAGTTTGTCTTTGCGGGTGAGGTCGTCGCCAGTCGAATCACCGCCCAGCGGTGACTGGTATCGTGAGTCGTTACCCCCCTGTGCACCACCGGCCAAGCCCCCTTGTTCTGAGCGCATGTTACTCCGGCGCTCCCGCGACAGTGCCGCTTCCGTATCACCGAGTGGAACCAGACCGGTATGATCTCCGGTTTCGATGACGATGTCGTAGCTCGATAGCTCGGAGCTCTCGGCATTGTCGGCGATGGCGACTTTGTTCGCCCTGCTGTTCCGCAATACATCCAGCAGCAGTGCCAGTGCCTCCCTGTAGTTCGAGACGCCAAATTGGGGCCGCTCACCCCGACTGATCAGTTTCGGGATCAAATCACGTGTCTTTCGATCGCCGGGGGGCGTCAACCGGGACGCCTCGGGAATCAGATCGAAGACCGTCGAGTCCTCAGTTGAGGACTCGAGGATCATATCGTATTCACGAGTGACCTTCTCCTCAACGTCCGATTTCAGGTTCTCGATCTCGCCAACGCTACTGGCCTCAAACTCGGCGTAGAACTGATCCAGGCGAGCGCCTTCCGACTCACGAGCTCTGAAGAAACAGTACGCCCGGACGGAGTCGATACTCTCTATCGCGAGACGGACACCGTCGAAGAAGAAATTGGCGATCCGCTCGTTTTTGGGTGCTCCAGGATCGTCTAGAGGTTGACCCTGAGAGTCGTAGATGGTGAGGTCAATCATATCAGGATCGCCTCCCGAACAGATCCAACAATTCGTCGAACCCGACTGTCATCACGGAGTTGGTGTCGTCTCTGATCGGAACGCGGTCACCGTTCTCGTTTACTTTCGTCTGGTAATATACAGGGTAAATTTCGGTCCCAGCAGTCTCCTGAATGAGACTCTCAACCTGCTGACTGCCGCGGAGCCGCTGGTTGATGTACTCCCTGAACTCTTCTTGATATCGATGCGCTTCGAGACCACGTTCCTCACGGAATTCCTCAGCCATAACGTCGGCTTTCGTCGCTACCAGAATCACACCGGTATTGTTTGCCTGGCGAAGAATATCGAAGTACTCAGTAATCTCAAGCGGTTCGTCGTTCATGAAGCGTTCTAGATCGAGTAGCAAGACCAGCGTATCAGCCTCTTCAACACCATCGACAAGTCGCTCAAGCGTCGCGTCAACCGAATCATCTGGAAGCGTTCCTGTGATTGCATCCGGCAATCGATTCAGATACTCACCTGCGTAGTCGATACTTTGCAGCCCAATGTTCGTCGGGAAAACACGTCCATGAACGTACTGGAACGAGAGGACATTCACCTCACCGCGGCCGGTAGCCTCAATGATCCACTCCGATTCTGGCCTGTCAAGTTCCTGAATCATGTCGACTAAGTCGTTACTTGGGTTCAGTGGTGTGTTGCTCGACGAATTAGACGTCTGTTCCAGCGCTTCTAGATAGGCCCCGATCAAAAAGAGACTCTTTCCCGACGCTCGTGGACCGAGAATGAAGAAATCGTGTTCAGCATCGTAAGTTACGAACTGTGCGAGAACGAATATGAACAGACCGCTAACGAGCATGTTTTTGAAGATTCCGGCCGTCTCGATGCCGATCCCCTCTGAGGATGCTGTTGCAGTCTGTATACCATCTTGCGTGACGGTGAAGAGCTCCGGATATTGAATATGGTACTCGAAAAAGGCCGCAACCACGATCAACACGAGAATACAGAAGATGCCAAGCGAGGCACGCCGAAACTCAAGTGCATCCGCCGTCTGGACTTGGAACAGTTTGCGTCCTCCGCCGATACCCAGGCCGATTATTAGCCCACCAATAAACCAGGGTGCTTCTGAAATGAAATTGATTTCAACGAGAAAGAGATTAAGCGAAAGTAATCCTACAAGCGAGATGAGCATACCCAACCACAGAAGAGTTGCCTGGACACGCTTTTTAGGATCTAAAGTCATGAGTACGAGAAACCCTAAGAACAGCCCCAAAAACGCCATATTGAGTGCCGGTCGTGACATGCCAATCAAATAATGTAGCCGAACTGCCGAGCGAGCTAGATGTGCATTTTCCCATGCTTGGCCAATAAAAGTGGCAAGGGAATACGCCAGCACAATTATAACTGCGAAATAGAGTAGTAATTTCAGCTTCTCCCGATTCTCCTGAACGAAGCCAGCAATGTTATTCCCACTCATAGTTTCCCCACTTACTCTGAAGTTTGAACCATCTCAATATATTCATCGAGTAATTCCTGCGTGATTTCAGGTTCATCTCGCAGGAAGAACGCGACATCATCTTCATCTTCCATGTTCATTAGATTCTTCCGCCGAACGTAGTAGCCATCACTCAGGCCGTAGCTGTGATGAACGAGGATGTCATCGCCGATATCTGCTTGTCGCTGTTGATACCCGCTGAAATAGCCGTCCGCCTGAACGGCTTTCTTTATATTGTCAAGAAAGACACCGGATATGAACACACAGATACCGATATCCCACGGGCCGCCTACGTCTGATGCCCAACTTGTGTACGGGCTACTGGCACGGTTACCACCGCTACCGATGTCGAACGCGCCGGTAAAGATGTCCTCGACATCGATTGTTCCCGAGTCCAGCTGCGAAATCGCGCGACTCAGTACCGATACCCGGACTTTCATGTCGCTGTATCGGGATCGGCCCCGGCTCAGCTTCCGTCGCTTGAGTGATGTGTATTCTTCGTTGCGTGCGTTTTTCGCTAACTCCTCCAGGTTCGCCCGAACACGCTGTGTCTCCTCTCGGCTGTTCAGGAGGTCGCTCTGCGCGAGGTCTTCACGTCCAGTGGCACGAAAGACATCTTCCGGTTGCATATTTTTGATGTAGACGTGCCGATCGGACTCCGTGGACACGCTCCGGCTGGGTTCGGCTGAGTAGTCGTCCTGTTGGGCTCTGAACGACGTGCTCTGTTCTTCGTAGACCTCGCGCTTGTTGTTCAACCGCTGGAACAGATCGATCGTCGGATCGTACACTTCGATCCGGTCTTCGACATCGGTCAGTTCGGCCTGCAGTTTGTCGCGACGCTCTTCGATATCGTCTGTCTCGCCAACTTCAAGTCTGAATACACGACGAACAATATCCCGTAGTTGGTCTTTGTCCGGATCTTCCGTAAGACTCGTTTCGAGTTCTCGGAGCAGGTCCTCGGGAGGGTCCTCAGCCTGCTCGCGCAACTGGTCCAAAACCCCGTCTCTAAGTGTGCGTTCCTCCCGTTCGACATCCTCGAGCACGTTCGACTCGTTGTAGGTCAATTCTGCGGTGAACTGGCCACCTGGTGGACCCACGGAGAAGATACCACGATCATCCAGCCGGTTGTTCTGCATCCGGTAATCCTTGTGGGCCTGTTCTTTCTCTTCTTCAGTGGAACTCTGCCACGGCGCGATGCTCTCGATTGTCCCTTCCTCCTGGTTCATATGGAAGAAAGCGACGCGACCCTGCTTGAGTTCCGAGAGCGAGCCCTCGATCGCCCGCCGATCCTCCTGAAAGTCGATTCCAACCTCGTTCAGGTCGTTTTGGACTCGATCCAACGCGTCTCGGACTCCGGATTCGGCGATTTGCTCCACTTCGTCTTCGGTATCGGCGTTGACGATGTTCGAGAGGAACTCATCAAGACGCGAACGGAGCGTGTTGAGGTCGGTCTCCAAGTCCATCCGAGCGATCTTTTGGAGGCGTGCAACGTCGTTTTCGACGTTGCGTTCCCAGTTGTTGACCAGACGCTTGACCTCCTCCGACTGCGCATCGCGTGCGTCTTCGAGTTCCTGAATCGCCTCTTCAAGCTCCGTCTCGAGTTGTTCCCGACGGTCTTCTAGGTCTTCGAGTTCCGATTCCAGTCGCTGGAGGCGGACACCGGGATTCGCGTTTGCACTGCCTGTCCCAATAAGGAATTCAAGTGCGTCGCGAATCTTCTTGTCGTCGACGGTTTTGATCCGACTAAGGATTTCCTTCCGCATCGCGATCAGTGTGAGATCCTTTTCTATAATCTCGGCCAGATGTTCATCGATGTTGTCGACGAACTGTCCCGTATCGCGACTGGTCGCATCGATAGCGCGAACCGACGCGGAGATCGTATCGACCTGCTGTGCGACGTCGCTGCTCTCCTCTTTTGCGTCCTCGATGATGTCCTCGAATATCGCAATGGACTCGTAATTCAACTCATTGAAGAGGTCGAACTCAAGCAACGTCGTCACCCGTTCGATCCGCTCGTTCAGGTCGGTTCGATCGAGATCACGGAGGCCGGTCTCCCCGTCTCCGAAGTGTTTGTCTAGGTGACGGTCGATCTCAGTGTAGATCTCCTCTTCGGCCTGTAGCGCTTCCTGTTTTTCGTCGAGAATGCCACGGAATGTCTGTCTGGCTTCGTTGATTGCCTCGACGTTGTATCGCAGGATCTGTGGGATCCCGATAGTAAAGGGCGCGTACTTCGGCGCATCGGCGAACGGATCTTCCAGTCCCTCCGTGTTGTAGTACGACGCCAGCATGTAGACGACCGCCTCGTCGAACTCCTCGAGGAACCGGTCAGTCTGGATGCGGTTGCCCGTTTTGCCGTCGAATTCGGTCGGGTCGATCGGCAGCAGAATACGGTCTTTGAACACCTGTTCGTCGGTAAGCGAGAGATACTCCAGTTCAGAAAGTGCCGCGAACGCGTTCGTGTTCTCTTTGAGCCCTTCGAGGTGATTTGGCAGGACCCCGAACAGCGTAATCTCAGCGGTCCGGTGGCGCTCTTTGAGGTGCTGAGCGAGGTCGGCAAGGATTCCCGAACCGGTCCCCCCGCCGAGGCCAGCCAGGACTGCGACTTTCCCTTTTTCGGGTAGATCGATGTACTTCGAGATCTGATCGTCTTCGGCGTAGGCTTTATAATAGATTGCTTTCCCGAGCCCCCGTTTTCGGACGACACCCTTCGCAAAGTCGAGGTTTTCGTTGATGTGTTGGGGCTTGATCCACCAGTTCTCAGGGTCCATTCCGTTCCCTTCCGCTATCCGCGGAACGGCCTCTTCACCGAGTAAATCAATGCTCCCGTCCAGCCTGATATCTTCGGTGACGAGTTTGTATTTGACCTCTATCGACCCGGGTCGCCCCTGATCTGTGTCCCGGACCTCTTCCTCAACCTCTGCGATACGTTGTCGGATGTCCGCGATCCGCTGTTTGTCGTTGTTCTGTTCGCCCTCAGCAGTATCCAGAATGGTAACGGTCAACGACGGCGGGTCTGGTCTAGGTTCCAGAATCCCACGCAACACCCACTCGGATTCGAGAAGTTCCATCGCGATGGCCTTCCCTGCACCGCCAACAGCAAAAATCCGGTCTGGAAACTTCATCTATGGGAGATTGACAGCGGGGCTGACATTAAGTTTTGGATTGTGTAAGACTACGGATAGTGATGTCGATGTTGCCAACGGCTATTCATACCACACTATTCTGTTGCACTAATGAATTTTATAAATATTTTATCTTGAATAATAGATGAAAGACAGTACTACGGGTCGACAGAAGTTTCCAAAAAATGTCAAATGGATAAAGATAAATTGATTCGTGATGTGGATTTCGATACTTACTATGAAGGAGTGCCCGAAGTCACGTCGGTCCGTGTTACAAACAGTCGCTGGGATAGGAACTATAGGCGCAGTAGGAACGGGGGTCGGAACGGGGCAAACGGAAACAGAATCGTGGCCTCAATTCGGGTACGGTGTGGCGAACTCGGGCCATGCACCCGAGAACTCAGGCCCCGAATCTGCAGTCGAAGAACAGTGGTTGACGATGACATACGATAGAGTCCTGTCCTCGATAACGGTAGAAAACGGAAAACTGTATTTTGGGAATCGCCACGGCCTCTACGTGCTTGACAACTCAGACGGTAGCAAAGAGTGGGATTTTGCAGAAGCAGGTATCGTGTCATCGACCCCGGCGGTCGTAGATGGATCTGTTTACTTTGGCAGTCATGATAATCATGTTTACGCATTAGACGCCAGCGATGGATCGCAACAGTGGACATACGAAACGGGGGATTACGTATACTCTTCACCCGTCGTCCAAGATGGGATGGTTGTCGTTGGGAGCGGCGACGGGAACGTGTACGCAATCAATCCATCTAACGGCAGGGAGCTATGGAGTGCCCAAACAAGCGGGCCCGTGAACGCTTCGCCAGCTCTGGCGGACGGAACAATTTATATCGGCAGCCGTGATGGAAATGTGTACGCTCTTGATGCTGATGATGGTGCCAAAAATTGGACATTCGAGACCGGCAGTGGAATAGACTCTTCTCCAGCAGTCGGTGACCGGCAGGTATACGTCGGGAACCGTGACGGAACCATGTACGCACTGAGTACCGATGATGGGTCACGAGAGTGGACGACTGTGACCAGAGGTACTATTAAATCCTCACCAGCAGTAGCTTACAACTCCGTCTACGTCGGAAACGGGGACGGTACAATCTACGCACTGAATACACGTGACGGGACGGAACGTTGGTCAGTAGGTACCGGAAGCGCCGTAGACACGTCACCGGTCGTCGTCGACGGAAGTGTCTACGTCGGAAACGCCGATGATAGACTCCTCGTATATGACCGGAACACAGGTGATATCCAGTGGGGCATCGATATCGGCTTAGTGACAAACACGTCG
Organism: Halorientalis regularis; assembly: GCF_023698535.1. Lineage (GTDB taxonomy): Archaea > Halobacteriota > Halobacteria > Halobacteriales > Haloarculaceae > Halorientalis > Halorientalis regularis. The sequence continues at coordinate 64,131 of NZ_JALJCL010000006.1, forward strand.
CCTGCGGTCGTCTATGACACAGTGTACGTTGGTGGTACTGATGGAAACGTGTATGCTCTTCGGGAGCAATCGGAAGTCTCTGAACCGTTTGGTAGAGATGTACCCACACCAGATTCCCCACCGCCGGAGCCAGATTCGTTGCCACCGACAGTGACAGCAATTTCGGGTTCTACTGAAGGAACTGGACCCCAAGGTTCCACCGGATCAAATCCGGATACAAACCAGGTACAGACGCCTGCTGAGGCGACGGATTCGGACCCCGGTGGGCCGCTAACAATTGTAGAGTACCTCGGTCTTGCTGGCATCATCGGGGGAGGCGTGTATGTAGCAGCACGAGCGTATATCAACTCGATTGATTCCTACACTTCGACATCGGACGAATCACTGGCTATCGATCTTGATGCTGGTGTTTCGTCCTGGCTCGTATCGGGAGCGTACTCAAACCGGTCAGCATCTGTCCCGACTGAACCAGGACCTGCCACCGCACCGACAACTGCCTGGAAAGCACTCCCGGAAGATGATGTAGTGGCAACAGAACCAACCGTGATGGGTGGGATAGCTTACGTGGTGACAGAGAGTGGTGATCTGCTCTCGATTGATGTAGAATCCGGTGACATTCAGGGGCGTACCGAACTTGATATTGAGGATCCAACACAACCGGTAATCGCTGAAGAGGGTGTCTTTGTTGGCTGTGAACAGGGGATTGTTGTACTTACAGTGCAGAATGACGATGTATATTGGGGCATAGACATTGATCGAGTTACTTCCCTCCTTGCTTCTGGGGATGCGCTCTGCGTTGGTTGCGACAACAGCATCCAATCACTGGAGTTGAAGACTGGTAACAAAAAGTGGCAGACGGTCGTGGATGGCATCGTCGTTTCAACCGCGGTTGACGAGGATACGGTCTACGCCGCGACTACAACGACAGTTATCGCTCTCGACCGTACAGATGGTGGACAGCGCTGGGTTGAGGACCACCAAGGACACCGACCGAGTCTTACGATTGAGGATGTACTGGTAGTTTCGACACAACAAACTCTCTCATTTCGTGATCCCGACACCGGCGTAGAACTGGAGAGGAAAGTGACGAAGACCCAACAGACACCAGTAGCACTCGCTCACAACTGTCTCTATCACGTGACGGAATCCACGGTTCGTGCGCTCAACTCCGAAGGTGAGGAAGTCTGGCAAAAACCACTGGACGCAACAACACCGCCGGTGGTCGTCGGTAAAACGGTATACGTCGGCACGGACAGTGACTTGGTCGCACTCGATGCCACGAATGGAGAGTACCGCTTCACGCACGAACTCCATAGAGTCCAGTCGCGGCCAGTTGTCGTTGGTAATACGATCCTCTGTCGGACTGCTGATGGTGCGTTAACAGCCATTTCTGGTGAGTTGGGTGAGCAACCCACTTCACCTCCGAAGACAAGTCTTGAGAAAGAAGAACTCGGTACGGATTCTGACGACAGAACGGGTTCTCTTGCTGACGGACAAGACGACGTATCAGCCACTGGTACGGATCGTTCAAGAGATACCATCGCCACTGCATTCTCTCGGGACTGTGGGCGTATTGCATCGGCTAGAGTTGTTGACGACACTGGGCCAGTCCACGTCTACGACGGACGCTTCGTCGACAGTCAGGTCGACAAAAATCACCGTATCTACGCTCTCGCCACGGACTGTAATCAGGATGCCGCGGTGACTGCGTTCCTCAACACTGCTCGTCAGTGGCGAGGTATCAGCAAGAATACCTATATCACATCGGTCATTGATGTGGGTGAGGAACCTCGCCCGTGGGTTGGGTTCGATCCCGGTATCGGTCACTTAGACGACCAGTTAGAGCCACTCAGTATCGCAGAACGAGTAGAAATCATTACCGATCTGGCTGAGGCTATTCGGACTGCAGGGATGTACAACGTCGTTCACGGGGCATTGCGACCAGAGGTCATTTATTATTCCCATAGGGGAGAAAATGATCGAACTGCGACAGTCGCTGACTGGGGCCTCCAATCTGCTGTTCAAAGAACCATGGGTGATGCCCAGGCTCTAACACCATACACCGCTCCAGAACAACTTAACAGCGAAAATAGTAACAATCAAACTGATGTCTACCGGCTCGGTGCAGTGGCATACTACATACTCACTGGGAATGAACCGTTCTCTGATGCTACTCAACTAAGAGCCGGAATTCGTAATGGTGATCTGACAGCCCCTAGCGAGCGAACCCCATCACTCCCACCCGATGTCGATGATGTAATCGCAACGGCGATGGCGGATGACCCTGAGCAACGATTTGCGTCGCCCTATGACCTCAAGCGCCAGTTGAGAGCCGCAATGCGCTAAGCGAGTTCCGAGTCCACTTGAAAAAAGCGGGAGTGTCTGTTGGTACGCACAAATTGGGATTATAGCACAGTAAAGTATTCAATCAAGGATACGGCGGGGATCAAATCGCGTTATTAAGATCACGTTTGAAATCATATGCTGAGTTGTATCGATGCGTAGAGTCTATCTCCATTGCCCGCACAATTGGTGCGTCAAGTTCAGGTGGGATATCAGGTGCTAGTTCGCTTGGAGGAACAAGCTCACTGTTCATAATCGCGCCAGCAAGGTCGGATTCATCTGCGAACGGTTCACGGCCAGTGAAGAGCCAGTACGAGATCGCACCGAGTCGGTAAATATCAGTTGCCTCACTTGTTGATCCGTCCATATTAGGAGTGACCTGTTCCGGGGCGGTAAACGGTGTAACATCCAAAGACTCATTGCTTTTTTCTATGGCATCGGTGAGCCCCCAATCGCCAACCAGTGTCTGTCCCTCGTTGCTGGTCCAGATAACATCCGGTGAGAGTGACAAATGGCGTGTATTATATAATCCAGCGTTGCGAATCGCTTCGGCCGCATCAGTGGCGATGGCTACTGCTTCTTTCACATCCAGATTGCCATCGAGGGATGATAGCCGGTAGCCCTCACTGGCCTCAACAACCACCCAGGGAAAAGAGGAGGTATCGTCCCAGTCATAAACGGTGACAACATTAGGGTGCGTACTCACGTTGCTCCACTGCCGGACGGCAGACAAGAAAACATCGGTATCATAGGATGCATCCTCTACTGGCGTCAGAATTCGGACCGCACTGTCCTCGGTAACCAGTGTCCCAGTATATGTAAGCAGGCCTGCTCGCACTCCTTTCCGCGTAACATCAACAACACCATCAACCGACGCTGGAAATGTATCAGCACTTGTCGATAAATCAGTTGTATTTGAGTTGTCTCTCGCTAATTTCTTGTCTTTAGTTGTACTATCTTCCTCAGTGGTTGAATCGATTTTCAGGTCATTGTTTGCCGTTGTGCGCGTGGACTCTCTGTTCGAAGGTTTACGCCCAACATAGAGGTAAGCGCTACCAAGTAAAATGACGCCAACGAACCCCAAGAAGCCGATTATCCGAATTAGGAGTGCTACCGAACTGCTATTGCTGATTATCATGTTTTTCAAATCTTGTTATTCATTTTCGCGTTGGTCGAGGACGATATCCTTGAGGTCAGGATTCTCGAGGCCGGCTTTGATCAAACCTTCGTAGAAGTGCTTGTTCAGTTCAATCTCCTCGCCATCGTTGATCATCAACTCACCGTTGATTTTTCGATACCGGTCTTTCATCCGATCAACGAGATCTGCGCTGATATACATCGCCGTGTGAGGGCGATCCCGACGAGTATCGGTTTTAGAGCTTCCAGCCGATTCACTTCCACTGTCTGTCTCATCCGTCTCAGATGTATTATCTATCTTATCCGTCTTATCCACACTATCCGAACTCTCCGTCTCTTCGGTCTGTGATGATTCAGACGCACTGCTCTCTTCTTCTTGATCCGGTTCAATGGGGTCAAATCGGTCCTTGAGGGGATTATTGTCGCTCACAGGAATTCCTCCACGTAGTTTGCGATTCGATTATAAGAAGCAATGACATCCTCCTGAGCGTCGGCGTCCCAGGGATAACCGGCTTCCTCGGGATCGTACTGGAATATCGAGGTCCGGTACTCGATTGCGTGTTCCACGACGTCACGCTCGGGAACGCTGAACACGTACTCCCTGCCGAACGTTTCGGAGAACCATTCCTCGACCTCGCGGGCAACATTCCCCTGAGAGGGGACTTCGTTCAGGACAGCGCCCATCGTCTTGATGTCGTACTGGTCGAACTTCTCCTCGATAGTCTCGATCTCGTCGAACAGGATCTCCAGACTGTCTCTTGCAATCGTATTCGGATGACTGGGGAACAGCACGTTCTCGCTGGCAATGAGTGCGCCGTCGGATAGTGGTCCCAAATTCGGCGGGCTGTCGACCAGAATCAGGTCGTAATCCGCATCCAGTCTGTCGACGGCTTTCCGCAGCGCTTCGTGACCACCAGCTTCGGAGTAGAGATACTTCTCGAGGTTGAAGTTCTTGAGATGACTGAGGACCATGTCGAACTCGTCAGTTTCGACGATCAACTGGTCTAAATCGCCGTATGTGAGCTGGCCCATGTCGCTCAGGACATCGAACAGTGCGTAGTCCGAGTTTCGGTACTCTTCTCGGAGCCCCATCTTGAGCGTGGCTCCGCCCTGGGGATCAGCGTCGACGACCAGTACGTCGTGCCCTCAAGCAGACATCGCGCCTGCGAGGTTGATTGTCGTCGTTGACTTGCCGACCCCGCCTTTCTGCATCGCGATTGTAATTCGGAATGTCATGGATTATCCGTCTTGCATGGATTATCCGTCCAATCCATCTTATCGATGTTAGTCATATGGTACACTACCCGTATAAACCTACGTCAGACGCTCCAGGAGAAGCGGATTCAACTTCAGAAGTTCTATCGGATTATCCACCTAATGCGTATTATACGTACAAGCCATAACTGGTGGTTTTCTTGGCTTACCCGAACTACACGGACTATGCTGGTAATCCATCTAAAACATATTATACGTATAATCCATAACAGACGGATTTCTCGGCTTACCCAGATTATATGTATTATACGGATTATACAGGTTAGAAGGGTGGCACGTATTTTCCGGGATTATCGAGCTCATGCGTATCATCTACTCACTTCGATCGATTCACAGAGGAAGAGGAGACCTACTCGCCTTCAGATGGAGAAGATCCGTCGTTTTCCGTCTCATTTTCGCGCACACGCTGGTCGCCGTCGTGTTCTTCGAAGGCTGTCGTCACGCGATCTGCGAGTTCAGCGGCCTCGATGTGGGAGTAATGCTCGCGAACGATTTGCTCAGAGTTATCCAGGACACGCGCAGCTTCGGCATGGCCGTATTTCCGGACGAGGACTTCACCGACACCCCGTCGTGCCCCGTGCGGTGCGAGGTAGCCGTGCCTGTCATCGTTGAGGTCGACGCCTGCGTCGGCTGTGAGTCGCTTCAGGATCTCACGACCACCGTGTGTCGTCAGTGCTGGCGGCTGCACGTCGTGTTCAGTACACAGCTCGATCATCGACAGCTCGCCGTCGGTGACGTTCTCCGTCCGAATTGCGTCAGCTTCAGCCGTATCGTAGCCTCGATCGGTTAGTTGCTGGGAGAACGTCTTCGCGAGTGTTGCGTGCGAGAGTGTGGGAAACACCGGCCACTCCTCGCTGGGCGGGTCGAGCGGTTTCCTGAGCTGCGTAAAGGCGGATTTCGCGAGATCAGGGAGCGCACGGTCGTCCCACTTCTGCTTCTTCGCGAAGACCTGGATGCTGTTGTCGTCGAGGGATACATCGGCCCACCGGAGGCCGTCACGACCACGTCGGTCGTCACTCGATTGTGCCAACACCTCGGCGCCGCGTACGCCCGAAAAACAGAGCAGGTACACGAGTGCCCGGTCGCGGCAGGCTTTGATCGCCCCGTGTCGATCCTCTCGGACAGTGTCGATCGCGTCGTGGGCCTGCTCGTCGACGAACGCGAGCAGTTGCTGGCGCTGCTCTGATGACCACGCCTGTTGCTCGCCGCTTTTCCGGCCGGTGTCCTCGGGAAGGAGCTCTTTTGTTCTGGTTCGTTGCGCGATGTTTCCAGCGAGATAGCCTTCTCTCGTCGCCCAACCGCAGAACGCCGAGATGTGGCTGTAGTAGTTCCGAACGGTCGAATCGGCCCAGCCCTGTTTCCCCAGGTACCGAGCGTACTCCCGGAGGTCGCGGACGTCCAGCTCGGCGAACGTCACGTCGCTCGACAAGTCATCGTCTTCGATAAAGTCGATGAAGCGGTCGAGTTCGCGAGAGGCGTCGCGACGATACGTGCCGCTCTTCCCCTCAGGGCCTTTCCCCTGGTCGGTGAGGTAGTCCTCGACGACGTCGACAATGGGCGTCGCTGCCGCATCTGGTCGCTGATCAGTCAACGAGATCGACCTCCGGCGATTTCCCCGGTCGAAACCAGGGTTTTGAGCGGTTGCATCTGACTCGCTTTGGTGGAGGGCAGCCACCCTCTTGAAACTGGTTACTCTTCCTCGACAAAGAGTAACCAAAAGTGCGAATCTAGCAAAAGTCGAATTCGCCAATTTCAGCACCTCTATCCCAGATATTCAGGCTTTTTAATTCCTATATACTATATATCGCTATACGGATTTTAGCAAGGAGAAGTTGAGACTACAGCGGGTATAGCGGGTGTATAATGCGTGGTTTCGGCCGATTCAGTGATCGGAAACCGACTCAGATTACCCTCCAGACGGCACATTCTGTTGAACTTCCAACCATATACGCGAATTTCCACGACTTTCGACAGCGTAGCCACTCAGACGCCGGGCTACCACGGGTAGAGCTCCTCGCTATCCGATTCCGGTTTCCTTCTTCACCAGCGTCAGCGTATTGTCGGCTGTTACAATCGGCGCGTGTTCGTATTCACCGGTCAATTGCACCTGTACCAGCAGATCAACCGCTCGCCAGACCGAGTACAGCAGACACGCGAACGCGAAATAGAAGAACCGCAGGCCGAAGTGCTTCGAGGTCGTCGCACCCATAAACCGCTTGATCGATTTGTAGCCGCTCTCAATCTCCCACCGATATCCGTACTCAGTAAGGAGCCCGCTATTCCGATTCGTCATGAACACCGAATACTGCCGGTGGTCGTCGTGTTCGGAGTCCTCTTTCCGTCGGTAGATCAATGTCGTCGAGTGCCACTCGTTATCGCCGAGATGTAACTTCCGATCGGTCTCATACCGATCCTTGTCGCGCTGTAGAAGTCGTTTCGCCTGTGCTTTCTCGCTGGTCTGCATCCGTTTGGGTACCACGTAGGACAGACCGCGCTGGCTGAGCATCTCCAGGATATGCTGGCTGTCGAACTCCCGGTCCATCAGCACATTATCGACATGAATAGCCGCCTCTGCCGAATCCAAGAGGTCCTCGACGATCTCCTTGCGTGTGTCCCCTTTGCGTACTGGCCGTGCGTCTAGCACGATTGGAACAGCATTCCCAACCAGTTGGACGGTCGCCCACTGGTAGGCGTATTCATCGGTTTTCTCCTTTGTCCCGATAATCTCGTCTTCGTGCCCAGTTCGATCGCCGGTGAACGGATCGGACTCGGTAATATCGATGGCAACGATGCCGGCCCGAAAGAACTCCTCCGTGTCTGTGACTCGATCTAAGAGGCGACCCACGGCTTGGCGGTACATCTCCCGAATCTGTTCGATGGAGAGGTCCCGCACATGCTCGCGATGGGCGTGGCCGAGCGGTGTCCGCTCCCGATTAGATTCGTGAATGAAGCTCCGAGCACCCTCATTGACGGCGAGGTTCCCTCGAAGCCCGAGATAGGTCTGGAGATCCCAGTAGGCGTTCTCGTGGATCTCACAGCCCTCGCCACGGTCCAGTGAGAAGGCAGGGAACGCAACATCACTGACCCGCTCAGTAACTGTCTCTGCCTGGTTCAGGATGGTCTGGTCGTCAGGGTCAGATTCCGTATGCTCGTCACCGTGTCTCCGGTGGAACGAACACACCGGTAGCGTTACTGCCCTCCTCGCTACCAAAAGTGCCCTCTACGTCGGCGGTAGCGACACCGTTCGATCGTTCGGGTTCGAGACGGGCACCGAAAACTGGGAAGTCCAGGTAGACGGCGACGTGGTTTCGATCGCAGTCTACGAGGACACAGTCTACGCCGCGACTGCAACGACTGTCGTCGCGCTCGATCGGACGGCCGGCGACTCACGGTGGACTGCCAATATTCGGGGACAGGGTCCGGCCCTCGCCATCGGTGACGTGCTCGTCATCTCGACACAGCAAACAGTGTCGTTCCGAGATATCGAAACCGGTGCCGAACTCGGGCACAGGGACACGGACAGTCGACAGACAGCCGTGGCGCTCGCTCACGGGTGTCTCTACCACGTGACGGACACCGCTGTCCGTGCGCTCGACTCCGCGGGTGAGGTGATCTGGCGAACACCGGTGGACGCGACGACATCGCCGGCAGTCGTCGGCGAGACCGTGTACGTCGGCACGGATAGTAATCTGGTCGCGCTCGATGCTACGGACGGTGAATACCGCTTCACGCACGATCTCCCCGGAGCGAAGTCACGGCCGGTCGTCGTCGGCAACACTGTTCTCTGTGCGACCGCCGACGGTGCACTCACAGCGATCACCGGAGAACTGGGTGGCTCGACCCCTTCCGATCCCACGAGTCTCCCGGAACCGGAGAGTAACACGGAGTCAAATGACGAGTTGGAGAAGGCCACTGACGACTCGACCGATGGATCGACGGGGACCGACGGCGACCGATCGGACACGGTCGCAACTGCGTTCGCTCGCGGCTGTGATCGCATCGCGTCGGCCACAGTTGTGGATGATACTGGGTCAGTCCACGTCTACGACGGACGGTTCGTCGACGCTCACGACGATGTAGTGTGTCGTATTTTCGCACTACGCTTAAACACCGGTGGGAACGGCGCCGCTCAGGCGTTCCAGAATGTGGCCCGGCAATGGCGCGGTATCAGCAAGAACACCCACATCGCGACAGTCGTCGATGTGGGCGAGACGCCGCGACCGTGGATCGCGTTCGATCCCGGTGTCAGCCAGCTCAACGACCAGCTGGAATCTCTTGAGACGACAGAGCGCGTCGACATCGTCGCCGATCTGGCCGAGGCGATCCGGACGGCGGGGATGTACAACGTCGTCCACGGCGCATTGAGCCCCGACGACATCTACCTGTTCGACGACGAGGCCAGTGGTCGAACAGCGACAGTCGCCGACTGGGGCCTTCATCGCGCTGTTCGTCGCGCTGTAGGCGAGAAACAGTCTCTAACACCGTTTACCGCACCAGAACAACTCGACGATGGGAATATTGACAGCCGAACCGATATCTATCGACTCGGCGCTGTTGCACACTACGTGCTGACAGGCACGGAACCATTCACTGGTGCAACTGGGCTGGAATCTGCAATCCAGAACAGTGAGCGCATACCGCCCAGCGAGCATATTCCATCGCTCTCAACCGATGTCGATGACGTGATCGCGACGGCGATGGCGCACAATCCCGACCAGCGATTCACGTCGCCCTACGAGTTCAAACGTCGTCTGCGAGACGCAATGCGCTAAAGATATGGATTGAAACAGTATTCGAACGGTGGTAAACGAACGGTAGCGAGGGTAGCCGTCGCTCGGGATGGAAGTCATTGCTACGTAGAACTGTGGACCGGGTCGCGAAGGAACTTCGAGGATGGCCCACTGACGGACCGAAAATATACACCCGGAACACTATCAGGAGAGATCTACTAGTAAGCCCGGTAGAAGGGAACCGGCATATGGCGAGGCGGATCTGTTGTATATAACTTTTATATGATATGATAACTTGCTGAATACAGAGGTGCAGTAAGCACGCGCGATCACCAGCAGGAACGCAATCGAGGGGCAGTCTCTCCTACCGATATTATTTTCAGCGTGTCACAAGTGCGGTACAAAACCCTTCCCACTACGTCAGGCAGCATTGTCGTGTTCGCCTTTCTTGGTACGTTGAGTAGTCACTTTTTTCAGGTAGACTAACAGGTACTTATCTAACGAATATGGATGACGAGCGACTATCTCGGCGAGAGGTATTACAGCGGGGGATGCTGCTAACCGGACTGGGTGTCACCGGCTCGGGCGATGCGATCGGCGTAGCTAGCGGTCGTGAGAAAGTCATCAGTCGACAGCAAATTTCGACCGACACCGACCAAACTGCCGAAGCTGCCCAGTCCACACAGTCCGGGTCGACATGGCCACAGTTTCAGTACGGTCCAGGGAACGGGGGGTCGCCATCGGCAAGTGGTCAGGCAGGAACCCAACAGTGGCGGTTTGGGACCGGCAACGTGTGGTACTCGTCGCCGGCGGTAGTGGATGGTACCGTCTACGTCGGGAGTGACGACAACAACGTGTACGCGCTGTCGGCGGACGATGGCACCGAGCAGTGGCGCTTTGATACTGGCAGCCCAGTAGAACAATCACCAGCGGTAGTGGATGGCACTGTCTACCTCGGAAGTTACGACAGAAACGTGGCACCGGAGAACGACGGCAATATGTACGCGCTGTCGGCGGACGATGGCACTGAACAGTGGCGTTTTGAAACTGGCGGCTGGATGATGTCGCCGCCAGCGGTGGTGGATGGTACCGTCTACTTCGGGAGTTACGACAGAAACGTGTATGCACTGGCGGCGGCGGACGGGAGCGAACAGTGGCGTTTTGAGGCTCGTTACGCGGTGAGGTCGTCGCCAGCAGTGGTGGATGGCACCGTCTACATCGGAGATTCCAGCAACGTGTACGCGCTGTCAGCGGACGATGGTACTGAACAGTGGCGCTTTGAGGCTGGCAAACCTGGAGAATCATCGCCGGCAGTGGTAGATGGCACCGTATACATCGCGGGTATTGACAATATGTACGCGCTGTCGGCGGACGATGGCACTGAACAGTGGCGTTTTGAGGCTGGCAACTTTGGAGGATCATCGCCGGCAGTGGTGAATGGCACCGTCTACATTCTGAGTAAGGGTAATGTCAGCAGCGTGTACGCGCTGTCGGCGGATGATGGCACCGAACTGTGGCGCTTTGAGGGTAGCTACACGGTAGACTCGTCGCCAGCGGTGGTGGATGGAACTGTCTACATCGGAGGTAAAGACGACGTGTATGCGCTGTCGGCGGACGATGGCACCGAGCAGTGGCGCTTTGATACTGGCAGCACTGTGATGTCGCCGCCGGTGGTGGTAGATGGTACCGTTTATATCGGAGGTTACAACGATGTGTACGCGCTTCCGCAGGATGGACCCACGGTGATATTCAAATTGATGGGACGTGCCTCTCAAAACGCGCCACTTATTGCAGGTGGCGGGGCAGCAATCGGCGCAACCGCACTTGCTGGATTGGGTATCCGACGGTACCGTCGTGGGAGTGATGAGCCAACGGATCCGATACGTACCGACAGTGGTGTCAACGCGTGGCCCACCTCCGGTCACGACCCAGGCCGAACAGCCGCCGTCGCCACGAAACCAGCCCCGGTTTCGAGCCCCGAGACGGCCTTCCAGTATCAGCCTGCGGACGGTGCCGTCGCCACGTCCCCCGTCGTCGCCGACGACCTTCTCTTTCTTGGAACGACCGACGACGAAATTCACGCGGTCTCGCTCGCCTCGAGAGACACCGAGTGGACGACCGCCCTCGATGGCGAAGATACGACATCACTGGCAGTCACTACAGACGCGGTTGTGGTAGCTACCGACGACGGCGTCGAAACCTACCGAGCCAGCGACGGCGAGCACCGCTGGAGTGACTCACCAGGAGCAGTCCGGGATATCATCGCTGCCGACGCAATCTACACTGGCACTGACTACGGCATTCGGGCCTATGAAGCGGCTGGAGGCAGTCAAAAATGGCGGACCAGTCTCGATGGCAGCGTAAGTGCCATCGCCGTCGGCGAGGAGACCGTCTACGCTGCGACCGCTCGAGATGCCGCCGCGCTTGATACCAAGACCGGCAACCAGCAGTGGACCTGCGGCACAAACGGTCGCAACCCGACTCTTACCGTAGCTAAGGACGGGATCGTGGTGTCGACACGAGCGGGTGTCCGCGTTTACGACCCCGAAACCGGCGAACAGGTGTGGGCCAACGACGAGGGTGGCCACTCCACTGCGATCGCACTTGCGCACAGACGGGTCTACCAGACCACTGATACGGCAGTTCGGGCGCTTGAGGGCCGAACTGGCACCGAAATCTGGCGCACCGCTATCGACGCCACGACTGGTCCGCTGGTCATCGGCGACACCGTCTACGTCGGCACCGAAGACGATCTGGTTGCTCTCGACGCCGAGGACGGCGAATACCGGTTCACACATGACCTGCCCGGTGTGTTGGGTGAACTGGCGGTAGTCGGGAACGCAATCCTGTGCCAGACCGGCGACGGCACACTCACGATTGTCACTGGCAATCTCGACGAGGCACCGGAACTACACGCGACCATACAGGCCATGGCCGACGAGGCAGACGAAACCGCCGACGAGAACGCAGGAGCGACTGGCACCGATCAGGAGACGGTGCCGGACAGTATGGCCGGCCGCTTCGCCCGTGACTGTGACGCTATCGAGGTGGACGACAGCGTCAGCACACGTGGCCCGGTCCACGTGTACGACGGCCAGTACGTTGACCAGCAGGGCGAAACCGACGCACGAATCTACGCGCTTGCACCCGAATACGAGGCAGAGGAGACTGCTGTCGATGCGTTCGAGACCGCGGCCCGGGAGTGGCAGGGCATCAGCAAGAACACCCACGTCACCACCGTTTACGACACCGGAGGCGAGCCCCGTCCGTGGGTGGCCTTCGATGCGGGTGAGGGCCGGCTGGATGATCACCTGGAGTCACTGGATCGGCATGAGTGTATTGATACCATCGTCGATATCACCGAAGCGGCCCGCACCGGCAGCATGTACAACGTCGTCCACGGGGATGTCTGCCTCGAGACGGTGTTCTTCGGGAGCGATCAGGCTGGTGAGCGTGTCGCAACGCTCGCAGACTGGGGTCTCCAGCGCGGAGTCGAGAGCTACAGCAACGACGCGATCGTCACGCCATATACGGCACCCGAACAACTCGACGGTAGAAGCAGCAGCGCGGCGACTGATATCTATCAGGTCGGCGCGCTAGCCTACCGGCTGCTGACCGGTGAGCCACCCTTCGCCGACGCTGCCGATCTGGAGGCTACCATCGTAAACGGTGATCTGACCCTGCCGACTACCGTGGACCCGTCGCTGCCTGCCGAGATCAACGAGATTCTCAACGAAGCAATGGCTGTCGATCCGGACGATCGACCCCAGCCATACGACTTCCACCAGCGACTCGTCGCTACCATGGATGACTGAGGGGGAGCCGAATCGTGCTGCACTCGCGCCCTGTATTCAGCAATCGCAACGTACTAAACTTTGAACACGCCACACCAGGGATCGCGGTCGCCATGAATCATCTGAGGATAATATCTATAACTTCCAGAAATGTACACCCGGAACACTACCGGGCAAGAATCTACTAGTAGGCCCGGTGGAAGTGGAAACGGCAGTTAGCGAGGTGGATCTGCTGTATATTACCAGTCGATGATTTGAATGGCTTGCTAAATACAGAGGGTCCATGCAGCACTCAATCATGGTTGGTTCCAAACTGCTACCGGTGAATTAACTGTTCAGTATGCAGATACACTGAGCAGGAGATTCGTCCCCGACGCTGTTGAAGTCAACCATCTTGGGAACTGTTCTATGACACCCCGGAGATATCGCGATAACAAATCCACGGAATACCCCTAAGACGGGCAGCCGGGTGCTGATACCGCGCGTACATCGAGCGCTGAAATCGCCGAAACCCGTAAGAAACTACTACGAAAGGACAACGCAATGTCTGAATCGTTCACGAACCGTATCGCCTCGCAATACAGTCAGCGGGTCGGTGTCTCGCTGGCCGCGACGCTGGCTGTGACGCTCGTGTTGGGTACGATCTTCACCTACCACGCGGCGACCACCGGGGCCGCGGTGTCGGCGCTCGCCGGCACCATGTTCGTCATCGTATTGAACCTGGGCTTGCTGGGTATCGTCCTCGGCGGCAACGTCGGCGTCGAACTCCGCCGGCTGACCGAGGTGGCCGAGGCCATCGAGGACGGCGACCTCGACGTGACCCCCGAGTCCGACCGCCCCGACGAGTTCGGCGAACTGGCGGCCACCCTCGACGATATGCGACTGTCGCTGGACTCGGCATTCGAGGAATCAGAACAGGCCCGCGAAGAAGCCGAACAGGCCAGAAAGGAGGCCGAACAGGCCAAACGGGACGCAGAAGAGTTGACCGAGACGCTGCTCGACCGGGCCGACGAGATCGGCGACGCGATGACCGCGGCCGCCGACGGCAACTTCACTCGATACCTCGACGACGACGCCGACGTGGAGGCCATCGAGCGCATCCTCGTCGCCTACGAGGAGATGGCCGACGGCCTCTCGGTGACGGTCGACGATATCCAGGACTTCGCGTCCGAGGTCCAGGAGGCCAGCGAGGCGGTCGCCGACGACGCCGCGACGGTCGAGGACCTCAACGGCACGCTGGCGACGGACATCCGCGACCTCGCCGAGGACATCGGCGATCAGGCCGAGCGACTGGACGCGGCCGTCAGCGAGGCCAACAACCTCTCGGCGTCGATCGAAGAGGTCGCCTCGACGACGGACGAAGTGGCACGTCAGGCCTCGGACGCGGCCGAGGTCGGCGAAACCGGGGCCGAACGCGCACAGCAGGCCATCGAGGCTATCCGCGAGGTCGAAGACGCCGTCGAACGCCTAGGCGAACAGGTCGGCGCACTCGACGACCGGATGGACGAGGTCGCGGCGACGACGGACCTCATCGACGAGATCGCCGAACAGACCAACATCCTCGCGTTGAACGCCAACATCGAGGCCGCCCGCTCCGGCGAGGCCGGCGACGGGTTCGCCGTCGTCGCCGACGAGGTCAAGGAACTCGCCCAGGAGACACAGGACTCCATCGACGAGATCGAGGACATCATCGCGGGCGCGCGGACGGACGTCGATACCGTCACCGACGAGATGGCGGCCACGCGCGAGCGGATCGACACGAGCGTCGACAGCGTCACGGAGACGGGCGAGACGCTCGAAGAGTTGATCGACACCGTCACCGACGTGGACAGCGCGATGGGCGAGATCGCCCGCGCGACCGAGGACGGTGCGGCCGCCACCGAGGAAGTAGCCGCGACCGTCGGCGACGTGCGCGACGCGGCGGCCGACGTGGCCGAGCGCTCACACTCGCTGGCCGACACCGCCGACGAGACCGCCGAAACCATGCAGGACGTTCGCGGGCGCGCGGACGACCTCGCGAGTCGGACCGCGGACCTCCAGGGCCGGCTGGCGACGTTCGAGACCCGGAACGTGGGCGACGCGAACGACCACGGGATGGGCGACGCGACCCACGCGGCTTCCAGCGTGGGTGGTAGCGATGATTAGCGCCGCGACGGTTTACGCCGCCAGCGCCGCCGTCTACGCCGTCGTAATCGCAGGGCTCGTGCTGTGGCTCCGCCGGATTCCCGACGCGTATCGGCAGTACTGTCTCCCGGTCCTCGGCATCGTCGTGATCTCGGGGATCGCAGTGGCGCTCGATGCAGCGGGAATCGGCACCGTCGTCGTGAACGAATACGCGATCACGATCCCGAGTCTGCTCGGCGACCTGATCGCCTACCCCGCGCTGTGGGCAGTCGCGGCCCTGTTGGCCGGCGTCGACCGGCGACTGTTCGCGATCACGATTGCGCTCCCGTTCGCCCAGCGAGCCGCCTTCACCATCGCCGCGATCACCGGCGGCCTGGTCGCGCTGGTGATGCTGGCCGTCCTCGTGGTCGGACACCTCGTCTTGCTGTATCTCTACCGGAATCAGATCTGGGAGGCGGCCCAGTCGGTTTCGGAGGAACAGCGGCTCCTCCACTGGAAAGCCCGGAACCTGCTGCTGTTCCTCATCGGGATGATCATCGTGTCGGCGGTACTGGGACTGGTCGGATTGTTCGACAACTTCGTCAGTTCGGTGCTGACCCAGTACATGAACCTCCTGATCCGCGCGGGCTTTGCCGGCTTCCTCTTTGCCAACGTCACGAACATCGACGTCGGCGACGCGGCCGGTGGCCTCCTCGACGAGATCGGCGGGGCGAACGACGCCGGCGGATCGACGAATCCCGGCCCCGCCGACTGAGTCAGTTCCCGCCGCTCAACGCCTCGTTCAGCCCGTCGACCGGAATGACGGAGTAATCGACAGTGAGCGTGTCCTTCGTCGCTCGGATCTTGCCCACGAAGGTAGAGATGTCCTCCAGGGAGCCTTCGAGGATGAACAGTTCCATACAGTACGCGTCGCCGACGTGGTTGTGGACGTTCGACTGGACCAGTTCCTCGTGTTGGTGGCGCAGATGCATCATCCGCTCCTCGACGCTGGTGGTCTCGTAGTTGAACAGAACGGTGACGACGCCCATCAGCCGGCGATCCTCCAGCCGACGGTCCTCGAACTCTCCCAGGAGGTTGCGCGCGGCTTCCCTGACGACTTCGCTGCGGCCCGTGTACCCGTGGCCGTCCGCGAACTCGTCGATTCTGTCGAGTTGTTCGTCCGGCATCGACACGCTGACGACGGTCATGCTGTTAACTCAGCGCCGCTCAGATATTAATGATTGGTAAGTCCCGAACTACGACCCGTCGTCGAGTGCCTGCCAGGACAGTCGGGGATTCCGGGCCGCCGCGACCTGATCGATCCGCCGGGCGCTGGTCTCGTGGGGGGCCGCGTCGAGCGTCGCGTCGTCCTCGCCGGCGACGGCGTCGAAGGCGGCTGCGAGTTGATCGAGCGTCCGTTTGCTCTCGACTTCGGTGGGTTCGGTCATCAGTGCCTCGCCGACGATCTCGGGCCACTTCGTCGTGGGCGGGTGGACGCCGTAGTCCAGCATCCGTTTGGCCACGTCGGCGGCGTCCTGCTCGCCCGCGCTCGCGACGAATTCGTGGTGGAACGGACCGAACGGGACCTCGTAGTCGACCTGCGTCGCGAGATAGTTGGCGTTCAGTACGGCCTTCGCGCTGGCGTCGGCGAGTCCGGGATCACCCAGCCGCGCGATGTAGGCGTAGGCCTTGATCAGGACGAGCCAGTTGCCCTCGAAGCCGTGGACCTTCCCGACGCTGTGTTCGGGCTCGTAGCGTTCGTAGCCGGACCCCCCGGCCCGCTCCCGGACGTGGGGACTCGGCAGATACGGAGCCAGATCGGATTTGACGCCGACGGGGCCAGCGCCGGGCCCGCCGCCACCGTGGGGCGTCGCGAACGTCTTGTGGACGTTGTAGTGCATGATGTCGAAGCCCATGTCGCCGGGGCGAGCCCGCCCTAGCAGGGCGTTGAGGTTCGCGCCGTCGTAGTAGAGCAGGCCGCCAGCGTCGTGGACGACCTCGGCGATCTCCTCGATGTCGCGCTCGAAGAGGCCGAGCGTGTTGGGGTTGGTGAGCATCAGCGCCGCGGTGTCCTCGCCGACCGCCGCCTCCAGCGCGTCCAGATCGACGCGGCCGTCCTCGGCGCTGGGCAGTTCCACCACGTCGTAGCCCGCCAGCGCCGCGCTCGCGAAGTTGGTCCCGTGCGCGCTGTCGGGGACGACCACTTCCGTGCGCTCCTCGCCGTTTGCTTCGTGGTAGGCTTTCGCGATCAGGATGCCAGCGTACTCGCCGGCCGCGCCCGCCGGCGGCTGGAGCGTCACCGCGTCCATCCCGCCGATCCGACCCAGATAGTCCTGCAGCCCGGCCATCACGGCCAGGGTGCCCTGCACGCTGTCGTCGGGTCGGTCCGGGTGGACCGCGCCGTCGGGCAGGGCCGCCACGTCCTCTGTGAACTTGGGGTTGTACTTCATCGTACAGGACCCCAGCGGGAAGGGACCGCTCTCGACGCCGTAGTTCATCTGGGAGAGCCGGGTGTAGTGGCGGGCCAGTTCCGGCTCCGAGAGGGCGGGCAGCTCCAGCGAGTCCCGTGTGAGGTCGTCGGGCAGCGGCGAGTCGTCGCCGCCGACCGCGACCTCGGTAGTGTCTTTCTCCGAGAGGAGCGGTTCGTACCGGTCGTCGGAGTCGGTCCAGCGGGCCTGCTGGTAGCCCAGCGTCCCCGATCCGTCGTCGCCCGGGTCGGACTCGGACGGGTCGTCGCTCATGGGGCCACCTCCGCCACCGCGTCGACCAGCCCATCCACGGCCGCCGTCGTCCGTTCGGTCACACAGACCTGCAGGAGGTGTTCACCCACGTCGTGGACCGCGTAGCCCCGATCGCGGAGGTCAGCCGCGACCGCCGTGGCGGGCTGGTCCGTCCGGGCCAGGAACTCCCGGAAGTGGTGCCGGTCGTGGACGGGTGCCTGCACGCCCTCGATCTCGTCGAGTCGGGCCGCCAGATCCTGGGGATAGCGCACGCAGTCCTCGGCCAGCTCGACCAGTCCGTCCGGGCCGAGCCAGGCCGCGTGGATCGCCGTTCGCAGCGCCACCCACGCCTGGTTCGTACAGATGTTCGAGGTCGCCCGCTCCTTGCGGATGTGCTGTTCGCGGGTCTGGAGGGTCAGGGTGTAGGCTCGCCGCCCGCTCTCGTCTTCGCCAGCGCCGACCAGCCGGCCCGGCACCTGCCGGAGGTAGTCCTCGTGCGTGGCGAACATCCCCAGCCCCATCCCGTAACTGCGGCCCAGCCCGAGCGTGCTGGCGTCACCGATCACCACGTCCGCGCCGACGCTGGCTGGCTCTTCCAGGAGCGCGAGCGCCACTGGATCCGAGCCCAGACAGAACAGCGCGTCCTGGGCCGCAGCGAGGTCGCCGACGGCCGACAGCGATTCCTCGATCACGCCCCGCACTGTGGGCGTCTCGGCGTACACCATCGCCACGTCCTCGCCCATACTGCCTTCGAGGGCATCGGTGTCGACGGCACCGTCGTCCATCGGATAGGCCTCGACGGTGACCCCCGCGCCGTCAGCGTAGTTCTCCAGCACGGCCCGCCGCCCGGCTGCGAGGTGGGCGGGGACGAGCACGCGGTCGCCCGAGACCGACCGGACGCGCTGGGCGAGCGTCGCGGCCTCGCCGAGCGCGGTGGCGGCGTCGTACATCGAGCAGTTGGCCACGTCCAACCCGGTGAACTCGACGAGCATGGACTGGTACTCGAAGAGGGCCTGGAGAAAGCCCTGAGCGACCTCGGGCTGGTACTGCGTGTACGAAGTCAGGAACTCCGAGCGGTCGGCCAGGTGGTCGACCAGCGACGGGACGTAGTGGTCGTAGTGGCCGCGGCCGAGCAGTTCGGTGAGGTCGTCGTTGCGCGACAGCGTGCGCTCGATATCGCGCCGAACCGCGCGCTCGCTTTCGGGTTCGATGCCGAGTTCGTCGGTGAAGCGGACGGCCTCGGGGATGTCGAACAGTGCTTCCTCGCTGTCGACGCCGACGGCGTCGAGCATGGTCGCCGTCTCCGCCTCGGTGTGGGGTGCGTACGGACTCCCGCGTGTATCGTTGTCGGTCATGGTAGCTGCCGCAGGACGGCGCCGCCGCCCTGTGTCCTTGGGGACTGTTACGGCCGGGCTGAAAAGAGTCTCCCGGTTGGTCACGCGGTACAGAACTCGATGGCGTCCCGAACGGCTTCCTTCCGACCGATGATCGTGACGTGATCGCCGTGTTCGATGCGATCCTCGGCGTGGGGGATCCGGTTCTCGTCGCCCCGGCTGATCAGGCCGACGTAACACCCCTCCGGGAGGTCCTCTGCGAGGTCGGCCACGGTCCGGCCGGCCGCCGCGTCGGCCGTGACCTCGATCTCCTGGACGTCGCCGGTCCGGTCGAGTTCGGTCATCCAGCGCGCGATGGCCGGCCGCTCGATCACGTTGTCCATCGACCACGCGACGGACATCCCCGTCGAGATGGCCTCGATATCGAGGTCCTGAAAGGCGTCCTCGTTGTCGGGCTGGTTGACGCGGGCGACGACCGTCGCCACGTCGTAGGTGTTTCGCGCCAGCTGGCCGACCAGCAGGTTCACGTCGTCGCTGGGCGTCGCGGCCGCGATCACCTTCGCGTTCTCGGCTCCAGCCGACCGCAACACCTCCCGGTCCGTCCCGTCGCCGTGTTCGACGCGGTAGCCGTCCTCCCGGAGTGATTCGACCACGTCCTCGTCGCGTTCGACGATGGTGACCTCCTCGCCGCGGTCTTCGAGTCGGTCCGCCAGCGCCTGCCCGATTCGTCCGCCGCCGACGATGATGGTTCGCATCGGAATCACGTCGAGTGCCTGCGCGATGTGACGGGCCAGTCCCCCTTGAAACGCGACGGTCGCGAAGATGACGAGAAAGACCGTACCGACCAGCGTCGTCGCCACCTCGGGCCGGCTGTCGCCGAGCTGGAGGGCGAACAGCGTCACGACGCTGGCGGGGATGATCCCCCGTGGCCCGATGGCACTGACGAACAGCCGCTCGCGGAACGTGAACCGCTCGCCGACCGTCGAGAGAAAGACCAGCAACGGTCGGATCACCAGCGCGACCACGAGGACGACGGCGATGCCACCGATCCCGAGCGACCGCAGGTCCGACAGCGAGAGCAACGAGGCCAGCACGACGAACACGAAGGTCAAGACCACCAGCGTCACGTCACCTTTGAACTGCTCGATCTGCTCGCGGTAGGGCAGGTCGACGTTGCCGAGCAGGAATCCGGCGCTGGCGACGGCAGCGATGCCCGACTCGGCGACGCCCAGTCCGGCCTCGGCGACGCCGTAGGCGACCAGCGCCGCCGCCAGCACCACGAGCCGCGCGTTGCGGGGCGCGTTCTCGGTCGGCAGTTCCAGGCGCGCCAGCAACAGCCAGACGACGCCGGCCACGGCCACGCCCACGAGGACGCCCGCCCCGAGCCGGTAGGCGAACTGCCCGATCAGCGTCGGCAGGCCCTCGCCCTCCAGCAGGAGGTACTCGAACATCACGATGGCCAGGATGGCGGCGGTCACGTCGTTGACGACGCCCTCGGTCTCCAGCGTCGTCGCCACGCGCTCGCGCACGGGGACGACCTCCAGAATCGGCGTGATGACCGTCGGCCCCGTCGCGATCAACAGTGAGCCGATCAGCAGCGCCAGTTCCCACGAAGTCCCCAGCGCAAAGCGGACGACGACGGCGGTCCCGAGGTGTGAGACGATCGCGCCGAACGTCACCAGCCGCAACGTCTCCCGTGGTGCTTCCCGCAACCGGTCGATCTTGAGCGCGAACGCGCCCTCGAAGACGATGATCGCGACCGAGAGCCCGACGATGGCCGACAGCGACCCGCCGTCGATGGCACTCGGCGTGATCAGTCCCAGTCCCTCGGGCCCGACGGCGACGCCGGCCGCCAGCCAGAACAGGACGCTCGGCACGCTCAGCCAGTCCGAGAACACCTGTGCAGCCACGCCGACACCGACGACGGTGACGACGAGCGCGATGAGTTCTGTCGAAGCGGACACCGGCGTAGTCGTTCGATTCCCGACACGCCAACGTCGAAAGTGTTCCGCTCGGTGGGTCTCCGGTTGGTTTCGTGTCTAACTACGAATCATAAACTCGTAATCGCTATAGCAAATTGGCAGGCGGTGCTGTCGTAGTCGGTGGTCGTGGCCGACCGAGCACTGTTTCGAGCTCTGAAACACTGGTTCGGCTCTTTTTATCATCCGGGGCCTCAAACCGAGTGCCGGGAGTGAACGTGGCCGTGCCGATACACGCTCCGTGCCGACCGACGGCCCGCTGCCGGCTGGTCCCCCATGAGCCACGAGACAGACGACCGCGATATCGCGGACCGGATTCGGACACAGCGTGTCCGGAAACGGCCCGGTCGCACCGACGACGAATAGCACTCGATCCCACCCTGCCCTATCCACACGCCACCCTCTCGTCACATTTTTTGCCGGTCACGACCCGTCGCGTCTCATCCATCCGTGACCGATTCCAGCCAGTCGAACTGTGCGGTCAACTCTTTTCGGCGCTGGCGCTTGATCACCGTCGCGTCGAGGACGGCACCCACGACGGCCACGTCCAGCGCGAACTCGGTCGTCGCCGTCACCCGCGTTCCGTCGTCCGCGTCGGTGATCTCATAGGTCGTCCACATTGCCTCGAAGATGCCGTCGTCCTGTTCGTAGGCCAGCTCGGCGTCCGGGCGGTCGACCAGGGTGAGGTCCAGCTCGATGGCGGCGAGACCGAACCCGTTGACGATGGTCATGTCGTCGCCGTCGACGGTCACCGCGTCGAAGCCGGCCGCGGCCATGAACCGCTGTACGTCGGCCATCGCCTCGCGGATGCGTTCCGGCGACGCGTCGACCGTCCGGGAGACACTGACGGAGTCCATGCGCAAGCGTTCTCGACCCACGCCCAATCAGTTTGTGGCGAACACGACCGGCTCCCCGCCCCGATCACGAGAGTGCCGACACGCCCACGTACGTGACGATGCCGACGGCGAGGCCGAGCGCGACCGCGAACGCCGCGATGGCCCGGAGCGGCGGGCCGCCGGGCGGGAACGAAAACGCGGCGGTCGCCAGGAGCGCACTCCCGAGACCGAACGCCGTGGCCGTCGTGATCGGGTGCCGGACGAAACGGTCGTCTGACGGTAACACAGATGCGCTTCGAGCGAGGGGCGCAAAACTGTTCTCCCGACTCGATCAGTCCGAGGTCGGTTCGTCGCCGGCGTCGATCGCACCGAGTGTCGGGGCCTCGTCGTCGCCGAGCGCCGTCCGGACCTTGCCGGCGACGACGGCGAGGACGTAGATCGCGACGGCGACCAGCACGATGACGCCGCCGGCGGTCGCCCCGGCGTAGTAGGCGACGCCGATCCCGAGCAGGACGGCCAGTTCCGCGAGGACGATCGAAACGAGGAGTGAGCCATTGAAGCTCCCCGAGATCTGTGCCGCGCCGGCGACGGGGACCACGAGCATCGCCGCCACGAGGATGACGCCCATGATCTGCATGGCACCGACGACGACGAGCGCGGTCAGCATCACCATCACGCGGTTGTACCAGGTGACGGGAATCCCGGACACCTCGGCGGCCGTCTCGTCGAAGGTGACGTAGAGCAACTGGTTGCGCGTGAGCGCGACCGTCGCGACGATGACGGCGAACAGCACGAGCAGGATGGCGGCGTTCTCGGGCGAGACCGTCGAGAGGTTCCCGAACAGGTACTGATTGATCCCGACGGCCAGCCCACCGGCGTTGATGCTGATGAGCGTCGTCCCCAGCGCGAACCCGGTCGAGAGGACGATGGCCATCGACACGTCGTTGTACGCGTCGGTCGTCTCGGAGATTACCTCGATCAACAGCGCGGCGAGCATCGCCACGACGACCGCCGTCAGGTACGGTGAGACGCCCAGGTCGATCACCGCGTTCAGGAACAGGCCAACGGCGACGCCAGCGAAGGCAGTGTGAGCGAGCGCGTCCCCGATCAGCGCGAGCTGGCGATGCACGAGGAAGGTACCGATCAGGGGTGCCATCACGCCGATGCAGAGACCGACCAGGATCGCCCGGTGGAGGAACTGGTACTGGAGCAGGGCCAGTCCCGTCAGGTCCCACAGCAGGAACATGAACGCCGACCACAGATCGAGCAGGACGTACAGCGGTGCGAGCAGGGGATCGAGCGGGCTGGCCTGCAGAACGGGATTCATCCGGCATCACCCACGATGCTCGCGGTGGTGCCGAACGCGCGGGCGAGCGCGTCGCTCTCGACGAACTCGGTGGTCGGGCCGTCGAAGTACACCTCGCGGTTGAGACAGACCACCCGGTCTGCGTGGTCGGTCACGGCGCGCAGGTCGTGTTCGATGAGCAGGATCGTGATGCCGCGCTCGTTGAGCGCGTCCAGCAGGTCGTAGAACGCCTCGACGGACTCGGCGTCGACGCCGACGGTCGGCTCGTCGAGGACGAGCAGATCCGCCTCGCTCGCCAGCGCTCGCGCGATGAACGCCCGCTGGCGTTGCCCGCCCGAGAGGTTCGTGATCCGCCGGTCGGCGAAGTCGCCCATCCCGACCGTCGCCAGCGCGTCGTCGACGATCTCCCAGTCGTCGGTCGAGAGCCGACCGAACCCGACGTGTGGGAACCGGCCCATCTTCACCACCTCTCGGACGGTGATGGGCATCTCCGTCGAGGCGCTGGCCTGCTGGGCGACGTAGCCGATCCGGTCGCCGTCGTCGAACGCGTGAGCCGGTTCGTCGAACAGCCGAACCGCCCCCTCGTCGGGCCGGAGAAGTCCGAGCATCAGTTTCAGCAGCGTCGACTTCCCCGAACCGTTCGGGCCGACCACGGCCACGTACTCGCCCGGCGCGACCGTCAGGGAGACGTTCTCGACGACCGGCGTCGCGGTGTAGCCGAAGTCGACGCCGGACACGTCGATCACCGCTTCGGCGGGCGACTCGCCGTTTCTCGCCGCAGCGTCGCTCGCGGCGCTGGATTGGGGCCCGGTCATTCGAAGTTCCTCCACTCCTCGGCCCAGCCGTCGGGGCCGACGTTTTCGGGCGCTTCGTTGCCGAGGACGACCTCGAAGGTGGGCATGTTGATGTTGTCCGCGATCTCCTCGTAGCCCCAGTCGTTCTCGACCCACTCCTTCCGGACGCCCGCGTAGGGCGTCACCGGGAAGTACGCCTCGACCTGCGTCTCTTCGAGCAACTGCCTGGCGGGGCGGCGCGATTCGAAGACGCCGTTACCGATGTAGCGGATGTCGTTCTCCCGAATGACCTCCTTGGCGCGGGTGATGTCCTGTGGCTTCACGTCGCCACTGGCCGCGAGGTTCGTGACCAGCGGCCGCATCTCGACGCCGTACCGGACGCCGATGTACTGGAAGGCGTTGTGTGCGGCGAGTTGCACCACCTTCCGGTCGGCCGCGTCGAAGATCGCCTGGTAGTCGCTGTCGATCCGGTCGAGTACGTCGGTCTTGTACGTCTGCGCGTTCTCCCGGAAGGTGTCCTCGTGGTCGGGCGCGACCGCGACCAGCCCCTCGGTGATATTGTCGACCGACTGTCTGGCTCGCTGGGGGTCGAGCCAGAAGTGTGGGTCCTTGCCCCGAGTGGCTCCGACGCCCTCCGCCTCGCGGTCGAGGCTGGCGGCCAGGTCGACGAGTTCGACGCCCTCGCGGACGTTGATCAGGTCCGTGTCGATGCCGTCGCCCTCGATAGTCTCGATGGCCCGGTCGGCCCACGGCTGGAAGCCGGGGCCGACGTGGATGAACGCGTCCGCCTCGATGATCCGTCGAGTCACGTCGAAGTTCGGTTGCCACCCGTGGCCGTGGAGCCCGGTCGGAACGAGGTTCTCGACCGCGACCGGCGTGTCCGCGGCGATCTGCCGACCGAAATCGTAGAAACTGAAAAACGACGCGACCGCGGTCGTGCCGCCCGAGCCACGCCCGCCCCCGAGACAGCCCGCCACTCCGGCCGTCAGCACCCCCGACCCCGCGACCAGCGCCTGCCGCCGCGAGAGCCGAGACGAAACACCGTGATTCGATTTGTCCATGTCAGTACTAGCGGGTTCATCGAAGTAAATAATAGTTCTGCTCCAAACTGATTGTTAGACAAGTCTAATCCACGCGGCTTCGGCCGGGGATCGACCTGTCGGTAGCGGTGGATAGCGAGGCTGCGCCGCGTCGCTGTGCAGCCGACTCGGAAGGCGGCGAGAGGAGAGAAGCGTCAGGCGATCTGGTCGTCGTACGCCTCGGGCGAGAGCAGGTCGTCCAGTTCGCTCTCGTCGTCTACCTCCACGTCGAGCATCCAGCCGTCGCCGTAGGGGTCCTCGTTGACCAGTTCCGGCGCGTCCACGAGGTCGTCGTTGACGGCGACGACGGTGCCCGAGACGGGGGCATAGAGGTCCGACACGGCTTTGATGCTCTCGATGACGCCGAAGTCCTCGCCCTTGGTCACCGCGTCGCCCTCGGCGGGGAGTTCGACGAACACCACGTCGCCGAGTTCGTCCTGTGCGAAGTCGGAGATGCCGATCCGCGCAGTACCATCCTCGCGGCGCGCCCACTCGTGGGAGTTCAGAAACCGGCAGTCGTCGGGAATCTCGAAGCTCATCTATCCAGAAATGGCAACGCCTGTGTTTGTGCCTTTTTCGGCTCGCCGCGGACGACCACCTGCACGTTGACGCCCGGACTGCGGTACTCCACCGGGAGATAGGCCAGCCCGATGGGCTGGTCGAGCGTCGGACTCATCGTCCCGCTCGTGACGGTGCCGATGGCCTCGCCGTCGAGATCCTGGACGGTGTAGCCCTGCCGGGGGACGCCCCGGTCGACCAGTCGGAAGCCCGTCAACTTCTCCGCGACGCCCTCGGCGTCGACCCGTTCCAGCGCGTCCCGGCCGACGAACTCCGTATCGAGTTTGACCGTGAACCCGACACCGGCCTCGTAGGGGTTGCGGGAGTTGTCCTCGGGGTCGAAGTCCTGCCCGGAGAGGAGAAACCCCATCTCGATCCGCAGGGTGTCGCGGGCGCCGAGGCCACAGGGCTGGCAGTCGAACTCACGCCAGACGGTCTCGACCGACTCGGTGGGGACGATCAACTCGAACCCGTCCTCGCCGGTGTAGCCGGTCCGGGCGATCAGGCAGTCGACCCCGCCGACGGTCGCGGTGATCGCCGAAAACCGCGAGAGGTCACAGATCGCCGTCCGCTGGCTCTCCGCGACTGGATCGAGCAGGCGCTCCTCGGCCTCGGGTCCCTGGAGCGCGAGCATGGCGTAGTCGTCGGTGCGGTTCTCGACGGTGGCGTCCAGCCCCCACTCGTCGCGGTGGTCGACCCAGCGGTCGGACAGCTGTTCGTCGTGGCCGGCGTTGGGGATGAACAGGTAGTCCGCGTCCCGATCCGCGGGGAGGTCGTAGACCACCGTGTCGTCGAGGATCGTCCCGTCCTCGTCGGTGATCATCGCGTACTGTGCCTGGCCGGGGTCCAGCGCGGTCACGTCGTTGGTCGTGAGCCGCTGGAGGAGGCGCTCGGCGTCCGGGCCGGAGACCGCGATCTCACCCATGTGCGACACGTCGAAGATCCCGGCCGAGTCGCGGACTGCCCGGTGTTCGGTGCGGATCGATTCGAATTCGACCGGCATCTCCCACCCGCCGAAGTCCGTGAATGACGCCCCCGCGTCCTCGTGGACAGCGTGCAGGGGCGGCGTCCGTTCGGTCATACCAGTATCGGTCCCGGCCAGCGACCTAACTCTTCCCCCTGCGACGACGGTGAAGTCGGACGCCGCCCGGCCCAGCTAGTCGTCGCCCGTCGCACTCTCGCCGTCCGCCTCGTCACCGTGGACCGGTTCCACGCCCTCGGGCAGGTCCGGCACGTCGCTGGTGTCGTGACTTCCCGTCGGGGGCAGGTTGACCTCTGCCGCCGCGGACTCGCTCAGGTCCGTCTCGTCGTCGATGGCCTCCATCTCGCCGTCCGCGTCGCGGGCGTCCTGGTCGATCCGCATCGAGCAGAACTCGACGCCACACATCGAGCAGAAGCGCGCCTCCTTGTAGTTGTCGCCGGGGAGGGTCTGGTCGTGGAAATCACGGGCGCGTTCGGGGTCCAGCGCCAGGTCGAACTGCCGCCGCCAGTCGAACTGGTACCTGGCCTCCGAGAGGGCGTCGTCCCAGTCGCGTGCGCCCGGCTTGCCCGCGGCCACGTCGCCGGCGTGGGCGGCGATCCGGTAGGCCGCCAGCCCGTCGCGCACGTCCTCGGCCTCGGGCAGACCGAGGTGTTCCTTCGGCGTGACGTAACACAGCATCGCCGCGCCGGCGCGGGCAGCCTCGGTCGCCCCGATGGCGCTCGTGATGTGATCGTATCCCGGTGCCACGTCGGTCACGAGCGGTCCGAGCAGGTAGAACGGCGCGCCGTCACAGACCTCCTGCTGGCGCT
This sequence comes from Halorientalis regularis, assembly GCF_023698535.1. GTDB lineage: Archaea > Halobacteriota > Halobacteria > Halobacteriales > Haloarculaceae > Halorientalis > Halorientalis regularis. The sequence continues at coordinate 91,910 of NZ_JALJCL010000006.1, forward strand.
CGACGTTGTCGGCTACCTCGTCCATGGGGACGTGGCCCGGCCCCTCGACCATCACCTGCACGTCGTGGTCCCACGCGACCCGCGTGAGTTCTCCGAGGGTGTCCAGTTCCGCGAACTGGGCGTCGTCGCTGGCGTCGGCCAGCGAGCCCGGACGGAGCCCGTCCCCCAGCGAGAAGGTCACGTCGTGCTCGGCGAAGATTTCACAGATGTCCTCGAAGTGGGTGTAGAGCGGGTTCTGTTCGCCGTTCTCTTCCATCCACTGCGCGAGGATGGAGCCGCCCCGCGAGACGATACCGGTCTTGCGGCCGTCGGTCAGCGGGAGGTGTTCGGCCAGCACCCCGGCGTGGATCGTCTGGTAATCGACGCCCTGCTCGGCCTGTTTCTCGATCACGTCGAGCAACAGCTCGGGCGTGAGGTCGGCCACGTCGTCGACCTGTGTGACGGCCTCGTAGATCGGCACCGTCCCGACGGGCACGGGTGAGTGAGCGACGTTGGCCTCGCGGATCTCGTCCAGATTCGAGCCGGTCGAGAGGTCCATCACCGTGTCCGCGCCGTAGTGGACGGCGGCGTGGAGTTTTTCGAGTTCACCCGCAAGGTCGCTCGTGGTCTCGCTGTTGCCGATGTTGGCGTTGACCTTCGTCGCGAACTCGCGACCGATGATCATCGGATCGAGCGCGTCGTGACCGTGGTTGGCGGGGATCACCGCCTGGCCCTCGGCGACCTGCTCGCGGACGAACTCAGGTTCGCGATTCTCCCGGTCGGCGACCCGCTTCATCGCCGGCGTCACCTCGCCGGCGCGAGCGCGGGCCAACTGCGTCCCTGGCATCGACCACTAGATGATACCACTAGGTAATAAGCCTTGCTTCGGCCGTGGAACTGCGCCGCTGGAGTCGGTCGAGCGGCGGTGAGACGGGCGGTCGGCTCAGACCGCGAGGTACGAGGCGATGGTCTCCTCGTCTTCGAGGTCGGTCGCGCCGAGTTCGTCGACGATGGTGCCCCGTTCCATGGCGTAACAGCGGTCGGCCATGTCGCGAATCACAGAGAGGTTCTGTTCGACGAAGAGGATGGTCGTGCCGAGGTCCTCGTTGATCGCGCGCATGTCCTCGCTGATCTGCTGGACGATAGAGGGCTGGATGCCCTCGCTGGGTTCGTCCAGCAGGAGGAGGTCAGGGTTGGCGACCAGCGCCCGCGCGATGGCGAGCATCTGCTGTTGGCCGCCACTCATGGTTCCGCCCTTCTGGCCGCGGCGCTCGTCGAGGATCGGGAAGTAGTCGAACACGTCCTCGTACAGCAGGGCCGACGAGCCGTCGTTGATGGACTCGCCCATCCTGAGGTTCTGCTCGACGGTGAGGTCCGGGAAGATCTCCCGACCCTGCGGGATGTAGCCCATCCCCGACCGGGCCCGCTCGTGCGGCGGGGTGTCGGTCACATCACGGCCGTCGAACCGGACGGTTCCCTCGTCGGGTTCGACCAGGCCGACGATGGTCTTGACCAGCGTCGATTTTCCGACGCCGTTTTTCCCCATCACGCCGACGATCTCGCCCTCCTCGACGGAGAGGTCGACGTTCCGGAGGATCGGGGTCGAGTCGTAGCCCGCCCGGACCCCGTCGACTTCAAGCATCGGTCTCACCTCCGAGGTAGATCCGCTGGACCTCGGGATCGGTCTCGATCTCTTCGATGGAACCCTCCCGGAAGGTCTCGCCCTGGTGGAGGACGGTGACGTGATCGGCGATCTCGGCCACGAAGTCCGTGTCGTGTTCGATCACGACGAACGCAATCGATCGCTCCTCGTTGAGCTGGGTGATCCGCTCGGCGATCTCGGCGCGCTCGTCGACCGAGAGCCCCGCGACAGGTTCGTCGAGCAAGAGGAGATCGGGATCCAGCGAAGCCGCCATGCCGATCTCCAGTTGCTGTTGTTCGCCGTGGGACAGCGCCGACGCCGCCACGTCGGCCTTGGCCGAGAGCCCGGCGGCCGCCAGTGCGTCGGCCATCCGCTCGTCGCGCTCTGCACCGGAGGCCAGCCGCTGGATCGGCAGGCGAACGTTCTCGCGGACCGTGAGGTCCTCGTAGACGCTGGGCACCTGGAACTTGATGCTCAGACCGCGCCGGATGCGCTCGTGGGGGTCCATCTCCGTGATGTCGTGGCCCCGGAAGTAGACCTCGCCTTCGGATGGAGACAGCGCACCCGTGATGAGGTTCAACAGGGTGGACTTGCCCGCGCCGTTGGGCCCGATGAGACAGCGCAACTCGCCGGCCTCGACGTCGAAGTCCACGTCGTCGATGGCCGTCAGGCCACCGAAGCGCTTCGTGATACCCTCGGTCTTGAGGATGGTGTCGGTGTCGACACCCGTCGCCAGTTCCGCGCTGGTCTGTTTGACCGCGGGATCCATCCCGTCGGCGGTGTCGCTCATTCGATCACCTCCCCGCTCGGTTCGGTCGTGTCGTCGGTCCCGCCCTCGTCGCGGCGGTCACCGATCCAGGACACGAGGTCCCGGAGGCCCGGAACGAGTCCTTCGGGCAACAGGAGGACGATTACTAGCAACAGCAGCCCGTTGATGACGAACGCCCAGTCGCCGACGTTGACCGAGAGGAACAGGCCGAGCCGCTCGATGGCGACCGTCGCCACGATGGGGCCGAGCAGGGTCTTCCGGCCGCCGACGGCCACCCAGATCACCGGCAGGGACGCCGCGGTCAGACTCAGCTCGGAGGGGCTGATGTAGTTGAAATACGTCACGTAGAGGACACCGCTCAGCCCGGCGAGCGCACCGCCGAAGGTGAAGACGGTGAGCTTGACGCGTTTCACGTCGTAGCCGAGCATCTCGGTCCGATCCTCGTCTTCGCGGATCGCGACCATCACGCGGCCGTAGTCGCTGTTGAGCAGCGCCCGGAGCCCGAGGTACGTCACCAGCAGCGCGAGCAGGGCCGCGTAGAACAGCGTGAAGTCGTCGAAGACGAGGAACGGCTCCCCGATGCCCAGCGCCAGGTCGGGGATGCCCGGCATCCCGTTGAAGCCGCCGAGCGCGGCCTCGCCGATGGTCCACTTGTCACCAGCGGTCTGGTCGAGGAAGGTCTTGAGGACGAGGACGACCACGAGCGTCATGATCGTCACGTACACGTCACTGACACCGCCGTAGAACATGAAGTAGCCGAGTACGGCCGCGAACAGGGCCGCGACGCCGACGGCCACGAACAGGCCCGCCATCGTGCCGAGGGGGCCGGCGACGTTGATCCCGACGATCCCGTAGGTGTAGCCGGCGACGGCGAAGAAGGCCACCTGTCCGAAGCTCAACACGCCGGTAAAGCCCCAGACGACCGCGAGGCTCAACGCCAGCAGCGTCAGCGCGAGGTACTGGGACATGTTCGTGACGGCCGATTCGAGCATGTACAGGGGGAACGTCACCATGAGCAGCGCGACGACGCCGAAGGCGGCCCAGAACCGTCGGGACTCGCCCATCGTGTTGGGGCCGTGGATCGCGTCGACGAACCGTCCCAGGACGCCGGCGCTGTCGGCATCGGTCGCCATCTAGCTCACCTCCGCCCAGCGGTCGCGGATCCGTTCGACCAGACTGCTCAGGCCCTGGGGCACGAACCGGATCACGAGGATGGCGACGACCAGCAGCATGATCCGTCCGGCGAAGGTCCCCCAGACGTTGGCGAACAGGGCGTAGACGAACCCGAGCAGGCCGCCGGCCAACAGCGTGCCGACGACGACCGACGCGCCGCCGACGACGACGGCGACGAAGGCCTCGACCAGGAAGCCACCGCCCATGCCGGGAACGATGGTCTGGAGCGGCGCGTACAGCGCGCCCGTCAGCCCGGCCAGTCCGGAGCCCAGCGCGAACGTCGCCATGTAGGTCCGCTCGGTGTCGACACCGAGGGACTTGGCCATCCCCTCGTTCTGGATCGTCGCCCGGGCGCGCATCCCGTAGTCGGTCCGGACGAAGACGACGTAGAGCAGGAGCAGCACGAGCGCCGCGACGCCCGCGAGCACGAGCTTGTAGGTCGAGATCGACAGCCCGTTCCCGTAACTGAACTGGCCGAACGGGATGCCGATCCCGTTCAGTGAGTTGCCGTAGAGGTTCCGGACCAGCTGGACCATGATGAGGCTGATGCCCCACGTGGCGACCATGGAGTCGAGCAGGCGGTCGTACATCGGTTTGACGACCGGGCGGCCGATGGTCCGTTCGGCGATCCAGTTCGGGACCGCCCCCGAGATGACCGTCCGCTCGACGACGAGTCCGAACAGCGCCGTCACGAGGACGCCCGTCAGCATCGCCGCCGGGAGCTGTACCGCGCCCGGGAGGACGCCGATGGGATCGACCGGGACCAGCGGGAGCGCACCGAGCGCCCCGTTGTACGCGAGCGTCGTCGCGTACGCCCCGACCATGATGAACTCCCCGTGGGCGAGGTTGATCACGCCCATGATCCCGAAGATGATGGCCAGGCCGGTCGCGGCCAGGACGATCTTCGCGAAACTCGGGAAGAACTGCACGAGTAGGTCGACGCCGGGAGCCATCCTACCCTGCCTCCTCGTAGTAGTCCTGTGGGGTGTACTGTTTCTCCTCGTCTTTGGACGTGAGGTCACAGCCCACCGTGTCCTTGAGGAAGGTCTCGTCGATGACCCGGTCGTCGACGGCCTCGACGTTGTGGTTCTCGTCGGCCCGCATCACCCACATGTGGTGGTTCACGTGGTGGGTCTCGGGAACCAGTTTGATCTCCTCGCCGTCGGGCGCTTCGGGAGCGGGGTAGGTGATCCCCGACTCCAGAGCGGCCTTGACCTCTTCCTGATCGGTCGTCCCGGCCTGTTCGACCGCCCGCTTGTACATGTAGATCGAGAAGTAGTTGTTCTCGGCTTCCTCGTTGAGGTAGGGCGCGTCGGGCCACATGTCGTAGTAGCGGTCGACGAACCCGCCGTCTCTCGTGTTGCGGTTGGTCGGAATCTCCTGCATGTAGTTGACGCCGGCGTAGATGTTCGCCATCGCCGGCGGGTCCAGCCGCAGGTGTTCGTACCCCTGGGCCATCGCGGTCGAGGTGCCGATGGGGATGTCCAGTCCGGCCGAGGCCTTCTGTTCGTAGAAGGACGTGTGGTTCTGCCCGACCAGCATCGACATCACGAAGTCGGGGTCGGCGTCCTGGATGCGGTTGATCGTCGAGGAGAACTGCGAGTTGCTGAGCGGGATGAACTCCTCGCCGATCACTTCGGCGTCGTTCTCGTCGGCCAGGACCTTCACCCAGTCGGCCGACAGCTGGCCGAAGTTGTAGTCGGCCGCGATGGTGTAGATCCGTGGGCCGTACTCCTCGACGAGATACGGCAGGACGCTGCCGAGTTGCTGCCGAGCCGTCGGGCCGACCGCGAAGACGTTCTTGTCACAGACCCCGCCCTCGTACTGGGTCGTGTAGAAGTACAGCTGGTCCTGCTGGTCGATGTACGGCCGGATCGTCTCCCGGGTGGCACTGGAGTAGCCCGCCCAGAGGGCGTCGACGTCCCGTTGCTGGACCATCCGCCGAGTCAACTCGAGGTAGCGGTCGTTGCTCGACTGCGGGTCGGGGTCGTAGTACTCGATCTGTTGCCCGTTGATCCCGCCGTCGTTGTTGATCTCCTCGATGGCGAGCAGACTCGCCTTGTGCTTGGGCGACCCCACCAGTGCGAAGTTCCCCGACTGGTCTTCGAGGATACCGAGTTTGATCGTGTCGCTGCTACCGCCCCCCATCAGGGCACAGCCGGCCAACCCCGCCGTCGCGATACTGGCACCACCGGCGAGGAACTTCCGGCGGTCGACGCGTTTCGTCACGCCAGCACACCTCCGTACAGACGAGCGTCCACATCGGTCGCGAATAGGTTCGTGTTGTAACCAATACTTCCGCAGTTTTCCGAATATATGTCCACCATCGTTCGACGTGAGACTGTGATTGACACTTGCTTATAACAGTTTCCAAACGGGTATTAATTCTCTCCAGATTCTACAACATTGTATAAGGACCAGCCCAATACGCTCGCAATATACTCCGGGTTACCGGAATTACCGCAACGTTCGGTCAAAAATGGATTCGCAAATCGGGAATGATTAGATAACACTGGTTGGGGAACTGAGAGGACGAGTCGGGAGGGTGTTCGAGGGCTGGAAGCCGCCAGCGGCTGGCGGGTTAGAACAGGACTGGACCGACACCGAGCAGTTCGTTCGTGACGAGGAGGCCGCCGATGACGAAACTCGCGCTCCCGGCGACGACTTTCAGCGCCGACTGGAGGCGGGTGGTGAGCACCGAGCCCCACAGGTACGACAGGACGCTCATCGTCGCCACGGTGATGATCGAGAACGACAGGAGGAGCGAGAACGAGGAGGGGACCGTCGAGGCACTCGCAGCGAGTGCGACGACGATGGCCCCGCTCCCGGCCAGGCCGTGGACGATGCCGACGAGGAACGATTCGCCGTCGACGTGCGTGTGGAACGAGCCGACGGAGACGCTCCCGAGCGAGACGTGCGTGTGTTCGTGGCCGTCGTGCTCGTGGCGTTCGACGGTCAGCAATCCCGTGACCTCCAGCAACATCCGGAGGCCGAGATACACGAGGATCAGACCGGCCAGCACCTCGAAGGCCAGCGTGACGGAGTCGGGAAGCGACGCACTGAGGAAGACGAAGAGGAGTCCGACGGCGATGATCGGGAGTGAGTGGCCGACACCCCACGACGCGCCGACCACGCCGGGGCGATCCGTCTTTCGGTCGTCGACGAGCGTCGAGATCGCGGCGAGGTGGTCCGCCTCCAGCGAGTGCCGGAGTCCCACCACCGCGCCGGTGATCGCCGCAGCAGTGATTGCCATGTGTTCGGACACGGCGCAGCGGCGTTATTAATCCACCGATCCGATCAACATCTTCGTCGCATTTCCGGCCGAAAACCGAACGAGTTCGTCGTACTTCCAGTCGAAAAAACACAAACGCACATGGAACCGAGCCAGTTCCGCGCATGATGGAACTCCTGTCGGACCAGCCAGACCCCGGATTTCGACGGGCGTTCAGAAATTGTCTTCCGTTCGTCCACTAATTGACGACATATTCAGTTGTTTCGTTCGCCGTAACCGGCACAGATTAGTGGTTGCTCTAAATATTCACCAGTGAACATGGACAATCCGACAGTAGTAGTCGCGAGAGGTGGACGCGATGGGGAGTGACCTGATTCCCGGCGAGGTCGAGCCGGGCGAAGGCACAGTCCGAATCAACGAGGGTCGCGAGACGGCCACGGTGTCGGTCGCGAACACAGGCGACCGGCCCGTACAGGTCGGCTCGCACTTCCACTTCTTCGAGGTCAATCGGGCGCTCGCCTTCGACCGCGAGACGGCGTTCGGGATGCGTCTGGACGTGCCGGCGGGGACCGCGGTCAGGTTCGAACCCGGCGACGAGCGCGAGGTCGATCTCGTGGCCTACGGCGGGAAACAGCGCGTCACCGGCCACAACGGACTGACCGACGGCGCGACCAGCGACGGCGAGGCCGGCGACGCGCTGACCCGGGCACGGGAGCGCGGGTTCGGCGACAGCGAGGACGACCGGCGGGAGTCCTCGGAACATGCGAGCGGTGGAACCGCGAGCAGCGTCGGCGCGGAGAGCGAGGCGGCGGACGACGCCGACACGGAGGCGACGGAATGAGGGACGTATCCAGACGCCAGTACACGGACCTGTACGGCCCGACGGAGGGCTCCCGGGTTCGACTGGGCGACACGGAGTTGTTCGCCGAGGTCACCGAGGACCTCGGGACGCCCGGCGACGAGGCGGTCTTCGGCGGCGGGAAGACGCTCCGCGACGGCATGGGGATGGCCAGCGGCGTCACGGCGGCAGAGGGTGCGCTGGACTGGGTGCTGACGAACGCGGTCGTGATCGACCCGGTGCTGGGGGTCGTCTCGGCCGACGTGGGGATCAAAGACGGCGAGATCGCCGGCGTCGGGAAGGCGGGCAACCCGGACACGATGGACGGCGTGGACATGGTGGTCGGCGCGTCGACGGACGTGTACGACGCCGAGGGGATGATCGCCACCCCCGGCGGCCTCGACATTCACATCCACTTCAACAGCGAGAACCTGTACGAACACGCCATCACGTCGGGCATCACGACGATGATCGGCGGTGGGTACGGCGGCGGCGCGACCACCTGCACGACCGGGCCGACGAACATCGAGCGGTTCCTGCAGGCCGCGGACGACTGGCCCGTCAACGTCGGCTTCTACGGGAAAGGCAACAACAGCGATCCCGAACCGCTCCGCGAGCAGATCGAAGCCGGTGCCTGTGGGCTGAAGATGCACGAGGACTGGGGGTCGACACCCGAAGTGATCGACACCTGCCTGAGCGTCGCCGAGGAGATGGACGTACAGACCGCGATCCACACGGACACGCTCAACGAGTCGGGCTTCGTCGAGGACACCTTCGACGCCATCGACGGCCGGACGATGCACATGTTCCACATCGAGGGGGCCGGCGGCGGCCACGCCCCGGACATCATCGAACTCGTCGGGGAACCCAACGCCCTGCCGTCCTCGACGAACCCCTCGATGCCGTTCACGGAGAACACCGTCGACGAGCACCTGGACATGGTGATGGTCTGTCACCACCTCGACGACGATGTGCCCGAGGACGTGGCCTTCGCGGAGTCGCGCATCCGCCCGGAGACGCTGGCCGCCGAGGACGTGCTCCACGACCTCGGTGCTGTTTCGATCATGACCTCCGACTCGATGGCGATGGGCCGGATGGCCGAAGTCATCGCCCGCACCTGGCAGACCGCGGACAAGATGAAGCGCCAGCGCGGTCCCCTGCCCGGCGACGAGGGGACCGACAACGACAACGAACGCATCCTCCGGTACGTCGCCAAGTACACGATCAACCCGGCCATCACGGCGGGTATCGACCAGTACGTCGGCTCGCTGGAACCCGGCAAAGTCGCCGACGTGGCGCTGTGGGACCCCGCGTTCTTCGGGATCAAGCCCTCGATGGTGTTCAAGAGCGGCTTCCCGGTCATGTCGAGCATGGGCGAGGCCAACGGGTCGCTGATGACCTGCGAGCCCATCGTCCAGCGCGAGCGGGCGGGGGCCGTCGGAAAGGCCAAACACGAACTCTCGCTATCCTTCGTCAGCGAGGCCGCCGCCGAGCGCGGCGTCGGCGAGGCGTACGGCCTCGACAGCCGGGTCGTCCCGATCTCGGGCACCCGGACGGTCGCCAAGTCCGACATGGTGCGCAACGACTACTGTCCCGACGACATCGACGTGGACCCCGAGACGTTCGAGGTGACCGTCGACGACGACGTGATCAGCTGTGAACCCGCCGAGGAAATTCCGCTGGCTCAGCGGTACATGCTCTAAACATGAAACTCACACCCAAAGAACGCGAACGATTGACGATCTTCATGGCCGCAGAGCTCGCACGACGCCGCCGGGAACGCGGCGTGAAGCTGAACCACCCCGAGTCCGTCGCGCTCATCTCGGACTGGGCCTGCGAACGCGCCCGCGAGGGGATGGGCGTCGCCGAGATTCGCTCGGCGGCACAGGCCCTGCTCACCGAGGAGGACGTGATGGACGGCGTCCCCGAGATGATCGACACGGTGCAGGTGGAACCGACCTTCCCCGACGGGACCAAACTCGTGACCATCCACGACCCGATCCGGTTCGAGACGGCCGAGCAGGCCGACGAGATGGGGCTGGCCAGCGATGGCGGGCGACCGACGGGCGAGGAATCCGCCGACGGGGAGGAGAAAACATGAGCCGGCAGGTTGCCACCGTCGGCATCGGCGGCCCGGTCGGCTCCGGGAAGACCTCGCTGGTCCGGGCGCTGGTCCCGCGACTGCGCGAGGACGGCCTGCAGGTCGGTGTCATCGCCAACGACATCCTCACACAGGAGGACGCGGACGTGCTCCGGGAATCCTTCGCGGGCCTGATCCCCCCCGAACTGGTGGCCGGCGTCGAGACGGGAGCCTGCCCCCACACCGGCATCCGGGAGGACCCGTCGATGAACCTGGAGCAGATCGACCGGTTCCTGGAGATCGAGCCCGACCTCGATCTCGTCTTGCTGGAGAGCGGCGGGGACAACCTCGCGGCCACGTTCAACCCGGAACTGGCCGACTACTTCATGTACGTCATCTCGACGGCAGAGGGCGACGACATCCCCCGAAAGCGCGGACCGGGCGTCACCGAGGCCGATCTCCTCGTGATCAACAAGACCGACCTGGCACCCCACGTCGGGGCCGACCTGGACCTGATGCTCGACGACGCCGACGAGGTCCGGGACGGACCCGTGGTCACGACCAACTGCAAGACCGAGGACGGGATCGACGAGGTGGCCGCGGAGATCCAGGGCCAGGTGTTGTTCGCCTGAGATGGCCGCCACGAGCCCACAGGACGCCTTCGAGGCGTACGCGGCCGAGCGGCTCCCCCCGGCGGCCGACGGTGCGGTCGGCAAGGAGGGTCGGCTGGACGCGGCCTTCGCCGCCGTCGACGGGGAGACGCGGCTGGTGCAGGACTACGCGACCGTCCCCTTCCACCTGACCGGCGGGCTGGACCACGACGAGGCCCTGCCCGACCTGGCGACGGTGTACCTCCAGTCGCCGACCGGTGCGGTGGCGCAGGGCGACCGCCACGACCTCTCGGTGACGGTCGGCGAGAACGCAAAAGCCCACGTCACGACCGGGAACGCGACGAAGGTCCACGGCATGGACCGCAACTACGGCCGCGTGGACGTGGCCCTCTCGGTGGCGGCGGACGGCTATCTCGAGTACCTCCCGGAGCCGACGATCCTGCACGCCGACGCCCGCTACCGCGGCGAGACGACGCTCTCGGTGGCCGACGGTGCGAGTGCCATCGTGGGCGAGATCGTCGTGCCGGGTCGACTGGCCCGGGACGAGGCCTTCGAGTTCGAGCGCGCGTACACACGCTTGCAGGCACGCGACCCCGACGGGTTGCTGTTCGAGGACGCCACCGACCTGCACCCGGCAGAGCGCGACCCGCGGCGGCCGGGCGTCATGGGCGATCACGACGTGCTGGGGACGCTGTACGTCGTCGGCGACGCCGCGGCCGATCCGCTGCACGAACGCGTCGCCGACGCGACGACTGCCCGCGCCGGCGCGACCGCGCTCCCGAACGACGCAGGCGTGATGGTCCGCGCGCTGGGCGACCGGGGGGCCGTCTCGGGCGCGCTGGACGCCGCGTGGGACGCGGCCCGCCGGACGCTCGTCGGTGCCCCGGCACCGGAACGGAGGAAGGACTGATGCTGATCAGCGAGTCGGTCCTCGGGAACGTCGCGGACGACGCCGAGCTGCGGGCGGCGGTCGAGGCGCGTCCGGCCGACGAGGTCGAACGGGTCGTGCTGGACGAGCGCGAGCGCCGGCGCTCGCGGATCCGGACGACCACGGACGCGGGCACCGAGGTCGGCGTCGTGGTCGAGGACGAGCGCGGCCTCGAACCGGGGGACGTGCTGGTGAACGACGACGAGCGGGTCGTCCTCGTGGAGTTCGCCGACCGCGAGGCGCTGGTCGTCGCCTTCGAGGGTGGCGACGCCGCGGCGATGGCCCGGGCGGCGGAGCTGGGCCACGCCATCGGCAACCGCCACCGCGATCTGGCTGTCAGAGACGGCGAGGTGCTGATCGCGCTCGACGCGGACGGCGACCGGACCGTCGAGACGGTCACGGCGATGGTGCCCCAGGGGACCGAAACCCGGCGCGAACGGGTCGACCCCACGCTGTTCGACGGCGCGGGTTCCGCCGACCACGATCACGGCCACGATAGCGACGACGGTGACGGACACACGCACGACCACGGGAGCGACGGCCACACCCACGGGCCGGGGACCCACGATCACGCACCCGGCTTGGACATCCGGACGCTGGGCGAACCGAGCGCGGGCGAGGAGGGCGACGGATGACCGACGAGTCCCCGGTGGACGAATCGCCGGTCGCGGCGCTGCAGTTCGCGGACTCGTTGCTCCCGGCGGGGTCGTTCACGACCTCCTACGGGGTCGAGCAGTTCGTGGCGGCCGACGAGATTACGGACGCCGACGACCTGCAGGCGCTGGTCGAGACCTACCTCGACCGGCAGATCGGGCCCTGTGACATGGTGGTCGTCGCGGCGGCCCACGAGGCGGCGAGCGACGGCGATCACGACGAACTCCGGCGCGTCGACCGGCGGTGTTCGGCGGCACAGTTGCCCGCGGAGTTCCGCGAGAGTTCGACCCGGACCGGCGGGCAGTTGTGCTCGCTGGTGGCCGAGACCGAGGACGCTCCGTTCCTGGCGGCCTACGACGAGACCGTGGAAGCCGGGGACGCGCCGGGCAACTACGCGGCCGTCCTCGGCGCGGTCGCCGCCTGCACCGGGATGACTGCGCGCGAGGCGGCCATGGTCCAGGGGTACTCGTTCGTCACGGACCTCGTGGCGGCGGCCCAGCGCGTCCTCCGGATCGGGCACACCGACGTGCAACGGATCGTCACCGAGAGCCGCCCCGCCATCGTCGCCGCGTGGGAGGCGAACGAGGACCGGACCGTCGACGAGTTGAGCCCGTTTGCACCGCTGGTCGACGTACTGTCGGCGGAACACGAGCGCGCCGAGCGCCGACTGTTCCTCAGTTGAGCCCACCACGTGGTTCCGACGGTCGGAGAGTATTCGACGAACGTTTCCTCAGATTCTGTTCAGTGACTGTTTCGAAAAAAGTCCGCCACCGTATTCGGTCTGCTTCGACGAACATCCGGACGGTGGTGACCGAACGCTGTATCAGGATAAATCATGAAGGTTTATACTACTGGGAGTCACATGGCGAAACGAAGACGACAGAGCTACTATGACTCGGCCTCGATCCAACGAAATCGACCCGATGGTGCCCGAGCTCGCAGCCGCGACCGACCGGACCGACAGTGGGGGACGCGTAGCGTCCGACGGGGGCGTCGCTCGGGCGGCGGAGGCGGACGCGCCGCTGGTGCCCGACCTCACCTGAGTCGGTGGATGGACTCTTTTCGGTCGTCGCAGGACCGGGAGCTTCGCCGCTGGCGCTGTAACGGGCCGGTTGTGGAGCGAGTCCCGGTTCGCAAGCACAACCTTTGATTACCCACTCGCTGTAGCCGAATGTATGGGGTCTGATCGGAACGACGACGGCGGCGAGGAGGGGGGCCGGTTCCGGGCGACGTGGAATCCGGACGATCCGGACTCACTGACCGACACCATCGTCAACACGGTCGCCGAAGCGCGCGGCGTCGACGGGATGGAACTCTCCGAACTGCTCAACGACGTCCTCGACCCGGACGCGCTCGCCCGCGTGCTCGCGTCGGGGTCCGGAACGGTCACCGTGACGTTCACGCTGGACGGACAGTCGGTGACGGTCGACAGCGAGGGCTCCGTCATCGTCGAACCGGCGGCGGAGTGAGTCCGGGCGAAGCGAGCCGGTTTTCCCGCGACGATCACAGGACCCGTCGCGGTCGTCTCGAAAACCGTTTACCGCCGGCCCGCTCTCGGGGCAGTATGGGACTGCTGGATCGGCTGGGAGCCGGCAACGGGCCAGTACGGGTGGGTCTGTTCGTCGACGGCCCGAACGTCCTGCGTTCGGAGTTCGACGTGGACCTCGCGGATATCCGCGCCGTGGCCGGCGAGCGTGGCCGACTCGCCATCACGCGACTCTACCTCGACGAGAACGCGACGCCGGGCCTGATCCAGGCCGCCGAGGCCAACGGCTTCGAGGTCGCGACGACCAGCGGCGACGTGGACGTGAAACTGGCGGTCGATGCGACCGCCGCGGCCGCCGAGGGCGACATCGACCTGCTTGCCATCGCCTCCCGCGACACGGATTTCAAGCCCGTCGTCGAGGCCGCCGCTCGCCGGGGGGTCGAGACCTTCGCCATCGCACCCGGCGAGTACGGCCGCTCGGACGCGCTCCGGACCGCCGCCCACGACGCCGTGACGCTGGAGTGACGGCGGAAGATTCAACAGTATAAATTCACTATAAATTCTCATGAGCAGGACGTCGATCCCGGTTGATCACGAGACCAAGGAGCGACTCGATAGACTCAAGAAAGACGACGAAACGTGGGACGAGTTTCTGGAACGGACGGCGCTGAGTGACGAGCCTATCGAGAAGGGCTTCCTCTCCGAGGAGGGGGCGGAGGCAGCGAAAGAGAACATTCGGAAGACACGTGAGAGCTTCTGAATGCTCTTTCTCGATAGTTCGACGCTCATCGCCTATAGCAACGACGTGACCGAAGTAGTGGAGTACGTCGACGACGAAGGACGACTGTTCACCGCTTCGATCTGCGTGTACGAGGTCGTCGAGGGAGAGATGTGGGCGACTGGGAAAAGCGCCCACGTCGTCAGGCAAGGGTTCGGTGGCGTGCAGTCGGTCGACCTGAACGAAACCATCGCGATGGAGGCCGCGAGAATACAGAACGAGTTGCGGGGAGACGGTGCAGAGATGGCCGTCAGGGACCTCTTGATCGCGGCGACGGCCAGATCGACCGGTGCGGAACTCGTCGTTGCGGACTCGGACTTCGAGACCGAGCATCTGACCGATTTGATGACAGTGACGAACCTGGCGAGCGAGTAGAGAGATCGAGCGTCCGGTTCCCGTAGTACGCTTACCCCGCCGGCAGGATGCCCACGATGACGCCCGCGGATTCGAGCACCACCCAGACGACGAAGACGACGTATGCCAGGAGCAGGCTGTAGGATTCGAGCTGTGTGAGCGAGAGGTCGGTCCGGAGGACGGTAAAGAGGTGGATGGTCGCCAGCGTGAGGACGGCGAACATCGGGACGGCCATCGCGAAGTCGATCGAGGCCGAGCCGACGATGAGGACGCCGACGGGAATCGCCACGAGCAGGTCGAACGTATTCGAGCCCAGCACGTTCGCGACGGAAGCGACCCCGCGGTCGTCCTGTGCCGCCCGGATGCTCACCAGCGCGTCGGGGAGACTCGTCGCCGCGGCGATGACCGTCACACCCATGATGAACTCCGGCACGCCCAGCGCGGCCCCGATCAGGTCGACTGAGTGGACCAGTCGCTCGACGGCGATCAGGATCACCACGAGACCGGCCGCCAGAAAGCCCCACTCCTTCCGGACCGCGATGTCCGCGATCCCGTCGGTGTCGGCCACGTAGTCGCCGGTGTCCTGCATCTGGATGAAGATGTACAGGCCGTAGAGCCCGATGGGGATCATCGCCAGCGGCCGCGTCACGAAGCCGGCGAGGTCTGGCGCGCCCGCGGTGGTGTCGGGGTAGTAGATGACCGCCAGCGCGAACGTGATCACCAGCACCGAGACCGCGAGCATGTAGAACTGTGCCTCCTTGTACACCAGCGTCCGATTGGCCTCGATCTGGTCGTCCTTCGCGATGCCCGACAGCGCGGGGATCACGAGGATGTTGAAGATCGCCGAACCCACGATGGCCCCGACGCCGAGTTCGATGGAGTCGGTCAGGATGGCGGCAAAGACCACGGAGGCGAGTTCCGGGAAGCTGGAGCCGACGGCGGTCACGATGGCTCCCTGCACGACCTGTGGCAGGCCGTAGTACGTCGAGAGTTCCTCGCTGGCCTCTTCGAGCCAGCCGCTCCCGATCCAAATGCCGACAGTCGCCACGACGACGATCCCGATGTCGACCAGTGAGACGCCGGCCTCGCTCATCGAGTGAACGGTCAGATGGCAGGTCAATAGGTATTCCGCCGGTCGGGACGACCCCGGTAGGGAGACGCTGCGTCGTACAGGTAGAAACCTGGGAAGCTCGGATCCCCCGCGGCTGGCGTTGCCCGAGACGAACGGTTTTTGCGCCGGGCGCGACCAGGACGGGTATGGACGACCTCGACACGCCGGTACTGGACGATCACCTGCATCTGGACCCGGTCAACGGACGCAACACGGAAGCCGTCGAGGAGTTCGCGGACCACGGTGGGACCCACCTGCTGGTCCTCAACAAACCCTCCTGGGGCCTCGGCGTCGAAGTCGAGGACGCCGAGGACTTCCGGGAGGTGTTCGACCTCACGGTGCAGGCAGTGGAGGACGCCACCGAGGTCCTGGACGGCCGGGCCTGGCCCGTGCTCGGGGTCCACCCGGCGCTGATCTCGCAGTTGCTCGACCGGGGCTACGAACCCGAGGAGGCCCGCGACCTGATGCAGGCGGGGCTGGACGTGGCCGCCGAGTACGTCGCCGAGGGGCCGGCGCTGGCCATCAAGTCCGGCCGGCCCCACTACGACGTGGACGAGGCGGTGTGGGCGGCCTCGAACGACGTGATGAAACACGCCTTCGAGCTGGGCGGGGAGGTCGGCTGTGCCGTCCAGTTGCACACGGAGGGCGGCGAGGACTTCGCCGACGTCGCCGAGTGGGCCGAGGACCGCGGCCTCCCGCGCGAGCGCGTGGTGAAACACTACTCCGGTGGCCGGATGGAAGGGCCCGTCCCGAGCGTCCTCGCCGACAAGGACGAACTCGAAGTCGCGGTCGAGCGCGGCGAGCCGTTCATGATGGAGACGGACTTCATCGACGACCCGGATCGGCCGGGTGCGGTGCTGGGGCCGAAGACCGTGCCCCGCCGCGTGCGCTGGCTCTTGGAGGAGGGTCACGACGAGGCGATCCGCAACGCCCACGTCGAGACGCCCGCGCGGGTGTACGGTATCGACACCGAGGCGACGCTGGAGTGAGATCGGTGCTCGTGGCTGCCTTGGCGGTTTAGGTCCCAGCGGACACGGTTTCGTCGTATTCGGGAGGTCCCACCGCAGTCGGTCGGGGTGTGTTGACCTCGAAGTCTTTAACCCCGGCCGTACATAGGGGCAGGTATGAGCGATAGCGACCCGCCGGGGACGTTTTACACCGAGGAGCGGTGGCAAAACTGGATCGAGCGGATCGACGAGGAGGAGATCGACCCCGAAGACGAAGACTCCGCGCGGCTCCTGCTCAACCTGCAGGACGACACGGCCATCGCGGTCGCGAAGATCATCACGGCCTACGAGGACGGCGACATCGAGGCCGAGGCGGCCCGCGAGAAACTCGAAGACATCCGGGAGATCGTCCTCTCGGAGGTCCAGCTGGACGACGAGGAGAAGCTAATGCTCGTCGACGGCGTCCAGACCTCGCTCGTCTGTGTCTTCTACGCGGCAGAGGAGTACGTCGCCGGCGGCGTCGCCGAGGACGGGAGCATCGAGGAGTACGTCCGCGCGGCCGCCGACGCCGAGGCCGAAGAGGACCCCGACGCGGCGCTTGGCTACTGCGCGCAGGCCGGGACCCGCATCATCGACGGCGACGAACTGTCGATGGAACTGGCCGAGGAACTGGAGTTCGGGCTGGTGGCCGAGTGGGTCAACGGGCTGGACAGCCTCCAGACGGCGATGAGTGACCCCGAGGTCGTCGAAGAGGACGAGGACTGAGCGGGACTGGACGCTGACGTGGTCGGCACGCGGGTCGTGGCATCGATACGTCCACAATACTATTGCGCGTCGGGCGACGAAGGTCCGTATCTCGGATGTCCCGCAGTCGTGCCCAGTCGGAAGTCGTCGGCGTCGTCATTCTGATCGGCGTCGTGGTCACGATGGTCGGGATCGTGAGCGTCGTAATTCTCTCTGATGCCGGGACCGACGGGTCGGTACTGGCAGACGTGTCCGTCGAGGCCAACGGGACACACCTACAGATCGTACACATGGGTGGGGACGAAATCCCGATCGACGACCTCGAGGTCGTCCTCGACGGGACCGACGAAGCGGACCGTATTCGTGTCGACCCCACGAACGTGACCGGCGGCGACGGTCAGTTCGGCCCGGGGGACCGGCTCGTGCGGACACACGGCCTCGCGGGTGACCGGGCCAGAATCGTCGTCGTCCACAGTGGCGAGAACGCCGTCGTCGCGGAGGCGACGGTCACGCTCGACGGGTGAGAGCGACCGAGATCGCCCAGCAGGTGTGTTTCGGCCTCGGGAACAGCCACACAAGTTTTACTCTCAGCGGTTATAGGGTCGAAGACGTGACTCTCCGGGACGACACGAGAGGCCAAGCGATCCAGATCGGAGCGGTGCTCCTGTTCGGTACCCTCATCATCGCGTTCTCGTCCTACCAGGCGTTCGTCGTCCCGGACCAGAACCGAGAGGTCGAATTCAAACACAATCAGGAGGTCCAGGGGGACATGCAGGACCTCCGAAACGCGGTCGTGTCGATGACGGGGAATCAAAACGGCCGCTCCGCCTCGGTGACGCTGGGCACGCGGTACCCGAGCAGGCTGATCGCACTCAATCCCGGGCCACCGGCGGGGACGTTGCGGACGGTGGGGACGACGAACCGGAGCGTGGCGTTCAACCTCACGAACGCCGTCGCCACTGACGGTGACACCGACGACTTCTGGAACGGCGACCGACGGTCGTACAATACGGGGAGTATCGTCTACGACCCCAATTACAACCTCTACGACAGTGCGCCGACGACGGTGTACGGGCAGACGGTTCTGTACAACCGGTTCGACGACGGCGCTGCAGCCAAAACGAGCCAACTCCTGATCGACGGAACCGACCTGTCGGTCGTGACCGTCAACGGATCGCTCAGTCGGACGGCGGCCGACGCCACCGCGGTCGACGTACGCCCGATCAGCACCGGCGGGGGCGCGATCGACGTCGAGGACGGGAGCAACCCGATCGAGTTGAACTTCCAGTCGGGGCTGCCCGCCACCCAGTGGGAGCAACTCCTCGAATCCGAGTACGATCCGGACGGCTCTGCGCCCGACAAGTACGTCAGCGGCATCAGTGGTACACCGCTCTCTGATCGGTTCTACGAGATCACACTGACCCTCGAACCCGCCGAGTACGACCTCACCATGACGAAAGTCGGGGTCGGTGTGGGGGCGACCGAAGAATCCGACGCGTATCTGACCGCTGTGACGGCCGACCCGAGTGCGACGACGGGCTCGACGACCGATGTCGTCCTCGAAGTCCGCGATCAGTACAACAACCCGGTCGAAGGCGTGACGGTCGAGGGCGGAGTCGCACCCGGGAACGACGGGACCGTCGATCCACAGGCCGAGTCCGACGACGACGGGCGTGTGCAGTTCGAGTACGCGGCCCCGGACTCAACGGGGAGCAACCAGCTCAACTTCAGCATCGACGAGCTCAACGGAACGTTCGACGACGGGACGCCCGAAGACGTGTCTCTAAACGTCGAGGTGACGGCTGGCGGTACGTCGGGCCCCAATGGCCCCGAGGAGAGCGGGCTGATCTACAACGACGACGCGACACAGGATCCGACCACTACCGGCGGTGTGGGCTTTACCGTCACCAACGAGGTCGGGGAGGAGATCGAGATTACCGATGTGACGATCGATCCAGTCGACGATGAAATCTCGTTACTTGACGATACTGTTGCGAACCCAATCTCCCCACCGTCGGCAACAGAGAGCGAGCTCTACATCTCTGCGGACAGTGACGGGTACGTCGATACAGCGGCAGAAGCCGAACTCCCGGTCTCGTTCGACCTCGACGACGGGAGTTACTACTGGAGCAACGGGAACCCGGTACTCTCGGCCGGGTCGGACGCGACGTTCGACCTGTACGAATTCCGGAACTCGGCTGGCGATCAGTTCGACATGGACGGGCGGAGCGTCACCCTCACGGTGACCTACCGGCCGACGGCGGGCGGCCAGGCCGAAACCTCGACGTTCACCATTCGGCCGGGCGGAACCGGTGGCAACCAGGTGCCGACCGCGGAGTTCCAGATCAGCACTGCGAGCGGGAACAACCAGTACAACATCGACGGGAGCGGGTCGTCCGATCCCGACGGGTCGATCGCGACCTACGAGTGGGACCTGGACGATGACGGAATCTTCGACGACGAGACCGGGCAGACACCTGGAAAGACCAAAATCGATGCAGATCGCGTCTCCCTCCGCGTGACTGACGACAGCGGGGATGCGGACACGGCGACGAAGGCCGTCCCCTGACCGTCAGCAAAGCGCGACGGTGACGTAGACGATCCCGTCAGCCGTCGCGACCCCGGTCCCGACGTGGTCGGCGTTCCGGATCGTCAGGGTCTCCCGCGACGCTCGATCAGCGAACCAGCGCTCGACGACGGCGTTCGCCGTCACCGTCGCGTTCGCGCCGTTGGGGTCGACGCTCGTGACGAGTTCGAGGTCCGAGAGCGGGCGCAGGTACGACTCGTACTGGTGGCGCATCCGACAGTCGAGGCCGGCCGCCGCGTAGCGGTCGGCCGTCGTCGTCTCGCCAGCCGTCGGCGCGGCGAGGTGCAGACGCGCCATCCGAGCGCTGTGGTTGCGCGCGAGCGTGGAGAGTCGCTGTGCAACCGTGGTGTTCGTTTCGAGCGTCCCGTCGAAGGTGTCGCTGCGGATCGGGTTGTCGCGGTAGCCGTTGATCGCAGCGGCCAGCGCTCGTTCGAGCCGTGTTTCGTTCAGCGCCATCGAGTCGTCGGCTTCGGTCGCGGACACGACTGCCGCGGCCTGCGGCGGACGGTCTGGTGTGGGTTCGACGGCCGTTAGATCGGCGGCGGCGGTCGCTTCCGAGACTGTCGTCGTCTCCGGTGGCAACGTCGGGGACGACACCGATCGGTCACGGTCGGGGCCGGGCGTCAGTCCATCGACGACGAGCGGCAGTGACACGGCGACTGCGAGCAGGAGGAGCGACGCGGCGAGCGCGCGCTTCATGCTGTCGAGCACGGATCTGTGGGGCTATCGATGCGAGTACGCGTGCGCCGGTCCAGCGGTAGGCCAGTCGTCATAGAGAAGGTGTTCTCCCGGGAGAGTCGACCGCCGCGAGGAAATATGTTTCGCGTATTTCACTGGCGGATACGTTCGGAAACGACACTCTCGGCCCGATACGCCCGAAAGCATCTTTGCGCTGGGTCCGAATGCTGACCTATGAGAGGGTTGTCGCGTCGCCGGTTCGGGCTGGCCGTTCTGTCTGTACTCTCCGCCGGCTGTGTCAGCGAGCAGTCGTCCCGAGACGACGGAACGACCGAACGGGAGGCAGGGGCCCCCAAGGCGGAACCGCAGCCGACGACCACAGTCGATCGAGCGACCGACACCGCTGTCCAGTCCGAGGCCGAGACTGAGACGACGGCCGAGGGGGGACCGGAAGCGCGGTTCACCGTCGGCGACCGACAGCGTCGATCCCGGACGACTGGCGGAGAGTTCATGCTCAACGAGGACACCTACGAGAACTTCGCGGTGACACCCGAAACGACCGCAATTCTCACCTACGATATGATCGTTCGGCGCGGTCCACCGGTCGACGTTCTCGTGTTCAGCCCCGAGGAGTTCGGCGCGTTTCAGCGCGGGCACCGCGCGCGTCACCTGGGCGAAGTGAGTACTTTCCACACGACGAACGTGGCCAACAAGACGGTGACCGTCCCGCCCGGCGAGTACCAGATCGTCGTCAACAATACTGACTGGCCACGGGCCATTCCGAGCGGTGGCGAAGAGTACTCCCAGCTCGAAGACGACGCCTTCGTCGATTTCGAGATCCAGTGGGAACCGGCCGATACACCGTAGTGATCGATATTTTCGACAACTGTCGATAGTTTAGTCGACAATATATTATACCACGTTCACCGAGATGTAGGTATGACAGCGGTCGGCATCGACGCCGTGGAGATCAGGACGGGGAAGTTAGAACTGGACCTGGCGGAGACGTTCGCGCCCGCGAAGGGCGAGTCGCCGGAGAAGTACACGAAGGGACTGGGCCTGCACGCCAGTTCGTTCCCGGACGCCTACGAGGATATCGTGACGATGGGGGCCAACGCGGCCCACCGGCTGATGGAGCGGAAGGGGCTCGAACCCGACGACGTCGGCCGGATCGACGTGGCGACCGAGAGCGCGTTCGACAACTCCAAACCAGTCTCGACGTACATCGCGGGCTGTCTGGAGCAGGTGTACGACGGTGACTTCCACCACGCGAACAAGGGCGAACGGAAGTTCGCGTGCGTCGCGGGCACCCAGAGTATCGACGACGCGTACAACTGGATTCGCGCGGGCCGACACCGCGGCCGGAAGGCCATCGTCGTCGCGACGGACACGGCGCTGTACGCCCGTGGCGACCCCGGCGAGGCGACCCAGGGCGCGGGCGCGGTGGCGCTGTTGATCGGCGAGGACCCGGATCTGGTGGAACTGTCGCCCGAGCAGGGCTTTGGCAGCGCCGACGAGACGGACTTCCTGAAGCCGAACCAGCAGTTCCCCTCGGTCGACGGGAAGCGGTCGGTGCAGGTGTACCTCGCACGGATGCGCGAAGCCGTCGAGGACTTCGAGTCGGTGTGGGGTGAGATCGAACCAGAGGACTTCCAGCTGGTCCCGTTCCACACGCCGTTCCCGGGCATGGTCCAGAAGGCCGCACTGCTGGGCTTCCGGCACATGACCCGGAACACGGGCATCGAGGAGGCACTGGCCGCGGAGATCGGTCGCCAGCCCCGGCCCGAAGCGTTCGACGACGAGGACGCGTTCCGGGACGCCATCAGCGAGTACACGGACAAGCTCAAAGAAACCGAGACCTACGCCGAGTGGTACGACGACGTGATCGAACCCACGCTCACGATCTCCCGCCAGGTCGGGAACTGGTACACCGGCTCGGTCCACGTCGCCCGGATCAGCAGTCTCAAGCAGGCGCTGGAGGCTGGCGAGGACCTGACCGGCAAGCGTCTGCTCGTCGGCTCCTACGGCAGTGGTGCACAGGCGGAGATCCACGCCGAGACCGTCCAGCCCGGCTGGGAAGCGGAGATCGCCGAGCTGGACGTCGACGAACAGCTCGAATCGCGGTACTCCATCTCCTTCGAGGAGTACGAACACATCCACGACGTACACAACCACGACACGGACACCCAGGCCGACGCTGAGGAGTTCACGACGCCCGAAGAAGAGTTCGTCTTCGACGGGTGGGGCCGCATGGGCGAGCGGAAGTATCGCTACGTGGAGTGATTTCGGTGGACCGGACGCGAACGGAGTGAGCAAGCCGCTACGAACTGGTATTTTCGAACCTGATACGCCCAATTTGTCAATTCAGCGCCAGTGTCGGCCGATCCTATCAAATTTCGCCGTCCAGTCGAAAGTATTGATAACGATAAAATTAACGAGGGATTCAAATCGGATGGGGGACTACTCCGGGGTATGGCACATCCAGCGGAGAGCGCGTTCGTGGGCGCGATCATCGGCCTGGTCACGGCGCTGATCGCGTTCCCGACGCGAGTCGGACGATTGCTCGCGCCGGCGGGCGGAGCCGTCGTCGAGGGGATCCGCTGGACCAGCGAGACGCTCCCTTACTGGGCGTTCATCCTGACGATCTTTCTCGGGACGCTGATCGTCGCCGTGGTCGTCGCCTACGAGTTCGCCAGGGTCGGCTACGCCGCGGTCCGACGGGCCGGCCCCCGGACGAAGCGGATCATCCGCTTCGTCACGCCGAACACACCCATCGGGAAAGCGGCCTTCGCCTTCTGTTTCACAATCCTCTTTCTCATCGGCTCGGTCTGGGCGCTCCCGTACGTGATCGGGGACCTCGGCGAGAACAGCGCCGTCAGCAACGCCGGCAACTTCACCAGCGGGGACGACCCCAAGAGCGCGCTCGAAAACGCCAACGACCGCATGAACGACGTTCTCTCCGGCGACGTTGCGGCCCAGGGCGGTGCCGAGGGCGCGAGCGACGACGAGCGCGCCTACGACCGGCCCCGGCCCGACGGCGACGGGGACCGGCTGAAGGATAGCTGGGAGCGAGCCGGCGAGACACCCGGCGGTGCGGAACTGCCCGACGCCGACCCAGACCGCATGGACCTGTACGTCCAGTTCGACTACGGCAGTTACACCCACCCGCTCTCCCAGCGTGAACGGCAGGCGCTCAAGCAGGTCTGGGCGGACATGCCCGTCGAGAACCCCGACGGCTCGACCGGCATCACCCTCCACATCGACGACGAACGCGACGACGGGTACGGCGGCGCCATCGGCGCCGAGGTGTCCGTCTCCGGCGAGCGCGTCGAAGACGTCCACCAGTACTACACCGCCCAGAACCTCGGCCCACGGCGCTGTCACTACCACCAGGTCGTCGTCGGCGAGGTCCGCGGTGGCAGTCAGGTCGGCTTCGCCAGCGCGCCCGGCTTCGGTAGCGTCGTGGACGACGAACGCCGCGCCTACGACGGCGACGTTCCCTTCCGCGTCCACGTCATCACCCACGAACTCCTCCACAACGTCGTCGGCGAAGTCGACGGCGGCACCCACACCAGCGAGGGCTGGCTCTCCCCGACGGTCGACGCCGACGAGGCGTTCCTCTCGGACGCCGCCAAGGAGGAACTGAACGACGGGCTGGCCGGGTCGGGGTACTATCAGCAGAACCTCTGCTAACACACCCGTTTCCGTCCAGCGGTGGGCATCACCCACCCCAATCTGTACAGCCGCCACCGAGATCAGCGTGCGAGAGAGCGTGTGGATCGTTGCACGGAGCGTACGCGCTTCCTCCCACGGCTAAAGCCGTGGGCATCCGCGCTGTATCCGCTGTGAAGTCACCGAGCGATATCCCTTCGTTTAATCTAGAGGGCACTGTCGCAGAGCACGCAGTGACGAGGAAGGTTGCCACTCGCCCGCGAGAGACACCGGATTATGTCGAGAGACGAATTCAGCACCAAACAGGAAGAGCAGATAAAACGATACGTCATCTGGACCGCTGTCACAGTAATTGCGGGATTTATCGTATTGTATGTCGTCTGATGGACTCTCGCCCGACCGATGTCCAGAAACAGTTGGTCGCGTCGCAAAGCGGTCTGTGATTTGTCGCTGGGACTCTCGCTCGGGAGACCGCGGCTCGTTGCTGACTTGCACGATCGGTGGGGCAGTTCGTCGCGGAACGACTGGGAGTGTCCGGGTCGGCTTACCATCGACCGAAGTCGGAGCGCTATCTCTGATCCCGCCGCTGTCCGGTGTATCCGCTGGCTCTGTCGTCGCTCGCTGACCTCACTACGGCTCCGGTGAACCGGTCTCACACGGCCACCAGTATCGGTCACTCACAGCCAGTCGCGGCAGTGTTTCAGGGTACGAAACACTCTACCGGTATTGATGCATCTTCCCGGGTGCATACAGTATAGACGATGACGTCCCCCGACAGGCGGACCTTCCTCGGCAGTCTCGCGAGTATCGTCCTCGCCAGCAGTTTCGCGGGGTGTAACGAGTCGACGGACAACGCGCCGACCGCCGGAGTGACTCCGACCGAATCACCCACCGAGACGGCGAGTCCGACCCCAACAGACGCCGCCACAGCGCAGGCGTTCGTCAGTGACCTCAGCGATGGCGCATACGGGCGAGCACGCGAGCGACTCACCACGGACGCCGCGACTCGGTTGTCGGCGAGCACGCTCGAGCGACTCTGGCTCGGACTCACCGCACAACACGGCGCTTTCCGAGAGGTTGTAGGCGCCAAGCGTACGACGGAGACGGGGCGTCCAGTGGCCATCGTGACCGCTCGCTGTGACGAAGCAGACCAGTCCGTGCGATGTACGTTCGATGACGTGGGAGATATCGACACGGTTCGGTTCCCGGCGGAGTACAGTCCGCCGGCCTACGCGGACGAGTCGGCGTTCACGGAACGCACGGTCACCGTCGAGGGGACCGGGTGCTCACTCCCCGGGACGCTCAGCGTTCCCGGAGGGGTCGCTGGAAGCGCGGGCGGACGTGCGGATGCTGATGGCAGGACGGTTCCCGGGGTCGTCCTCGTTCACGGCAGTGGGGCGCACGGCCGTGACGAGACGATCGGTCCAAACAAGCCGTTCAGAGACCTGGCGTGGGGACTTGCTACTCGTGGTGTAGCGGTCCTGCGCTACGAGAAGCGGACGGCGGCCTGCGACGTCCCACCTGGCGACCGGGATATCGACAACATCGTCGTCGAGGACGCCGTTCGGGCGGTTGACCTGCTCGGCGCACAGGATGAGATCGACCCGGACCGACGATACGTCGTCGGCCACAGCCTCGGGGCCACCTGCACGCCGCGGATCGCCGAGCGGACGGCCCTCGCAGGCGGGGCGATGTTAGCCGCAAACGCCCGGCCGATAACTGCGGTCGTGCGTGATCAGCGACGATACCTCCTCTCGATTACCGGGGAGCTCAGCGAGGCGGAGAAGGAGAAGATCGCGGCCCTCGACGAGGCACTCGTTCGGATCGAGAACGGCGGCGTCGCCCCGGACGAACGAGTCATGGGTCTCCCGGGGTCGTGGTGGTCGAGTCTGCTCGCTTACGACCAGGTCGCGACAGCAAAGCGCGTCGAGACGCCACTGGCGTTCTTCCAAGGCGGGCGCGATTATCAGGTCACCGAGGAAGACGACTTCGCACAGTGGCGGTCCAACCTCGGCGACGCCGCGAACACGAGTACGTTTCTGTATCCGGACCTTTCGCATCTCTTCCAGTCCGGTACCGAGCCGTCGCTGGGTGCCGAGTACAGTTTCCACGACAACGTTGCCGAGTCCGTGGTGACCGACATCGCTGCCTGGGTCGACCGGAGCGGCAGATAGGCTGTCCTCGAACCCACTCTCAGGGCAACTCGCGCATCCCGTCGAGCATCGTCGGCAGGTCAGTGGTCGTCACGGCCAGCGAGAAGCCGTCGATGCGGGCCAGTCGCGGCGCGTGCTCCCAGAGGCTATCTTCGTCCAGTCCGTGGAGGACGATGGCGTTGGGCGTCGGCGTGACGACGCGCATCGCGACCAGCGGTGACTCCCCGCGCGTGACGTTCGTGAAGACCAGCGCCCGGTTCGTGGACTGCCCGTAGAGCCGGTAGAACTCCTCGCTGGAGAGTCGGGTGATCGCCTCGATGCTGTCGATGACGGTGTGGCCAGCGACGGTCGTCTGTGCGCCCTCGACCAGTTCCGTCGCGCCGATGGCGTCGTAGTACCGGTCTATCGGGATCGTCGCCGGGTACTCCCGGAGGTCGTGGACGATCTCGCTGTCGAATCCCGCCGAGAGTACCCGCGCGTGCTGGCGGATGCGCCCGCCGCCGCGGGCCTCGTCGATGTCCAGCAAGGCGCCGACGATGCGGTCGACGACGCCGATGCCGGGGCTCTGTCGGCGACCGCTCTCGTAGTCGGAGATTACGGAGGAGGAGACCTCCAGCGTGTCGGCCAGTTCGGTCTGGGACACGTCGAAGTCGGTCCGCCACTTCCGGAGGGTCGCCCCCGGGTCGTCGCTGAGCGTGATCTCGCCGGCGATCTTCTCGGCGAGTTCACGGCGTGGCCCACGTCCCATGTCGCCAGTGGACGCACTCGAGGACTTTAACGTATCGGCACAGCAGAGAGGTCACCGGAAGGGATTTGCCCGGACGTTCCCTGGACACCACTATGCCATCGACGGTGGTGCATCTCGCCTTCGCGGGCATCCTCGCCGCCGCCGTGCTCGGTGACGCCTTCTCCCGCCGAAGTCTCACGGTCGTGTTCGCGGTCGTGATATTCGCCGACCTGGACGTGTTCGTCGGGTTGGCGGTCCCGGGCGCGCACCGCGCGGCCTTTCACACGCTCCTCATCCCCGTCGTCGCCGGTGGCCTGCTATACTCCGACCTGCGCCGCGACCGGCCGTGGCTCACCGACCGATTCGGCGGGCGGGCACCGCGCGTCGCCTGGGTGTCGCTGCTCGCGTTCACGTTTGCGGCGGTCGGGCTCGACCTGTTCACCACGTGGGGTGCGAACCCGTTCTATCCACTGCACGATCAGTTCTACTCCGTCGATGGGACCCTCGAGTACTCCACCCAGCGGGGACTGGTCCAGACGTTCGTCGAAATCGGTACCGATCCCGTCAGCGACGGAACTGGAACGCAGGCACTTGGCACGACGGACAGCTACCACGTCAACAGCGGCGTCGACCCGACCGCCGGAAGAGAGCCCGAAACCGTCGACCGCGTGTTCCCCGTCGCCCAGTCGGGCTGGCAACTCCTCCTCGTGCTCACCAGCCCCGTCGTCCTGTGGGCCCGGGCACGGCAGAACTAGTTCGTCTGGCCGGCGACGACGCTCCCGAGTGCGCCCAGCACGAGCGGATACACCAGCCCTGCGACGAGAATCGCCAGCAGGGGGTCCGGCCCGACCGAACCGGCATCACCCTGAACCTGAACGAGGAACGCACCGACCGCCGCCAGCGGGAGATACCCGGCGACGACCGTCGCGCCCGCCTTCGCCGCCTCGGCCGCGTCGGCCGAGACGTTCCGGCGACGACCCACGGCCAGGCCCGCA
This sequence comes from Halorientalis regularis, assembly GCF_023698535.1. GTDB lineage: Archaea > Halobacteriota > Halobacteria > Halobacteriales > Haloarculaceae > Halorientalis > Halorientalis regularis. The sequence continues at coordinate 120,048 of NZ_JALJCL010000006.1, forward strand.
CCGAACAGCAGGAGGACCGGGAGCAGATACAGAACCGGAGAGATCGTCTCTGACCGGGAGATCAAGTCGACGGTCTCGCCGAAGATGGGCACGTCCACGACCGTCGAGACGAAGTGAGCGTTGTAGAACACCCACCCGACGGCCTGATATGTCAGGTCCTGTCCACCGAACGCCTGGAAGACTTGATTCAGGGCCGATTCGCGAACCTCGCTCCCGACCAGCAGGTACGTGAAGGCGTACCCCAGCAGGTACGCGCCCGCGCCAGCTATCGCTCCCGTTCCCAGCGGCAACCCACCGAACCGATCAGTGCTCATATCTTTCACCTCGTCGGTCCAGGGAAAGTACCTTGTGGCACCACCTTTTTGCCGCGTGTCGCGTTCGCTGGCCGGATTCAGACCCGGAGACGACAGTGCGTGCAAATCCGAAAGCCACCCGCTCCGCAACCCCTAAACGCGGTCCGTTCGTCCTCCCGACAATGAGTGACTGGACGGAGAAATACCGCCCGTCGACCCTCTCGGAGGTCCGGGGCAACGACAAGGCCCGCGACGCCCTGAAGGAGTGGGGGCGGACCTGGGACGAGCACGGGGAGGCGGCCATCCTGCACGGCAGCCCCGGGATTGGGAAGACCTCCGCGGCCCACGCGCTGGCCAACGACATGGGCTGGGAGGTCGTCGAACTCAACGCCAGCGACTCCCGGACCAAAGACGACATCGAACGTCTGGCCGGCCGCGCCGCCAAGAACACGACGCTGGGCGGGACCGGCAAACAGCTCATCATCGTCGACGAAGCCGACAACTTCCACGGCAACGTCGACCGTGGTGGCTCGAAGGCAGTCACGTCTATCGTCAAGGAGGCCGGCCAGCCCGTGGTCCTCATCGCCAACGACTTCTACGAGATGTCCAACACTCTCCGGAACGCCTGCCGAGAGATCGAGTTCCGCGACATCTCGGCGCGATCCATCGTCCCTGTTCTCCGGGACGTGTGCCGCCAGGAGGATATCGAGTTCGAGGACGAGGCCCTGGAAGCCATCGCCGAGTCCAACAGCGGCGACCTCCGGGGCGCGATCAACGACCTGCAGGCGCTCGCCCAGGGCCGGGCGGAACTCCGGGCCGAGGACGTGGTGACCGGCGAACGCGACCGGACCAACGGCGTCTTCGACTACCTCGACACCGTCATCAAGACGGCCGACGCCGAAGAGGCGCTGAAAGCGTCCTACGATGTGGACGAGACGCCCGACGACCTCATCAACTGGATCGAAGACAACATGCCCAAAGACTACGAGGGCAGGGAACTGGCGCGGGCCTACGACTTTCTCGCCAACGCCGACCGCTGGCTCGGGCGCGTGCGGGCGACCCAGAACTACTCCTACTGGCGGTACGCCGGCGACAACATGACCGCCGGCGTCGCCGCCGCCCGCGACGGCGAGAAGGGGGGCTGGACCCGCTACGGCCCGCCGAGTTACTGGTCGAAACTCGGCCGCTCGCGGGGAACACGGGAGAAACGCGACTACGTGGCCCGCAAGATCGCCGAGAATCTGGGGGTGAGCATGGCCACCGCCCGCCGGGAGGTCATCCCACACCTGGCGGCGATGACCCACCACTGCAAGAACCGCGAACTCACCGTGGCGATGACCGCCCGCTACGATCTGGACGCCGAGCACGTCGCCTTCGTCACCGGGTCGGGCGAGGACACGAACAAGGTCCAGGACATCGTCGCGGACGCCGAGCAGCTACGGGAGGAAGCCGCCGTCGAACACTCCGGCGGTGCGTTCGAGGGCGGTCGCGCTGGCGGCACCGACGAGGAGGAGGCGAGCGAGGACGCCGCTGACGGCGACGGTGATGGCGGTGACGAGAGCGACGACGGCGACGGCCAGGCGACGCTCACCGCGAGCGCCGGGGCCGACGAGAGCGACGACGACACCGGCGAGGCGGAGTCGGCCGAAGAAGACGCGAGCGCGGACGATCAGCAGTCGGGGCTGGGCGAGTTTATGTAGCGGCGGCGAAAAGGGGTGACCTCAGAGCCGGACTGGCCCCGAGGAGCCCTCGGCGCTGGCATCGGCGTCCGCGTCGCTCGCGGTGTCGGCCGTGGTGGCGACCCCCTGGAACGCCCAGGCGGTCGTCGCGGTCATGGCCGCGAAGATGGTCAGCGCGGCGGTGTGGTGGAGGACCTGCGCGACGGGTCCGTAGAACCAGATGGTGTTCGCGCCGAGCAGGACCTGCACGGGCAGGACGGCCAGCGCGACGGTCGAGGCCCAGCGGATGTCGGTCCGTGGTTGACGTTTCCAGGCGGCGTAGGTCGTCCCCATGATCATGAAGCCGGTGACCATCGCGACGAAGCGGTGGAACCACTCGACGAAACTCGGCCAGTTGGCCGGGAACAGGCCGAACACGGCCCCGTTACAGAGCGGCCAGCGTGCGCCGCAGGACAGTCCCGCACCGATGGCACCGGTGTAGACGCCGAGCAGGATGAGCGAGAACGTCATCCCGGTCGTCGCCGCGGCGAGGTGGCGAAAGCCCAGTCGCATACTCGCCTCTCAGGTTCGCGTCTACTTATGTTCGGCCTTTCGTTCCCGGGAGATGGGATCGACGAACGTCGAACATTATTTTCGGTTACCTTTTTACGCTGGCAAGGTCCCCATAGTGCATGGGACTAGACGAGGATTCGCTCGACTATCACCGGGAGGACCCCCCGGGGAAGATCGAGATCTCGACGACGAAGCCAACCAACACCCAGCGTGATCTGAGCCTCGCCTACTCGCCGGGCGTCGCCGCCCCCTGCCGTGCGATCCGGGACAACCCCAACGACGCGTACAGCTACACCGCGAAGGGGAACCTCGTCGGCGTCGTCTCCGACGGGACCGCGGTCCTCGGACTGGGCGATATCGGTGCACAGGCCTCCAAGCCCGTGATGGAGGGCAAGGGCGTGCTGTTCAAGCGATTCGCCGACATCGACGTGTTCGACATCGAACTCGAGGACGCCGACACCGAGGAGATGATCCGCTCGATCAGTTCGATGGAGCCGACCTTCGGCGGGATCAACCTCGAAGACATCAAAGCGCCCGAGTGTTTCGAGGTCGAGGGCCGGTTGCGAGAGGAGATGGACATCCCCATCTTCCACGACGACCAGCACGGCACCGCCATCATCTCCGGGGCGGCCCTGCTCAACGCCGCCGACATCGCCGGCAAGGACCTCTCGGAACTGGACATCGTCTTCTCCGGAGCCGGCGCGAGCGCCATCGCGACCGCCCGCTTCTACGTCTCGTTGGGTGCGGAACGCGAGAACATCACCATGTGTGACTCCTCGGGGATCATCACCGAGGCCCGCGCCGAGAACGACGACGTCAACGACTTCAAAAAGGAGTTCGCCCGCGACGTGCCCGAGGGCGACCTCGCGGACGCGATGGTCGACGCCGACGTGTTCGTCGGCCTCTCGGTCGGGGGCATCGTCGACCAGGAGATGGTCCAGTCGATGGGGTCGGACCCGATCATCTTCGCGATGGCCAACCCCGACCCCGAGATCGGGTACGAGGACGCCAAACAGGCCCGCGACGACACCGTCATCATGGCCACGGGTCGCTCGGACTACCCGAACCAGGTCAACAACGTCCTCGGGTTCCCGTTCATCTTCCGGGGTGCACTCGACGTTCGCGCCACCGAGATCAACGAGGAGATGAAACGCGCCGCCGCCGAGGCGCTGGCCGAGCTGGCCCGCCAGGACGTGCCCGACGCCGTCGTCAAGGCCTACGGCGACCAACCGCTCCAGTACGGCCCGGAGTACGTCATCCCGAAACCGCTGGACCCCCGCGTCCTGTTCGAGGTCGCACCGGCCGTCGCCGAGGCCGCCATGGACAGCGGGGCCGCTCGCGTCGAGATCGAACACGAAGAGTACGTCGAGCAACTGGAGGCCCGCCTCGGCAAATCCCGCGAGATGATGCGGGTCGTCCTGAACAAGGCGAAAAACGAGCCAAAGCGGGTCGTCCTCGCGGAGGGCGACGACGAGAAGATGATCCGCGCGGCCTACCAGATGGACGACCAGGGCATCGCCAAACCCATCCTGATCGGCGACCGCGAGCGCATCTGGGCGATCATGGAGACGCTGGCGCTGGATTTCGACCCCGAGATCGTCGACCCCGGCGAGGGAAGTCTCGAACCCTACGCCGAGCGGCTGTACGACCTCCGCAAGCGCAAGGGGATCACCCGCCGCGAGGCCGGCGAACTCGTCCAGGACGGCAACTACCTCGGGAGCGTCATGGTCGAAATGGGCGACGCCGACGCCATGCTGACCGGGTTGATGCACAACTACCCATCCGCTCTGAAGCCCCCGCTCCAGGTCGTCGGCACCGCCGAGGACGCCAACTACGCGGCGGGCGTCTACATGCTCACGTTCAAGAACCGCGTCGTGTTCTGTGTCGACACCACCGTCAACCAGAGCCCCGACGCCGAGGTCCTCTCGGAGGTGACCTGCCACACGGCCGAGCTGGCCCGTCGGTTCAACATCGAACCCCGCGCGGCCATGCTGTCGTACTCGAACTTCGGCAGCGTCGACAACGAGGGCACGCGCAAACCGCGAACGGCCGCCGATCTCCTGCGTGACGACCCGCAGGTCGACTTCCCCGTCGACGGGGAGATGCAGGCCGACACCGCCGTCGTCGAGGACATCCTCAACGGCACCTACGAGTTCTCCGACCTCGACGAACCCGCGAACATCCTCGTCTTCCCCAACCTCGAAGCCGGGAACATCGGCTACAAACTGCTTCAGCGCCTCGGCGGCGCGGAGGCCATCGGCCCGATGCTCGTCGGCATGGACAAGCCCGTCCACGTCCTCCAGCGCGGCGACGAGGTCAAAGACATCGTGAACCTGGCGAGCGTCGCCGTCGTCGACGCCCAGCAAAACGACCACTAGTCACCGTTTTGCCGCTCGGGTTCGTCGCGTCGCTCCGAACCACTCGCGGCAAAAACGTGGAGGAAAAAGATGGGACTCGCGCTCCGTGCGAGTCCCGGGATACCGGCGAGTGACCGCAGGGAACGAGGGGGTGCTCGTCAGAGCGTCGCTCTGACGGTGACCGGCGCGCCGGGGGCGCGCGGACGCTGGACACAGCATCGCCGTGAATTGATCCGGCACTCACTCCGGTCCCAGCGACGCCAGCCGCTTCTCGGTCTCGAAGTAGAACTCGGCGATCACACCCGACCAGAGAAAGGCGAGGACGACGACCGAGACGGCTCCAGGGACGCCGACGGGCGAGAGGAACCTGGCGACGGCCAGCCCCACGGCCAGCAACGTCACCAGGAAGACGTACTCGTCGAGGGGATCCGTGGCCAGCAGTGCGGTGTCGAAGTAGGCGTAGGTCGCACCGACGGTGACCCCGACGACGAGACTGGCCAGGGACAGCGCGACAGGGCCGTCCGGAAACGGACCGCCCCATAGCTCGACGACGACGTAGATCGTCAGCGCGAGTGTCAACACCCCTGCATGTGCGACTGACGCTGCTGGCTCCCAGAACCCCCCATCACTCCCCATTGCCCCATCGTGGCAACGCCCAGCGTGTTAAATCTTTCCGGCTATACTGCCGGATAGCAGTTCGGAACCGTCGGTTTTCGGGAGCGGCAGGAACACCGTCAGTTCCGTCGACAGTGATACACGTCGGATGCAAAATGTGCTGTCCGACAGTATCAGTCGCTGGCACCACGGTCCGACCGCGAGGGCGGTGGGACCTGTTCCTCGGTCGGGTCCTCCGGAATCACACACCGGTCGGGTTCGTGATTGACGTGTGCGTACTGGTCCGGCGCGTTCGCCAGCGGGTGGGCCGGGTTCACGTCACTGGAGATTCGAGCCGCGCGAATCTCGTCGAATCCGTTGATCCGGGCGCGGATGCCCCGCCAGTGGTAGTTCGTCGCCCGCGGGACGGAGACGGCGGGGTTCCAGTCCGCGCCACGGGAATCGAGGACGGCCTGGTTGACGTTACCCGCCAGATCGTCGTGGTCGATCAGGACGCCGATGCGAGCGTCGTCGGGCGCTCGCGCCGCGAGGACGTCCAGCCCCAGGTGGAGTGCGCGGTACTCGGCAACGTTGTTGTCGGGTGCGCTGTCCACGACCGAAAGCCGCGCCACACGCTCCCCGTCGCGTGTCTCGATGACCACGCCGAGACCGCCGTCGGGGTCGTCCCCGCCCCCGACCGCGCCACTCCGGCCTCTGTAGGAACCGTCTGTGGCGAGATAGAAGTCCCGGTGGTGGGTGCGAGGGGGGTGTGCAATGTGTGGCGTCGGCGACTCGTCGAACAGGTCCCGAAGGGACGGCCGGCCGTAAGCGGCCATGTCTCCACTATAGACACGGGACAATTTAAATATATGGGCCTTTCGAGGGAAACGACTGGACGCCCGCGGGCGGGGTCGCCCATCGGAAGGCCTACGGCCGGGCCGGCCGTCCCCCGGGATATGCCCACCGCTCGCGACATCATGACGACCGACGTAGTGACGGTCGCCCCCGACGACGACGTGGCCGAGGTGCTCACGAAACTGGCTCAGGCGCGGTTCAACGGCTACCCGGTCACCGACGGCGACGAACTCGTCGGCATCGTCACGCAGGGTGACCTGGTCGACCTGTTCCAGCCCTCCGACCGGACGCTGTGGATCCCCGTCGGTTTCCCCCCGTTCCTGGAGAGTCTGACCTACGGGATCGACCTCTCGTGGGACAACTTCGACGTGGGACTGGACATGGTCCGCAACTCCGGGAAGTCGATCAGCGACGTGATGACGGCCGACGTAGTGACGGTCGCCCCCGACGACGACGTCGACCGCGTGCTGGACCTCCTGGCCGACCGCGACCGGGACATCAACCGCTTGCCGGTCGTCGAGGACAGCGAGGCGCGAAGCGCCGCTGGCAGCCGGACACAGTCCGGCGACGGCCGCGTCGTCGGTATCATCGCTCGCCAGGACGTACTGCGGGCGCTACGCGACGAGCGAGTCGGAAGCGGGGAGTGAGAGTTAGTCGTGGTAGCGGTGGCCGATGACCGCCGCGACCACGTTCAGGGCGAGCAGGCCGACGAACGCTCCAACGATGGAGCTGCTCCGGAGACCGTAGGCCAGCAGCGGGAGGTAGAGGAAAGGCAGGACGATTGCGGACCAGAAGGCGAGACCGGTTACACCGGCTTTCAGACCGGTCCCGTACTGCGCCAGTGCAGGGCGGACGTCGCTCACTGGCGGGAACAGTTGCCGTTCGTTACTGGAGGGACTTGACGATGCCATCGTGTCGTTCTACTCCCTTCTTGAACAGCCGACCCCTTATAACCGGTCGAGCCTTCGACCCGTTTCGGCTCATTTCACTCGACTATCGGCAGCATCCGGACCTTTCACGACCGCCTCAGATCCGCCTATAAATTTTAAACTTCGATTTGACGCCGTAACTCCGGATTACGGCCCGACATTATTTCGCAGCCAGCTGGGCGGAACGAGTGGGACAGGCCGGGGGTGTAAGACATCGGTTAACACACGCATGATCGCTACTCCGTCGTATCGAGGTCGGCGAGCAGTCGGTCACGGGTCGTCGAGTCGAGGTCGGCGGCCGCGTCGTCGGTGAACGGGGAGGCCAGGAGTGTCGCGAGCGCGCGGTCGGTCTTCTCCCGGATTCGGTCGATGGCTTTCTCGACGGATTCGACGGACTCGTCACGTGCCGCGGCGATCTCGTCGACGGAGTCGTCGTCGTCGAGCATGGCTGCGATCTCTCGTTCGCCGTGGCTCAGAATCGACGAGTGGGGCGTGGCGTCGGTCATATCGGTGGTTCGGAGCGGGCGGCCAAAACGGTGGCGTCAGCCCAGCACGCTGACGGAGACCTCGTGGGGTTCGGATGGGGTGTCGAGCGTGACGGTGTCGGCGAAGTGATCGGTGACGGCCTCACGCCAGTTGGCGACGGCCTCGGCGTGGCGCTCGCGGTGGCGCTCGCGCGTGTACTCGACGGTCGGATCGGTTCGGAGGGCGTCCTCGGTCTCGGCCGGTGTGGGGTAGGCGGGTGCGGACTCGGTGACGAAGGCGTCGGGCTCGACGTGGATCGGCGCGGGTTCGTCCTCGTAGTCGGTGGCACCGTCGCGGTGAATTCGAGCGCGCATCCGCCCACTGAACGGCGGTGTCACGCGCAAGACGGGGTCCTGTCCGCTCCGCCGACCCGCCTCCAGGGCGGTGACTACGTCCTCGGCGTCGACCGCAATCGCGTTGATCGCCGTCGGATCGGCTGACCCGGGCATAGCGGGAACTATCGGCCCACAGTATTGAGGGTTCCCGTCCCCGCTCAGTTCCCGGTCGCGCTTTGCCGTTGCACGTCCGCGATCAGCTCGTCGACGGCCCGGTTGATGTCGACCACCTCGTCGGTCTGATCGTCGAGATCGCCCGTGACCTCTTCGACGGCGTCGACGATCTCGGCAGCGTTCTCGGTCGATTCGTCGATCATGCTGGCGACTTCCTCGGTCGAGGCGGCCTGCTCGTCGGTCGCCGTCGCGACCTCCTCGATCCCGTTGTTGACTTCCCGGACGGTCTCGCTGATCTCTTCGAGGGTGTCCATCGCGTCGTCGACGGACTCGATCCCGCGCTCGATGCGCTCGTTGTTCTGTTCGAGACTGCCGACGGCCTGCTCGGTGTTCTCCTGAATCTCGTCGATCATGGCCTCGATCTCGCCGGCCTGGGTCTGTGACTCGCCGGCAAGGTCTTTGATCTCGTCGGCCACGACCGCGAAGCCCTCGCCGGCCTGCCCGGCGCGGGCGGCCTCGATGGACGCGTTCAGCGCCAGAATGTTGGTCTGGTCGGCGATGTCGTTGATAATCTCGACGATCTCGTCGATCTCCTGGACGCTGTCCTGGATCGTCCGCACGTCCTCGGCGACGCTGTCGGCCGCCGCCTGAATTTCCTCCATCGCGTCGACGACCTCCGCCGCCGAGTCCTGGCTCTCGTCGGCGAGGTCTCGGGCCTCCTTGCTGGCGGCGGCGACCTCCTCCGCCGACGAGGCGATCTCCTCGACGGAGGCCGACAGCGTCGATACCTCGCTGGCCACCTCGGACACCCCCTGGTGTTGCTCGCGAGCCAGATCCGAGATCTCCCGGGTTCGTTCGGCGATATCGACCGAGGAGTCCTCGAGTTCGGCGATCGACGTCTGAATCTCGCTGGCCGCATCGTGGTCGTACCCCGCGTTACGGTCTACATCCTGTTCGATATCGTCTTCTATGTCGTCGTCGATCCCGGCGTCGAGACCAGCCTCACGGGACATTGTGACGGGAGAAAGGCAACTTGCAACAAAACGATGCCTACCCGACTGTCAGCATTGATAATCAGTCGGTCAGCCAGGTTACACGTCCGGCGCTACTGTCGGTCACGCTCGAAGAACGAGTCGAGCAGTTTCCGCTCGGCCACCCGGAGGTGCTGGTGGAAGGTCGAGCGGGAGATGTCCATCATCTCGGCGAGTTCGTCGCCGTCGACGGCGCGGGGCCAGTCGAAGAAGCCGCTGTAGTACGCCGTCCGGAGGGCGGTGAGCTGTCGGTCGGTGAGTCGCTCTTCGAGGCCGGCACGGAACTCCTGTCGGGTCTGAACCGGGCGCTCGTGTTCGTGGTAGCTGGCGAGTTCGGTGCCCTCGTACCGGTCCGCGATCAACTCGAAGAGCGATCTGGCGTCGGCCTCCTGGGAGAGTTCGACGGTAAAGGCCGTCACGCCGCCCTCGCTGGTGACCTCCTTGGTGACCGCACCCCTGTCGACGAGGCGTTCGACGAGCGAGCCCTCGAGCGTCAACTGCAGGAGACAGCCGTCGTCGTGGTCGGCCAGAACCGTCACGTCGGTGACGGCGTCCTGATCAGTCGCGAACGCGCGGACGGCCTCGGGATCACACCCCTCGACGGTGTAGAACTCCCGGAGCGCGCCGTTCGACCCGTAGACAGACCCGGAGTAGGAGAACTGGCAGTCAAGTTCGGTCGAGGCGGCGTTGAGCAGGAGCGTCGGATCGTCGACGGTGAACTCCATCTCGACGATCCGGTCGGCCGTGAGCGTTCGCTTGCTCTCCAGGGCGTCGATGGCGTTGGCGATGGCGCGGCCGAGCGCCTCCAGCACGACCTGTTCGCGCTCGTCGAAGGCGTCGGGGTGGCCCGCACAGACGGTGAGGACACCGTACTCGCTCTCACGGTTCCCGATGGGGACGGATATGACTGCCTCGATCCCGGCATCACCGTAGCGTCGCCCGACGGCAGAGCCGCCGTCGACCGTCGAGACGATGTGGCCGCTCCCGGTCGCGAACGCCCGTGCGCTCGGCGTCGGTGCGTCGGCGTCCAGCGCGACCGCCTCGTCGGCGAGATCCACGTCGGCCGGCCCGGCGGACGCCCGCACGCGGAGTCGTTCCTCCGAGATGTCGGCGCTCCCGATCCAGGCGAACAGGTAGGGGTCGGTGTCGGCCAGTCGCTCACAGACGCCGTGTTCGATCTCGTCTCTGGAGACCGACTCGACGAGCAACCGGGTGATGTCCTGGACGAGGCCATTGATTCGGTCGACGAGGTGTTCGAGCTTCCGGCGCTCCTGCTCGGCCTGGCGGGCGTTCTCCTGGGCCTCCAGTTCGGCGAGCCGCCGGTCCGTGATGTCGATGTGTGCGACGGTCGCGAAGTTGCCGTCGCCGATGGTGAACGGCGTCGCGCGCATCAGGAACCAGCTCTGCTGCTCGGGCGTGTGGCAGGGGTATTCGAGGGTGAACTCCTCACACTCGCCGTCGAGGACGCGTCTGATCCCTCGCACCGCCTCGATGGCGTAGTCGTCCTCGGTCGGATCGACCGAATCGAAGTAGTTGAACCTCTCCGCGTCCGCTTCGGCCCCGGCGGTCCCGTCACCCGCAGTCCCCCAGGAACTGTTAGTGAACAGAATGTGTCCCTCCTCGTCCAGCACAGCGACCTGGCTCGACAGCGTATCGAGGGCTGCCCTGGCTATCGATTCGGTGACTTCCATTCAATCACTTTCGGAACCGCAGACGCATAAAAATCCCCCCGCCGACCCCGGGCCGTGTCCCCCCTCGCCGCTGGGATGGGGTCACTCGGGCGAGACCCGCGAAAGAACCGGAATCTCGGCCCGACGCTCGTCGGAGAGCAAGGCCCAGTCGATGCCCGCCGGGTTCTCGCCACCACCGGTCCGGACCGTCCGCTCGGGCGTCACGACCGGATCTAACGGCACGTCGTGGTCCTCCGTCGGCACGTCCGCGTCGACCAGTTGTCGCTCGTGGACCGTCGTCGCGACCGGCGTCGCCCCGTCGACCAGCCCCAGTTCCCGCAGAACCGCGAACTCCAGGTCACTGTACCCCTCACCCTTGCCGACCCGTGCGCCGTCGGCCGTGACGGCGACGCTCCCCGAGACGATCAGATCGACCGACCGCAGCTCGTCGGGACCGACCTGGACGCCGACTTCGGCCGACCCACCGACTGTCGTCGCGTGGTCGATGTCTTCGATCTCCGCGGGATCGAGCCGCAGAAAACACTTCTCGTCGCGGAGCCGCGGCACGGCCATGTAGACCGTCTTCTCCTGTCGCAGGGCCGCGCGCCGAACCGGAAGCTGTGGCGCGTCCGGGTTGGCCTTGAGCACGTCGGCGTCGGCCCACTCGTCGGTCTCGGCCAGTCGCTCGGCGGCCTCCGCGGCCCCCGCGAAGTTGGGAATCCGCCCGTGTGGCGGGAAGGGGAACCGCGCCTCGCCGCTCTCGTCGAGGTCGTCCCAGACGCGTTCGCGGAGCGTCTCCTTGTCCATATCCGACCCAGCGGTGCCACCGGCTTCAGCCTTCAGGACGACGACGGTGACTTAAACGACCGCAATATGTTCGCACAACAGCTACTCACCAGTCCCGCCACTCGACTGTATGAGCAGCGTTGACAGGACTGATGGGGACGAGGGGGAACGCAGTGCTACGACCGAGCGGGGACGGCCGACCGTGACGGCGATCGCGGGGGCGTCGGACCGGACGGTGTTCACCGAGACGGGTAACACCGACGCATGGATCGCGACCGACTCCGTCAGCGACGTCCAGCGGTAGCGCCCGCTCCCACGCAGCGACGCGAGCGCGAACAGCCGTCTGCTCGGCTTTCTCACCGCGTTCGAGAGGCTGCCGGGGAGGGCTCGCGAACTACGTCGAGACGCGCAAGGCGCGTCTCGCCGCTTGCACGCTCACTGACGTTCGCGTGCAACCTACCGGGTTCTCGCCCACCGCCGGGCATTTCGGAGCAGTCGCTCACACGAGGTTCGCGACGGAAGGAAATGCCCGGGGAGGGCTCCGAACCCTCGATCTCCGCATGTCCCAGGTTCGAGGTTGACGGGCCTCACGGGACCGGGAGCGACGCCGCGCAGAGTCTCGAAAACCCTATGAGTGCGGCGCTATGTCCAGCTAAGCCACCCGGGCTCAGTGTGCACCCGGTGCTAAACGAGTGGTCGTCTTTAACCTTCCCATATCCGGCGGCTATCCCCGCCACTGCATGCGAATCCCACACACGAGAAGCGTCACCGCGACGAGTCCGACGACCAGCCCGAGGCTCGCACACTCGGCGTCCGTGACCCAGAGCCCGACGACGGTCCCTTCGGGCGTGGCTGCCGTCGTTGTGGCCGTGGCGTTTTCGGCGCCGACCGCCACTGGTGGGCCCACCGCCATCCCGACTCGCGTCCGATCGGTCGTCGACTGTTGCGTGGCCGTCGTGGGTCGCTCCGGCGTCGACTCCGTGGGCGTGCTATCGGCCGGTTCCGCCGTCGGTGGAGTCGGCTCGGGCGTTCCCGGGTCGTCGGGTTCCGTGGGGGTGGGGTCCGGTGTCGGCTCCGGTGCGGGCGTGGCCCCGGTGTCGTTCTCCTGCAGCGTGAGTGGTGACGGGGCGTCGGCCGCGGGGGTGACGGCGACGGCGGCGAAGACACCGAGCGAACACAGTGCGGGGACCGACGGGCCACACCACCCGCGGATTTAAGCCACCCGGCAAGTACACAACGATCATGGAGATTCCTGACCTCGTCCGGGACGCGCTCGGGGACGAGGACGTCGAGTTGGGCGTCAACCTCGGTGACGAAGACGTCGTCTGTCTCACGCCGACCCGGACGCTCCTGTACCGGGCCGAAGGGCTGTTAAGCGACGAGAAAGTCCAGGAGTTCCCCCACGACGTGGAGTGGCTGGACGTGGACGAAGGCCGCCGCAAGACGAAGTTCGTCCTCGAGTACGTCGAGAACACGCGCAAATTCGGCGTCCCGAGCAACAGGGACGGCGCGGTGCTGGAACTGCTGTTGACCGGTATCCTCCGTGCCGACGGCGTGACCGACCCCGACGAGTCCGTCGCCGGTGCCTTCCGGTTCAGCGAACTCGTGTTGATCGTCACGGACAAGCGAGTCGTCCGCCACATCGGTTCGGCGGTCTGGACCGAAGATTACGAGGAGTACCCGTTCAGCGACCTCACCGACCTCTCCTTCGAGCAGGGCAACGTCGCCACGGAGGTCGTTCTCGAGATCGACGGTCGGCCCAAACGAATCAAGACCCCCAACGAGCAGTCACGGAAGGTTCAGCAGGTCGTCGAGGACGCCGTCTTCGACTTCTACGACGTGGGCAGTCTGGAGGAACTGAACGCCACCATCGGCGTCGAGGAGAGCGAGAAAGCGGACGACGGCGACGCCGGCGGCAGCGACATCGACATCGGCGGCGGCATCGACCCGCTGGTCTCCGACGACGAGGAGCGGAGTGCGAGCATCGACGGCCCCACGGCGAGTGGCTCGTCCGAGGCTGCCACACAGGCAGAGTCCCAGTCCCGGAGCGGCGACGACAGCGACGCCGCGTCCGAATCGACCGGCCGACAGGAGCGAAGCGCCGACGCCGGCGGCAGTCGGTCGAGCGCCACCGAGACGACGACCCGGAGTCGGCAGTCCGGAGCGGCGAGTCAACGCGACCTCGACGCCGTCGAGTCACAGCTCGCGGAGTTGACGACGGCGGTCGAGCGCCACAACGAGTTGCTCGAACGGCAACAGCGGACGATCAAGCAGTTGATCGAGGAGTTGCGCGAGGGACGCTAGGTCTCGCGGCCAGTGACTTTCCGGATACACGAGGATCCGAACGGGCCGTGTTCGCCCGCGTCGAACGTGATGAAATAGCCCGTCGAGATTTCGGCACTACAGCGTCGACAGGTGAACTCGCCCTCTTTCGTGATCACGTCTGTCTCGAAGCTCACGTAGTCGTGACTCGTCGGGCGGACGGTGCCGTCCTCGCGCTCGACGACACCGCGGGCGACAGCGGTGTCGAGAATCTCGCGCTGGACGTTGGGATCGGTCGTGATCGTCTCGATCCGGTCGAGCGCCGCGGCGACGGACAGGGCGTCGTGTTCGAGGCTGGCGAGCAACTCCAAACCGAGTTCGACCGGGTCCACGTCCTGCACGCCCGACACTGTGACGGCGACCGGATTAAGCGTTGTGAGCCCACCACAAGAGGTATACGGCGCGGGCATCGCCTCTTGTGTAGATGCGAGGCGTGACGCGCCAGCGGTTCCTCGTCGGGTCGATACTCGTCGCCGTGGCGGCCGTCGCGGTCGCCGGTCGGTCGCCGACCGCGGTCCTCCGGTGGGCCGAGAGTCTCGCCGGCCAGCCGGTGCTGTTCGCCGTCGCGCTCGCGGGCCTGTATCTGTTTCGCCCGCTCGCGCTCCTGCCCGTCGCCGTCTGTTCGGTCCTCGTCGGCTACGTGTACGGCCTCGCGGGCATCCCCATCGCGATGGTCGGCGCGGCCGTGACCAACATGCCGGTCTTCCTGCTGGCCCGCTACACTGACATGAGCGGGCGGCTGGCGTCTTGCTTCGAGAGTCACGCCGGCCGGTTCGTCGCCGCGACGGGTGCGTTCCGGAGCGTTCTGGTGGCGCGACTCCTGCCGATTCCCTCGGACGCCGTCTCCTACGCGGCCGGGCTGACACGGGTGCCCGTCCGGTACTACGTCCTCGGCTCGACCGTCGGGGAGATTCCGTGGATCGTCGCCGCAATCCTCGCGGGGCGGTCGATGCACGACCTCACCGTGTCCGGCGCGAGCGTCGGCCTCGACGTGATCGTCGGCCTCGTGGCGCTGGCGGCCCTGTTGCTCGCCGGCCCGGCCTATCGGTACCTCACCGAGGGACAGCGACCGGGCACCGCCGACGCTCAGTAGAAGGTGTCCGCACAGTCGTAGACGACGCCGTGTTCCGGACAGACGTACTTGCAGTGGCGGCTGTACATCGGCCGCTCACACATCGGACAGGGGCGGCCCCCCGAATCGGAGTCCCGACCCTCGGTGTCGACGCCGCCGCTCTCCTCGTCCATGCTTGCCGAGTGAGGGCAGCGCAGGCTTGACTCTTCGGGTCGATCCCGGCCCAATTCTAGAACCATCCCGAACGGAGTTCGGACAATCGGTTTCAGTGGGCACCGCCTCCGAACAGGTATGTCACGGTTCCGTGTGCAGGTGTCGAACGCACTGCCGACGCTGGTGGTCGGCCTAGTCGCCGGGTTCACCGCCGTCGTCGGCTCCTACGCCGCCGCCGGGTTCACTCCGTCGTTCGTCGTCACGCCGGTCACGAACTGGATCCGGGAGACGAGCCCCGCGGTGGTCACCAACTCGATCATCGAGAACCTCGGGAGTCTCGGTCAGACGCTGCTCTTTCTGAGTGCCGTCGCGCTGTTCGTCGGCGGCATCGCCGCCCTGGTCGTCGGCTCGCGCTCCCTCGGCCAGCGACTCAACAACCGGGCGCTCCCGGTCGTCGCGACGACGGCCGGCACCTGGGCGTTCGTGGCGCTCACCACCGGCCAGCCGTTGCTCGCGCTCGGCGCGGCGCTCCCGCCGGGCGCGGTCGTCCTCCTGTTCGTCACCGCGCCGTCGCTCCCGGTGCCCGAAGCCGTCGACTCGCGCCGCCGACAGGTCCTCTCGAGTGGGGTCGCACTGGCCGGCTTCAGCCTCGCCGGGTACGCCGTCGGCCAGCGTCGCACGCCGGATCTGGGCGGCGAACCACTCGCGGAGAACTCGAAACAGCAGCAACTGCTCCAGGGCGCGGCCGAGAAGTCCTTCTCGATGGACGGTGCGGAACCGCTGGTCAGCGAGAACTTCTACACCGTCGACATCGCCAACGTCGACCCGACCGTCGACGAGTCCGAGTGGAACCTGACGATCACCGGCGAGGTCGACGAGGAGGTGACCCTCGGGTATTCGGACCTCAAGGCGATGGAGTCGGTCGACCGTTTCGAGACGCTGCGCTGTGTCGGCGAGGACCTCAACGGGAAGAAGATGGACACCGCGCTCTGGACCGGCGTCCCGTTGCAGGATCTGGTCGCACGGGCCGGCCCGAACGGCGACTGTGACTGCGTGCGGCTCCGGGCCGCCGACGGCTACTACCAGGTGTTCCCGATGGACGCGCTCGAAGACAGCCTGCTCGCCTACGGGATGAACGGCAACGCGCTCCCGCGCGGTCACGGCTACCCCGTCAGGGCGCTCATCCCGGGCCACTGGGGCGAGATCCAGGTCAAGTGGATCAGCGAGATCGAAGTCCTCGATCAGGACGCCGAGGGCTACTGGGAGAAGAAGGGGTGGCACGGGACCGGCCCCGTCGAGACCGTCGCGAAGCTCCACGCCGTCAACGACCTCGACGACGGGCGCAAGGAGGTCGGCGGCCACGCTTACGCGGGCGTCCGGGGCATCCAGCAGGTGGAGGTGTCCACCGACGGTGGCTCGACCTGGAACGCGGCCGAACTCACCGAGCCACTGGAAGGCATCGACACCTGGCGACAGTGGCGGTACCGCTACGATCCGCCGGGCGGGTCGCACGAAGTCGTCGTCCGCGCCACCGACGGCGAGGGACGGCTCCAACCCAGCGAGGAGAGCGACTCTTATCCCAGCGGTGCGACCGGGTGGGTGTCGAAGACAGTGCAGTGACCGAGACCAGCACGCATAAACGGGAACCGTGAGAACCCCGACCAACTGTCGATGGAGAAGGCCCTGTGGTACCTGCTGGCCGGCACACGCGGGGGTGAGAACCGCGCCCGGATCATCCGGACGCTCGACGAGCGTCCGCGCAACGCCAACCAGCTCGCCGAACACCTGGACGTGGACTACAACACCGTCCGGCACCACCTCGACATGCTCGAAGACCACGACGTGGTCGAACCGGGCGGGGACGATTACGGCCAGCTGTACTTCCTCACGGACCGCTTCGAACACCACCGCGACGCCTTCGAGGAGATCATCGATCACGTGGAGTGACAAATAATGGCAATGAGTACCTGGATCACGGCCGCGAGCGGACTCGCCGGACTGAACGTGCTGTTGCTGGCGTCGCTTGGCTTCGTCTGGCTACGCAACTACCGGCAGTTCAAATCGCCACTCGTCCTCGGCCTGCTGGCCTTCTCGGCCGTGATGCTCGTCGAGAACCTCGGCGCCATCTACTTCTTCTTCTCGATGGGCATGCTGTACGCCAGCGATCCCACGGCCCAGCAGTTCGTCGTCGCCCTGCGCGGACTAGAGACCATCGCCCTGGCCGTCCTGACCTACGTCACCTGGCAGTAGCGCGGGGGTCCAGTCACGCCGAGTCCTCGCCCGCCTCGGTCCACGCCGACAGATCCGACACGGCTTCGAGTCCCTCGTGGGCGAGTTCGAGTTCCTCCATCGCGACGCCGGACCGCTCCGCGACCAGTTCCGGCCCGGTCCACTCGACGGGCGTCGCCGCGAGACACCGCCAGCCCCGGACGGGCCGACCGGCCCCGTCGAGCAGGAAGACGTGGACCGGTCGCGGTTTCACCGTCCCCGCGACCCAGTCCTGGAGCCAGTCCCACAGCGTCGTGTCGTCGCCGACCCCACGCCGGAGTTCCAGGTTGGGTGACTGGGTGCGCCGGCGCTCGGTCGTCGGGAGTGACTCGCGATACTGGTCGAACCAGTCGCCGAAGTCCCACCAGGGGCTGTCCCCGGTGTCGCCCGCACCGCTCTCGGCCTCGTCGGGTGCCACCTCGACGCGGACGGAGAGCCCGCGGACGGCCGCAAAGCCCAGTCGCTCGCCGGTGCCGATGTCGACCGCGAACCGGTGACGCGGGTACGGGTCCGCCGACTCGTCAGCGGCCATCGGTTCGTCCCCGCCGGTCACGCGCCGGTTCGGTGTCCGTCATGCCGTGCGCTCGAACCCCTCACAGACGAGTTCGAGCGATTCGATGGCCACGTCCTCGCCGGTGGCGTCGAGTCGCGGAGCCTGGTAGGTCGCCGGCCACACGTCCCTAAGTTCCCATCGCGGACCCGCTTCGCCCTCGCGGTCGAGGACGACGATGGCGACCGTCCGGCGCGCCTCGTCGACCTTGCCCTGCTCGACCAGCTTGCGCCACTCGTACAGGACGATGGAGTCGTCCGTGACGCCGCTCCGGAGGACGACCCGGCCGTAGCGGTTCAGCCCCGCCAGCTGTCGGACCGTCGGTGGGTCGGTCCCCTCACGGTACTCGATCACATCTGTGCTGCTCGTGGGCTGGCGACACTCGGCGAAGCCGGCCTTGGCGATCCCGTCGATCTCGAGCAAGAACCGCACGTTCCGGTAGGGCCCGTGTTTGTCCGGCATGGCTACACCGTGCCCCCCGGTCGAAGTTCGATGTCGACTGTGCGTCTCCCTGGCGCGAGGCGCTGATACATTTCGTTTCGCCTTCAGGTCGGACGTACATAACGATACTGCTGCCGACGACGAGAGAACGAAAATCGGCGCGTCCGCGTTCGGTCGATCGCTCCCCGTAGTGTCACACGCTCCAGGTGCGAAGGGAGGTCCAGCCCGTCAGCTCAGCACTCGGACCAGCCACAGGACTCGCAGGTCTTGCAGCCCTCCGAGTAGTACAGCGTCATCGCGCCACAGTCGGGACACTCCGGACTCTCGCCGCTGGAGATGAGTTCCTGTGTCGCGTCCTCGCCGGATTTCGTCTGTGCCTTGGCCCCACCGTCAGGCTCGGGCGCGCCCGCGCCGGTGTCGGCGACGGCCTCGGCGTTGGGATCCTCGGCGGTCTCGGTCTCGGCGGCCGTCTCCTCGAGGGTCTTCTGCTCGGGGTAGCCCTTGTCGATCTCGTCGTCGAGGTAGCGACGCAGGGCCGTCCCGATGGCGTCCGGAATGGACTGGATCTGCTCACCCTTGTCCCAGGCGACCTTCGGGCTCCGAGTGCCCTGGAGTTCGTCGACGATCTCCATCGGGTCGACGCCGCTCCGGAGGGCCGTCGAGATGACCTTCGCCAGCGCCTCGGTGAAGGAGTTGGTGAAGCCACCGGAGTGGCCGATGTTGGCGAACAGCTCGAACGGTTCGCCCGTCTCGGGATCCTCGTTGATGGTCACGTACACCTTCCCGTAGCCGGTGTCGATGCGCTGGGAGACGCCCCGGAGCGCGTCGGGCCGGGAGCGCTTGTCGGCGTACTTGCTGGCGTCCAGGTCGAACAGGTCCTCGGCGGACACGTCCAGTTCGGCCTGCACGTCCTCGTGGTCGAGGAACGCGTCGATGCTGCCGAAGATGTCCTGTATCTTCCCCGAGAGAACTTCTGCGGCCTCCTCTTCGTCCATCTCGGCGAACTCGGTGTTGTCCGCCCGCGTCGTCAGCACCTGCTTCGAGCGGGTGCCGTCGCGGTAGTAGGTGACGCCCTTGCCGCCATGTTCGTAGATGTACTCGAACACTTCCTTGGCGTCCGCGACGGTGGAGTCGTTGGGCGCGTTGACCGTCTTCGAGATGGCCGAGTCGACGCCCTCCTGGCAGGCCGTCTGGATCGCGGCGTGCTGTTTGGCCGTCAGGTCCTGCGTGGTGACGAACAGTTCGCCGATGGCGTCCGGCACGGTGTCGAGGCCGTCGATGCCGTCGAACTCGTTCGTGGCCATCTGCTCTTCGGCCTCCTCCTTGACGGCGTCCACGTCGATGCCGTTCTCCTCCAGCACGCGGAGGAAGTAGTCGTCGAACTCCACCAGCATCTCGTCGCCCTGCACGTCGTCGGAGACGTTCTTGTAGTAGGCGACGTTGTAGATGGGTTCACAGCCGCCGGTGGTGTTGCCGACCATGCTGGTCGTCCCGGTCGGCGCGATGGTCGTCGTGTTGTGGTTGCGGATAGCGAAGCCGTCGTCCCACTCGTCGGCGTCGAGCCCGGTCTGTTTCTCGAACCACTCCCGGTACTCGGTGGGGTCGGCGTACTTGGACTTGTCCCACTCGTCGAAGGCGTCACGTTCCTCGGCGAGTTCGTGGGAAGCCCACTTCGAGCCGTGGTTGATGTGACGCATGATCTGGCGCGCGACCTCGTTGGAGGCCTCGTCGCCGTACTTCATGCCGAGCTGGACGTACAGCTGGGCCAGCCCCATCACGCCGAGCCCGATCTTGCGCATCTCCCGGACCTTCTGTTCGATCTTCTCGACCGGGAAGTCGGACATGGTGACCACGTTCTCCAGGAAGCGGGTCCCCATCTCGATGCGGTGGTCGAACTCGTCGGTGTCGAGTGCCTCGGAGAGGAACGCGTCGACGGCGTCTTCGAGACTGTCGTACTCGTCGAGATGCTCGTCGGACCAGATGCGCCAGTCCGGCGCGTCCTCGGCGGCCAGCGTCGAGAGGTTGATGTGGCCCAGGTTGCAGGCCTCGTACTCCTCGAGGGGCTGTTCGCCACAGGGGTTGGTGGCGAGAATCTGGTGGTCGGGGTGCTCCTCCACGTCGAAGGAGTGTTCCTTGTTCACTCGCTCGAGGTAGATCACGCCGGGTTCGCCGTTCTCGTGGGCGCCCTCGACGATGTGTTCCCAGACCTTCTCCGCGGGAACTGAGAGGATTTCGCCGACTTCGACGTGCTCGCCCAGCCCGAACATGTCGTACAGTTCCTTGGTCTCGGGCGTGGCGACGTGGGGTTCGTCGGTGCGGGGGTTGGTGAAGGTAAAGTCCTCGCCCGCCTCGACGGCGTCCATGAAGTCGTCGGTGATCCCGACGGAGATGTTGAAGTTCGAGAGGTGGCCCTCGACGGCGTTGCGGAGGTGTTCGGGCACCTTGCCGTCGTCGTCGATGAGTTCGCGGGCCTCGTCGAGTGCGTCGGCGAAGGAGTTGTGCGTGAAGTCGTCGGGGTCGTTCAGGCGCAGCGTCTCGGCCAGACTCACGTCCTTGTTCTTGGCGTGGATGAACTGGATCACGTCCGGATGGGAGACGCGCATGACGCCCATCTGGGCGCCCCGCCGGGCACCGCCCTGGGCGATTGTCTCGCACATCTGGTCGTACGTGCGCATGAACGTGATGGGGCCGGAGGCGATGCCGCCGGTCGAGCCCACGGCGTCCCCGTAGGGACGGAGCCGCCAGAAGGCGTAGCCCATGCCGCCGCCGGACTGGAAGACCTGGGCGGCTTCTTTCGCTGTTTCGTGGATATCGTCGATGTCGTCCTCGGGCGAGTCGACGAAACAGGCCGAGAGCTGCTGGAGCTCGTCGCCCGCGTTCATGAGTGTCGGCGAATTCGGCATGAAGGCGAGTCGCTCCATCAGGTTCTGGAACTCCTCGGCGGTGTCCTCGACGTGTTCCCGGACC
The DNA here is from genome assembly GCF_023698535.1 of Halorientalis regularis. Lineage (GTDB taxonomy): Archaea > Halobacteriota > Halobacteria > Halobacteriales > Haloarculaceae > Halorientalis > Halorientalis regularis. The sequence goes on from NZ_JALJCL010000006.1 coordinate 141,541, forward strand.
GGATCGGGGAGTTCGGGAACCAGCGTGTCGTAAGCGAACTTGTTGACGTTGTAGATAGAGAGAGCCGTCTCGGCGTCGGCGTCGGCCGTGACGCCCGCACCGAAGACTTCCGCGGCGAGTTCGTCCCGTCGCGGGTGGTCGGGTTTGAGCTGGTCGGGCGTGACGGTGATCTCCAGATCCCGCTTCCCGGCCTCGAAGACGGCCTCGGCGAGCGCGATGTTCTTGCCGACGCGCTCGAAGAGGTCTTCCTGCTGTTCGATCAATTCGCCGTCGGCGTCTTTCCGCAGATACCGCGCGGGGAGAATGTTGTGGTAGGCGTTACCGGTCAACCGCTCTTCGAGGGTGTCGCCCTCGGTGCGCTTGATCGGCAGCGTCACCTCGTCGGTCGAGAGGTCGTGCCGACTCACGGACGCTCCCCCCTCTCCGGCGCTGTCTGGCGTACGATTCGCGACTTGGTCCTGAGCCTCTGACCTGTCATTTGTAGCGGAACTTGTTTGTCTCGGGTGGCAAATAACCCTTGTCGTTGGGGCGTTTTCCGCGTCGATACAGATGTAACTTGCTAGTCATTCCGTACCCGCAAGCACCGCTTCGCGGGCGTGATTGCTACGGTCGATAGCGAGGGACGGACACTTCTTAAGCCTGGGCAGACCGGAGTGAAAGTGAAATCGGCACCTCCGGAACCCAGAGACGGGAGCGGAGTTTCCAGTGGAAATTGGAGGGGGTTCGGGTGTGAGTGCGCCCCCGATCGGGGTAGTTTCTTTGCCCGCCTCGGGAGCCGAAAAAACGCCTCGGAATCCACAGATGTCGGTGGGATGCGTGGGCCAGTGCGGAACGGCAGGCGCGCGCGGCGCGCGCCGTAACCTCGACACGAAAAGCGGGGGCTGGCCAGTACGTTTTATTCCGGGGCGATGGTACTGTCGGCTATGCTACCCGTCCAACTAGGTCCGCTGGGGTCCCCGCCCGCGCTGTTGCTCGGCCTGCTCGCACTGGCCGCCGTGATCGTGGTCGGTCGGCTCCTGTTGCGCCTCGCCTGGAAACTGGTGGTGATCGCCCTCGTGGTCGTGGCGGCGCTGTGGGTGGTAGGTGCGATCAGCCTCGGTGACGTGCTGATCGCCGCGCCCTACTGATCGGCCGCCCAGTCGAGGAAGTTCCGGACCACGTCGTGGCCCGCGGCGGTCAGGACCGACTCCGGATGGAACTGCACGCACTCGATGGGATACTCGCGGTGGCGAATCCCCATCACGAGGTCCTCGCCGTCGTTCTCGCAGGTCGCTGTCACGTCGAAGCAGCCCGGCACCGCGGTCGCGACCAGCGAGTGGTAGCGGCCGCCCTGGAAGCCCTGGTCCAGGCCGGCGAACACGCCCTCGCCGTCGTGGTCGATGGCGAACGCCTTCCCGTGGATCGGTTCCGGCGCGCGCCCGACCGTCCCGCCGTAGACGTGGGCCGCAGCTTCGAGGCCGAGACAGACGCCCAGCGTCGGCACGTCGGGGCTCACCTCGCGTAACACGTCGTTTGTCACGCCCACGTCCCGTTCGTTCGCGGGGTGGCCGGGCCCGGGACTGATCACGATGGCGTCGGGGTCGACCGCGCGCACGTCGTCGAGCGACGCGGTGTTGCGCAACACCTCGGTCTCGGCGTGTTCGCTGACGTACTCGACGAGGTTGTAGGTGAACGAGTCGAAGTTGTCGACGAAGAGGACCTTCGGGCGATCCGCGTCGGCCGCAGTGGCGTCCTCGGCAGCGCTCATCGGGACACCTCCTCGGCCCCCTCTTTTTCACCGGCAGGGCCAGGGTGTGCGTCGGCCTCTACAGGCTCATCGGCGATGGCATCCAGCGCAGTCAACACGCCGTCCATCTTCTTCTCCGTCTCGTAGTACTCGCTCGCGGGGTCCGAGTCGGCGACGATGCCCGCACCGGCCTGGACGGTGATACGGTCGAGGTCGTCGTCGCGGTCGGCGGTGTAGGGCCCGGTGCCGCTCTCCACGGTCGCCGTCCGGATCACGATGGCGAAGTCGGTGTCGCCGGTCCAGGAGTAGTAGCCGACGCCGCCGCCGTAGAGGCCCCGTGGCTCGGGTTCGAGATCGTCGATGATCTCCATGGCGCGGATCTTCGGCGCGCCCGAGAGCGTCCCCGCGGGGAAGGCGGCCCGCGTCGCGTCGAACTGGTCGGCGTCGTCGGCGAGCGTCCCCGTCACGGTCGATTCGATGTGCTGCACGTGGCTGTACTTCAGGACGTTCATGAACTCCTCGACGCGGACGCTGCCGGCCTGTGCCACCCGGCGCACGTCGTTGCGCGCCAGGTCGACCAGCATCGTGTGTTCGGCCCGTTCTTTCCCGTCCGCGAGCATCTCGCCGGCCAGCCGGCGGTCCTCGACCGGCGAGGTCCCGCGGTCACAGGTCCCCGCGATGGGGTTGGAGACGATCCGGTCGTCCCGGACGGAGATCAGCGTCTCCGGGCTCGCGCCGACGACGGTCAGCCCGTCGTAGCCCAGCAGGTACATGTACGGCGAGGGGTTCACTTCCCGCAGCGAGTCGTAGAACGCCAGCGGGTCCACGTCGCCGTCGAGTTCCCGTTTCCGGGAGATCACGCCCTGATAGATGTCCCCGTCGAGGACGTGCTCCTTGGCGCGCTCGACGGCTTGCTCGTAGTCGGCGCGCGGGTCGGCCCGCTCGGCGTCGAGCGCGAATCCGCCAGTCTCGACGGCCACGTCGGCGTCGAGCAGAGCCGCGACCCGCTCTGCCTCGGCTTCCAGTTCGTCGTAGCGCTCGCCGGCGTCCTCGTCGGGGGTCACGAGCGGCGTAAACACCAGCGAGACGGTGTCGTCCCTGTCGTCGAAGACCAGCGTCTTCGTGTTCAGGACGAACTGCGCGTCGGGCAACCGTCCGTCGGGGTGGTCCAGCCCCACCTCGTCGAGCCACATGTCGTAGACGGCGTCGTATGCGAGAAAGCCCACGAGTCCGCCGTCGAGGTGCTGGCGGTCCGCGCCGTTGAACCCGCGCAGGGTCGCGTCCGGGAGCGCGTGCCGGAGGTGGTCCACCGGGTCGGGGTCGGCGCTCGCATCGGTCGCAACGAGTCCCGCGTAGCGGTCGTCGAACGTCTCGACGCCTGCGCCCGACGAGTCGACGGTTACGACCGCCTCGGGATCGTACCCGACGAACGAGTAGCGAGCGTGGCGTTCCTCCTTTGTCGGCGCGAACGCCCCGTCCGGGTCGCTGGAGGCGACCTTCTCGGCACTCTCCAGCAGGAAGGCGTACGGCGCTGGCTCGGCGTCGGTCGTCCGCCCGGTCAGCGCGGCGTAAGCGGCCAGGGGCTCTACGTCGGCGGGCAGGTCCGCGGCGACACGGACGACCGCTGGCCCGTCGGTGTCTGCCAGTTCGACGAATTCCTCGCGGCTGGTGTCGATCATGCACTGACCACCGCGCTCTCGGCCCGCTCGACGAACTGTCGGACCGCGTCGTGGTCCTTGACGCCGCCCTCGGCCTCCACGCCGCTGGCCACGTCGACGGCGAAGGGCCGAACGGTCTCGACCGCCTCGGCGACGTTGTCCGGGGTGAGCCCGCCGGCGAGGATCACCGGCGTCTGCAGGTCCGCGACCAGGTCCGCCGTGCGCTCCCAGTCGTGTGTCTCGCCAGTCCCGCCACCGCCTTGCTCGTCCACGGAGTCGACCAGGAGGGCGTCGGCCGCGTCGGCGTACGCGTCCACGGCGGAGTCGGTCGCGTCCACGGCAGCGATCACCTTCACCGGCGCACGCTCACGCACCGCGGCGATGGCGTCCGGCCTCAGGTTCCCGTGCAACTGCACGGCGTCCGGTTCGACCCGGTCGACCAGTTCGACGGCCCGGTCGACGCTGTCGGGCATCGTCACCAGCACGCTCGTCACGAACGGTGGGACGGCGGCCGCGAGGTCGGTGGCCCGAGTGATGGAAGTCTCGCGTGGCGTGTCGACGGTGACGGCGGCGGTGAGCCCGACCGCGTCCGCGCCAGCGGCGACAACGGCGTCGAGGTCCGTCTCGCGCGTGATGCCACAGATCTTCGCCCGCGTCATTGCTCGACCGCACGGAGATCCGCGAGTTTCTCGGTGGCCCCGCCCTCGGCGATGGCCTGCCGGGCGCGTTCGACGCCGTCCCGGTGAGAGTCGGCCTCGCCCGCGACGTAGATCGCCGCCCCCGCGTTCGCGAGGATGATGTCCCGTTTGGGTCCCGTCACCTCACCCTCGACGATACCACGGAGGTCCGCGGCGTTCTCCTCGGGGGACCCGCCGGCGACCGCCTCGATGTCCGCCCGGTCGAGGCCGAGGTCGGCGGGTGTGATCGTGTACTCCTCGACGGAATCGCCCTGCACCTCCGCGACGACCGTCTCGTCGTGAATCGCGATCTCGTCCAGTCCGGCCCCGTGGACGACCATCGCGTGGTCGACGGGCATGTGCGTCAGGGAGTTGGCGATCAGCGGCACCAGCTCGGGATCGTAGACGCCCAGCACCTGCGCGTCCGCGCCGGCCGGGTTCGTCAGCGGGCCGAGAACGTTGAAGATCGTCCGCATCCCGAGTTCCTTGCGCGGACCGATGACCGCCTTCATCGCCGGGTGGAAGACGGGCGCGAGCATGAATCCGATCCCATCGCGCTCGATGGCCGCCTCGACCGCCGGCGGTTCGGCCTCGACGTTCACGCCCGCAACCTCCAGCACGTCGGCGCTGCCCGACGAGGACGACACCGAGTAGTTGCCGTGCTTGGCGATGGGTACGCCCGCCCCGCTGGCGACGATGGCGCTGGTCGTCGAGACGTTGATAGTGTTGTAGTCGTCCCCGCCGGTCCCGCAGGTGTCGACCAGCGGCGACCGGTCCGGCGAGATCGTCCGCGCGGCCTCACGCATCCCCTGGGCGAAGCCCGCGATCTCGTCTTCCGTCTCGCCTTTGGCGCGCAACGCCGCCAGCAGCGCGCCGATCTGTGCCTCCGTCGCCTCCTCGAAGATCGCCGTCGCGGCCTCGCGTGCCGCCGCGACCGTCAGATCCTCGCCCTCCGTAACTCGTTCGATGTAATCCTGCATTGTGGACACCAATGGGCGTATTCGCGTTGTGATGTACAAATCCGTTCATCGACTTAAGCGTATCGGGTCCACGGTGGTCCGGACGGCACGACAGGTGCGTGTCAGCTACCCACCGCTGAAGCGGTGGGCTTGTCGGTGGACTCCCGTTCTGCCGACACGGGAGTGTCGGACGCTACGTCAGTCGCGTTCACGGTCATCACCCCCGACTTCAGGGCGTACTGACAGAACGCCCCTCCAGCAGGGGACTTCTGCCCCCGCTGGAGTTGAAGCGCGAGCTTCCGGGCGATATTCTTCGCCGCGTTGTAGTCGGCGTTCACCGAGTACGAACAGTCGAGGCAGGCGAAGCGTTGCCCGTGGCGGTTTTCTTCGAGCGTACAGCCACATTTCGAGCATTGCTGGCTCGTGTAGGACGGTTCGACTGTCTCGACCACGATGCCGTGTTCGTCGGCTTTGTACGCAACTTGTTCCTGTAACGCACGGAATGCCCACTGCTGGAATTTCTTGCCGTCGCTGATGCACTCTCGAATCTGTGCCAGGTCCTCGAACGCGATGTGCGTACAGCCGTGGTGTTCGGCCTCTGCAACGAGTTCTTTCGAACAACGATGCAGGTAGTCACGGCTCCAGCGACCGAACCTGTCACCGATGCGCTGATAGGTCAGGTGGGCGCTTCGCGTCCCGGTCTGTTGCAGGCTGGCACGCCGTTTCTCGAACTCGCGGCGCTCGTGGTTGAGGGAGTCGGCGTTGCCGATGAACGTCCCAGTCGAGGTCACGGCGATGTGGCCATCAACGTTGCAGTCCACGCCAAGGACTCTCGAATCCTCGGCTTTCTCAGGACTGCTCGCGTCGGGTTCCCGTTCCATCGCGGCGTGCAGGTAGAATTCGTCGGCGTCGCTGTCGTAGTGGACGGTGCTGGTCGAAAACGAGTAGGTCTCGTTCAGCAGGTACTCGCCGTGGGGTGTGCCTTCGGGGTCGTCGGGCAGGTCGTACTCGCATTCGACTCTGCCGTTGACGGTAGCGAGACTTACCTTGTCGCGGTAGTAGGTAGCGGCTCGCTTGTCGTAGACGATGCTGAACGTGTCGTATTCGGGCTTGCTGGTGGTCTCGCCCTCGGCAAGTCGGTCAACGCAATTGCCAATATCGTCGGTGGCGCGTTTGATGGCTTTCTGGACGAGGTTCGCGTGCAAGCCGTCCGTTTCGTCGCGGAGGTCGTCGTAGATACCGGCTTCCGCTTCACTCTTGTTGGTCACGCAGTCTTCGTCGGGATGGCGCCACGCCCAGTCTGCGGTGCGGTTCGCACAGTACTGGAATTTGGAGTTGGTAGCGTGGAGGTCGCTCTTTCGGTCGTCGGGCACGTCGAGACGGACGCGAACCGTTCGAGTTACCTCCCACACCATACGTCACAGTAGTAGCTATCCTTTATTAATATCTTTTATCACGTTGGGGAGTCAGGAATGCTGATACTGGTGGATCGTTGCACGGAGCGTACGCGCTTCCTCCCACGGCTAAAGCCGTGGGCATCCGCGCTGTATCCGCTGTGACACGGGCACGAGTGCCGGACGGAACGGCTTTCTCCAATCCGAAACCTTCAATTACCACTGCGGGTTACGGTGTGGTGTAGGCAGCACGGGTTCGTGGTCTAGATCGGTTACGACACCTCCTTGACATGGAGGAGGCCGACGGTTCAAATCCGTCCGGACCCATCTGCCAGTTTTCTGACATATTCTGTCGGAACGTGTTACCAGTAGGACTCCAGAGGTTGATCGTCTGGATCAGGCTCAACGGTCGTACCCGGTGCATCAGGGTGATGAGTTCGGCAGACAGTGACGAGATTCCGGAGAAGGTGTGCGTGTTCAGGTGGCTTCTCCCAGATTTTGAATAGCCGGACCGGAACAATGTGGTGGACCTCTACACCGCGACCGAAACGGCGTCGATGTTCTTCGTCGTGAATTCCGCAGACAGTACATCGGTAATCGTCGCGTACGAGAGCTTTTTCGCGCTGTTTGATCCAGTGTGTCGAATAGTATCCGCTGGTCTCGACCCTGTTGTCCTGCCCCCAGCACGCCATGGAACAGTACTCGGTATCCAGCGATTGCCGTCGCTCGAAGGTCTCTTCACAGCCGGAACAGGTGAGTTCGACCTGTCGCCGTCGCGGTTTCCCGGCACAGTCGTTCGAGCAGAACTGTCCGTCACGGACTGACGGGTAGTACCGAAATTCCTCGCCACAGGTTTCACACGCACTCGTTGCCAGCGATTCCCCATCGGTAATGTCGAGTCGGGCGAGCCAATGGCAGATGGTGGTCTCGGCGACGTTGCACTCGTCGGCGATGTCCTGTTGGTCACGGCGTTTCTCGACGTACTGCTCGCGGAGCCACTGCCGGTCCTGATACCGACGGTCGTCGTCGATGTCGTGCCGGGCGAGCCAGCGACGGATCGCACTCGGCGACGTACCGCACATCTCGGCGATCTCCGTCGAGGACTTCCCGCTCTCGACGTACTGAGTTCGGAGAACTTCCGCATCCTGGTAGCGCCTACTCATCGGTGGCCACGTGCCAGGTTCGTCCTGTTTCGATACGTGAATGTTCGGGCGAGAATGTCGGGACTCGAACCAGCGCGAACCCTTTTGCAGGTGGCTTCCGAGTAGAAACTAGGATGGCAGGTGAGGACGCACCGCCGGTCGACGCCGAGAGCGTCGAGGACCTGCTGGACCGGATGACGGACGCGTTCATGGGTTTGGACGACGAGTGGCGGTTCACCTATCTGAACGAGCAGGGGCGACGCGTCGTCTGTGAGGCCACGGGTACAGATCTGACCGTCGAGGAGTTGCAGGGCCGGACGATGTGGGACACGATTCCGGCGTTGGAGGGGACGATCTTCGAGGATCGCTACCGCGAGGCGATGGCGTCACAGTCGCCCGTGTCCTTCGAGGCCGAGTACGAACCGCTGGGCGCGTGGTTCGAGATCAACGTCTACCCCTCTGACTCGGGCCTGTCGGTGTACTTTCGGGACGTGACCGAGCGGCGACAGCGGCGCAGGGCGCTGGAGAAACGCGAGACGGTGCTCCGGGAGATGTACGAGGTCATCTCGGATCAGGCTCTGTCGTTCGAGGGCCGCGTCGAGGAGTTGCTGGCCATCGGGTGTCGGGAACTCGGCGTCGAGTACGGGACACTCTCGCGGGTCCGGGACGACGAGTACGTGTTCGAAGTCGTGCAGGCCCCGGGCGATGTCCTGGAGTCGGGGGACGTGGTCGACCTGGAGGAGACACACTGCGAGCGCGTCGTGTTGAGCGAAGAGCGACTCGTCACGGGTGACGTGGCGGCGGATCACCCGGATCTGACCGACGGTGCGGGCTACAGGGAGTGGGGCATCAACTGTTACCTGGGGACGCCCGTCGTCGTCGACGGGGACGTGTACGGAACCTTCTGTTTCTACGATGCCGAGACGATGACGCGGTCGTTCTCCGAGTGGGAGATTACGCTGGTCGACACCATGGGCCGGTGGATCGGATCGGCGCTGGAACGGAAACTCGCAACCGAGCGGCTCGGCCGGCAAAACGAGCGGCTCGAACAGTTCGCGACCATCGTCTCCCACGACCTCCGCAATCCACTGGGGGTCGCACAGAAACGACTCGACCTCGTCACCCAGGACTGCGAGAGCGAGCATCTGGCGGAGGTGGAACGCGCCCACGACCGGATGGAGACGCTGATCGACGACGTACTCGAGATGACACGGGTGGGCGAGACGGTCGAGAACATCAGCGAGGTGACGATGGCGGCGGTCGCCAGGGACGCCTGGGACAGCGTCCGGACCGGCGACGCGTCACTCGACGTCGACGAGGAACTCGTCGTGTCCTGTGACCGGAGCCGGCTCCGGCAGTTGCTGGAGAATCTGTTCCGGAACTCGGTCGAACACGGCACAGAGGGCGAGGACAGCGTGACGGTCCAGATCGCGGACCGTCCCGGTGGCTTCGTCGTCGCGGACGACGGCTCGGGAATTCCGGAAAGCGAGCGCGACTCCGTGTTCGAATTCGGCCACTCCGGGTCCGGCGGGAGCGGCGTGGGCCTGGCCATCGTCGAGCAGATCGCGACGGCCCACGGCTGGGAAGTCACGCTCACCGACGACTGGGACGGCGGCGCACGCTTCGAGTTCCAGACGACGGCGGATCGGTGAGCGCGGACGGCGGGCCGCCCAGAGACACGAGGGACGGTGAGAGAGACGTGTACCCGGTTACAGTTACTCTTCGGCCACCGTAGCGGCCGCGCTGGCCGTCGGCTGGTCGACCAGTCGGCGTTCGAGGGCGTCGAGGTGGTTCACGACGCTGGTCACGTCGTCTCCGTGGCTGCAAGGTGTAACCTGTTCGAGTTCGTTGCCGTGGTACTCGGCCAGCCCCATCTTCGGCAGGACGATGGTGGTGTGGTCCTGCCCGGTGATCGACGAGGACTGCTCGCGGGTCTGGTAGAACGATTCGAGGGTGGTGTTGTTGGCCAGCGCCCACTGTTTGAACTCGGCGATCCGGTTGAGGATGAACTCGCCCTGGTCGGTCTCGGCGGCGTTGGTCGTCGGGTCGATCTGGCGGCCCCAGACTTTCACGTAGAAGTCGTCGATGTGGCCCTCGTCTTCGAGGCGCTGGAGCCGTTTGAGTACCTGCTCCTGTCGTGTGCGCGCACCCGGTGGAGAGAGTGTCCGCACGTAGAGTTCGAGTCGTACTGGGTCTGTGTTCGATGACATTGTGGATCCCCTCCCATCGAACAATCGTGAACCCCGCTCCTAAAGTGTTCCTCTAATTAATATAATACCACATGGAACGCCTAATACCGATATAATGTCCCGCGGCCTGTCAAACCGTTACGTCCGGACTGTTGTCGAGTTCGCATCTAAACGTATCGGTAGCGACCGGGGCGCCGGCGGCGTGTTTCCCGGTTGGGAATCACTGCCGGCAATCGCCGGGAGCCGGGAACCACCGCTAAGTTTGATTACCCCGGGCAGTCAAGCAAACACGGGAGATTACGATGGATATTGCTGATATCGCCACCAGCGATTATATAGAAGTCGACGCTACCGAGCGGCTGGCGAAGGTCCGCTCTATCTTCGAGCGCAAGAACCCCCGGGGAATCATCGTCACGAACGACGGGGCCTACGAGGGAGTGATCGGCCGGCGGCAACTCCTCCAGTCCCACGTGCAAGACGACGCCAAGGCCGAGTCCCTGGTGGTCTCGGCCCCGCAAGTCGAGCGAACCGACGACGTTCGCGAGGTCGCGCGCGTCCTCGTGGAGGGCGGCACGAAGATCGCCCCCGTGTTCGAGGCCGACCAGCTGTGGGGGATCGTCACGACGAACTCGATCCTCGAGGCGGTGCTGGAACACCTCGACGCGCTGACCGTCGGGGACATCTACACCGAGAACGTCGTCACGGTGAGCGAAGACACCCACATCGGGCAGGCGATCAACCTCCTGCGCGAACACGGGATCTCGCGGGTGCCCGTCCTCGACGAGGACGGCCTGCTCTCGGGGATGGTCACCACCCACGACATCGTCGACGTGGTCGTCCGTGACATGGACAAGACGACCCGCGGCGAGCGCGCCGGCGGGAACGACCGCATCCTCGACATCCCGGTGTACGACGTGATGTCCAGTCCCGTCGCCACGACCGACACCGCCGAGTCGGTCCGGTCGGCCGTCAGCCGGATGCTCGACAACGACTACAACGGCCTGGTCGTCACCCCCGAGGGCGACGACAGTCAGGTCGTGGGCATCCTCACCAAGACCGACGTACTCCGTGCGTTGACTTACACCGAGGAGGAGCACATGGACGTCCAGATCACGAACATCACGTTGCTGGACACCATCTCGCGTGAGGACGTGCGCGTGGACATCGAGGGCGTCGTCGACAAGTACAGCGACATGCAGGTCCGACACGCCCACGTCCGCTTCCACGAACACAAGGAGAAACTGCGGGGCACGCCGCTGATCCAGTGCCAGATCCGCCTGCGCACCACGGAGGGCCAGATCGCCGGCTCCGGCGAAGGCTACGGCGCGGAACAGTCGTTCAACGTCGCGCTGGACAAACTCGAACGCAACGTCCTCGAGCTGAAAGACGTGCGCTCCGACGAGGAGTACCGCGGGCAGTTGCTCCGGAAACTCGGCGAGTTGTAGGCCGAGACTTCGCCGTCACTTCGTGTGGAGCCAGGCCCGTGCTTCCGACATATCTTCGGCGAACAGTTGTTCCAGTGGGACTTCCGTGTCCCTGCGGGCAGTCTTGTCCAGCTCGAACTGCGCGATCCGGTCTTCCGGATAGATGTAGGCCCCGTACTCGACGCTCGTCGCGAAGAGTCGGGGGGCCCAGTCCTCCAGAAGCCACTCCCGCTGGTCCGGGAACGACTCGAACGCGCGACAGTCGGCGAGGACTTTCGTCGCCCTCCGGTCTTCGACGAGCGAGAGCAGCGCCTCCTGCCCAGCCCGGAACGATTCCGCCTCGGGTGTGGTGTGCCACTCGAGGACTGCGGCGTCGAGTTCCGGCTCCCACCCAACCGTGTACACCTCCGTCTCGTCGTACGGCTCCAGTGGCATGGCGAGGGGTACGACCAGCGGGTATTTGTAACTGGACCTCGGTTCCGGATTTCGAAACTCCAGCGGGCCGGGACGACGTCGTCCCGAGCCAGTTGCGTGCTTCCTCGATGTCGTCGGTAAAGAGTCGTTCGAGGCCGGGGCGTAGGCTGTTTGCGCGCGGACATGTCGACGGTCGTTCTGGCTGGCCGATCCTCGGGGTAGACGATTGCCTTCTCCGCTAGCCCGGCCTCGACGGCCCGCGGTTGCCAGTCCGCCACCGTCCAGTCCCGGTCGACTTCGCTCATCAGTCCCTGCTTCCGGCAGTCCACGAGCGACTTGGTCGCGTCCCGGTCGACGATCCAGTCTATAACGCGTTCCGTCACGTCCCGATACTCCTCGCCGCCCACGTCGCCGGCCCACTCCACGGTGATCGTTCCGGTCCGTTCGTCCCAGTGTACCGAGTAGACGCCGGACTAGTCGAGCACCCCCTCGTCCGTACCCACCCTGGTGGCCGCAGTGTCTTGTATGCCACCCCGCAGGACGAGAAAGCAGGGGCCGCCGGAACGGCCCACGATGCCCGAGGTCGGTCGACGGCTGTTCGCGGACGGTCCGAAATGGCCTGTCAGGCCGCGACGCCACAGCACCGACAGCGTGACTCGCCAGCCGCCTCATCCCATACCAGCGTCCCCTCCTCACAGTTGCGACAGGGAGCGTAGCTCGCGGACGGTGCGTACGAGAGGTCGGTCCCGGTGGACGGGTTCTGCGCCTTCGACATTACAATCAACACTTGCCCACCAATACCGCATAAAGGTTTGGTATAATGAGAGTAATATCGAGATTATACCCTTAGACAAGCAATATTCATCCGTAGCTCTGGATTTCTTCAATCTCATTCTGTAGCAGGTTCGGAGAGGGACAGTTCGAGGAGAGCGATGCCGCTCCGGGAGGGAGATCGGAGAGATTCCGCTACGGTCGGTGGTCGAACCGCGAAAAACGAGTCGGTCGTCGAGTCGTTACTGGAAGCCGATGCGGCCGCCGCCACGACCACGGCGCTGGGTTTCGGCACCGCCTTTGAACTCGTCTTCCATCTGCTGGAAGTAGTCGCGGATATCCTCGTCGACGGTCGGGCGCACGCCCTCCATCGCCTGCCGGAAGTGGCGCATCTCGACGACTTCGGCGTCGTCGTCCTCGCGCAGAGCCTCGATGGCCGCCTCGCGGCAGATGCTTTCGAGGTCGGAGCCGACGTAGCCCTCGGAGATTTCGGCGAGTTCACGCAGGCTCACGTCCGCCGACAGCGGCGTGTCCTGCGTGTGGATGTGGAGGATCTGCTCGCGCCCCTCCACATCGGGCTCGCCGATGTAGGTGAGTCGGTCGAACCGCCCCGACCGGATCAGTGCCGGGTCGATCATGTCCGGCCGGTTGGTCGCGCCGATGACCATCACGTCCTCCATCTCTTCGAGTCCGTCGAGTTCCGTCAGGAGCTGGTTGACGACGCGCTCGGAGACGTTCGAGCCGACGTCGCCACCCCGGCCGGGCGCCAGCGAGTCGAGCTCGTCGAAGAAGATGATCGTCGGCGCGACCTGCCGGGCCTTCCGGAAGGTCTGCCGGATCGCCTTCTCCGATTCGCCGACCCACTTGCTGAGCAGTTGCGGCCCACGGACCGAGATGAAGTTGGCGTCGGTCTCGTTGGCCACCGCCTTGGCCATCAGCGTCTTCCCGGTGCCGGGCGGGCCGTACAGCAACACGCCCGATGGCGGGGTCACGCCCATGCGCTCGAACTTCTCGGGCTGGTTCATCGGCCACTCGACGGACTCCTGGACCTGCTCTTTGGCGTCCTGCAGGCCACCCACGTGGTCCCAGTTGATCTTGGGGAGTTCGACGAGGACTTCCCGCATCGCCGAGGGCGAGACCTCGTTCAGTGCGCCCTGGAAGTCGTCGCGCTTGATGATCATCCGGTCGATCAGGCTCGGCGGGATGTCCTCCTCGTCGAGGTCTATCTCGGGGAGGTACCGCCGCAGGGCTTTCATCGCGGACTCCTTGGTGAGGCTCTCGATGTCCGCACCGACGAACCCGTGGGTCTCCTCGGCGAGTTTCGAGAGGTTCACGTCGTCGGAGAGGGGCATCCCACGAGTGTGGATCTGGAGGATCTCCTCGCGACCCACCTCGTCGGGGACGCCGATCTCGATCTCGCGGTCGAACCGGCCCGGCCGCCTGAGCGCAGGGTCGACCGAATCGACACGGTTCGTCGCCGCGATGACGATGACCTGGCCCCTGCTTTCGAGGCCGTCCATCATCGTCAGCAACTGGGCGACGACCCGGCGTTCGACCTCGCCGGTCACGTCCTCGCGCTTGGGCGCGATGGAGTCGAGTTCGTCGATGAAGATGATCGACGGGGCCTCCTCGCTGGCGTCCTCGAAGATCTCACGTAACTGTTGTTCGGACTCGCCGTAGTACTTCGAGATGATCTCCGGGCCGGCGATGGAGAAGAAACTCGCTGAGGTCTCGTTTGCTACCGCCTTCGCGAGCAAGGTCTTCCCGGTCCCGGGCGGGCCGTGGAGCAAGACGCCCTGCGGGGGCTCTATCCCCAGTTTCTTGAAGATCTGAGGATGTTTCATCGGGAGTTCGACCATCTCCCGGACCCGCTGGATCTCTTTTTGCAGGCCGCCGATGTCCTCGTAGGTGATACCGCCACCGGTCTTCTCGAAGCCGCTGATGGGCTCCTCGCGGAGTTCCACGTCGGTATCCTCCGTAATGAGGACGACGTCCTCGGGATCGGTCTCGACGGCGATCAGCGGGATGGCCTGGCCCGGGGAGCGCATGAACGGGTGGTTCGTGCTGCTCATCACGGGCACGATGTCACGCTCGACGACCGGCCGCTTGAGGATCTGCCGTTTGACCATGCCGGCGGCGTCGGAGCCAAACTGCACCGATGCCTCCTCGGGCGGTGCCAGCACGAGTTCGTCGGCCTTCTGTGCCTCTGCCTTGCGGATGGTGACGCGTTCACCGATGCCCACGTCGGCGTTCTGGCGCGTAAACCCGTCGATGCGGACGGTGTCGGTGTTCCAGTCCTGTCGGTCCGCGCGCCACACCTTCGCGGCGGTGGTGTCGCTCCCTTCGATCTCGATGATGTCGCCCGGAGAGAGCTTGAGATGCAACAACGTATCGGGATCGAGGCGGGCGATGCCGCGGCCCGAGTCGTTCGGGTACGCCTTCGCCACCTCTAGTTGAACTTCATTCATACTCTGTGGGGATGTAACACACTCGGGTACGCCGGGAGATATGCTTTTTGCTACCGGTGGTCCACTCGCCGGTTCGTTGCCGCTCGGTTACAGCGGCAGCAGGGCGAAAGCCCACCCACGCGCTTCAGCGGTGGGATGACGCCCGGAAGCCTGGTTGACGCTGACCGGAATACGAACACCACGGATACGATCCAAAGATACTTTCGGTTTTTGTGATTCTGTGTGGGTATGGCCGACACCGCGTCGTCGATCCGGGTATTACAGGTCGACGACGACCCCGAGCTCGCGGCCGTGGCCGTCGACTTCCTCGAACAGGCAGACGAGCGTATCACGGCCGAGGCCGTCGAAGACGCAGATAGCGCCCTCTCGTATCTGGACGACCGCGCCGTCGACTGTATCGTCAGCGACTACGACATGCCGGGAACCGACGGGCTGGAACTGCTGGAGGCCGTCCGCGAGACGTACCCCGACCTCCCCTTCATTCTCTTTACCGGGAACGGCAGCGAGGAGATCGCGAGCGAAGCGATCTCGGCTGGCGTCTCCGACTACCTGCAGAAAGGGACCGGCACCGAACAGTACGAACTGCTCGCCGACCGGATCGGGAACGCGGTCGAACAGTACCGCCCCGCCCGCGCCGTCGAGCGCGCCGAGGACCGGCTCCGGGAACTCGCCGAGAACTCGAACGACGCCCTGTGGATGTACTCGGGCGACTGGTCGGAACTCGAGTTCGTCAACTCCGCCTACGAGGATATCTGGGGCCAGTCAGTAGAGCGACTCCGGGAGAACCCGCGGGCCTTCCTCGACGCCGTCCACCCCGAGGACCGCGAGTTCGTCCGGGAGGCAGTCGAGCGCCTCTCTACCGGCGAATCCGTCGACATCGAGTTCCGCGTCAACGAGTCCGAGGGGTACGGCCGGTGGGCGTGGGTGCAGGCCGAGCCGATCGTCGATGACGGGACGGTGGCACGGATCGTAGGGTTCACGCGGGATATCACGGAACGCAAGCAGCGCGAACGCGAGCTGGGCCGCTACCGGCGGATCGTCGAGACCATGGGCGACGGCGTCTACGAACTCGACGAGACGGTCACGTACCTCCACGTCAACGACTACATGACGGAACTGTCCGGGTACGACCGCCAGACGTGGCGGGAGAGCGACCCCTCGAAGTTTTTTTCCGCCGAGGACATCGAGGCGTTCGAGGACGCCATCAGGACACTCCTCTCGGAGGACGAGGTGACCGTGGAGAGCGTCGAGGCCGACCTCCGGACCGCCGCCGGGGAGACGGTACCCATCGAGGCGAACCTCACGCTCCGGCCGACGGAGGACGGCGAGTTCCGCGGCACCGTCGGCGTCGTCCGGGACATCTCAGACCGCAAGGAACGCGAGCGCGAACTCGAACGGTACGAGACGATCGTCCGGACGATTCCCGACGAGGTCTACGCCCTGGACGCCGAGGGGCACCTCGTCACGATCATCCCACCGACCGACGCCGAGGAGACGACGACCGGGTACGAACCGGCGGAGCTGGTCGGCGAACACGTCTCGGCCATCATGGACGAGGACGACATCGCGACCGGCCAGCGAAAGATTCAGAAACTGATCGAGGACGACGAGCGCCGGAAGGTGTCCTTCGAGATGGAGACGATCACCCGCGACGGCGAGCGCATCCCCAACGAGAACCACATCGCCCTGCGCCCGATGGAGGACGGCGAGTTCCGCGGCACCGTCGGCGTCCTGCGGGACATTACGGAACGCAAGCGACGCGAGCGCGAACTGCAGCGACAGAACGAACGGCTCGAACGGTTCGTCGGCGTCGTCTCCCACGACCTCCGGAACCCCCTGAACGTCGCCCAGAACCGCCTGGAGCTCGCAGAGCGGGAGTGTGACAGTGACCACCTCGAACAGGTCGCCCAGAGCCACGAACGCATGGCGACGCTCATCGACGACCTGCTGACGCTCGCCCGCACCGGCGAGCGAGCGACCGATGTCGGGGCGGTCGACCTGCGAGCGGCCGCCGAGGCGTGCCGGGACGCCGTCGACGAAACTGCGTCCGTCCGCGTCGAGACGAATCGAACCGTCCTCGCCGACGAGGGACGACTCAAACGCCTGCTGGAGAACCTCTATCGCAACGCAATCGAACACGCTGGCCCGGACGTGACCGTCACCGTGGGCGACGTGCCCGGGGGCTTTTTCGTCGAAGACGACGGCCCCGGCATCCCCGAGGACGAGCGCGACGCGGTCTTCGAGTCAGGGTTCTCGACGGCCGAGGACGGGACCGGCTTCGGCCTCTCCATCGTCGAGGAGATCGCAGAGGCCCACGACTGGTCGGTCTCGGTCGCGGAGAGCGACGCGGGCGGCGCGCGCTTCGAGTTCACCGGTGTGGCGTTCGCCTGAGCCGCCGGCGAGTCAGTGCCGCGCCCAGCGACAGCACGCCACCGCCGGCGGCGACGGCGGCGGCCCCGAACACGCCGCGCACGCCGAACAACGGGATCAGCGGGCCGAACAGGACGGGCGAGAGGAACTGCCCGACGTAGCCCGCGGAGGCGAGGTAGGAACTGAACTGCCCCTGCCGGTCGACGGGCGCGAGCGCCTCGATCCAGGCGAACGCCGAGGGAAAGACCAGTCCCAGTCCGAAACCGAAGCCGACGACGGGCGGGACAGCCGCGAGCGGCGAGTCGGCGACCGTCGCAGTCGCGAACGCGCCGAGCCACAGGGCGAAGGCCGCTATCACGAGCACGTGCCGGCGAACCCGCTGTGCGAGCCGGTCGTACAGCGCGGCCGAGACGCCGCCGGCCGCACCGTTGGCCGCCAGGTACAGACTGATCGACAGCGAGGAGGTCGTGCCGACACCCGCGAGCAACTGGGGATAGAAGACCACGATGCTGTACAGGAGCGCGTTCGCCCCGAAGTAGAGCAGGTACACCGCAAGCAGTGCGGGCCGCCGCCGGACGACCGCGAGGACACCGGCTACTCCGGCCGCAGGTGTGCCCCCACTCTCCGGGTCGGATCCCCCGTCACCGCTCCCATCCGCGGCCGCCGCAGCGCGACCGGATTCGGGTATCAGCGCCACCGCCAGCAGGCCGAGCGGCAGCGCGATCAGGTAGACGCCGAAGGGGAGTTGCCAGGAGAGGGTGCCCAGCGCGCCACCGACCAGCGGCCAGACGGCCGCGCCGGCGCTGTTGGCCCCGCTTCGCAGGCCCAGCGCTCGATCCATCCGCTGGCCCTCGAAGCGCTCGTAGATCAACACGGTAATCCCGGTATAGACGAACGCGGTGCCGACGCCCAGCACCGCCCGGGAGAGCAGGAGCGGGCCGAACGCGTCGATCACCAGCCCCGCGCTCCCGCCGGCGGCGTACAGCAGGAGCCCGGCGACGAACGGCCGGCGCGGCCCCACCCGGTCGATGATCGACCCCGCGACGGGACTCGCGAGGACGATCAACGCACCGTGGGTCGTGATGATGAGCCCGGCCGCCGACTCGGAGACGCCCAGTCCGTCCTGAATCGCCGGGACGACCGGGCCCAAAATTGCGCCGGCCATCACGGTCAGCGTGGCCGCGGCGACGACGATCCACAGCGTCACACGCGTGCCCGACGAGTCCGTCATCGACGGGCCTTGGTGCGCCCGGGTCTACGTGGTTACGGTTCCGCTCCGGGAAGCGACTCGCGCCACCGGGGCCAGTCGGTGCGCCCGAACAGGTGGCCGAGCACGAGACCGAGCGCGAGCGCGATGAGTGGCGGGAAGTCAGGGCCGCCCGGCTGGGAGGGAAGGAACAGTACTGGATCGATGGGGAGCAGGCCATCCAGTCCCGACGGTCACGTTGCCGATCTTTCTTACCGGGTCGACCCTCACCCGCGTCTGCAACGCTACGGGGACGCCTCGTCCGGGCTCTCGGTGAGCGGTTCGTCGGGGTCGGGGTTCGCGTCGGCGTCGGACTCGTCGTCGTGGTCCGCTTGCCCGTCCGGGTCTCGACCGCGCAGCCAACTGCGCTTCACCCCACGGGCGAGCAACAGGAGCGTCAGCAGGACGTACCCGAGCAAC
This sequence comes from Halorientalis regularis, assembly GCF_023698535.1. Classification (GTDB taxonomy): domain Archaea; phylum Halobacteriota; class Halobacteria; order Halobacteriales; family Haloarculaceae; genus Halorientalis; species Halorientalis regularis. The sequence goes on from NZ_JALJCL010000006.1 coordinate 160,399, forward strand.
ACGGCCGGCAAGGTGGCCTCGGGCCGGTCGAGCGAGGGGACCAACAGCGTCGGATCGGTCGGGATCAGCGGCGACATGACGATTACCCCTCCGGTTCTGGGAGGCCTAAGAGTGACCCCCCATATTGATGGGTACCTACGAGGGGTTGGATACCGGAGCCTGGCCAACCCCGTCAGCGACTGCGGGACCGAACGGTTTTCCCGGACCGCGACAGTTGCACGGGTATGCGAACACTCGCGTTCGACGGCCGGATGGGGGCCAGCGGCGACATGCTGCTGGGGGCACTGCTCGCGGCCGGTGCCGACCGCGACGCCCTCGCGCCCGTCGAGGACGCCGCGAGCCTCGACGTGACCTACGCGGTCCGGACCGTCGAGAAGACCGGGATCAGCGCGACCGCGGTCGACGTGTTGCTGGCCGACGACGAGACCGACGGCGCTCACGCCCACCACGACCACGATCACCACGACCACACCGGCGACGGCACCCACGACCACTCGCCGGACCCCGAACACGGCCACGGCGAGGACGACGACGGAAGCGACGAACACGCTCACGCGCACGACGACCACACACCCGCCGAGGGCCACGGACCCCACCGCACGTACGCGGAGGTCGTCGAGATCGTCGACGGACTGGACCTGCCCGCCCGCGTCGCGGCCGACGCGCGGTCGATCTTCGAGGTCCTCGGGGAGGCCGAGGCCGCCGTCCACGGCACGGGCCTCGACGAGACGCACTTCCACGAGGTCGGCGCGGACGACGCCATCGCGGACGTGGTCGGGGCCTGCCTGTTGCTCGACGACCTCGGCGTGGACCGGGTCGTGACGACGCCGCTGTCGACCGGCGGCGGCGAGGTTGCGATGAGCCACGGGACCTACCCAGTTCCGACGCCCGCCGTCGTCGAGATCGCCGAGCGCGCCGACTGGGCACTCCGTGGCGGCCCGGTCGACGCCGAACTCCTGACCCCGACCGGCGCGGCCATCCTCACGCACGTCGCCGAGGGCGTCGACCGCCTCCCCTCGCTCCGCGTCGACGCCTCCGGGTACGGGGCCGGCGGCTACGATTTCGACGACCACCCGAACGTGTTGCGGGCCGTGGTGGGGGACGGCGGTGGCGGCCTCCAGCGCGACGAGATCACCGTGCTGGAGACGAACCTCGACGACGCGCCCCCCGAAGTGCTGGGCGGCCTGCAGGACCGCCTCGCCGACGCCGGCGCGCGTGACGTGTCCATCGTCCCGCTCACGATGAAGAAATCGCGGCCGGGCCACCTGGTGAAGGTGATCGTCAAGCCCGAGGACGCGGATCGGGTCGCCCGGCGACTGGCCGAGGAGACCGGGACGCTCGGCGTTCGGGAACACGGCGCGGGTCACCGGTGGGTGGCCGCACGGGACGTGACGACGACGACGGTGACGGTTGCGGGCGAGACATACGAGGTGGCCGTCAAAGTCGCCAGCGACGCCGAGGGGACCGTGTACGACGTGAGCGCCGAGTACGACGACTCGCTGGCGGTCGCCCGCGAGACGGACCTGCCGGTCCGGGACGTGATGCGGCGCGCGGAGGAGGCCGTCCGGGACGAGGGTGGCGGAGAGGACTAGGCGTCGCCGTCGTTCCGTCCAGTTCCGTCTCGGTTGTCGTCGCCGCGGTGTTCGGCCAGCGCCTCCGCGATGGTCAACTCTCCCACCGCGACCCGGCGGGCCAGGTCCTCGTCGATTGCCCGATTGGTCGCTGACTGTTCGCGGGACCATTCTTTGATCCGCTTGAGTTCGCCGGCGGTGGGTTCGATATCGCGTGACTCGACTTCCTCGCCCTCGATCCGGGCGATGTTGACCGCCGCGAGTACGTCGCCCATCCCGCGCGCGCCGGTGCCCAGATACGGCGTCGTCCCGGTCTCGTCGACGAGTTCGACCGGCACGTCCGGCAGGTCGTCGATGATCCGCGCGCCGGTCGTCCGTGCGCCGTCGCCGATGCGGATCAACGGATCAGCGGCGTCCTCGCACTCGTCGGCCACCACGTCCGCGGTCTGGGCGGCCGGGACGTGGAAGGCCGCGACCACCGAGCCGCCGACCGTGACCGCGATGCCGGGCCGGTCGCCGGGGTCGATCCCGATCACGGTGCGGCCGTCGCCGCCCCGCAGGACGGTCAGCACGTCCTCGACGGCCCGGCGCGGGTCGTCGGGATCGGCGGTGACCACGGGCACGGACACGTCGGGATCGCCGTCCGGGCCGGTGACGACGACCGACGCGCGGTCGGGGAGGTCCTCGTCGGGTTCGACGGTGGTGAAGGGGACGCCACGGTCGCGGAGCTCGTTGACCACGCCGTGGTACACCTCGAAGTCCGCGGTGGCGACGACGATCACACCTCGATTTGGCACGCCGGCGTCTTAGTCCCACCCAACCGCAACCGCTTTGGGGCGAGGTCCGAATTCCCCGCCATGAGCGTCGAGTTCGAGGCCGGGCCGCCCGACGCCCTGCGCCGGCGGGTGACGATCCTGACCGGAATCCCGGCCCTGCTGGCGACGGTCGTGGGAACGCTCGGCCCGTTCGTCGTCGACGTGCCGGGCCTCACGAACCTCATCTTCGTCGGCGGCGTGTGGCTCCTGCTCAGCTGGCTCGTCGGTCACCGCGACAGCTACCGCCTCTCCGAAGCGGGCGTCCGGCGCAGCGGCCGGCTCCGAACTCGCACCTACGACTGGGAGGAGTTCGCGGGGTACGAGGCCAGCGACGAGGCGATGACCCTCTACCGGTCGGGCCCCTGGCCCGCAGTCCGGTTCTCGCTGTCCGACGTGGCGGAGCCGGATCGGGTGCGCGAGGTCGTCGCCGACAACCTGTCGGCCGCGTAGCCCGCCGGAACCCCCAAAGGATTTGCCCGTGTCAGTCGAACGAACGGACATGCACGAGAGGGTCCACCAGCCCGCCCCCCAGTCTCCGGACCGGCCGGACACGGTCTTCGCCCTCGTCGCGGGGCTGTACGCCGCCCTGCTGCTCTCGCCCGCCGTCGTGTTCGCCGCTGCGGTCGCGTACCCGCTCGGTGCGGGTGCGCTGTACATCGCCCTGCTCGCAGTGCTGACCGCCATCACGACCGCAGGCACGGTGGCGGTCGGTCGAGTGCGTGGCGTCGTCGAACGGATCGGTGCGTCCCGCGTCGCCCGCGGGCTCGCCGTCCTGCCGGTCCTCGGGATGGTCGGGTACGGCGTCGCCGCGGCCAGCGTCGACGCCCCGGGAACCGATGGCGTCGTGGCCGCCGGAATCGTCCTGTCGGGCGTCGGAATCGCCACGGGGATGGCCCTCGTCGCGATGTCCCGGACCCGATACGCGAGAGCAGTCGTCGAGGACGAGAGCGTGCGCGCGGAGTGGAAGGCCGGCTGGCCCCAGCCGCGCCGGATGCGAATCCAGATCGGTGCCGTGACCCTCTATCTGGCCGGTGCGGCGCTCCTGTTCGGCGGCGAGTTCGTCGGCCTCGGCGCGTACGAGTGGATCGGCGCGCTGGCGTTCGTTCCGGGCGGCGCCGGTCTCGGCTGGGGACAGCCCCGAGCCTACCGACTCGCCCCGGCCGGAATCGAACGGAGCAACTACGTCCACCGCCGGCTCTACGAGTGGGACGGCTTCGCGTCGGTTTCCGTGAGCGAGGACGCGGTCGTTCTGTACCGCGAGTCGTGGTGGCGACCCGCCTTCCGCTGCTGGCGCGAGGAGATCGACGACCCGGACGCGTTGATCGACGCGCTCGACGATCACCTCCCGCGGGCGTGAGCCGCGAGTGGGAGTGTTTTTGGGGGGTGACGCCCAACCTCGGCACGTGAGCGAGCCGATCCCGACCGGCTGCGGGGCCGTCGACGAGTTGCTGGGTGACGGCTTCGAGCGCGGCGTCGTCACGCAACTGTACGGGCCGCCAGCCGCCGGCAAGACGAACCTCGCACTGAGCGCGGCCGTCGAGACCGCGGCCCGCGGTGAGTCGGCCCTCTTTATCGACACCGAGGGGATCTCAGTCGACCGGCTCGAACAGCTCGCCAGCGCCCGCACGGACGACGTGGACGATCTGGCCGCCCGGATCATCGTCTCGGACGTGCTGGACTTCGACCAGCAGGGCGAGGCCGTCCGGGACGCCGAGGAGTTCGCCGAGCAGGTGGAGCTGATCGTCCTCGACTCGGCGACCGGCTTCTACCGTATCCGCCGGACCGAGGACGAGGAGGCCGGCGACGCCCTCCGGACCGTGGCCCACCAGGTGACACACCTGCTCTCGCTGGCCCGCAAGCACGACCTGGCGGTCGTCATCACCAATCAGGTGTTCACCGACCCGGACAGCGACCGCGCGCGGCCGCTGGGCGGGCACACCCTCACGCACTGGTCGGGTGTGGTCCTCCGACTGGAGCGGTTCCGCGGTGGAAACCGACGGGCGACGCTGGAGAAACATCAGGCCAAGCCCGCGGGCGATTCGGTGCAGTTCAAGATCACCGGCGAGGGACTGCAATCGGTCGAGGACGTGCCGTAGGTTCCGAGTGACCCGTCGCCGATCGGACCGGTCACGGTCTCGACCCCGCGCGGCCGCCGCTGTGCGGAGTAGCCTTTTGTAGCGTGCGTGTGACGGTTGGTCCCATGTCGAGAGAGTACCTCAAGGAGGCCGGCGACGCGTCGCTCGAGATCCCGCGTGACGTGACCGAATCGGTGCGGGACATCGTCGACTCCGTCCGCGAGGACGGCGACGAGGGTCTGCGGGAGCTCACACGGACGTTCGACGACGTCGAGCGCGAGGAGTTGCGGGTCAGCGAGGCGGAAATCGACGCGGCCGCCGGGGAGCTCAGCGAGGCCGAGCGGCGCACGATCGACAACACCATCGAGAACGTCCAGGAGTTCCACGAGGAACAGCGGTCGAACCTGGACGGGTTCGAGCGGGAGGTCGCCGACGGCGTGATCCTCGGGACGCGGCTGGTGCCGATCGAGCGCGCGGGCGTGTACGTCCCCGGCGGGCGGAAGCCGCTGGTGGCCGCCCCGGCCATGACCATCGTCCCGGCGGTCATCGCGGGCGTCGGCGAGGTCGTCGCCTGTGCACCCCCGCAGAGCGACGGGTCGGTCCAGCCCGCACAGCTGTACGCCATGGATCGGGCTGGGGCCGACGAGATCTACGTCGCCGGCGGCGCGCAGGCCATCGCCGCGATGGCCTACGGGACCGAGACGATCCCGAGCGTCGACAAGGTGACCGGGCCGGGCAACGTCTACGTCATCGAGGCGAAGCGGCAGGTGTACGGGCACGTCGGCATCGACTTCCTCGCCGGCCCGACGGAGGTACTGATCGTCGCCGACGAGAGCGCCGACCCCGAGATGGTGGCGACCGACCTGCTGGCCCAGGCCGAACACGACCCGCGCTCGCGAGCGGCGCTGGTCGCCACCGACCGCGGGATCGCCGAGGCCGCCGTCGAGGAGCTTCACGAACAGTTGCCGAGCCTACGGACCGAGGACATCGCCGAGGAGTCCTGGGAAGACAACGGCGAGGTGGTCGTCGTGGACGACCGCGAGGAGGCCGCCGCGGTCGCGAACGACTGGGCACCCGAACACCTCCAGGTCATGACCGACGACCCTCGGGACCTCGTGGACGACCTCCGCAACTACGGGTCGCTGTTCCTGGGGCACCACGCCCCGGTCGTGTTCGGCGACAAGGCGGTCGGGACCAACCACACGCTCCCGACGCTGGAGGTCTCGCGGTACAGCGGCGGGATCAACGTCACGACGTACCTGAAGGTGCTGACCCATCAGGAACTCACCGCCGAGGGGGCGGACGCCATCGCGCCGTGGGCGGCCAAGATCTGCGAACTGGAGGGGACCCACGCCCATCAGATCTCCGCGGAGAAGCGGATCACGTCCGACGACGGCCGACAGCTGGCCCGGGACCTCGAACTGGAGTCCAGTGGCGGGGTCGATCTCTCGGAGGGCGAGTGATGCTGTCGGGGACGACGGCGTTCGTCACCGGCGCGAGCCAGGGCATCGGCCGGACTATCGCGGTCGAACTCGCCGACGAGGGGGCGAACGTGGCGCTGGCCGCGCGGAGCGACGGCATCCACGAGACGGCCGCCGAGATCGGCGACGACGAGCGGACCCTCCCGGTCGAGACGGACGTGACCGACGAGGAGTCGGTCGCCGCGGCGATCGAGGCGACCGTCGACGAGTTCGGCGGGCTCGACTGTCTGGTGAACAACGCGGGGATCGCCGGGCCGACCGCGCCGGTCGAGGAGGTCGACGTCGAGGGGTTCGAGCGGACGATGGACGTCAACGTCACCGGCGCGTTCCGGTGTGTCAAGCACGCAGCCCCGCACCTCCGGGCGAGCGACCGCGGGAGCGTGGTCACCATCTCGTCGATCAGCGGCAAGCGACCGCTGGAGAACCGGACGCCCTATGCGGCCTCGAAGATGGCCGTCATCGGGCTCACGCGGACGCTGGCCTTCGAGCTGGGCGAGGACGACGTGACCGTGAACGCGGTCTGTCCGGGCGCGACCCGCGGCCCGCGAATCGACGACGTAATCGAGGCCCAGGCCGACCAGCGGGACCTCTCCTACGAGGAGGCCAAACGCGAGGTCTTCACCGACGACACCGCCCTGGGGCGACTCACCGAACCCGAGGACGTGGCGCGGACGGTGGTCTATCTCGCGAGCGAAGACGCCCGCAACGTGACGGCGCAGGACGTGAACGTCGACGCCGGGACGGTCTGGTACTGAACGGGGAGTGCGGTCGGCGGGGCGGTGCGGTGAGGTACGGAGCGGGGCAGGCAGGCATCCGCCGCGCTTCGCGCGGCGGTTCACTCGACGCGAGGCGAAGCCGAGCGTCGAGAGAGTTTTTCCCCAAGTTTTTGGAGCGGGGGGTTCGCCGGAGGCGAATCCCCCCGCTGTAAAAAGTGGGGGTTAGTAGATCAGGTCGTCGTCGTTCTCGACCATGTACAGCGTGCGGGCGGCGATGTTGACGGCGTGGTCGCCGACGCGTTCGAGGTCCCGGATGGTCAGCAGGAGTCGCGAGACCTCGGTCATGAACGTCTCGATGTCGTCCTCGTCGATGCCCTCGCGTTCGTCGAGTTCGGTCTCGATGAGGTCGCGGACGACGGTCTCGGAGGCGGCCTCGCAGTGGGCGTCGATGTCGTCGTCGCGCTCGGCGATCTCGAAGCAGTCCTCGGGATCCTGTGCGGCGTAGGCGGCCATAGCGTCCTCGACCATGTCCAGCGTCTCGTCGCCGATGGACTGGATGTCCACGTCGGGGAACACGTCGCGTTCGGCCTCCAGCGCGTACTCCCCGAGGTTCGTGGCGAGGTCGCCGATCCGTTCGAGGTCGGTGATGATCTTGAAGGAGGCGGCGATGAATCTGAGGTCGCCGGCGACCGGCTGTTGCAGGGCGAACAGGTCGATACAGTCCTGTTCCAGATCGAGATAGAGTTCGTTGACCTCGTGGTCGCCCTCGATGACCTCGCGAGCGAGGTCCTCGTCTTTCCGTTCCAGCGCATCGAGTCCCATCCGGAACCGTTCGAGGACGACTTCGCTCATGTAGAGCACGTCGTCTTCCAGCTCTTCGAGTTGTTCCTGATAGTCTTTCCGTGGCATGTTGCCCCCGTGACAGCCTGCACAAAAGTGCCTTTCGTTCGGTCTATATACTCTCAATAGCCGACAATAGGACAGATTGGCCACGGGAGGTTGCCGGAAACACCGGTCGTGGTCGGAGAGCAGCATCCACGCGAACGGAGTGAGCGCCGAGCGGTTTTCCCCACGTTTTTGGAAGAGGGGGTGCGCAGAGCGCACCCCCTGTTGTAAAAAGTGGGAGCTAGTAGATCAGGGCGTCGTCGTTCTCGGCCATGTACAGCGTGCGGGCGGCGATGTTGACGGCGTGGTCGCCGATGCGTTCGATATCGCGGATCGTCAGGAGGACACGGGTGACATCGGTGAGCAGCGGTTCCAATTCGTCGGCATCGGGGTCGCGCTCGACCAGGTGACGGATCACTTGCTGAGCGACCCGCTCACAGCGGCCGTCGAGATCGTCGTCACTGTCAGCTATCGCCCGACATCGTGTCGAATCGCCTTTCTCGTAGGCGGTCAGCGCGTCGTCGAGCATGCCGACGGCGGTCGTACCGAGATCGATGAGGCCGAGATCGGGGAACGTCTCGTCCTCGGCAGCGACGACGTACGCCGCGAGGTTCGCGGCGAGATCGGCGATCCGTTCGAGGTCGGTGAGAATCTTGAACGAGGCCGCGACGAATCGGAGGTCGCCCGCAACCGGCTGCTGGAGCGCGAAGAGGTCGATACAGTCCTGTTCGAGGTCGAGATACCGCTCGTTGATCTCGGAGTCTGCGTCGGCGATCCGGGCGGCGACGGACACGTCGTGGCTGTCGAGGGCAGTGATGGCTTTCCGAAGCCGAGTCGATACCACATCGCCGAGCCGGACGACGTCGTCCCGGAGCGCATCGAGTTCGCGCTGAAACTCGTCTCGGGCCATCCGTCACCCGAACTTGCCGGTGATGTAGTCCTCGACGCGCTGACTCTCGGGGTTCTCGAAGATCTTGTCGGTGTCGTCGTACTCGACGAGTTCCCCGCCAGTGAGGAAGACGGCGGTCTGATCGGAGATCCGCGCGGCCTGCTGCATGTTGTGGGTGACGATGACGACGGTGTAGTCCTCGGCCAGATCGGTGACCAGATCCTCGATCTTCGAGGTGGCGATGGGGTCCAGTGCCGAGGCTGGTTCGTCCATCAGGATGACTTCGGGGTCGACAGCCAGACAGCGGGCGATACAGAGACGCTGCTGTTGCCCACCCGAAAGGCCGAGCGCGTTGTCGTCGAGGCGGTCGTTGACCTCGTCCCAGAGCGCGGCCTGGCGCAGCGAGCGCTCGACGAGTTCGGCCTCCTTCTCGGAGTCGTCGCGGCCGAACAACCGCGCCAACAGTCCCTTGTTGATCTCGCCGTGTTTGCGCGGCCCGTAGGAGATGTTGTCACGGATGGACTTGGGGAAGGGATTGGGGGACTGGAACACCATGCCGATACGCTTGCGGAGTTCCACGAGGTTCGTGTTGGGGTCGTAAATCTCCATCCCATCGAGTTCGACCGAGCCATCGATGCGAGCGGCCTTGATCCGGTCGTTCATGCGGTTGAGACACCGGAGATAGGTGGACTTCCCACAGCCCGAGGGGCCGATGAGCGCGGTGACGCTCTCCTCGGGTATCTCCATCGAGACGTCTTTCAGCGCGTGATCGTCGCCGTACCAGACGTTCAGGTCTTCGACGGAGAGTTTCGCGGGGCTGTCGAACCGATAGTCGGTCCACTCGTCGCGGATTTGCTCTTCGCTCTCGCCGGCCGTCGTGGTGGTCGAGGTCTCGACCCCGGTGGTGGCACCCAGTTGGCTGTCGGTACTCGTGTCGGTGCTGACGTTCGTGTCTGTATCCGTGTCCGTGTCGCCGATCTGATTATTCATAGTTGATCTTCCTCCTGAAGTAGGTCCGCGCAATGATCCCGACGGCGTAGAACGACAGGACGACCACGAGCAGCATGAACGCGGTGGCCCAGCCCTTCGACGTCGAACCGCTGACGCCGGCGGTGATGATACCCCACACCTGAGTCGGGAGCGCCGCGGAACTGTTGAGCAACGCCTCGTTCGTAATAAACGGCGGTGAGGTGGTGAACGCGAATCCGCCGAGTACGTCGATAGCGTTCGTCGCGTTGATCTCCGATCCGAGCACAAGGATGAGCGGTGCGGTTTCGCCAGCGATGCGGCCGACACCGAGGATGACCCCGGTCACGACGCCGGGCATCGCTGCGGGGATCACGACGCTCCTGATCGTCGTCCACCGGTCGACGCCCAGTGCGGCGCTGGCGTCACGGTACTCGTCGGGGACCGACTTGATGGCTTCGCGACTCGTGATGACCACGAGCGGGAGCAGCATGAACGCGAGTGTCAACTGGGCGGCCAGCAACGACAGGCTGTTACCGAGTCGTGGGATCAAAAACGCCGCACCGAACAGCCCGAACACGATACTGGGTGTGCTCCAGAGCGCGTTAGTCGCCGTCTCGACCACTTCGGTGAATCGCCCCTGTTCCGCGTATTCGGTGAGGAACACCGCCGCCCCGAGACCGAGCGGGACCGCGAACAGCGATGCTCCGATCACGATCCAGATCGTCCCGACGATGGCCGGGTAGATTCCGCCGGGTGCCTGTCCGAGCGGAATCGCTCCCTGAAGCACGGTCGGCCAGGAGAGCGATCCGTGAATCGCGACTTCGACCGGTCCGACGGCGAAGGCCGTTTCGCTCGTGGCCGCGACGTGGAGGCCAATCAGGGTGACGAACCCGGCCGCAGCCGTGAGCGCGAGTGTCACCTCTTCGCCCAGCACCCGGTGTCTGAGCGTGTCGTCCGTCGACCGGCGTGCCCGTGCGGCGAACGCGGCGAGACAGATCGACACGAGTGCCGCGAGCAGCGCGACTGTCGGCACCGGCGCGAGAGGGCCGAGTTGCGGGTTCGAGACGGCCGTCCACTCGAGGACGATGACCGCGAACAGCAGGGCAACGCCGCTGAAGAGCCCGACGTTGAGTAGCTGTGCGTTCTCGTGTGCGCGCTCGGCGAGGCTCCCCTCGCCGGTCAGCAGGGCACCCAGGGGAGCGAGTACGAGCGCGGCGACCACGATTGCACCGAGCGTCGCCAGGCCGAGTCCAACCGTGGGACCGATCGGGATACCACCAGGGGCCGGTCCGATACCCACGAACACCAGGCTCAAAAGGACCAGCAGGCCGATTACGGCTGGCACGGCCTGGCGCACGGGGGAGAGTCGTTCGTACTCGATGCCAACGTCCCGGAGGCTCCCGTACCGGCGAAGGAAGTACGTGAACAGGAGCGTGCCGGAGACGATCACGAGCAGATTCCCGACGGCCAGCGACGGGGTCACCCGGAACGCCGTGTCGAGCATGACAGTGCTCCTGTCGACGAGGATCGCGTACTGGTACGGAATCTCGAACGGCGTGCCGGTGACGATGATACCAAGCAGCATCGCAGCGAACGATCCGACGGCCGCGAGTGGGAGGACCCGGAAGAACTGACGGGCAGCCGAGTGCCACTCGTCGGTCCCTGCAGGGGCTCTGGCACGTTGGACCGTCAGGACCAGAAGCGGAGCCAGTACGACGAGCAGCGAGAGGGCACCGATGGAGAAGTCGTGAAACGCCCAGCCGATCCCTTTGACCGCGACGAAGACCACGATCGCGGCCATGATCGCGACCATCAGGAACGCGTTGAGGTTGATCACGAAGAAGGCACCGTACTGGCGGCCCCTGGCACCGAAGTCGGCGCGACACTTCGCCGCCGACCAACTCGATAGCAACGACCCGAACAACACGAACACCGGAATGACAGAGCCACCGGTGAACCCACCACTGAGATTCTCCGGGGTCCACTGCCAGCCGACGCCGATGACCGCCGTCGCGATGGTCGCACCGAGGATACCGATGATCAGCGCCGGCGGGACCGTCGACCCGATATCTTCGCGAGGGGAGACCGTCAGCACGACGAAGCCGACACCGAACAGGAGACCGCCGAGCGCCCACAGCGGGACGCCCGCAATGACCCCGGGCACACCAGGGAAGGAGGCGACGATAACGGCACCGATAGCTGCACCGAGCAGACCGAACACGATACCCGCGAGCAGGCCCGCGCTCATGCTCGGGTCCGTCTCGACGAATCCGAACCGTGAACCAGCCCCAGCCGCGACGAGGAGTCCGGCCTCGACGATCATGACCAGACCGAGCATCGTCGCCAGCGAGACCGGCAGTGCGGCGGCCGCCACGGCCAGGCCGACCAGGCTCACGAGCAGGCCGAGCGCGACGCCCCGAACCCGCTGTGACGTGATAGGGACGACGTTCGTGTAGGAGAACACGGCGACGATCCCGACGCCGCCGGCGACGACGCCCAGAAGGATACCGAAGAAGGTCACCAACTCCATCCCGGTGGCCGCCAGCGAGACGCCGTCGGCGAACGTGATCATCCCGACGACGAAAGTGGTGATACTGAGGGCGATTCCGACGTCCATCGCCCGGTCGTAGAGGTTCGACTCCGCGCTGACGAGTTCGTTCTCGTGTGCGTACCCTTCGCTCATTGTTGGCCCTGCAGTTTCCGGTTGATACGTCGTTCGACGTACTGTGAAATGACACTCATGCCGGCGACGATGACGAACAGCATGACGCCGGCGACGAACAGCACGTCCAGCGTACTCTCGGTGGCGCTCCCGTAGTTGTGCGCGATGGCGCTGGTCAGCGTCGAACTCGCGTCGAACATGTCGAACAGCGGCACCGTGGGCTGGACGACGGCACCCAAGATCGCCGCGACGGCCATCGTCTCGCCGATGGCTCGTCCCAGACCGAGGATGATCGCCGCCGAGATGCCCGACGAGGCCGCGGGCACGGAGATGCTCTTCATGCTCTGCCAGCTCGTCGCGCCCATGGCAGCGGACCCGTCACGCATCGCGTCCGGGACGCTCGACAGGGCGTCTTCGGAGACGGAGACGACGGTCGGCAGTGCCATGATGCCGACGACCAGGCCGGCGATGAGGAAGCTGGCTCCGTCGTCGAGGAACGACTTCTGGATGAATCCGTTCAGTACTTTGAATCCGATAAACCCGTACACGATAGAGGGGATACCGGCGAGGATCTCGACGCCCGGTTTGATCGCTTCCCGCAGTCGGTCGCTCGCGACCTCGGCGATGAACAGCGCACCGAGTACGCCCAGCGGCGCGGCGATGAGTCCCGCGATTGTAGTGACGATAACAGTCGCCCAGATGAGCGGTATCAGCGAGTAGACGCCCGCACGCGGGTTCCAGATCGTCTCGCCGGTCGGCAAGACGAAATCGAGCCAGAAGAACCACTGGGGCCCCGATTCCAGAATCGGGATGGTCAGAAGATCGATCCCATGGGCTGTAAAGGCGGGGAACGCACTGAAGAAGAGGTAGACAGTGATTAACGTCACCGTGAGGACTGTAAGGATCGTCGCGACCAGCGTCAGCAGTCGCGCGATCTCCGCCTGGTGGGTCCGCCACCCGAACGCGGTCACGACGACGAAGGCGGCGAGTACGGGGAGCGCGAACCCTGGCGCGAGGAAGATGCAGAGCAGCGACGCCACCAGAGAGAGCACCGACAGCCCGACCGTCCGTAGCGCTCCCTCGGATGGGTCCTCACCGAGTATCGCGTCCTGTACCTCCGCCGTGACTGAGCTGAGCATTTAGGTTACCACCACGTATGCTGCTGTATGCTTTAGCTGTTTTCTAATTCTATCGATTCGGTGCAACCGGTCTCTAAAAAACAGTCACGGGACCTCAGGACTGCGACGGGAGCTTGTTCTTCTGTTCTTTCTGCCGGCGGGCCCCGAGCTTGAAGTAGTTGTTCGGGCCGACGAAGGTGTCCTGCCCGAAGTCGTGCAGAACCATGTTGATGACCGCGGCTTCCTGCTTGGACGTGCCGTCCCACGTGTAGCAGTGCAGGTCACGCGAGAGTGGGTACTGTTTCGAGTCCAGGCCGTTCTGGTCGTCCTGGTACTTGTACGTCGTTCCTTCCCACTCCAGCGCGACGGGCGAGAGCCCGCCAGTGTCGACGAACGCGAGCGCGAGGTAGCTGATCGCGTTGTCGGCCTGCGCGACAGCCGAGGCGAGTTGCTGGTTCTGGCCGTAGCGGTTGGCGACCGTGGTGTTTGCCTTGGGATCGCCGAACACGTTGCTCACGAAGGAGGTGCGCGTCCCCGAGCCCTTGACGCGACCCAGCACCTGGACGTCTTTGTCCGGCAGGCTGCTGTCGATCTCCGACCACGTGCTGATGCGGCCCTTGTAGAGGTCCTTGAGCTGCTGGCCCGTGATCTTGCTGAGGCCAGCGTCGGCGATCTCCTGGGAGACGACCAGCGGCTGGCCGTCGACGCCGACCACGTGGTCGATGAACTTCTCGTAGGAGTCACGCTCCGGGAGCTCGTCCTCGACGTTCCCCGAGGAGTTCCCGATGTCGTACTGGCCGTTCTTGACCTTCTCGACGCCCGTCCCGGAGTGGGACAGGCCGACGGTGTAGGGGAACGGCGGCTGACCGCTGTCCGAGGGCTCGAAGCCGTAGAGGCCGGCCCAGTAATCGGCCAGGTTCTTGTCCGTGTCAATGTCGTAGTCGGCCGCGGGCCAGTACTCGGTGTCCGAGGCGGGTCGGTTACCCTGCCAGTAGGACGCCGCGGTGTTCATGATCGGGTAGACGGTCGAGGACCCACCCGAGGTCAGCGTCCCCGGACCGTCACTCCCACTGCCGTCGCCACCGCCGATACAACCGGCGAGGGCTGTCCCTGCGATCCCAGTTCCCGCTGCCGCCACGAACTTCCGGCGCGAAAGGCCAGAGTCTGATTCGTGCGTCATCACCAAATACGGATAGGCAGATGAATAAATACCCTACTATTACTTTTACCCCTATATCCATTATCTATATAGAATTACGTATCACTACCTCCTACCGGCCGCTACTCGCCGGTTGTAGCTCCTCTACCCGCGTTTTCGAACGCGAGTGGGTCCCAAAGTCGGACTACCACCGGCCGCACGTGACGTCCAATAGCGAGGGTTCGGTGTCGATGTACAGTCCGGATCTACCGACAAGGGACTCATCGCGTCCACATGGGTTATTCGTCCGAGCATATATAGATATAGATTGATTTATTGGGGAGAAGTCAGAAGGACGGGTATGGAGACGCGCAAGGTGCAGGTCACGGGCGGGTCGACGTACACCGTGTCGCTCCCGAAGGACTGGGCGACCGAGAACGACGTGAGTGCGGGGAGCATCGTCGAGTTCCACGCCGAGGACGACTCGCTGCTGCTCTCGCCGAAGCAAGATGAGGAGCGCACGGAGGGAACCCTCGACGTGAGCGGGCTGGAGGGCGACCAACTCACGCGCGCCGTCATGACGATGTACGTCAGCGGGTTCGACATCATTCGGCTGGAGACACCGCGCGTCAGCGCCCAGCAGCGCCGGACCATCCGCCAGGCCACGCAGGGACTGGTCGGACTGGAAGTGATCGAGGAGACCAGCGAGCGCGTAGTGTTGCAGGACCTGCTCGATTCCTCGGAGCTGTCGGTCCACAACGCCATCACGCGCATGCGACTGGTCGCGCTCACGATGCTGTCGGACGCCGTGGATGCCCTCGTAGAGAACGACGACGATCTCGCACACGACGTGCGCGAGCGCGACGACGACGTGGACCGACTCTGGTACATGATCTCCCGGGTGTTCCGGTCGGTCCTTCGGGACCCGACAGCGGCCTCCCAGATCGGCCTCCCGCGGGAGACCTGTTTCGACTACCAGTCCAGCGCCCGCCAGCTGGAGCGGATCGCCGACCACGCCTCGAAGATCGCGCGGCTGACGCTGGAAGTCGACGACGTACCCGAGGACATCGGCGAGGGGCTGTACGAACTCCGCGAGGAGGCGCTTGCAGTGCCCGAGACGGCGATGGACGCCCTGCTGGAGGACGATGCCGACGAGGCCACCCGGCTGGCCACGGAAGCGCGCTCGCGTATCCGCCCGATCGACGACAGCGCTCGCGAGATCGACGACCTCATCCACCAGATGGACTCACAGACCGCCCAGGTCCTGGGACTGGTCGTGGACTCGCTGTCACGGACCGCCGACTACGGCGGCAACATCGCGGAGAGCGCACTGCAGAAAGCGGCACCGCGACCCTGAAACCTTACTCGTCGACGAGGACGCCGTTGACCTGGCCGTCCTGGCCGGGCCGGGAGGTGACGCGGACGCGGCCCTCGCTCGTCTCGAGGATCGCACCCTTCGTGATGATGTTTCGGCGGGCGTAGTTGGGGTTGGCGTCGTTGGCCTCGACGTTCTCGATCTCGGCGGCGACGACCTCGCCGTCGGTAGCGACGCTGGCGGTGTCGGCCTCGATAGCGCGGATCTTCTCGGTGTTGCCGCGCTTGTCGACGAACTTCAGCTTCGCGTCGCCAACCTGCGTCTCGGTCGGCTCGTCGCCGAGTTCGTGCTTTTTCTTCTTGTGGTTCGGTCGCAGTCGACCGCCGGTGCGCTTGCGCGTCGAACGTCCCTGGTCTTTCATACCCGAGGATTCGCAGGCGTTCACTTGAACCTCTCGACTCGCCAACGCCGTGGCCGCCACCGGCCGGGACGCGCTGTTCCCGCTCACGCAGGCCCGTGGTCGTCGAGTGCGGCCTGGACGGCCCCGAAGTCGACGGGCGGTTCGAACTCGTCGAGCGTGGCCTCGACCGCCGATAGAGCCTCGCCGTACTGCTCGCGCCACGCGGGGCGTGCCAGGTCGTCCAACCGGTCGCCGAGTCGCTCCCGGCGGGATTCGAGGTCGTCGAGCCGGTCGGCGAGTCCGTCGATGTCGGCCGTCTCCTCGCCCGCACGTTCAGCCCAGGTCCGAACGTCGGCGAGTTCGGCGCGGGCGTCCGCGACGACGAGTTCGTTCACCCGCTGTCGCTGGGTCACCGCGAACCACTGGGTGGCCGGGTCGGGTTCGTCCGCGCCGATCACGTCGGGCTCTTCGAGGCGGTCGGCGGCCGTTTTGAGGTCGTCGAACGCGGCCTCGATTGCGCCGACATCGGCGGACAGTTCGCCGACGCGGGTCTCGTGGCTGTCCAGCCAGCGCTCGAGTTCGTCTGCGTCGGTCGCGAGTTGCTGTGCGTCCCCGTGGAGGGCGTCGGCGTCCTGGCCCAGATCCCGGAGGTCGCGAACGTACTCGTAGACGGATTCGCTGTACTCGCGCCGATGGATGAGTTCGTGGAGGCGGTCGGCCAGGTCCAGCGCCCGCGACTCGACGGACTCGGCACGGGCCGCGAACTCGTCCAACCGCGCCGCGACGGTTTCGAGGTCGGGGGCCTCTGCGGCGGCCGCCTCGACTTCGTCGACCCGCATGGTCGCGTACTCGGCGCGGTTCTCTGCGTTCGAGACCGCCATCGACGTGTCGGATTCGAGTTCGGTGATGCCGTCCTCGGAGACGATGCGTTCGACCGCGACCTCCGCGAGAACCGTCCGGATCGTCTCCTCGTCCGGTCGGTCGTCGCGGGCCGCGATCCGTTCGGCGGCCTCCATCAGCGACAGTCCCGTCACGTCCCCTGGCGCATCGTCGTCCTGCTCCATGCGGGAGCGATAGAGCGGCGGCCCGATTAGCGTTTCCGTCGACACGGGTTCCGATGGGTTTAGGACCGTCCCGGTCGCCGGAAGTGACGATGAGTCTTCGGACAGCCGTCGCCGCCCCGTTCCGCCAGCAGGGCACGACCGCGATGGGAGAAAGCGAGTTCGTCGTCGCCCTCTCGCTGGACCGGGACTGGTTCACGCCCGACCAGGCCAAGCGCCTGCTCGACGTGGCCGCCGGCGAGGGGCTGGTCACCCGCGACGCGGGCGAGGTCGAGGTCGAGTTCGACCCCGACGGCGTCGACGTGCCCGAGGGGTTCGTCCCCGACGAGTCGATCCTCCAGCAGCGCTCGACGTTCGAGCGCATCCTCGACGCCGTCGTGGAGGCCGGGACCGAGAAACAGACCGCCGTCGCCGAGATCAACTCCCTCCAGGCGGATCTGGGCGTGACCGTCGAGGCCGCGGCCGTCGTCTACGCCAAACGGGAGGGGCTGGACGTGGCAGACACCGCCGAGCGCGCACTGGGTGAACTCTGATGGTCGAGGATACGATCACGGACGGCAAACGGATCGCACAACTGCTGGCCTCCGAAATCACGGGCCGGGAGACGGGGCCGCTGGCCGCGATGGCAGTCGTCGACGCCGACCCGGACGTGGAGCCGACCGCCGACGGAGCCGTCGCCTACGGCGTCGACCGCGACGGCGAGCGCGTGGCCGACGTGGCCGTCCAGCCCGAGCGCGTGTATCTGGAACTCCGAACGGGCGTGGACACGGGTGCGGAAGCGGCCGCCGACGCCGACCTTCGGGTACGGCCCAAGGCCGTCGAACCGCCCCGCACCCTCGTGTTCGTCGAGTCCGGTGCGGCGGTGAAGACGGCAGTGGACGTGCTCGTCGCGGCCGCTGGCGGCGAGTCTTGAGTCAGCGGATTACAGCGAGTCGAGAATCGCGGGCAGTCGCGCGACCAGTTCCTCGCGGTCGACTGCGGCGTCGGCCGCCGGGTGTGGCTCGGGTCCATCTGGATACAGCACCTGCACAGTGGCGAGACCGGCGTCGGCCGCACCCTGCACGTCGACTTCGGGACGGTCCCCGACGTAGACCGTCGCGGCGGGGTCGACACTCAGTTCCTCACAGATCGCGGCGAACGCCCGCTCGTCGGGCTTGCCGGTCGGGAGCGAGCCCGTGATGACGACGGCGTCGAACAGGTCGGCCCAGCCGAGCGTCCCGAGTTTGCCCCGCTGGGCGACCAGCGGGCCGTCCGTCAGCAGGCCGGCGCGGTAGGACTCGCGCAGGGCCGCGAGCAGGTCCGGGACGCCCGCGACGGGTTCGAGGGCGTCCTCGATGGCCAGCCGGTAGGCCGTCGCCACGGCCTCGGGGTCGGTGTCGTCGGTCAGCAGTCGCTCGAAGATGGGGGCGCGGGTCTCGGTCGCCGCGACTTCGCCGTGGGCGTCGAGGTAGTCCGCCCGCTCGATGGCGTGGGTGTCGGCCCGCTCGGTCGCGTCGTCGAGCAAGGCCTGACGGTCGCGGTCGGTGACCGCCAGCGTGTAGTCCAGATCGAACACGACGGCGTCGAACGACGGCATTCCGTCGACCGTAGCGGCCCGTCGGGTTTGAGTGTTCCCCAAGAGTCAAACCGGCGTTTGACTCTACGGCGAGTATTCATACGGGGCCGGTGAACTGACGGGTGCATGCGAAAGACGATTGCCCTGGCGCTCGCCGCCGCCGTCGTCCTGACCGTCGGCGCGGCGGGCACAGTCCTCGCGATGGGTGGCACCGGCTCGCAACCAGCACAGACCACCGCCGACACCGGTGGCCAGACGATCACCGTCTCGGGCGATGGCTCGGCCAGCGCCCAGCCCGATCAGGCCGTCCTCCGCTTCGCCGTGACCGCCGAGGGTGACGATCCGGCCGCGATCCGCTCCGAACTCGCCAGCGGTGCCAGCGACCTGCGGACCGCACTCTCGGAGGCTGGCGTCGCCGACGACGCCATCGAGACCACCGGCTACAGCATCGAGGAACCGCTGCGGCGCGTGCCGCCGGGTCGTGACGGCGGCGAGACCGGTCCGGAACTGCGCGGCGTCCACGTCTTCGAGGTAACCCTTTCCGACACCGACCGCGCCGGCGCAGTCGTCGACGCGGCGGCCGGCGCGGGCGCGGCAGTCCAGTCCGTCCAGTTCACGCTGGCGGCCGACACCCGCGAGGACCTCCGGAACCAGGCGCTCGAAAACGCGATGGACAACGCTCGCAGTCAGGCCGACACGCTCGCCAGCGCGGGCGGGCTGTCGGTGACCGGCGTCGCCAGCATCGACGCGACGGGCACCAACTACCGCCCCGTGGCCTACGACGCCGAACGGGCCCAGGCGGCCAGCGGTGGCACGACCATCGAGACCGGCGACGTGTCCGTCGAGACCAGCGTGCGGGTCGTCTACGAAGCGAGCGGCCAATAGGAACCTTGTAGTGAGTCCCGGGCCAGCGCCCGGTAATGACCTTCTTCGACCGACTGGCCGACCGCATCGACGCCGTCGACAGCGTCGTCTCCGTCGGCCTCGATCCCGATATGGACCGGTTGCCCGAGCACCTGCTGGACCGTGACCTCCCGCGGTGGGCGTTCAACCGCCGGATCATCGACGCGACCCACGAACACGCCGCCTGCTACAAGCCCAACGCGGCCTTCTACGAGGACCCAGACGGCTGGCGGGCACTGGAGGAGACCATCGCCTACGCCCACGGGAAAGACGTCCCCGTCCTGCTCGACGCGAAACGGGGCGACATCGGCAACACCGCCCGCCAGTACGCCGACCTGCTCGACCGCGCGGACGCCATCACCGCCAACCCCTACATGGGCCGGGACTCGCTGGAGCCGTTCCTGGAACGCACCGATTCGGGCGTGTTCCTGCTCTGTCGCACTTCCAACCCTGGCGGCGCGGACATCCAGAACCTCGAACTCGCCTCGGGCGAACCGGTCTACGAGCGCGTGGCCGCGCTGGCCGACACCTGGAACCGCAACGGCAACGTCGGCCTCGTCGTCGGCGCGACACAGCCCGACGAACTGGCGGAGATCCGCGAGATCGTCCCCGACCTCCCCTTCCTCGTCCCCGGCGTCGGCGCACAGGGCGGGGACGCCGAGGCCGCGGTGGAACACGGGCTGGCCGAGCTGGACGAGCGGAGCTCGCCGAACCGGTCGCGGTCCGGTATCGGCGTGGGACTGGTCAACTCCTCGCGCGGCATCATCTTTGCTGGTGAGGACCAGGGCGAGGACTTCCACAAGGCCAGTGGGCAGGCGGCGAAGCAACTGAAACAGCGACTCAATCAGTATCGCTGAGGCCCGGTCTCCGAAGTTACCTGATCGTCCCGCGATACGAACGCACGGTCGAGTGCGACGGTGCCCGGTTCGTCTGTGACCCTGCCGGTCGGCACCATCCCGCCCGATTTCGTCCCAACATCCATGAGTATATGCCCGCCTATCGACAAGGAAGTCGTCTGCCTGCAAGACCTATGAAAACTCGCTATGCATTTTTCCTCGTCTTGCTGTTCGTGACGGCAGTTCTCTCAGGCGCGATCTTCGTCGGGTTTCAGGAGTACAAGGCGACACTCTACGAGGAGAGTCGCGAGGACACGACACAGACGGCGGTCCACGTCGGTTCGGAGCTCGCCTCGGAGTTCTCGGGACGGCGACAGACCGTCCGGTTGGTCGCGGCGACGCCAGCGGTCACCCGGCACGGGACCGACGCCCAGCGAGCAACGCTCCAGCGACTGGTCGATGAGACCCAGTTCTCCGGGGCATCGGTCGTCGCCAGCAACGGGACGATGACGAACATCGTGTCGGACCTGACGCCGGCCGAGCGGGCCGAACTGATCGGGGCGGACTTCAGCGACCGGACCTACTTCCAGCGGGCGATGGCTGGCGAGACGTACCTGGGCGAGCCCATCACGGCCGAGTCGGGCAACGACATCGTGACCGTCAGCACGCCCATCCGACACAACGGGACGATCGTGGGGACGCTCAACGGTGCGTACCACGTCCCCGAGACGTGGTTCGCGGACGGCGTGACGGCCTCGCTGGGACGCGAGGACGGGCTGACGATCTACGCACGGTCGGGCAAGGAGGTCTACTCGGAGCCACCGGAACCGGGGGCCAACATCATCGTCAGAAACGCCACCATCGGCGACACCGGCTGGACGGTG
This sequence comes from Halorientalis regularis, assembly GCF_023698535.1. GTDB lineage: Archaea > Halobacteriota > Halobacteria > Halobacteriales > Haloarculaceae > Halorientalis > Halorientalis regularis. The sequence goes on from NZ_JALJCL010000006.1 coordinate 181,672, forward strand.
AGCATCCAGTCGAGTCAGCGCCACGTCCAGTCGACGATCCAGACGGTGACGTACCTGCAGACCGGGAGCATCCTGGCAGTAGTGTTCACGATCGTCGGGTTCGGCTGGTGGGTCTACCGGCGGAACCTCCACCAGGTCGAGCACCTGCTGGACGGGTTCACGCGCCTCGAAAACCGGGAGTACGGGACCGATATCGACGTACAGGGCGGCGAGGAGTGGCAGCAGATCGAAGCGGGGTTCAACGAGATGAGCCGGTCGCTGGCCCGGTTCGAGCACGAGCGCAGGGAGCGCGAGCAGTCGCTCCGGGAGTTCAAACGCGCCGTCGAACACGCCGGCTACGCGGTGTTCATCACCGACACCGAGGGACGGATCGAGTACGTGAACCCGGCGTTCGAGGAGATCACGGGCTACCCGGCGGCCGAAGCGGTCGGCGCGACGCCGGACATCCTGAACTCGGGGGAGATGTCCGAAGACTACTTCGCCCGACAGTGGGAGACGCTGCTGGCCGGCGAGGAGTGGGACGAGGAGATCGTCAACGAGCGCCGCAGCGGGACGCGATACGTCGCCCGGCAGACGATCACGCCGCTGACTGGCGAGGACGGGTCGGTCGAGAAGTTCGTCGCCATCCAGACGGATATCACGGCACTCAAAGACCGCGAACGGCACCTGCAGACACTCAGTCGCGTGTTGCGCCACAACCTCCGAAACAAGATCGGCGTGGTCGTCGGCTCGGCGGAACTGCTCGTCGGCGACGGCGATGCCGGCGTCGACGAGGCGGTGATCGGCAACCGGATCGTCGACGCGAGCCAGCAGCTCACGGACCTCGCCGAGAAGGAACGGCGGATCGTCACACTCCTGACCTCCGACCCGCGCCGCAAGCGGATCGATCTCGCGGCGACGGTCGAGTCGGTCGCGACACGCGTCCGGCACGAACATCCCGACAGTCGGATCACGGTGACCTGCCCCGACGACGTGACTGTCACCGGGATCGACGAACTCCAGCGGGGACTGTACGAACTCGTCGAGAACAGCGTCGTTCACGCCGACGACCGGGCGACAGTCGAGGTCACCGTCGACCCATGTGACCGGAGCGTCGCGGTCACGGTCGAAGACGACGGCCCCGGGATCCCGTCGAACGAGCAACCGATCCTGACAGGGGGTGCCGACATCGAACCCCTCTCGCACGGGAGCGGCCTCGGACTCTGGCTGGTGTATCACATCGTCCGGCTGTCCGATGGCGTCGTCACCTACGCCGACGGCACGCCGACGGGCAGTGTCGTCACCGTCGAACTCCCGCGGGCAGACCCCCGCTCGGAACGGGACGAGGACAGTCAGAACCGATAGGTGTCCACACCGTCGGGCATATTTTCCGGCTGGCGCTCGCCGCGACCACCCACGTCGGAGAGGCACTCGACGCAGAGTCCGGTCTCCTCGTCGAAATGCTCGTCACAGACCATCTGGGCACATCGCGAGCAGGTGTGACTGACTTCGCCCGTGACACAGATCTCGCAGTTCCCGGAGACGCTCATGTGAGCTGATAGCACGGCCACGGGTTTGAATCCTGCGCGGAGACGGAGGAGCGCGCTGACGGCAGTCAGGGCCGCAGTCGAGAGGCTTACGAGGGTGGGGACCCAATCGAAGCGCGTGGATCACGACCGGCTCATCACGGGCATCGCGGCCGCGCTGGCGGGGTGTGCAGTCGTGCTGACCCTCCTCGCGTTCGTCTACAACCTCGCGATCCTCGCGGTCGCGGCCGGTCTCGGTGCCGCCGCCTACTTCATGTGGTACCAGGCCAGCGGCCGACTCGCCTCCAGGCTCTACCAGTCGGTCGAGGACCGGGCGCGGCAGAACGGCGCACGAGGACGCTCGCGGACCCGCGAGACTGGGGGGTTCGGCGCTGGACCGCGCGAAGAGTGGACCGCCCCGGGGGGTCGCGGCGGGCAGAGCCGTCAGCGTGCGGGCCAGCAACGGCAACAACAGCGCCAGCGCCGTCGGCCACCCTCGGCCGACGACGGCCCCAGCCGGAGCGAGGCGTACCGGATCCTCGGACTGGACACGGACGCCGACGAGTCCGAGGTCAAGCGAGCCTACCGGCAGAAGGTCAAGGAGGTCCACCCGGACACCGACGGCGGCGACGAGGAGCGGTTCAAGAAGGTCAACGCGGCCTACGAGCGACTCACCTGATCACTGCGTGTCGAGATACCGGCAGACGCCGACCACGTCCCGGCGAAGGGTCGGGCTCTCCCACTCCGGGCGCAACGCGTCGAGCATCGCGTCCAGATCGTCGTCGGTCTCGGCTCTGACCCGTTCGACCGTCTCGACGAACTCCGGCAGAATCTCCGCGTATGCGTGCAGTTCCGCCGTGGCTTCGCCGCGCTCGCCGGGCCCGAAGTGGCTGTACAGCGTCCGCGACGGCTCCAGGTCGAGCAGGCGGTCGACCGTGTCGAGGTTCGCTTCGAGGTCGAAACTCGGCGGCGGCGTCGTGGGGGCCACGGTGTCCGAGCGCGGGTCGAACGCGCCGACGGCGTCGGCACCGAACAGCGTCCCGCTGTCGGGTTCCAGCGCCACGTAGTGGTGGGGCGCGTGACCCGGCGCGTCGTAGAGTTCCAGTTCGCGGTCCCCGAGATCGAGGACCTCGCCGCCCGAGACGGCGCGACAGCGGTCCTCGGGGACCAGTTCGGGGTCGCCGTAAGGGGCTTCCATCCCGATAGCAGCCTCGACGCTCTCGACTAGCCGGTCCAGGCGCTCGGCGTCGGTGAGGTAAGAGAGGCCGCGCTCGTGGACGACGACGGTGGCGTTCTCACAGGCCGCCAGCAGACGGGCGGTGCCGGCGGCGTGGTCGAGGTGGACGTGACTGACGAGGAGTGTCTCGACCGCGGCGGGGTCGATGCCCACGGTGTCCATGGCGTCGAGGATGCGCTCGGCACCGGCGACCGTGCCGGCGTCGAGAATCGCCGGGTCGGCGGCGTCGAGCAGGTAGGTCGCGAGCAGATTCGGCGTGCCGAACAGTGCGTTGTCGACGAGGTAGGTGTCGGGACAGCCGTCGACGTGTGGCGCGTCCATACCCCCGAGTAGGACTGCGGTCACTTATCATATACGAGCCACTACTCGGTGGCATGGATCGGACAAGCGACCGAGTCTGGAGGGCGACATCGTGACGCCGCCGCTGGCCGTCGACATCGACGGGACGCTGACGGGGCCGAGCCGGGCCATCGACCCGCGCGTGATGCGTGTCCTGCGGGAGTGGGACGATCACGTGGTCGTGGCGACCGGGAAGGCCTTTCCCTATCCCGTGGCGCTCTGTGAGTTCCTCGGGATTCCGATCACCGTGATCGCCGAGAACGGCGGCGTCGTCGCCGTCGCGGGCGAGGAGATCGTCTTCACCGGCGACCCCGACAGCGCCTGGGCCGTCGCCGAGGAATACGAAGCCGCCGGCTACGGGTTGGGCTGGGAGGAACCGGACTTCGTCAACCGCTGGCGCGAAACCGAGATCGCCGTCGCGCTCGATCAGCCCCTCGATCCCCTCGAACGGATCGCGGCCGACCACGGCCTCGAAGTCGTCGACACAGGCTTCGCCTACCACGTCAAGACGCCAGACGTGGACAAGGGCAAGGGGCTGGAGGCCGTCGCGCGCACGCTCGACCGCGATCCCGCCGAGTTCGTCGCGGTGGGGGACTCCGAGAACGACGTGGCGACCTTCGAGACCGCCGGACGCTCCGTCGCCGTCGCCAACGCCGACGACAGCGCGCTCGCGGCGGCCGACGAGGTGACCGAGGCCAGCTACGCCGACGGCTTTCTGGCGGCGGTCGACCGGATCGATGGATAACCCGCCTCGCGAGCGCCGTGCTATCGTGCAACACGATCCGAGAAAGCTTTTGATAGTGGTCCCCTAACGCGAACGTATGAGCCCCGACCGGGCCGTCCTCGAGCGCGCCATCGAGCGCGGCGAACAGGAGGGCGGCAGCGTCGAGTTCAAAGAGCGGCTCACGAAAGACCTCCACGCGACGGAGGGACGGTTCGAGAGCCTCGCGGCACAGCTCCGCCACCGCGTCCTCTCGGGCGACGGTGAGGCCACCTACGTCGTCGGCGTCACCGACGACGGCGGTCTCGCCGGGATCGAGCCCGAGACGTTCTCCGAGTCGATGGACGTCCTCTCCCTGCTGGCCGAAGAGGCCGGCGCACACATCGACGACGTGGAGACGTGGGGTGTCGACGAGGCGACCAGTACGGCGGCGAACGGCGACGCCGGAACGGGCGGCATCGTCGGCGTCGCCACCATCCGCGAAGGTGCGGTCATGGGAGACGACGAGCACATCGTCGTCGGGACCGCCGGCCACGTCGACCACGGCAAGAGCACCCTCGTCGGGTCGCTCGTCACGGGCGACGCCGACGACGGGGAAGGCGGCACCCGATCCTTCCTCGACGTGCAACCCCACGAGGTCGAACGCGGCCTCTCGGCGGACCTGTCCTACGGCGTCTACGGCTTCGACGACGACGGCCCGGTCCGGATGGACAACCCGCACCGGAAATCGGATCGCGCCCGCGTCGTCGAAGAGGCCGACCGCCTCGTGAGCTTCGTCGACACCGTGGGTCACGAGCCGTGGCTGCGCACGACGATCCGCGGCCTGGTCGGGCAGAAACTCGACTACGGACTGCTCACCGTCGCGGCCGACGACGGCCCCACCAAGACCACTCGCGAACACCTCGGCATCCTGCTGGCGACGGACCTCCCCACGATGGTTGCCATCACGAAGGCCGACCTCGTCGACGAAGATCGACTGCGGGAGGTCGAACGCGAAGTCGAGCGCCTGCTCCGAGAGGTCGGGAAGACGCCACTGCGCGTCGAGCGCCACGGCGTCGACGCGGCACTGGAAGAGATCAGCGAGACCGTCGTGCCGGTCCTCACGACGAGCGCGGTCACGATGGACGGCCTCGACCAGCTGGACGAACTGTTCGAGCGCCTCCCCAAAACCGCCGGCAGTGACCGCACCGACGAGGACTTCACGATGTACGTCGACCGCACGTACAACGTCACCGGCGTCGGCGCGGTCGCGTCCGGGACCATCAGGTCCGGGACCGTGGAGGCCGGCGACGAACTCCTGCTCGGGCCGATGCAGGACGGCTCCTTCCGCGAGGTCGAGGTCCGGTCCATCGAAATGCACTACCACCGCGTCGACGAAGCCCAGGCCGGCCGCATCGTCGGCATCGCGCTGAAAGGCATCGCCGAGGTCGACATCGACCGCGGGATGGTCCTGCTTCCGCGCGAGGCCGATCCGACGCCCGTCCGGGAGTTCGAGGCCGAGGTGATGGTGCTGAATCACCCGACCCGGATCGGTGACGGCTACGAGCCGGTCGTCCACATCGAGACCGTCAGCGAGGCCGCCGCGTTCTACCCCGAGGGCGGGCAGCTCCTGCCGGGCGACTCCGGCGAGGCTCGCGTCCGCTTCAAGTTCCACCCCTACTACGTCGAGGAGGGCCAGCGGTTCGTCTTCCGCGAGGGGAGTTCGAAGGGCGTCGGCACCGTGACCGACGTGACGCCGGTGGAGTGAGTGGGGGGTCCTCGACTTTTTCACCCAAGGGAACGGAATCGAACACCATGGAGTTCACTGACGACGGTATCCACATCGACAAAGAGCCCAACGCGCTCGACGAGTTGATTCTCGACGTGGCCGACGTACTCGATTCGGTCGGGGTGGACTACGCTGTCGTCAGTGGCTACGTCGTCGTACTCCTCGGACGTGCCCGCGCAACCGAGGACATCGACGTACTCGTCGAGCGGTTCGACGAGGGAACGGCCGATGAGATAGCACAGCAACTGTGGGACGCCGGATACTGGGGGTCGACGATGCCACTCGAGGAGATGCACGCGACGCTCGCGGACGGTCTCCCGATTCGTATCGCTAGGGACGGCCATCGCGTTCCGAACGTCGAACTCAAGTTCCCGAGCGACGAGTTCGACAGAGCGTCCCTCGAAAACACGGTTCAAATACGGTTCGACGGGAACGAACTTACCGCTGGCTCCGTGGAACTACAGATAGCATACAAGCTCAGTATGGGCGCACAGAAAGACGCGGAGGACGCACTGTACCTCTACGAAGTCACCGAGGGAACGCTTAACACAGACACACTCGAAGGGTACGTCGACCGGCTCGGTGTTCGGGACGAATATGAGCAACTCAAAGGATCTTGACCGAAAACACGAGCGAAACCTGGCGGATCGTCGTGAGCAGATCAAACGATGGGCCGAGTACGTCCGGACGCATCCGGACAGAGATTGGAGCCAACAGGTGAACACCCTCGTGAACGCCCAAATTCAGTCGGCCCGGGCCCAGGAAGACGACCGACCGTCGATGGACGAGTTGCGGGACTCGCCCTTGCTCGACGACAACTGATCACCCCCCAGCGTCGCCCGCAACACCTTCGGTTCCGCTTTCCTACGGTGTTCGGCCGCCGTACCCGGTGCGGAATTCAGTTGTCTTCCCACGGCGGGTCTTCGAGGTCGGCCATCGAGGAGAGCAGGTAATCGGGCGTCGTGGTCGGTTCGGAGCCGTCGGTCAGTAGGGCGGCCTGGATGCCAGCGCCGTCGGCCCCGCGGACGTCCTTGTAGACGGTGTCGCCGACGTGGACGGCGCGGCGGGGCGCGGCGTCGAGCGCGTACAGCGCCTCGTGGAACGGCCCGGGTTCGGGTTTGGGCGCGGTGTCGTAGCCACCGTAGACGATCACGTCGAAGGCCTCACGGACGCCCAACGCGTCGAGTTTCGGGTCCTGCACCTCGGGACCGCCGTTGGCGACCAGCGCGAGGTCGTAGGCCTCGCCCAGCGCGTCGAGCGCCGACAGCGCCCCGGGAAGTGGTTCCACGTCGCCGTGGTCCCGCTTCGAGGCGTAGAGGGCGGCGAGTCGGCGGCCCACGGCGGGGTCACGGCCCGACTCCTCGGCGAGGCTGGCGAACGCCATCTCGCGGCGCTCGGCCCGGGTCTCGTCGGTGACGACTTGCATGAACAGTTTCTCGCGGTACTCGGCGGTGGTGAAGAACGGCTCGACGCCGAGTTCCTCGAAGGCGGCCGCGAGCAGTTCCTCGCGGGACCGCCGGTACTCACAGAGCGTCCCGTCGAGGTCCAGAAACACGGCGTCGGGCGGCCGGTCGTCCATCGGTCTCGGGTTCGGCGTCCGGCGGGTAAAGGGTTCCCCCCGTGACGAGAACTGCCGGTCGGTCGGGGTGGGTCCCGACGCGGACTCAGACCGGCCGATACCCCTCGTCGGCCCGCTCGACGTGGCCGAACACGACGCCCCAGTCGAGCAGGCACCGCGTCCGTGCAGTCCAGACGCGCTCCCAGTCGCCGTGGCGATTGCGCTCCCAGGTCGGGACGGCGTCCCGGATGGCCGCGAACCCGGCCTCGGCCGACAGCGGTTCGTCGGCCGCGTCGAGCGCGTCCAGCAGTTCCGGCACGCCGAACACTCGCTCGACGAACGCCTCGGCGACCGCTTCGTCCGTGGGGTCGCAGCGCTGTCGCTCGTAACCCCGATCGGTCTCGGTCGCCAGGTGCAGGGCCCGACAGAACGTGAGCCAGGCCTCGGCGTCCTCGCGGGCCGTGACGGCAGTGCGGTTCAGAATCCGCGCACAGCAGTCGTCGACCGAGCCGGGGACCAGTGGGATCGCCCCGTGGACGGCCCCGAGCAGGTCGGAATCGACGGGGTCGGGGGCGACCTTGAACCGCATCAGAGGTCGAAGCTCTCGGCCAGCAGGTCGTGGTTCGGCTCGCCCAGGACGTGTGTTGGACCGCCGACCACGTCGACGGTGACCTGTGCGGGCGCGAAGACGGACTCGGGCACGTCGTAGAACTCCCAGTCGGCCTCCTCGAAGATCTCGGCGAACGGGCGGTCGTACTCGTCGGTCGCGCTGGAGGGGACCTCGTCGAAGCGGTCGAACTCCTGATCGACGACGAGATGGGCGCGGCCCCCGTAGGCCAGTGCGTCGTTGGTGCGGGCGATGGCGGTCTCCTCGTCGTCGCCGACGGGCGCGACCGGCGCGGTGGCCGACACCGAGAGCACGTCCAGCGGGTCGTAGCCCAGTTCCGAGAGGCGGAAGACGGCGAGTTCGGCGGCGCGGGCGGCCATCGTGACGCTGCCCGTGATGCTGGCGCTGGAGAAGGCGGGCAGGAAGGCGCCGCTCTCGGGGACGCCCGCGACCTCGGCGACGTGTTCGGCGACGGATTCATCAGGCACCTGGTCGCTCTCGACGGCCAGCACGGCGAAGTCGAACTCGTCGCGGTAGCCGACCCGCTGGAACACGTCTTCCTCGGCGACCAGCGCACGAGCGGGGCCGCTCCCCAGTCCCTCGAAGCCCTCCAGCGAGAGTTCCCAGCCAGCCTTCTGCCCGCAGAGCAGTGCCAGCGCCGGGTGATCGGTCGACAGTTCGACGTGGGTCAGGGGCGCACCGGCCACGGTGTCGACGGTCGTCGAGACCGTCGAGAGGCCAGCGGTCGCGATCTCCGTGAGCAAGAGGCCGGCCTCCAGGCCGCCGGGGATCTCCACCCCGAAATCCAGTACCACTGCCTCGTTGTCGAGGCGGGAGACGGCGACGTTCAACTCGTCGGCGAAGTCGATAGCCTCGTCGACGAGATCCGTCGCCATCCGGTTCAGACTCTCCATACCTCCGCTTGTGCGCGCCACCCTTTAGGCGTCCGGGTCCCGGTCGCTCCGGGCCGGTCTGCCGAGTGCGTCTTCGACCCCCGCGACCTTCTCCTCGGCCGACTGGCGGGTGCGCTTGTCGTCGATCTTCAGGACCGTGCTCACCCGGTCGGCGTCGACGGCCTCGTGAGCGGCCTGTGCGGCCGCGAACAACTCGCCGATCTCCTCGGCCTCGATGGTCGTACCCATCGGCGTGGTCTCGTAGGCCACGTCGAACTCCTCCAGGGCGTCGACGGCCGCGGCGACTTCCTCGGCCATACTCCCCTCGATCACCGGTGCGACACTCAGGAATCCGACGACTGTCATGGGTGGGCGTGAGAGCGGCGCGAACAAAAGCCCGCGCTCGACCGGCGACACGTGTCAGACATGTGAAAAACACTATGTCAATCGCGTGTGAGAGCGACGACATGGATTCAGAGTTCACACGACGGCGTGCGTTGCGACTGGGCGCGGTGACGGCGAGTGTCGGAGCGGTCGGCAGTGTCGCCGGCTGTAACTCCATTCCGTTTCTCGGCGGGGGCGGGAAGACGCTCGCGTACAACAACGCGCTGTTCGCGCCGGGCGACGTTCCGGGGACCGACGAGGGGTACGTGTTCACCTACAGCGACTACGAGATCCTCCGGAACAACGAGGACAACCTCGAAAACGGCACGGCGACCTACGAGGACGACACGGAATCGTTCCCGTTCGAGCAGATGGGCGTCGACTTCGATAGCACGGACGCCAACCTGGCGATCCTGGCGGTCGGCGGCCACACCACGGGGAGTTTCGAGGCGAGCGACGTTGGCTCGTCGCTGGAGAGCAACGGCTTCAGCGAGGACGGCAGTTACAGCGGCTACACCCTGTACGCGGGCGAGGAGCGGACCGTCGGCGTCAAAGATGGGGCGGCGGTGTACGCGACTGCCCGGGACACTGCGGGGTACGACCGGGGGAGCGCGGTCGAGACCATCGTCGACACGAAGGCTGGCGAGGGGAACCGCTACGCCGAGACCGACGAGGAGTACTCGGCGCTGGACGAACACGTCTACGACGACGCGGTGATCGCCGTCGGCGGCACGGGCGGTCTGATCGAGTTCTTCGCTGGCGATATCGAGAACGTCGTCGGGTGGGCCATCAGCGGTCGGATCGACGGCGGCACCCAGTACGTCAAGAGCGCACACGTCTTCGGGAGCGAGAGCGACGCGAACACCGACGCGGTCGACCAGTGGGCTCAGGACAGCAGCCTGTTCGCGGACGCGACCGACCTCTCGACCTCACAGGACGGCCGCGTCGTGACCGTCGAAGGGACCGGGGAGACGTTCGGCGGGACCGGCGCGGATCAAGGGTAGTAACCGACGCGTCCCGGTGCCGGTAAGTGGCCCGCCTGCGACCGCCCGGGCATGACCGACCACGAGCGGACCGTCGCGGCGAACGGGCTCGACTTCGCCGTGCGCGAACACGGCGACGGCGACCGGCTAGCACTCTGTCTCCACGGCTTCCCCGACGACGCCGGGTCGATGGACCCGCTGGCGGAACGGCTCGCCGACGCCGGCTTCACCGCCGTCGCGCCGTACATGCGTGGCTACGGCCCGACCGACGCAGCACCGGAGTCCGACTACAGCGCTCGCGCGCTGGGGGCCGACGCGGTCGCACTGGCCGACCGACTGGTCGAGGACGACGGCTACGACGACGCCGTCCTCGTGGGCCACGACTGGGGCGCAGTCGCGGGCTACAGCGCGGCGCGGCTCGATCCCGACCGCTTCTCGGCGATGGCGACGATGGCAGTCCCGCCGCGGTTCGGCGCGGCCATCTGGAACCACCCCACGCAGTTCCTGCGGAGCTGGTACGTCTGGTTCTTCCAGCTCCCGGGCCTGGCCGAGCGGACGCTCCGTCGGGACGATTTCGCCATGATCGAAGTGCTGTGGAACCTCTGGAGTCCGGGCTGGGACTACCCCGAGGAACGCATCGAATCGGTCACGGAGACCTTCCGGACCGACGGGACCGCCGACGCGGCCCTGCAGTACTACCGCCAGTTCGTCAATCCCTTGGTGTCCGACCTGTTCCGGAACGGCCGGCCCGACCCCGACGACACCTCACCCATCGCAGTCCCCGGGCTGGTGATCGCAGGGGCCGACGACGGCTGTATCGGGCCGGAACTGTTCGCGGACGCGGGCGACGCGTTCGCGGCCGACGCCCGCGTCGTCCGGATCCGGGACGCCGGACACTTCGTGCACCAGGAACAGCCGGACGTGGTGGCCGAGGAAGTGATCGAGTTCTGCAGTGCGTGACGGTGTGACACGGCGAAAACCCCGGAGTCCGCTACCTTTTTGCCGGCCCTGACGGAAGCCACGTGCATGCTCACCGTCCGGGCGCCGGCCACGAGCGCGAACCTCGGGAGTGGCTTCGACGTGTTCGGGGTCGCCCTCGACCGCCCGGCGGACGTGGTTCGTGTCGAGACGGCCGACGAGATCAGCATCGAGGTCACCGGCGTCGGCAGCCAGTACATCCCCGAAGACCCCGACAAGAACACCGTCGGGGCCGTCGCCGAGGCACTCGACGCCCCCGCCCGCATCGAGATCGACAAGGGCGTGCGCCCGGCCTCGGGGCTGGGCTCGTCGGCCGCCAGCGCCGCCGCGGCCGCCGTCGGACTGAACGAACTGTACGACCGGGGCCACTCCCGCGAGGAACTGGTCCCCATCGCCGCCAAGGGGGAGGCCGTCGTCTCCGGCGACGCTCACGACGACAACGTGGCCCCGTCGATCATGGGCGGGTTCACCATCGCGACCGACGACGGCGTCACGAAGGTCGACGCCGACATCCCGCTGGTGGCCTGCCTCCCGGATATCGTCGTCTCCACGCGTGACGCCCGCCGGGTCGTCCCCGAGTCGGCCCGGGTCGACCAGTTAGTGGAGACCGTCGGCTGGGCCGCGACGCTGACGACGGGCATGCACCGCGACGACCCCGACCTCGTCGGCGAAGGGATGAACGACACCGTCGTCACGCCCGCCCGCGCCGAGTTGATCGACGGGTACAGTCAGGTCCGGGACGCCGCCCTCGACGCCGGCGCGACCGGCGTCACGATCAGCGGTGCCGGCCCGACCGTGATCGCCGCCTGCGAGGACGGCGACCGCCGGGCCGTCGGCACCGCGATGATCGACCAGTTCAACGCGGTCGGCGTCGAGGCCCGCGTCTACCAGACCGAGATCGGCGACGGCGCGACGCTGTTCTAAAAATCCGCGCTACCAGCGCTGCCGTTCGCTCTCGTTGATCCAGCGGAACCGCTCCTCGCCGGTGGTCGCCTCCGTGTCGGACTCCGCTGTGCCCGGTTCCTGCCAGGCGACACAGAGACTGCCACCGACGATGCCGACCAGCATGCCGATGACGAGGCCGCCGAAGGCACCGATCAGCGAGAGGATGGACATGGCGATGCCGGTGACGCCGATCAGCGTCGAGAGCTGTGGTTTGACGATGGCGAAGACGCCACAGGCCACGACCATGGCCGCGAAGACGATGCCCAGCGCCGAGTAGGACGGCCCCTGGGTCGCGGGGATCATCTGGAGCCGGATCGGAATGGCGGCGATGATCATGCCACCCAGCACCAGTAGCGTGCCGCCGGCGAAAGGACGCCGGGACCGCCAGCGGGCGAACGCTCCCGGCTGGGTCCCCAGCTGTTCTTCCTCCTCGACGATCCGCTCGTCGCCGCCCAGGGAGGGGAGGCTGAGGTCCACGTCGCCGAGGATCAGCCCGTAGCCGGTCCCGAGGAGCTGGCCGTAGAGGACGAACGCGACGACGATCAGCGGCCCGGTCGTCGGGAGGACGCCCAGCAGTGACCCGCCGTAGAAGGCGACGCCGACGAGCAGGCCGAAGCCCAGCCCCATGCTCCCGGCGGTCACCGCGAGCGCGGCCCGGGTCAGCAGGGGCACCAGCAGTTTCTGGGTGAGCGTCGAGCGCCGCGAGAACATGATCACCGTGTTCGTGAAGTCGTTGATCGTCCGGGAGACGTAGGCGACGAAGGCCAGTCCCAGCGCGACCGACATGGCCATCCAGATACCGAAGCCGGTGGAGATGCCGGTCGCGCCCAACGTGGACGCCAGCCCCGCGAACAGGTCGAGGCCAATCGCGAGGGCGACGAAGACCCCGCTGAGCAGGCCAGCACCGAGCGACGCGACGACACCAGCGCGGACCGCCTCGCCGGGCACGAACGTGGACGCGTCGACTTTCTCCATCATCAGGCCGTAGCCGTTCCCGAGGACCTGGCCGTACACGACAAGCGCGACCAGTCCCGCGAGGCCGAGGTTCGGGCCGACGCCGACCGCACCCAGCGCGATGACGGCCACGCCGAGGGCAGTCCCGTAGACCATCCCCATGCTCCCGGCGGTGACGGTGAGCGCCCCGCGGGTCAACAGCGGGACGAGGAGTTTCTGCGTCGCCGTCGACCGCCGCGAGAACATGATCACCGTGTTCGTGAAGTCGTTGATCGTCCGGGAGAGGACAGCAGCGAACAGCAGGCCGAACACGAGGCCAGCGGCCACGAACAGCGCCGCCCCGAAGCGTGGGGACTGGCTCCCGACCAGTCCGGCGATCTCGGTGAGGGCCGGGTCCCCGCCGAGCAGCGAGAGGACGGCGACACCGGCGATGCCACCGCCGACGGCACCCACGAGCGCCGCGTTCTGTTCGTCGGCGGTCCGGCCGGGCTTGAACCAGTGGGCTTCGAGCAGGACGCCGTAGACGGTGCCCATCAACTGCCCGTACAGCAGGTACGCGAAGATCACGGAGAAGTCAGCCAGCGGTGGGAGCCCCGCGTTGTAGCCCAGAATCGGCAACACGATGGGCATCACGTAGCCGAAAAAGCCGTAGGCGAGGATGTGACCGTACAGCAGGCCGAACCCGCCGGCGGTGACGCCGAGTGCCGACCGCTCCAGCAGCGGCACGAGGATCTTCCGCAGAATCCCGATGTTCCGGGACATCATGATGATCGTGTTCGTGAAGTTGTGCACGGTCCGCGAGAGGAAGACGCCGAAAAGCAGCGCGAAGACCACGCAGGTCCCGATCCAGACCAGCCACCCGGTGGTGAGCCCACTCCCACCGACCAGCCAGGCGAAATACTCGAACCCCTGCGTCTTGCTTCCCTCTGGTCCCGGCAGGAACTGGATCAACAGCCCCGCCGGAACCACAGCGACCAGTGCACCGATCACCGCTGCGACTTGCTCGTCCCGCCCGAACGTCGAGGTGATTTTCGTACTCATTATATGCCCCGCAAACCCCCAGGTTTTGCGGCTCTCTGCCCCAGACGTTCCACAGTCGGCATAAAAAGTATTCTGCACCTATTGACCGGCACTTTAAGCTATCGCGGGGGCGCGCCGGGTCCCGGAATCAGGGAGGTGTCTGCCGGCGACAGATCAGTCCGTCGAGTCGTCACACTCGGCGCCGTCCGGCCGGACGGTCTCGCTTCGGCCGTCGTCGACGCGGAAGCCACCGGTCTCGGCCCGGCCCGAGAGTTCCCGCTGGGGGTAGGGAATCGTGATGCCCTCGCGGTCGAACGCCGTCTTGACCCGCTCGACGACCCGGGCCTGAGCACGCCAGCGTTTCGGCGGTGTCGGGTGTTCAATCCAGAACCGCATCTCTAGCACGACCGCCGAGTCACCGAAATCTCGGGGGAAGACGTGGGGCCTCGGCGTCTCTTCGACCTGATCGACGGTCTCGATGGCTTCGGTGGCGACCTCGGCGGCAGTCGCCGGGTCGGCCTCGTATTCGATGCCCACGTCGACGCGCAGACGGAGGCGGCCCTTCTGGCTCCGATTGGTGATGGCCCGGTCGGCCACCCTGTCGTTCGGGATGACGACGAACTCCCCGTCGAAGTTCTCCAGGCGCGTGTTGATGATCGTGATGTCGGTGACGACGCCCGCCTCGTCGCCGACCTCGACCCAGTCGCCGATTTCGAAGGGTCGGGAGAACATCAACACGAAGCCCGCGATCAGCGAACCCAGCGTCTGCCGGGCGGCCAGCCCGACGACGATGCCCAGGAATCCCGCCCCGACCAGCAGACCACCGAGGTCGACGCCCCAGAAGCCCAGCAGGACGAACGCGACGACCACGAGCAGCCCGATCTGCCCGACCCGGGTGACGATCTGCTCCTGGTGGGCGGTCATCCGGTCGGCCTCCCGGCTGAACGCGGCCACGGCGTCTTCGAGCAGGCCCATCCCGACGTAGGCACCGACTACCAGCAGACCGGTGAACACCCACGCGAGCACGTCGCCTACCGAGAACTGCACGAGCGTGTAAGCCTGTGTGACGAGCCACTGCTGGTTCCAGATCACCAGCAGCGTCCCTCCCGTGACGAGACAGATGCCGACCTGGAGCGACCGGAGCAGGAGGACGACCGGCGTCGTCACCGGGAATCGGTCGTTGACCTGGCCGACGAAGTCGTCGATGGCTCCGCCGAGGTACCGCTGTGCGACGAGTCGCCTGCACTGCCGGAGCAGAAAGGGGACGGCCAGCGCGGCGAGGGCGATGGCCGCGAGCGCGAGGACGACACTGGCGAGGAGTCGCTCCTCGGTCGAGGACAGACGGCCGAGGACGGATCCGAACTGGGCGACGAGCGGTAGATACGCGGGCACTAGTCACCGCGTACGGCGACGGAAACGCAAAAGACGCCCGTGTGTATCGCGGGCCGAAAGGCGGTACCGGCCCCACTCAGTCCAGCGACCGTTCGAGGAATCGCCGTCGGAGTTCCGCGTCGGGGACGGGACACTCCTCCTTCTTGCCGAACACCTGATACCGGTGGTCGCCGACGAAATCGTAGACGCGGTCCCTGACACCTTCGGGGACGGCCATCAGTGCGTACAGGAGCGGGAGCGGGCCGTCCAGTTCCCGGCAGACCCGGAGCGCAGCCTCGGATTTCGTGTAGTAATCGTCGCCGTCGATCAGGACGATGGAGTCGAAGTAGTCCTGGTCCAGTCCGTGCCGGGTCAGCAGTTCTCGGCCGACCGGGGACTGGAGGGGTGCGAACCGAAAGTGGCCCGTGTCGTCGAACTTCACGAGTAGTCTGAGCGAGCGGTTACAGAGGTTGCAGACGCCGTCGAACAGGAGGACCGGGCGCTGGATCTCGTCGGCGATCTCGGCGGGGTCGCGGTCCGGGTCGGTCTCGCCGCTGTCGCCGCCAGTCCTGTCCCGCTGTTCGCCTGCGTCTTCACTCATGACAGGTTAGACGCCGCGACCCTGCAGTTTCTCTTCCTCCGGCAGGTCGGCATTGGCGTCGCCTTTCATGCCCGAGCCGATGTTCGAGGAGATTTCGGCCAGCTTTTCCGGGTCGTCCCAGTTGTTGACCGCTTCGACGATGGCGGTCCCCATCGCCTCGGGGTCTTCCGCGCCGAAGATGCCCGAACCGACGAAGATGCCGTCACAGCCGTGGTGCATCATCAGGGCGGCGTCAGCGGGCGTCGCGATGCCGCCGGCCGCGAAGTTGACCACGGGGAGCCGCCCCATCTCGGCGGTCTCGTGGACCAGGTCGATGGGTGCCTCGTGTTCGCGGGCCCACTTCTCGCGCTCCTCGTGGGTCATCCCCTTCAGTTTGCGGATGGAACTCTTGATGTTGCGCTGGTGGTGGACGGCCTGGTTCACGTCGCCGGTACCGGCCTCGCCCTTGGTGCGGATCATGGCCGCGCCCTCGTGGATGCGCCTGAGCGCCTCCTGGAGGTTGCGCGCGCCACAGACGAACGGCGAGGTGAACTCGCGCTTGTCGATGTGGTAGCGGTCGTCGGCCGGCGTCAGCACCTCGCTCTCGTCGATCATGTCCGCGCCCACGGCCTCGAGGATCTGTGCCTCCTTGGTGTGGCCGATGCGGGATTTCCCCATCACCGGGATGGAGACCTCGTCGATGATAGCCTCGAGCGAGGCTGGATCGGCCATCCGGGCGACTCCGCCGCGCTTGCGGATGTCTGCCGGCACGGCTTCGAGGTTCATCACCGCCACGGCACCGACATCTTCGGCGATGCGGGCCTGCTGGCGGTCGACGACGTCCATGATGACGCCGCCTTTCTGCATCTTCGCGAACCCGCGCTTGACCAACTCGGTCCCGCGACGGAGCTCCTCCAGATCAGTCGCCTCTGACATACCCCACGCTAGGGGTTTCACGCACTTAACCCGTGTCCTTTCCAGAAAAACGGAACCACGACCGCACCGGCCTCCGATACCGTTTTGCCACCGTCGGCCCATCCTCCCCGCATGTCCGTCGTCACCAGGCTCGGCCGCCGACTGGAGGGGTTCATCGCCCGCTACTTCGACACACCCCTCCCAGACCGCGAGAGCCTGCCGCGGTACGTCGCGCCCCTGCCCGCGTGGATGGAAGACGCCGCCCTGCGACTGGCCTGGCCCATCGCCATCGTCAACCTCCTCGGGACGGCCTTCGGCTTCTGGTACTACGGCTTTCACCCCGTGCCGGTCACCGATCCGCTGTTCGTCGGCCAGTTCGGGCTGACAGCCCCCGAGATGTGGCTGTTCGTCCCGGACAGCCCCGTGGCCACGGGCTTCATCGGTCTCTCGCTGGTCGCCTGGCGACTCGACTGGCAGGCCGAGTGGATCCACGTGCTGGCCTTCTTCGGCTGTATCAAACTCGGCCTCTGGACGCCGTACGTCCAGCTGCTCGTCAACGGCCTCGGTGACCTGAACCCGCTGATGTACCACTTCCTGATCTGGAGCCACGCGCTGATGGCCGTGGAGGCCTTCCTGATCCACCGCTACAGCCGGTTTCCCGTCTGGGCTATCGCGGTCGCGACGGGCTGGTACACGCTCAACGACGTGGTGGACTACTTCGTCCCGCTGGTCGGCGACCCCCACCACACCCTCCTGCGCGCGGAATCGACCGTGACCGGATTCGACCACTCGCTGGCCGCCCACGACCAGGCCGCCGCCGGCGCGGTCGTGTTGACCATCCTGGCCGTGTTTCTCGCCACCGCGACGCGAGCGAAGAAGGCCGAACTCGGGAGCTGATCACAGCAGTCGTCGGTCGTGAAACCGAACCAACCAATAAGTGCTGAGTGGCTGATAGCCGGTCCGTGACGGACCTTCAGGACCGAAGCCGGCGGCGGTTCCTCGCCGGCGCGGCAGTGGTCGCAGTCGGTGGCATCGCAGGCTGTATCGGAAACGGCGGTAGCGGAGCCGAAAACGGCGGTAACGGCGGTAACAGCGGCGACGGCGATAGTGACGACGGGACCAGTACCGGCACCGACAGCGAGAGGACCGGGCAGAGCAGGGGCGACGACACCGCGCAGGTAGCCGGCACGAGTCCCGAGACGGTCGTTCGGAAGATGCTCCGCGCGGCGGCCGAGGGCGACCGCGAGACGGTCCGCCGACTGACCGTCGAGGGCCACTCCCTGCGTGCTGTGGGTCGAGTCCAGGACCTCACTATCGAGTCCGTCCAGCGGTACTCGACGCAGGCCTACGCCGAGCGCACGGGAGCCGCCGTCTCGGCCGTCGAGGACGCACTCCAGCAGGCCGAGGACCGCGGCTACGACGATGCGACCATCGTCTCCTACACCGCAAGCACCGCACAGTACGACGATATCCAGCGCGACTACATCCTCGTCCTCGACGACGACCAGTGGCTCATGTACGACTTCGGGCGATTACCCCAGTAGTCAGGCCCCGTCGTTCCGGTCGGCGTGGGCCCTGACCCACAGTTCCCCGATCCGCGAGAGTCGCGTCCGGTAGGACTTCCCGTGTTCCTCCTGCTCAATGTAGCCTTTCCCGCCCGGTCCCAGCCGGTCGACGTTGTAGATCACCTTCGACCGGAAACTGTCGGTGTAATCCTCGCCGAGTTCCCGGGAGAGTTCCTGAGCCAGTTCCGAGACGGACTCGAACTCGCCGTGCTCGCCGAGGGTGAAGAGGATGATCTCCTCGAACGGTTTGACGTTCGAAAAGGAGGCGACAGGGAGTTCGACGACGTGGCTGCCGTCGATCTCCTTCGCGCCGATGGTGGTCCCGCGTTCGTCGAACTCGTCCAGGAGACTGCGGGCGCTCTCCAGCCGTTCGGTGACCCGGTCGTCGTCCACGTCCTCGCGCAGGTCCGAGAGCAGGTCGATCTGGCGGCGGAGTTCCTCGGCGAGTTCGGTTTCGAGGTACTTCTCGGGGACCGTGTAGTAGGTGTGGATGCGCTCGCGCTCCTCCTGGCGCTCGACCATGATGGAGTGGGCCGCGGTGGCGAAGGCGAACGAGACCGTTCGGGGCATCGCGGAGATGTTGACCCAGACCTCGCTGGCCTCGTCGTCGTCGCGGCCGCGGTCGAGTTCGGCCATGATGAGGCTGTACGCGCGCTCGAACGCGGCGTCGTAGTCGTAGACGTCCTCGATCACGATCCGTTCTGTTTCGGCTCCCAGGAGGTTCCTGAAGTCTTTCTCCAGTTTCTCGGCGAGGTTGCGCGAGTACTCGACGTTGGCCTCGCTCCCCACGGCCCCCTCCAGCAGGACCACCCGGTCCACGTCGAGCCGCTCGCGCACCAGTGGCGCGATGAGCCGGTCGTAGTCGAAGCCGACCGGCACGATGTGTGTCTGCATACTCTTCCTTGCCCCGGCGCGTTCAAAAGGGTTCGAGTTTCCTTGACCTCCTCCCACGGCTGAAGCCGTGGGATTCCACGCGCGGTGGGCATCCCGGTGATGCCGCACCCGGTGGCAAATTTCTCCTCGCGGGTACTCCGGTTTGCGGGACTCTGGTTTGGCCCCATCCGGGGTCTGACGTGTTCGCCCTTGCGGGCCGTATCCACTCCCAGCGACTGTCGTCCCCGGTTGTTCACCGGGCCGCGGGCCGGGCCATCGACCCGACGCGCCGCCACACCGCGTGGCGGCGCGTCCCAAGCCGGCGCAGGGTTGCTTTTTGATTTTCCTTGCGGGCCACGGGGACGCCCTCGCGGGAACGGTGTGGTAGCCTTTCGTCCACCGGGCAGACCCCAATCCAACTGCCAGTTTTTCGCCGTCTTGCGTGCCTCTATGTACGGTTTCCGGTAGATTAAACGTTGGGGATGCAGACAGCCATCGGCGGTGGCCTGACGGGGCGTGGTGTCGCTCGGACCCACCCCTGAAGGGGTGGGCTTCCGCTTCCTGCGTGTCAGTCCGCAGACCGGCCGCGGTAGACGGCGGCGTCCTCCCCGGCGGCGTGGCCGGTGACCGTCGAGACGCCCACCGTCAGGACGAGCCCCAGTGCCATCCCGACGACCGAGGCCGACCAGCCGCCCAGTCCGGGAGCCAGCGGGAAGACGTAGCTCGCCGGTACGAACGGGAGGAAGACGCTGGCGAGGTAGAACAGCTGACTCCCGCCGACGCCAGCGTACATCCCGGTGCGGGTCGTTCCCGGCCAGTAGAGCGCGACCAGCACGGGGAGCGCGAGCTGTGCGAACCCGCCGAAGGCGGTGTCGCCGATCTCGATCAGCGTCCCGGGCTGGAAGAGGCTCGCGACGAACGACACCAGGGCGATGACGACGACGCCGAGGCGGCCGACCAGCGCCTCCCGGCGATCGGTGACGCCGGCGACGGCCTGGCGGTACACGTCCCGGGTGAGATACGACGACCCCGAGAGGAGCATCGAGTCGCTGGAGGACATCATCGCGGCCATCGCACCGGCGATCACCAGCGCCGCGAACCACGCGGGCGTGTACTCGTTCAACAGCAGCGGGAGGACGTTCGCGTCCTCACCGGCCGCGATGCCCAGCCCCTGGGCCCACGCGCCGAGCATGAACGCGGGGACGAAAAGCAGGATGACCAGCACCGGCCAGAGCGCGAACGTGCGCTTGAGAACTTTCTTCGAGCCGGCCACGAAGAACCGCTGGTTGACCTGCGGGAACATCGTCACGCCGAACGCGATGGAGACGGCCGTCGAGAGCACGTAGGCCGGTGTGTAGAGCCCGCCGCCCAGTGTGACGTGACCGGGTGCGGCCCCGGCCAGTTCGGCCGTGGCCGCGCCGGGACCGCCGACCGCCGACAGAATCCAGGCGACCGCGGCCCACACCATTCCGAGCATGAATAGTCCCTGGAGGGTGTCGGTCCAGGCGACCCCGCGCATCCCCGAGAGCGCGACGTAGACGATCATGAACAGGGTGATGCCGCCGGCCCCCAGCCAGTAGGGGACCGCGCCGTCGGTCAGGGCCGCCAGCGCGGTGCCGGCCCCCTGTTGCTGGAGCATCACGTAGGGGAACAGCCAGAACAGGGAGACGCCAGCGACCAGCGCGCGGAGGCGTCGTGAGCCGAAGCGATCTCCGAGCATCTCCCCGAGGGTCACGTAGCCGTTGGCCTTCCCGACGAGCCACTGCTTGTACCCGATCACGTACCAGAGGATACCGAAGAGAACACCGTCCATCAGCCCCATGACGAGAATCCACTCGGGCCCGGCCGAGTAGGCGATGTTCGGTCCGCCGAAGAAGGTGAACGCCGACAGCAGTGTCGCGAACGTCGTGAACAGCAGAACGACGGTGCCAAGCGTCCGACTCGCGAGGAAGTAGTCCTCGGCGGTGCGGTCGGTCAGCCGGTAGGCCACCAGCCCGACGCCGAGCGCGAGCAGGAGGTAGCCGACGATGATACCGAGCTGGAGGCCCGTCTCAGCCATCGACACCACCCTCGACGCCGACGCCCCAGGCCCGGCGGGCGAAGACGGCGAAGACGACGGCGGTCAGCCCCATCCAGCCGACGTGCCACCAGACCCAGACCGGCAGGCCGGCGACGACGCGGCTCGACCCCCACCAGAACCAGGGCACCGCCAGCGCGACCAGCAGGACCGCGACCGCGCTCCAGACGAAGGTCTCTCGGGTCATGTTGTCGAAACCTTCCGCTGGACGCAAATAGACGTGTCGATAGCGTTCAGAACGGAGGTCCGAAGACATATTTCCTTCGACGGTCGGCAGGCTGTCCCGCCGACGGCTCCGGGCGTGGTGGGGAAGTCAGTACACCCGCGTCCCGTCCGGCACCTCGCGCTCGGGCTGGAGGTAGACCACGTCGCCCTCGGGGTCGTCCACACCGGTCACGAGACACTGGCTCTCGAACCCCGCGATGGTGACCGTCCCGAGGTTGACGACGGCCAGCACCTGCCGCCCCTCCAGCTCGTCGGGGCCGTAGTTGTCGGTCAGGCCGGCCGCGGACTGGCGCGTTTCCGAGCCGAAGTCGACTTCGAGTTTGTACACGTCCTTGCGGGCTTCGGGGAACGGTTCGGCGGACCGGACGGTTCCGATCCGCATCTCCACGTCCTCCAGAAACCGTTCGGGGTCGATGTCGGCTTCCTCGATACCCATATCGGAGGGGTGACCGCCACCGAAAAGTCGGTTTCGACGCTCGCCGGAAGTGTCAGAACCTGTACTCGAACGGTAGGTATTTCACGGCAAGGCCGTTACGTTCAGACGTATCCATGGGTGCGTTCATGGAGACATCATCATCACGCGGTTCACAGTATCGCCCCCAGCAGGGGCAGTTCACCAGCTATGCAGGATTCAGCGAAATACTTGATTCACGCGGACATCGTCGCCGACGGGGTGGTAGAGCGGAGTGACGTCGTCGGCGCGGTGTTCGGGCAGACAGAGGGATTGCTCGGCGACGAACTCGACCTCCGGGCGCTCCAAGAGTCCTCGAAGGTCGGCCGGATCGACGTGGAGATCGAGTCGGAGGGCGGCCGCTCCTACGGCGAGGTGACCATCGCCAGCGGCCTCGACAAGGTCGAGACCGCCATCCTCGCGGCCGCCCTGGAAACTATCGACCGGGTCGGTCCGTGTCGGTCGGACTTCCAGGTGACCAAACTGGAGGACGTGCGCGCGGCCAAACGCCGGGAGATCGTCGAGCGGGCGACGGACCTGCTCGCCGAATTCGAGGGCGAGGTGACTCGGAGCGCGGACCTGATCGAGGAGGTGCGGCAGGCCGTCCGGGTCGAGGACATCACGGAGTACGAGGGGCTGCCGGCCGGACCCCGCGTCAGCGACAGCGACGCGATCATCGTCGTCGAGGGTCGGGCCGACGTGCTCCAGTTGCTGAAGTACGGCATCAAAAACGCCGTCGCCGTCGAGGGCACGGACGTGCCACAGGCGGTCGCCGACCTCACCAGCGAGCGGACGGTGACCGCCTTCCTCGACGGCGACCGCGGGGGCGACCTCATCCTCAAGGAACTCGGGCAGGTCGGCGAGGTCAACTACGTCGCCTTCGCCCCCGAACACCGGTCGGTCGAGGACCTGGCCCGCGACGAAGTGATGGCCGCGCTCCGGGAGAAGGTCCCGATGGAGGCCGTCGCGGGCGCGAGTTCGCCCCACGAGACCGTCGCGGCGACCGACGGGAGCGCCCGTCCCGCGCCGCCGGAGACGACCGACGATACCGAGTCGGCCGCGACACCCGAGACGACCGACACCGCGTCGGCCGACCAGTGTGCCGAGGATGTCACCGCAGACACCGAGGCCACCGAAGACGCGACCGACGGCGACGATGCGGTGACGGACGACGACGCCACCGCGACGGCCGACGACGAGAATACCGCGGACGCGCCGACCGAACCGGAGACGCTGGCGGGCTACGTGCAGGCGGTCGTCGACGGGAACAGCGGCGAGGTCGTCCTGCTGGACGGCGAGTTCGGGGAGCTCGCGTCGGCCCCCGCGGGCGAAGCGTTCGACGCCGTCGCCGACGCCGACGTGACGCCGACGACGGTCGTCCTCGACGGGGAACTCGACCAGCGGTTGCTCGACGTGGCCGCCCAGCGCGGCGTCGAGCAGATCGTCCCGCGCTCGACCGGCGAGTTCGTCAAGCAACCCACCGGCGTCCGGATTCGGATGGCCGATCAGTTCTGAAGCGGCCGGGCCAGCAGTAGCCCGTCCCCGTCCTCGTAGTGGTCCGGAAGTCGCTCCTGTTCGGCGAAGCCGTTGGCGTCGTAGAAGTCCCGCGCCCGCTCGTCGTCGGCGCGGACCGTCAGCTCCAGGCGCTCGAACCCGTCCGCTGCGAGCCGGTCACAGAGCGCCGCCAGCAGTCGGGAACCGTGGCCCTCGCCACGGTGGCCGGCTGCGACCGCCAGTTCCGCGAGATACGCCACGGAATCCTGTGGGATGGCGACGGCGTAGCCGTTCGGCTCGTCGGCCTCGTCGACAGCGACGAGGACGACCGGTGGGCCGTCGATAGCGGGTTCGAGCAGTCCGTCCCATGGTTCGGCCAGCGAGGCCAGCTGGATGGCGCGCAGTCGCGGCAGGTCGTCGGCCGTTGCGGGCCGGATCATAGCGCGCCGAGTGCCAGCGCGACGCCGCCACCACCGACGGCGGCGACGGCCGTCGCGAGGAAGTTGACGACCTGGTTCCCGAAGTACCGCCCCTCGACGGTCGCTCCGAGGAGGCTGTCGGCAGTCATGCCGAGGACGCCCGCGCCGACGATCACCAGTGCGCCCAGCGGCTGAACCGACTCGAAGGCCACCGCGATGGCAGCGATCAACCCAGCACCCGCGATGCCGGCGAGTTCGCCCTGCCAGGTCACGGCCCCGTCGGTGCCGGGCGCGACTCGCTCGAAGGTCGTGATGAGCCGCGGTTGGTCGAACAGCCCCCCGATCTCGCTGGAGAGCGTGTCGCTCATCGCCGCGGCGACGGCCCCGGCGAAGGCGTAGAGGAACACCGCGGGCGAGACGGGCACGTAGGTCGGACTCGCGGCGAACCCGACGACGGCGACCAGCGCCATCAGGGAGTTCGCGAGGACGTTCCCGCTCCCGCGCACCCCCTCGTTCTCCTGTGCGATGCCGCGCTCCTGTTTCTCGTCGTAGCGGAACTTCGTCGAGAGCGCACCGACGCCGAAGAACGTGATCAGCATCGCGAACCAGCCGTAATCCCCGAGGACGATGGTCAACAGCCCCAGCAGGACGCCGGTGACCATCCCCGCGATGGAGGCCGCGTCGAGCCAGTAGGAGACGTAGCCGAAGCCACCAGTCACTGCGAGCGCGACCGCGACGCGGACGGGCGAGACGGCGACCCCGAGGTCCGCGAACAGCCACAACAGGAGCGCGACCGAGACCATCACCAGCGGGTCGTCCCTGGCGAACAGCACCGCCCGCAACAGCGAGGCCAGGAGTGCCCCGCTGACCGCGAAGAAGGCAAGCGTCGCCGGCAGGACGGACTCGGGCGTCAACGCGACGGTCGCCAGTCCCGCGCCGAAGCCAAGCACCGAGCCGCCGGCGACGAACCCCGCCGTCGCGACCGCCGGGTCCGACCGCCACGCCCTGACGAGATGCTCCGCGAGGTTCCCGTAGGCCAGGATGAACACCGCCGTCGAAAAGACCGTCATCGGGAGCGCGAACTGCAAGCCCAGCAGTGACAGCCCCGCGATGGCGAGCGAAAAGCCCGCCAGCCCGTAGAGGCGACCGTCTTCGCGGTCGCCCGGGCGGGCGAACAACTCGAACACGAATCCCTCGTCGATCACGTACAGCGCCAACACGGCGACCGCGATGAACGGGAGCGTCCCGGCGACGGTGGCGACCGCCTGCGACGTCATCCGGTCGGTGAACGGCACCGTGCCGGCGACGGCGGCGACCACCTGTGGAGCCACCCGGCTGACGGCCGGGACGAGCAACCCGCCCGTCCCGACCAGCGCGAACGCCCCCGCTCGCCGGACTGTCGTCGTCACGTGCCGCCCGTTTTTCCGAGACGCACTTAACAACCACCTTTTTTCGCGGGGGCCTCGCGCTCGCCTGGGGCGAGCGCTCGACCCCCGCCAAAGAATCTGGATCAAAAAAGCGGAACTCGCGCAAGCGCGAGTTCCGGTGCTGTGCTGGTACTCCACCGCTACCGCCCCGCCTCCGCGACCGCACCGCCACCGCGACCGCAACCGCCCTACGACCCGTGACCTTCATACTCCGTGACGGGAAACGCAGTCCGTGGGCATCTACGACCGATACCTCGCGGTCCGAACCCAGTGGGCCGACGAGGCGACGCCCGACAACGTCGCCGTCGTCATCACCGAGCGCGACCTGCTGGAGCAGGGAGCCTACGACACCCTGGAGTCGTTTTTCGACTGGGCCGTCGAGTACGGTGCCGAGCGCGTCATGGTCTACGTCTCCGTCCTCGACGAAGAGGCCGTCCCGACGCTCCGCCGTGCGCTCGAAGACGTTGGCGCGCCCCGCGAGATGGCCGTCCGCGGCCCCGACGACGACCGGCGGGCCGACGCCCCCATCCAGGTGAGCATCGGCCTCGGCGGGAAACACGAGTTCGCCGCCGCCGTCCGGAGCGTCGCCGAAGAGGTCGACGACGGCGAGTTGACACCCGGCGAGATCGACGAGGACGACATCGAGGAACGCCTGGTGTTCCCGACCGATCCCGACCTCGTCATCAAGACCGGGGCCGAGCGGCTCTCGGATTTCATGATCTGGCAGTCGGTCTACTCCGAACTCTACTTCACGGACGTGAACTGGCGTGACTTCCGGAAACGGGAGTACCTCCGGGCGATACGGGATTTTCAGGATCGCCAGCGGAGGTTTGGACAGTGACCGCAGGGAACTGTCCAAACGCCGGCAGACGAGCGCAGCGAGTCTGCCGGAAGTTTGGCCGGTAGGCCAAATCACGTCGGGGAGCGACCGGCGGGAGCGGACCGGCGGTGGTTCCGACAGTGACCGCAGGGAACTGTCCAAACGCCGGCAGGCGAGCGCAGCGAGTCTGCCGGAAGTTTGGGATTCGTTCGCGGCAGCGGAGTTCGGCGGATGGTCAGTATCGATAGCAGACGTACCCGGTTTCGGTCGCCGCGCCGCCGACGAAGACGTGTGAGTCGGTGCCGTCGACGAACTCGCCGAGGAGGTCGACGCTGGAGACCTCGTCGCCGGACTGGGGGTCGAGTGCCACCATCGGGCCACCCTGTTCCAGCACGATCACGCCGCGGTCGGTGATCACCGGATGGTCGACGGGGCGGGAGTCGTGGGAGTAGGTCCACTGGATCTCGCCCGTTCGGGGGTCGACGCCGACCGACTCGCGGCCGACGAAGACGAGCGTGCCGTCGGCGTACCCGTACGGCGCGGTCAACTGGTCGGACGCCTCGACTTCCCACTCGACGCTGCCGTCGGTTCGGTCGTACGCGCGGGCCGGGACCGCGGACCGGCCGTAGTTGTTCACCGTCTGGGCCGGCGTGAATACCCGGTCCGGTCCGACGGCGAATCCGTCTTTCCCCGGGCTCCCGGTCGTGAAACTGTCCCTGTCGATCGACCACTGAACCTCGTACGCCTCGAGGTCGTACGCGAAAAAGAGCGGACGGCCCGACGAGGTGAACAGCTGTCCGCCGTCCTGGGCCGGGTTCGATAGCTGGCGACGCTGGCCACCCTGCCTGATTCGCGCCAGGATCTCACCGGAGTCGCCGTCGAGGATCGCCGATCCACTCTCCTCCAGTCCGTTGGCACTGACGGCGACGCCACCGGGGACAGGGATCGCCAGCCCGCTGGCCCGGGCACCCTCGACGGCCCCCTCGCCGATGACGTCGCTGAGCGGGACCGTCCACTGTGCCTCCCCGGACTGCGGGTCGAGCGCCTCGACGACGTCCTCGCCGCTCGGTAGCCCGTAGATCCGGTCGGCCGTCGGGTAGAGTTTATCGTTGTAGAACTTCTCGCGTGTCCAGCGCTCTGCCCCCGAGACGAGGTCGTTACAGACGGTCATCGGGTCGCCGGTTTCCCAGAGGACGACGTCGCTCCCGACGACGAGTTGTTCACGCTCTTCCGGCCCACGGTCGAGTTCCCACGCCTGCTCGAACGTGGGCTCGCCACTGGGCTCGGGGTCGGGGTTCGAAGTGGTGACACTCGTTTCGGTCCCGTCTGTCGTCGAGTCGGTACTCGTCTCAGTCGAACCGTCGGTCGAATCGGAACTGCACCCTGCAACGATGGCGCTCCCGACCGTACCGAGGAACACCCGCCTGCGCATACCCTTCGACAGGACACGGACGGCTAAAACGATCCGTTGGCGGTAATAATCATATTTCTGCGACACGTTCGCGGAAAGGAATCGAACTCAACGCGAGACGAGTGGACGTTCGCCCAGTTCTCGGCGGGCGGTGGGTCCACGTCGCGCAGGCGAGGCCCGCGGATCAGTCGGCGGGGTTGACGTCGCCGTCGTCGACGGCTTCGGTGACGGCCTCGCGGTCTTCGCTCGGGAGCGCGTCGCGAAACCGGCTGAGGACCGAGCGCGCCTCGTCGAGTTCGGCGCTGCCCATCGCCCGAACGAGCGCCAGGGCACGCTTGGCGCGTGCGGTCCGCCAGGACTCCTCGCGGGACTCGTAGGTGCGGATCGCCCGGAGGAAGTCCACTTTCCGGAACTCGGGCCAGTAGGGGGTACAGAAGAAGACGGCGGCCTCGTTGCCGTTGGCGTGCCAGGGCAGGAAGTTGCTGGTGCGTTCGGCGCCGCCGGTCCGGAGGATGAGGTCCACGTCGCGGGACGGTCCCTCGTAGAGTCGTTCCTCGACGGTCTCGGCGTCGATCTCGTCGGGGTCGAGGTCGTCGTAGACCACGTCGCGGGCCACGTCGCGGGCGGCCCCGAGCAGTTCCGCGCGGCCGCCGTAGGCCAGCGCGATGTTCAACTGGAGTTCGTCGTAGTCGCGGGTGCGACCCTCGGCGTACTGGATGGCGGTGCGGACCCGACCCGGGAGGTCCTGCGTCTCGCCGATGGCCCGGATCTTCACCTCGCCCTCGTGGACGCGGTCGGCGTCGGCGAACTCGTACAACTTCTCCTCGATCAGGTCGAAGAGGGCCTCTCGCTGGTTGACCGGGCGGTCGAAGTTCTCGGTCGAGAACGTGTAGAGTGTCAGCTCCTGGACGCCGAGTTCGTCACACCAGTTGAGCATGGCCTCGGTCGTCTCGGCACCGGCGCGATGGCCTTCCGTGGCCCCCTCGCCCTTGTTTCTGGCGTAGCGACGGTTCCCGTCCTGGATGACGGCGACGTGATCCGGCATCCCCGACAGCTCCCACCGCAACAGTCGTTCGTACCCCGATAGCGCCTGCTGGCGCACCCACGCGAGCATTGTAGGAAAACTCTCACCCCGTTATAAGTATCTTGTCCTCGGCGCTGGTTTGGGGTGGGGTGACCCACAGGCTTTTAATACGGTGACGTCCTCTGAGTAGGTGCAATGGCGACCGGTACGGTTGACTTCTTCAACGACACTGGCGGTTACGGATTCATCGATACCGAAGACGCGGACGAGGACGTCTTCTTCCACATGGAAGACGTCGGCGGCCCCGACCTGGAGGAAGGTCAGGAGGTCGAGTTCGACATCGTGCAGGCCGACAAAGGCCCGCGTGCGGAAAATCTGGAGCGACTGTAACCATGGCGGAAGGCACAGTCGACTTCTTCAACGACACGGGTGGCTACGGCTTCATCGACACCGAGGACGCGGACGAGGACGTCTTCTTCCACATGGAAGACGTCGGCGGTCCCGACCTCGAAGAAGGGCAGGAAGTGGAGTTCGACATCGTGCAGGCCGACAAGGGCCCGCGCGCAGAGAACCTCACGCGCCTGTAACCGGGCACGTCAGTCGCGGTACTGTGCGGGGCCGCTGGCCCCGAGACGCAACCTATCGAGCGGCGGCACCGTCGCGGACCGTCGTCCGGGGTCGGTCCGAGACCGTGAGAGGTATGAGGACGGGACGGCCAGCATCGAACAATGGAGACACAGGACCCTATCGATCCGGACCTCTACCAGCGAGCAGAGGCGCTGCTCGAACCCGGCGAGATCGAACTCGTGGGGATCATCGTCCACACGGAACTGGGTAGCGACGACGAGGCCGCGCTCCACGAGACGACCATCGAGATCGGCGAGCTGATCGCCGACCACGCGGGCGTCGATCCCAAGGACACCTACGTCTACTCCGGCAACGACGACACCGAGTTCGGGCTGAACCAGCACCAGGGACGCACGCTCGACGGCGACGAGTTCGTCTGGGAGTGCCAGCAACTGCTCCGCGAGGAGGAGTTCAAGATCGTCTTCTACTACGAGGCCGACACCGACCAGGAGGGGCTGGTCGAGGCAGTCCGGGAGGACGGATACACGGTCGAACCGGTGGCAGAGTCGGGCTGACTCGCGGCCGGACAAGCGCGGATTTATGCCGCCCCGACCCCGACGTTCGGGTATGAGCGAAGACCTCTCGCGGGTCGACCGGGCGGTCGTCAACGCCTTCCAGGGCGGGTTCCCGGTCGTCGAGCGCCCCTTCGAGCCGGCGGCCGCGGCGCTCCGGGATCGGGGCGTCGACGTCGACGCCGACGCCCTCTTCGAGCGAGTCAGGGACCTCGACGACGAGGGTGTCTTGACCCGATTCGGCGCACTGATCAACGCCGAGGAGATCGGCGGCGCAGCCACGCTCGTCGCCATGCACGCCCCCGAGGACCGGTACGACGAGGTGGCCGAACAGGTCAATTCCTACGACGCGGTGGCGCACAACTACGAGCGCGAACATCCGCACCTCAACATGTGGTTCGTCGTCAGCGTCCCCGACGCCGACGCGGTCGAGGAGGTACTCGCCTCCATCGAGGACGACACCGGCCAGGAGACCTACAACCTGCCCAAACAGCAGGAGTTCCGCGTGGAAGCGAAGTTTCTGCTGGACGGGCCGGTTCCCGAGGGGGGCGTTGATCTGTCGCACCTGGGGCCCGACGTGACCCCGACCGACCGGACCTCGCTGACGCCGGCGGAACTGGATCTGGTGCTGGAGATTCAGGACGGCCTCCCGATCTCGCCGACGCCCTATCGGGACGTGGCCGAGGCACTGGGCGAGGACGTGGAATGGGTACTGGAGACGATAAAGCGCTTCGACGAGGAAGGAAAGGTCCGGCGCGTGGGCGTGATCCCGAACCACTACTCGCTTGGCTACACCGAGAACGGCATGACGGTCTGGGACGTGCCCGACGAGGTCGTCGACGAGGTCGGGCCGGCCGTCGCGTCGCTGGGGTTCGTCACGCACTGTTACGAGCGCCCCCGCCACGAGGGAGTCTGGCCGTACAACTTCTTCGCGATGACACACGGTCGCAGCGAGGCAGAGAGCGCCGAGCGCGTCCAGCAGGTTCGCGAGAAGATGGACGAGTTCTGGGACGTGGCCGACGCGGACTGGGACACGCTCTTTTCGACCCGGATTCTGAAGAAGACCGGCATCCGGATGGACGAGCGTGCGAAGGCCAACACCGTCGAACCGGAGGAGGCCGGCGACTGATGGGAGGGGCAGTTTGATCCCGCTCCTGCACGACTTCACGGGCGCGACCGTCCTCGTCTTCGGCGGTGGGTCGGTCGGCGCGCGGAAGGCCCGGCGGTTCGCACGCGAGGCCGACGTGGTCGTCGTCAGCCCGACGTTCGCGGACGCGGACTTCGGCGGGGCCGAGCGGGTCCGTGCCGCGCCGGATATCGATGCGGTCGAGGAGTGGATCGACGGTACCGATCCCGCACTGGTGGTGGCCGCGACCGACGACGGCGACCTGAACGCGGCCATCGAGCACGCCGCACGGGACGCGGGCGCACTGGTGAATCGCACGGACGAACACGGCGAGCGCGACCCGGAGAGCGTCGTCGTGCCGGCGACGGTGCGAGACGGACCGGTGACGGTCGCGATCTCGACGGGCGGGACGAGTCCGGCGCTGAGTCGGTACCTGCGCCAGCGAATCGAGGACGACATCGACGGGGCCGGTGAGATGGCGCGGCTGACAGGGGAGTTGCGGGCGGAGTTGCAGGCTGACGAGGTAGATCCAGAGCGGCGTCGGGATGCGATCCGGGCGGTCGTGCGATCCGGGCGAGTTTGGAAGCATTTAGATAGTGGCAGGACAAAGTCTCGGCAAGCGGCCGAGGACGTGATTGCGGACGTGACGGGTGATTTACAGTGATAAACGGAGCCGGCGTGATCGCGGGTGTCAGTATCGCCCACGGGCAGGCTAGCGTCGACGACATCGAGGCGGCCTGTACCGAGAACCAGCGTCGGGCCGTCGAGTCACTACTCGATCAGTCGGGCGTCGAGGAAGCGTACGTCCTCCAGACCTGCAATCGT
Organism: Halorientalis regularis; assembly: GCF_023698535.1. GTDB lineage: Archaea > Halobacteriota > Halobacteria > Halobacteriales > Haloarculaceae > Halorientalis > Halorientalis regularis. The sequence continues at coordinate 213,306 of NZ_JALJCL010000006.1, forward strand.
GCGGAGGCCTACGTCGTCGCCCCGGAGGCGTCGGTCGGCCGGGCCGCCCTGGAGCGATATCGCGCGGACGTGTCCGACGACGCCGTCGTCGAGATGGGACACGAGGAGAGCCTGCGCCACCTCCTGCGCGTGGCGGCCGGCCTGGAGTCCATCGTCCTGGGCGAGGACCAGATCCTCGGCCAGGTCAGAGACGCGTACGAGGATTCCCGTGGCGTCGGTGCGATGGGGCCGGTGCTGGAAAACGGCGTAACCAAGGCGATGCACGTCGGCGAGCGCGCCCGCACCGAGACCGCCATCAACGAGGGGACGGTCTCGCTGGGGAGCGCGGCCGTCAACCTCGCCAACCGGAAGCGCGACCTCGCGAGCGCGACCGCGCTGGTCGTCGGCGCGGGCGAGATGGGGTCGCTGGTCGCCAAGGCCCTCGACGGGGCCGTCGAGCGCGTTCTCGTGGCCAATCGAACCGTCCCCCACGCCGAACATCTCGTGAGCCGACTCGACGTGGCGGGCGACGCGCTCGGACTCAACGGCGTCTCGACGGCCATCGAACGCGCGGATCTGGTCATCACGGCGACGGGCAGTCCCGACCACGTCGTCACGGTCGAGACGATGGACCGGGCCGGAGACACGCTCGTAATCGACCTGGCACAGCCCCGCGACGTGCCGCCGGCGGCCGACGACCTCGATTCGGTGACGGTCAAGGACATGGACGCGCTGGAGTCGGTGACCGCGGCCTCCCGGAAGCGCCGGGAGTCGGCCGCGGAGAAGGTCGAACAGCTGGTCGACGAGGAGTTCGAGCACCTGTTGACCCAGTACAAGCGCAAACGGGCCGATCAGGTGATCGCGGGGATGTACGAGAGCGCCGAGCGCATGAAGGCCCGCGAGCTATCGACGGCGCTGGAGAAGCTCGATCTGGACGAGGAGGAACGCGAGGTCGTCGAGTCGATGGCCGACGCGCTGGTGAGCCAGTTGCTCGCGCCGCCGACCCAGAGCCTGCGCGACGCGGCCGAAGAGGACGACTGGACGACGATCAACACCGCGCTCCAGTTGTTCGATCCGGAGTTCGGGTCGGACGTGCCGGAGTTCGTCTCCAGCATGGACCCCGAGGAGATCCCCGAGGACATGAAGGCCGAGATGCCCCAGGCAGTCCTCAACCAGCTGGACGACTGATTTTACGACTCGCGGGCTCGCGTCGCGACGCCCGGGATACCCAGTTTGAGGAAGGCCGGCACTGCCAGCGTCGCGACGGCGACTTCCATCCCGCCGACGGTGAGGAACGCGGCGAAATACCCGTACTCGTCGGCGACGGTCCCGCCGACGAGGACGCCGGCCAGGAAGCCCAGACTGCCGACGGCGTTGAACGCGGCCATCGCGACGCCGCGCTGATCGTCGGCCGCCAGATCGGTGACCAGCGCCATCGTCGCGGGGGCCATCAGCGCGCCGATCACGCCGACTGCGACCATCGCCGCGCCGGCGAGCGCGACGGTCGGCGCGAGTCCGACGCCGATCACGACGAGGCCGTACAGCGTCGACCCCACGAGGACGGGGATGGTGCGGCCGATCCGATCCGAGAGGACGCCGAACGGGTACTGGAAGAGCGCGAAAGGCGCGAAAAAGAGTGCGAGCATCAGGCCCGTGCTGCCCGGTGAGAGCTCGAACACCTCCCGGAAGTACAGGGTTCCGACGAGGGCGAAAAAGCCCGCAGTGAGCCGGTCGACGAAGCCGAACGCACAAGGGACGAGGATGGCGGGCGTCTCCCGAACGGTCTCGCGGACCGCGCCGAGTCGACCCCGGTTCTCGCCCGGCGCTCGGTCGGTGACGCGGGCGGCGAGGAGGCCGACGGCGACCAGCAGTGCGCTGGCGGCGATCAGCGGCGCGAACGGGCTGACCTCGTACAGCTGGCCGCCCAGCGGCGCGCCCAGTGCCGTCCCGCCGCCGATGGCGATGCCAGCCGCGCCCATGTTGCGGCCGTGGCCGCCCTCCAGGTCCATCAGCATCGTGATCGACAGCGAGAACGCGCCGATGGTCGCCGCGCCCTGCAGTGTTCGCAGGCCGAGGACGGCGAGGAAGGGGAGGTCGATCACATGCGGGAGGCCGGCCAGCAGGGCGTAGCCGGCCGCGCCGCCGAGTGCGCCGGCGACGATGAACGGGACCCGGCGGCCGGCGGCGTCGCTGGCCGCGCCCCAGAGGCCGGCAAAGAGAACGAACGCCCCGAATTCGGCGGCGAGGAACCACATACTCGCGTCCAGCGTGGTGTCGGCACCCAGGGCCGCAACCAGTGTGTCGATACCGGGGTAGAGCAACACCTGTGCCAGGAGGACGGCGAACACGACCGTCGCCAGGGCGGTGCGAGCCGAACGGGTCGTCACAGCCGGGCTTCGAGCCCGGGCGTGGAAGGGATTTCGATGCCGGGAGCCCGGACTTTTTGACCCGGCCGCCCGAGTGTACTCGCATGGCGGACCTGCTCGACGACTCCGAGATCGAAGCACAGCTTCCCGACGACTGGGACCGCGACGGCGACGAGATCGTCCGGACCTACGAGTTCGACTCCTATCTCCCCGGCGTCGGCTTCGCCTCGGGGATCGGCGGCATCGCCGAAGACGCCTGGCACCACCCCGAGATTACGATCACCTGGGGCGAGGTGGAGGTCCGGCTGACCACCCACGACGCCGGCGGCATCACGGAGAAAGACATCGACCTCGCCGAGCGGTTCGACGACGTGTACGAGTGACGCCGGACGGCGGTAAGGAGGGCGACCCGACAGGCCGCGCCGAGTACGTCCTGGGCTGTCGGTTTCGGCTCGATCCGACCCCGGCGGAGCTACGCGCCGAACCCGCCGAGTTCGAGACGAAACTCTACCCGGAGGCCGACCCGCCCGGCGAGGACGGGTGGCTGTTCTTCCGGGACAACTGCTGGCGCGGCGCGTTGAACGACCCGGACTATCTCCGTGAACAGACCGAAGACGCGCTGGGCGTCACGGTGCTGTCAGTCGACTTCCGGGAACTCCGGACCGACGAGACCTACCTCGACGCACTGAGAGCCGAGATCGCCGCCGATCTGGACCCGTTCAACGCCGACAGCACGTCCGGAGTCCTCTCGAAATACCTCGGCTCGTCGATCCGCGTGGTCGACGGCGACGGCTGAGCGACGGCCTGTCGAATCAGCACACCTTTCTTTCACGGAACATGAGTTGGAAGTATGAGTGGGTACGACGATACTACGGCGATCGAAGTCGAACTACCGACGGCGTTGCTGGCGGCGGTCGACGAGGCGGGTGCCGCCGGTGGGTACGACGGGCGGTCCGAAGCGGTGCAGGCGGCGCTCGTGGCCTGGGTCGACGCCGTCGAGGCCGAGAGCGGCGAGAGCAGTGGCGCTCTCGGCGGGTTGTCGGAGGGACTGAGTGACGTGGACGTGGACGTGGGCGTGGATGTCGGGGTCGACGAGGGATAGGAGGACGACCGGAGGGAGTCCTCCGGACTGAGTCCGGTGGCCGGCGAGAGCCGTGCGCGTCAGTCCGCGAACTTGCCGGCCGCGCGGGACCAGTCCCAGTCGCGGTGGCGCAGGCGCGGGCTCGCGTCGTCCGGAATCGCACCGTACTCCCGGAGCAGGTCCCGGATACCCGAGCCACCGCCGAAGTCGCCGCGGTACCAGCGGAACAGTTTCGGGACCGTCACGACGCCGGCCTCGGGGTCGTGATCGACGGTCGCGTCCAGATACGCGCGAGTCGCGCGGTCGAGTTGCTCGTCGATGCGGTCGGCCTCGTAGGCCCGGATCGCGGGGCAACTGGCCGCGCCGCAGTTGAGCGCGAAGTGGACCCGTGGGTCGGGGTCGGCCAGACGATACCGGCGCTCGAAGCGGCCGGCCAGGAGCCGTGGCAGGTACCCGAGGCCGTACTTCGTTCGGCTGCCACGGACGATGCCGTGTTCGATGGCGTCGAGACTCAGGTCCGTTCCGGCGACTGTGACGGCGGTCGCCCGGAAAAACCGGAAAAAGCGCAACGGACTCTCGTACAGCTCGGGCCGGCGTGAGAGCAGGAGTTGGGTGCCCGCGTTGTAACAGTTCGACCAGAAGGCCAGCGCCAGGTCCGGATCGGACCGGAGCGGTTCGAGCGCGGCCTCGTCGTAGGCGGCCAGCCGCTCCAGGTAGGGATCGGGCGAGTCGTCAGCCCGGACGGCGGCGAGGAGTTTCCGGGCACAGTCGGTCGGGGCGAGGTCCGGTGTGGTCTCTCGCACCGTCGTCTTCTCACCCAGCGGGGTCGCCCCGTCGCTCATGGAAGTACGGGAGGCTCGTGCGTCAAAAAGCGTTGTGCGGTCCGGTACCGGTCGCGCACACGCCCGTCGCCGGCTCTGTAGTCGCCGTACACAGAGCCCATATCATTAACAAAGCTTCGTCGCTAGGGGACCCATGGCAAACGAGCCGACGACGCTCGCGGAGACGACGAGTCTCTGCCCGGCGTGTCTGGAACGGGTCCCCGGGACCTACGAGGACCGGGGCGACGGGGTGCATCTCACGCGGACGTGTCCGGACCACGGGACGACCAGCCGGCAGGTCTGGGGCTCGCGCGACCACTGGGAGTGGGCGGACGCCTTCGGCCCCGACTTCTCGACCGACACCGACGAGGTGGACCTGACCGTCGAGAACGACCACGCCTGTCTGGCGGTGGTCGAGGTCACCTCGGACTGCAACCTCTCGTGTTCGTACTGTTTCGCGAGTTCCGGGCCGGGCGGCAAGCACCGCCCGACCGCGGAGATCGTCGAGCTGCTGGAGACCGTCAGATCCGAGGGCGGCCCGCGGCCCATCCAGTTCTCGGGCGGGGAGCCCACAGTGCGGGCGGACCTGCCGGACCTCGTGGAGCGCGCCCGGGAGATGGGGTTCGAACACGTCCAGGTGAACACGAACGGGCTGAAACTGGCGACCGTCGATGGGTACGCCGGCCGGCTGGCAGCGGCGGGTGTCACCGCGGTCTACCTGCAGTTCGACGGCCTGCGACCGGAGACATACGAGGCGATACGGGAGGTCGATATCGCGGCCGAAAAGCGCGAGGCCATCGCAGCCTGCCGGGACGCGAACCTGCCGGTCGTGCTGGTGCCGACCGTGGTCCCGGGGACTAACGACGACGAGATGGGCGACATCGTGCGGTTCGGCCTGGAGAACGCGGACGTGGTGCAGTCGATCAATTTCCAGCCGGTGGCTCACTTCGGCCGGTACGCCGAGAGCGAGGGTCGATTTCCGCTTGACGAGGTGGCGCGCCGGCTCGCGGCGCAGGTGGACGCGCTCGACCCGCGGGACCTCCTGCCGATCCCCTGCTGTTCGTCGTACTGTCAGCTGGCGACGGCACTCAAACCCGACGACGACGGCGGAGCGACGGCACTGACGACGTTCATCGACGACGATACGTTCGACTCGCTGTCCGGACTGGTCGACGAGGGCGACTGGATGGAGTTGCTGGCGAACACGACCGCCGGGAAAGAGCGGGCCTGTTCGGCGGCGGGCTGTTGTGGCGGGATGGACCTCCCCGCGGGCGCGGCGGACCTGTTCGATCAGGTCCTGCCGGTCTCGATCACGGGGTTCATGGACGCCGACGCCGCCGACGTGGAGCGGCTGGACAACTGCTGTATCTCCGTCCCGACGCCGGACGGCGACCTCGTGCCGTTCTGTGGCTACAACATGACGACCGAGGACGGCGACTACGCGCTCCGGAACCGTCACGACTGGGGCGGCCGGCCCGCAGTCGAGGCCCCCGAACTCGCGGACCTCGACGTGGACGACCCGCCGGCCGCCGACGGGGGCGAGGGCGAGACGGTCCCGGAGGAGGGTGACTGACCGTGCAGAACCCACTCGACGCCGCGCTGGCGAACCCCTGGGGCGCGCTCCGGCGCGTGCTGGGTGACCCCCTCCACCCTGGTGGGACCGACGCGACCCGGCGATTGCTCGACCGCGCTGACGTGGGCGCGGACACGCGACTGCTCGACGCGGGCTGTGGTGCAGGCGGGGCGCTCGACCTGGCCCGCGACCGCGGCGCGCGGGCGGTCGGACTGGATCGCGACCCGGGCGGCGACGGCGCGGTCCGGGGCGACCTGACGGCGCTCCCCGTCCGGACTGGTGGCGTGGAGGTGGTGCTCTCGGAGTGTGTCCTCTGTCTGGCCGACGACGTGGACGCGGCGCTGGCGGAGAGCCGGCGCGTCCTCGGTCCGGGCGGCCGACTCGCCCTCTCGGACGTGGTCGTCGACGGCGACGTGCCCGACCTCCCCGAGCCAGTCGCGCAGGCGCTCTGTCTCACCGGCGAGCGCGAGCGGGCGGCACTCCTCGACCGGATCGAAGGGCATAGCTTCGCCCTCGGCGAGGTCCGCGATCACCGCGAGGACCTGCTGGCCATGCGCGAGCAGGTCGCGGCCGCCGTCGACTACGAGGGCCTGCTGGGGCTGTTCGGTGCGCGAGGGGACCGACTCCTGGCGGGTATCGAGGACCTCGAAGCCGCCGTCGAGGACGGTCGGGTCAGCTACGTCTCGCTGGTCGCGACCGCGGAGTGAGCGGGACGACGACGGCAACTTACTCCTCCAACCGGGCCGTCGCGACGACGACGCTCCCGCCGTAGTAGTCGTCGACCGACGCCGTGGGGAAGGCCGTCGCCAGTGCGTCGGTTACCTCGGTCTCGGAGATCCAGTTCGTACTCGCCCGGAACAGGGGGAGGATCACGGGATTGAGAACGCGCCAGGGGAGCGACTGGAACGGGCGGGCGTCCAGCACCGCGAACCGGCCGCCGGGCGCGAGGACCGACCGGGTGGCGTCGAGGACGGCTCCGGGGTCGGGCATCGCGCTGAGCGACATCGCGGCGTAGGCGGCGTCGAAGGAACCGGTGACGGGGAGCGTCGCGGCGTCGGCCCGGACCACGTGGACGTTCTCCCAACCTGCTTCGCGGACGGTCTCGCGGGCGCGTTCGACCATCCCGGCGCTGTAGTCGAGGCCGACGACGGTTCCATCGGGGCCGACGCGCTCGCGGAGGGCCGCGAAGTTGGTCCCCGGCCCACAGCCGAGTTCGAGGACGCGTTCGCCGTGGTCGAGCGCGAGCGCCTCGACGCCGCGCCGGCGGAAGGTCCCCTCGCGACCGAAGAACGCCAGCCCGTAGAGGAGCCGCTGCGCGCCGGTGTGGCGACTCCACCAGTCGTAGAGCCGCTGACCGCGCGTGCTCACGCTCTCACCCGTGGGATGGTGAGCGGGTCCAGCGCCGTCTGCGAGTCTGTCATTGGGTTGGCCCTTCGACCGGCATCGGAAAGGGGATTTCGGCGGGCGGCGCACGACCCCGGGCGGCGACAACGCTTTCTGCGCCCGGGGAGACAGGCGCAGGCATGGGGACGACGCCACAGCCGGGGGGCACAGTCGACGAACCGATCACGCTGTCGACGGGGGAGACGGTCTCGGTGCCGCTATCGACGGACGCGACGGTGTACGGCGCGATCTTCTCGGCCGACCGGGGGGCCGTCGACGAGTTGCTCCCGCGGGGACTCGCGCCGATCCGGGCCACGCCGCGGCGCGCGGCGGTGACCGTCCTCGCCGTCGAGTACCACCGGATCGGCGACGACATCATGACGCCCTACGACGAGTTCAGCGTCATGTTCCCGGCCGTCGAGGCCGGGGAGCGTTCCTGGCCGCTCGCGTCGCTGGCCACCCACGGTGCGTCGGGGTACGTCTGGTACCTGCCGGTCACGACCGAACCCGCGAAGGCGCTCGGCGTCGACATCTGGGGGTACCCGAAGGAGGTCGCCGAGATCGACCACGACGACCACGTGGCCGGGCGGCGAACGACCGTCAGAGCCGACGGCCAGGACGTGATCACGCTGGACGTGGAGAAGGCGCCAGCAATCGACCAGGTGCAAGACGGCGCGTCCTACACCGTCAAGGACGGGCAGATCCTCCGTGAGCCGCTGACGCTGGACGGGAACCTCGGCGGGTGGCCCTGCTCGGCCCAGGTGGAGTGGACGCTGGGGGACCACCCACGAGCCGACCGGCTCCGGGAGCTGGATCTGGGGTCGCGGGCGCTGGCGCGGCTCTGGTTCGACGGCGAGTTCGTGATCGGGGCCGGCGAGCCCGTCGGGACGGTCTGACGGGGCCGAGCAGGTCGTGCATCCCCGTTTCGTCCGGTGGTACGCGGCCCCGAAACGGACAGAAGGCACTTATCGACTAATCCCGTAGCCACACGATCCCGAGTCAGATGGTGTCCTACGACTTCTGGTTGCTCGATCTCGACGGCACGCTGGTCGACGTCCAGCCCGACTACGTCAGCGGCGTGTTCGAGGAGGTCGGGGACCGCCTCGGTCGCGGGTTCACCGACCGGGAGGCCGAGATCATCTGGCACGGTCTGGGCGGGTCGCGCAACGAGCAACTGGCCGAGTGGGGCGTCGACGTGGCGCAGTTCTGGAAGACGTTCCACGACGTGGAGGACGCCCAGGCCCGGGCCCGACACACCTACCTCTACGACGACGCCGACTTCGTCGCGGACCTGGACGCCCCGGTCGGCCTCGTCACGCACTGTCAGCAGTACCTCACCGATCCCGTGCTGGACCGGCTGGACATCCGCGACTGGTTCGACACCGTCGTCTGCTGTACCGAGGAGATCGGCTGGAAACCAGACCCCGGGCCGGTCGAGCTGGCCATGGACGATCTCGGTGTCGGCTACAATGGACACGCGGGTGTCCCCGCGAGCCGAGCGAGCGGGGGCTCGGAAGCGCATCGCGTTTCCGGTGTCCTCGCGGGCGACGGCCCGCACGACATCGGCGCGGCCTGGAACGCCGGCCTCGACGGCATCCACGTCGAGCGCCACGACCCGCACCGCCGGGGCCAGTGCGTGCTGGGCGACCGCCGGATCGAGAGCTTCTCCGAACTCGGCGGCGAGTCGACGGCGGGCGACTGAGTTCTACGCCGACTCGTATCCCGGCAGATCGGCCAGCACCGACCCGACGTTCGCCACGGCATCGGCCAGCGCCGTGACGCCCTCTTTCCCGGTCCGGTCGGGATTGGCCAGCACGCGCACGTCCTGCTCGCCCAGCGACACGAACCCGAGGCCGAGTTTCGCGGCGGTCGCCCGCAGGCCAAGTCCCGCGTCGGCGTCACCGGCCAGCACCTTCCGGGCAGGGCTCTCGTGGGCTTTCACCGTGAGTTCGTAGCCGTCGATGGCGTCGGTCAGCTCGCGGCGGGCGGTGTCGCGTTCCTCTGCCAGCGAGTCCAGGGCGTCGTCCAGCGCCGCCCGGAGCCCGGAGTTCGTCCCGCGGTTGAGCAGGCGCAGGTCGTCGTCCACGAGGTCCGCCACGCCGTCCACGTCGTCGGGGTTGTTCTCGGGGACGAGCAGGCCCCACTCGCGGGTCCAGCCGCCCAGGTCCTCGTGGTCGGCGGCGACCTCGGGGTCACCGGCGGCGACGGCCGCGTCCGGCACGCCGTTGCGCAGACGGCGCAGGCCCTCCCGGGTCCCCAGCGAGAGGGAGCGCGGCCGGTCGAGGCGGTCGAGCAGTCGGGAGAGCGCGGGGTCGTCCTCGCCGACGGCGTAGAGCGAGGGGGCGCGGACGTCCGGCGAGAACAACTGGACCGTGACGGACTCGCCCGCCGCGAGGTACTCCGTCTCGGCGGGGACCTCGACGATGCCGTCGGCCTCGACGAGGCTCGTCGTCGCGCCGCTGCCCTTGTCGACGGGGTAGACGAGGGTGTCGCCGTGTTCGTCTTCGACCAATCCGACGGGCATCAGCCGCCGGCGACCCTCGGCGTAGCGTTCCTCGACGGCCATCGCGCCGTCGACGGTCGCGGCTCGTGGCTCGGGCAGGCCGGCGGCCTCGCGGATCGCAGGCGCGACGAACGTCCGGAAGATGGTGAGGGCCGAAACTGGATAGCCCGGCAGCCCGACGTACGCCGACGGCGAGTCGCCGCCGTCGAGCCGACCGATCAGCATCGGCTTGCCGGGTTTGACCGCGACGCCGTGGAGGAGGAGTTCGCCCCGCTCCTCGATCACCCGATAGATCACGTCGACGGCGGAGGCGCTGGTCGAGCCCGACGAGAGGACGAGATCGCACTCGCTCGCGGCCTCCGTGAGAATGTCCTCCATCTCTTCGTAGTCGTCGCCCGCGTGGGGGTAGAGGACCGCCTCGCCGCCGGCCTCCTCGACGGCCGTGGCGGTCGTGTAGCTGTTCACGTCGTAGATCTGGCCGGCGTCGGAGTTCAGGTCCGCGCCGGGCCGGACGAGTTCGTCACCCGTCGAGATGATGCCGACTCTGGGCTTCGCGCGGACGGGCACTTCGTCGACGCCCAGGGCCGAGAGCAGACCGATCTCGCGGGGTGTGAGTTCAGTGCCGGGGCCGAGGGTGCGCTCGCCGGCGGCCACGTCCGCGCCCGCGAGCATCACGCTGTCGCCGGGGGCGAGGGCGGTGCGGACCAGTACTGCCTCGCCACCGTCCGCTTCGTCCGTCTTCTCCACCATCACCACCGAGTCCGCACCGGGCGGCATGACCGCGCCCGTCGAGATCTCGGCGGCGGTGCCGTCCTCGACGGTCACGTCGGGTTCCGCGCCGGCGTGGACTTCGCCAACGAGGTCGAGGCGAGCGGGGTCTGCTTCGTCCGCGCCGAAGGTGTCGCGGGCCCGGACCGCGTAGCCGTCCATCGACGCGCGGTCGAACCCGGGCACGTCCAGTTCGGCGTCGATCCGCTCGGCCAGCACGCGGCCCCGGGCCTCCCGGAGCGGGACGGTCTCGGTGCCCCCACCCAGATCCAGCGAGGCGATGGCGTCGTGGGCGTCCTCGGGCGGCGCGAGGTCGCGGAACTCCTTGCGGTCTGTCATTTTCTCACCCCTGGTGAGAAAATGACGCTCGGAAGTCGCAGCCCCGCACAGCGAGCGGAGCGAGCGAGCAGGAACGCCTTCCGGTGGCTCATGGAGACCACTCCCAGTCCTGCACCGCGACGCGTTCACCCTCCGGAATCCCCTCGCGTTCCTCGGGGACGACGACCCAGCCGTCGGCCAGCGCGACCGAGGAGAGGACACCCGCGCCGCTCGCTCTGGTGGGAACGGCCCGCGGTACGTCCTCTGAGTCCTCGATTGCGGGACTGTCCCGGTCGAGCTGCACGCGGGCGAACGTCCGGACGCCGGGTTCGCTGGCGATCTTTCGGTCGAGGACGGCCTCGGTCTCGGGCAGCGCCGAGATGGGCATGTGCCCGGCCCACTTCGTCGCTGGGCGGAGCAACTGGAGGGCGTTGACGATGCAGGCCACCGGATAGCCCGGGAGCATGATGACAGGGGTCTCCTCGACGACGCCGAAGCCGGCGGGGTGGCCGGGTTTGACGGCGACACCGTGGACCAGCACCTCGCCGAGGTCGTCGACGACAGAGGGGAGGAGGTCGCGCTCGCCGACGGAGGAGCCGCCGGTGGTGACGATCATGTCCTTCGTGAGGTCGCGCTGGATGGCCGCCCGGAGCGCGTGTTCGTCGTCGGTGACGACGTTGCGGTACTCGGGGACGCCGCCCCAGCGCTCGACGTACTGGGCGACGGTCAACCCGTTAGTCTCGACGATCTCGCCCGGGGCGGGGTCGGCCTGGACGAGTTCCTCCCCGGTCGGGACGACGCCGACGGTCGGTGGCTGGTAACACTCGGTTTCAGTGACGCCGGTCGATTTCAGCAGGCCGATGTCGGAAGGGCGCAACTGGTGGCCCGGTTCGTAGAGGGGGCGCCCAGACGCAACGTCCTCGCCGGCAGGGGCGACGTTCTCTCCCTCGCCGACGGCGTCGAAGATCTCCACGTCCTCGGCGACGGTATCGGTTTGCTCGACCATCACGACCGCGTCCGCGCCGGGCGGGAGTTCGCTCCCGGTGTGGACGCGCACGGCCTCCCCGGGGACGACTTCGTCGCCGTCCTCGGCGTGGCCGCCCACTCGCAGGACGGCGGGCGAGCGGTCGCCGGCACCGAAGGTGTCCTTCGCCCGGACGGCGAACCCGTCCATGGCCGCCCGGTCGTAGTGAGGGACGGCTCGGCGGGCCGTCACTGACTCGGCGACGGTCCGGCCCGCGGCCGTCGACAGCGGGACAGTCTCGGTCCGGTCGTGGGGGGTGACCGCCTCCCGGAGTCGCTCGCGGGCCTCGGCGATCGGCGTCACGTCCTTGAAGCCCGACTCGCGTGGGTCAGTCATACCGCTCCGTTGGGACGGGGCGGGCAAAAAGCGTCGGGCGAACGAGCGCGGGACGGAAACACGAGGCGCGACCGCGGGCTTTTTCGCCTATCAGTCCCTAGCTGTCCCCATGTCAGCGCTGCGCGATGCGTTGCGGGACCTCCCCGAGACGGTGTTTGCAGACCTGCTGGAGAGCGACGACACCTATCTCCTGGTGATCGACCTGCCGGGAGCGACGGCCGAGACGGTCGACGTGCAGGTGTCCGCAGGCCGGTTGGAAATCGAGGCGCGGCGCGAGAAGGACCTCCCCACGGAGTTCCGCTACGTCGAGGAGGAACGCGCGCTCTTTCTGGACGCCGAACTCCCCTTGCCGCCGGACGCGACGGGTGCCGACGCCGAGGGCACCGTCGACCGGGGCGTCCTGGAACTCCGCCTGCCGAAGGCGGGTGCCAAGCCGGACGCGTCAATTCCCATCGCGGACGCGGACGCCTGACGCCGAGGTGGCCGCTCGGTGAACCTCCGCGCGTACCGACGGTTCCTCACCGTCGCACGGCAGTTTCTGCCGCTGTTGCTCGCCTACGCCCGCGACCGGAACCGGTTCCTGCTGTTCGGCAAGTCCCGGCAGGTCTCGGCCGAACAGCGCCGCAAGCGGGCCGCAACGCTACTCGACTCCCTGCTGACGCTCGGGCCGACCTTCATCAAACTCGGCCAGCTGCTCTCGACACGGCCGGACATCCTGCCCCCCGAGTACATCGACGAATTCACCAAACTCCAGGACGAGGTGCCCCCCGCGCCGTGGGCGGAGGCCAAGCAGGTCCTCGAAGCGGAGCTGGGACCGGTCGAGGAACACTTCGAGAACTTCGACACCGACTCGATCAGCGGCGCGAGTCTCGGCCAGGTGTACTACGCCGAGACCGAGAACGGCCCCGTCGCGGTGAAGATCCGGCGGCCCGGTATCGAGGACCTCGTGGAGGCCGACCTGCGCGTCATCAGGTGGTCGGTGCCGATCATCATGCGGTTCGTGGACGAGACGCGGTCGTTCTCGCTGGAGACGCTGGCCGACGAGTTCGCCAAGACGATCCGCCAGGAGATGAACTACGAGCGCGAGCGGCGGATGCTCGAAGAGATCAGCGAAAACTTCGCCCAAGACCAGCGGGTCCGGATTCCCGACGTGGACGAGTCCCGCTCCACGGGACGGGTCCTCACGATGGAGTACGTTCCGGGGACGAAGATCTCGAACATCCGTGAACTCGACGATCTGGGCGTCGACCGGACCGAAATCGCCGAGACGCTCCAGCGGGTTTATCTCCAGATGATCGTCGAGGACGGCGTGTTCCACGCCGACCCCCATCCCGGAAATCTGGCCGTGCAGGAGGACGGGACCCTGGTGTTCTACGACTTCGGCATGTCGGGGTACGTGGACGCGTTCATCCAGGAGAAGATCATCGACTTCTACATGGCCGTGGCCGAGCAGGACACCGACGCCATCCTGGACACGCTCATCGAGATGGGGACGCTCAGTCCGGAGGCCGACCGCGAGGTGATGGGCGACGTGATGGAACTGGCCATCGCGGACGCTCGCGGCGAAGACATCGAGCAGTACCGCGTCCAGCAGATCGTCCAGCAGGTCGAGGACACCATCTACGAGTTCCCCCTGCGCCTGCCCGCGAACCTCGCGCTGGTCCTCCGCGTGGCGACGGTCGTCGAAGGCGTCTGTGTCACGCTCGATCCCGACTTCGACTTCATCTCCGTCGCGACCGACTACCTGGGCGATCAGGGCTACGTCGAGGCCGGCATCCGCCAGTTCGTCGAGGACCGCGCCGACGAGGTCCAGCAGGCCGCCCAATCGGCGCTGCGAACGCCGCCGAAACTGGAGCAGACGCTCGACCGGATCGAGCGCGACGACCTCCGGGTCAACGCCGACATCGAGGACTCCGATGGGTTGCTGGCGACGCTGGCGAAACGGCTGGTCTACGGGATGGTCCTCTCGGCCGGCATCGTCTCAACGGCGGTCCTGTACGCGTTCAGCACCGTCGAAGCCGCCGGCGTGGCCGGCGGGGGAACCCTGCTGGTTGCGGGCCTGCTGTACTGGTCGTTCCGGAGCAAGCGCGGCATCAGTGCCCAACCCCAGTTCACCCGCCAGAGCATGCGCGAACGGCAGGACGGACCCGGTGACGAAGAGTCGGCCGTCGGCGAGATCGGCCTCGGGGCCGGGTTCGGCCCGGATGTGGAGGAGGGCGAGGACGGTGCGGCCGGGGACGCGGACGCCGACCGTTCGAGCGGCACCACCGTCGCGGTCGAGGACGGCGGCGGTCAAAGCGAGACGGGGACCGACATCGACGTGACCGCCGCCGACGACGAGGACGAGTCCGGGGCCGGGTCCAGGTCCTGATCGGCGAAAGTGCTACGGGCCGCGGCCCAGTTCTCGGTCCTATGCCAGCCATCGCCGAGGGCGACGTCGTCACCTACGAGCGCACCTTCTCCGAGTCCGACGTACGCGAGTTCGCCGACCTCTCGAACGACCGCCAGCCGCGCCACCTCGACCCCGACGATGACGGTCGGCTGATGGTCCACGGGCTCCTGACCGCGACGCTCCCGACGAAGATCGGGGGCGATAACGAGGTGCTGGCCAGTCATATGGAGTTCGACTTCCGTCGGCCGGTCTACACGGGTCAGCGGGTCCGGTGTGACGTGACGTTCACCGAGGTCACCGAAGGTACCGACCGCGACGAGGTGCGGGCCGACATCGAGTGTACGGTCGAGGGCGAGACTGTGTTGTCCGGTGCGTTCGAGGGCGTCGTGTTACGGTGAGAATCCGGCGCGAGCGGGACGGATCGCATCCAAACCGTTTATACTCGTACACTGAATACCGCGGGACATGGCGAGACAGCAGACAGAGGTTCGCGAACTCGACGAGGGAAGTTACGTCATGATGGACGACACACCCTGTGAGATCGACTCCTACAGCACGGCCAAGCCGGGCAAACACGGCAGTGCGAAGGCCCGTATCGAGGGCAAGGGTGTGTTCGACGGCAAGAAGCGCAACCTCTCTCAGCCCGTCGACGCGAAGATCTGGGTCCCGATCATCGAGCGCAAACAGGGCCAGGTCGTCAACGTGGAGAGTGCCGACGTGGCACAGGTCATGGACCTGGACACCTACGACACGATTACGATGAAAGTGCCCGAGGACATCGACCTGTCGCCCGACGACGACATCGAGTATCTCGAGTACGAGGAACAGCGCAAGATCGTCCGCAGCTAATGTTTCCCGGCGCGCGGGCCCACCGGGACTCCACCGCCGGAATGCGTTCCGGCGAACCCTCAGTCGCTGCCGCTCCCGGGAACACCGCTGGAACGGATTCCAGCGAGCCCCCGGTCGCCGACGCTCCCGGGAATGCCGCATACGTCGTCGTCGGCGCACCGCTCGACGCCTCGACGACGTTCCAGCCCGGCACCCGGTTCGGCCCGCGCCGCGTTCGCCACTTCGCCGAATCCTTCGACGACTACGATCACCACACCGACCAGCACTTTACCGACCTCGACGTAGCTGACCACGGCAACATCGGTCCGACAGACGACACCGAAGAGTATCTGGACTTTCTGCGGGGCACGCTCGAAGACGTACGCGAGGAGGGCGCGATTCCCGTAACTATCGGCGGCGAACACACCGTCACCGTCGCGGGCGTCCGCGCCGTCGATCCGGACGTCTTCGTCTGTCTCGACGCGCATCTCGACCTCCGAGAATCCTACGCAAACAACCCGCTGAGTCACGCGACCGTCACCCACCACGCCCTGTCGGTGGCCGACGAGGCCATCGTGCTGGGGGCACGCACCGGGAGCGAGACCGAGTGGGACCGTGCCAGCGAGGCCGACGTGACGGTCGTCCCGCCGGCCGAGGTGGCCGACTGGGAGCCACCGGCGGCCGTGCGGGCGGACCGGACCTACCTGAGCGTGGACATCGACGCGGCCGATCCCGGGTTCGCGCCGGGGACGGGCACGCTCGAACCGTTCGGCCTCGAACCCCGCGAGATGCACGACGCGGTGCGGGCGGTCGCGCCCCACGCCGACGGGTTCGACGTAGTGGAGGTCAACGACGGCGACGACGGACAGGCGGCGACGCTGGCGGCGAAGCTCCTGCGCGCGTTCGTCTTCGCTCACGCCGCCGGCGAGTGATCGACGGCGTCCCGGCACGTAGCTTTTAGACGGTGGCGCGAGTGGGTCCCGAGCATGTCCGAATTCGCGTCGTGTTACTTCTGCGGCACAGCGCTTGACGCACAGATCGAGCCCTATCCAGTGATCCCCGAGGACGCCGGGACCGACGACCGGCCGACCGTCGACCTCTGCCCGGTCTGTCGCCGGAAGCTCTCGAAGGTGCTGGACGTGGCGCTCTCGGCCGCCGACGACGCGGAGGTCGCCGCCACGCCGCTGGCTGCTGGGCCCGACCCGTCGCCACTGGAAGCCGACCACGAAGACCCGACGGCCGGTCTGGGGAGCGAGGACGAGGAACCCGCCTACGCCGTCGAACCCAGCGGCGAGGCGACGGCAGTCGAAGACACAGCGGCGGCCGAAGACGACGGGGATGCGGACGACGAGGGCGACGTGGACAGCGCAGACGGTGACGGCGGGGAAGCCGACGCAGTCAGTGGGACCGACCAGGCCGAAGACGGAGCCGCCGTGACGAATGCCGAAGCGCCGGAAACAGAGAACGAGTCGGCGGACGGGAGGAGCGACGACGATTCCGCGAGTGTCGAGTCGGCGGCCGAGACGGCCGAGGCGGACGATGCGGTCGCCAACGGCGAGGAACCCGGGAGGGCGACCGACGACGGGGGCGAAGCCGAAGAGCCAGGGGCGAACGACCACACCGAAGTCGACGATGGGGAGACAGCGGAGAGTGAGTCCGACAAACCAGCGATCCTCTCGACGCCCGCGGCCCAGAAGATCATCAAACTGCTCCAGAACCGCGATTTCCCGGTCGAGCGCGGGGAGATCGAGGTTGTCGCCTCGAACGCGTACGAGATCCCCCAGCAGGACTGTGACGATGTGATCGAGGCGCTGGTCAGTGAGGGGTACGTCGGCGAGCGCAAGGGGGAACTGGTCAGGCCCGAGGAGTGAGGGAAGTGCTGCTGAATACAGAGGATGCGTTCGGCATAACTTCCGGAGCCGATCACTGACTCGACCCATCGGCCGGAACAAATTTGTCGCTCGTCGGGGAATGGTAATGCAATGCGGCTCGTTGCTCATCGCGGCTTCGACGAGCAATACTCCGCGAACACCGTTGCAGCCATCGAAGGTGCGGTTCCACACGCGGATATGGTCGAACTCGATATTCGCCGGTGTGCGTCGGGTGAACTCGTGGTCGCACACAACGCGCTCGTGGATATCGGTCTCGACGGCGTCGACCAGGTGGACGAGTTGACCGCGTCCGAGCTCGCCGCGCTCGACGCCCACGACGGCGAAGGGATCCAGACCCTCGGTACCGTCCTCGACTCGATCCCCGCCGACGTGGGTGTCAATCTCGAGCTGAAGGACCCGGAAATCACCGACCAGGCGCTCTCGATGGCCGAATCGACACCACACGAGGTCATCATCTCGTCGTTCGACCCCGAGGCGCTCCGCGGTGTCCACCCCGAAGGGAGTACGAACGTCGAACTGGCCTACGTGCTCGGACTGACACCGAACGACGACCTCGCGGTCGCGAGGGAGCTCGACTGTGCGTTCGTCCACCCGAACGCGTGGCTGTGTCTGCTGACCGGCGTCGTCGCCGACGCCCACGAGGCGGGACTGGCGGTCAACGCGTGGACCGTCGACTCCAGCCCCGGTGCCTGGGCGCTCACACGGCGTGGCGTCGACGGACTCATCGCGAGTTCCCCCCACGTGACGGGCTGGATCGAATGAGAGGCACCGGCTACGGCTGATCGACTCCGCGGGCGGCGCAGGCGGGTTTCTCCGCCTGGACCGTGTTTTGGATGCAGCAGAACCCTCGACCCCGGTCAGTTCTCGGTCGGTGTATCGGGAACAGCGCAACCACTACCACCCGGGGGCGAGAAGGGGGGCCATGGACCGTGCCGAATTCTGCGCGCGACTGGACGAGGAGTTGCGGACCGACGCGTACGCCGACCTCGACGCAAGTCCGAACGGGTTGCAGGTCGGCTCGGGGGACGGCGAGATCAACCACGTCGCCGTCGCCGTCGACGCCGCGGCGGCGACCGCCGAGGCGGCCGTCGAGGCGGGCGCTGACATCCTCGTGACCCACCACGGCTACGTCTTCGGCAGCGTCGAGCGAGTGACCGGGCGGCTCCACGACCGCCTCGAACCCCACTACGAGTACGACCTGCCGCTGTACGTCTCCCACCTCCCGCTGGACGGCCACCAGGACCTGGGCAACGCCGCCGGCGTGGCCGACCTGCTCGGGCTGGAGAACCGCGAACCGTTCGGCGAGATGGGGTCGGAGTACGTCGGTCAGCGCGGGACCGCACCGGATGGGTTCACCGCCGAGGAACTGCAGGACATGTTGAGCGCGGACCTCGATCACGGTGGACAGGGCGTGCAGGTGCTGGATTTCGGCCCCGACGTGATCGAGGACGTGGCTATCGTCACCGGGAGCGGCGTCGACTGGCTCGACGAGGCCGAAGCGGTAGGTGCGGATGCCCTGCTCACGGGCGAGGGCAAACAGCAGGCATACCACGAGGCCCGCGAGGCCGGGATCACCGTCGTGCTGGGTGGGCACTACGCCACAGAGACCTTCGGCGTGCAGAGCCTCGCCGACCTGGCCGAGTCGTGGGGCCTGGAGACCACGTTCGTGGATCACCCGACGGGGCTATAGGGTGCGTCAGAGGGGCGAAAAACGGGCCCAACCACGGCCAGACAGTGTCTACATCTCACCGCGGGGTCTGCTGTAGACCGTCTTCGGTCTTGCGAACGCGCCCTCGACCTACCGCGTTCCTGTCAGAAGCGGTGTGACCGATCAAGCGCCGCTACGGTTGCTGCCGAGATGGCCGATGCTGTCACCGTCAGGAGCGGTAGCATCGCGGTCATTAGAGGAGAGAGTCCGGCCTGTTTTGTTCGAGATCGTGGATTTCAGCTTTGAGGTCCGGATACGCGTCGACGATATCTCGTGTGGTGATGATCCCAACGAGGTCCATGTCTTCGACCACGACGAGTTTCTTGATGTCTGCTTCGTGCATGCGCTCGGTGGCTCGTCGAAGCGTCTTCCTCGGTGAGATCGTTTGCAGCGGGCTACTCATCACCTCTCGGAGAGGGATGTCTGTGAAGGGGCGTTCGGTTACATACCCCGCGTACAGGGAGTCGGTCTCCGTGACGATTCCCACTGGCGTATCCGCGTCGTTGACGATCACGCTGCCGGCGCGATTCCGGAGCATCCGCTCAACGCCACCCTGAAGCGACGCCTCGACCGGACACGTGACGAGAGCAGTCGTCATGATATCTTCGACGAGCATACGCACTCTTTCCGAGTACGCTACTTAGTTCACGTGGCGAGAGGTCTTGTTTCTGCCTACTGACTATACGCCCTGCGTTCAGCACGGCCGAGAAAACCGATCAGATACCTGGGATTTCGACTGCGAGTGATTCTCACGTAGAACACATCTGATTCAAAACCATTTAGCGCGGCTCCGCGCTATGGAGGGCAATGAGTTATCGGATCGGTCTCGTCGGCAAGCCCTCCGTGGGGAAGTCGACGTTTTTCAACGCGGTCGTCAGAGCTTCGCTCTGACGGGCCGCAGGATCGCGCTGCGAATCCTGCGACGGCGACGATGAACGACGTGCTGGAAGTCGTCACGAGGAATTAGGGCGCGGACGAGCAGGGAGCGGGCCGGGACCGCGGACTTTTAACGCGTTCGGCGGCCACTGGGTTCCAATG
This sequence comes from Halorientalis regularis, assembly GCF_023698535.1. Taxonomy (GTDB): domain Archaea; phylum Halobacteriota; class Halobacteria; order Halobacteriales; family Haloarculaceae; genus Halorientalis; species Halorientalis regularis. Next base: position 233,316 of record NZ_JALJCL010000006.1, read on the forward strand.
AGCGACGACGGGAGCGCGGGCGACGACACGGGACACGAACAGCCACCACGCGAGGCCTTCGAGCACGACCCCATCGGCCACGCCGAGGCGCGGGCGGGCATGACGGTGGGCGAACTCGCCGCCGAGTACGGCGAGGCGGGCGTCGGCGCGGCCGACATGCACGAGGCCGTCGACATCTACGCCGAGATGCTCGCCGACGACGTGACGGTCGTGATGGGGCTGGCGGGCGCGATGGTACCCAGCGGGATGCGACGGATCGTCTCGGACCTGATCCGTGACGGCCACGTCGACGCGCTGGTGACGACAGGGGCGAACCTGACACACGACACCATCGAAGGGATCGGCGGGAAACACCATCACGGGACTGTCCCCGAGGAAGAGCAGGAACGCGAGCACGACGAACAGTTGCGCGAGGAAGGCGTCGACCGCATCTACAACGTCTACCTCCCCCAGGAACACTTCGCGCTGTTCGAGTCCCACCTCCGGGAGGAAGTGTTCCCGCCGCTGGCCGAGGCGGGCACCGTGAGCATCCAGCGGTTGACCGAGAAACTCGGCGAGGCCAACGCCGCGGTCAACGAACGTGAGGGGATCGACGAGGACCCTGGCATCGCCGCGGCCGCCTTCGAGAACGACGTGCCGATCTACTGTCCGGCCGTGCAGGACTCGGTCCTGGGCCTGCAGGCTTGGATGTACAACCAGACCTCCGACTTCTCGCTGGACGCGCTGGCGGACATGGACACGTTGACCGACCAGGCCTTCGACGCCGACCGGACGGGCGCGCTGGTCGTCGGCGGCGGCGTCCCGAAGAACTACGTCCTCCAGACGATGCTCGTCGCGCCCGGCGCCTACGACCTGGCGGTCCAGTTGACGATGGACCCGCCCCAGACCGGCGGCCTCTCGGGCGCGACCCTCGAGGAGGCCCGGTCGTGGGGGAAACTCGAAACCGCGGCCCGCAACGTCTCGGTCTACGCCGACGCGACCATCACGCTTCCCCTGCTGGTCGCCGCCGCCCGCGAACGGATCGCCGACTAAACGAGAACGTTCGACACCGCGTGAGTCTTGAGGGCCGCCCGTCTACACCCACTCGGCCGATGACGAAGTAGCGGTTCCGAGCCGGCCTGACGACCCGGCCGTGACGAACCCTATGAGTGCCGAGGCCACGTTTCCGTCCGTGTATTCACGAGAGGAACTGAATGGACGTGGGGGAATCGCGTCTGCCGCGTGCTGAGAGAGGCGGGTCGTCAGTTCAGGTCCAACAGAGTGCGCGTTGAGCGGTTAGACGAGATGTGAGGTGACGGCCCGTACGAATCTATCGGAATCGCCACACGGATCCGCATAGAGACAGAACGCGTCCGGCGAGGAGTGCAGATTCTACAAACGGGAACGATCAGTTGCAGCAGAGGTCGACGAGCTCTGATCGACGCTCCACGGAGACGGCTCGTGGTTTTTGTAGGTACAGGCCGTACTCTCTCGAACAGATGACAGCCTCGAGAGAGATCACGGCCGAGGGTGGTTCAGCGGTTCCGCTCCGGGTTGACCACGTCGCGGACGACCCAGCGGAACCCGCGTGTATGCTCCACTGCACCGATATCGAGGGGACGGAGCTACGGGTAGCGGTCCAGGAGCCATCGACTACCGAATCGTCGTTAGAGCCGGGCGAATGGTACCGGTTCAGCCGAGTCGTCCAGTCGGGGTCACTCGGAGCTCACCTCCTATTTCAATCCGAGAGCGACGGAATAGAACGTATCCAGGCACCGGAGCCCCAGACACACCCGCCACTGGCTGAACATGACACCCCGTGGCTGGTCCAGCTGGGGGCAAGTGACGAACGTATCGCCGTGACAGTACAGCCCCGGTCGACGGATGAAACGGGGAATGTCCGGGTGGAAGACCCGGAGACGTACGAAATCGCCGCCGTTTGTTTCGCATACTGTGACCGGTCCAGTGATGCGACGGTATATCATCGCGAGGAACGCGACACGCGAGACGAACAGCTCCTGCTCGAGCACGTCGTCGAAGACCTTTCCGAGGCAGAAGGAGCAACGCTTGTGACGCGTGGATACGACCGCTTTCCGCTCGAAATGCTCTATCAACGTCTCGCGCAAGCATCGGGGGGCGGTGTCGTCGGGACCGGAGCAGAGCGGGTGCTGAACGGGTGTTTCCACGCAACCCCGGAGAGCGTCCCGGTCAGATCAGAGGCTGACACGGTTGTCGAAGCGGCTCGTCAACTTGGCATCGAGGTCGATCCGATTCTACTCAGCGACTACGACATCGGGATCGACCGGACAGACTGGCGCGGCGAGATGGATACCATGCCGCTCTCGAGCGTATCCGACCCACGGATGGCCGACGGTGACTATGCGACGCTCGTCGAGTGGTATCTCGGTCCCGAGGACGGATCGGTCGATTCGGCACAACTCGCTCACTGCCTGAAAGCGTACGCGAGCGCAGATCTTGGTCTACTCCGTGAACTCGTAGCGCACGGCACGATGGACCGACTCGGCTGTCTGCGGCTGTCCGAGAGCCGTCTCGGAGGATAGTCGGGCCGGGCATACCGGGATACCGCACCAAGAGCCGAACCGGGGACGCTCAAATCGAGTGAACCAGCTGCGAACGGTCCTTGCACTGACCGAATATCGTCACTCCTCGTTAGTCGTCTGCGACGACGCTGTCTTCCCAGCCTTCGCTGTGAATTCGCTCGTCGGGCGCTCCAAGCTCGGCTAGTCGCTCTTTCGCCTGGACAACCATCGGCGGGACCCCACACACATAGAAGTCCCGCTCGGTGAACTCGTCGAACAGGTCATCGAGGTGTTCCTGTGCGTATCCGATTCGCCCGGTCCATTCCCAGTTGGGGTCCGAGAGCACGAAGGTCAGGTTGAGATTGCGATTGTTCGCCGCCAGTTCGTTGAGCGTCTCTCGGTGAATGATGGTCTCCTCTCGCTTCTCGCCGAGGAGGATGTGCGCGTGGCCAGTGCCCTCGCGTAGATACTGCCGGAGCATCGCCATCATCGGTGTGAGGCCCGTGCCGGACGCGAGGAAAGCGACGTCCCGGCTCGTGTCGGCGAGCGATAACGCACCCTCTATTGGGCCAATCTCGACCGTGTCTCCCGGTCGCTTCTGGTGCATGTACGAAGACGCTAGTCCGTCGTCGTAGCGCTTAATTGTCAGCGCCAACTCCTCGCTACCGGGTAGATTCGTCGGTGTGTACGGCCGGATGATTTCTTCGTTGCCCGACTCGAACCGGACTGTCGTGTGCTGTCCCGGGTCGTACTCGAACTCGTGACCGGGTACTCGCAGACGGAATCCTTTCACTCGGGGCGTGATCTGATACGTGTCAACGACTGTTGCTTCGTGTGTCATGGTGAACGAGAGCGCTGCGTAGTGCCGACAAGCGTGCTCTGCTCGGCGACGCCGGGGCAGTTCGGCCGTGTCGAAACACGGTATGTCGGTAATGTATTAATTTTGTCAAACGGTGTTTTGCCAGTGTCCGCGATGTATTCCAGTGGGAACCGAGCAAAGCGGTTCGACAAGGGGGGTTGGTGCCGGAATCGGGCAACGCTGAAGTATTGATTTTTGTTTATATACGTGTGGTAGGGAGGCACAGGCATAAACAGCACGGCTGGTCAGTAGTATCGAGAAGCCGTACGGCCTGTCCGAGCTTCCATGTAGGGACGACCACCCGAGGAGTGGTAATCGAGAGTGAACAGATAATGGACTGAGCGGCGTCTATAGCTGCCTTAGGTACATCCGCTATGGATTGATTGTGAGTCGTGAGTGCCGAGGCTCCTTTCCTGGTACCAGCAGTTATGGCGTACGCGGCGACGTTCGTACAGAGTCGGAGCCGCAGTTCGTCCACGCGGTCAAAGACGGGTGCCGTCATCCACTCTCGGATCGTTCTTCGGGCGGGACGAACGGCCCGACGGAGGCGGTCTGGCGGGCGATAGTGGCGGCGCGGAACACGTACGCGATGAACACGGCGAGGGGAGTGACGATGACGCCGATGCCCAGGCTGAACACGAGCGGGAGATACTGCGCCGGGACGGTGACGGAGTCGGGGCGGTAGACGAGCGCCATCGCGATGCTGGCGACGAGAGCCACGAGGCCGCTGTAGGCGACCACGCGGGAGAGCCGGGCGAAGTCCTGCTGCAGCGAGAGCGTCTTGAAGAACTGGCGCGTGATGGCGATAGCCCCCAGCAGGTCGTCGATGGCGGCCAGTTCTGCGCTGGCGTCGTCGGAGAGACGGTCGCCGTACTCGTTCCGGAAGTGTTCGGTCGCGGTCATGTTCTGGGCGTATTCGGTGCCCAGAACGACCGCCAGAACGTTCACGATGGCCGTCTGGCTCTCGATCCGTTCGGCGATGCTCTCCCCGTAGGCGGCGATCCCCTCGGCGTAGTCCGTGACTGCATGCGAGCGGTCGCCATCGGCGTCGTCGACAGCCGATCCGAGGTGGTTCGCCCGCTCGGTGAGTGTCTCCGCGACCAGGTTCAGAAACTCCGCCGGGTCGTTCGGGACGGCCGGTTCGCCGGCGTGATCCCGGACGGTTCGGCGGAGATCGCGCGTGCCGCCCAGTTGGTCGGACAGTTCGTTCGGGGACCCGAACACGCGGGACAGGACGAGCTGGTTGATGGACAACGCAATCGTCACGAGCGTCACCGTGCCGGAGATGAGCCCGCTCGCGAAGGCCGACGCCGCGGCGCTACCCGGCCCGATAGCCAGAACACCGAACCGAGTCAGCAGGAAAAAGACGGCCACGATGACCCCGACGAGAACGCCCGCGACCGCGATTCGGTTCCCGCCGAGGACGAGCCAGTGCATGGCTCGTTCCGTGACGCCGTCGACGTTCCGGACCGAACTCGCTGTCGTCACGCCCTCACTCATGGCTTCCCCCACGATTCGATGGTGGTTTGCTGGATCGAAACACGCGTTCTGTGACGTTTCGAGACACGGCTTCAAAGACGTGCCCCACCGAGCGACTGCGAGCGGAGATCGACCCGTCGGCTGCGCGTTCACACGACGACGTTCCTGCCAGCGGACGGCGAGACGTATCGCTCGGGGCCAGCGAGCTCGGACGCTCGATCAGACCGCCTCGTCGGGGTCGTGCCGGTCGGCCATACGGCTTCCGACGCGTAGCGGTCCCGCTCCTCGGGGTCGTCGACGGGTTCTAGCCGGTCGGCTGGGACGGTGATCGCCGCTGTCACCTCTGGGCCCGGTGTGGACCCGAAACGGTCGAACGCACGCGCTTTCTGGAGGTACCGCGCGCCGTCCGGCGTCGCGTAGATCACGACGAGGATGTGGGTGAGTCCGCCGAGAACGTCCGTTCGACCATCCAGACCTGTTCGGTGATCCGTCAGCCTCGGTCGCGTCGTCGGTGCTCGTACCTGTTGCTCCGCGACTGAGGGGCTTGTACGCCGACGAGGGGTCCCAGCGGGTGAAAACGAGCCGAAGGGGGACGGTTGGTCAGTGACCAGTGGGTGCGTCGGGCGCGCGGAACACGCGAATCGTGTCGCGGTCACCCGCTTGGGCGTCGACCTGCTCGAACCCCAGTTCGGTGAACACGCGATGCCAGTCCCGATAGTACAGCGGGAAGTCGTCGTGGACGTAGTTCACGTCGGCGTCGTCGCCCTCGTCGCCCTCGTTCTCGACGGTGACGAGGAGCGAACTGGTGATCCGGGCGAGTTCGGCGAACACCCAGTCGGCGTCCGGGTGGATGTGCTGGAGCGTCTCGACGGAAAAGATGGCGTCGAAGCGGTCGTCCGGAAACTCCGTGAGCACGTCCTCGATGGCGTCACAGTAGAAGGTGCCCTCGGCCGCGAGGTCGGGATAGGCGTCGTCCATCGTCTCGAAGGCCTCGGCGTTGATCTCGATGCCTGCGAGGTTCTCGAACCCGTGGTCGTACAGGTGTGCGAGGTGTCGGCCGGAACTACAGCCCAGTTCCAGCACGCGGGCGTCGCGGTCGAGGTGGGCCTCGAAGATGGCCCGAATCGTCTCGCTGGTCTCGTCCGGGCCGTAGTAGGCGTAGTACTCCGGGGAGTACTCGCCCGAGCGGTCTGCCCACTGTCGGCGAACCTCGTGAGAATCCACACGTAGCAACGACGGCGCACACGTATAGCCTCGTCGGAGTCACGAGCCGGCCGGGGCGCGAGCGACCGCGACAGATGACTCTCGGCGGTGCGCGTCCAGATACGGGATGGTAGAAATCTACTGGATGTGGCCTTCAGCGCGGAGCTGATCGGCGTCCTGGCTGTCGTACCGCCACTCGATGTTGGCCTTCTCGTCCTGCCAGTCCCAGGGTTCGACGAGGACCACGTCGCCCTCGTTGATCCAGGTCCGGTATTTCATGCGGCCGGGGATTCGGCCCATCCGGTTTTCGCCGTCTTCACACTGCACGCGGACGTGGTTCCCACCGTTGTGTTCTGTCACGACCGCGAACAGCTCGTCGTCGTTGGGCATGCGGAGATCCCGTCGCCCTGTTTCTTCACTCACAGTTTAAGTACGAGCCGGACACATTAAAGTGGTCCGAAAGGTGCGATAGCGTGTGTCACGGCCGGTTCGCGGGACGGAACCGGTCTCTCAGAGGCGACGCCGGCCGGAACGAGCGACTCACCCGCTCTGTGACGTCTGTGTACGCCTCGGGGCACGGGTCGCCACCCGAGACGGGGGCTTTCGCTTCGAGTTCGGAGGCCCCGTCCGGGCCGGCGACGCCGAACAGCCTGATCTCACCGGCGTCGTACCGGAGGACCGCCACCGTGCGCTCGCTCCCGTCGTAGCGGACGGTTCCGCCGTCCACGTAGCGATCCACCTCCAGATAGCGCGCGCGCCGGGCCGCGTCGCCGCCGGAGGGCCTGCGCTGGGCCACCGTCAGCAGGGAGTGGTACCCGTCGGCATCCGGCCCCGGATAGCCCACACTGAGAACCGTCCCCGACTCGCTCTCGTCCGCGTGATCGACGGTCCCGCCCATCGGGTCGGCGAAGGTGGCCACCGCGACTGGCCCGGTGTTGCGCTCGTCGGTGTCGCCAAAGACGCTCCCGCAACTCCCGGCGAGGCTCGTGCCGGCGTCGATCCCGTCGGTGCCGCCCGGCAGGTCCTCTCCGGACCCGTCGCTCGTCGGGGTTCCGCCAGCCGCGCCCCCGTCGGCAGTGTCGGCGCTCGTACACCCGGCCACTGCCCCGACGGCGAGCCCGATCAGCGCGCGACGCCGCGTGAATCGTGGCTCGCTCGATTCGTCCATGCCTCCCGGAGAGCGCGAGCCGAGATAAGACTATCTCGCGGAGATGCTGCCGAGTGTCGTCCACGTCACTCCGCCGAGGCCTCCTCGCCGTAGTGGGCGTCGTACCTGTCCAGCGTCGACCGTCGCTTCTCGCGGGCCGTGTCGGTCATCATGTCCGGCGTCCACTGCATCCCGTCGTCCGTATCGACGGTGACCGACTCGACGCCCTCGATGGGTGCGACCCGGGATTCGATCTCCTCGATGAAGTAGGGGACCATGTGGCAGGCCGGTGTCGTGAGCCGGAAGTCGACGCGAACCTCGCCCTCGGCCACCGCCACGGCCTCGACCAGGCCCATCTCGACCACGTCGAGGTTCGAGCCGGTCGCGGCGGTACAGGGGTCGACGATCTCACGAAGCGCCTCGCGGACGCGGGCCTCGGTCGTCACGCCACCACCTCGAACGGCGTCGTCGAGTAGGGCTCTTCGAGGTCACCGATGTACTCGTCGTCGCCAATCGACGCCTGCAGTTCGTCCACGTCGAACCCGTGGGCCTCCGCGAGGTTCGCGCCGACCATCTTGCGCTTGTCCGCCTCGGTGATGGTGAACTTGCCGTCGCGGGAGTCCATCTCCGGGAAGTCGAGGTTCCAGAACGATTCCAGCAGGAGTCGCGGGTGGTACTGGGGCGTCCCACAGCCCCACATGATCTTGTCGGTGGCCGCCTTCCCCCCAGCCCACAGCAGGTTCTCCATGGTCTCGACGAAGGCCTCGGGGCGGGTGGCGGCGTCGGCCGCGGTGATCTCGAGGTTGACGTAGACGTTGTCGTGTTCGGCGATCCGGTAGCCAGTCTCCTCGGCGAGGATGAACCCGCCGTGGACGATCTCGAAGTTGAGGTCCGGGAAGCTCTCGGCGGCCTCCGTCACGTCCTCGACGCGGTAGGGGTCGAGCGGGACGTTCCCGAACGGGACGGCCTTGTGGACCGCGATCACGTCCAGCCCGAGGTCTGCGGCCCGCTCCCAGAGCGGGAACGCCTGCTCTGGGTCGTCCATCTGGAACCCGTGGTGGCCGTCGTCGCTCCAGTAGGAGGGGTAGACCTTCACGCCGTGGGCCCCGAACCGCTCGACCTGCCGTTCGAGTTCGTCACCGGGGTCGTCCATGCCGATGATGTCGACGCTGGCGAGCGGGGCGCTCCGGTCGGGATGCTCGTCGACGAACCGCTCGCCTTTCTCTAGGGCGGTCAGGCCGTCCTCGAAGATGGTGATCGACTGGGGGTGAAAGACGGTGAAGTCCACCTGGCTCTCGCGAAAGAGCATGTTCGCGGTGACCTGGGGGTCCCAGTCTGTCAGGAACGACTCCTCGGTCCGCTGGTAGCCCTCCGGCATCGCCTTCTCCTGGCCGGTCATCAGGTCGACCACGGGCTGGGCGTACCGCTCGATGGCGTAGTTCGACGGGTGCAGGTTGTACGCGTGTGAGACCGCGTCGGCGACGAACACGTCGTCCAGGGATGTCATGCCCAAAGGTAACACGGCTATTCCGGTTAAGCCCTCCCCGTGAAGCCTGAGGGCTACTATAACGGGCGGGTGGGAACTGTCGATCCACCCGAATTTCCCGGTCGATGTGACGGATCGGACACCACTCGCGGCAGAACCGACTGCGCATGCATATATGTCCATCTCAATGGTTATTGTAGCTCCATTCGTATAGAAAATAGTCGATTTAGAGAACAGATGCGGAACCCTTAACCGTGTACCCGGCGTTCGTTTGGTTGCAATGGCAAACGGTAAGGTTGATTTCTTCAACGACACAGGCGGTTACGGCTTTATTGACACAGAAGACGCGGACGAGGACGTTTTCTTCCACATGGAGGACGTTGGCGGCGAGGACCTCACCGAGGGGACCGAGATCAAGTTCGACATCGAGCAGGCCGAGAAGGGCCCGCGCGCGTCGAACGTCGTTCGGACGTAACTCGTTTCGTACTGTCGCCACACGGCGACACATCGTTTTTCCAATTTCTTTCGACGCCTCAGTTCGAGCGACGGCCACGGTTCTCGACCAACCAGCCTGCCCCCGACTCCGACTTCGGCCAGCTTCGAACCAAAGTATATACCTGTGAAAACTATCGTATCGATGTATGCAGACGAGACGGGCACTGCTCGGGGGTATCGCGGGGGCGTCGGCGCTACTGGCGGGATGTCAGGGGGCACCGACGGCGTCGAGCGGACAGCGGACCGGCGACGCTTCGACGACACGGACCGACGACGCGTCGACGCCGGACGCGGCCGGGGAGACGGCGACAGACGCGACGGAAACCACGAGCGAACTACCACTCGAACCTGGCGTCGGCGGCGTGGGGACCGATCTCGCGCGGTGGGTCCCGGCCCAGTCGATCCCGGCGTTCATCTCGCGCATTCCCGAACCCCGGACGGGTCCGTACTACGTGACGGCCATCGACGTGCCGGCCATTCTGGCGTACAAGGACACGCTCGGGACACCACAGGGGGACCAGAGCATCTTCGATCCGGCGACCAGCGAGGGACAGGCGGGCGTGGACCTGACCGAGAGCCTGTATATCAAGGCGGGACCACAGGGCGCGCCGTACCTCTTCGTCTTCGACGGTGGGGTCGAACCGGCGACCCGCATCGACGCGGTGACGGCGAACCCGAACCTCACCGAGAGCGGTACCGTCGACGGGTACACCGTCGTCGCCGCCGAGAACGCCGGGGCCTACGCCATCGGCGACGCGACGCAGGTGGCCGCCGCCAACGTCACCAACGGCGCGGCGGTGGTGCGGTCGGCAATCCAGGGCGACACGCGGACGTACGCCGACGAGAACGACACGTTCGCCGCGTTGCTCGACGCGCTCGGTGGCGGTGAGGCCGTCGGTGGCATCCTCCGGCCGGACGAAGACGTGGCGGGCCTGCGAGCCTACGGGCGGGCCTACACCTACGGTGGGGAGACGACGACGCTCCGGTACGCGTCGGTGTTCGACCCCGAGACAGCGTCGGTGGGCGCGGTCGAGTCGTTCACCGAGTCCCAGTTCGACGGGTCGCCACGGGTCCGGCGCGGTGACGGCGTCGTGGTCGCCGAGCAGGCGATCCCGACGGCCGAGGTGGGCTACCCGACCCACACGGAACTCTAGACGCCGACGCCGGCGAACGGGCTCGTCCGGTCCTGTTCGGCCCGCGGGAGCGAGACCACGAAGACGGAGCCCCGGGGCTGGTTGTCTTCGATGTGGATCGACCCGCCGTAGTGGTCGATCATCGTGCGGACGAAAAAGAGGCCGAACCCGCCGCCAGTGGAGCTGTACCCCTGCTCGAACACCGCCTCTTTCTCCTCGTCGGGGACGCCCGGCCCGTTGTCGCGGACGCGGACCACGACCGACTCGGCACCGGCCCGGACGGCGATGTGGATCCGTCGGTCGTCGGCGTCGTTGTGCTGGACGGCGTTCGAGAGGAGATTGCCGAAGACCGCGGGCAGCATGTCGTCGGCCTGGACCACCACGTCGTCGGGCACGTCGGCGGTCACGGAGAGGGCGTCGTAGGTCGACCGGACGGTCGCGATCTCCTCGCGAAGCACCGCCGAGAGATCGACGGGTTCGGGCGTCACGTCGGCGTTCGCCGCCAGCGCGTTGACGGTCGCACGCGCCCGCTGTGAGAGGTTGATGACGCTCTCGGTCTGATTGCGGATGGCGTCCAGGGACTCCTGGTGGCGCCCGTCGAGTTGCTGATCGAGATGCTCGGCGCGCGCCCGAACGACGGTCATGCTGTTGAGCACGTCGTGCCGGAGGATCGAGTGCATGAACTCCAGTTGTTGCCCGACCTGTCGGGCCTGCTGGGCGTCCCGTCGGGCCTTGACGTAGAGGAGGCCGATCAGGTAGCCGGCGACCGCGCCGGCGTGGGCGCTGGCGAGCAACTGGAGCGTCGGCCCGCCGAGGCGCAGGCCGACCGAAGGACGCACGAAGACGGTGAAGTACATCACGAGGTAGACGAAGCCGATGCCGGCCAGCGAAGCGGCCGCGACCTGCCAGCGCTGCCGGGGCGTGTACGGCGTCCCCTGGAGGTAGATCGCACCGTAAACGATCATGGCCGACAGCCACGCACCCAGCAGGACCGCCGCGACCTGTGGCCAGCCGAACCCGAACTGCCGGAGTTCCCGGAAGAAGTTGAGCAGGGTGATCAGAAACAGCGCGATGCCGATACCACCGACGACCGCGGGGCCGCCCCGCGGCGTCGACGTTACGACCCGCTCGACGCGCTCCCGAACGGCGCCGGTCACGCGGCTGACGGCACCCGACTCGGAGTCGGACATCTCCCCGTTGTCCCCAGACCGATCCGCGACGACCACACGGGAAAGTCAGTGTATCATCACGTATAAGATATACTACTCGGCACTGTCTAGTTGAGTGAGTTTGAGAAGCGAGGAGGCTGTAGCGAGAAGTGCCTATGCAACTCGCAGACCTCCTCAGCGAGACGTTGGAAGAGGACAGTCAAGACGTTTGGGAGAACGAGCGCAC
>NZ_JALJCL010000007.1 GCF_023698535.1 Halorientalis regularis
CGGGCAGCCACGCGACACGGGGTAAGAGCTGAACGCATCTAAGCTCGAAACCCACCTGGAAAAGAGATACCGCCGAGATCACTCGTAGAAGACGAGATCGATAGACTCGGGGTGTACGCACCGAGGTGACGAGGTGTTTAGCCCGCGAGCACTAACTGATCGAAGCCACCAATCATACCGCATGGACGCACAGACCCGATGAATCGGGTCCAGGCGTTAACTGGATTGCACGTACTATACGGTCGTCCGCATCGTCCCACTGAAAGACAAGCCTTTCACGCCTCGAGCGTCGAGAAGCGTTCGAGACACCGACACTGGAGAATCGCGGTTCGATTCCGCGAGTCGGCGTTAAGGCGGCCACAGCGGCGGGGGTACACCCGTACCCATCCCGAACACGGAAGTTAAGCCCGCCAGCGTTCCGGGGCCTACTTGAGTGCGCGAGCCTCTGGGAGACCCGGTTCGCCGCCTCCATTCATTCGACCCGCACCAGCATCGCGCTGGTGCGGGTCTTTTCATTTCGAACGACCAGCAGTCTCACTGCTCTCACCGAGTCGAAGAATCAGCGTCGCTCCCGGGGTGCACTCGGCCGATCAGGTCATCGATACCGTCTCGTAATCCATCCTGGCAGCGACCTCGGGGTGAACCGCCGCGAGGAGGAATCGGGTGGTATCGGTGAAGTACTCGATGAGACGTTCCGTCCGGGACGCGTCGAACGCCCCGAGTGAATCGACCAACAGGAGCGGTGAGACTTCGTCGACGTCGTAGACGAGGAAACCGGCCAGGCCGAGGACGAGGCCGATGACTGCCCGTTCGCTCTCGGCAAGGTGTTCGATGGAATCTTCTCGCACGACGCCATCGACCTCACGCGCGATGACGATGTCGAAATTGCCGGTGAGGCGAACGCGTTCGATGCGCTCGAAATCGAGTGCATCGATCAGATCGTCCATCGTCTCGTTGAACACGTCTCGCAGCTCCTGTTCCTGGTTCTCGATTCGGTCGGTCAGCGACCGGATATCCGCGCTCAGTTGTTCGATTTCCGCACGCTTTCGCTCGCGCTCGTCACGTTTCGACTCCAGGTCCTCGATGGTTTCTTCCAGTCGCTCGGCGTCCCGCCGGAGCGTCTGGAGTTCGAGACGAGTCTCCTCGATTTCGGTCGCCAGGTCCGACCGAGACTCGGCACGCTCGCTCTCGTGGGTTTCGATCTCGTCGGCGATATCGTCGAGTTCGGCTTCGATACGCTCCAGTTCGGTTCGCTTCTGTTCGAGGGAGTCGCGACGCTGCTGGAGCTGCTGGTCGATGTCTGTCAGGTCGCTCTCCAGCTTCTGGACGCGCCGGCGCGCGTCCGTGGCCGCCTCGATGTCGTTCTCTATGTCGGACAGCTCCGGTTCCCGTTCGCGCTTGCGTTGTTTGTCCTGTTTGAGGACCTCCTGAAGCTCATCGACGGTGTCCTCGAAGTCACTTCGGGGCGCAGGGTTTCCGCAGGCCCAGCAGGAGAGCTCGTCGTCAACGAGTCCGGGTTCGTAGCCGAGGCTCCCGGCGTACTCCGAGTCGAGGAGTTCCCGGTTCGCTGACAGAACCGACTGAAGGATGTCGATACGTTCGGTAATCTCGGTGAGTTCTTCACGAACGGACTCACGCTCCTGTTTGAGACGTTCGATGTCGTGGGAGTCGGCGTGTTCACGGGCCGTTTCGAGATCGGATTCGACCGTCGACCGACGGTCGGTCAGTCGGTCGATTGTCTCCTCCAGTTCGTCGATCTGGTCCCGATAGTTCTCCCGTTCCGTCCGCAGGTCGGTCCGTTGCTCCCGGAGTTCCTCGAGCCGTTCGTCGTCGGTTTCGGTGTCGTTTTGCTCGGCGTAGAGGTCGTCGAGTTCCGAATCGAGTGTTTCGATTCGCTCCCGTGTCTCGGCGAGTTCGTCTGTGTGGTCTGCCAGGCGCTCGTCGATATCGTCCAGTCGTTCGACGTCACGACGCAGGTCGCGCTTCCGTGACATCTTCTCGGACCGCTCGGACTCGAGTGCCTCGATGTCGATCGGCTCTTTCAGCAGCGACTCGACGTCCTCCCCCTTTTCGACGGCGCTCCGGAGTGGATTCGTACCGAGCAGGCACGCGAACTGGTTGACGAGGTCGGTGTCGTCCGGGTCGCTCAGCCAGCTGTCGTCGCTGATCTCGTATCCAGCCCCGTTCCGCCGGGCCTGGCGCTGTATCTCGGTGTCATCGAGACTGAGCCGAACGCTCGCCAGGTCGGCCCCGCTGCGAACGGGGACCTCGTCGGCACCGAGTGCGAACTGGACACTGCGCAGGAGCGATGTCTTGTTCGAGGCGTTGCGGCCGACGACGAGTGTCGTTCCCGGCCCGAAACTGAACGATGCGTCCGATATCCCACCGATGTTCTGGATGTCGAGTTCGATCTTACTCATTGTCTACCTGTGTGGGTTCGACGGCGATCGGTCCCCAGACGGGCGACGGGACGCAACCGGTGTTCGACGAAACCCGTTCCATCTGTTGATTGCGGTTGCACAGCAGCGAGCAAATATTCGTCGGTTCGCCGACTCGGAAACCGCTTCCCAGTGTCTCCGGATTTCGAGCCGTGCGGGTCACTGCCGCTGCCCGGCCGAGAGATAATCGTCGACGTTGGTGTCGCGGCTCGTCTCGATCGACTGCTCCACGTCGGCGACGACGCCGAGTTCGCGAACCTGGCTGACGAGTTCGTCGACCCGGGAGTTCGTGGCGGCCGTCGCGACGGCGTAGATGTCGTACGTGCCGACGCCGCGGGTCACCAGCCAGAACGGCATCTCGGAAATCCGGTCCAGGGCCGTCGACTTGGCGTCGGCGTCGTCGGTCACCGTGATCGCCAGTCGGACGATCTCCCACTCGTGTTCTTCCGGTTCGAGGAGAAAGAAAATCGAGGTGCGGTCGAGCAGCTTCGACACTCGGTGCCGGACTCCCTCACTGGACATCTCGTGTCCTTCGCTGGCCAGTCGTTCCGCGATGTCCGAGTACGGTGTCCGCGGACCGTTCGCGAGAGCTTTGAGGATGATCCGGTCCACCTCGTCGGCGTCGGGTTCGAGAGACATACCCAGACAGGTGCTATCTACCACCATCGTCTTTTCGGTAAACCCCATAACGGTGGTCGACACCCCTATGTTCGTCGATACGACCGGAATGATAATTTATAGATATAGTTACTATATCTGTTGTGTTCGTACATATGTTATTTTGTCCTGTCGAGGCTCGGGATCCGTACGTAATTGGGATAAACGGTAGTTTGAATGGGTAAGAACCGTGTTCGAGAGACTGAAACACGATATCGTCCAACAGTGCCGGTTTTTGAGACTCCCAATCGTCAATTTCCGCATTTAGGCCTGACAGCTCACTCTATCGACGACTTCTGCGGTGGACACCAAGAACTGGATCCGCCGTCCTCGTGGTGCGATCTGATTATAATTTCTTTGACTTTATCCGTTATATGCTGCTTTCTGAACACTATATGCTCGGGATCGGGACACGTCCTGTTTCCGCCCCCACAACAATAATAATCGGATGTGGCAATATCGAAGCAATGGCTGTTTCGACGATGACGACGGCGATCGAAGCCGTCGACGGCGGCGATGTCGTGTACGTAGGCGGATTCGGATTCGCCCAACCGTTCTCTGCAGTTCACGAACTGATCCGACAGGGCGTCTCGGATTTACACGTGATTCGATCGTCCGGCGGTGTCTTGCTCGATCAGCTCGTCGGTGCCGGCTGTGTTTCGGAGACGACGATCGCACACTGCTGGAACGCGGTCGGGCCGACACCGACGAGCGCGTTCCGGCGGGCCGCCGAGGACGGTGTCCCGCGGCCCATCACGGTCGAAGAACACGGACTCGGAAACCTCGTCTTGCGACTGTTCGCTGGCGCACGGCGACTGCCGTTCGTCCCGGCCGGCCCCGTCGAATCGACGGGACAGTTCGAAAACCAGTCGTTCTCGGGCAAGTTCAGCGAAGTTACCTTCGACGGCGATAGCCACTACGTGATGGAACCGCTGAATCCGGACGTCAGTATCATCCACGTTCCCCGTGCCGACGAACGGGGGAACGCTCAGTTGACCGGCGCGCGCGCCGAGATCAAACACGGCGCGATGGCCGCCGACACGCTCCTGGTCACGACTGAAGAGGTAGTCTCCTCGGAACAGATCCAGGACACACCGGACGAGACGGTCGTTCCCGGGTTCATGGTCGATCACGTCGTCGAATCGCCCGGCGGTGCCCATCCCTCCGGCGTACTCGGGTGCTACGGGCGGGACATCGACTACCTGGAACACTACGGCGAGGTGACTGGCTCGCTCGACGACTTCGAGGCGTATCTCGACGAGTGGGTCTACGGCGTCAGCGACCGGGCGGAGTACCTCGAAGCTGTTCGAGCCAGTGGGTTCGCGGAGGTGTCCCCGTGAGCGACCCTGAGCCGACACAGCGCGAACAGTTGCTCTACACGGCGGCCCAGGAATTCCGTGACGAGAGCACCGTCTTCACCGGATTTCACTGGCCCGTCGTCGCCGCCAGAGTGGCGAGAAAACTCCACGCCCCGAACCTCACCTCCGTCTTCGAGGCCGGCATCGTCTACCGGGGCACCTCGGAGACGCTACCCACGAGCACGACCGAAATAAATGCCTTCGACGGAAATACCGACATGTACGGCAACTCGATTGACACGTTGCACACGTTCCTCAAGTCGGGCCACCTCGACCGCGCGGCCATCGACGTGTCGAACGTCGACCGCTTCGGCAACGTCAACACCACGGTCATCGGAGACTACGACGACCCTTCGGTCCGCCTGCCTGGTCCGGGCGGTGCCAACGATATCGCAACGCACGCCGAGGACCTGACGCTCATCTGTGGCTCGGCCGACCCGGAGCGCTACCAGGACCGGGTTTCCTACGTGTCGAGCCCTGGTCACATCGACGGCGACGGCTCCCGCGAGGCGGCCGGCTTCGAGCCGGGGACCGGCCCCTCGAAGCTCATCACCCCGCTCGGAACGTTCCGCTTCGACGAGACCGGGCGCACACGACTCGACCGGCTCGTTCCCGGGGCTACCGTCGCGGACGCCCGGGAAATGACTGGCTGGCCCATCGAGGATGGGGACCACGAGGCCCTTCCCGCCCCGGACGCAGACGAACTGGCTGTCGTCCGCGAGGTCCTCGAAGAAGCGGCGGACCGCAATTACGCGGCGATTCGTCCCTGAGCGGCGGACACTGCTCGCCGCTCGGTTTCCGGAGCCGGGATATCTTTAACAGTCCCCGTCGAACCGTTTGTGTGAGCCAATGGCACATGTAACGACCAGGGAGTTGGTCCTCCCCGGATACCGGGTCTCCACGGGTACCATCCGCGACCAGTGGGGAGGCGGAGCGAGTGGCGTACAGCACAAAACAGTGCAGGCGAAAGACGACGATCCGACGACGCTGGCGACACGGGCGGGCCGCGCCGCGCTCGACGGACGGACGGACGTGGACGCCGTCTTCTTCGCCACGACGACCCCGGTCTACGAGTACGGGTCGGTGACGCCGTTTCTCGCCGACTCGCTCGGACTCGACGACGACACACACGTCCAGACGTTCGGCGAGTCGGCCCGAGCCGGCACCGCCGCGCTCCGGGCAGCCGGGAACGCCGTCGACGGCGACAGCGACACGGTCCTCGTCGTCGCCGCGGAAGCCCCGTCCCCCGCACCGCGAAGCGACTGGGAGAAAGTCGCTGGAGCGGGGGCCAGCGCCGCTCTCGTCGAGAGCGACGGCGAGGGCCTCGAGCGGGTGGCCGCGGGTACCTGTGCGCGCCCGTTACTCGACGAGTGGCAGGCCCCAGATAGCGACACGCTGTCGACCGCCGACGACCGCTTCGCGCGAAATATCGGGTACGTCGAGACGAGCCAGCAGGCTATCGAGCGGGCACTCGACGCCGCCGACTGGTCGGCCGAATCGCTCGACGCGCTCGTGGCGACCCACCCCAACGGCAAGTTCGCCGGTCGGCTGGCCGGTGCCGTCGGCGTCGGCGACGACGTGCTGGCGACGCCGGCGTTCGGTCGCGAGTACGGCAACCTCCGTGCGGCGAGTGCGCTGGGGTCGCTGGCACTGGCCGACCTCACCGCAGGGGACCGCCTCGTCGTCGCGGGCTACGGCGTCGGGACGGCCGACGCGCTGGCCTACGAGGTGTCCGAACCGCCCGCGGCGGCGTCAGTCGCCGACGAATCGACCGACCTCGACTACGTCGACTACCTCGACCACGTCGATCAACTGGAGTGATAACAGATGCACACCACCATGCGGGAGTTCCGCGACCGGGCAGCGAAGTTCGGCCTCGACCGGGCCGAGTGTACCGACTGCGGTCGGATGAACGATCCGACGGCCGAACTGTGTTACCACTGCGGGGGAGACGCCTTCGAGGACGTGACCCTCTCGCCGCGGGGCGAGGTGCAGACCTACGTCGTCCAGCACGCCCTCCCGGAGACGTTCGACACACCTCTCCCCATCGCCATCGTCGAGACGCCGGAGGGCGGGAAGGTCCTCGGGATGTTCACGGAGGCCGACGAACCCCATTCGGTGGCGATCGGTGACACCGTGACCATCGAACTGAAACGGTTCGACCGGCAGGACGGACAGGTCCTCTACGAACCGAAGTTCCGCCTCGACGGAGGGTCGTCGGCATGAGCGACGACGTGGCCGTCGTCGGAGCGGGGATGATCCCCTTCGGCGAGCGGTTCGAACTGGGCTACTACGACATGATCGGCCGGGCCTACAAGGAGGCAAAGTCCCACGTCGACCACGGCATCGACGATTCCGACGTCGACGCCGCCTGGCTCGGGACCGCCTACGGGACCCTCTCGAACGACGCCGAGATCGTCTCGGGGGCGCGCCTGAGCGGGGCGACCGGCCTCAAGGGCATCCCCATCACGCGCGTCGAGAACGCCTGCGCGACCGGCAGCGACGCAGTGCGCAACGCCGCCGCCGCGGTCCAGGCCGGCCAGGCCGACGTGGCCGTCGTCGTCGGGGCCGAGAAGATGCGGGACAAGCCCACCGACGAGTTCATGAAGACGGTGACGAACCGGCCGACGACCCGCGGGATGACCGCGCCGGCCTTCTTCGCCATGTACGCCCAGCGGCACATGCAGGAGTACGGCACCACTCGCGAACAGATGGCCGAGGTGGCCGTCAAGAACCACGCGAACGGGACCAAGTGCGAGTACTCACACTTCGACTTCGAGGTCGACGCCGAGTCCGTCCTCGACGCGCCGCGCGTCTCCTACCCCTTCGGGCTGTACGACTGTTCCCCACAGACCGACGGGGCCGCCTGTCTCGTCCTGGCGAGCGAGGACGTGGCCGACTCCTACACCGACGACCCCGTCTGGGTCCGCGGGACCGGCAACAGCACGGTGCCCTACGACATGACCAAACGGGACGACTACCTCGAAGCCGAGCCGACCATCGAGGCCGCGAGCCAGGCCTACGAGATGGCCGGGCTCGGCCCCGACGACGTGGACGTGGTCGAACAGCACGACTGTTTCACCTTCACGGAACTGCTCAACATGGAGGACCTGGGCTTCTGTGAGAAAGGCGAGGGCGGCGAGTTCGTCGCGAGCGGCGCGACCCGGCTGGACGGTGACCTCCCGGTCAACCCGTCGGGCGGTCTCAAAGCGAAGGGTCACCCCATCGGCGCGACCGGCGTCGCACAGATCTGCGAACTCGTCTGGCAACTCCGGAACGAGGTCGGCGAGCGACAGGTCCCGGACGCGACGACCGGCCTCCAGCACAACCTCGCCGGGTCGCTCGCGGTCAGTAACGTCACCGTCGTCTCGACGGAACGGGACTGAGACGGTTCGGCCCGGGACCGCCGTCTCGGGCCCTTGCGGCGGTACCTACACTCAAGTAATGGCGCGCCCTTGTCCGAGAAGAGATGTACGAAGACGTGCAGTACGAGGCGAGCGAGGGTATCGCGACCATCACCATCGACCGTCCGGACGTGCTCAATGCCTTCCGTGAGCAGACCATTCTGGAGTTGAACGCCGCGATTCGGGACGCCCGCGAGGACGACGGCGTCTACACCATCGTGCTCACCGGTGCCGACGGGGCGTTCTGTGCCGGGGCCGACACCACCGAGATGCCCGCCTGGGACGAACAGGCCAAGGAGGATTACGCGGGCTACCTCTGGGGCGTCCAGAACGTCGTCCGCCAGCTCCGGGCGGCCTCGAAACCATCCATCGCGGCCGTCGCCGGCCCCGCCGTCGGCGCCGGCTGTGACTTCGGGCTGGCCTGTGACATGCGCGTGGTCGGCCCCGACGCCTTCTTCCGCGAGGGGTTCGTCCGCGTCGGCCTGATCCCCGGCGACGGCGGCGGGTGGCTGCTCCCCCGGCTGATCGGTGAGTCCGCCGCCAAACAGTACCTGCTCACCGGCCGCGACATCGAACCGGACGACGCCGTGGACCTCGGGCTCGCCGTCGAGGAGGCCGAGGACCCGCTCGCGGCCGCCCACGACCTGGCCGAGGAGTTGCTCGGCCTGCCCGCAACCGCCGTCCAGCGGACGAACGACCTGGTCGACTCCGAACAGGGATTCGAGGACTACTGCGAGCGAGCCATCGAGTACCAGTGGGACTGCGTCAACGACCCGGAACACCACGAGGCTGTCGCGGCGTTCAACGAGAACCGCGACCCGGAGTACGACCGCGACTACAGCTAGAACGGCTGCGGATCCGGACCGTCAGACCAGGTCCGGAATCCCGTTTTTCTTCAGTTCGGCCGCGATCTGGTTCTTCTGGATCTCGTCGGTGCCAGCCGCCAGCCGCCGACCACGGGCGCGTTTGTAGAGATTTTCCAGCGGGTGGCCCTGCTGGTAGCCGTTCGCGCCGAACACCTGCAGCGACTCGCTGGTGACGTGCTCGACGGTCTCGGAGGCGAGCAGTTTCGCCAGCGACGCGTCCAGCCGGTCGGGAATACGCCCCTGCTGTTCGGCGTTGACCGCTGCACGGTAGGTCAGCGCCCGCGCCGACTCCAGCCGTTTCGCCATGTCGGCGAGTTTCCACTCGATGCCCTGGAAGTCGCCGATGGGCTGGCCGAACTGCTCGCGCTGCTGTGCGTAGTCGATAGCCTTCGAGAGCGCGTTCCGGCTCCAGGCGTTCGCGACGGTCGCGCTGCCCAGTCGCTCCCAGTTGAGCGCCTTGAGCTGCTGTTTGAACCCCTCTTCGCCGCGGGTCACGACGTTCTCCTCGGGAACGACCACGTCTTCCATCCGGAAGTGGGTCTGTTCGTGGTCGGCCATGTTGGTGTAGTGCTGTTCGATCTCGACGCCGTCCCAGTCGAACTCGATCACGACCGAACCGAGTCCCTCCGGGAACTTCGTCCAGACCAAGGCGGCGCTGGACGACTTGACGTGACTGACCCAGATTTTCTCGCCGTTCAACACGAGATCGCCGTCCTGTTCAGTGACTTCGGTCCGCATCGAGCTCGCGTCCGAGCCGGATTCGGGTTCGGAGATGGCGATCACGACGGCGTCCTCGCCCGCTGTCACCGGCGGGAGGTAGCGTTCTTTGGCCTCGTCGGTTCCGAACATCTCGATGGCCCGTGGGGCGACCATCTGCTGATTGTAGAGGAACTCCGCCGTGTCGGGACAGACTTTCCCGACTGCCTCGATGGTCAACATGGCTTCGAGTTCACCCATGCCGCCGCCACCGTACTCCTCGGCGATGTTGACCCCGAGGAACCCACGGTCGGCGAGCAATTCGATGTTCGGCCACGGCGCTTCCTGCCACTCGAAGGCGTCGGCTTCGAACTCCGATTCCGCGAGGTCGACGAGTGACGACACCAGCATCTCCTGTTCTGCGGAGAGCGAGAGCATACTCGGGATAGCGAGTACGTAACCGTAAACCTTCCCCGGTCGGAAATCCGCCGCTGTCACATCTCTCTCCGAACTGGACGGTTCGGCCACGTCGTCGGACGGGCGCGGTGGTGCGGAGCCGCTACTGCCGTGGTACGAACTTTTATTTTCGCACCGCCGCAGTCTGTGGTATGACGGTCAATCTGACCGACGAGGAGCGGGCCCTGCGTGACCGAACGCGCGAGTTCGGTACCGAGCACATCCAACCCGACGCGATGGAGTACGTCGAGTCCGGGGAGTGGCCCTGGGACATCTACGAGAAGGCGGCCCAGGAGGGACTCATCGGCCTGCCCTTCGAGGCGGAATACGGCGGGCAGGACGCCTCGCTGGTCGAGCAGTCGCTCGTCGCCCAGGAGTTCTGCCGCGCGGACTCCTCGGTCGGGATCGCCCTCCACGGGTCGATGACGGGCTGTCACGCGATGTCCTCGCTGGGCACGCCCGGGCAGAAGGAGCGCTGGCTCGAACCGGTCACCCGCGGCGAGATGACGACGGCCATCGGCCTGACCGAACCCGACTCCGGGTCGGCCCTGGCCGAGACGACGACGACCGCCGAGAAGGACGGCGACGAGTACGTCATCAACGGGGAGAAAGACTGGATCGCCAACGGCGTCAGCGGCGACTGGGTGGCGACGCTCTGTCGCACGGACCCCGACCCCGACAAACCCCACCGCGGGCTGAGCCTCATCGTCGTCCCCACGGACGCCGACGGGTACGAGGCCGAGGAACGGGAGAAACTCGGGCTCGACGCCGCCGAACACGCCCGGCTGACCTACGACGACGTGCGAGTCCCCCAGGCGAACCTGCTCGGCGAGGAGGAGGGAAAGGGGTTCTACCAGGCGCTGGACTGGCTCGAACACGGCCGGGTCGACATCGCCGCCGCCCACCTCGGGATGGCCGAGGGAGCCTTCGACCGCGCGCTCGCCAGGGCCAAGGACCGCGAACAGGGCGGCCAGCGTATCGGCGACTACCAGGGGATGCGCTGGAAACTGGCGGACATGCGTAAACAGATCGAAGTGGCCAATTCACAGGTGTATCGCGCCGCCAGGGCCATCGACGAGGCCGAGGCCGGCGGCGAAGTCGAGGAGAGCCTGATCGAGCAGGCCAGCATCGCCAAGCTCTACGCCACCGAGATCGCCTGCGAGGTGGCCGAGGAAGCGGTCCAGATCTTCGGCGGGGCCGGCTACGGCACCGACGAGGAGGTCGAACACTTCTACCGCGACGTGAAGGCCGGCACGATCTACGAGGGGACCAGCGAGATCCAGCGCAACACCATCGGGAAGGTGCTCTTCGATGAGCTCTGAGATGGACTTCGGCGTCATGCTGTCGACGTTCGGCGACCACGCCTCGCCCGAGGCGTTCCGCCGCGTCGCTACGGCCGCCGAGGGCGCGGGGTTCGACTCGGTGTGGGCCGGCGACCACGTCTCGCTCCCGGCCGAGATTCCCGACGAATACCCCTTCTCGCCCAGCGGCGAATCACCGTTCCACGTCTCGCAGGACACCTACGACGTATTCGGCGTCCTCTCACACCTGGCGGCGGTCACCGACTCGGTCGATCTCGGGACGAACACCTGCATCGTGCCCTACCGGCACCCGGTGGTGCTGGCGCGGAACGCCCTCACCGTCGAAGCGCTCTCGGACGGCCGGTTCGACTTCGGCGTCGCCCCCGGCTGGATGGAGACGGAGTTCGAGGTTCTCGACGTGCCCTTCGAGGAGCGGGGCAGCCGGACCGACGAGTTCCTCGAGATGTTCACACGGGCCTGCGAGGAGGGGCAGATCTCCTTCGACGGCCCGCACCACTCCTTCCAGGAGACCGGCTTCCACCCGACGCCCGACGACGACGGGCCGACGATCTGGCTGGGCGGGAAGTCAGGGGCGGCGTTCCGGCGGACCGCACAGTTCGGCGACGGCTGGACGATCTTCTGGGACCGCCCCGACGCCATCGCGGCGGGCCGGGAGCGACTCATGAACGCCTGGACCGACTTCGAGCGCGAGGGCGACCCCGAGGTGGCCGTCATCCGGGCCACCGAGGTCGGCGACGACACCGAGCGCGACCCCGAGAAGCCACTCGTCGGCGAACCCGAGAAGATCGTCGAAGACATCGAGGCGTACGCCGACGCCGGGACCACGCGCGTCGTCATCGACTTCTACACGACCGACATCGACGAGCAGATCGAGCAGGTCGAGCGGTTCGGCGACGGCGTCGTCGACGCGTTCTGACGGCCGAGACGGGCGGGAAACGGCTGTTTTCGGCCAGCTGGTGAGGCTTTTGCGCTCCCGAAATCGAGATGGAGGATCGAAATATCAGGGAAGAACCTCTCTATCGCCGGCAGTTGCCATAGTACATAATTTTAAATCGTCCATGAACATACGGGATAGCATGTCATCCCATAGACGGAGAGACGTTCTGAAGGGAGCCGGTGCTATCGGTGTCGGTGCGATGACCAGCCTCGCAGGATGTGCCGGCAATCAGGGCAACGGTGGTTCGGGCACGATCAGTGTCGGGCACCTGGCCGCGCTCTCGGGGCCGTTCGCGACGATCGGAAACCCGTCCCGTGACGGGGCCGACCTCGCCGCGAAACAGATCAACAACTCCGACAGCGACATCGAGATCGACGTCACCCACGCCGACACGGAGAGTTCGCCCGAGACGGGCGTCACGAAGGCGCGGGAACTGGTCCAGCAGGAGAACATCGACGTGCTGATGGGATTCGGTAGCAGTTCGGTCGCCAAGGCCGTCTCGGAGTTCGCCAACACGCAGGACACGCTGATGGTGACGACCATCGCACAGACGCCGGACATCACGACGAGCGGCTGCAACCGCGTCACCTTCCGGACGGCGTCGAACCTCGACCAGCTCACGACCGCGCTGGCCCAGACGACAGACGAGATGACCGATGGGACCCGCATCGCCGGCATCCTCCCCGACTACACGTTCGGGCAGCAGACCTGGGAGGTCTACCAGCGCGAGATGGAGAACCTGGGGGCCGAGGTCGTCAACGAGACGTTCCCCTCGTTCGGGCAGGGCGACTACCAGAACGAGATTCAGGAGACGCTCAACGCCGACCCCGACATCGTCTACACCTCGATGTGGGCGGGTGACCTCATCACCTTCATCCAGCAGGCCAACGGGTTCGACTTCTTCGAGCAGATCCCGGACTTCGTCGCCGGCAGTGGTGCGATCACCGACGTGTCGCGGAGCCTCGGCTCGGACATGCAGGAGATGATCGCCGTCGACCGGTACTTCTTCCAGTACCCCGACACCGAGAACAACCAGCAGTTCGTCGACGCCTGGCAGAGCGAGTACGACGAGATTCCGGTCAACGTCGGTCAGGAGACCTACGCCGGCGTCTACGGCGTCCTCGAAGCCGCGAACGCGAGCGGGGGCACCAGCACCGACGACCTAATCAGCGGCCTGGAGGGTCTGGAGTGGCAGGCTCCCGAGGGGACCAAGACCATGCGGGCTGCCGACCACCAGGCCATCGACGACAACATCTGGACGGGGCGGGTCGGTCCGGTCGACGACCTCGACTTCTACGGGTTCACCGAGATGCTACCCGTCGACGGCGCGAGCGTGACGCCCGAGCCTGACTGCGACCTCTAGCGCCGGCGACGGACGCGCTACCGGCACCAACGAGCTATTTCAGTATGAAACAGAGACAGACACCATGGTAACCCTCGACAGTATCGCATTAGCGATCGTCAGTGGCATCGCGAACGGGATGTTGCTGTTCCTGGCAGCGGTCGGTCTGACGCTCATCTTCGGCGTCCTCGACGTGTTGAACTTCGCGCACGGGTCGCTGTACATGCTGGGTGCGTACTTCACGTACTTCCTGGTCAGCGACGGCGGACTGCTCGCCAGTCTCCCCGGGAGCTTCTGGCTGGCACTCGTGGTTGCGCCATTGCTGGTGGCGCTCGTCGGCGTCGTGATGGAGCGGTTCATCATCCGACCGGTGTACGATCAGGACCACGAGTTCCAGCTCCTGCTGACCTTCGGGCTCGTCCTCGTCATCGACAACGGCGCGCGTATTCTCTGGGGCACCGACTTCCGGTCGGTGAGTCCCCCGGGACTGATCGACTTCCAGATCAACCTGCTCGGGAGTGGGTACCCGTTCTACAACGTCTTCCTGATCATCGTCGGTGCGCTCGCCGCGCTGACGATGTGGCTCGTGTTCGAGCGGACGCGCGTCGGCAAGATCGTCCGCGCGTCTTCCCAGGATCGGGGCATGGCCAACGCCCTGGGCGTGAACGTCCCGCTCGTGTTCACCGGAACCTTCCTGCTCGGGAGTTTGCTGGCGGGCCTGGGCGGCGCACTGGCAGCACCGTACCAGTCGATCCAACCGACGATGGGTGAGAGCATCATCATCGAGTCGTTCATCATCGTCGTCATCGGCGGTCTCGGCTCCTTCGGCGGCGCGTTCGCCGGTGCGCTGCTCATCGGCGTCGTCAACTCGCTGGCGTTCCTGTACCTGCCGTCGCTCCAGCCGGTGATCCCGTTCCTGCTGGTCGCGGTGGTCCTGTTGACCAGACCAGCGGGACTGTTCGGGAAGGAGGTGGCCGCATGACCGCGGTCGACCGACTTCGCGACTCGAGAACTGCTGTCCTCTCGCTGGGGGCCGTTCTCGCCATGCTCGTGCTCCCGTTCACCGGAATCCTCTCGACGTTCCACCTCGGGCTGGTCATCTCGGCGATGGTCCTGGCGCTGTTCGCGATGAGTTTCAACCTGCTGTTTGGCTACACCGGCATGCTGTCGTTCGGGCACGCCGCGTACTTCGGGACCGGCGCGTACACGCTCGCGCTGGCGCTCGACGGACAGCTCGGGTTTCTGCCGTCGGCCTTCGAGTCGTTCTTCCCGGCGCTCTTGCTCGCGGTCGTCGTCGCGGCGCTCGTGGCCCTGGTCCTGGGATATCTCTGTGTCCAGCGTGGGGACATCTACTTCGCTATCCTCACGCTCGCACTCAGCATGATGCTGTACGAGACGATCTACACCTGGAACGACTTTACCGGTGGCTCGGACGGAATCACCGTCCTCGCCGAACCGATCGAGCTCGGCGGGCTGACGCTGAACCTGATCGACACTGGGACGTTCTACTACCTGACACTCGCGATACTGGTCGTCTCGATCGTGTTCATCTGGCGGCTCATCAACTCGCCGTACGGCGAGTTACTCCTCTCGATTCGGGAGAACCCCGAACGAGCCACCATGATCGGCGTCCCGGTCAAACGCTACCAGCTGTCGGCGTTCGTCATCGCCGGCACCTTCGCCGGGCTCGCCGGGACGCTCTTCGCCGTCCGGACGTTCATCGTGACGCCACACACGCTCCACTGGTCGATGAGCGCCGAACCCGTCATGATGACGCTGCTGGGCGGGCCGAGCGCCTTCGTCGGCCCGATTATCGGCGCAGTGATGTTCGTCGGTCTCGAACAGTTTCTCTCGAACATCACCGAGTACTGGCAGTTCGGGCTGGGCCTCTTGATCGTCCCCATCGTCCTCTTTTTCCCCGATGGTCTCGTCGGGATTCTGCGGGGCGACAGCGGCGGTATCGTGGACGTTCGCGACTACCTGAGCGGTCTGGTCGGCGACGAACCGACTGGCAAGGAGGACACGCATGAGTGACCCCCTGCTGGAACTCGACGGTCTGACGAAACGCTTCGGGGAATTGACCGCGGTCGACGACGTGACCCGGTCGATACACGAGGACGATCTGACGGCGCTCATCGGCCCGAACGGGGCCGGGAAGACCACCATCTACAACCTCATGACCGGTGTGCTATCGCCGACCAGCGGGTCGGTCCGGTTCATGGGTGAGGACGTGACCGACCTCGAACCCCACGAGCGGGTCCACCGCGGCCTGGGCCGTTCCTACCAAGTGACGAACGTCTTCGAGGGGCTGAGCGTCCGCCGGAACATTCGCGCGCCGATCATCGCCCGATCCAAACAGCGCTGGAACCTGCTGGGTTCGACGACCGAGGAGATCGAGTCCGAGACCGACCGCGTGCTCGATCTCGTCGGCCTGGGCGATATCGAGGACACGGAGTGTTCGGCGCTGTCATACGGCGATAAACGCCGCGTCGAGATCGGCGTCTCGCTAGCGACCGATCCGAACCTCGTCTTGCTGGACGAACCCACGGCCGGCATGAATCCCACCGAGACCGAGCGAATGGTCGACCTCGTCCAGAACCTCGACGCCGAGACCGAGCAGTCGTTCTTTATGACCGAACACGACATCGAGATCATCTTCTCGATCGCCTCACGCATCCTCGTACTCGACCGCGGCGCGGTCATCGCCGACGGCACGCCCGAGGAGATCCGACAGAACGAGCGCGTCCAGAGCGCCTACCTCGGAGGTGAAGCATGAGCATTCTCACCGTCGACGACATCCACACGTACTACGGGCAAAGCCACGTGCTCCACGGCGTCTCCCTGGACATCGAATCGGGCGAGAGCGTCGCCCTGCTCGGGCGTAACGGGGCCGGGAAGACGACGACGCTCCGGAGCATCCTCGGGATGACACCCCCGCGCGAGGGTGAAATCACGTTCAAAGGCGAACCCATCGACGGACTGGAACCCTATCAGATCGCTCGCCGCGGCATCGGGATCGTGCCCGAAGAACGGCGCGTGTTCCCCGAACTTACCGTCGGCGACAACATCGATGTGGTGATGGACGACGACGGCGAGTGGAGCAAGGATCGTGTCTACGACGTGTTCCCGGCGCTCCGGGAGCACCAGGATCAGCTCGGCGGCCAGCTCAGCGGCGGCCAACAGCAGATGCTCACCATCGCACGTGCGCTGGTGACCGACCCAGACCTGCTCCTGCTCGACGAGCCGAGCGAAGGCCTGGCCCCGAACATCGTCGCGGACCTGAAGTCGTTGCTCTCGGACGTGCTCGACACCGGGATCACCGTCCTCCTGACCGAGCAAAACACCGAGTTCGCGTTCGACCTGGCCGAACGTGCCTACATCCTCAGCAAGGGTGACGTGGCCTGGCGCGGCGACATCGAAACCCTCCAGGAGAGCGACGACGTGATCGGGAAGTACCTCTCGGTCGGTGCCGTCGAAGTCGACTAGGCGGCGTTACTCGCCGCCCGCCTGGATGCCGTGCTGTAACGGTTCGGGGACCAGTTCACTTTTCAGTACCTTTCCGCCCGGGTTCTTTGGTAGCTCGTCGAGTATTCGGATCACTTCGGGAATCTTGTAGTCCGCGAGGCGCTCGCGTGCGTGATCGCGGAGTTCGTCCTCCGTGAGCCGCTCGCCGGGCTTTGGAACGGCCGCGGCGAGGACGCGCTCGCCGAGTATCGCGTCGGGGAACCCGGTAACGGACACTTCGAGGACTTTGCGGTGGCTGGTCAGCGCCTCCTCGACGTCGAGCACGTAGACGTTCTCGCCGCCACGGACGATCTTGTCCCGGCTCCGCCCCTTGAGCGACACGAACCCGTCCTCGTCGATGGTCGCCAGGTCGCCCGTGTAGTGCCAGCCGTCCGCGAACGCCTCGGCGGTCGCCGCCGGTCTGTTCCGGTACTCGTCGACGACGATGGGACCTCTGATCGCCAGTTCCCCGACCTCGCCCGGGCCGAGCGGGTCGCGGTCGTCGTCGACCACGGCGAGTTCGATCGGGGGTGCCGGGAGCCCGATCGTCTCGGCGTAGTCGTCGGTGTACGCGTCCGGGCACATCGTCACCAGCCCCGCGGTCGTCTCCGTCGTCCCGTACGCGTCGCTGAGCGCGGCCTCCGGGAACACCTCGCGGAGTCGGCGCACGTTCTCCTCGGGCATCGGTGCGCCGCCGTAGGCAGCGGTTTCCAGCGACGAGAGGTCGTACTGCTCGGGGTCGCCCTGCTCCATCGCCAGGACGTACGTCGTCGGCACCGTCAGCGTGAACTCGGTCCCGTGTGTCTCGACGGCCGAGAGGAACTCGTTTGGCCCGGTGCCGTCGTAGACGACGGTCGTCCCGGCGTTGGCGAGGGCGTGCAATAGGTTCGAGACGAGTCCCGCACCGTGGAACAGCGGCACGTTCACCAGCACCCGAAGTCCCTCGTCGGTGTCGAAGGATCGCCGGTAGTTGATCGCGCCGTTGACGAGGTTGAACGCCGAGACGACACAGCCCTTCGGCTGGCCGGTCGTCCCGGAAGTGTAGAGGATGGTAGCGGGGTCGTGTTCCCCGCGGTCGGCGGCCGGCGGGGTCACATCGGACTCGAAAAGCCCCTCGTACGAGCGACCCTCGCTCCCGTCGCCGACCACGTAGTACGATTCCGGATCGAGGTCGTAGTCCGCGTCCGCGACGACCGCGGTCAGGTCCGGTTCGGTGATCAGCACGCTCGGATCGGCGTCCTCGAGCAACGGCGACAGCTCCCGACCGGAGACGCGCGTGTTGATCGGCGCGGCGACGGCACCGAGGCGAATACAGGCGAAGTACGTCTCGACGAAGGCGGGGCGGTTCGTGAGCAGCATGCTCACGATGTCACCCGGTGCCACGCCGGCAGCGGCCAGCCCCGCGGCCAGTCTGTCGACCCGGTCGGCTATCTCTGCGTAGGTGTCCGTTCGGTCGTACTCGGGGTAGACGAACGCGTCGGTGTCGGGCGCGCGGTCGACCGCCGCGTCGAACAGCGCCGTCACGCTCTCCGGTCGGTCGGGGTAGGCGAGACAGCCGTCGTGGTCGGTCCGTTCGAGGTCGAAGGCGTCCGGGTCGTGGTGGACGATTCCGTCGGTTCGGGTGATCGTGTCGGTGTCGTAGCCCTGTTTCATCGGTGGCAGTGGTGTGTCGTGTCCATGGCGCTCAGTTCGGTTCGGGCGGCAGCGCGTCGAGCGTCGCCGCGAACATCTCGTCGGTCGCGCCCTGGGGGAACGAGATGAGTGCCGTGTCGACGACGCCGTCGAGCAACTCGGTGACGCGTTCCCGGGCGTGTTCGGGCGTGCCGGCGATACCCAGGGCATCCTGGAGGTCGGCCGTGACCGCTTCGGCCGCGGCGGCTTTGTCGCCGTCCTCCCAGGCCGCCTGGATCGCTTCGGCCTCCTCGGGGTAGCCGTGGTCAGCGACGACGCCGTTGTAGAAGTCCGTCGACCCCACGTAGTAGGCGACGTGTCGCGAGAGGACTTCCCGGGCCTCTTCGGGATCGTCGCTGACCGCCGTCGGGATCGACGGCGAGACGTGGAGGTCACGGTCCCGATTGGCCCGTTCGCGCGCCTCCTCGATGGCGTCCTCGACGGCCGGCAGCGGCATCAGGTGCGGGAGCAGGCCGTCGGCGAAGTCGATGGACATCGCGATGTTGGTCGTCCCGAGGGCCGCGTTCAGAACCGGGACCGACTGACCGTCGGCGTGGTTGAGCGCGAACCCACCGAGTTCGAAGATTTCGCCGTCGTAGTCGATCCGGTCGCCGGACAGCGCGAGGTCGAGGATCTCGATCGTCTCACGGATGCGTCGCAGTGGTCGCTCGAACGACTGGCCGTGGTAGCCCTCGACGACCTGCGGCGTACTCGACCCGAGGCCGAGCAGGAACCGGCCATCGGTGGCCTCGTTGATCGTGAGCGCGTTCGCCGCGAGGGCGGCCGGACTGCGTGCGAAGGCGTTGGCGATGCAGGTGCCCAGCGCGCAGTCCGTTCGCTCGGCGATCCGGGCCAGCAGAGAGAAGGGGTTGTACCCCCACCCTTCGCCGACCCACACGGAGTCGAACCCGCTCGCGGCGGCGTCTTCGGCGTAGTCGACCAACCAGTCTCCCGACCGGTCGGCGTACTCCGGCAGTACGATACCTGTGCGCGGATAGTCGAACGTCGTGTCTGAACTCATGAATTGGTCTCCTTGACCGCCTTGCGGAGGTCCTGTCTCGATATCTTCCCGCTGTTGGTCTGTGGCAGCGACGACCGGATCTCGTACCGGCGCGGTCGCTTGAAGTCCTCGATGCTGGCCGACGCCTTGAAGTACTCGTCGAGGTCCTCGCCCGAGAGGTCGTCGGTCCCCGGGACGACGAAGGCGGTGACGACCTGGCCCCACTCGGAGTCGGGTGCGCCGATCACGGCCGCGGTGCGAACGTCCGGGTGGTCGTGGAGGACGTTTTCGACCTCGGCGGGGTAGATGTTCTCGCCGCCGCTGATGATCATGTTGTCCTTCCGGTCGACGAAGTAGAGGAAGCCGTCCTCGTCGCGGCGGCCGAGGTCGCCGGTCCGGTACCAGCCGTCGACGATGGCCTCGTCGGTCTTCTCGGGGGCTTTCCAGTAGCCGGTCATGCAGGTCGGCGTCTCGACGAGTATCTCGCCCTCTTGGCCGCGTTCGACCGTGTTTCCGGGCATCGGGTCGTCGGGGTCGACGAGGCGGACCCGCGCTTTCGGGACCGCGTGTCCGATGCTGCCGAGGTGGTCGTCGTGGTCCTCCGGATAGAGGAACGCGCCGAAGATGATCTCGGTGGTGCCGTAGGCGTTGACGAAGTCCACGTCGGGGAACTGCTCGCGACAGCGCCTGACCACTTCCTCGGGCATCGCCGAGCCCGAGTACTGGATCATCCGCACGTCCTCGGTGTCCCGTTCCGCGATGGTGCCCTCGTCGAGTACCTCGTTGAAGTGTGTCGGGACGCCCCACAGGGCGGTCACGCCCTCGTTCTCGATGTAGTCGAGCGTCACCGTCGGGTCGAAGTCCCGCTGGATCAGGTTCGTCGCACCGACCTGTAGTGCCGGCATGAAGTTCGCCAGCAGTGGGCCGACGTGGTACAGCGGCCCCAGCGCGACGCTCGTGTCGCCCGGCCGGAGGCGGTTGTACGGGACCGACATCAGATTCGCCTCGACCACGTTGCGGTGGCTGTGCGTGACCCCTTTCGGATCGCCCGTCGTACCGGAGGTGTACAACAGCAGCGCGCGGTCGTCCTCGGCGACGCTGATCCCCGGCGGCCGATCGGAGCCGTCGGTGACGGACTCGTAGGGGATTTCGTCGGGGAGGTCGACGTCACCCACGCCGATTCGGCTGTCCGGGAGCGACTCGGCGTCCAGTTCCCGGACGGTCTCGATACAGGCCTCGTCGACGGCGATGCCGTCTGCCTCGGAGTGTTCGAGGACGTAGGAGAGCCGGCCCGGCGGCGCGCGGTAGCTGACCGGCGTGACGACGAGCCCGATCTCGAGGCCACCGAAGAGCAACACCAGTAGTTCGACGGAGTCTTTCACCATCACCGAGACGTGGTCGCCGGGCTCGAACCCGGCGTCTAACAGCCCGTTGGCCGTCCGTGTGACGCGCTCGTCCCACTCTCGGAACCGCAGTGTTTCGTCGGCTGCCGGGTCGACGAGCCCGACCTGCTCGGGCCGACTTGCAGCAGCCTGTGAGAGGAGGTCCCTCACAGTCGGGTGTGACATACGAATCGACTTCTATCTCTCACCTAATAGTCCTTGTCGCTGCGGTATGGGCAGGTATTATGGTACTCGCACCGCTGGTACGGACGAGGCTCGACAGCCAACCATGATGACACACTTCAAGCTCGAAGATCGGCACAGAGCGCAACGCGACGCGGTCCGGGAATTCTGCGAGTCGGAAGTCGCCCCCCACGTCGAGGAGTACGAGCGCAGCGGCGAATTCCCCCGCGAAATCGTCGAAGCCGTCGGCGAAGCCGGCTTCCACGGCGTCCCCTACCCCGAGGAGTACGGCGGTGCCGGCAGGGACTACCGCTCCTTCGCGATCACGGTCGAAGAACTGGCCCGGTGCTGGAAACTACTCGCCGGCACCGTCTCGGGCGCGAGCTGTCTCGTCGGCTACCCCATCGCCGAGTTCGGCGACGAGTGGCAGAAAGACGAGTGGCTCCGCGGGCTGGCGACGGGAGCGATCGTCGGCGCGCTGTCGATGACCGAACCCGAGGCCGGCAGCGACGCCGCGGCGATGGAGACGACCGCCGAGCGGGACGGCGACGAGTACGTCATCGACGGCCACAAGGTGTGGACCACGAACGGAGCCGTCGCGGACCTCGTCGTCGTGGCCGCCCGGACCGGCGATACCGGGACTCACGACGACATCAGCCTCATCGGAATCCCGAACCCCACCGAGCGTGACGGGTTCGAGGTCGTCCGGGACATCCCCTGCATGGAGGGCGAGGCCGCCGTCGAGAGCGAGATCGAGTACGACGGGCTCAGAGTGCCGGCGGACAACCTGATCGGCGAGGAGGGCAAGGGCTTTCGGTACATCATGGAAGGGCTAGACATCGGCCGGATCGGCACGGCCGCACAGGGCGTCGGCGTCGCGCAGGCCGCCTTCGAGGCGAGCCGTGACTTCGCCGACGAGCGCGAGCAGTTCGGCGAGCCCATCCGGGAGAACCAGGGCGTCTCGTTCAAGGTCGCCGACATGGCGATGGAAGTCGAGTCGGCCCGCATGCTGACGCTCCACGCCGCCAACGAGCGCGACCGCGGCGAGCGAGTCACCAAGGAGGCCGCCATGGCGAAGACCAAGGCGACCGACGTGGCGATGGACGCCGGTGTCGAGGCCGTCCAGATCCACGGCTCCCGCGGGTACTCGAAAGACTACCCCGTCGAGCGCTACATGCGTGTCGCCAAAGGGATGCAGATCTACGAGGGAACCAACGAGGTCAACCGCATCGTCATCAGCAACTCCCTGTACGAGTAACCCGGCCGCGAACCAGGCAGTCGACCGTCGATCGACCGCCGACCCACGCAACTCCCTCGTTTTCACCGATGGTTCGGACCCGAGCCACCCCGCCATCCAGTTTCTCCCCGAAATTCGGCCGAGAAACCCGCAAAGAGTTTTTCGCAAATCAAAGTTCGGCCCCCAGCCACGGCTGGAAATAACGAACTCAGAGTGTTATTTCCAGAGTCGAGCGTTTTGCTCTGGCAACTTTTGCGCAAAATATAACAAAAAACCATGATGGTTTTCTTGATCCGACGGACCGGCCGTGGGCCGAAGGGGGTGTGACGAACCGGTCGGAAATGCAGGGGAGAAAGCGTGTGGGAACGGATGGGCCGGCTACTGTCCGGTGAACTCGGGGTCGCGGTCTTCGAGGAACGCACGGACGCCCTCGGTCTGATCGTCGGTGTCGAAGAGGGCGCTGATGAGTTCGACCTCGGTCCGCCGTCCCTCGTCGAGTCCCTGACGACTCGACGCCAGCACGGCTTCCTTGGCGTACTGGAGCGCGATGGGGCTTTTCTCGGCCATCTGTCCCGCCAGGTCCTCGGCTTTCTCGTAGAGGTCGTCGTCGGGGACGACGTGGTCGACGAGGCCGATCTCGTCGGCTTCCTCGGCACCGATGACGCGGCCGGTGAGGACGAGATCCATCGTCATTCCCTCGCCGACGAGTCGGCGGAGGCGCTGCGTGCCGCCCCCGCCGGGAATGATGCCGAGGTTGATCTCGGGCTGGCCGAACTTCGCGCTCTCGGCGGACACCCGCACGTCGCAAGCCATCGCCATCTCACAGCCGCCGCCGAGGGCGAACCCGTTGATCGCGGCGATCACGGGCAGCGGGAACCGCTCGACGTCCTCGTAGATGGCGGGGATCGACAGGACCTCGCGTTGCTCGTGGACCGAGCGACCCTCGAAGTCGTCGATGTTGGCCCCGGAGACGAAGGACTTGTCGCCGGCACCAGTGAGGATGATCGCGCGTGCGTCCGTGTTCTCCTTGACGTGGCCGAGCCCGGCCCGGAGGTCGTCTTTGACCTGCTGGGTCAGCGAGTTGCGCTTCTCCCGGCGGTCGATGGTGACGGTCGCGACCCGGTCTTCGACGTCGACGGCGACGGTTTCGAGGTCGGCGGGGTCGGCGGGTGGGTAGGTCGTCATTGCTCGTCCTCCCAGTTGTAGAAGCCCTGCCCGGTCTTCACGCCGAGGTCACCCGCTCGCACCATCTGCTTGACGATAGTCGGCGGCTTGAACACGTCGCGACCGAGTTCCTCGGCCAGCGACTCGCCGATCTCCACCCGCACGTCCCAGCCGTTGTAATCGCCCAGTTTCAGCGGTCCCATGGGGAAGTTGTACCCCTTCTCCATGCCCGTGTCGATGTCCTCGGGCGAGGCGACGCCCTGCTCGACCATCCGTGCAGCTTCCATCCCCAGGATGACGCCGAGACGAGACGTGGCGAAGCCCGGGAAGTCGTCGACGAGGATGCTCGTCCGGCCGAGTCCCTCGGCCAGTTCCTCGGCGCGGTCGACGGTTTCGTCGTTCGTGTGGTGGCCCGTGATCAGTTCCAGCAGTTCCATCTTCACCGGCGGATTGAAGAAGTGCGTCCCGATGACCCGTTCCGGCGAGTCGGCCGCGCTGGCGATCTCCGTCACCGGTAACGACGACGTGTTCGAGCCAAGCACCGTGTTCGGGCCCGCGTGTTCGTCCAGTTCTTCGAACACGTTTTTCTTCAGGTCCATGTCTTCGGGCACCGCCTCGATGATGAACGTCGGCTCGTCGGTCACCACGCCGATATCCGTCGTCCCGGAGACGCGTGCGAACGTCGCCCCGGCGTCGTCGATGATCTCGCGGTCTTCGGCCTCCGCCAGGTTCTCCTTGATCCGGTCCAGGCCCTCGTCCACGAGTTCCTGCTCGACGTCCCGGATGATTACGTCGTAGCCGCTCTGCGCGGCTAACTGTGCGATACCGCTCCCCATCGTTCCGGCGCCGATGACACCGATGGCTTGCTCTGCCATACAACTGAGTCCCGCTGGACCGACAATAGACTTTTCGACGGCGGTATCCGGGCTGCCGCCGGGGAAATCTATTTGACCGGTGGCTACAATTCCTAGCTTGGCATGAGTACGCACACAGTGGACAAGCCACAGCAGCGTGGACCGTCCGCGGAGGACATCGAGAGTCTCCCCCCGAGCGCGAAACTGGTACTGCAATCGCTGCACCGGACAGACGGGCAGACGACCAGCGAGCTCGCGGCGGAGGCCGACCTCGCCGAGCGGACGATCCGATACGCGCTGACCCAACTCGACGAGATGGGCATCATCGAGTCCCGGTATCTGCTCTCGGACCCACAGACTCGCAAGTACATCCTGACGCCCGACGACCAGCAGATCGCCGACCTCCTCGACCGATAGTGCCCCGGAACACGCAGGGGGTCCGCGGACCCGTAGCCGAGCCGCCGTCCAGACCGCGCTGGCCACCCCACCGAACTGTACCCGCGATCCGCCGGGGAGGACGCTGACGATGCCCGAGCGACCGCTCTCGGAGCTGAAAGCCCGCGTCGGTGACTCGCGACGGACCGTCGATGGCCTCCGCGTCGAGGCCGGCAAGGTCGCGGAGTTCGCGACCGCGCTCCGGGACGAGAACCCCATCCATCACGACGAGGCCGCCGCGGCCGACCGCGGATTCGACGCGCTCCCCGCGCCGCTGACCTTCACCCGGACGGCGTACTTCCCGCGGTACCGGCCCGACGGCGTCGACGAGATGCTGGGCTTCGATCTCGGCTTCCGACAGGCCTACACCGTCCACGGCGAGCAGGCCTACGAGTACGAGCGCCCGCTGGTCGTCGGCGATGTCCTCACCGGGGAGACGACGCTGGTCGACGTGTTCCAGCGCGACGGCCGCCGCGGCGGGACCATGACCTTCGCGGTCAGGGAGACGGCGTTTCGCGACCGGGACGACGACCTCGTCGTCACAGCCCGGTCGACGGCCATCGAGACCGGCGGGGTCATCGACGACGGGGACGACGCCAGCGACGAACCCGACCGCAGTGACGACGCCGGCGGCGACGACCCACCCGCGGCGAACGGCGCTGGGTTCGAGGCGACCACCGAGCGACCGCCGCGCCCCACGGCGACGGCAGCGACGGTCTCGGTCGGTGACACTGCCCCGCCGCTCGTCGTCGAGGGCCTCGAACGGAAGGACTTCGTGAAGTACGCGGGTGCGAGCGGGGACTTCACGCCGATCCACTACGACGAACCGTACGTCAGGGAAGCGGGCCATGACGCGGTCTTCGCACAGGGGATGCTCACCGCCGGATACGCGGCGCGGGCCGTCGCGGACTGGTTCGGTCTCGCGACCGTCACCCGGTTCCGGACTCGGTTTCAGTCACAGTTGTTCCCGGGCGAGAGCGTCGTGGTCACCGGCGAGGTCGACGACGTGACCCGGACCGGACCGGGTGCGACCGTCGTCGCGTCGTTCGAGGCGACCACCCGAACTGGCGACGTACTCCTCACCGGTGAGGCCGAGGCTGACCTGCCGGCCGAGTGAATCAGGACGGCGAGCCTGCCTATTCTCCTGCAGTGTCCTGTCGCGATTGCTCGGCGTCGGCCAGCACGATCTCGCGTCGCGGCCCCTCACCATCCGCGACGCGCCAGCGACGAACGATCAACTCGGCCTCGTCGAGGTCCGCGATCGCCCGCCGTAGCGTCCGGTCCGCGAGCCGCGTCCGCTCGCGTAGTTGCGTCACGGTGAGCCGCTGTGGTGCCGCCCGGTCGACGACCAGATAGGTGAGCTTCGCGCTGGGTGTGAGTTCGTGCAGCCGGGTGGGCCGTCCGTGGCCCGTGGCTGGCGAACCGCGACAGTTCGATGCCATGGTGTGACACCACATATCTCGCGAGAGACAAAAAAGACCTTTCGCGGGCGGCAACCGACGATCAGCGGATCACGACCGGGTTCGCGGGCGCACCCGTGCCGCCGACGAGGGGGAGCGGTCCGCTGA
Source organism: Halorientalis regularis (assembly GCF_023698535.1). GTDB lineage: Archaea > Halobacteriota > Halobacteria > Halobacteriales > Haloarculaceae > Halorientalis > Halorientalis regularis. Next base: position 26,475 of record NZ_JALJCL010000007.1, read on the forward strand.
CGAACAGACAGTCGTAGCGACCGTCGTCGGCGCAGGCGGCGGCCAGGTCCTCCAGGGCGAGCAGCTCGGTGATCACGACGCCGAGATCCCGCAACAGCGCCGGATGGAGCGGGATGAGCGTGTCCGTCTCCCGGGAGTGGGTCTGTTCGGCCGTGAGCGTGTCCGTCCCGTAGACGGCCACGTCGTTGTCGGCGAACCACGCCGCGGTCTCGTCGGTGTAGGTCGGCCCCGGTTCGTCGAGAGTGTCCGGGTCCTCCGGCGGCGAGTACGCCGCGTAGAACGCCTCGGGCCCCTCGTCGTAGAACAGCGACAGCGCACCGGTCCGGACCAGGACGATGTCGCCGGCTTCCAGTGACACGCCCTGCTCGTCGGCGCAGGCGTCCAGTTCCGCGGGCGTGATTCGGTCGCCACGGTCGAGGCGGTCCACGCCGCGGTGACGGGCCACGTCCAGCAGGACGGCGCGTCCGACGATTCCCTGCTCGCCGAGGTGTTCGGCACCGCACCGGGAGAGACCGCCGACGGTGGTCTCGGCGTCGAAGCCGTTGTAGAGCTGATCGTCGTACCAGCTGTGGCCGAGCGCGTCGTGGTGGGTCGTCCCGTGGGTGAACATGTCGACGGCGTCGTCGGAGGACTCCATCCCGCCGAACGGCTCGCGGTCGGCCTCTCCGGCGTCGATGTGGCTCTTGTCCCGGACCATCCGGTGGTCGATGCCGTCCCGCGTCGGCCACACGGGATCGCCACCGTGGGCGTTCAGCGGGACGCCGAGCGTGTATCGCTCGCCGGACTCGACGGTCTCGACGGCCCGGAGGACGCGTTCGGCGTCGAGCAGGTTCACCGCGCCGAGTTCGTCGTCGTCGCCCCAGCGCCCCCAGTTGTCGGGGGCGTCGTCGAGGACGTCCTCGATGCGTGGCCGTGCCATCCGGTTACGAGGACGGGTAGTCCGCGCCGATGTCGTCGAAGAAGTTCTTCGCGGCCGGGTGGATCGGAATGGCGGGACTCAGCTTGCCCGAGAGGAACGACTTTTTCTGCCACGCGCTGGCCAGTGAGTGATACTCCGTGAGGCTCTCGACGTTGTCCCACATAATGGTCAGGATCTCGCTGAGGACCTCCTGGTCCATCTCCGACCGAACGAAAGTCACGTACACCGTGTCGGTCCACCACTCCTCGGTGCGGTCCCCGTAGTTGGGACCCTCCATCGTGCTCGCGTCGTAGTAGCTGCCGTTGATGGTGTCGTCGTCCTGGATCGAGGAGACCGTCGAGTCCGGCCAGCCGATCAGCCACGCGTCCTCGACGATACTGTACTGTTCCTGGACGTAGCTCGGCGTGAGTTCGGCGTTGATGCGGATGTCGGTGACCGCGTCCGCACGCCCCTCCGCGAGCGCGGACGCCTCCTCGCCGTACCCCAGCGCCAGTTCCTGCATGTCGTCGAGGTTGAAATCGGCGTGTGAGAGGTGTTCGAGCATCACGTCCCGCATCGCCGTCCCAACGGGGTTGGGCGAGACGGCCGCGCCGGCCAAATCGTTCACTGTCCGGATGTCCGTGCTCTCCCTCGTCACCAGGCCGCCCTGAATGTCGTAGTAGTGCCACACTTGCTGGATGTCGTTATCGAACGGCTTGTCTCCGTACGCGCCCTTGTCGTTCGTGATCCGGTACGCGTTGAGCGTGTCGGTGTACGCGAGGTCGGCCTCGCCGCTGTCGAGCAGTCGCATGCTCTGTTTGGCCCCGTCGCCCGGACGGGCCGAGATCTGGATCGAATCGCTGTTCTCGTTCACCACCGCCGCGAGACCCTGTGACATCTGGTACGCCGCCGTGTCCTCCGTCGACGTCATCATCGTCAGTGCCGATCTCCCACCGCTGCCACCACCAAGCGGCCCTGTACACCCTGCCAGTCCGAGCGCGCCGACGGTACCCATGGTTGCGAGAGCTTTACGACGGTTGATTCTGCGTGCCATAGTTCCTCATACATTCTTCATTACAAATAACTACCGGCGAAAGAAGTTGGAATATGTATAATTCAATCTCAGCTACTATTCGTTTCGTGCTGCCGCCTGGGGAAACTTTTTGTTCATCGATAGCAGTTGTAGACCATATGTCAACCCGTCGCGAATCAGCGACAGAGGCGCTCCCACAGATCGTTCCACGGAGTCGGGACGACCTGACGGCCAAGCGGGTCGTCAGATTGCTCGTGTACATTCTCGGCGTCATCACGGTCGGATGGCATCTTTACTACGCCTTCCAGGGAACGATGCCCCGCCAGCAACACGCCAACATCCACCTCGGGCTGTTGCTGTCCGTGTTCTACCTGACGACGCTCGATTTCGACCCCGACGGGTGGCGCGATCATCTGAACAACGGGATCTCGGTGGTCCTGCTCGGTGTGATCTCTGCGGGGACGATCTACGTCCACTTCAACTTCTGGCGCTGGCTGAACGAGGCACGGCAGAATCTCATCTACACGAACGTCGACCTGTTCGTCGGGGCCGCGATAATGCTCGTCACCATCCACGCCACGTGGCGCGCCTACGGACGCCTCCTCGGGCTCGTCGTCATCGCCGGCCTGTTCTACGGGTGGGCCGGACCGCTGTTCCCCAGCATCCTGTTCCACGGCGGATTCGGCCTCGAACGGCTGGTGTACATGAACTCGGTCGCCATCGGGGGTGTCTACGGGTTCATCCTCGGCGTCGGCGCGACCTGGGTGGCAGTGTTCATCCTCTTTGCCGGGATCATCGAGGGATACGGCGGACTGGACTACGTCACCAGGGTCGGGCGCAACGTCGGGAGCCGGCTCCGGTCCGGCGTCGTTCAGGTGGCGGTCGTCTCCAGCATGCTGATGGGATCGATCACTGGGAGTTCCGCCGCCAACGTCGCGACCACCGGCTCCTTCACGATCCCACTGATGCGCGAGGAGGGCGTCGAGGGGAAATACGCGGGCGCGATCGAATCCATCGCCAGTACCGGGGGCCAGATCCTCCCGCCGGTGATGGGATCGGCCGCCTTCCTCATGGCCGACATCCTCGGCGTCTCCTTTTTCAGCATCCTCCAGTCGGCGATCCTGCCGGCACTACTGTTCTACATCACCGTCGCGTTCGTCGTCCACATCGCCGCGATCCAGAACGGCTGGACCTCCGGAACGGAGGATCTCGTCGACGAGGAGAGCGAGGACTCTTCGATCCTGGAAACGCTGGTCGACACGCTCCCCTACACCGGTCCGCTCGCGGTCCTCATCTACACGCTCGTGGTCCTCCGGTACGACCCGATGTCCGCAGGGATGTACGGGATTCTGGCTGTCCTCCTGGGCGGGATCGCCCGTGACCTCCTGCTCGACGGCGGGGACTTCCAGACGGTGAAAGCCTGGACTCGCCGCACCATCGAGGGTTGCAAGATCGGTGCCGAGAACATGGCACCGCTGACGGCCGTCCTCGCCTCGCTCGGGATGGTCATCGCCGTCATCACCCAGTCCGGGTTCACCCAGCGGTTCTCGCTGCAGATGATCGCGCTGGCGGGCGGCGTGTTCGTCCTCGTCCTGTTGCTCGCGATGCTGGCGAGCATCCTCTTTGGCATGGGGATGCCGACGCCGGCCGCCTACGTCGTCGTCGCCATCCTGACCGCGCCCGGCCTGGTGCGACTGGGCATCCAGCCCATCACGGCTCACATGTTCGTGTTCTACTTCGCGCTGCTCTCGACGATCACGCCGCCCGTCGCACTCTCCTGTGCCGTCGGCGCGGGCATCGCCGAGGCGCGCTTCTGGGACGTGGCCAAAGCGACCATGCGGCTCGGGCTGTTCGCCTTCGTCATCCCCTTCACGTTCGCGATGAACCAGGAACTCATCTACTGGGAGGGGCTCCAGACGTTCACGACCTTCGGCGCGATCAGCATCGGCCTGCTGATGATGAGCATCGCGCTCGTCGGCTACGACCTCACCGAAGACGTCCCGATCTGGCAGCGTCCGCTCTACCTCGGGCTGGCGGCCGCCATCTTCTTCGTCCCGATGTACACCGTCCAGCTCGGTCTCGCCGTCGTCGGTGCCGTCTGGCTGGGCGTCCTGGTCTTCAGAACGCGCAGGCTGGCGACACCCGAGACCGCGACGCAGTAACGACCGAAAAGTAGCGGAGCTGGTTTTTAGTCGTCTTCGACGATCGCGACCGCCCGGACCGGGCTGGCCGTCGCGCCCTCGAGGGGCAACGGCGTCGCGCTGAAGGTGAAGCGGTGGGCCGGGATCCGGTCGATCCCCCGGAGGTTCTCCGCGACGAGCGTGTGTTTCTCGGGCACGTCGCGCCGGAGGAAGACCTGGTGGGCCGGCAGCGACGTGGCTCCGGCCACGTCGACGTTCCCACAGTCGATCCCGACGAGACTCACGTCCCGGTCGTGGAGCCACTGGGCACCGGCCTCCGAGAGGCCGGGATGGTCGTCGAGATAGGTGTCCTGATCGTCGGGCAGGTGGCGGTCCCAGTCCGTGTGGAGCAAGACCGTGTCGCCGGCTTCGACCTCGACACCCGCGGCGGTTGCCGCCGCGTCGAGGGCGTCGGGATCGATGGCCTCGCGCGGACCGGCCTCGGAGAGATCTAGCCACACGGCCGAGCCGTAACACTCCTCCAGGGGGACCTCGTCGATGTCCTCGCCGTCGGGGTGGATGTGGACGGGCGCGTCGACGTGTGTCCCGTTGTGTTCGGCGAACAGGACGAACCCGTTCATGACGGACATGTCGTCGACACCCTTGCCGCGCCAGGTGTCTTCTGTCTCGTCGTGGTTCATCCGCGTCCCGGTGAGAAAGACCGGGCTCCGGCCGTGAGCCGGGTGGTTCGCCATGTCCTCGTGGATCGTCGCAGTCAGGTCTACCAGTTCGACCATGGGCGAACTTCGGCGAATCGCTCAATAAGACTTGTCCCCGCGGCGACCGCGCCGCGCCAGCGGCTCACTCCCCGTCGAGGTCGGCCGCGGCCAGCATCCGTTCGATCTGGTCACCCTCGTAGCCGAGGCCTTCGAGAACGGTCCGCGTGTGTTCGCCGCGTTCCGGCGGCCGGTCGTCGAGTTCCGGCCGCCCGTCCCCGGTCCGGAAGGGCGCGGCCGCCGTCTTGACCGGCGTGTCCCGGTAGATGTTGTGCGATTCGGTCAGGAACTCGCGGGCGGCGACGTGGGGGTCGTCCTCGACGAGTTCGTCGACGGTCCGGACCGGCCCGGCCGGGACGCCCGCCTCCGCGAGCAGTTCACAGAGGTCCGCGCGGTCGTACTCGCCGAACTCCGCTTCGAGGTCGGCGACGAGGGCGTCTTTGTGCTCCCAGCGTTTCTCGTTGGTCTCGTAGCGGTCGTCCTCGAGGAGGTCCTCTCGGTCGATGGCCGTACAGAGTCGCTCGTACAGATCGTTGTTGACGACACAGAGGTAGAACGGCTCGTCGTCGGCCGCGTGGAACACCTCGTTGGGGGCGAGGCCCGCGAAGCCCTGGCCCTGACGCTCGGCCACCTCGCCGGTGCCCGTGTAGTGAGCGATCCAGTACCCCATCCAGGCGACGGCCACCTCGAAGAGATTCACGTCGATGTGGTCGCCCTCGCCCGTCTGCTGGCGCTCGTGGAGCGCCGACGCGACGAGGAACGCGGCCAGGGTGCCGGTCCCCCAGTCGATGACGCTCGCCCCGATCCGGACTGGCGGCCTGTCTTCGTAGCCGATCGTCGACATCAGCCCACTCATCGCCTGGATCACGGGGTCGTACGCCGGCCACTCACTGTAGGGGCCGTCCTGACCGAAGCCGGTCAGGGACAGGTAGACGACGTCGTCGTTGCTCTCCGAGACGGTCTCGTAGTCCAGGCCGAACTTCGCCAGCACACCCGGGCGGAAGCTCTCGACGACCACGTCGGCCTCCGTGGCGAGGTCCTGGGCTGCCTGCTGTCCGTCCTCGGTCTTCAGGTCGAGACAGACGCTCCGTTTGTCCGAGAGGTTGACCGAGGCGAACATCGCGCCGTCGAGCAGGCCACGGAACGCGTCCCCGCCCGGGGGCTCTACCTTGACCACGTTCGCGCCGAGCAGTCCGAGAAACTGCGTCGAGACGGGCCCGGCGATCGACTGGGTGAGGTCCAGCACGTCGATGTCTTCGAACGGTCGCATACCCCGATGTGTGGACGGGTGATTAAAATTCCATCCCTCGCGGAAAGCGCCGTCCCGGGCGATTACCGGTCGGCGCGGGCGTCGATGACGCCGTCGGCGGCGAGGGCGTCGATCTCGTCGTCGTCGTAGCCGAGTTCGTCCAGAATTTCGCGATTGTGTTCGCCCAGTACAGGCGCGTGCCGTGGATCCTGGACCGGCGTCTCCGACAGCGACAGCGGCGTGTCGGTCAAGGTGAGCCGATCCAATCGGGGGTGCTCGACCTCGCGGAACACGTCGCGCTCCCGGACGTGATCGAGGTTCGCCGCCTCGTCGATGGTCCGGTGGTGTGCCGCCGGGATGCCGGCGTCGTTGAGCCGGTCGACCGCCTCGTCGGCCGGTTGCTCGGCCAGCCACTCCTCGAAGAGCGCGGTGAGTTCGGCTGCGTCGTCCATCCGGCCCGCGTCCGTCTGGTACTTCGGGTCCTCCAGCAGGTCCTCGCGACCGATGAGCTCACAGCAGGCCTCCCACATCGGATCGGAGTAGAGCAACAGCGCCACGCACACCCAGCCGTCGGCGGCCGCCGCGGCCCCGTAGAGCATCTCGTCGTTGAAGAATGCGTTCCGGCCGCCATTGCGCGGAATCTCGCCGGAGTTGTGGTAGTACCCGAAGGCTCCGTCCATGTTGTGCATCAGCGACTCCAGCAGCGACACGTCGATCTTCTGCCCGGCCGCGTCGTGGGCGTCACGGTGGCGCAGCGCCGCGAGCGCGCTGATCGCGGCGTGACAGCCCGCGTAGAAGTCCGCGACCGACGACTGGGCGCGGATCGGCGGCTTCCCGTCGTCGTAGCCCAGCAGACTCGACAGCCCGGAGACGTGCTGGACGATGGTGTCCATCGCGGGTTTGTTCGCCATCGGCCCCGTCTCGCCGTAGCCCGTGACGTGGACGTAGATCAGGTCCTCGTTGATCTCCCGCAGCGTCTCGTAGTCCACGTCCAGTCGCTCCGCGACGCCCGGCGGCCAGTTCTGGACGAACACGTCGGACTCGGCGACCAGGTCGTACAGCGTCGCCATCCCGTCCGGGGTCTTCATGTCGAGACACAACGACCGCTTGTTGCGGTTGAACTGCTCGAACCCGGGGTTGAACGGCTCGCCGTCCTTCTCGCGCCTGTCGGTGCGGTAGACCTCGCCGCTCGGGCGCTCGATCTTGATGACGTCGGCCCCGAGGTCGCCCAGGTACGTCGCACACAGCGGGCCGGCGATGGCCTGCCCACAGTCGACGACTCGCACGTCTGAGAGAGGCATACCCAAGCCTGCACGCGCCGTCCCTTAAGCGTAGCCCCGATGGCAGTGCCGCGGCGGGTCGCCGGGGAGCGACCCAACCGCACCGCAACCCCCGATGCCCGGCTCTGCCGCGCCGCTCAGTCCTGGCGCGCCCCGGAGTCCAGGTTGATGTCCTGTGCGGTGAGGTTGCGGGCGTGGTCGCTGGCGAGGTACGCGACGAGTTCGCCCACGTCCTCGGGTGCGACGATGCTGTCCAGTGGCAGCCGGTCGGTCACCCGTTCGGCCATCGCCTCCTCGAAGGAGACCCCGCGCTCATCGGCCTGGCGCTCGATCATCCGCTCGATCCGGTCGCCTTCGACCGCGCCCGGACAGATCGTGTTCACCGTCACGTCGTCGTCGCCGAGTTCGTACGCCAGGCTGCGACCGAACCCGATCATCCCGGCCTTCGACGCCGAGTAGGGCGTTCGCGTCGGATACGGGTCCTTGCCCGCGATGGAGGAGATGTTGATCACGCTCCCCTGGTCGCTCTCGCGCAGGTGCGGGGCAGCGTGCTTGCACATCAGGAACGCCCCCCGGAGGTTCACGTCTTGGGTCCGATCCCACTCCTCGACGGTCACCTCCTCGATGGGCGCGGTCGGGCCGCCGATCCCGGCGTTGTTCACGAGTACGTCGAGCGCGCCGAACGCGTCGACGGTCGCCTCGACCGCGTCGCGAACCGACGCCTCGTCGGTCACGTCCAGTTCCACGGGGAGTGTCTCGGCGTCGTCGCCGATCAGCTCCGCCGTCTCGTAGATGCCGTCGCCACGCGCGCCGAGGGCCACGTCAGCCCCGTGGTTCGCCAGCACGATGGCGATAGATCGGCCGATACCCTGACTCGCTCCGGTGACCAGCGCGGTCTGTCCGTCGAGCATACCCACTACTCGTCGCTGGTCCCCTTAGAAGTTCGCCCCACCGCACTCAATACTCGTGAAAACCCGCGCCGGCCGCGTGACTGGTCCGTCCGTCCTCGACGAGTTCCACGAGGTAGGGTGCTGGCTCGTACCGTTCGGCCCCGTACTCGTCGTGGAGGTCGCGGAGCTTTTCCAGAACGGTGTCCAGTCCGATGTCGTCCCCGCGTTCGCAGGGGCCGTCGGGCCAGCCCGTGCCGAGGGTCATCCCGGTGTCGACGGCGTCGGCCGTGGCGACCCCGTCACCGATCAGGTGGGCCGCCTCGTTGATGATCGTCGCCTCGACCCGGAAGGCGTCGAACCCCTCGCCGTCGCCCGCCTCGTAGTCCACGCCGTCACCGTTCTCGTAGTCGTAGTAGCCCTTGCCCGTCTTCTGACCGTAGTCGCCCGCCGCTACTTTCTCGGCCATGAGCGGCGGAATCTCGATGCCGCCCGCCTCCCGGATGTGGTGGGAGATTTCGATGCCGGTCATGTCGAGCAACTCGAAGGGGCCCATCGGGTAGCCCCGGCGGTGGACCATCGCGGCGTCGGCTTCCCGAATCGTCGCCTCGCCCTTCGAGACCATCCAGTTGGGCTCGTCGATGAACGGGCCGAGGACGTTGTTGACGACGAACCGGTGAACGTCCTTCTCGACGTAGATCGGCGTCTTCCCCAGTGACTCACAGAACGCGTAGGCGGTCTCGGCCGTCTCGTCGGTCGTCTCCGCCCCGTAGATCACCTCGACCAGGTCCATCTTCACCGGCGGATTGAAGAAGTGGGTCCCGACGACGCGCTCGGGGCGGTCGGTCGCCGCCGCGATGTCGCTCACCGACAGCGACGACGTGTTCGACGCCAGGATGGCGTCGGCCGGTGCGTGCTCGTCGATCTCCGCGAACACCTCCCGTTTGATCGCCATGTCCTCGGGGACGACCTCGATCACCACGTCGGCGTCGGCGACCGCCGCCGCCAGATCTGTGGTCGTATCGATCCGGGCCAGTACGTCGCCGGGCGCGTCCTCGATCTGGCCTGACTCGGCGAGTTTCTCGACCGACCAGACGATCTCGTCGTATCCCTCGTCGACGATCTCGGCCTCGACATCCCGCATCGTCACGTCGTAGCCCGCGAGCGCGGCCACTTCGCTGATTCCGTGCCCCATGTTCCCTGCGCCCAGCACCGCGACGCGGTCGATACCGTCGAGTGTCATACTGTCCGCTGTCGGCGCGGTCACCTTAACGCCACCGCGGGCGGCAAGGCCCCCGTTCACCCACGCCCACCGTCGCCGCCACCAGTAGACGTATGTCGGACCCTCGTGATGGGTGGGCATGGTAACTGTCGACACGAACTACGTCGACGTCGACGCGGAAGCCGAAATCGTCACGGTCGAACTGGCGCGCCCGGAGAAACTGAACGCCCTGCTCCCCGAGATGGTCGAGGCACTGTCGGCAGTGTTCGCCGACCTCGCCGACGACACCGGACGGGGCGTCCTCCTCACCGGCCGCGGCGATGTGACCTGTGCCGGGATGGACACGGAGATCGTCTCCGGCGACTACGAGGCCGAGCACGCCGACCTCGACGCGACGCTCCAGCGCCTCTACGGGCAGATCGCCGACCACCCGGGCCCCGTCGCGATGGCGGGCCGTGGGGCGCTGGTCGGAGCTGGCGCGGTGCTGTCGCTGTCCTGTGAGTTTCTCGTCCTCGGCGCGGAGACTACCTTCGCCGCCCCGGAAGTGAGCTACGGGATCGCCTCGGCGCGCTCGGCCGCCCTGCTCCCAGAACTCGTCGGTCGGCGCGTCGCCGCCGAGATGTTGCTCACCGGCGAGGCGCTGGACCCCGGTCGGGCCGAGACCCTCGGACTGGCCAACGCCGTCGTCCCGGAGTCGGCCGTCGAAGAACGCGCCCGCGACCTGCTCGAGACCGTCGGCGAACACGACGCCGGGACGGTGGCCGAGATCGTCGACCTGCTGGGGGCTGACCCGTGAGCGACGCCCACGACGGCGAGTTCGCGGTCGAACGGGAGAGCTGGCCCGACGACCTGCCCCGGACGCTCGCGTTCCCGCACGGGCGGCGGCCGCTCCACGAGTATGTCTGCCGGCACGCCCGGGAGCGCCCGGACGCACCCGCGGTGACCTTCTACGGCCGGACGATATCCTGGCGCGAGTTCGACGCCGCCGTCGACGCGTTCGCGGCCGCGATGACAGAGCGCGACCACGCCGGCGACGTGTGCGCGCTCTGCCTCCAGAACTCGCCGCAGTTCCTGATCGCCTATCACGGCGCACACCGTGCAGGGATGACGGTCACGCCGCTGAACCCGCAGTTCGAGTCGCCCGCGGTGGCCCGCCAGCTCGACGACAGCGGAGCCGACGTTCTGGTCACACACACCGGGCTGGTCGAGACCGCTCGTCCCGTGCTCGATGACACGGCCGTCTCCACGCTCGTCCGGACGGCGTACGGCTCGTTCACCGCCGCGGAGTCGCCAGTCCCGGTACACCCGGACGTGGCCGACGAGCCGTCGCTGGACGCGACCGCGGTCGAGGGGCCCGTCGTCGACACGACGCTGACGGACGTGCTGGACGAGGGCGCTGGGTCGGACGCCGACCCCGACGCCGAGCCCGCGGTCGCGGACCACGCGCTGATCCAGTACACCGGCGGGACCACGGGGCTGCCGGAGGGGTGTATCCACACCCACTGGAACGTCCTCTACAAGGCGCGGACGACGGCACAGGTCCGCCGGTACGGCCCCGAGGACACTCTGCTCGGGGTGATGCCGCTGTTCCACGTCGCCGGCAAGCAACGCTACTGCGACGCGCTCGCGGCGACGGGCGCACACGCCGTGTTGCTGGCCCGGTACACCCCGGAGGCGGTGATGGCGGCCGTCGACGCACACGACGTGACCTCGACCTGGTTGTCGGTCCCGGCCGCCCAGGAGATCGTCGATCACCCCGACAGCGACGAGTACGACCTCTCGTCGCTGTCCGCGCGCCGCGAGTTCACCAACTGTTCGAGCTTCGGGACGAACCTCACCCGGCAGGTGAGCGACGACTGGGCGTCCCTGACCGGTGCCCGGCTCCAGGAGTCGGGGTACGGGCTGACCGAGACACACACCACAGACACGCACACGTACGGCGACTTCCGGATCGAACCGGGGTTCGTCGGACAGCCCTGTTACGGCGTCGAGATCGAGATCCGCGACTTCGAGACCGGCGACGCCCTCGATCCGGGCGAGCAGGGCGAGATCGCCGTCCGCTCGCCCGCGACGATGGCGGCGTATCTCGACCGACCCGAGGCGACCGACGCGGTCCTCGAACCGGACGGGTTCCTCCACACCGGCGACGTAGGTCGGTTGACCGAGGACGGCTCGCTGTACTTCCTCGGAAGGGAGAAAGACACGCTGAAAGTGTCGGGTCACACCGTCTCTCCCCGGGAGGTCGAGGTGACGCTCGCGGACCACGAGGCGGTCGCGGACGCCGTCGTCGTCGGTGTCCCCCACGAGACGCGGGGAACCGTGCCGGAAGCTCACGTCGTCCCGAGCGAGGCGGCCTCCGACGACCCGGACGCGCTCGAAGCGGCGGTACTCGATTACGCCGCGTCCGCCCTCGCGGAGTTCAAGCGGCCGGTCGCCGTGGTCCGCCGGGCGTCGTTCCCGCGGACGGACGTGGGGAAGGTCGACCGGGCGGCGTACCTCGACCGATTGGCCGACGAGTGAGGTCAGCGCATCAACTGGCCGCCGTTGACCTGCAGGGTCTCGCCGGTGACGTAGCCGGCGTCCCGGAGGTAGGCCGCCGCCTCCGCCACGTCCTCGGGCTGGCCGAGCCGTCCGACCGGAATCAGTTCCCGCCGCTCGCGTTTGTCTTCCGCGTCGTTCGTGGCGTCGGTCATGTCCGTCTCGACGTAGCCGGGCGCGACGCAGTTGACGCGGATCTCCGGGGCGAACTCCCGTGCGTGACTCCTCGTGAGTCCCACGACGGCGGCCTTCGAGGCGGCGTAGTGGCACTCGTAGGCGGCACCGTCGAACGCCAGCCGCGAGGCGACGTTGACGACCGACGGCCCGGGCGTCGCCGCGGAGTCTTGGAGGTGGGGGAGTGCCGCCTTGGTGACGGTGAACGCGCCGGTGACGTTGACGTTCAACACGTTCGCGAACGCGTCCGGTGAGAGGTCCGGGGTGTAGACGTGCTCGTTGATCGCCGCGTTGTTCACGACGTGATCGAGGCCGCCGAACGCGTCGACGGCCTCGTCGACGAGGTCGGTCGCCGCGACGGGGTCGCCGACGTTGGCCTGGATCGCGACGACCTCGCTGTCGGTTGCGGCCTCGACCTCGTCGACCGCTGCCTCGGCTGTGCGCTCGCTCGTGTTGTAGTTCAGGACGACGTCACAGCCGTCCGCGGCGTACTGGCGGGCGATAGCCCGTCCGATTCCTCGGGACGAGCCGGTTACCAGGGCGACAGGCATACTCACCCATCGCGGGGGACACGTACTAATCTTTCCCGACCGGCACCGGCGAGACCAGACAGAACAGTGCGGCGAGCAGCGTCAGCCCGGCGAGTGCGAAAAACGCCTCGTCGAACAGGTTCACGTCGGCCATGACGCCGACGGCGGTCGAGCCCAGCGACCCCACCAGCAGGTAGAACGTCCTGAGCAGACCCAGGCCGCTCGCCTGCCCATCGTCGGGCAGCGCCGCGACGGTGTAGGAGAAGACGATGGGCCAGTTGCCGAGCTGGACACTCAGCGCGAGGACCGCCGGGACGAGCGTGGCGAACCCGGAGACGAACGGGAGCGCGAACAGCGTCGCGGCGCTGGCGAGCAGGAGCAGCGTCATCGTCCGTCGCTTGCCGAACCGGTCACCGAGGTTCCCACCGACGATCTGCGCGACGACACCGCCGGCGAAGAACACGCCGAACAGCGTGGCCGCCAACTGGGTCGACAGCCCCTTCGCCGTCACCAGATACGTCGTGAGAAACGCCGTCAACCCCTGGTAGACGAAAAACATCACCAGCATGATCGCCGTCGCGAGCATGACTTCACGGTTCCACAGTCCGGCGACGAGGCCGGGCAGGTCTTCGAGAAAGGACCCGGTGTCGTCAGCTTTCCCCGCGTCCGCCGGGACGACTCGCCAGGCGAGGAGCGTCCCGAGGGCGAACAACGGAACTGCGAAGGCGAACCCGTACTGCCAGCCGACCACGGCGGCGAGGACGCCGGCGACGACCGGCAGGATCGTCGTCCCGACGTTGCCTGCGGCCGAGCAGATGCCGATGGCGGTGCCATCTCGATCCGGATACACCGCCGAGAGGACGGTCACACGCGGCGTGCCGTACACGCCGGTCCCGACTCCGAACAGGAGGATGCCGAGGAGAAACACCGGGACACCGGGCGCGACAGCGAGCAGTGTCGTCCCCGCCAGGCCGGCGCCGAACCCGAGCGTCAGCACGGATCGACCGCCCACGCGGTCGGCGACGACCCCGCCGGGCAACTGCAACAACGCGGCGATACTCAGGAGGATCGTATAGACGGACCCGGCAATCGTGTTCGAGAAGGCGAACTCCGCGCGGATGCTCGGGAACAGCGCCGGGACGGTCAGCCGCACGCCCAGCAGGAGGAACCAGCCGAACCCGACGGCCACGAGCACGGTCAGCCGCTCGTCCACCAGCGGCGAGGCTCGAAGTGATCGCCTGGCTCTCGTCGGATCCGGAAACACAGTTGTTCGTTCCTGACCCTTCGATTTCAATCTTACCTTGTGGTGGTTGTTACCATACGGCAGACACCGGTCTGGAAAACGCAACTTTCAGCACTAAAATAACGGTCTAAGTACGTTATTATATTGGCGTCTGTTCGGAATGTGTCTGTGTTTCACAGACCCGATTGTGATGATTTCCCGTGGTTGGTCGGGACGATCGACGGTGCCCGGAAGTACGGGCTCGACGGTTCGGCTCCGACCTGCCGCAGTCGGTGCAGCTAATGCGGGGCGGTGAGAACGTCCGGTCAGTGATCTCAGCCGCGACACTGCTCGGAGAGGACTCGACGATCATCAGGGACCGCAGTTTCCAGTTGCTGTTGCTCGCGAACTTCAGTCCGCCGCTGGGGAGTGCGCTGATCTCGCCCCTGCTGGACACGCTCGTCGGGCCGTTTGCGGTGAGCGAGACCGAGATCGGGCTGTTGATGACTGCGTTCACCGCGCCGAGTATCGTCCTGATCCCACTGGTGGGCGTGCTGGCCGACCGGGTCGGACGGAAACTCGTCATGATCGGGGGCCTGCTGTGTTTCGGGATCGGTGGGGTCGCCATCGCGTTCACGACCGACTTCCAGGTGGCGCTCGCGCTCCGGTTACTGCAGGGGATCGGTTTCGCCGGCCTGACGCCGATCATCGTCACGAGCATCGGCGACCTCTACCGCGGCGGTGCCGAGGCGACGGCCCAGGGCGTCCGCTTTGCCACCTCGGGGTTCACGCTGATGACGTTCCCTCTGCTGGGTGGCACGCTCGCCGCCATCGCATGGCAGTACCCGTTCTTTCTCTACGCGCTCACGTTCCCGACTGCCGTGTTGATCGCGCTGTTTTTCGAGGAGCCGACCAGCGAGGACACACGCCAGGGGAGCGCCGACACCGACCTCGGCGACCTTCTGGAGTTCGTCTCCAGGCCCCGGGTGGCCTCGGTGCTGGTCGGTCGCGCCATCCCGAACTTCCTCTACACTGCCTTCCTCACGTACAATTCCTTCGTGGTCGTCCAGCTCATCGGCGGGAGCCCGGGCGAGGCAGGGCTGTTGATTACGGCCGCCAGCGTCTTCCATACAGCCTCCGCGACGCAGGCCGGCCGCATCACCGCGCTGTTCGACAGCCGGCTCTACCCGCTACTGGGGGCGAACCTGTCGATGGGTGCGGGCTTCGCGGTCGTCGGTCTCGCGGGGTCGCTCCCGGTCGCACTCATCGGGAGTGCGGGCGTTGGCCTCGGGTTCGGAACGTCGCTGTCGCTGTACCGGAGCGTCATCACCGGATTCACCGTCGAGTCGCTCCGTGGCAGCGTCGTCAGCGCCGGGTCCGCGCTCGGCCGGGTCGGTGCCACCGTCGCCCCCATCGTCATGGGTGTCGCCGTCGCGTCCACCGAACCGCTGATCGGGTTCGATGCCGCCGTCCGTAGCACCGTCGTTGCCGCGGCCCTGCTCTGTGGCATCGGCGGGACGGCCTGTCTCCTGGTCGCTCGGTGGTCACCCGCCGTCGAACCCACCAGCGGATAACGCCCCGGTTGCGGCTCCGCATCGCCTCTACCGCTCGCAACGCCGTCCCGTACCGCCTCGTAGTCTTCCTGCCCCCACAACTATATGATTCGTGCCATCACAGACGCTGGTATGCGTGCTGCTGTCTACCCCGACTCCGGCAATCCCGCAGACCTCACCGTCGAGACCGTCCCGGACCCGGACCCCGATCCGGGACAGGCCATCGTTCGCGTCGAGGCGTGTTCGGTCAACCATCGCGACCTCTGGAAACTCCGTGGGACTCGCGAAACCGGCGACGGATTCGTCGGTGGTGCCGACGTCGCCGGCGTCGTCGAACGGGTCGAACCGGGCCGTCGGGGGCCGTCGGTCGAATCCGGCGATCGCGTCCTGCTGTGTCCGGTCCTGACCTGCGGGACCTGTCGGTACTGTCGGGAGGGCCCCGAGAACCTGTGTGCCGAGTACGACAGCTACGACGGCGGGTTCGCCGAACGAGCGGCCGTCGAGGCCGACCGCCTGGTCGCGCTCCCGGACGGCGTCGACTTCGTGGACGCGGCGACGCTCCCTATCGCTTACATGACCGCCTGGCGGATGCTCGAACGGGCGTCCGTGACCGCCGGCGACCGTGTGTTCGTCCCCGGTGCCACGGGTGGCGTCGGCGTCGCGACAGTCCAGCTGGCCGGGCTGCGTGGTGCCGAGACCGTCGGCACGTCCACGTCGGCGCGGAAACTCGAACGCCTCCGGGAACTGGGATGCGACGTTACGATGGAGACCGACGACCCCGACGAGATGGTCGACCGCGTCGAGGATATCGGCCCCGTGGACGTGACGATCAACCATCTCGGGGGCCCGTACGGTCGCGCTGGCATGGAAGTCCTCCGTCGGGGCGGAACACAGGTGGTCTGTGGCCGGACGGCCGGCGACACCACGGAACTGGACCTCTGGGACACCTACTGGAATCAGAAGACGGTACGAGGCAGCACGCTGGGGACACAACCCGACCTCGAACGCGTCCTCTCGTTTCTCGCCGACGACGCCATCGAGGCAGTCGTCGCCGAGACCTACCCGCTGGCCGAGACCGCGGCGGCGTTTCTCGACATGACCCGCCGGGATCTGTTCGGGAAGGCTGTCGTTACGCCACAGACGTGAGCGGCGATCCAGACCGTTCCTCGTCACACAGGTTTATGCGGGCAGAGTGTGTGATATCGACCCATGAATTTCGAGCTGGGCCAGGAACGACGGCTGATTCGCGAGCAAATTCGGGAACTCTGTGCTGACTTCGGCGACGACTACTGGCGGGAGAAGAATCGGAACCACGAGTTCGCCTGGGAGTTTTTCGACACCTTCGCCGACGACGGTTGGTGTGGCATCACCATCCCACAGGAGTACGGCGGGCAGGGGTACGGCGTGCAGGAGGCCGCACTGGTCCAGCAGGAGATCGCCCGCTCAGGGGCGGCGATGGCCGGCACCTCGATCACCTCTCATCACGTCTTCAGTACGGCCCCGCTCGTCGAGTTCGGCGACGAGGAACACAAGCGACGGTACCTGCCGAAGATAGCGGACGGCGACGTGATGGTCTGTACTGGCGTGACCGAACCGAACGCGGGCACCGACACCTCGCGGATCGAGACGTTCGCCGAGCGCGACGGCGACGAGTACGTCGTCAACGGGCAGAAGATCTGGACGTCCAAGGCCCAGGAAGCCGACGTGATCATGTTGCTCGCCCGCACCGCGCCCCGCGAGGAGAGCGACCGGTTCGGCGGACTGTCCCTGTTTTTCACCGAGTTCGACCGGGACATGGACGGCGTCGAAGTCAGCGAAATTCCCAAGGCCGGCCGCGGTGCGGCCGACTCCAACGAGGTCTGGTTCGACGACGTGCGCGTCCCCGCGGCGGACCGCATCGGCGAGGAAGGTGACGGATTCAGTTACCTGCTCTCGTTCGCCAACTCCGAGCGGATCAGTATCGCCGCGAACGCGGTCGGCATCGGGCAGGCCGCCGTCGAGAAAGCATCCGATTACGCCCGGGAACGGGAGGTATTCGACAGTGCCATCGGCTCGTACCAGGCGATCCAGCACCCGCTGGCCGACGCCTGGAGCAAACTCGAACTCGACGAGCTGGCGGTCCGAAAGGCCGCGTGGCTCTACGACAACGACGAGGACGCCGGAGCCGCGGCCAACGCGGCGAAGCTACGGGCCAGCGAGGACGCCCTCGAAGCCTGTGAGCGGGCGATGCGCGTCCACGGCGGGATGGGCTACGCACAGGAGTACGACGTCGAGCGGTACTGGCGCGAGACGATGATCAACGTCATCGCGCCCATCTCCAACGAGATGGTGAAAAACTACATCGGCCAGCACGTCCTCGACCTGCCGCGGTCGTACTGATGGCTTGGGAAAGCGGCAAAGGTGGCACGTCCTGAACTGATTGATACGTCTCGGTCCAGTATGAACGGGTGGCGCGGTGCCCAGTCCAGCCCATCGGTAACCATGGTGGCGTTGTCCCTGCGGCATCGGCCACGTCTCGACCCTCTCACCTCCCGTTTTCGAGATCACCGACCCGCTACTCCTCCGCTTGCTGGGAGACGTATCCCCGACGGAGTGCGCGACTGATCGGAACGCGCGAGTGACAGCCCTCGCACTCGACTTCGAGCGTGACGTGGACGTCGATGTCACCGCAGGCCGACAGTTTTCCCTTGCCGACGAGCGACCGAACGGCGTCTTCGAGTTTTTTCGTGGCGTGGTCACGCGTGTACTCGATCGCGTCCTTTTCCCAGTCGGTCGGTTCCACGTCGCGTTCGAGACCCAGACACTCCTTGAAGTGGGTGCGGACGACGCCGTAGGAGACGAAATCCACGAGGAGGCTCTCCACGTCGATCCCTTCGTTGCGAAGGTCGGTCCGGACCTCGGCGGCGACCGTCTCGTCGTCATCCTGAAGCCGTTCGTACTTCGATTCGGGTTCGTTGCCCAGCGTCGACAGCCCCGCGCGGTCCATCTCGCGCCTCAGCATCATCGTGTTCAGCCACTCCGCGAGTTGTCGGTATCCCTTCCGCTGGGGTTTGTCGGCCTGCCACTGGTCGACCAACCGGTCCTCGTATTGCTCCATATCCCGCTCGTCCAACACACGACACACCTTACACCCGTATTCGCTCATGATCGGGCGTATGCCGGCGGAAGACATAGGTTTTGGCGTGACTGGCTCCACTGGTCCCGGCAACCAGTACCATCCGGACCGTTTCCAGCGTCGTCCGTTCTTGTACTGATATTCGGTTGGCTCGACTACGATCTGGTACAGGTGATTGTATATAGCGATATTGGGTTTATGCGTTCGGGTGTGGACACGACTAGACAAGGTAAAAATAAATATCTTCTTACATATACTGGCGGAACCCGGCTCAGACCAGTGAGTAGATGTGAGTCTCGTAGGTTTCCCGGACGCGACTGCCCCAGTTGTGGGTGTATGTGTCGATTACGTCCGACGCCACGTCGCCACGGAGGTACTTGACGATACCACGGTCCCCCGTCCGGTCACGGAGGTGCGTCGTGAAGAAGTGTCGGAAGTAGTGTGGTGTGACGTTCTCGTCGGCCCCGCCGCCGGTCCGGTACCAGCCCATGCGTTCGGCGTTCGTGGCGACGATGTGGTGGACGGCGTCGATAGTGACGCGTTCGCCCCAGTTACGGCTCGTGCTGACGAATACCGGTTCGGCCGGGGAGACGGGGTCCGGTCGGACGGCGAGCCACTGCTCCAGTGTCGCTTTCAGCTCCGCGTCGACGGGGACGACCGTCGCACGTTTGCGTTTGTTCGACGCGTCGCGGCGCTCACCGTTGATTCGCTCACCGCGTGCGGGTGCGTCGTCGACGTAGATGGAGTCCGGACGGCCCTGTAACTGGGGTCGAACCTCGTCGATCCCGTCGTCCGACAGGGCCACGCCGTCCAGGTTGAGGTCACGAGCGTCGAGATTGCACAGTTCGCCGGATCGCATCCCCGTCTTGAGCAGCGTCGTCACGATAGCGTCGGCCAGCGGATGCTGGATCGTCTCGACGAATCCCCGCATCTCTTCCACGGAGAGGTCGCGCCTGGTCGGATCGGTGTGGATCGACTCGTCCATCTCCTCGATGACGACGGTCATCGGATTCGCGTCGAACACGCCGACCTGCACCATGTACGAGTAAAACCGGTGGAGGTAGGAGGCGTAGGTCGCGATGGAACTCTCCGCGTGCGAGCCACGGAGCGTGTGAATCCAGGACATACAGTCCCGATAGGACGCTTCCTCGAGAGTTCCTAGCCCGTTCGCGTCGAGATACGTCTCGAACTCCCGGAGAACCCGGTCGTAGGAATTCCGTGTCCGGGCCGATTTGCCCTGGAATTCGATGTCCTGGAGGAAGTACGCCACTGGATCGTCCGGATTTTCCGCGGACTGTGCCTGGCTCATCGATCCTCCAGAACGTAGCCGCCCTGTCGTGGGCTGTGCTGAATGCGCTGGCTCTCCTGGAGAGTCCGCTCTAGCTCCGATTCGATGTCGTCGGTCACGGCGGTCACGAGGTCGTCCCAGGAGCAACAGCCCCGCTCGCGCAGTTCAGCGACGATCTGCGCCTCCAGACCCTGATCGCTCTCGGCCGATGGATTTGTGGACGTGTCTCCATCGATGCCGCCCTCGAAGCCCCGACGACCGGCCTGAACCATCGACCGAACGAACTCGCTGAGACTCATGTCCATCCGGTCGGCCTGTCGGTCCCACTCCTCTTTTTGATACGCCGGGACGTACGTCCGAACGCTGGCCCGAGATGTGTCGACATCACCGTCAGCAGACATATTCGATTACTCGACCGCCGGTGACTAAAGCTTGTTCCCACTACTGCGAATAAATGACCTTATTTGGTTCTGTAGCACTCTCTATCCGGCGTCAAGTTTTGATTATTTGTCTCTTTAGTACTACAGTGGATCATCAGTAGTGCCAGAGGCCAGGATATTATTTTGGTTCCCTCGACGAGTACGGACGACCACCGGACGGGCGGGATAGGGCATCTATCGACCTGACCCCCAGGGTCGATGGCCCGAAGTTCGCCCTGCAGTGAATCCCACTTTCACTCGCCGCGCCACTCGTGAGGAATCGACTCTCTGCGCGATATGTGATCCGAGCAGTCGGCATCAGTGACGGACCTCCGACCACGACAGAGGACACGAAGTCTCGAAAGGCTGCCGCCAGCGGTCGTCGCAGGTTAGTCGTGTAAACCGTATCTGGCTATAAGCAAGACGATGCTCGTTACGAGGGAGAGAGTGGTTAGGATACCGTCACGTTCCATGGGCCCGGCGCGGGGCGATCACTCGGTTGAAAACTCGGCACTGGTCACGGTGGCACTGCAGATCACACAGCCTTTCTCGATGAGGGTCTCACGCATCGCGTCGTTGACCTCCAGCGACTCACCGCACTCGTCGCAAACGAACCGATACTCCGCGGCCCCGTTTTCGACCATCCGTACGGGGTGTATGCGTCCAAGGGATAAATGAAGCCCTCTGTTTCCAGCCGAGCGGGAATTGGGCTCGCTGGCCGGGGACTGGGTTTCTCAGCTCGTAAGAATCACTGGAGCGCTTATCGCGAACCGCGTTGTACGATCACTCGTGGGGAACAATGTACGACGTAATACTCGCTGCGACTGACGGAAGCGCACCGGCGAACCGGGGAATCGAACACGCATTGAGTCTCGGGTCCAGGGACGACGCCGTCGTCCACGTCATCTCGGTCGTCGATACGGGCCGGTACGGCGAGCCGGCGCTGTCCAGCACGGAACTGGTCCTCGAAGAGCTCGAGGACCGCGCGCGCGAACATCTGGACGAGGTCGCCGAGCGAGCGGATGCGATGGACGTAGATATCGTTACGAAGACTTGCCACGGCGAACCCCACGAGGAAATCGTCGCGTACGCCGACGAGGTCGACGCCGACCTGACATTGCTCGGCAAACAGGGGCAGTCACAGACCGGCCACCACATCGGGAGCGTCGCAAACAGGGTCGTCGACCGGTGTGACCGACCGGTACAGCTCGCCTGAGTCGAACGGGCCGTCGGAAACCGGCTCGTCGACGTTTTTCGAGTCGGCTGTTCCCACTGCGTCGGCGGAAGCGAATCGCCGTTATCAGGTGACGGCGTAGGACGAGCTATTATGGCCGCTGTACCGAACTGGACCTTCGCCTGACCGGAGTGTGGCGAGTCGATCCCGGTGAACTGGTCGGTACGGAACCCACTCGTGGAAAACGGCTGCGTGGTCTGTGGGGCGAGCGTGTCGAAAGCGCGTTCTCGTCGTCGGTCGCGAGCGGGGAAGCGCCAGCCTTGCGCGACAGTCTCGCCGTGGGACGGACAAGTATTAATTGGACACTGCTGTAGTGGGGGTGCGAACAAATGGCTCTGGATCAGCAGACATCGCTGTCGGAGGACGAGACCGATACGGTCCTCGCCCGCCACGAAACGGGGGTCCTCTCGCTGGCGCGTGACGACGAGCCGTACGCGATCCCGATCTCGTACGGATACGACAGCGACGAACGACGGTTCTATCTTCGTCTCGTCTCGACGCCCGGCAGTGAGAAACGGCAGTTTTTGAGTTCAACGCCGCGGGTGCGTCTCGTCGTCTACGAGAACGAACACGGCGTCTACCGAAGTGTCGTCGCAGTCGGCAGACTCGAAGAGATACCGCGGTCGGAGCTGACCGTCGAACACATCGAGCAGTACGGCGAGGCCAAACGCCCGCTGTTCGAGATCTGGGGCGAGTCCAAGGAGGATCTCGACATCCAGCTCTACCAGCTCGATCCCGACGAGCTGAGCGGACGACACGTCGACGTGGACGAGGCACTCGAATCGTCCTGATGGAACGGCTGCACTCCGACGACTTCTCGATCCGTGGGAACGTTACTGGGGGATTATCCGCCAGTCGGCCGTCCGGTCGAACGAGCCACGCGGCCCGAGGGTAATCACGATGAGTACACACGCGACCGACGACGACGACGTTCGAGACGCGGCACCGCTCCCGATCCCCGCAGATGACGCGGCGGACGCCGTGTCGCTCGCGGCCGAAATCGTCGTCTCCCGCGACCATCCGGCCGAGTGTACTCTCTACCCGGCCGATGCGAGCGGGATGGAACTGATGACTTCCTGGATCACCGCCCGGGAGGGATCGTTCGTGAGCCTCGAACGGATGCGGTAACGCGGTTCGGACGGCCAGCGGGGCCCCAGAAGGCCCCGGAAGCCCCGAGAGACGGAGCCCCCACAGATATGCGTAGATCACTGGAACGTGAAACCATGAACTGTCGACACAGAGACGAGACGGGTTCTCAGAGGCGATGATCGGGTTCCTTCGCCGGTATCTGGTCGTTGTGATTCGGTTTCTGCCGTTCGCCGTCGCCGTCCTCAGGGACCGGCGTCGGTTCCTCTTGTTCGGTGGACCGAGACGACTCGACGAGGCTGATCACCGCCGTCGTGCCGAACGGATGCGGGACACGATGCTCGAACTCGGTCCGGCGTTCGTCAAGGTCGGTCAAGTGCTCTCGACGCGTCCCGATATCGTCCCACCCGTCTATGCGGACGTGTTCGCCACACTCCAGGACGAAATCCCCGAAGACGCAGGTGGCAATCCGCGTACAGTCGTCGAGGCTGCACTCGCGGACGACCTCGACCTCTCGACGCTGGAGACCGTCGCCGGCGGCTCGCTCGCGTACGTCTATACGGTCGCGTACGAGGGCGACCGGATCGCGCTGAAGGTCCGTCGTCCGGGATTGAAGCCGATCATCGAGCGGGACCTCCGGGTGGTCCGGGCGCTGGTGCCGGTGATCAGCGTCTTCGTCGACGAACGTCAGGAGTACTCCATTCGCAACGCCGCCGACGACTTCGAGGAGATCATCCTCGACGAACTCGACTTCGACCGGGAGCGTCGGATCATGGCCGACGTGCGTGCGAACGTCGCCGACGACGAGCGCGTCGTCGTTCCGACGGCCTACGAGGAACTGTCCTCCGAGCGTATCCTGGCGATGGACTACCTGACAGGCCGCAAGATCACCGACGAGAACGCCTTCGACGGACTGGACGTGACCCCCCACGAGATGGCCGAACGGATCGCGACGGTGTATCTGGAGATGGGGCTGGTCGACGGCGTGTTCCACGCGGATCCACACCCCGGAAACCTCTCAGTCACGGAGAGCGGGGAGCTGTTGATCTACGATTTCGGCATGAGCGAACGGCTCCCCGAACGCGTACGCGGGGACATCGTCGACCTCTACCGGGCGCTCGTGAGGCGGGACGTTCACGAACTGGTCGACGCGCTGATCGCACTGGACGTACTCGACCCCGACGTCGACCGCGCCGAGGTCGGTCGCGTGCTGGAACTGGTCATCGAGAACCTCGAAGGCCGGTCGGAGATTACCTGGCGGGCGATCATCACCGAGTTGACGACGATGTTGCAGGACTTTCCATTCCGGATTCCGCCCGACGTGATGTTGCTCGTCCGTGTCGGCACCGTCGGCGAGGGAGTCTGTCGCCAGCTCGACCCAGAGTTCGACTTTCTGGTTGTCATCCGCCGATTCCTCGTCGAACAGGGGTTCATCGAACGGGAACTCGAAGGGATGGTCGAGGAAGCCTGGTCCGACGCCCAGCGGTCACTGCCAGCGCTCACGCGCCTCCCCGCGAGACTCGACCGGACGCTGGACCAGCTGGAGCGCGGCGAGCTGGTCGTCCGGACCGAACCGGCCGACGGCCGGTCGCCGGAGGATCGACACCTGGGGTACGCCGTCCTGGCGGGCGCACTCATCATCGCGGCGTCGATCCTGACGTTCCAGAGCGGTCCGTACGCGGTCGTCACGGGTGTCCTGGCTGCCGTCGTCTCGCTGACGTATCTGGTTGCTCGGCGAGTTACCTGACAGGGGGTGTTTCCAGGGCGTGAGAAGATCGGCGTCGTTTTTCTTCGTGGTATCCCAAGACCCCGAACACGTCCGAGACGACACTGTACGAACGGCTGGGCGGCAGAGACGGCATTCGAGCTGTCGTCGACGACTTCTACGACCGACTCGTCGCCGACGAGCGGCTGGGGCCGTTCTTCGAGGCCGCGGACGTGGAGCGATTACGCCGGACGCAGACGGACTTCCTCTGTGAGGCCGCCGGTGGGCCGGAGACGTACGATGCGGAGCCGGTACGGGAGGCACACCTGCACGTTCCCTTCGAACCGGCGGACATCGAGCGGGCGGTCGGGTTGCTGCGAGAGGGCCTCGCCGCCTTCGACGTGCCCGAGGACGACGCCGAGGCGGTCGTCGAGGCCGTCGCCGCGTACGAGGAAGAATTGCTCGACAGCCTCCCGGGGTGACCTGTACACTGAAGTGACTTGCCGGAAAACGTTCGGTACCGATGTCGTCCGGGATACGAGCGACGGTCGAGTTTTCCACGCCCGATATCTGTCCGGTCGTGGAACACGCCACCGAAGCGGAGACGACGGTCGATTCGGTAGCGACCAGTGTCCGTCCCTCGACGGACGTTCAGTGTGCCACGGAGTTCTCGATCGACGCGGAGTACGAACCCGAGGGCGATCTCAAACCGGTGTTCTCCCACGGATCTACCACGCGATACCGGATCGCTCACGGCGAGGGTGTGACCTGTCCCTGTGAGTGTCTCGGCCAATTCGGCTGTCCCGTCACCCGGTACGTCGCTCGTGAGGGGCGACTGACGGTCGTTTTCCACGCAGCCGATTACGACGAACTCCAGACCGTCGTCGGGGAACTCCGTGAGCGGTTCCCGGAGATCAACATCAAGCGCTTCGTCCGGGCCCCGGCCGGCGAGACCGCCGAGGACTCCGTCCTCGTCGACCGGAGCAAACTCACCGACCGCCAACTGGAAGTGCTGGAGACGGCACACGAGATGGGCTACTTCGAGAACCCGCGACGGGCCAACGCGACGGAGGTGGCCGCGGAACTCGACATCAACCCCTCGACCTTTCGCGAACACCTCTCGGCCGCCGAGACGAAACTGCTCGGTGACCTGCTCTGACGACGGCCAACCTGAACCAGAACCGAACGACTTCGCCTCACGTATAAACCATCCCGGATACTTGGGCTGTCAGTTCCTCACCCTCGACGGTATTGTCACTAGTATGAGTCAGTCACCGTCCGCAGTTTCGGCCGTAAAGTTCGCCGAGACCACCTCGAACGACGTGACCACCGTCGACAGTGCCGAGAACGTCCAGCACGTCCTCGACGCGCTCGACGACGCGGACTGCCGCGCCATTCTGGAGGCGACCAGCGAGGACGCACTCTCGGCGAACGAGGTCTCGGACACCTGCGACCTGCCGCTCTCGACGACCTACCGCAAACTCGAACTCCTGACAGACGCCGGACTGCTCGCGGAGCGCACCCGCCTCTGCACGACCGGGAAACACAGCAGCGAGTACGTCCGCACAGTCGAGGACGTGGTCGTGTCGCTGGGTGCCAGCGGTGAGATGGGGCTCGAAGTGACCCAGCGTGCACGGTCACCCGGCGACCGCTGAATCGACTGCGGTCCCGTGCGGTCCCGTCGCCGATCACTCTCCGTTCTGTCTGAGGTCCTCGTCGAGGAGCTCACCGCGGGTGTGCCAGGTCCGGGGGCGGCAACAGATCACGAGCGCACCGACGTACGACATCGCGACGATGGCAGTGACGACGGTCCCGGGAATCGTCCCGACAGCCGCGCTCGCGGGCCAGTCGGTGCCGGCGAAGGCGGTCACCCGAAGCAGCCACGCGCCGTTCAGCACGGTGAAGATCGGGAAGTAGACCCGCCGGAGCCGGTGGGCGATGGCCTCTTCCGTGGAGATCTGTAGCCGGGGTGTGCGGTAGTCCTCGGCGAGTTCCTCGCGCCAGTCGCTATCTTCGAGGTCTTGGTTCGGATCGAGCCCGACGGCCCATACGTGTTCCTGCAGCTTTCGCACGCGGGAGCGCCACACGTCGTAGGCCCGGTAGCGCCGGGCCTCGATGAACAGGAACATCACGACCGCAGCGTGGCCGACGAGGATTACGTAGTGGGGGTTGGCCTCGCTGGAGAACGCCCACGTCAACACGGCCGCGATCAGCAGGACCGCCCAGTTGGTCGTTCGGTCCAGCCGCTCGCGCCACAGCTTCATCCGGTGGATCTCGCCACGGTAGAGGTGCGCCATGGCCGAACTCGGGCCCATCTCACGGTCGAGCAGCCCCGCACCGACACGCGGGTCGAGCCGCCGGTGGTCGTCGTCGAGCGTCTCCTCGCCCGCCCGCTCGTCCGACGAGTGGTCAGTCATGCCGATCCCTCGCGCGTTGTCGCATAGTCACGTGAATACTGTCCACTTGTATCAAAACTGTGGGCTGTGGTGGCGCGATCAGTCGCCGGTGAGGGCGTCCTGGCTGGCCGCACAGTTGTTCGGTCCGAGTTCGAGTTCGAAGGCTTCCTCGTCGTCGGCCGTCCGCTGGCCGAGGTTCGTCGCGATGATGTCCTCGTAGTTAGCAGGACGGGGCGGCATGTCCGAGAGTATCAGGTCGACGAACTCGTTCTCGTCCATCGTGAGCGCGTCCATCTCGGCTTCAAGCTGGCCGATGGGTGCGGTGTAGGTGCCGTCTTCGGCCGATTCGGCGGCGTCGCTGAAGTGTGCGCCGCCGATCAGCACGTCGTCGTCCAGCGTGAGGACCCTCGTCTGGAGGGTCTCGTAGAGCTGGCGCGCGGCGTCTGGCGCGCCTTCGTCACCCTCTTCGAGGTCCGGTCGGGCGACGCTCTCGACGAACAGGCCGTCGCCGGTGGCCAGCAGGCTCTCCCCGAACAGGTATGAGGTCATCCCGCTCGTGTGACCCGGGGTGTGGATCGTCTCGACTGTGGCCGCACCGACCGCGTAGGCGTCACCGTCCGCGGTCGTTTCGAGGTCGTCGGTGTAGGTCACGTCGCGCTGACGGGCCGCCCCAGGGATCACGCCTGTGACGCCGCGCTCGTCGAGCGCGCGCACGCCGCTGATGTGATCGGCGTGGATGTGCGTGTCGAAGGCGTAGGTCAGGTCGGCGCCGAGATCGGCCGCGTCGTCGAGGTAGCGGTCCGTGAACGTTCGCAGCGGGTCCACGACGGCCGCTTCGCCATCGGAGACTAGCAGGTAGCCCAGACAGCCACTGGAGGGGCGCTGGTACTGATAGAGGTCGCCGGGCCCGTCGTAACGCGAGACCGGCTCGCGCTCGTAGATCCGAGCCCAGCCGTTCATTCCTTCCTCGAGGTGGACCACGTCACGGCCGGCTTCGGCTAGCCGACCGGCGACGTACTCGCTCGCGCCGCCCTTCGCACAGAGGACGACCAGCGGATCACCCTCGGGCACCCGATCGAGCAGATCCTCGTCGACCGCCTCGTCGAGGAAGTGAAAGTACGGCACGTTAGCGATCTCGACGGAATCCCCGTCGACGTGCCATTCCTCGAAGTCGCTCTCCATCCGGGCGTCGAGAATCGTCACCGACTCACCGTCGTCGATCCGTCGCTTCAGCTCGTTCGGTTCGATTGCGTCGACCTCGACATCCGGCGTCGGAAAGTCGTCTGGGTCCATGTACACTCACCGGTACACGTCCGATGCTCATATACCTTGTGCAAATTGTGCAATATTATAATTCGTGCCGCCGCGTCTGCGGCTAACGTAGTCGTAGTGACGAAGAGATGGGGCAAATTGTATTGCAAACAATGGGCAATGCAGAAGAAGTTCGGATAGTGACAGGTGTCTTACGCGACGATTCTTTTGCCAGCCTCGCGGCGCAGTTCGCGGACGGCACTGTAGGAGACGGCGGCGCTGACCAGCAGTGCGGCTCCGAGGGTGATCGCAAGGCTCGTTTCGTCGAGGATCGGCAGTTCCAGCACGCCACCGAACTGCCGGACGGCGACGGCGACAGCGCCCAGCAGGAGCATGATACCGAAGTAGACTTTGATATCCTCCTCGACCAGGCTCGTCGCCGCCGCACCGAGTCGAGCGCCGAGCGCGCTCCCGGCCAGCAGGGGGACCACGATGCTCAGGTCGACCGCACCGGACTGGGCGTAGAGGAAAGAGCCCATCCCGCCGGAGAAGACGATCTCCAACAGGTCGGCCCCGGCCGCGACGTTGGGTTCGTAGCCCATGACCAGCAGGGCCGGCGTGACGAGGAAGGACCCACCCATCCCGAAGAAGCCAAACAGCGTACCGATGAGCAGACCGAAGCTCGTGAACCTCGCGAGCAACGCCGCGCTCACGCCGAACAGCTCCATCATCTCTCGACACCTCCGTTCTCCGGTGCCTGACACCCCATCAGGATCGCGTCCAGCACCGCGCACTGTCCTTCGAGAACGCGTCTGTACCGCGGCCCCAGTGCCGTCACTAGCCCGCCGTTGCCGACGTCCAGGAACGGGTCCTCGACGAGAACGATGCCGACCGGGACGGCCGCCTGCGCATTCCCGGTGAGCGTCTCAATTCCGAAAATCGGTACTCACTTGTACCGTTAGTCTTGCGACAAAGTTGAAATTCTGCACGCGAATCCCCAGTCGGAGCTGGTAAATTACGGTTTTGTTTTTCCCTACAATACTATACCGTCATAACCGACCGATACCGACGGACAAGTTACGCGTAGCTACGGGCGGTCGGCAGAGCGCTCGCGGAGGGTCGGTGGAGATACGTGACGGGATCGAACACCCTCGCGCGCGAGAGCGGGACGGGGGAAGGCGACTCAGTCGGCCGTGGCGGGGCCGGCGCTCGAATCGGCCATGCGCGAGCGTAGTCGGCCTTGCGCGTACGCGCCGAGGAACATGCCGGCGACGGCCCAGAGGATGGGCCAGTTGCCGATGCCGACGCTGGCGTAGGCGGCACCGGGACAGATCCCGGAGAGTCCCCAGCCAGCGCCGAAGACGACGCCGCCGACGACGACGTTACGGTCGAACGACTTCACACGGCGGACGTACTCCTTGCCCGTGATCGGCGCGTGGTCGAGGGTGTTCGTCGCGAGAGTGAAGACGATGCCCGTCACCACGGCCGCTCCGCCCATCACGAACAGCAGGCCGAGGTCCTCGAACTGGAGGAAAGCGAGGACGACCTCGGGGCGGGCCATGTGGCTGTAGGCGAGCCCGAAGCCGAAGATCAGCCCGCCGACGAGGATGGCCAGGTAGAACGCGGGGCCGCGGTCGCTCATGGCGACACCCCTACGGCCTGCACCAGCTGGGCGGTCCCGATGGCGATGGCCATGAACGTCGCGACGTTGACGATGGAGGTCTGGGACAGCGAGCCGACGCCACAGACGCCGTGGCCGGACGTACAGCCCTTTCCGAGGCGGGTCCCGACACCGACGAGGATGCCACCGCCGAGCAGTCGCCACCACTGGACCTCGGTGGTCCAGGCACCGCCCTGCCAGAGCAGTGCGTAGACGCCGGCCCCGAGGACGATCCCGAGCGTGAACACGACGCGCCAGTCACGAGACGTGACGTGGGGCAATCGGTTGAACCGCGGGACGCCCGACACGTACGAGAGCGTCGATTCGAGGAAGGTACTCGCGCCCGCGATGATACCGGTCGCGAGGTAGATCACCGCCGCACCGCCACCGATGAGCAGACCGCCGATCAGGTACCGCGCGATGCCGTTCGGGAACAGCTCGGCGCCGATCATCGCCGGGTCACCCCGCCCGAGCGAACCGCCGAACCGGGTCGATTTCTGGGCATGTCTCACCCGTCCGTATCACCTGCTCCGGCAAAAGGATTTGCATAGTAAACCATTTGTTGTACAATACTACTGCCACACATACCACTCCAGAAGCGCCTCGAATCCCCGATACGATTCTTTCTCCATTTGGTTGTGTATACGAACGACACAATTATCAAGGTCGGGCACAGTATTGTACATCGAGGACACAACATGAGCTACGAAGCAGCCGTCACCGAGACGCTGGACGTGAAAGGACTCTCGTGCCCGATGCCGGTCGTGAAGACGAAGCAGGCGGTCGACGACCTCGGCGGTGGCGACGTGCTGGAGGTCGTCGCGACCGACTCCGGGAGCGTGAGCGACATCGACGGCTGGGCCGGCGGGACAGACGGTGTCGCCCTGCTCGACCAGGCGGAACGCGAGGACGGCGACGAGACCGTCTACGTGCACTACGTGCAGGTGGAGGAATGAGTACCGAGACGGACGACAGTGCCGACGCCGACGGGCCGGAACCGGACGCGGACGAGGCCGAACTGGAGGCGCTCCGCACCCGCGTCGAGGAACTCGAAGACCAGCTGGCGGCCATCGAGACCGAAGTCGACGACGGCCAGAAGTCGATGGTCATCATCGCGACCAAGGGGACGCTGGACATGGCCTACCCGCCGTTGATCCTCGCGTCGACGGCCGCCGCGTTCGGTTGGGACGTGACCGTCTTCCACACGTTCTGGGGACTCGACATCCTCCACGAGGACCGCTCCACGGACCTCCAGATGAGTTCGGTCGGGAACCCGAACATGCCCGTCCCGAACGCCATCGCCTCGCTCCCGGGAATGGATCGCGTGACGACGAAGCTGATGCGCAAGCGCATCGCCGACAACGAGACGGCCAGCATCGAGGAGCTACTGGAGACCTGTTTCGACATGGGCGTCGAGATGCAGGCCTGCCAGATGACCGTCGAGTTGATGGACTACGACGAGGACGAGTTCTACGACGACGTTACCGTCGGCGTCGGTGCCGCCACGGCCCTGGACCAGATGGCCGACGCCGACATCCAGCTGCTGGTCTGACCCACCTACTGTTTCGCGGCCACACCGCCGCTCGCACGCTCGGCGGAGTGTTGTATGGAACGTACATAACTCTTTTAGCGTCAGGTCGACTACGTACACACATGCCAGACTCGATGGCGGAAATGTTGCGCCAGGATATGGAGTGTGAGGGTCTTCTGGAGTGTCTCCACGGCCTCAAAGACCTGGACAGGGAGTGTTTCGAGACGCTCGCGGCGAGCGACGAGCGATTGACCGTCGACGAGATCGCCGACCGCGTCGAGCGGGAACGCTCGACGGCCTACCGCTCGATCCAGCGTCTGCTCCAGACCGGCCTCGTCCAGAAAGAACAGATCAACTACGAGCAGGGCGGGTACTACCACGTCTACTACCCAGCGGACCCCGAGGAGGTCACTGACGACATGCAACGACTCCTCAACGACTGGTACGCCCAGATCGGCCAGCTGATCCAGGAGTTTCGCATCAAGTACGAGGACGAAGCGCCCCCGACCACACCGTCAGAGTCGTAACACTGCGCGCAAGGGCCCGCCAATCGAGTGTCGGTATTCTCCGGGCACCGTGACACCCGTTCCAGCGGCTTCAGAGGGCGATCCGAGCAGGAACGGGACCGGTTAACTGTACGCGTCGATCAGCCCGGCGAGGTCGTCTTTGCTCTGGACGCCGACCAGCTTCTCGACGGGTTCCCCGTCGGCGAACAGGAGGAGCATGGGCACACCCTGCACGCCGTACTGGCCGGCGAGTTGCTGGTTCCGGTCGACGTCGACCTTCGCGACGGCCGCCTCGGTCTCGGCCGCGAGCTCCTCGACGGTCGGTTCGAGCATCTTACACGGCCCACACCAGTCCGCGTAGAAGTCCACGAGGACAACGTCGTTCCGGTCAACGGTCTCCGAGAGGTCGCCCGGTGAGCCGACGTGGACCGGCTCGGACGGCGACCCGGCGGCGCTCCCGTCGGCCGATTCGCGCAGTTTCTCGATCTTCTCTTCTTTGATCTCGTCGATGGATCGGTTCTCGCTCATCACCCCCTGCTACGTGCCGACCATACTTATCTGTTTTGTACAGTTGTCACAATACTACTGGGTAGGTTCTAGAGTTCGAGTCCGTTTTCATCAGATGACGGCGTATCCAGGGTCTTCCGGAGTTCTGGACGTGACGGTGTTGTGAGATGTACCCACAATGTACAATACCCTGGGGCACGTAGTTACGAATATGGAGCGAAACGTCGGCAACCTCGACAGAACAGTTCGGATCGCGTTCGGTGTGGTCGTCGCGATCGCGGGAGCCGCGGCCATCGGCGGCTACTGGACGGCTGGCGCCGCCGTCGGTGCCTTGATCGTTGCCATCGGCGCGGTACTGGTAGTCACCGGGACGACACAGCGTTGTCCCATTTACGCGGGCGCGGGAATCGATACGTGCGAGGCGGAGGGCTGACCGCCGGGATGGCAGGCGACCGACCACCGGCGAGGCTGACGGATGCCGTAGTGGACGGGGTCGAGGCTACCGTGGAACGGGTACTGGACCTGCTTTCGTTCGACACGGCCAATCCGCCGGGGGAGACCGCTCGCCTGGCGGACGCCGTGGAGTCGCAGTTCGAGTCGCTCGGGATCGAGACCGAGCGAGTCGTCGCCGATCCCGCCAAGCCGAACCTCTTGGCGACGATGCCTGGCGAGTCGGACCGCACGCTGCTGTACAACGGGCACTTCGATACGGTCCCCTACGACGCGGCGAGATGGAGCCACGACCCCCTCGGTGAACGTGTCGGAGACCGGATCTACGGCCGCGGGGCGACGGATATGAAGGGCGCGCTCGCGGCGATGCTGGGGGTCGCCACGGCCTACGTCGAGACCGGGACGACGCCGCCGGTGACGCTACAGTTCGCGTTCGTGAGCGACGAAGAGGTCGCCGGTGAGCCGGGGATCCCGACGCTACTCGACAGCGACCGGCTCGACGCCGACTGGTGCGTGCTCGGGGAAACGACCTGCGACGGCGACCGCCACTCCGTGACCGTCGCGGACAAGGGCAGCGTGTGGCTGACGTTGGCGGCCGACGGCACCGCCGCCCACGGGTCTCGACCCGTGTTGGGAGAAAACGCCATCGACCGCCTCTACGAGGCCGTCGAACGGATCCGTCGGGAGTTCGGCACCCAGCGGCTGGAGTTGGATCCGGAGATCGAGCCGCTCGTCGCCGAATCCGTCGAGTACTACGCCCCGATTATGGGAGAAACGGTCGCACGCGAACTGTTCGAGTATCCGACGATCAACCTCGGAACCATCGAGGGTGGCGACAGCGTCAACAGCGTCCCGGCGTCCGCGACGGCACGACTCGACATCCGGCTGACGGCGGGTATCCAGACCCGAGACGTTCTCCGGCGCATCCGTGATTGTGCGGCCGACTGTGACGGGATCCGGATCGACGACGTTTCCTGGAGCGTCGGGACCCACGAATCACTCGAAAGCCCGCTGGTCGGTGCCGTGACAGAATCGGCAACAGCCGTGACCGAGGACCGGATCTACCGCCGAAGCGCGACCGGTGGTGGCGACGCGAAGAAACTCCGCAACGCCGGGATCCCGACCGTCGAGTTCGGGATCGGCACCGACACCGTCCACGCCGTCGACGAGTACACCACCGTCGACGCGCTCCAGGACAACGCGCTCGTCTACGCGACGCTTCCGTACCATCTCGACGCCGAACAGCCCGGTGGCTCGAGGGACTAGCTCCCTACTCGTCGGCGTCTTCTCCGGCGTTCACGGCGAGGACCGGTGCCTCGGCGTGGCGGATGATCCGTTCGGTGGTACTCCCGAGCAGGAACCGATTCAGCCCGGTCCGGCCGTGTGTCCCCATCGCGAGTAGATCGATTCCCTCCTCGCCCGCGTACTCGATCAGATCCTCCGCCGGGAACCCCTCCCGGACCTCGGTTCGTGCGTCGAGGCCAGTTGCACGTGCGCGGTCGGCGATTGCTTCTGTCGCATCGGTCCGTTCGTCGCGCACCCGTTCGAGCGCCTCGGCCGGTGGCGTGTACTCCACCCGTGCTGCGAGGTCGCCCACGTCGACGATGGAGACCGCGTGAACCCGGGCGTCGAACTGTTCGGCGATCGCGATCCCGTGGTCGACGGCCACGGTGGCCAAGTCGCTCCCGTCAGTGGGGATCAACACGTCGTCACAGTCGCCAGCGGGGCCGAGTTCGACACCCGCTCGGGCCGTCAGCACGGGTGCGTCGGCGAGCCGGACGACGCGCTCGGTGACGCTCCCGACCACGTAGCGATGCACCCCCGTGCGGCCGTGGGTCCCCATCACGATCAGGTCCGCGTCGAACTCTGCAGCGTCGTCGACGATAGCGGTCGCGGGCGTCCCCTCGAGGACGGCCGCATCCACACGCTGATCGGTAAGGGCTTCGACCGCCTCGATAGCTTCACGGGCCTGTGATTTCTGGTTCTCGACGAACGCATCGTCGACGCCGCCCGCATCGAACGGCCCCGCCGCTCCCTGTATATCGACGACGCCGATCACGCGTACTGTCGCGTCGAACGCCCGTGCGAGCGCCATCGCGTGTTCGGCCGCGCGTATCGCGTGATCGCTTCCGTCAGTCGGTATGAGAATACGCTCGTACATCCGTTCTTCGAGGGTACGTCTCGGGAGTACAAAAAGCGGGGGTGCCGTTCTCATCAGACGGAAGTACGAGTCGCCGCTCGTCGTTGCCCGAACCATACCCCTGCTGGCACACATTTCGAGGCCAGGCCCGAATTATTTACTCAGATTCGAAGTATTTATCGACAGCCGGGCGTTTGAGACAGCACTTGTAAACTTTATACTGCTATATCGAAACAGCGGATTCTCGTCCGCAACTTCCTCCGGAGGACCTGAGGAAATCGCGTCTGATCGCCACTGCCCACGGTCGCCCTCGTCGCCTGGACGGGACGCTCACTGCATGACCGACGGGTGCGTTTATGTGTTCGACTTCTCACTTGTCACCATGCGATACGCGCAGCTCGTCCTCACGCTGCTGGAGCCGACGTCGCCGACCGAGGCGGCGCTGGCGGCGGCCGACGACATCAGCCGCGAGCAACTCCACCACCTCGACCTGCTCGACGACGGGACGGCGACGACACTCTACGAGATGTCCGGGAACGTCGACCGCGTCAGGGAGATCACGGCGGCCGACGACGCGCTCATCGACTACCAGATCTCGGCCGGGACGGACCGGATCACCGTCTACGCACACTTCGAACCGAGCGAGGAACTGACCGAACTGCTCGAATTCGTCCGGACGAGCGGACTCATCCTCGACATGCCCATCGAGTACACTGACGACGGACGCGTCCGCGCACTGGTGATCGGACAGGCCGACACGTTCCAGGCGGCGCTGGCGAACGTCCCCGGGACCATCGACGTGGAACTGCGACAGCTCGGCGAGTACGAACCGGAGTCCGAACGGCTCTACGCGCAACTCACCGAGCGCCAGCAGGAGACACTTCTGGCGGCACTCGAGGTCGGGTACTATCGGACGCCGCGAGAGGCGACACAGCGCGACGTTGCCGACTACCTCGACCGTTCGGACGGCACCGTCGGCGAACATCTCCGGAAAATCGAGGCGAGGATCCTCACTGCCATCGCGCCACAGTGATCGGACGGGTCGGACTGGGTCGCAGCCCGGTTAACTCGCGAGCTTGGTCTCCAGGTCTGCACCGACGAACAGGTCGGTCGCCCGTTCGGTCGCGTCCGTGGTCTCCGCGGTATTTTCGAGCAGCACCGTCTCGCTCGGGAACAACCGCTCGCCGAGTTCCAGGCCGTAGTCGTGGGCCGTCGATCCAGTGACGGTCAGGTACACGCCGAGTCCCGTCTCCGCGATGGCCGCCTCCTCGACGGCCCCTTCGTCGGGATAAGTGAATTCGATGCCTTCGATGGCATCGGTCCCGAGGACTGCCTCCACCAGGCGTTCGTATCGGGGTGAGATACAGAGGTTTCCTTCGTAGGTGTCGACGAACGACCGGTCCAGATCGGTGTCGAGTTGCCGTCGGGTCTCCGGTGTCGCCAGAAGCGTGTGCCAGACGGTGTCGCCGAGGCCGGAGACGATCCGGACGTCCGTGTCGCGGGGATCGATCCGTTCGTTTACCTCGTCCAGTCCCGTCAGCGGTTCGGGGTCTAGTCCGACCACTTCTTCCAGTACCAGGTCGGCGCTGTCGAACCCGAGCGCAAACTCGTGGGTCCTGAGTGCGCGAAACGGTTCCTCGCGCCCGACGAGCTGGAGGTCGTATCCGTCGAGATCGAGTGTGAGACTGTCGAAGACGATCCGGCGGGGCATCCCCGCGCGGTCGTCACGCAGAAGCGTGAACTCCGGGGCCAATGGGTCGTCGGTGTCGGAGTAGGCCGAAAGCCGGTCGTACACGTCACGCTCGGCGGTCTGGTTCCCCTTGGTGATCGCTTTCTCGTACTGGAGCGTCGAGATGACGTCGTCGGCGAGATCGGTCGTGCCCGTCCGGGCCGCGAGCCGTTCGAAGACGGCCTCCAGCGGCCGTCCCTTGCGCGGGACGGCGACGCGGACAGTAGTCATTATCGAACAGGTCGCGAGCCGAGAGTAAAACGCCGCCGGTTTCTAGTCGCTGTCGGCCGCGCCCAGCACGTTGCTGAGCTGTTCGCGCCACTCTTTGAGTTCCACGATGTCGTCCTCGATGTCGTCGACGCGGTCGTCGACCTCGTCGATGTCGTCCAGTTCATCTTCGAGATCGTCGATAGCGCCCTGGATCGAGTCGATATCGTCGTCCACGTCTTTCACGTCACCTTTCAGCGACTGCAGGTCACCCTGGATGCCCTCGACGCTGTCTTCCAGTGCGGACACCTGCTGGGTGTTGTCCTCGATGTCGTCTTCCAGCCCCCCGAGCTGGTCTTCGAGGTTCGACACGTCTTCCTGCAGACCCTCGATGAGGTCCTGGCCAGTTCCGTTCTCCTCGAGGAACTCTTCGAGTGCGTCCACGTATGCGTCGAGTTCCGTCACGTCGCTCTGGAGTTTCTCGATGCGTGCCTCGACGGCACCGCCGGTCCCACCGCTGCTCTCGATTTCGAGTTCGGACCGAAGGACTTCGAGATCGTCGTCGTCGACCTCGCCTTCCTCGATCTCGGTGGCGAGCGCCGACGCGACGCTTTCGACATCGAGCGACCCGCCGGTGTCTGGCTCGGTGTCTTCGGTCTCGTCGGACTCCGCTTCGGTTTCCTCTCCGGTGTCTGCTTCCTGCTCGTCGGGTTCTTTCGACTCCTCTTCGTCGGCGTCCTCGGCCTCGGTCTCGGCCGCATCTTCCGCTTCCTCGTCGGTCTCGTCTTCGTCGCCCAGGAGGTCTACTTCGTCCGGATCCGCTTCGGCTCCCTCCGCGTTGGGATCGGTGAGATCGAGCGTGCCGATGTCTTCCTCCTCTGCTTCCTCGTCTTCAAGGCCGGGGACGGAGTCGGCGTTCCCGGAGATAACGTCACGCACCACGTCGCTACCGCTCCCCCCGACGACACCGTCTTCGCCCTCCAGTGGCGGATCGACCTCGGCGATCTCGGGTTCGGTGAGGAACTGTTCGACGTTGTCCGTCCCCGTAGCCCGGATGCCGTAGACCGTCGTGTACTGCTCTTCGGCTTCGATCTCTCGCTCGAAGGTAATTTCGTCGTCTTCGATGGTCCAGTACTCGCTGCCGTACTCCGGATGGAACCCCAGATCCTCCACAGCGACGTTTTCCGGCACGTCGTCGACGAGCCTGACCGTCACCGCTTCGGTCCTGTCCGAGTTGATCCGAAACGCGATCGCGGGGACAGGAAACGCGTCGGCCTCGAACGTCTTGATCACGGTGAGTCCGTTCGAGGCGACGGTCACCTCCTCGTAATTTTGCGATTCGCTCATGCTTACACTTCGGGTAACCAACGGTATTAAAGCTACGTACCGTTTCTCACCGCGTGGTAGGCACTCACAACCGCCTTCGACGTTCGCCCGTTGGCTCGCAATAACGACCGGTTACAGGTCGACTCGGTCCCCGATCTCGACGATTTCGAGCCGCCGCGGATACTCGTGACTCCGGACGTGATCGTGTAATGTCGTCGGGTCCGCAGTGAGCCCCTTCCACATGTCCCAGTGGGTAGGGAGCAACCGATTCAGTTCGAGCTGGCGGGCGGCCTCGCAGATTTGGGTCTCGTCGCTATACCACTTGGTGTACTTGGGTTCCCGGGTCTGCTTGTCGGGAATTTGGCCATCCGAACCGAACGCGAGAACTCCGAGGTCGATGTCGTAGGCCGCGCCGACGCGTTCGAACGCCTCGCCGGGACGGGCGTCGCCACCGTGGAAGAAAGTCCCGGCGTCGTGATCGAAGACGTAGGACACAGGATGGGTCGCGTCGGGGTCGTTCGCGGGCTCGACGTGAATGCGGAGGCTACCCACCTCGAAGGTGTCGCCGTCGCTCACCTCGCGGAACTGATCGTCGTCGACGGCCCACTCGTCGGTCCAGCCCTCGGACTCGGCGACGGCCAGGGAGTCGTCGGGGCCCACGTAGTCGGCATCGGTTCCGGCGAGGATCGGGGCCTGACTCGGGCCGTGGACGTGGTCCGAGTGTTCGTGAGTCGCGAGGACGGCGTCGGCCTCGCGCACGTCGGTCGGCTCGAACGGGACCGGAATCATCCGCACGGTCCGGGGCGGGTCCCCGGTGCCGAGGTACGGGTCGATAAAGAGGGTGGTCCCGTCGTCGGCCTTCAGGACGAACCCGTTGCAACCGAGATACCAGATCGACAGTCCGTCGGGGTCGGCGTCGGCGACGGCCGCGGGCAGCCAATCGCCCCAGTCGCTGTGCACCATGTCGGTGGGTCCGCCGGGCCGCCAAAGAGGATTTCGACCCAGGCGGCGCTGGGGACCACGGCATCGGGAAGAAAACGGACTGGGAGTCCAGACTCAGTCTTCGCAACAGCCGCCGGCCTTCTGGCCGAAGTCGATCCGCAGAGGCTCGGAGATAGTCTCGTTGATCTCCTGGAGACGGAGTTCGAGTTCGTTCTGTGCCTGCAGGAATTCGGCCATCACCGGGATGTCGTGGAGGGCCTCCTGTTTGGACTGCAGTTCACGGAGGTCTTCCTGGGTCGCCTCGCCTGTCTGGCGGGCCAGCATGAACTCCTCGCGGAACGATTCGAACTCCTGGATCTTCTCCTGTGCCTCCTCGTCGTTCTCGACGGCTTCTTTGGCCTCCTCGAAGCGCTGGTAGGCCGGGAGATCGGCGATGGCCTCGCCGAGGTCGCGGCTGAGCTGGTCGACTGTCGACTGGGCGGACTCGCCGGATTCCGTTTCGATGCTCATCGCCATTGGCTACGTGCTTCAGCGGTTTCAACCTGCCGAACCGTCGGCCCACACAGCCCCACCGGAGCGGGACCACGGCAGGCCACACCCGACTCGACGGGGCGCTAAAAATATCAGTTTCGATATTTTGAAAGTCACTGCTTTAGTCGGCGAAGAGAATCATCCTTTAACGGACGTAATTCGATGCTATCTGTCGTATCTCTCCGCACCGTCACAGCTTTTATATTATTGATTCTTGGGTTGACGGTCGTCGCGGCTGGGAGTGCGGCCGCAGCCCCCGCCGAGGGGAGTCCGAACGCGACCACGGTGGACGGGCCGGCAGTCACGTCGACCGTCGAGCGAGTGGGCGGGTCCGGGACGCTCCGATACGACCTCACGCTCGCCGGACTGTCAGAGTACGAGCGTGTCAAACTCGTCGTCGGGCGGGACGCTACGGTCGTCGAGGCCGACGGGATGGCGACCACCCGCCGCGACGGGCGGACGTGGGTGCGGCGGGCTGGCGATAGCGCCACGGCGAGCGTCCGTATCCGGACGACGACCGCGGCGACCGACCGTCCCACCGAAGGCGGCGAGTACTTCGCGACCGAGTCGTGGTTGCTGGGTCGGGTGCCGCTGGTGGAACTCCGGTGGGCCTCGGCAGGCGAACGGGTCGAGCGCCGCCGACTGTTCGCCGACGGACGCACTTCCTCGGCCCGGGCCACCGTGAGCAACCGGTACGTACTGGTGGGCGACCAGCGTTCCGTGTCAGTCACCGCGGCCGACGGTGGAATCCGGATCGTCAGTCCCGTGGGAACCGAACTCGGTCCCGACGAGGACGACCTCCTCCCGGCACTCGGCGACGCCGCCGAGCGGTTGGACGTGGGTGACCGTGGCGACGACGTGGTGTTGTTCGCGCTGGGGAGTCCCGCCCGTCGGGGCGGCGAGTCGTTCCCGGTCCACGACGAGGCGTGGATCAACACTGACTCGCCGCTCGACGACCCCAACAGCGTGTGGCTCCACGAGTACGTCCACACCCGGCAGGACTTCGTCCTCGCCGCGGATATGCGGTGGTTCCGGGAAGCCAGCGCCGAATACTACGCCGCACGGTTGGCCTACGAACAGGGACGAATCGACAGGGCCGTGATGGAAGCTCACATCGACGGGGCCCCGACGACGGCTGCCCTGACCGAGCCAGGCTCCTGGGACGACCCGACGGTCCCGTACACGAAGGGCGCGCGCGTTCTCGCACTGGTCGATCGAAAGGTCAGGCTCTCGACCGACGGCGCGCGCTCGCTGGAGGACGTGTTCCGGCGGTTGAACGAACACGACGGGCCAGTCACGTACGGGGATTTCAAAGACGCCGTCGCCGCCGTCGCCGGCCACCGGATGGACGGCTGGCTCGACCGCTACGTCGACGGGACCGCACCGGTTTCGAGTTTCTATCCGGGCGGTCCTGAACGGCAGGGGTTGCTCGCGCCACTCGTGCAGGTAGTGAACGGAGCGGGGACCGGGGGCGTGTTTTTCGCCCTCTCCCTTTTCTTGAGCGGCGTCGGCTCGGTCCCGCTGTACCGCTATCTCGACCGGACCGACCCGGACGACCGCGAGGACCGATCCGGCAGGCCGGTCTGAGTTCTGGCTAGCGACCCCCGGTATCCGAAAGCGTCGGCGTTTTACGCGCCCGGCAGTTAGTGGACTGCAATGAGTCAGGATTCGTCGGAGAGTTACCCGGAGGGAGACCTCCGTGGGACGGGGATGTCCCTCAAACACGACCGCGAATGGGATTACGAACTCGACCGGATCACCGAGGCCGTCGCCGAGCGCGACGCCGAGACGGTCGGACTGCAGTTCCCCGAGGGACTGAAACGGCGCGCCAGCGCCGTCACCGACGACCTCCGTGCGGAACTCCCCGAGGACGTGACCGTGATGACCTCGGGCCAGCCCTGCTACGGGGCCTGCGATCTGGACACCTACATGATGCGCAGGACGGACGTGTTCGTCCACTTCGGCCACAGCCCGATGAAGGAGTCCGAGAAGATCATCTACGTGCCGCTGTTCTCGAACGTCGAAGTCACGCCGATCATGGCCGAATCGCTGGACGAACTCGCCGACCCCGAGGACGACCCCGACGTGGGCCTGGTGACGACGGCCCAGCACATGAACAAGTTCGAGGAGATGCGCGAGTGGCTCGAAGACCGGGGCTACGAGGTCCACACTCGCCGCGGCGACGACCGGCTGACCCACGAGGGTCAGGTGCTGGGCTGTAACTACGCCAGCGCGGACGTGGACGCCGATCAGATCCTCTACGTCGGCGGCGGGAAGTTCCACCCCCTCGGCCTGGCGATGGAGCACCCCGAGAAACACGTCGTCATCGCCGATCCGGTGAACAACGCCATCACCGTCGCCGATCCCGAGAAGTTCCTGAAACAGCGCTACGCCGCCGTCCACAAGGCCATGGACGCAGAGGAGTGGGGCGTCATCTTCTGTACCAAGATCGGGCAGGGCCGCTGGGATCAGGCCCAGGAAATCGTCGACGACAACGACAACGCCTACCTGATCACGATGGACGAGGTGACGCCGGATCGGCTGACGAACTTCGGGTTCGACGGCTACGTCAACACGGGCTGTCCGCGGATCACGACCGACGACGGCCCGCAGTTCAAGAAGCCGATGCTCACCCCCGGCGAGTACGAGATCGCCATCGGCGAGAAACCGCTGGACGAACTCTCCTTCGACACCTTCCACGGCACCTGGTGACTCCCGCACCAGCACCGTGACCACTGTTCCGATCTCGCACGCTCGTGGCTGTCAGTCACGACTCTCGCATGTCGATCCCGCAACCATTCGGTGGGGGTGCGAGGATCGAATCGCAGAGTGTCATTCAGCCACCTGGAGCCGCTGGCCTGGGCCGCCCGTAGTAACCTAGAACGCGTCGTCGAGGTCGGCGGCGATGCTCTCGATGGCCTCGTCGGCGGCGTCGACGACGCCGACCATGCTGGCGAAGCCGTGGATCATGTCCTCGTAGTGGTCGCGGGTCACGTCGACGCCGTCGGCTTCGAGGCGGTCGGCGTAGACCGTCCCTTCGTCACGGAGCGGATCGAACTCGGCGGTGAGAAGCGTCGCCGACGGGACGCCCGAGAGGTCCTCGGCCAGCAGCGGCGCGAAGTACTCGTTGCGGAGGTGGATCTCGTCCTGAACGTACTGGTCGACGAACCACTCCATGCTCTCGGTTTCGAGGAAGTAGCCCTCGGCGTTCTCCTCGTAAGAGTCGAAGTCCGCGTCGAGGACTGGCGAACTCACGGCCGGATAGATCAACACCTGGTGGACGAGGTCCGGGCCGTCACGGTCCTGCACGGCGAGGGTGGTCGCGGCCGAGAGGTTGGCCCCCGCCGAGTCACCGCCGACTGCGATCCGGTCGGTATCCACGTCGATGTGATCGCCGTGTTCGGCGACCCACTCGACGGCCGCGTAGGCGTCCTCGACGGCCGCCGGGAAGGGGTCCTCGGGTGCGAGCCGGTAGTCAACCGACAGCACCGCACAGTCGGCGGCGTTGGTCAGCGACCGGCAGAGCGCGTCGTGTGTCTCCAGACTCCCGATGACGAAGCCGCCGCCGTGGAAGTACACGAGCACGGGATGGGGCCCGTCGCCGTCGGGCTGGTAGAGGCGGACCGGGAGCGCCCCGCCGGGCCCCTGAATCTCGAAGTTCTCGACGTTCGCCACGTCCTCTCCGTCACCGCGCATCGCGGCCATCGCCTCCAGCTGATCGCGGGCCTCCTCGACCGACACGGCGTAGGTCGGCGGCATCGGCTGGTCGTCGATCATCTGCAATACGGCTTGCACCTGTGGATGTGGTTGGTCTGCCATACCGTGGCTCACGGACCGCGCCAGTGTTAATTCTATCCCACGCTGAGCTAACGACGTAAACCAACCCGGCGTTTTGCCGCGCCACTGTTACTCGTGAACGCGGACGGGTAAAATTACTGAGATGCATACGCAAACATTTTTAAATGAATGCGGCGTATCCTCGGGTAGCGATGAGCACAGGTGTTCTCCGGGCTGGCTGTCGGGGTGAGCGCTCCGTATGAGTACGAAAAGCGGGCTCGCACAGCGGCTGGCGATCGTCGCCGGGTTCGAGAACCCGTCAGCGTCGCTGGAGCAGTACCGGACACCGCCGGAACTGGCGGCCCATCTGGTCCACACGGCCGATCTGCAGGGCGATATCGAGGATCGCACCGTCGTCGACCTCGGGTGTGGCACCGGCATGCTGGCGCTTGGGGCTGCGCTCAGGGGCCCGACGCGAGTCGTCGGGATCGACCTTGACCCCGCGCCCCTGGCGACGGCGACGGAGAACGAGCGGAAGGTGGCCTCCGCGTCGGCCGTCGAGTGGCTCCGCGCGGACGCGACCAAGGTCCCGCTCCGTCCCGACGGGCCGACGACGGCCGTGATGAACCCACCGTTCGGCGCGCAGGCCGGCAACGAACACGCCGACCGCGCCTTCCTCGAAACCGCCGCCGAGATCGCCGACGTGTCCTACTCGATCCACAACGAGAACAGCGACGAGTTCGTCGAGGCCTTCGCCGCGGACGAGGGCGGCGAGGTCACCCACGCGTTCCGGGCCACCTTCGAGTTGCCCAACCAGTTCGACCACCACACCGAGGAGTCCAGCACCATCGACGCGGAAGTGTTCCGCGTCGCGTGGCGCTAGCCTCGGCCCGCGATCCGGACCCGCGTGTCGTTCGTGAACGCGAACAGGCCCCCGGATTTCGTCCGGTTGA
Source organism: Halorientalis regularis (assembly GCF_023698535.1). GTDB lineage: Archaea > Halobacteriota > Halobacteria > Halobacteriales > Haloarculaceae > Halorientalis > Halorientalis regularis. The sequence goes on from NZ_JALJCL010000007.1 coordinate 70,710, forward strand.
ACGCCAATCCGCCGGCCGTGACGTTGTTGCCCACGGTCGGCACTTCTGTCCGGCCGAGCGTCTCGTTACGACTGACCACGGCGAGTCCGAAGCGTTGCTCGGCAGGTTCGAGGACGATTCGACGGCCGGCGATTCGCGGCTGTACCGTCGAGGGATTCGAGGTAAACGCCAGCCGTCGCCGTTCATCGTGGGAGAGGTAGACCTTGTAGACGGAGTCGTTGCCGACGGGATTCCAGGCCGTCCGGTTCGCCACGACCCGCTCGTACCGGCCGGGACTGCCCAGGGCCAGCGTCACCGACCCTCTGGCAGCCAGTTCTCGCTTCCCGGCGAACGTGTAGAATATCTCCCGGGACTCACTGGTGACGATGACGCCACTGGTGTTGACCTTGCCGCCGCCGAAGGGACCGACGGCGAACGTCGAGGTGTACTGGTCGGTGATCCCCTCAGCGTAGGTGACCTCGTAGCCGTCGACGCTGATCTCGCCGTCCACGCCGTCGTCGAGGACGAACAGCCCCGTCCAGACGGCCGTCAGCGAGAGCGCGACGAGGAGAGCCCCGAAGACGATTCCGGCCAACTCCCTGGTCCGCAGGTCCGCCGTCAGCGACCGGTCGGTCAACGGAAGATCGAGACGCGACAGGAACATCCGGTCGCCGTAGCCCCCCATTCCGCCGACGATCAACGCGGCGAGCAGGAAGATCACGGCCACGCCCACGGCCCGATAGAGCACGAATCGACCGCCGGAAATTGGCGTGTAGAGTTGCCAGAGACCCTGGAGGACGGCGAACAGCAGCGTCGCGAACCACAGTCGGCCCGGACCGGGTAACCGATCCCGGCGCACTGCCAGATACCCACCGAGCGCGAGCCCGAGGAGGAAGCCGTAGAGATGCCCCTGGATCGCGATGTTGGCCCAGCCCGGCGTGACGAACACCTCGCTCGCGCGCGAGACGGAGAAGGGGTCGGTCGTCGCCCGGATCACGAGGTCGACGATGCGCGCCCCGAGAAAGACGAGGATCGACGTGATCGGATAGGACGCGAGTGCGAAGCCCGCGATGGCGAACACGACGCCGGAGAACCCGATGGTCGGTCCGAACGAGAACACGCCCGAGAGCAGTCCGACGCCGACCGCGGCGGCCGGAACCGCGAGAATTCTGACGAACGGATTGTCCCGGAGCCGGGCGAACGACTGACTGCCCCGTGACTGGGGGAAGTGTCCCCACGCGTACTCGGCGACGGGCATGAACGTCAGCGTCCCGACGAGGTTGGACGTGACGTGGTTGAGCCCGGAGTGGGCGAACGGCGACGTGAGGACCCCGAACGGGTAGAAGTACGACCAGCTGACGAAGGGAATCATCAGCGGCTTTCGCGGGTGTTCGTACCCGGCCTGGACGACGAGATAGAACGCGGCCACGCCGGCCACCGTCAGCAGCGTGCCCCACGGGATGCCGAGGACGAACCGCCGACGGAGCGCGTGGCCCCAGCGCCCCCGGGGCCGTTCGAACCGGAGTGTGACGCCCAGCGAGAGCAACACCGACACCAGCACCACGCCGGCCCAGACCCACCAGGGAATCGCCCGCAACAACGCGATCTGTAACACGCCGGCTCCCATACCGGTGCCTCGGCCCCGGTTCCATTCAACCTACCGGACCAGTCAGAACCGCGGCAGGTTGGTCAGCTCACCGTCGGGCACGTTCTCGTCCTCGAATGCCTCGCGCGCGATGGACCGCTTGTGGACCTCGTCGGCACCGTCGATGATGCGGAACGCCCGCACCGACTCGTAGAAGTCCGCCAGCGGGAGGTGCCGGGAGATCCCCGCGCCGCCACAGGCCTGCAGTGCCAGGTCGATGGTCTCCTGGACGACGTTGGCGGTGTAGTACTTGCTCATGGCGACCTCGATGCGGGCCTGCTGGCCCCGCCGGATCTTTTCGGCGGCGTGACGCGTCATCGTCCGCGCGGCGTGTAGCTGGGTCTCCTGCTCGGCGATGGCGAACCGCTGGGCCTGCTTCTCCGAGAGCTGGTCGCCGAAGGCCGACCGCTCCTGCATGTACTCCTTGGCGATACCCAGCGCGCGCTCGGCCATCCCCGAGAAACGCATACAGTGGGTCAGCCGGGCCGGACCGAGCCGCTCCTGGGCGATGGCGAAGCCCTCGTTCTCCGGGCCCAGCAGGTTCTCTTCCGGAACTCTGACGTCGTCGTACCGGATCTCGGCGTGGCTCTCGTGGACCACGTTCGGCCCCAGATGAGGCGTCGGTTCGACGATCTCGACGCCGTCGGCGTCGGCCGGCACGAGGATGATCGACGTGCCCGAGTAGGGGTGGGCGTCCATGTCCGTGCGGGCCATCACGAGCAGGAGGTCGGCCTGGTCGCCCTGCGTGGTCCACCACTTGTGACCGTTGATGACCCACTCGTCGCCGTCTTTCTCCGCCGTGGTCTGCATCATCTTCGGGTCCGACCCCGCGCCCTGCATCGGCTCGGTCATCGAGAAGCCGGAGTTGATCTCACCGGCCACGAGCGGTTTCAGCCACTCCTCCTGTTGCTCGTCGGTACCGAACATCTCCAGGGTGTGCATGTTCCCCTCGTCGGGGGCGTCCACGCGCATCGCCGCCTGCCCGAGCAGGCTCTTGCCCGCCTCCTCGAACAGCGGGAGCACGTCCCGGAAGTCGTACCCGCCGCCGCCGAACTCCTCGTCGATCTGGGGACAGTAGATCCCGCGCTCACGCGCAACCGCCCGCAGGTCGTCGATCTCGTCCTGCGGAACGGGACCGTCCCCCAGGTACTCGCGCTCGACCGGAATGACCTCGTTCTGGACGAACTCGTTTGCCTTCTCCCGTAGCTCCATTGCCGTCTCGGAATCCTCGTAGTCGACTACCATACCACCCCTTACGAACACAACATTGTAAAACATCCCCTACCCGTGACGGCACGGTCCACGGACCACCGCGATTCATCTCCGGCTCCGGACCGCGCCGGCCCGGGCAACCCCCACTTATTCATACGTGGGCCGTAATCTACCTAACAATGTTAGCGGACACTGGTATCGCGTCCGGGGTGACAGTCCCGTGACCGACGAGAGCGAGGCGTACTTCGACCGGATCGTCGATACGGAGAAACTGGCCGACTACCTGGAAGCCGAACTCGGCCCCGTCGAGGAGTACGACGTGGCCCACCACCAGGAGGGCCACTCCAACGAGACGCTGTTCGTCACCTGGGGCGGGCAGGAACTGGTCATCCGGCGGCCACCACCGGGCGAGACCGCAGACAAGGCCCACGACGTACTCCGCGAGTACAAAGTGGTCGACGCGTTGCAGGAGACCGACGTTCGGGTGCCGACGACGGTGGCGGCCACCGACGACCACGATATCATCGGCTCGGACTTCTACGTCATGGAGCGCGAGAAGGGAACCGTCTTCCGGGACGAGGAACCCGAACGGTTCCGGAACCCCGACGCGCGCCGACAGATCGGTGTGGAACTGGTCGACCGACTCGCCGAGATCCACCAGGTCGACTTCGAAGCTGTGGGCCTCGGCGAGTTCGGCTACCCCGAAGGGTTCACCCAGCGCCAGGTGAAGCGGTGGAGCGAGCAGTTCGAGTGGGCCTTTCAGGTCACGACCGAGGAGCGGGAGGTCCCCGTCGTCCACGACGTGATGGAGTGGCTGAAGGAAAACGCCCCCGAGGACCACCCAGAGACCCTCGTCCACGGCGACTACAAGCTCGACAACGTGATGTACGCGCCCGCGGACGACCCCGAGATCGCGAGCATCTTCGACTGGGAGATGTCCACGCTGGGCGACCCGCTCACCGACCTGGGCTGGATGCTGTCGTACTGGTGGGACGCGAAGGACCCCGAGCCACCCGAGTCGACCGACTCGCTGTCGACGACGTTCATGGCGAACGACGACTACGTGACCCGCCAGGAACTTGTCGCCCGCTACGAGGACGCGACCGGCTTCGAGTTCGAGCACGAACGGTTCTACCGCGCGCTGGCGGTCTACAAACTCGCCGCGCTCGGCGAGATGTTCTTCCGCCGGTTCCTCGAAGGCAACAGCGACGATCCGATGTACCCGAAGATGCGCGATGGCGTCCCCGCGCTGGCCGACCGCGCCCAGCGGATCATCGACGGCGAGGAACCGCTGTAGAACGTTCTCAGTCCGGCCGCTCGATCCGGAACCGGTCGTCGGTACTCGCGTAGTAGTTGCCCGCCAGCCGACCGACCGCGTCGATCTTGCGCACGTCGACTTTCCCGTCGGTCGTCACGTCGTCGTCGACGTGGACGAGGACGATCTCGCCGAGGATCATCGTCCCGACACCCACGTCGACCACGTCGTACAGTTCACACTCGAAGGCGATGTCGGCTGCGGCCACGCGGGGCGGCGTGACCGTCTCGCTCTCGACGCGCTCCAGACCAGTGTGGTCGAACTCACTCTCCTCGGACGGGAGCGTCGCGCTGGTCTCGTTCATCGACTCGGCCAGGGGTCGGGTGACGACGTTGTGGACGAACTCGCCGGTATCGACGACGTTGCGGGCCGAATCCTTCAGTTCGTCCGGCCCCTTGTCGGCGGGCGAGAACATCACGACCGGCGGGTCGACGCTGACCACGTTGAAGTAGCTGTAGGGGGCGAGGTTGTCGACGCCGCCCTCGCTCGTCGTCGAGATCCAGCCGATGGGACGGGGGACGACCGCGCCCGTCATCGTGCGATACAGCGACCGGTCGTACGTTTCGGGGTCGATCTGCATGGGGGGTGGAACGTCCGTGTCGAAGGCCCGGACCCCTCTAATCCTGCCGCTTCAGAACAGGCTCACGCCGACGGCGTCGGGCCAGTTGACACTGCCCAGCGCGAGGAAGACGAGCGCGCCGCCCAGCAGGCCCACGTTCTTGAGGAAGTTGATCATCTCGTCTTGCTGGTCGTCCTCGGCGGCCGCCCAGAAGTCGTGCATCGTCGGCGTCGCCACGAGCAGGAACAGCGCGAGCGCACCCGCGCCGAGGACCGGGTAGGCCCCGAGCGCGATGGCGAGGCCACCGAACAGTAGCATCCCGCCACTGAACGGGACGGCGAGTCCCGGGAACGGAATGCCCTTGAACTGGGCGTAGGGGACCATCTCCTCGCCGTTCAGGAAGTGGTTGAGACCCATGAACGCCAACACAGCGCCGAACAGAACGCGGCCCAGAAGGAACGCGACGCCGGCTCCGGCGGTGTCGAACACCATCAGACCAGCACCTCCGCGACCGCAGGTAGTTCCGTTTCGATACCCAGTTTCACTTTGTTATCTGATTTCATCGCAATACCTGGTTACAATGCGAACCTATATAGTCGTTCCCGGACACTATAGTTAGTAGGTGACATCGATGACAGCGGAAGACAATCCCGACGCCTGCCCCATCGTGCGGTCCATCGAGCAGATCGGATCACAGTGGCGACTCGTCGTCTTGCACGACCTCCGGGAGGAGGAGAAGCGGTTCAACGAACTCAAGCGGTCGACCGGGGCGAGTTCCCGGACGCTCTCGCGAGTCCTCGACGACCTCCAGGAGATGGGTTTCGTCTCCCGCCGACTCGAAGAGGACGCACCGGTCGCGACCTTCTACACGCTGACCGACAAGGGCGAGTCGCTCTGTCCCGTCTTCGACGAGATCGAGACCTGGGCCGACGAGTGGCTAGCCCCCGAAACCGAACCCGAAGCCGAACCGGCAACCGCGGACTGATCGGATGACTGACGACACGAACGACGACCGCGACATCGAGATGGTCGTGGCGTACATCCGACCGAGCCGACTCGACGCGGTCAAGGAAGGGCTCGCTGAAGTCGGCGCGCCATCGTTGACGGTGTCGAACGTGCGCGGACGCGGAAGCCAGCCCGCGAAGAAAGAGCAGTGGCGCGGCGAGGAGTACACCGTCGACCTCCACGAGAAGGTCAAACTCGAATGTGTCGTCGCGGACGTACCGGGATCGGAAGTGGCGGAAGCGATCTGTGACGCCGCCTACACCGGCGAGGCCGGCGACGGCAAGGTGTTCGTCCTCGACGTGGCCGAGGCCTACCAGATCCGGACGGGCGAGCGCGGCCCCGACGCGGTCTGATAGGGACGAGGGCGGACTACTCGTAATGCTCCGGGTAGGCGTCGGCCAGCAGTTCCGGCTGGTCGGTCAGGCGCTCCCGGATCGGTGCGATAGCCTCGTCGATGTAGCCGGCCGCCGCGTTCTTGAGGTCCTGCGGGTGAAGTTCGCCGTCGACGTAGGTCGCTTCGAGGTCGTCGTAATCCTCGAAGACGAGGTCGCCGCCGTACTCCTCGGGGCGTTCGACGACGAAGTCCGCCTCGCGTTCTTCGAGGATCGGGAAGATCAGGAAGCGCACGTACTCCAGCACGCCGTTGTCCTCGACCTCGCCCTGCGGACAGTACGCGCCGTTTATCTTCTCGTCGACCTGTTCGGGGTCGTCGGTGAGGTTGATCTTCGAGCCGGCCTCGGAGGCACTCATCTTCCCGCCCGAGAGGCCCGACAGCAGCGGGGCGAACAGACAGACGGGGGACTCGCCGCCGTGGTCGGGGAGGATCTCGCGGCCGAGCATGTAGATGCCCCGTTGATCGATCCCGCCGTAGGCGATGTCGGCGTCCAGTGCTTTCACGTCGAGGCTCTGCATCAGCGGGTAGATGAGGCCGCCGAGCGCCGGGCTGTCGGACTGGCGGACGACCTCGCTCGCGGCGCGCTGGGCCCGCGAGAGCGTGGTTTCGGCGGCCATCCGGTACATCTCCAGCGTGTATTCCTCGTCGAGCTGGAACTCCTGACCGCGCACGAAGTCGATGGATTCGGGGTCGCCGCCGGCCGAATCGAGCATCGCGCGGATCGACGCCTCGTAGTACTCGCTGCGGGCGTCGAGCAGGTCCCAGGGGCTCTTCTCGCTGTCGAGGTGGGCGTGCAGGTCGGCGATCAACACCGTGACGTCGACGCCGGCCCGCTGGAAGTCCGCGAGTTTCCGGATCGTCGTGAAGTGGCCGATGTGCATCTCGCCGGTGGGGGCGTAGCCGATGTAGGCGGTCGGCTCCCCGTCGAGCAGTTCCTCCAGTTCGTCCTCGGTGACGACCTCCTCGGTGTAGCGCGTCAGGAGGTCGAGCCGGTCGGCCGTGTTCATACCTCCGAGTCCCGGTGCCGGCGATTAAAACCTTGTCAGTCGCGGTGGCACGACTCGAACCCGGATGGAACAGACACAAGCCAGTCGGTTCCCTAGAGGCAATCATGTACACGGGGAAGACGGAGAAGCCCTGTTGCCTGTGTGGGAACCCCGACACCGAGTCGCGGCTGGACCTGCCGCCCCGCGCCGTCCAGCAACTGGACAACAGCGGGCCCATCGCCTGGCAGGACATCGTCGGCGAGGTGTCGATTTACTTCTGTGCGAGCGACTGGGAGACCGTCGTCGATCTGGTCCTCGACGCCGGGATGAGCCCGCTCTCGCGGTGTAACGCCGCCCGCGCGGACTTCGATCTCCGGGAGGACTTCGAGGCGCTGCTCAACGACGTGCGCGACGAACCCGACCAGCGACCGCTGGAACGGGAGATGCGCGAGGAGAGCCGCCGCGTGATCGAGGAGTACGACGAGGACGACCACGTAGAGGTCCGCGACCTCGTCGAGGCCCGCGTCGTCACCTGGGCGCTCGAAGACCTGGCCGACGACACCGTGGCGGCCGACGACTAACCGGCCTGCCCCGTCTCGACTGACAGCTCCGCCCGCCCCAGAGAGATGTACTCGTCGCCCCGCGCGGGCGTCGGAGTCCCCTCCCAGACGAGCCGACAATCGCCGACCCGCGTCGCCTGCGCCACACCGAGGGCCCGGGCCACGTCTCCGCCGTCAGCCACTCTGACCGTCCAGTTCGTGAGGACGCCGTTGACGCGACTCCAGGTCGTCAACTCGACAGTGACCGTGCCGTTCCCGTGATCGGTCACCGTCGTGGGACTGACCTCGGGGTACGGCGGCATCTGTGCCACGTCCGGATCCGCAGCCGGGATATCGGTCAGGTTCCGGACGTACCGGAACCGTATCACTGGGTCCGGACCGCTGGCAATTGCGTCGCCGTCGTCGGCAGTGGCCGTCAATCCTGAGAAGGCTCAAATAGGCGTTTGTGCCACAGCGTCGACGCCGCGATCAGTGCGCGTGATCGTGGTCGTGGTCGTGGTCGTGTTCGTGGTCGTGGTCCGGCGTCGAGCGTTCGACGGAGAGGCCGCGCCGGTGGACGATGCCCTGCATGTCGGCGGCCTCGGCGGCGAACTCGCGGAGGGCTGCCCCCGTTTCGGACTCGTCGTCCAGTACCGTGGGTTCGCCGTCGTCGCCACCCTCACGGACGCGGGGGTCGAGCGGGATCGAGCCGAGGAACGGCATGTCGGACTCGTCGGCGAACTCGCGGCCGCCGTCCTCGCCGAAGATGTGATGCTCGGAGCCACAGTCGGGACACTGGAAGGAAGCCATGTTCTCGACGATGCCGAGGACGGGCGTGTCGTGCTTGCCAAACATCTCCAGACCTTTGCGGGCGTCGTCGACGGCCACGTCCTGTGGGGTCGTGACGATGACCGCGCCGGTGACGGGGACACTCTGGAGCATGGTGAGCTGGGTGTCGCCGGTTCCCGGCGGGAGGTCGATCACCATGTAGTCGAGCGCGCCCCACTCCACGTCCTCCCAGAGTTGGGTGAGGACTTTGTGGACCATCGGGCCGCGCCAGATGACCGGGTCGTCCTCGCCGACGAGGAAGTCCATGCTCATCAGTTTCATTCCGAACTTCTCGACCGGGACAAGCTGCTCGTCTTTGGTGGCCTTTGGGCGCTCTTCGGCGGCGACCATCCGCGGGACGTTGGGGCCGTACACGTCGGCATCGAACAGGCCGACCCGGGCACCCATCTGGGAGAGCCCCGCTGCGAGATTGACGGCGACGGTGCTCTTCCCCACTCCGCCTTTCCCGGAGGCGACGGCGATGATGTTCTCGACGTTGGGGAGGACCTGTTCCTCGGCGTCGATCCCGCTGTCGACCGCCGCCGAGAGATCGATCTCCAGCCCCGTGTCGGCCAGTGCCCCGCGTACGTCGTTCGCAATCGCCGTCTCCGCCGGGGAGTAGGGTGCCCCGAGCGCCAGCGAGATGTGAACCGTCTCGCCGTCGACGGTGATGTCGTTGACCAGCCCGAGTGAGACGAGATCGTCGCCCAGGTCGGGGTCGGTCACGTTCCGGAGCCGGTCCCGGATGTCGGCTTCGTTCATACCGCCACTGAGGGGCCGGCGCGGCGATAAGGATTGTGAACTGGGGAACCGATGACACCGAAAGTGTAACCACAATCGATTACACGAGCCCCGCGTTCGTCAGCGGATTTAAGCACGCGGCCACCACAGAACCGGATATGTTGGTCGACCAGTTCGGGCGCGAGGTGTCGGGGGTCCGTGTCTCGCTGACGGACCGGTGTAACTTCGACTGCGTCTACTGCCACAACGAGGGACTGGGCGACACTCGCGGGCCGATGGAACCGCAGGACGACGAGATGAGTACCGACGACGTGGTTCGGTTCCTGGAGGTCGCCCGGGAGTTCGACGTGGAGGCGGTGAAGTTCACGGGCGGCGAGCCGATGCTCCGGGACGACCTCGAGGAGATCGTCCGGCGCACGCCCGACGGGATGGAGACTTCGCTGACGACCAACGGCACCTACCTCCCCGGCCGCGCCCCGGGTCTGGTCGACGCTGGTCTCGACCGGGTGAACGTCTCCCAGGACGCCCTCGACCAGGAGGCGTTCGCCGAGGTCACTCAGAGCGGCGAGTACGAGGCGGTCATCGAGGGGGTCGAGGCGGCACTCGACGCCGGTCTCCAGCCGGTGAAGCTGAACATGGTCGTGTTCGAGCAGACTGCGGGCTACGTCCCCGAGATGGTCGATCACGTGGCCGAGAACGACGGGCTCCAGCTCCAGCTCATCGAGTACATGCCCGAACTCGCGGGGCGGCCGGAGTGGGCCGTCGACATCCAGCGCGTCCACGACTGGCTCGAAGAGCAGGCCGAGCACGTCGAACAGCGGGAGATGCACGACCGCCGGCGCTACTGGGTGGGCGGGAGTCCCGCGAGTGAGTCGGGTGGGAACTCGTCGGACTCGTCCGACGGTGATCCCACGGACGATACCGGTGGCATGGTCGAGATCGTCGACCCCGTCGGGAACGCGGACTTCTGTGCGAACTGCCACCGCGTGCGCGTCACGCACGAAGGATATCTCAAGGGCTGTCTCAACCGGAACGACGACCTGCGGTCGATGGGCGAGATGACCAGGCCGGAGATCCGGGACGCGTTCCGCGAGACGGTCCACGAACGGGTGCCCTACTACGGGGAGTACATGATCAAAGACGACGACGGGGAGTGGACGATCAACGAGGAGTACATCGGCGTCTGATTATCGGTAGCCCGCGCCGTCCCGTTCTCGCGGTCGTTGGTCGACGTACAGCATCCCGAGCGTGACGACGAATAGCCACTTCCCGACCTCGTAGACGACGCGGCGGGCGAACGCGAAGTCGAGCGTCGGGGCGGTCCCGGTCGAGAGCCACTGCAGGGCGGTGACCAGGCCGACGAACCCTGCGAGGAACGCCCCCGCGACCAGTCCGGTCGCGAGCAACGCGCCGACGACGGTCCAGCGGGCGTGTCTGACCGCCTTCCAGCCGAGACTCCCCGCGAACGTCGGCCGGGCGCGGTCGATTATCGCCGCGGGAACGATCAGCGACGAGGACACCAGCAGGTAGAGCAACAGGGGATAGAGCGGGGCCAGATAGAGTTCGAGCATCCCGGTGGTCCAGACGCCGGGGACGACACTCGCCACGTCACCGCCCAGCAGCGCGAGCAGTGCGAGCGTGGCGAGCGAGATGGGCAAGAGCGGAACCGCCACCACGGCCGACCCGACGACGGTTCCCTGCACGAACGAGATCGGTGTCTGGGGATCGACGCCGGTCCAGTCGGCCACGGCGAGGTAGGTCACCGCGAGCACCGGACAGGAGACGACGAACTTGGCGGCGAGCAGTTCCAGCGACGTGAGATAGGTGGGCGCGACCGACGCGAGGACGCCGACCGCCAGATACAGCGCCGCGAGCGACGGCAGATCACGCAGGAACCTGACCGACCGCACCTGGAGCGAGAGCGTGTGCCCGACCGGTGTCGGGAGCGACGAGACGACGGTCCCGACCCACCCGCGCCCTCGCTCCGAGCGAGGAGTCGTCATCGACTCCGGACGGCGAGTACGGTCGCCGGCGCTGTCGATCGCTCCAGTCGAGCCCCCTTCATCGTACGTTCGTTTCAGTCGAGCCTACAAAATACTCCTCCCTCAAAAGACAGGTTCGGCCACCGGGGGTTCGAGGGTGCGCCGCCGGGGAGGAGCGGGACGCTTCCGTTGCGTTTAAATAGACCCTGGCAATAGCTCAGTGTACAGATCGTGTAGGGGCGTCGGGCCCCGAGTCCGAGAGAGACGGCGTGTCTCGCGGGCGGAAATACAACAGCCAAGCGGGTCGTGGTAGCCAAGTCTGGCCCAAGGCGCAGGGTTGCTAACTCTGTGGCGTCAAGCCTCCGGGGTTCGAATCCCCGCCACGACGCTCACCGACAACGGTTACACATGAGTGCAGAAGACCCACCCGAGGACGAAAACGCGGAGGAAGAGGAGGAGGACATCCGCTATTTCGTCCGTATCGGACAGACAGACCTCGACGGGACGAAATCCGTCGAGCGAGCACTGACAGACATGAACGGTATCGGACACCGGGCCGCCCGGATCATCACCGACAAGACGGACATCGACCGTCGGGACACCTTCGGTAAGCTCGAAGACGAGGAGATCGAAGAGATCGTCTCGCTCGTCGAGGGCTTCGCCGACGAGGTGCCCGAGTGGATGACCAATCATCAGTCGGACTTCTTCTCGGGGGAGACGACCCACGAGATCGGCAACGACCTCAACATGACCCGCCGGCAGGACATCAACCGGATGAAGATGATCGACTCCTATCGGGGCGTCCGTCACAAGCGCGGGCAGAAAGTTCGTGGTCAGCGCACGAAGTCCACCGGTCGTACCGAGGGGACCATCGGCGTCAACGTCGAGGCGATCAAGGAAGAGCAGGCCGAGGAGGCCGCCGAAGAGGGCGGTGAGGAATAATGCCACTCGGAACCAAGACCAAACTCTACGAGACGCCGAACCACCCCTTCCAGGGTGAACGAATCGCCGACGAGCACGACCTCGTCGCTCGCTACGGACTCAAGAACAAAGAGGAACTCTGGCGTGCCCAGTCGGAACTGCGTTCCTACCGGCGCGAGGCTCGCCAGTTGCTCGGTGCTACCCAGGGCGACGCCGAAGCGGCCGAGAGTCAGGAGTTCCTGGCCCGGCTGAAGAAGCTCGGCATCCTCAACGAGGAGGACAGCCTGGACGCCATCCTGTCGCTGGACGTGACCGACGTGCTGGAGCGCCGTCTCCAGACCGTCGTCTACCGCAAGGGCCTGGCCAACACGGCCAAGCAGGCCCGCCAGTTCATCGTCCACGGACACGTCACGGTCGACGGGAGCCGCGTCACCGAGCCCTCGCGGAAGGTCGCCGTCGCGGAAGGCGACGCCGTCGAGTTCGACAGCACGAGTCCGCTAACGGACGAACTCCACCCCGAACGCGCGGAGGAACAGTAACATGGCTGAGGAAGGACCTGACGACATCTGGGGCATCGCCCACGTGCACGCATCGTTCAACAACACGATTATCACGATCACCGACCAGACCGGCGCGGAGACGCTCGCGAAGTCTTCGGGTGGGACGGTCGTCAAACAGAACCGCGACGAAGCCTCGCCCTACGCCGCCATGCAGATGGCCGAGACCGTCGCCGAGGAAGTCAAGGCAAAGGGCGTCGAGGGCGTCCACGTTCGCGTGCGCGGTCCCGGCGGGAACCAGCAGAAGAATCCCGGCCCGGGTGCCCAGGCGACGATCCGGGCGCTGGCGCGAGCCGGCCTGGAGATCGGTCGTATCGAGGACGTGACACCAATCCCACACGACGGCACTCGCGGCCCAAAGAACAGCGGGTTCTAACACATGGCACCGGACTACGACGTGGAGTTCATCGACCGGGGCGACCGCGAAGCACGATTCCTCGTACGCGACGCGAGCCCCGCGTTCGCGAACGGGATCCGGCGTGCGATGATCGCCGACGTGCCCACACTCTCCATCGACGAGGTGCGGGTCATCGAGAACTCGTCGGTGATGTTCGATGAGCAGATCGCGCTCCGGCTCGGGCTGGTCCCGCTGACCACGCCCGAGGACTACGAGATCGGGGAGACGGTCACGCTCGCGCTGGACGTCGAGGGACCGGGCACCGCCTACTCGGGCGACCTGGTCAGTACCGACGACCGCGTCGAGCCGGCCGACAAGAACGTCCCGATCATCGACCTCAAGGACCCGGAGGGGTCGGAGACCCCCCAGCGCCTGGAGGTCGAGGCCGACGCCGTCCACGACGTTGGCCGTGAACACGCCAAACACCAGGGCGGCGTGGCGGTCGGCTACCGTCATCTCCAAACTGTGGAGGTCGTCGGTGACGCCGACGAGTACGGCGACGACGACCCCCACATCCTGCGCGGGGTCATCGAGGAGGACGGCGAGTTGATACCGACCGAGGCGTTCGACCACGACCTGACCCAGCGGTATCCGGGGAAGGAAGTCGAAGTCCACGACGTGCCCAACGCCTTCGTGTTCCACGTCGAGACCGACGGTTCGATGTCGGTCGACGACCTGGTGATCCAGGCGGTGGACACGGTCCACGGCCGGGCGGGCGAACTCAAAGACGCGGTACAGCTATAATGATCGACACTGCCCCTGCACACCGACATGACGCCTCCCGCCCCCTGAAGAGCGGCCGGGCCGACCGGTGGGCAATCGAAAGCGGTTTGAAGGGGCAGTCGGAACTGACACGTGCAAGCAGGGATAGCCAAGTCAGGCCAACGGCGCAGCGTTCAGGGCGCTGTCCCGTAGGGGTCCGCAGGTTCAAATCCTGCTCCCTGCATTCTTCGGCTCGCCAGAACCGGCGAGCCGTGAAAGCGAGCAGAGCAGGTTTGGGCCTCGGGAGGCCGACGGTCTGCCGGTGGTTCAAATCCTGCTCCCTGCATTGTTCGGCTCGTCACGACCGACGAGTCGTAAAAGCGAGCAGACACACTTCTTCGGAGGTAGGATATGAGTAAGACGAACCCGAGACTCAGTAGTCTCATCGCCGACCTGAAGTCGACCGCCCGGAACTCGGGCGGCGAGGTCTGGGGCGACGTGGCCGATCGGCTGGAGAAGCCGCGAAGCACGCACGCCGAAGTCAACCTGGGCCGCATCGAGCGGTACGCCCAGGAAGACGAGACAGTGATCGTGCCCGGGAAAGTCCTGGGCAGCGGCGTCCTGCAGAAGGACGTCACGGTCGCCGCCGTCGACTTTTCCGGCACGGCCGAGACCAAGATCGACCAGGTAGGCGAGAGCATCACGCTAGAACAGGCACTCGAACGCAACCCCGACGGCGGCAACGTACGGGTGATTCGATGAGTATCGCAGAATTCGACGCGGATGTCGTCGTCGAGGCACGTGACTGCATCATGGGCCGGGTCGCCAGCGAGGTGGCCCAGCGCGCGCTCGACGGCGAGCGCGTGGCCGTGATCAACGCCGAGCAGGCGGTCATCACGGGCAACGCCGAGGACACGATGGAGACGTACCGGACGCGCCGCGATCTGGGCTCGGACCGGGGGCCGTACTACCCGAAACAGCCCGACCGCATCTTCAAGCGCGCGATCCGCGGCATGCTGCCGTACAAGACGGATCGTGGGCGCGAGGCCTTCGAGAGCGTCCGTGTCTACATCGGCAACCCCCACGACGAGGACGCGGAGGTCGTCGAGGGAACGTCGCTGGATCGACTCTCGAACATCAACTTCGTCCAGCTGGGCGAGGTCAGCGAAGAACTTGGAGCGAACGTCACATGGTAACTAACACGTCAGGCAAGAAGAAGACGGCCATCGCACGCGCGACGGTCACCGACGGCGAGGGTCGGGTTCGGGTGAACTCCCAGCCCGTCGAACTCGTCGAGCCGGAGCTGTCGCGGCTGAAGATGCTGGAACCGTTCCGGATCGCCGACGACGACCTGCGCGAGGAAGTCGACATCGACGTGCAGGTCGAGGGCGGCGGGGTCTCCGGGCAGGCGGACGCGGTCCGAACCGCCATCTCGCGCGGGCTCGTCCAGTTCCACAACGACGCGGAACTGCGGGACGCCTACATGGAGTTCGACCGGTCGCTGCTGGTCAACGACGTGCGCCAGACCGAACCCAAGAAGTGGGGCGGCCCGGGCGCTCGGGCGCGCTACCAGAAGTCCTACCGCTGAGGTGATTCAAGTATGATGGTACCGGTCCGGTGTTTCACCTGTGGTAACGTCGTCGGCGAACACTGGGAGGAGTTCAAGGCCCGCACCCAGGACGGCGAGGACCCCGAGATGGTCCTCGACGAGCTGGGCGTGGAGCGACACTGCTGTCGCCGGATGCTCGTCTCACACAAGGACCTCGTCGACATCGTGGCACCGTATCAGTGACACATGGCAGGACAGGACAACAGATACGAGAAGGCACGCATCATCGGCGCGAGAGCGCTGCAGGTGGCCTACGGCGCACCGGTGCTCATCGACACCGAGCAGACCCAGCCGATCCTCATCGCGGCCGAGGAGTACGACGCTGAGGTCCTGCCGTTCACCGTCAGGCGGGGTGAACAGTGACGCTGATCGCCGACGTGTCCCTCCGACGGACCCTCGACTCCCGCGGTAACGGAACGGTCGAGGCTGAGGTGACCACGGACAACGGCGGATTCGGCCGTGCGGCCGCACCGAGCGGCGCGTCCACGGGCGAGTACGAGGCCATCGAACTGGAGCCAAACGAGGCTATCGCGAAGGCTCGCGAACTGGCGGTGCCGCGACTCGTCGGCGAGGTGTTCGCCGGCGACCAGCGCGGGGTCGACCAGGCGCTCCACGGCGCGGACGGCACGAACGACTTCTCGAAGATCGGGGCCAACAGCGCGGTCGCGATCAGCATGGCCGCGGCCAAGGCCGGTGCCGACACGCAGGGGATCCCTCTCTACCAGCACCTCGGCGGTGCGTTCCGGGGACGGAACTTCCCGGTGCCGCTGGGCAACGTCGTCGGCGGCGGCGAACACGCCGCGGACGCGACCCACATCCAGGAGTTCCTGGCCGCGCCCGTCGGCGCGCCCAGCGTCGCGGACGCGGTGTTCGCCAACGCGGCGGTTCACCAGGAAGTCCACGACATCCTGGCCGAGCGCGGTATCGCGGCCGGGAAGGGTGACGAGGGCGCGTGGGCACCGTCGGTGGACGACGCCGAGGCGTTCGAGATCGTCGCCCAGGCGACCGAGCGCGTCACCGAGGAGTTCGGCTTCGAGGTCCGGATGGGTCTGGACGTGGCCGGTGCCGAACTGTACGACGCCGACGAGGGCGTCTACAGCTACGGCGAGAAGACCCGCGACACGGCCGAACAGATCGACTACGTCGCGGGCCTCGTCGACGAGTACGACCTCGTCTACGTGGAGGACCCGCTCGACGAGGACGACTACGAGGCGTTCGCGGAACTCACGGACCGCGTGGGGGAGAGCGAGGCGCGTAGCGCCTCAGGAAGTCGAGCGGCGAAGCCGCGAGACCGGACGCTGATCTGTGGCGACGACCTGTTCGTGACCAACACGGACCGGCTCGCCGAGGGTATCGAGCGGGGTGCGGCCAACAGCATCCTGATCAAGCCCAACCAGATCGGCACGCTGACCGACGCCTTCGACGCCATCGAGCTGGCGGTCGAGAACGGGTACGAGCCGGTCGTCTCCCACCGGAGCGGAGAGACCGAGGACGCGACGATTGCACACCTCGCCGTGGCGACCGACGCGCCGTTCATCAAGACGGGCGCGGTCGGCGGCGAGCGCACAGCGAAGCTGAACGAACTGATCAGAATCGAGGACAACGCATGAGTGGAAACGAAGAAGAGGGTCTCGACGCCGCCGAGTCGGAGGTCGACCCGGAGCCGACCGGCGAGTCCGGTGCGGAGCCGGAGCCCGATCCCGACACGGACGTCGCCGAGGCCGACGACGAGGAACAGACCCCCGACGCCGAGTCGGGTGACACAGAGGCGGCCGAGGAGGCCGCCGAAGAAGCCGAAGAGGAGCCACGACTGGACGAGGACGTCATGCCCGACGACGAGGCGGACCTCCTCATCCCGGTCGAGGACTACCTCGCGGCCGGTGTCCACATCGGGACCCAGCAGAAGACCAAGGACATGGAGCGGTTCATCCACCGCGTCCGGACCGACGGCCTGTACGTGCTGGACGTCTCGATGACCGACCAGCGCATCCGCACCGCCGCGGACTTCCTGGGCGATTACGACCCCGAGCAGATCCTCGTGGCCTCCTCGCGCCAGTACGGTCGCTTCCCCGCGGAACAGTTCGCGGACGCCATCGGCGCTCGCGCACGCACCGGTCGGTTCATCCCCGGGACCCTCACCAACCCCGACTACGAGGGCTACATCGAGCCCGACGTCGTGGTCGTGACCGACCCCATCGGTGACTCCCAGGCCGTCAAGGAGGCCATCACGGTGGGCATCCCGGTCATCGCGATGTGTGACTCCAACAACCAGACGAGCAACGTCGACCTCGTGGTCCCGACGAACAACAAGGGTCGCAAGGCCCTGTCGGTCGTCTACTGGCTGCTGGCCAACGAGACGCTGGATCGGCGCGGAGCCGAACCCGCCTACGCGCTCGAGGACTTCGAGAGCGAACTGTAGATTTCGCCCCGACTGTTTCGCCTTTTTGACGCTCGACTCCCTCAAGAGCTTAGTTGCTCCCGGTCGACGCCGGGCGTATGGCCGACGATTCGACGATGAACGCCCTGATCGGTGGTGTCGTGACGATAGTGCTCTCCTTTACCGGCTTCTCGCCCATCCTGGGCGGGGCGGTCGCCGGGTACCTGAATCAGCGCGACGGCGTGCGCGTCGGCATCCTGTCGGGACTGGTCGCGCTCGTGCCGATGGTGCTCGGGATGTTCTTCCTCGGCGGTTTCATCGGATTGTTCGCGATGTTCGGTGGGCGTGGCGGGATGATGGCCGGCGGCGTGGGGCTGTTTTTCATGCTGTTCGCGTTCGTCTTCTTCGCCGTGTTCATCGTCGGGCTATCGGCGCTGGGCGGGTATATCGGGGAGTACCTGTACGACGAGGACGTGCTCTGAACCCGGTAGTTCCATTACCCGAGAGTGGAATGGGCGGATATGGTCGTTTCCAGCGCACCGGGGAAGGTCTATCTCTTCGGGGAGCACGCGGTGGTGTACGGGGAACCGGCGGTGCCGTGCGCGATAGAGCGACGGGCGCGCGTCACCGTCGAGGAACGTGACGACGGCGCGCTACGGGTCCACTCCACCGACCTCACGCTCGACGGGTTCACCGTGGAGTACGACGGCGCGGCGGACGCCTCGGCGGACGTGGACGTGCCCGAGGCACTGGTCGAGGCGGCCGTGGGCTACGTCGACGCGGCGGCCGCTCAGGCCCGTGACGCGGCCGATCGACCCGACGCGGGCTTCGACATCACCATCGAGAGCGAGCTTCCGCTCGGCGCGGGACTGGGCTCCTCGGCGGCGGTCGTCGTGGCGGGCATCGACGCGGCGACGCGCGAACTGGGTGTCCAGTTGTCCGCCAGGGAGATCGCCGACCGGGCCTATCGGGTCGAGTACGAAGTGCAGGACGGACAGGCCTCACGGGCGGACACGTTCTGTTCCGCGGTCGGCGGCGCGGTCCGGGTCGAGGGCGACGACTGCCAGCCCATCCGGGACGTGCCGAATCTACCGTTCGTCATCGGCTACGACGGTGGGGCCGGAGACACGGGCGAGCTCGTCGCGGGCGTTCGCCGACTCAAAGAGGAGTATCCGTTCGCGGCCGACACCGTCGAGAGCATCGGCGACCTCGTGCGGCAGGGCGAACGTGCGCTCGAAGCGGGCGACCTCGAAGAACTCGGGCGGTTGATGAACTTCAATCACGGACTGCTGGAGGCACTGGGCGTCTCCTCGCGGTCGCTCGACGAGATGGTGTGGGCGGCCCGGGAGTCCGACGCGCTCGGCGCGAAACTGACCGGCGCGGGCGGCGGGGGTTGTATCGTCGTGCTGGACGAGACCGAGGAGGCGCGGACCGCGCTGTCGTACACCCCCGGATGCGAGGAGACGTTCCGGGCGGAACTGGACACAGACGGTGTGCGGGTGGAGGAGCGATGACGGTCGTCGTCAAGCTCGGCGGGAGCGTCGTCACGGAGAAAGACGAGCCCGAGACGCTCGACGAAGCGGCTATCGAGCGCGCGGCGAGGGCAGTCGCGAGCGCCGACGAGGAGGTCGTCGTCGTTCACGGCGGCGGGAGCTTCGGGCACCACTACGCGACCCGCCACGGCGTCTCCCGGACCGACGGGACGGCGGACGCGCTGGCGGTCCGGGAGATCCACGGCGCGATGAAACGACTGAACGACGCGATGGTCGAGGCGCTCGCCGACGCGGGCGTCACAGCGGTTCCCGTTCACCCGCTGTCGGCCGGTGCTCGGGACGGGGAGGGGCAACTGGACCTGCCGACTGGCCAGGTCCGGACGATGCTGGGCGAGGGATTCGTCCCGGTGTTGCACGGCGACGTGGTCGCCCATGTGGGGGCGGGCGCGACCATCGTCAGCGGCGACGAACTCGTCGTGGCGCTGGCGACGGGCGTCGACGCCGACAGAGTGGGACTCTGCTCGGCGGTGCCGGGCGTCCTCGATGCCGACGACGACGTGATCGACCGGATCGACGCGTTCGAGGACGTGGCCGCGGTGCTCGGCGGGAGCGACGCCGCGGACGTGACCGGCGGGATGGCTGCGAAAGTCCGGACGCTGCTGGATCTGGATACCCCGGCGTCGATCTTCGCGCTGGCGGACCTGCGCTCGTTCTTCGAGGGAGAACGCCCGGGGACGCTGGTGGCTGGCGGCGACGACGAGTCCTAGCGAACGAGAACCTCTCTCGTCCGTGATAGGCTGTCGAACTGTGGCGTGCGGGAAACCTGACCACGGCGAAGTCTCGTGCTGCCCGAAACGTGGCGTACTCTTATTGGGGATTGTTACCAATAACGGCAACATGACAACTGTGAGAATCGTGGACGGGGCCAGATACGGCTTCAAGATAGTCGGTCTCGTCTTCGGGCTGTTGGTGGTCAGCGGTGTCCTGTTCGCGCTCGGGGGCCTGCTGGCGACCGGCGGCAAGCTAACGTTACGGTCCCTTCTGGCGCTCGGCCAGCCAGCGATGCTGGCCGCCGGCGGGTTCTTCGGTCTGGCTGGCGTCGTGGTCCTCTATGCGGGCACCGTGGGGCTGGTCCACAAGCTGATCGCGGACAGCGTCACGGCCGGCGTCGAGAACGCGGCGGCGACGGTCGGGACGCCGGCTTCGGCGGACGAGGCCATCGAGGGCGCTGGGCCGGCGGCCAGCGAACCCGCGTCCGAATCCGAGGCGGAGACGGTCTTCGACCGGGAGGATCGACCGTCGGACGACGATCCCATCACGGCCGACTCGGCATCGGCGACCGACTCCGAGGCTGAGAAGCCCGAATCGACGGCCGAAACGACCGAACCGGCCACCGAGAAGGTCGAACCGGAGTCGGTCGATCTGGTCGACGAACCGACGCAGAAGCCGGGTCAGGACCCGTCGTCGGTCGAGCAGACGGCGGACGCCGCCGGTGACAGCGTGGCCGATCCGACTCCGGAGCCGGAACCGAGGGAAGCGAGCGACGACGGGGGCCCGACAGCCACGACGCCCCGGGAGAGTAGTGGTGAGGCGGGACCCGTCGACGACGAACCTGTCGACAGTGAGGAAGTCGTCGACCCGGTTGCAGAACCGGACGACGGTGACGACCTGATCGAATCGGCTCCCGATCCGGACAGGAGTGTCGACGACGAGGTCGCCGGGGACGAACCGGCCCCAGAGGACCGCGAACGGGCGATGCCGGAGGACATCGACCGGGCGGTCAGCGAGGCCACAGAAAGCGGCCTGGGTGAGGAGCAGGCAGACACGGCGGCGGAAGCCGACGACGGGGAGGACCATGCCGAGCCGGTAGCGGCCGGCGGCGAGACCGACAGCGAAGATTCCAGCCCCGACGACGTGTTCACCGAGCCGGAAAACGGATCCGACGACGATGACGACCCAGCACCCTCGGAGATGGAGAAAGCGGACGTAATCGACCAGGCGTTCGAGCAGGAGGAAAAAGATGACCTCGACGACGACGCGCACACGATCATCGACGACGCCATCGACGAGGGCGAAGTCGAGGACACCACCGACGAACCGGGCGACTGGGAACCGCTCGACGAGAGTGACATGAAAGACTAGAGGTCCAGTAGCTCTTTCGCGATGATGTTGCGCTGGATCGCGCTCGCTCCTTCGCCGATCTGGTAGAGTTTCGCGTGGCGGTACTGTCGTTCGACCGGGTAGTCGCGGGTGTAGCCGTTGCCGCCGTGGAGTTGCATGGCGTCGCTGGCGACTTCCTCGGCCACCTCGGAGGCGTAGAGTTTCGCCATGCTGGCGAGTTTCGTGGGCTTCTCGTCGCGGTCGATGCGTGCAGCGGCGTCGTAGGTGAGCCGACGGGCGTTCTCGACTTTCACCGCCATGTCAGCGAGGGTGTGCTGGACGGCCTGGAACTCCTCGAGCTTCCGGTCGAACTGCGTGCGCTCGCCGACGTATTCGACAGCCTCGTCGAGACAGCGCTGGGCGATGCCGAGGGCCTGGGCGGCGATGCCGACCCGTTCTTCCTCGAAGAACTCCATGAGCTGATAAAAGCCAGCGTCCTCGTAGCCGACGAGGTTCTCCTCTGGTACTCTGACACCGTCGTAGCGCAACTGAGCAGTGTCCGAGGCGTTCCACCCCATCTTGTGAATGTTCGACTCGACCTCGAAGCCGTCGCGGTCGGTCTCGACGACGATTGCGGAGATACCGGCGTGGCCTTCGACGCCAGTTCGACACATCGTGAGGACGTAATCCGCGATGGAGCCGTGCGTAATGAACGTCTTCACGCCGTCGATGACGTACTCGTCTCCATCTTTTTCAGCGGTCGTCTCGATGCTCGCGGCGTCGCTCCCGTGGTCGGGTTCGGTGTTGCCCAGCGCGCCGATCAGTTCACCCGAGGTGATGCCCGTCAGAATCCACTCTTTCTGTGCCTCGGTGCCGTACTCGGCGATCATCCGGGTGCCGAACTCGGTGCCGATAGCCGCGAGCATCCCGGCGTCGGCGCGGGCGATCTCCTCGGCGAAGATCGAGGCCTCTATCTGGCCCATCCCCGCGCCGCCGTACTCCTCGGGGATCGAGACGCCGATGAGTCCGGCGTCGACGGCCGTCTCCCAGACCTCGCGGGGCCACTCGCCGCTCTCCTCGTGTTCACGCGCCACGGGCTCGATCTCGTTCTCGGCGAACTCCCGCGCTGTCTGTCGGACGGCCCGTTGTTCCTCCGTGAGGGAGAAATCGATCATAGGCCAGCGACGACGAGTAGTGTGTTAACTATTTCCGAACGACGAGAACCGGCCGCGAGTTTATCGTTTCCTGCGCCGTGAAAACGTATCACAAGGAATTAGAAACGCATTTACCGTGTCTGGTCGGGCATGTAGGGGATGACAGGGTTCGATCCGACGCCGCCGAGTACGGACGTGTTCGCGGCGGACTTGTTAGCGGGCGAGACGGCGCTGATCACCGGCGGTGGGACGGGAATCGGGGAGGAGATCGCACTGGCGATGGCCGATCACGGGGCGGACGTGGCGGTCGCGAGCCGGAACATGGACCACCTGGAGCCGGTGGCCGAGGCGGTCGAGGAGAGGGGCCAGAACGCCTGCGCGACGACCGTCGACGTGCGCGACGAGGACGAGGTGGACGCGATGACCGAGACGGTGATCGACGAGCTGGGGGCGGTTACGATCCTGGTCAACAACGCGGGGGCGAACTTCATCACGCCGACCGAGGAACTGTCGGCCAACGGCTGGCGGTCGGTGGTGGGGACGATCCTCGACGGGACGGCATACTGTTCGTTTTCGGTCGGCGAACACATGATCGAGAACGGCGGTGGGTCTATCATCTCGATGGGCGCGACGAACTCCGAATTCGGCGCGCCCTACCACGCCCACTCCGGGGCGGGCAAAGCGGGCGTCCACAACCTGATGCAGTCGCTGGCCAGCGAGTGGGCCAAGTTCGGCATCCGAGCGAACACGGTCGCACCGGGCATCATCGAGACGGAGGGCATCGCCAGCGCGGTCGGCGGGTCGTTGCCCGAGCAACTGCTGGAGGACCTGGCCGCGGACCGGTTCGGCGACCCCGCGGACTGCGTGCCCCTCGTCCTCTTCCTGGCGAGTCCGGCCGCGAACTACGTCACCGGGAGTTACTACGTCGTGGACGGCGGCCACCTGCTTCACCAGTCGCCAATGGGGTGACGCGGTCGAACGTGACGGGGGGCGTCCAAACCCAACAGTTTTAATAGCGGGTGCCGAAGGGCTGGATAACCGAGCGCACGGCCGCCCGGACTCGGACGCGGCGGCCGGCAACACATCGAGCGGTTCGGTGTGTCCGGAACGGGACCGACTCCCGTCCGTCGACGCGCGGCGCGGGCCAGATTCTGGCTCGTGGCCGCACGGAATCCGTCGGCGGTCGGGAGTCGCTAGCTTTCGGACCAGAATCGCCTGATTGCCGGTCACCGCGAGTCGTCCGTCTCCGCGGGGCCCGTCTCGGCGACACAACCATGGAAATCGAAATTGCGACAATCGGCGGTTACGAGGAAGTCGGCCGGCAGATGACTGCGGTGCGAGCGGGCGACGACGTCGTGGTCTTCGACATGGGTCTGAACCTCTCGAAGGTCCTGATCCACGACAACGTCGAAACCGAACGGATGCACAGTCTCGATCTGATCGACATGGGCGCGATCCCGGACGACCGGGTCATGTCCGATCTGGAAGGTGACGTGAAGGCCATCGTGCCGACCCACGGCCACCTCGACCACATCGGCGCCATCTCGAAGCTGGCTCACCGGTACAACGCCCCAATCGTCGCCTCGCCGTTCACCATCGAACTCGTCAAACAGCAGATCAAAGGCGAGGAGAAGTTCGGCGTCGAGAACGACCTCCAGAAGATGGAGGCCGGCGAGACGATGCAGATCGGGGAACGCAACGAACTCGAGTTCGTCAACGTGACTCACTCGATCATCGACGCGATCAACCCGGTCCTCCACACGCCGGAAGGCTCCATCGTCTACGGGCTGGACAAGCGGATGGACCACACGCCGGTCATCGGCGACCCCATCGACATGAAGCGATTCCGGGAGATCGCCCGCGAGGACGGCGGTGTCCTCTGTTACATCGAGGACTGTACCAACGCCGGCCGGAAGGGCCGCACGCCCTCCGAATCGGTCGCCCGTCGCCACCTCAAAGACGTGATGTACAGCATCGAGGACTACGACGGCGGCATCGTCGCGACCACCTTCTCCTCGCACATCGCCCGTGTGAGTTCGCTCGTCGAGTTCGCCGAGGACATCGGTCGCCAGCCGGTGCTGCTGGGTCGGTCGATGGAGAAGTACTCCGGGACCGCAGAACGGCTGGACTTCGTGGACTTCCCGGACGACCTCGGGATGTACGGCCACCGCAAGTCCGTCGACCGGACGTTCAAGCGAATCATGAACGAGGGCAAGGAGAAGTTCCTGCCCATCGTCACGGGCCACCAGGGCGAGCCCCGCGCGATGCTCACCCGGATGGGCCGCGGCGAGACGCCCTACGAACTGGAGGACGGCGACAAGGTGCTGTTCTCGGCGCGGGTCATCCCGGAACCGACCAACGAGGGCCAGCGCTACCAGAGCGAGAAACTGCTGGGCATGCAGGGTGCGCGTATCTACGACGACATCCACGTCTCGGGCCACCTCCGGCAGGAAGGTCACTACGAGATGCTCGATACGCTCCAGCCCCAGCACGTCATCCCGGCTCACCAGGACATGGAAGGGTTCGCGCCGTACGTCGACCTCGCGGAGAACATGGGGTACAACCTCGGGCGTGACCTGCACGTCACGCGCAACGGGAATCTGATCACGCTCGTCGACGAATGACGACCCCACGCGCGGATCAGGCGGCCGTCGAGGAGGCGATCGTCACCCGTCGCGATCTGGTCAACGACGCCATCCCCGAGCAGTTGCCGATCATCCGCCCCGAGCGCCTCTACGAGGCGTCCCGGTACCTGCTGGACGCGGGCGGCAAGCGCCTGCGTCCGACCATCCTCCTCCTGGCCGCGGAGGCCATCGCCGACGCCGACCCGCTCGGCGAGGACTACCACGCCTTCCCCGCTCCGGACGGCCCTGTCGACGTGATGTCGGCGGCGGTCAGTATCGAGATCATCCAGTCGTTCACCCTCATCCACGACGACATCATGGACGACGACGACATGCGTCGTGGCGTGCCCGCGGTCCACCGCGAGTACGACCTCGAAACCGCGATCCTCGCCGGCGACACGCTCTACTCGAAGGCCTTCGAGGTCATGCTCGAAACCGGCGCGCCCGCAGAGCGGTCGGTCCGGGCGCTCTCGGAACTGGCGACGACCTGCACGAAGATCTGTGAGGGCCAGGCTTTCGACATCGACTTCGAGTCCCGCAGCGCCGTCGAACCCGACGAGTATCTGGACATGGTGGAGCTCAAGACCGCGGTGCTGTACGCCGCGGCCGCGAGCGTCCCGGCCATGTTGCTGGGCGACGACGACGCGGTCGACGCGCTCTACGGCTACGGGCTGGACATCGGCCGCGCGTTCCAGATCCAGGACGACCTGCTGGACCTGACGACGCCGAGCGAGAAACTCGGCAAGCAACGCGGCAGCGACCTGATCGAGAACAAGAAGACACTGGTGACGCTCCACGCCCGCGAACACGGCGTGGACGTGGACAGTCTGGTCGACGCGGACACCGTGGAAGCGGTCGACGAGGCCGAGATCGAGGCCGCTGTCGGCGAGTTACGCGACGCTGGCAGCATCGAGTACGCACGCGAGGCCGCTCACGCCCTCATCGCCAGCGGCAAGGCCAATCTGGCAGTCCTTCCGGACAACCACAGTCGGGACCTGCTGGGCGGCATCGCCGACTACCTGATCGAACGGGAGTACTGAGCCGCCGAACCGGTTCCGGGCCGGGATAGTCTTATTGTCCGACCGATCCAGGACCACGCATGAATACGTCGCGGCGACGGTTTCTCGCCGGACTCGGAGTGACCGTCGGTCTCACCGGCTGTTCGGGTAATCCCTTCGAGGGCACACCGACGCCGACGTCGGCGTCACTCTCGCCGGATCGACAGTTCGGATACACACACGTTCAGCCCTCCGGCAACCGTGTCCTCGACGGGGCCGGGTCGGTCTGGGAGACCGATCCAGTCACCGTCGACACGGTCGTTCGCCCGCGGTGGATCGTCGCCCTCCCCGGCGAAGCCGGCAGTCTCTGGACCGTCGTCGGCGACGGCGGTGACGCCACGACCTACCGGGTCGCGGACGGCGAGGCGACCGAGCTGCAGTCCCACCGTGCGTTGGCCGCGGGTTCGCCGCCGCTCTCGTACTCGGTCGACGGGGGACCATCGCTGGTGCGGGGCGGCGTAACAGCGACTCGGACCCATCCCGTGCCGACGGACAAGGGCGTGCTGTCAATCGCTGACGATGGGGACCTCGTCTTGCGGCGAGAATCGGAGACGCGACGGTTTTCGGTCGACGCCCTCCGGGACGGCCGTATCGTCCACGTTACCGGGAGCACGTACGCCCTGTTGGGCGACGTGACGACCCGGTACGGGCACGCGGCCCTCGGCAACCGGCGCGAAGGCGGCAGTCTCGTCCTCTTCGACGCGTCGGGCCCTGAAGTCACGGTCCGGACATCCGTCGGTCCGCCGGACGTGATCGAGGGGCTCGCACCGATCGCGGCCGACCTCGACGGTGACGGGCAACGCGAGTTGCTCGTGACCGTCGCCAACGGCGACGACGGGGCGCGGATCGCGGTGTACGGACAGGACGGTCGCCGACGTGCCACCGGGCCGATCTACGGTCCCGGTTGGCGACATCAACTTGCGGTCGCGCCCTTCGGCGGCGGCCGGCTCGAACTGGCGGTCACACGGAAGCCACACGTCGATCACGTCGTCGAGTTCTACCGACTGGAGGACGACTCACTCTCCGTGGTCGCGGACTACCCCAACGTGCAGACACACACCTACGGCTCGTACAATACAGACCAGGCCCTGGCCGGGGACTTCGACGACGACGGCACGGTCGAACTGCTCGTGCCCATCGTCGGGCAGGACGTGCTCCTCGGCCTGGAGCGGACTGACACTGGGGCCGTGACCGACTGGACGCAGTCCCTCGACGCACCGCTCACCGCGAACCTCGCGGGCGTCACGCTCGCCGACGGACGGATTGCCGTCGGCACTGGCACGGACCGCGGACTCAGCGTCTGGCAGGGCTGAGCCAGGAGCGCGCGCCATGATGACAGGTCGACGGCAACTCTTCACCCACGCCCGACGTTGGGAGTCGTATGATCGACATCGTATCGGTGGTGGGGTGGGTACTCCTCCAGTTCGGAGACGTGGGCAGTGGACCGGGTGTGAACGTGAACGTCGACCCGGCGGCCGGGGTGGCCTCCAGCGCGCTCGGCGCGTTCGTCCTGACGGTCGTCGTCGGGGCGATCATGGTCGCTATCGCACCGAAGTACACGGAATCCAAGATGGACACCCTCGGCGATGAACCGGTCGGGTCGTTCGTTTATGGCGTGCTCATGCTCGTACTCTCGGTGATCCTGTTCGTCGCGCTGTTGTTCTCGCTGATCGGGATTCCCGTTGCCATCGTGTTGTTCTTCGCTTTGCTCCTGGTGTGGGGCGTCGGTTCGGCCATCGCCTTCCTCACCATCGCGACGCGGCTGATCGAGGCCGACGACGGCTGGCTGAAACCACTGCTGGTCGCGGGCGCACTGAACGGTGGCCTGACGCTGACCGGGATCGGCGGCCTGGTGGCCTTCTGCATCGGCGCTGCGGGTTTCGGCGCGATCCTCCGGGACTGTCTCTGAGACCACCCCGAGAGTTATGCCGGTTCCGCCCGCCAGAGAGGTATGGCCGCGATACAGCTTCTCCGACACGCCACGCTCCTGTTCGACCTCGACGACACGACGTTCCTCGTGGACCCGATGCTGAGCGAACCCGGCGGGATTCCGCCGATCCCGAACTCGCCAAACGACCGCGAGAATCCGCGCGTCGATTTGCCCGACGTGGACCTGACGTACGACGCCGTCCTCGTCACCCACCGCCACCGCGACCACTTCGACGACGCGGCGGCCGACCAGCTCCCCGCCGACGTTCCGATCCTCTGTCAGCCCGAGGAGGCCGAAGAATTTCGTGAAGACGGATTCACGGACGTGCGAGCGGTCGAGAGTACAATCGCCTTCGAGGGCACCGACGT
Source organism: Halorientalis regularis (assembly GCF_023698535.1). Classification (GTDB taxonomy): domain Archaea; phylum Halobacteriota; class Halobacteria; order Halobacteriales; family Haloarculaceae; genus Halorientalis; species Halorientalis regularis. The sequence continues at coordinate 99,185 of NZ_JALJCL010000007.1, forward strand.
GACACGGACGCCCGCCCGGCACGGCCACGGGGAGCTGGCCGAGCAGATGGGGCCGTCGTCGGGCTACATCCTCGACGGCTCGCAGACGATCTACCTCGCGGGCGATACGGTGTGGTACGAGGCCGTATCCGAGACCGTCGACGCCCACGACCCGGACGCGGTAATCGTCAACGCCGGGGCGGCACAGTTCGTCGAGGGCGAGCCGATCACGATGACACCGGAAGAGGTCGGTTCGGTCCGGGAGACGGTCGCCGACGACGTACCGGTGATCGCGGACCACATGGAGGCGATCAACCACTGTCTCGCGACGCGGGCGGACCTGGCGGCGGCGGTCGACGGGGTTGCGATCCCGGACGATGGCGAACGGATCGAGCTGTGAGCGGAGACGGAACGGCGGAGTTTTGAGGCGGCGCGCCGGAGTCACGACAAAATGGACGACGAGGTACGCGAGCGAGTGAAAGAGGAGGCAGAGAAAAACGCCCTCTTCAATGCCCTGAAACACGACAGCGACCCGCAGGTCGGTGCGATCATGGGGCCGCTGATGGGCGAGAACCCCGAGTTCCGCGAGCACGGCGACGAGATCCCCGAGGTGATCGGACCGGTGGTCGGCCAGATCGGGAGTATGTCGACCGCGGAGCGCCGCGACCGCCTCGAAGAACTCGATCCGGACCTCGTGGCCGAACTCGACGCCGAGGACGAGGCGGACGAACACGACCTGCCGGACCTCCCGAACGCCGACGACTACGACGATATCAGGCTCCGGGCCGCTCCGAACCCGAACGGTCCCTGGCACCTGGGCCACGCCCGCATGCCCTCCGTCATCGGCACGTACAAGGAGCGCTACGACGGGGCCTTCGTCGTCCGGTTCGACGACACGGACCCCGAGACGAAGCGGCCCGATCTGGACGCCTACGACGAGATCCTCGACGCCATCGAGTATCTCGGCTTCGAGCCAGACGAGGTGATCCGGGCCAGCGACCGACTGGAGACCTACTACGACCACGCCAGGGAGTTGATCGATCTCGGGGGTGCCTACACCTGTTCCTGTCCCCAGGGCGAGTTCTCCGACATGAAAAATTCCGGCGAGGCCTGCCCGCACCGGGACAAAGACCCCGAGACCACTCGCGAGGAGTTCGAGGCCATGATGGACGGCGAGTACTCGGCGGGCGAGAAGGTCCTGCGGGTGAAAACCGACATCGAACACAAGAACCCCGCGCTCCGGGACTGGGTGGCCTTCCGGATGATCGACACCCCACATCCGCGCGAGGAAGCCAGCGAGTACCGGTGCTGGCCGATGCTGGACTTCCAGAGCGGGATCGACGACCACCTCACCGGCATCAGCCACATCATCCGCGGGATCGACCTGCAGGACTCGGCCAAGCGCCAGCGGTTCGTCTACGACTACTTCGACTGGGAGTACCCCGAAGTGATCCACTGGGGCCACGTGCAGGTCGACGCCTACGACGTGTCGATGAGCACGTCGACGATCAAAGAGCAGATCGAAGCCGGCGAACTCGACGGCTGGGACGACCCGCGGGCACCGACACTGGCAAGTCTCCGGCGACGGGGCATCCGGGGGCAGGCCATCGTCGACGCGATGGTCGGACTCGGGACCTCGACCTCGAACGTCGACCTGGCGATGTCGTCGATCTACGCGAACAACCGCGACATGATCGACGAGGACACCGACCGTGCGTTCCTCGTTCGGGACGGCGAGCGGTTCGTCGTCGAGGGCGGTCCGGACGCGGGCCATCCGCCGGTCCACCCCAACCACGAGGACCGCGGCGAGCGCGACATTCCCGTGGACGAGGCGGTCCTGCTGGAACCCGACGACGCGCCGGCCGACGGCGAACGTGTCTGGTTGAAGGGCTACGGGCCGGTCCGTCGCGAGGGTGACGCACTCGAATTCACCGACGACGACATCGACGTGGTGCGGGACGGCGACGTGGACGTGATCCACTGGGTGCCCGCCGACGAGAGCCAGCCCCTCCGCCTGCGGACGATGGACGGCGACGTGTCGGGACACGCGGAACCCGGCATCACCGACTACGACCCTGACGCGATGGTCCAGTTCGAGCGGATCGGGTTCGCGCGGATCGACCGACACGAGGACGACGAGACCGTGGCGTACTACGCACACCAGTAGCGTTCGGTCCAAGCTTTAAGTACTTCCCCGGCGGAGGTGAGGATAGCTACCAATGGCCATAGACCCGGAGTTCGAGCAGAACCGCGAGAAGGTAGAGGACCACGACGGGCACGCCGTGTGGGGGCCGGTCGACGAACCCGAGGAGTTGGGTATCCACGGGACACACGTGGCCGTCGACTTCGATATCTGTATCGCCGACGGTGCGTGTCTGGAGGACTGTCCGGTCGACGTGTTCGAGTGGGTCGACACGCCCGACCATCCCGAGAGCGAGATCAAGGCCGACCCGGCCAAAGAGGAGCAGTGCATCGACTGCATGCTCTGTGTCGACGTCTGTCCGGTCGACGCCATCGACGTGGACCCCGGCCGCGCGGGCCGTATCTGATCGACCCGCCACCCGGCCGCTGACGACTGCCGAGTGCCGACGACGCCGAATTTTCGCCCTCCCGATAGTGACCGTTACCGCTCCAGTTACCTGTAAGCTCTTGGAAAAAGCACAATAGCAAAATACCAGGACGACAGTGGTAGTGATGTTCACCCAAATGGCGTGATACCTATGCACACACTGGTACTTACGAAAGGCGTTCCGGACTTCAGGGAGGGACAGGTGTCGTTCGACGAGGACGGACACCTCGAGCGCGGGAAGACACCGACCGTGATGAACCCCAACGACAAGCACGCGCTGGAGGCGGCACTCCAGACGAAGGTTCGTCACGGCGGCACCGTATCGCTGATGAGCATGGGCCCGCCGGGGTACAAGGAGGTCCTGCAGGAGGGGATGGCAGACGTCTACGCCGACGACCTCTATCTCCTCTCTGATCGTGAGATGGGCGCGGCCGACACGTGGGCCACGTCGATTACACTCTCGACGGGGATCGACCACCTCGACGACGAGCCCGACATCGTGTTCGCAGGCTTCAAGACCGCCGACGGAGAGACGGGCCACACCGGCCCACAGACCTGCTGGTGTCAGGACTGGCCCATCGTCACCCACGTCGTCGCACTGGACATCGACGAGGAGGAACGCACACTGCGGGCCAAACGGCTCGTCGAGGGGGACGTGGAGGAGATCGAGACCGTCGAGGCACCGCTGCCGTGTTTCGTCGTCGCCGATCCGGAGTTCGAACCCACCTACCGGAAGGCCGACCACCGGCTCCGGCACAAGGACCTCCGGGCCGAGACCCAGGAGCGAGCCGAGAACTTCGAGGACCACCTCGAAGTGTACGATCAGGAAGAGTTGAACCTCGATCCGGACTTCATCGGCCTCGACGGGTCGCCGACCATCGTGGCTGGCGTCGATCCGATCCCGAAAGCACCCTCCGAACGGGAGGCGACGATGGTCGACCCGGGCGACGAGGCGGGGATGGCATCGGTGTTCGAAGAACTCGAACCGTACGCGGAGGCTGACTGACGATGGAGATCGATCCCACCGAACACGAGATCGCCGACCTCGGACCGAAGATCAAAGACGTCGACGACGCCGACGAGTTGCGCGAGATGCTGGCGGCCGAGGAAGACGGAGAGGACCGGGTGCCAGTGAAGACGCTCATCGAGGACCGCCTCGAAACGGTCGAGGGCGAGGACGAAGAGGTCGATCCCGGCGACGCCGACCTGGACGACATGACCGTCGCCGACGTGGCGAACATGGTGCGGGACGTCGAGGACATCGCGGTCCTCGAAGACCTACTGGAGCGAGAGAAAGCGGGCCAGGACCGCAAGACCGCCAAGAGTCAGATCGAGGGTCGCATCGACACGCTCCGGGACAGTGACGACGACGAGGACGAGGAAGTGGTCATCGAGGATCCCGAAGAGAAGTACCCGGACCTCGATCACCCGACGGCCGACAAGAAACACGTCCGGGCGCTCGAAGACGGCGACTACCGGGACATGTGGGTCTACTGTGAGACCCAGCAGGGCCAGTTGATCGACGTGTCCAGGGAGATGCTCGGGAAGGCCCGCGAGTTGATGGACGGGTACAACGACGAATATGGAGAGAGCGAGTCAGTCATCGCCGTGCTGATCGGCGACGGCGTCGGCGAGCTGGCCGAGGAGTGCATCGCCTACGGGGCCGACCGCGTGATCTACCTCGAAGACGAACGCCTCGACCGGTTCCGACACACGCCGTACACCCGGATATTCTGTGACATGGCGCGCAACGGCGGCCATCCCTTCGGCCGCGAGGACCGGGCCGAGGACGACTGGCGCGACTACGACGAACCGCGCTACACCGTCTTCCCGGCGACGAACAACGGCCGGGACCTCTCGGCGCTGGCCCAGGCCGAATTCGACTCCGGGCTGGCCTCGGACTGCTCGGACCTGTTCATCGAACCCGCGGACATCTCCAACCCGGCGAAGACGGGCAAACCCGGCGAGACCGTCGAGTTCCAGCGCGTGTTACACATGAAGCGCCCGGACTTCTCCGGGTTCGAGTACTCGACGATCCTCTGTCTGGACAAACCCGGTCGGGAGTTCCACCCGCAGGGGGCCTCGGTGATTCCGGGTAGCTTCGACGTGCCGGACCCCGACCCCGAGCGCGAGGGCGAGGTGATCGAACACGAGATGCCCCTCGACGACGACTGGTTCAAGGTCGAAGTCACCGACTACGACCAGCTAGAGGGCGGTGTCGACCTCACCGGCAACGAGGTCGTCGTCGCGCTGGGGCGAGGTATCGGGTCGGACCCGACCGAGGGGATCGAACTCGGGCTCGATCTGGTCGACCAGTTCGAGGAGGCCGACCTCGGGCTGTCACGGGGGGTCATCACGGCCTCCTACCAGTTCGCGGGCCACGTCGAGCAGTACGTGACCGAGGAACGCCAGATCGGCGAGTCCGGGCAGGAGGTCGAACCCGCCGTGTACATCGCGGCGGGTATCTCCGGGGCCGTTCAGCACAAGGTCGGCATGGACGAGTCGGACACGATCATCGCGATCAACACCGACGCCGACGCCGATATCGTGGACTTCTCGGACTACTTTATCCAGGGCGATCTGTTCGAGATTCTGCCGGAACTGACCGACTCCCTGGAGAACGGCGAACTGGACATCCAGGCGCTGGCAGGAGGTGCATCCGATGACTGACGATTACGAACACTACGAAGCCGTCGTCGTGGGGGCCGGTCCCGGCGGCGCGGCCGCGGCGGCGACGTTGGCACAGAACGGTGTGGAGACACTCGTCCTCGAACGGGGCGTCGAGTCCGGCTCGAAGAACGTCTCGGGCGGACTCATCTACGCCGAGGAATCGGCACCGTACACCATCGACGGCCTGTTCCCGAACTTCCGGACGGAAGCGAGCGAGCGACCCGTCACGGAGTACTATCTCCACAACGTGGCCGGTCGGAAGGTCAAGACAATCGACCTGACCGATCTCCACGAACACGACACGATGTGGTCCGACGCCGTCCTGCGGCGACACATGGACTCGTGGCTCGAAGATCGGGTCCACGAGGTGACCCGCGAGACCGGCGGCGGCCTCCTGACGGGGGTCCGCGTCGACGGCCTGCTCCGGGAGGCCGGCGAGATCGTCGGGGTCACCTGCGAGGAACTGGACCCGATCAAGGCCGACGCGATCATCGCGGCCGACGGCGTCAACTCCGAGCTGGCCAGGGACGCGGGGCTGATGGACTGGGAGGACCCCGAGGAGTGGTTCCAGGGGGTCAAGGCCATCGTCGACATGCCCGAGGGAGCCGTCGCCGAGCGGTTCGGCGTGGCCGACGACGAGGGCGTGGCCCACCTGTTCTCGGGCGACCTCTTCGAGGGGGTCCGGGGTGGGGGCTTCCTGTACACCAACGACGACTCGCTGTCCATCGGGACCGTCTTCCATCTGGACTCGCTGGTCGCGGAGGAGGCCGAGCCCCACGAACTCCTGGACGCCCTGCTCACTCATCCACTGCTGGACCAGTGGCTCCAGGGCGAGTACGAGGAACTGGAGTACGGAGCGAAACTCGTCCCGGACTCGAAGAAGGCCGCCCATCCCTCGCCCCACCGGGGCCGGCTCATGCTCGTCGGGGACGCCGCCGGGCAGATGCAGGCCCAGGGGCCGATCATCAAGGGGATGAACCACGCCGTCTCGGCGGGCGCGCTGGCCGCCGAAGCCTTCAGCGAGGCCCAGACCCGGGATCGGCCCGCGGAGGCGGGCCAGCGCTACGAGACGAAACTCCGCGACGAGGGCGTGATGAAGAAACTCCGTCCCACCCCTTACAAGATCGCGAGCGCCGTCGGCGAGAACGATGCCGTAGCATCGATGACTGACTCGCTCGTCGACTCGTCGCTCGGGAAGCTGGGCATCAAAGCGGCCGACCGGCTGGGCCTGCTCGGGCGGTCGTTCAACTCTCCGTTCGTGATGTCGGTCATGCCCGACACGCGGACGCCGTACGTGACCGCGCCGACGGCCATCGCGGAGGCGCTCGGGACGCCCGTCCGGGCGGAAAACGACGTGGAGCCGCCGGACCTGGCCGACCGCATCGGCGACCTGACCTACGACGTGGGCGACCCGCACATCGAGTTACAGGACAACTCCTACGAGGCCAGCGGGGCCGCCGTGGCAGCCTGTCCGGTCAGCGCGAAGGACTTCGGCGGCGGCTGTTACCGCGACGAGACGGTCAAGACCAACGGCCACGAGGAACACCTCGTAAGCCTGGACACCCAGCCCTGCGTCGAGTGTGGCACCTGTGCCATCGTCGCCGACACGGAGTGGGAACACCCTGCCGGCGGCAAGGGCGTGGAGTTCAAGCAGGGCTGAGGACCGCGGCACTCACGCTCGATGACGGACACCGAATCGTACCACGACCGGATCGAGTCCGCCGTGGAGCGCTACCGGGCTGACCGGGACGCGTTCGACCCGCCGGATGATCCGCCGGCACCGGACCGGGCGATGGCCTACTGCCGGGAGGGGCTCGGGCCGACGGTGATGATCTACGTCGACGCCCGGGCCAACGACTGGGGGGTGCGGTTCTCCGAACGGGAGTTCGACCTGTTGCACGAGGCGGTGAACGGCTACCTCTCGCTGTACACGGCCTGTTACGGTGTCGAGACAGAGCCCGATGCGACGGTGCGCGAGGCCGCCGAACTCCTGCTCGACACCCACAACATCCGGGACGTGGCGGCGATGCTGACCGGCGTTCCGGAGCGCGGGACCGTCGACGACTGACGGCACGAGGCGGCGGTGTCGAGTCGGACCGTCGGAACGCAGACGAGATGCGAAGGATCAAAGCCCCGACAGCCACGAGCGGTGATATGTCCACCCGGAGCTACGACTTGTCGCAGGTGAAGCCGGCGCTCGTCTACGTGATGGGGACCATCTACGTGGTCGCCGGCGTGTTCCACGTCGTCGTGCCGGACCTGTTCGCCCAGATCGTTCCGCCGCAACTGCCGGCGGCCACGGCGCTCGTCTACCTCTCGGGGATCGCCGAGATCGGCCTGGGGATCGGCGTGATGATACCCCGGACGCGTCGGATCGCGGCCTGGGGGCTGATCGCGCTGTTGCTGTCGGTCTTTCCCGCGAACGTTTACATGGCCACGTCCGGCGTCGTGATCCAGGGCGCGCCGGCGGCCATCGCCGAGCCGGGACTCGGACGCTGGGTTCGGCTCCCGTTCCAGGGGGTCCTGATCGCCTGGGCGCTGTGGTACACGTACGAGTAGTCGATACCGTGCCGACCGCGACTGGCTTTCTCAGAGCGTCTCGACGCCGGTGAACTCGAAGCGGACACCGCCGGCAGTCGACGAGTCACCGTGTTCCTTCCCCACGTTCGCGTCGCGTTCGGTCACCGTGACCGACCAGTCGTGGGCCTGGGCGATGTCGTCGACGATGGTGAGTCCCAGCCCCGGGCTGTCGTCGGCCGTAGAGAAGCCCATCTCGAAGATGCGGTCTCGGTGCTCGGGCGGGATTCCGGGACCGTCGTCCTCGACGAGGAAGCCGGGTTCGGCGTCCGACTCGGCACCGTCGGGACCGGTCTCCGAGTCGATCGGCCCGAGTCGGACGGTGACCGCTTCGTCGGCGTGCTCGACGCTGTTGCGAAAGAGGTTCTCGAGGAGTTGTTCGAGACGGCCCACGTCGGCGAGGATGTGCGCGTCCGTGTCGACGGTGAGGGTCGCGTCGCCGGTCGGGATCGACGCCCAGCGGTCGCGGGCGACGGTGGCGAGTGAGACTGGCGACGGGTCGTCGATGGTTCTGCCCTCGCGGGCCAGTGTGAGGACCTCGTCGATCAACCGCTCCATGCGGTCGACGGCGCGGTGGCCCCGGTCGAGGTGGTCGCTGTCGACGTCGGCGTCGAGCAGGTCGAGCGATGTCGAGACGGTTTCCAGCGGGTTGCGGAGGTCGTGGCTGATGACCGAGGCGAACGCTTCCAGCCGTTCGTTCTTGCGTTCCAGGTCGATTTCGTTGCGTTTCCGCTCGGTGATGTCCCGTGTCGTCGCGAGGATGAGATCGTTGTCGTCGTCGGTCACCAAGGGTCGGATCCGCAGTTCGAGAAACTCCGTGTCCGGAGGCACGTTCGGTTCGAGAACGAGTGTGACCTCGTCACGGTCCCCGGCGGCGATGTCGTCGACCGCCGCCCGAACGTCCGCGACCGCCGACTCGGAGAAGATGCCGAGTTCGTCGAGATGGGAGACGTGCTCCCCGATCCACGCCTGCGCCGAGAGGTCGACGGTCTGTGAGGCACGGAAGTTGATGAACTGGAACCGATAGTCCCGGTCGAGGACGTAGACGCCCTCGTCCATGCTTTGGATGACCGAGCGATGCCAGTCGAGCTCGGCTTCGCTCTCCTTGCGGGCGGTCACGTCCCGGACGTTGCCGACGATCCCTTCGATGCCCGGGTCGTCGAGCAGGTTCCGGGCCCTGATCTCGACCCAGCGCCAGGAGCCGTCCCGGTGTTTCGTCCGGAGTTCCACCGTCTTCTCCGCGTTCGGCGCGTCCAGCACGTCGGCCAGTTCAGACCGAATCCGGTCCACGTCGTCGGGGTGGAGGTACTCGAACGCGTTTTCACCCGTCAGGTCCTCGGGCTCGTAGCCGAGAATCCGCTCGACCGACGGGGTGACGTAGGTCAGGGTCCCCGCCGCGTCGATGATGAAGATGTAGTCGGCGGAGTGTTCGAGGAGCTTGGAGAAGCGAGTCCGCGTCTCGTCGACCTCGCGCTCCGCGACGTGGTGTTCGACCGAGTTGACGATCCGGTTCGCCAGCAGTGCGTACTGGTCTTCGCGGGGTCCCTTCTGGAGGTAGTCGGTCACGCCCGCGGAGATCGCTTCGCTGGCGATCTCCTCGCTCCCTTTGCCGGTAAAGAGGACGAACGGGAGTTGCGGGTGGTCCTCGCGGACGCGCCGGAGGAACTCCAGCCCGTCCATCTGTGGCATATCGTAGTCGCTGACGACGCAGTCGAACGACGACGCCGCGAGTTGCTCCAGGGCGGCCCGCGGGTTCGTCTCGGTCGTCACGTCCAGCGGTTCGTCGGTCCGGTCCAGCATCTCACCTGCCAGGTCCAGAAACGCTGGGTCGTCGTCGACGTGCAGGACACTGATCGGTCGGGCGGCCAATCCACTCGGTGAGAGGTGTCGGTCGTCCATCACGGATACACACGGTCGAATGCCGGCGGCAAATCGTGTTACATCAGGATCCTATCCGTATTAAATCCAGCCCCTGTATCGGAGATATTAATCGCCGGCGGCAGTGCCGTCGGGACAGCCCCCCAGTTGACAAACAGTTAAGTGTCGTGGCGTGGTAACGCATCGCATGGAACTCACAGAACAGTTAGAGTTCGGCCACCGCGGGCGCAGAGACGTGTACGAGTACGTCGAGAGTCACGGCGACGTGGGCCAGGAGCAAGCGCGCGACGCGCTGAACATGGAGCCACGGGAGTTCGGCCACCACGTAGCGATCCTGAAGCGGGACGGGATTCTCACGGAGACCGACGATGGCCACCTCCAGATCGCGTACGACGAAGCCGCCGAAGAGGAGTACGAGGAAGACGAGATCGAGTACACGATCCGCCAGGCCAGACAGGCGGACATGACCGGGATCGTCGGCGTGATGCGGTCGGCCATCGACGCGGGCACCTACGTCGTCGCCGAGAGCGTCGCCGACATGATCGACCACGAGGAGGTCCTGCTCCGGCACAACGAACTGGAGTCGCGGATGTTCTTCGTCGCCTGCGTCGAGGACGACGTGGTCGGCTGGGTTCACCTCGAGCACCCGGAGATGGAGAAGCTGTCACACACGGCGGAACTCACCGTCGGCGTCCTCGACGAGTACCGGGAACACGGTATCGGGAGTCACCTCCTCCAGCGCGGCCTCGAATGGGCCGCACAGCAGGGCTACGAGCGCATCTACAACAGCGTGCCCTCGACGAACGAGACCGCCATCGCGTTCCTGAAAGCACACGGCTGGGAGGAAGAGGCGCGCCGTCGCGATCACTACAAGATGAACGGCGATTACATCGACGAAGTGATGATGGAGACCGACCTCTAGAAGTCCGCGTCGTCGAGCGGATCGGCGACCACACCGTCTTTCTGCGCCCAGACTCGGGCGTGGCCGGCACACACCAGTCGGTTCTCGTCCCAGGGGATGTGTAGTTCCACGGCGGCCGACGCCTCACAGTCGGCCTCCGAACAGGTAGGCATAGATGGCGATACGTCGGCCTCCCTAATCGTTCACCCGATAACGGCCGACGGCCCGCTCGCTCAGTCGTCGCCGACCACCTGGGTTCGTCCCAGTTCCCGTTCGAGTCGGTCGGCCTGATCCAGGCGGAGCGAGCGTGCCTGCTCGGGCGTCACCGTCCCCTCGCCGTCGATGTCGTGTGCCAGCGGTTCGTACGCCGCGATGTCGAACCCCATGCGTTCCAGGTACGACCGGACTGACCCCGAGTCCAGTCCCTCACGGATGGCGGCGTTCACGTGCTCGATCACCGTCTCGAACGCCGGGAGGACGATCTCCTCGTCGGTCACGCGGCCGGTGTCGTCCCCGATACGGACCGGCGTGTCCGCGGCGTTCGTCGCGACGGTGGCCACCGAGTCGGCGAGGCGGACGACCTGACTGGGGAGTGCGGTGTCGGGTGAGCGCCACTCGACGGTGCCGAACCGGTCCCGCAACTGAACGGGCGTCCAGACCGCGCTCTCGGGGTCGAAGTTCGCTGCGACGGCGCGGCGGTCGACGCCCGCCTCGTCGGCCGCCCGTTCGAACTCCTCGTAGCGCCGTTCGAGCCGGCGGGCCCACTGCTCGCGCTCGTCGAGATAGCGCCACAGTCGTCCCTGGTGTGGGAGGTCGTCGTAGGCCAGCCAGCGGTACAGCTTCGACCGCGCGCCGGCGGCCAGTTGTCGACCGCGAAAGTACGGCGAGGAGTTGACCAGCGCCAGCGCGGGATCGAGCGCGATCAGCGTATTCAGCTGGTCGATCTCGTCACCCGGCGACTGCTCGACGTGGACGTGAGTGCCCGCGCAGTGGCGGACGTACTCGAAGTCGTCGCCGAGAATGCGGTCCTGAATCCGGGTCCGCTCGCTGGGGCGGTCCCGGAGTACCCCGTCGTGGATCGGTGTCGCCAGCGGCACGAGACGCTTCCCCGACCGCTCGGCCCGGCGCAGGACGGCCCCGATCCGCTCGAACAACTCGCGGCGGAGCTCGCGGGTCGTCTCACACGGTGTGGTCTTGATCTCCAGCAGTGGCTCCACGAACTCACGCTCGACGCCCGGGGACGCGTTCACGAGGTCGCCCGGCTCGACCAGCCGCCCCTCGGCGTCGACGACCCAGTACTCGACTTCGATGCTCCGACGGAGCGAGTTCCCTGACATAGTGATCCCGACACGGGACCGGCAGTGCCGACGATCGGGCACCGAGGTCCGTGATAACGTTTGTCATTTCGACGGACGAGCCACTCCGACAAGTAAGTTCCGCCACGTGCAAATATTTTCGCGGTCTTTCCATTCAAAACGGACATGTTCTCGACCTGGAGTTGCTGTTTACGTCAAACAATACAGAAAAAGATGCCTGATCGTCAGGTGGCCCACTCAGACGAGGATGGCGAGCAGGAATCCGAGGACCAGCAGTGTCGTCAGCAGGAACTGTGCGACGGTACTCGCGAGCATCCCGACGGTCGTGTAGACGGCCGTACGGGCGCTGGCGGCGCCGTCGCCGGTCCGGCGGATCTCCGCGAGGAAGACGACGCCGGCGACGCCGAGCAGGATGCCCACCGGTCCGGCGACGAAAAACAGCAGGAAGCCGGCGACACCGGCCAGGAGGCTCGTCGTGGTACTGGCCCCGCTTACTTTCGCCGAGACCGCGCCGGCGAACCAGTCGACCACGACGATCAGCAGCCCCAGCGCCGTCAGTGCGCCCAGGACGAGCACGCCGGGGTCAGTGTAGCCCGTCGACCACCAGTAGAGGTAGACACCCCCCAGCGAGATGAGCGCGCCCGGGACCAGCGGGACGAGCGTGCCGAGAACGCCGGCCAGTGCGAGACCAATCGCGAGCCATACAACCAGGTCCGTGCCGAGAACGGTCGTGAGTACGGGTCCAGTCATCTGTATCGGTCAGCCTCCGTCAGTGCCGCGTCCGAACCGAATTCGTCGACGAGCGGCTCCAGCGCGTCGCCTAGCGCGCGCATCGCCTGTGCCGTCGAGGGGTAGTCGAGGTCGTCGGCGACGACATCCCACGGCCGGCCCTGCAGTGCCTTCGAGACCAGAAGCCGCTCCTGGCGCGCCGTGAGGTCGTGGTCCACGTCGGCCGTGAAGTAGGTGACGGCCAGCCGGCGGTACAGGCCGGGTGCCATGTCGAACAGCCCCGGACCGAAAGCCGCGCTCGCGATCTGTCGCCACTCCCAGTCGGCGAGGTCCGGGTCGGCGTCCCGGTCCAGCGCCGAGAGCGTCGCCCGAGCCACGTCGGGATCGAGGTCGGCCAGCGGGTCCGCCAGCACGTCCCCGGCGCGCGCGACGAACTGGTCGGCGTGGCGCTCGAACAGGGCGGCCCCGGCGTCGCTCGTTGGGTCGAGCATCAGCGCGGAGTACTCCCCGCTCTCGTCGTTGCGCGTCGTCGAGAGGTGCACAGGTGTGAAGTCGTTGCCGGCCCAGAACTCCAGCAGTTCCGGGGTCGCGCCGTACCCGACGCCCAGCCAGTCCACGTCGTCGGCGAACTCCTCGCGGATCTCGCCGAGCAAGCGTGACCCCAGCCCACGGGACCGGGCCGCGTGGTGGGTTGCGATCCGGAGGACGCGGTAGCCCACGGGGACGCCGGCGGATTCGTCCCGGAGCTGGGTCGTCAGCACGTCCGGGAGCATGTTCCCGCGGATCCGCGCCCCGTCGTACATCTCCGCCCGCGTCTCGGCGTCGAGCCCGCCTTCCCGGGCCAGCAGTGCGACCGAGACGACGTGGCCGTCGAACAGCAGGGCGCGGACGGCGACGTTCGGGGCGTCCAGCAGTCGGGCCAGGTCGTCGGGTTCGGTCCGGTAGTGCGCCAGCACGAGCAAGCCGAACACCTCCCGGAGCAGGGGCTCGTCGGCCAGCAGGTCCGGGGCGTCGAGCCCGACGTACTCGACGGACTCGGGTTCGGCGTCGGCCACGAGCGGGTCGACCGGCGGGCTGGCGTCGAGCAACAGCGCGCGGAAGCCCCACACCTCCACGGGGTCGCCGGCCGCGTGCCGGATCGGCTCGGCCATGCGGATTTCACCGACTGCGTGGTCGCTCTCGTCGAGAGCGTCGCGAAAGCGCACGGAGAAGCCCCGACCCGCGCCCTCGTAGCCGTGGACGGTGGTCGTGAACGCCACAGCGGGCGCGTCGAGGAACGATTCGAGCACGTGGACCGGGAGCGCGGCCGCCTCGTCGACGATTACCGCGTCGGGGCCGTCGGGGAGGCCGCCATCCGCCATGTCGGCCGCCCGCCGGAATCGGACACGGCCCTCCGGCGCGGTCAGTTCGTGGGGTGTCTCCGGATCGTCGGCGGAGACGAGAGCGTCCGCGGCGTCGAGGCGTTCGCGGGCACGCGCGAGGACTTCGGCGGCGTTGCGGTACGCGGGTGCCGTGACCAGCACGTCCTCGCCAGCGAATGCGAGCGCGCCGGCGGCCAGCCCCGCGGCGCTTGACTTCCCCCGCCCGCGGTCGGCCTCGACCACGACGGCCTGGCCGTCCTCGCGCAGGCGTTCGAGTTCCCGCACCGCCTCGACCTGATCGTCGGTCAGGCAGGCCGCGTAGACGTGATCGGGGAAAGTTCGGGCGTCGGGGATCGAAACCCCCGGCCGGCCCAGGACCGGCGCGGGGTCGGTCAGGCCGTCGCGTTCGACCCGCTCTGCGTCCACGTCGACGACGGCGATCCCGGGGTGTTCCCGGAGTGTGTCGACGAGTCGGCGGCGGAAGTGGCCGCTGACGGCCGACAGGTCGGCGGGTGGGACGGCCAGTCCCTCGTCGAACCCGTCGCGACGGTCGGGCCAGGCGTCGAGGGGCGGCGTCAACAGGATCAGGAGGCCACCGCCGTCGACGACGCCGACGGCCCGGCCGACGGTGTTGGGGCGACAGGCCGCGTGCAAATCGAGGACGACGCCATCGCGGGTGGTGCCGAGCAGTTCCGCCGACCGTTCGGGCGGGAGCTGTTCGCAGTCGAGCGCGGGATCGGGACCGACCAGCGTCGCCTCGGCGGGATCGACGGCCGCAGCGTCGAGGGCCTCCGCGGCGGCCCGGCGGGTCCGCTCGGGGTCGCCCGCGAGGACGAGCAGGCGGCGCTCGTCGGTCTCGCGGGCCTCTTCTCGTAACCGGCGGACGGCACCGTCGAACATACGCGCTTCTCGACGGGCCGCCGGCTTGTGTCTGGCGGTCGTGCCGGGTTTCGCGCCCGAACACTCAACTAGACGGCCTCGGAAGAGCCGCTCATGTCGACGCTACGGACCCCCCTCTGTGATCGACTCGGTATCGACGTGCCCGTGGTGCAGGCCCCCATCGGGAGCGTCTCCTGTCCCGACCTCGCGGCCGCCGTCTCCGAGGCCGGCGGACTCGGGACGCTCGCGGTCACCTGGCTCGGCCTCGAGGCCACGGCGTCGGTTATCGAGGCGACCCGCGAACGCACGGATCGCCCCTTCGGTGTGAACCTCGTCCTCGATCCGGACACGACCGTCCACGCGACAGAAGATCACCTGGAGGTCTGTCTCGACGCGGGCGCGGAGGTCGTCTCTTTCTCGTTCGGCGACGCTGCCCCCTACGTCGAACAGGTCCACGACGCCGGCGGGACGGTCCTCCAGACCGTCGGGAGCGCAGAGGAGGCACAGACGGCCGTCGAAGCGGGCGTGGACGTGCTGGTCAGCCAGGGCTGGGAGGCCGGCGGGCACGTCCAGAGCGACGTGGCGACGATGCCGCTGGTGCCCGCGGTCGCCGACGTGGCGGGCGAGGACGTGCCCGTAATCGCGGCCGGCGGCATCGCGGACGGGCGCGGGCTGGCCGCCGCGCTTGCGCTGGGTGCGGACGGGGCGTGGCTCGGGACACGGTTCGTCGCGGCCGCCGAGTCACAGGCCCACCGGGAGTACCAGCAGGCAGTGACGGCGGCCGACGCGCGCGAGGCCGTCCGGTCGGAGCTGTACGACGGCGGCTGGCCCGGCCAGCCCCATCGGACGCTCGAAAACGACACGTACGCCGAGTGGGCCGAGGCCGGTGAACCACCGACCGGCGAACGCCCGGGCGAGGGCGAGGAGGTCGCACGATACGGGAACGGACACCCGGTCGAGCGGTACGACGACGATCCGCCGATCGCGGACGTGGAGGGGGCCGTCGACGAGATGGCCATGTACGCCGGTCAGAGCGTGGATCTGACCGACAACGTACGCCCGGCCGCCGACATCGTCGACGAACTGGCCAGAGAAGCACGCGAGCGTATCGAGTCCCTGTCAGAATTCGCGACCGGGTCCTGAGCCGGGGGCAACTGGCCCGGAAATCATGTGTGGACGGCTGCCACGGTTGTGGCGGCATCGAAAGCGCTTTTAGCAGGGGATAGCCAATGAAGGGATACAGCCTGCGCGGGGTTGATGATGCTCCTAGCCTCTCAGGACTTTGTCGTCCGCCGTCACGAGTGATCGGCGGACTCTCAGGCGGGGGAGCGCGAGCCCACGCGCGGGAGGTGAACACCAATGTCAGTATACGTCGATTTCGACGTCCCAGCCGACCTCGCCGAGGACGCCCTCGAGGCTCTGGAGGTCGCACGGGACACAGGAGTTGTAAAGAAAGGGACAAACGAGACGACCAAAGCCGTCGAGCGAGGGAACGCCGAGCTCGTCTTCATCGCCGAGGACGTGCAGCCCGAGGAGATCGTCATGCATCTCCCCGAGCTGGCCGACGAGAAGAACGTGCCCTATCTGTTCGTCGAGTCCCAGTCCGACGTGGGTCACGCGGCCGGGCTGGAGGTCGGCAGTGCCGCGGCGGCCATCGTCACGGCCGGCGAGGCTAGCGGCGACGTCGACGACATCGCACAGAAGCTCGAGGACCTCCAGTAGGTGACTCGATATGAGCGCAGAAGAAACTGAAGACGGAGGCGGCTCGACGCCCGCGGAGGTCATCGAAGTCGTCGGCCGAACCGGAATGCACGGGGAGGCCATGCAGGTCAAGTGTCGCATCCGCGAGGGCGAGAACCAGGGCCGCATCATCACCCGGAACGTCCTCGGTCCGGTCCGCGAGGGCGACGTACTCCAGCTCCGGGAGACGGCCCGCGAGGCCGACCAGATCGGAGGACAATAATGCCACGAACCCGCGAATGTGACTTCTGTGGCGACGACATCGAACCCGGCACGGGCACCATGTTCGTGCAGAACGACGGCTCGACCGTCATGTTCTGCTCCTCGAAGTGCGAGAAGAACGCCGACCTCGGCCGTGAAGCCCGCGACATGGGTTGGACCGAGGCCGGCCGCGCCGCCGGTGGCAAACGCGCCGCCGAAACGGCCGACGAACCCGACGAGCCCGAAACCGAGGAACAAGTCGAAGCCGAACCCGAAGACCCCGCGGCGACCGAAGGCGACGTCGTCGAGGATACGGGCGCGGCCCCCAACCTCGAAGACGCCGAGTCCGAGGCAACGCCTGGCCCGGAAGACGAAGGTGCCGACGAAGCGGCCGCCGACGCGGACGCCGACTCCGCAGCGGCCGTCGACGATGCCGACGAGGCGGAAGCCGACGACGAGGCCGACGAGGACGACGCGGAAGAAGAGGAGGCCGAGGCATAGATGAGCCATCACGACGAGCGGACGTTCGTGATGGTCAAGCCCGACGGCGTCCAGCGCGGCCTGATCGGCGAGATTATCGGCCGCCTCGAAGAGCGCGGCCTGAAGCTCGCCGGCGCGAAGTTCATGCAGATCGACGAGGAGTTGGCCCACGAGCACTACGGCGAACACGAGGACGAGCCCTTCTTCGACGGCCTGGTCGAGTTCATCACCTCCGGTCCGGTGATGGCCATGGTCTGGGAGGGCGCGGACGCCACCCGGCAGGTCCGCCAGATGATGGGGACGACCGACCCCGCCGAAGCCCAGCCAGGCACCATCCGCGGTGACCTCGGGCTGGACCTCGGACAGAACGTCATCCACGGCTCCGACCACGAGGATCCCGGCGCGAACGAACGGGAGATCGACCTGTTCTTCGACGAGGACGAACTGGTCGACTGGGAGAAGTCGGACGCCGAGTGGGTGTACGAGGACGTCTAACGCGTCTCCGAACCCTTTTCACGTATTTTGTAGCGTCGAGAGCGACGGCCCCAGTCGTCAGGTCGCTCGCGAACGGGCAGGCCGGGAGTAACTATTTGACCGCCGGCCCGATAGCGAGGGTATGCGCGACGGCCAGCGTGGGCGATTGCTCGACGACGAGCGCGGGACGGCGACACTGGCGGTCGGCGGTGGGTCGACGTTCCCGTTGCTGGTCGGACTCGTTCTCGGTGGCCCGATGCTGGCCGCGTTGCTCGGCGCTGCGGTCCGGCGAGAGCGAGCCGCCGACTACGTGGCGACGGCCGGCGCGGCCCTGATCGCCGTGTTCGCGCTGACCGGGACGACCGGGTTCGCGCCCCACTGGACGGTACTCGGCATCGTTGCGATGCTGGCGGTCGTGGCTGGCCACTGGCTCAGCTTCCGGGGTGACCGGGCGAGTCTGGTGATCGTCGGGTGTATCTACGCCGCGCCGGTGGCGCTGGCGGTGGCGCTACTGGCAACGCTGTAACTGGTCGATACTCCCGGGCTCACTCGGTGAAGATGTCGATGGACGCCTCGACGAGACAGACGATGGTCGTGACGAACGTCGAGAGGAGGCGCTCGACGAGGGAGATGAACACGCGGTACGCGTGTGCGACGCGCCGGCCGAGCTGGTAGATCCGCCAGAGTCCGCGCAACAGTGTGGCCCGCTCCGGATCGTCTATCTGATCGAGCATGCGCGAGACGCGGGCCGCGGGCGCGGTAGTCATCCTACTTGCACGTTCCAGCAACCGGCGTCTTACACGTTTCGGCTCCCGACAGCAGTTCGGTCCCGGACCGCCATCCGGCGGCAGTTTAAGGGCCCATGGCGACCAAGACCGTGGCATGCCCGGCATCAACTACGAGGACTTCCTCGACCTGGACTACGAACCCCGCGACTCGGAGCTGGTCTGTACGTTCGCCGTCGAGGTGGCCAGTGACATGGACATGGCCGACGCGGCCGGCCGCGTCGCCTCCGAGAGTTCCAACGGCACCTGGGCCGAACTCCAGGTCGAGGGGTCGATCACCGACCTCTCGGCGACGGCCTGCGCCATCGACGGGAATCGCGTCACGGTGGCCTACCCCGACGCGCTGTTCGAGGAGGGCAACATGGCACAGGTGTTGTCCTGTATCGCCGGGAACATTCTGGGGATGAAAGCCGTCGAGCGCATCCGCCTGCTCGATTGCGAGTGGCCAGAACCGCTGGCGACTTCCTTTCCCGGCCCGCAGTTCGGCACGGGCGTCCGCGAGGAGATCTTCGACGCCGGCGACCGCCCGATCACCGCGACGGTCCCCAAACCGAAGATCGGGCTGTCGACCGGCCAGCACGCCCAGATCGGCTACGAGGCCTGGACCGGCGGGCTGGACCTGCTCAAGGACGACGAGAACCTCACCGACCAGGCGTTCAATCCCTTCGCCGACCGGCTGACGGAGTCGCTCGCCCAGCGTGACCGCGCCGAGGACGAGACCGGCGAGACGAAATCTTACCTCGTCAACGTCACCGCGGACACCCGTCGGATGCTCGAACGGGTCGATATGGTGGCCGAACACGGCGGCGAGTACGTCATGGTGGACGTGGTCACCTGTGGCTGGTCAGCAGTCCAGCGCGTCCGCGAGCGCTGTGCGGAGCACGGGCTCGCCATCCACGCCCACCGCGCGATGCACGCCGCCTTCGACCGGGTGCCCGACCACGGCGTGTCGATGCGGGTCATCGCACAGGTCACGCGCCTCTGCGGGGCCGACCAGCTCCACACCGGGACCGCCGACCTCGGCAAACTCGAAAACGAGGATTCGGCGGGGATCAACGAGTGGCTCTATTCCGATCTGCACGGTCTGAACGACGTGCTCCCGGTCGCGTCGGGCGGTCTCCACCCCGGTCTCGTCCCGGAACTGATCGACCGGCTCGGGAGCAACCTCTGCGTCCAGGCCGGCGGCGGCGTCCACGGCCACCCCGACGGGACCCACGCCGGGGCGAAAGCACTCAGAGCAGCGGTCGACGCGGCCGCGGCGGGCGAAGACATCGGGGCGAAAGCCGAGGCGGTGCCGGAACTCGCGACGGCAATCGAGAAGTGGGGGACGGAGACGCCGCGGTGAGTCGCGTGCCGCCCTAACGGGCTTCGTCGGTCCAGTCGGGTTCGGCGACGGTGACGTCCCCGACGGCGGTGGTGCGTATCGAGAGGGAGAGGTCCTGTCCGGTGTTCGCGTTCTCGAAGGAGAAGTGCGCGGATTGGATCACACCAGCCCGGTCGACGAGCAGCGTCGCGCTGGGGTCGGTCGTGTTGCGCGGTCGCTGGTTCGTCGCGGCGAAACTGTCGGCACTGAACCGGTACAGCGGCGTTCCCTCTCGCGTGACGTTGCCGTCGAACCCGAAGTCGTACCTCAGGAAGTAGTCGGCTTCGGTGAATCCGATGGTCCCCCGCTGGAACTGTCGTCGCGTTCGCTGGCGTGTGGTTTCCGACACAGTGGTAGTCGGGGCCTGTCCGTCGAACGTATCGTTGTAGCGTTCGTAGCGGTCGTCTGTGGATAAAACCGCGAGAGGTTTCACTCGTCGAGCAGACTCTCGATCCGGTCCCGGGACAGCGGTGCCGACGGACCACGCTCGCCGGCGGCCAATGCGCCACAGGCGTTGGCGACGGCCAGACAGCGGTCGAACTCCGGGTCGGACTTGTCGAGCCACACCGTCAGGAAGCCGGCGGCGAAAGCGTCGCCCGCGCCAGTCGTGTCGACGACCTCGACGGGGAACCCGTCGTGGCTGGCGTAGTGGCCACAGGGCGTCAACACTTCCGCGCCCGCCGCGCCGTGTTTCAGCACGACGGTCTTGTCGAGGCCGTCGGCTGGCCCGAGGTGGTCCTCGATGGCCGTCGCCGCCTCGCGCTCGTTGACGAAGACCAGATCCGCGCGGGCGAGCGGGGCCGTAAAATCCCGTGCGTCGATGCGACGCCCGGGGTCGAAACTCACCCGGAGACCGTGATTGTGGGCACGGTCGGCCAGTTCGGCGGCCGTGTCGGGGTCCTGGCTGGTGAGGTGGAGGTGGTCGGCGGCCGCGAGGGTGGCGTCGTCGAGGTCGTCGGATCCGAACGCTTCGTTGCCGCCCTCGTTGCCGAGCACCGCCACCTCGCCATCCGGGTCGACCACGAGGTACTTCACCGCAGTCTCGGCGGCGGTGACCACAAGCGCGTCGGAGTCGACGCCAGCCGAATCGAGCGCCCGGGCCGCGAGGTGGCCGTTCTCGTCGTCGCCCACGCTCCCGAGTATGGCAGCGTCGTTGCCCAGCGCAGCCAATCCAGTGGCGGCGTTGCTGGCGCTCCCGCCACAGGACTGGGACTGATCGGTGATGGTCGCCTCGCCGTCGGCCCCGGGCAGTCGGTCGACAGAGAGCGTCACGTCCCAGTTGACGTGCCCGGCACAGATCACGCGCGCCACGGGCCACCTCTCACACCGGGCCCTCCCACGGGCGCGCGGAGGTCTCGCCGAACAGTTCACGCATCAGCGTGACGATGCTCTCCGGCGGGAACTGCCCGCGCTCGGTGACGATGGCGTCCATGTAGCGGGGCGGCGTCACGTCGAAGGCCGGATTCTCGACGGTTATCTGCCCGATCTCCTCGCGCTCGCTCGGGTCGATAACCTCGTCCTCGTCGCGCATCTCGATCTCGACGGTGTGGCCAGTCATGGTGCCCGGGTGGAGTTTGATGATCTGGGCCGCGGTCATGATCGGGACGCCGCGTTCCCGGGCCGACACCGCGAGGCCGCTTGTCCCGATCTTGTTGACGACGGAGCCGTCCGCCGCGACGGCGTCGGCCCCGACGAGGACGTGATCCACCTCGTCGAGGTAGCGCCGGGCGGCACTGTCGACGATCAGCGTCACGGGCACGTCCCACTGCCGGAGCTGTTCGGCGGTGATGTGGCCCTGATTGCGTGGGCGGGTCTCCTTGACGACCGCCGAGAGGTCCTTGCCCTGGTCGAGGGCCGCCTCGACGCAGGCCAGAGCGTCCGTCGAGTGGCAGTGTGTCATCACGGTGTCGCCGTCGCGCAGTCGGTTGGCACCGATCTCGCCGAGGTCGTCCTGGGCGCGGTCGAGTTGCGACTGGAACCGCTCGGCAGCATCGACCGCGGACTGTCGGAGCGACTCGACGGTCGTGCCGTCCATCCCCTGGAAGACGAACCGGAGCGCGTTGGGCAGCGAGACGGCGGTCGGGCGCGTGTCGTAGAGGTAGCTGGCGGCCGCGTGCATCTCCGCCCGAAACTGGTCGGCCGTCCCGGCGTCGCTCGCCCTGGCCTGGGTTGCGAGGGCCTCGGCCGCGGCGCCGGCGATGGTCGCCGCGCCGCGAATCTCCATCTCGGCGATGTCGGCGGCGACGGCCTCGACCGCCGGGGCAACCTCCGTGTCCATAGCGTCGAACTACGCGGTCGGCCGTAAAAAGTGACCGGGCGGCCACACCGGGGTTCGGCGGTCACTCACTCCATGTACCCGAGTTGCTTCAGCCGCTCGGCGACCTCCTCGTCGTCGTGGCTGTCGTCCGCGTCGGCGAGTGTGATCGGTTCGCGACGCTCCCAGTCGCGGTCGTCGGCGAAGATATCGAGGACCTCGCCGGTCATGTCCTCGGGCACGTCACAGCCGCTGGCGACCAGCAGGGTCGGCGCGATGTCGAGGATGCTGATGTCGTCTATCTCGCCCGCGGCCTCGAAGTCCGGGCCGTTGGCGAGGAAGATGCCGTTGGGCGTGTTCTCGGCGGCCCAGCGGTCCGGACCGGTCTGGATCACGCCGCCACCGACGCCGTCGTTGACGTGGACGCCCGGGCGCTGATCGACGACGACCGCCGGCGCTTCGTCGACGTTCGGTCCCTCGTAGACCTCCTCGCCGCGGTACACGTCGGTAAAGATACGGCCGTGTTCGTCCTCGACAGCGGCGAGGTCGGCCAGCAACTCCTCGCGGACGGCCTCGGTGTCGAAGTCGGGGTTGAGGTAGATCGGCCCCTGGGCGCTGGCGACGGCCTCCGTCCGGTCGAGGTCGATGGCCTCCAGCTTGCGGGACCGCTTCAGGCCGGCGCTCTGGGGGACCAGTTCCTGGATGGGCTCGGGGACCACTTTCGCGAGGAAATCGACCGCGCCGACCCGCTTTGCGGCCGCGAGGACCGTTTCGCGGTCGATCCCGACCCGCTTGAGCAGGCCGTCGACGGTCTGGGTGCGGGTCTGGTAGCCGTTCTCGGCCAGCCACTCGTTGACGTAGAACTCCGTCTGGGTCGCCGCCGACCCGTGGTCGGACATCAGCACGAGGTTGGTGTCATCCAGATCCTGCAGGCGACCGACCCACTCGTCGACGAGTTCCCAGGCGCGCTTGCTCGGCTCTTCGTCCCAGAAGAAGTGGTGGATGACGTTCAGGTAGAAGAGCGTGACGTGCATGAAGTCGAGGTCCCGTTCCTCGAACAGCGAGAGCGCGACCTCGAAGCGCTTGTCCAGCAGTTCGATGATCGCATCGACTTCCGCGTCGCGTTCCTCGTTCGACGAGAGGAGCGGATCGGGATGGACGCGGTAGTCGAAGCGGTCTTCCAGCTCGGCGGCCAGGGATTCGGGGGCGGTGTAGCCCGAGGAGATCGAGCGGTACTCGCCCTCGACGGCATCGGGGCCGCCGGCGACGACCAGGTCGTCGATGTTCCGGGGTGGGTACATCGTCGGCATGTTGACGACGCCGGCGGTCTGGCCATCGTCGTTGAGGTAGTCCCACAACTCGGCGGTGTCGAAGTCACCGCCGTTGACGACCTCGATGACGCCCTCGTCGAGATCGATCCGCTCGAACCAGAAGACGCCGAACCCGCCCGGGTCCTTGCCGGCTGAGTAACACTTCCAGTTGGGGAAGGTCACGGGCGGCAGGCAACTCCGGTGCTGTGCCCAGGCCGATTCCTCGCGGAGGGCAGCGAGGTTCGGGAGGTCGCCGGCCTCGATCCAGGGGTCGAGTAACCGCCAGCTCGCCCCGTCGAGGCCCACGACGAACGTCCGTGTCATGGCCGAGTCGACGATACGGACGCAACTATGTCTTTCCGTCCGCGTTCGCGGGCGGAACTCGCCACAGCGACCGCGAACCCGGGACAACGACAGGTTGAAGTGAGCCGACCCGGGCCACTTCACCAGTGCCCGTCGTCGCTCACGCCGCGCCGCAAGCCGTCCTCCAGCCACCGACGACGACCAGTTCGTCGTCCCAGTCGCGGTCCCGACCACACGGAGGGTCCCCATGAGCGACCGCGCCGTCCTCTCCATCGACTTCGAGTTGTTCTCGCAGACGCCGGCCTACCGGTCGGCGTCGGGCGAGATGGCCGAGACCGGCGTCGGCCTCGCGGGTGGCGAGTTCCTCCGCGAGACCCTCCGCGACCACGACGCGACGGCGACCTGTTTCGTCGTCTCCGAGGTCGCGGAGGACTACCCCGACGCCGTAACCGCGCTCGCCGACGCCGGGTTCGAAATCGGTTCACACACTCACAGCCACCGCCACCTCTCGGAGCTGTCGCCAGCCGACTGCCGCGAGGAGATCGGGCGGTCGAAAGCAATTCTGGAACGCGTCACCGGCGAATCGGTGACTGGCTTTCGCGCGCCGTCGTTCGACATCGCACCGACCCAGTTTGACGCGCTCTCCGAGGCCGGGTACCGCTACGACTCCAGTGTCGTCCCGAGCCGGACGATTCCGGGCTGGTACGGCGGCGAGTTCGACCTCCACCGACCCGCGCCCGCGTCCGAGGTCGACCCCGACGCACCGGCGGGACTGGCCGAACTGCCCGTCAGCGTCATGCCGGGTCTGCGCCTCCCGCTGACGGGGACCTGGATCCGGTTTTTCGGCCCGCGATACACGATCCTCGGGATGCGACTGCTGGCCCGGCGCGGGATCACGCCGGTCCTCTACGTCCACCCGTGGGAACTCGTCGATCTGCCCGCCGTCGAGGGTGTCCCGAGTCGCGTCTACTACCACACCGGCGACTGGATGCGCCGGGCGATAGCGCGCATCCTCGAACAGGACTTCACGTTCACGACCGCCCGGTCCGTGGTCGAGCACAGCATCGCGACCGATCCGGCCGGTGCGACCGGAACGGCCGTGTCGGTCGGCGAGACCGAAAACAGACTGGAGGAGCGATAGCGTGTCCGAGCGCACCCGTCGCGGGATCGCGGTCACGCTCGTCCAGTACGCGGTCGGCATCGCGGCGCTGGCCTGGCTGGTGACCCAGATCGACATCGGGAACGTCCTCACCCTGCTCGGCCGGCTAGATGCCGCGACGGTCCTGGCCGTGCTGGCTGTCAGCGTCGCCGGCCTCCTGGCACGCTTCTACACGTGGTACGTCGTGAGCCGTCCGTTCGGGGACGTGCGCTACCGGGAGGCCGCCAGCGCCGACCTGATCGTGAAGTTCGTCAACCAGTTGCTCCCCTCGCGGCTCTCCGGCCGGGTCGCCGCGCCGTTCGTCATCCGGAGCCAGATGGGGATCAGTTACGCCGACGCGACGGCGACGGCCGGCGTCCACACGGGCATCTACGCGGTCTATTACGGCCTCGTCGCGGTGGTCGGCGTCGGGTTCGTCTCCGGCCGACTCCCCTGGGGCTTGCTCGCGCTCGTGGGCCTCTCGACGGGACTCTACGTCGCCGCCGGCGGATTCGTCCTCATCGCGGGGATGAACCTCGCATTTCTGGACCGGGTGATCGAGGGACTCGCCGCGCTGATCGGCCGGGTACCACGCGTCGGCGCTGGGCTGGCCGAGCGCCTGCGCAACGTGATGGAGTTCACCACTGCCTCGACGGTCTCGTTCCGGGCGCTGACGACCGACCCGCGCGTCTGGCTCCACTACGGGGCGGGCTGGCTCGGCGCGCTGGTCCTCGCACCCGGTCTGCGAGTCCTCCTCTTGCTCGGTGGCTTCGGGTCGGGATTCGAGCCTGTTGTCCTGCTCCCGGTCGTTCTCGTGGCGGCCTACAGCGTCACTCTGCTCCCGCTCACCCCGGGCGGTGTCGGCGTCACCGAAGCGACCGCGACCGCCGTGTTCGTCGCGCTCGGGGTCCCCAGCGATGTGATCGTGCCGGTCATCCTGATCGACCGCGTACTCGGGACCTACCTGCCGGCGGTCGCGGGCTGGTACCCCACGCTGAAAGTGGACGTGTCCTCGCTGGCTCCGGATCGAGAGGCGTGAACGCCGGCGCTCAGAACGGCGGGAACCGGCCGTAGCCACACTCGCCGTCCCGCTGTAAGATGACGGTGTACTGGTTCTCCGCGAGTTCCTGCTCGTCGGCGAACTGGTCGGTCTGGGGAACCAGCCCGACGTGGAACAGGTCCGTCAGCGACCCCGGCGTCGGTCGATCCGGGACGAAGTTCGGCGGGCGCGGGCCGAACTCGGCGACGATGCGGTAGCTGTATTCGCCCGAGAGGAGTTCCCGGAAATATTCCTGCTGGGCGCGACCGTTTCGGTAGTAGGTGCCGTTTTTCAGGTAGAGCAGGTCGCGATACCCCAGCTGGATGTACTCGGGGCAGTCGACGATGGCGGCCGCTTCGGCGTCGTCTTCCGGTCCGAACAGGTGGTTGATCCGCATGTCGTGCGGGACGGCGGCGTCGTGGAAGTCACGCCGGTACACCTCCATCGTGGCGTTCCCGTCGGCGTTGTCCTGAAGCCACTCGGTCGCCTCGTCGCGGGGCATCGAGGCATAGCCGCCGACGCCGACCCCGGCGTAGATGCCCGTCGTCACCAGCAAGAGCGCGATCACCGCGGTCCCGATGTCGGGCTCTCGCTCGCGCAACCCGATCAGCGACAGCGCGACCAGGAGTGCGATCAGGGGGAAGGTCGGCAACAGGTGGTGAACACGGAAGTCGTGCCACCGCGAGAACAACAGCAGGTAGATCACGAGCGGGAGGACCGTCAGCGCGTAGGCGGGCGTGTACGTCGCGCGATCGCGCAGGGTGGCGAGGCTGGCGACGACGCCGACCAGCGATGCAAAAAAGAGCGGAAGTCCGAGTCCACTGAAGTAACCCCGCAGGAACCACCACCAGGTCGGTGCGGTCGGACCGGTGACACGATTCCCTCTCGCGACGGACTGCCCGAACAGCCGTTCGAGGACGGGATCGACAGCGCCGACCAGGAAGGTCGGGTAACCGGCGAGGATGGCGACCAACCCCAGGAGCGCGCCGCCGACGACCAGCCACGGCTGGAACAGCGCCGACCACGTGGGCTCTTCGGTCCCCCAGGCCCGCAGGACGAACCCGATCCCGATCAGGAGGACGATGGGCGCGGCGGTCAGCTTGAACGCGATTGCGACCCCGCCGGCCGCGCTGGCCGCGAAGAACGTGGTTCGGTCGCCGGCCCGGACGTAGCGGACGAGCAGGTACAGCGCCAGCAGGAAGAAAAACAGTGCCGGCATGTCTTCGCCGCCCTCGTGGGCGATGGTGAGAAACCCGAAGGTGAGCGTCAACACGAGCGCGGCCAGCCGGCCGGTCGCACGGTCCCGGAGTTCGGTGCCGAGCCGGTAGGTCAGGTAGACCGCACCGACGGCGAAGGCGGCGTTGAACAGCCTGACGAACACGAGACTCCACGTCCAGATCCACTCCGGCGTGGTGTGCCAGGCCGGGTAGAAGCCGAATTCGGGGTCTGGATAGCCCAGTTCGGTGAACGCCCACAGATCGCCGACCAGCACCGCCACGAGCAAGACGGGCAGCAGCGCCAGCCCGAACAGGTACAGCGTCGGGCCGAACGGGACCCGGCTCCACTCGACGCTGTTCTGGAGCGTCTCGATACTCGGATCGGCGAGCATCCGCCCTATGGGGACCATCGCGTCGAGCAGGCGGCTCTTCTCGTCCCTGGTGGCGAAGTTGGGGATGCGGTGCCAGAACCAGAAACTGCACAGCACGCCCGCGAGCAAGACGATGAACGGCAGGTACGGATCGGACCGGAGGTCGTCCGCGACCTGTGCGCGGACGCGGCCGAGGAGGGCACGAATACGGGACGCCATACCCGATCCAATCCGCGACTGCGATAAAAACGGAACGGAGTCAGTCGCTCGTCGGAGCGGCCAGCCCCACGTCGATCTCGCCGGCGTCGAGTTCTTCCTCGACCTCGCGGGCGGCCTGGACCATGTTCTCCATCTTGCCGTAGGCCACCTCACGGGGCAGAAGCTTCAGGCCGCAGTCCGGTGAGACGGTGAGTCGCTCCGGCGGGACGACCTCGAAGCCCTTCACGATGTTCTCCTTGATCTCCTCGACGGGTTCGACCTCCGCGACGTGGGCGTCGACGACGCCGAGCGCGAGGTCCTTCGTGAACTCGTGCTCGGTGAACACGTCGAGTTGCTCGTAGTTACCGTTGCAGAGTTCCAGATCGTACTCGTCGACGGGGTAGTCGAGCATCTCGGGGTAGATGCGCGAGTAGTCGCCGTAACAGACGTGGAGGCCGACGCGCACGTCTTCCGGGATGTCGTCGACGATCCGGTCGAGACAGGCACCGACGATGGCGTGATCGTCCGGCGTCGTCGCGAGCGCAGGCTCGTCGATCTGGATGTACTTCGCACCGGCGTCGACGAGGCGGTCGATCTCCTCGTTGACGAGGTCGGCCAGGTCGTAGGCCAGCTGTTCCTCGTCGTCGTAGACCTCGTTGAACGACCAGTTCGCGAGCGTGTACGGACCCGTGATGGGGACCTTGACCGGGCGCTCCGAGACCGAGTCGGTGAACTCGAACTCGTCGACGAGCCACTCCTCGCCGTACTCGACCTCCTCGACGACGGAGGGCTTGTCGAAGTAGTTGTGGCCCCAGACCTTGACGCGGCCGTTAAACTCGTAGCCCTCGATCAGGTGTGCGAAGTACTCCACCATCTCGTTGCGCCGCATCTCGCCGTCACAGATCACGTCCATCCCGGTGCGCTCGTGTTCCTCGGTGATGAGACGGGATGCGTCGTCGGTGGCCTCCTCCCAGTCGTCTTCGTCGAAACTGGCATCCTCGTCTTCGAGGAGTTCGCGGGCACGGTCGAGCCACTTGGGTTTCTTGTAACTGCCGACGACGGTCGTCAGCAGGAAGTGGTCGTTTGGGTGGTTCTCCGGGTGGAACTGTTCTCGGGTGTCGGTCATGCGAGCATCACCTCTTTGTTCACGGCGGCCAGGGCGTCCAGTTTCGCCTCGTACTTGTTGACCGGGAGATAGAACGTCTCGGTGTTGATGGTCGCGTAGATGGTCTCGAAGTCGGTGCTGGGGGTGTTGTCGCCGACCCACTCGATCCGCTCGGCGATTGTCTCTGGCTCCTCGACCAGCGTGTTCTGACCGTCGACCACACCGAGGGCCACGTCGTCCTTGGTGCCGTACTCGCTGATGTTGTAGACGTTGTCCTCGTGGTTTGCCACGAAGTCGAAGCCGATGGCGTCCACGTCGGCGTCCATCAGGTGGGCGTACACTTTCTCGTCGAGCGCGCCCCAGTAGGTGTGGGCGACGACCTCGGCGTCGGCGGCCGCGGCGACGGCGTCGATGGCCTCGCTGGCCCGTTCGTCTTCGCCGTCTTCGGGCGGGTTCTCCACGAGGGAGGGTTCGAGCAGGAACAGCGTCTCCACGTCGGGGAACGCGTCGATCTCGTCGGCCAGGAAGTCCGCGACGGCGTCGAGGAAGGCCCCGTCGTCACCGTAGTGTTCGTCGGTCGCCAGATCGGCCAGCGAGTACGGACCGGGGAGAACCGCCTGCAGACCGGAATCGACCTGTTCGCTCGCCGCGTCGAGTTCGGCAGCCACGTCGCCGGTCGCGGCCAGATCGTCCGTCACGACGGGCTCGCGGTAGAAGTTGTTGTTGTCGTAGTACCGGACGATTCCGCGGGTCTCGACGGCGTCGGCGACCGCGAGCGGGTGCGCGATCATGTCGTCCCAGCGGCCCTGCCCCTCGACGATCCGGTCGAGACCGGCCGACTGCTGGTGGTCGACGTACTCACTGCGAACGCGCTCGTAGGCGTCTTCGATTTCCTCGCTCTCCGTCCCGTCGATCAGATCGGCCTTCTGGTGGCCCTTCAGATCGGATAAGTCGTCTTTCGCCCAATCGGGCAACGGGTACAACCCCGGTGTCGTCGTAACTACCTCTGACATTGCACCACCCTACGAAATGACGGTGTTTAATATTTGCTAATCGGTTTGATGACTGTCAGTTATACACGGACCGTTACCGACCGAGTATTCCCCCGCGCTAGCACGACTTCACCTCCGCGACCGGTTTTTGATCGACCAACCGATCCGTCAGTGGCAACTGTTGGCCTCTGTGAATTTATTTTCGTTTAATCTTCTTCTAAAATTAGTTTTGTTTCAGGAGGTCTGTGTGGTCAATCATCTTTCTTATTAGTCGAGTCCGAGTAGCGGCGGGTGGCATGAAACGGATTGCCATGAAAGCGGTCCTCGCCGTTCTGGCGGGGGTGTTCGGGGTTGGAACAGCAGCGGCCCAGAGCTCCGGGGGGAGCGGGGGTCTGAGCAACATCCTGCAGAAACTCCTCAGCGCCTTGCCGCCCGAGATTACCAGCCAGCTCTTCGAGCTTGCGCGGTCGCTGGGTCTCGCGTAACCGGCAACTGCGGCGCTTTTTTCGATCAACGGCGAATCGACAGGACGACGAGTCGCTCGAACGCGTGTTTCTCGGCCCCGACTTCCTCGGCGGACAGCCCCTGCTGGGCGGCGTCGTCGACGACCGCGTCGAGTCCGGTGAGCGTCGAAAGCAAGAGCAACACGCGGCCGTCGGGTGCGAGGACGCGCTCGACACCGTCGAGGAAGGGTTCGATCACCGCACGGCCGTCTTCCCCGCCGGAGAGGGCGTACTCCATCCAGTCGTCGCGTTCGTCCTCCGGTGGCGTGGGCAGGTACGGTGGGTTGAACAGGACGTAGTCGAACGCGCCGTCCCGAAAGGGATCGGTCAGGTTGCACTGCACCACCGGAACGCCGTTCTCGCGGGCCTCGCGGCAGGCCAGCGGGTTGATGTCCGCACCCACTACGTCGGCCCCCGCATCGGCGGCCACGCTGGCGACGTAGCCGCTCCCGGTCCCCACGTCGAGGACGAGATCGCCGTCCCCGACGCGTTCGGCGGCCGTCTCGGCCAGCAACCGTGAATCCTCGGCGGGCTGATACACCTGCTCCAGATCACGTCGCTCGGCGAGATCGGTCACGACTCGTCGGCCTCCGGTGGCTTCGCGTCCGAGTCGGTGGGTTCGGCTCCGTCTCCCGCTGCAGTTCTGGAGTCGTCAGACGGTGTCTCACCGCTCCCGTCGGCCGTCTCGCCATCCCCGGCGTCCCCGGCGTCGCCGTCGGTGGCCAACGCGGTCGTCTCACCGCCAGCGAGTTTGCGTCCCGACGCTTCCTCGCGGCCCATGAGTTCCCGCTGGGGGAAGGGGATCTTGATGCCCTCGCGCTTGAAGGCGGCCTTGACGGCCTCGACGACTGCCGACCGGACCTGCCAGCGACGCTGTGCGCTCGGACTGTCGATCCAGAAGCGACACTCGAGGACGACGGCCGAGTCGCCGAAGCGCTTGAGGATCACGAACGGATCGGGTTTTTCCAGAACCTCGTCGAGGCCGGTCATCGCGTCCCGTGCCACTTCGGCGGCGCGTTCAGGATCGGCGTCGTAGTCGACGCCGACTTCCACGTCCACCCGGAGCCGCCCGGCACGCGAGCGGTTGACGACCGCGTTGCTCGTCACGATGTCGTTGGGAACTATGACGTACTCGTCCTCGGGCGTCTTGATCTCCGTGTTGAAGATCGTCACGTCGGTGACGACCCCCTCGCGCTCGGCGACCTCGACCCAGTCGCCCACGTCGAACGGCCGCGAAAAGAGCAGGACGAACCCCGCCAGCACCGCGGCCAGCGTCTGTCGCGCGGCCAGGCCGACGACGACACCGAGGAACCCAGCCCCGAGCAGGAGGTTGCTCAGGTCCACGCCCCAGATCGAGAACGCGCCGAGGATGGCAAACAGGTAGACGCCGACCTGCGCGAGGTGGTAGCCGATCTCGCGCTGGTGGGACGAGATGGCCGAGCGCTGTTCGGCCAGGTCCTCCACGATCCGCTTTATCAGGATCGTCAGCGCGTACGCGAAGACGAACAGGAAGACGGTGATGAGGACCCGGACCAGCGAGCGCGGGTCGGCCCGGACCAGTTCGATCAGCGTCGCCGCCTCGTCGGAGGCCCGCCAGACGACGAGCACGAGCGTCCCGGCCGCGATGGTCGATACGATCACCAGCCCGGCCTGAACCCCCTCGACGAGCGGATTACTCAGCGAGAGGCGGTTCTTGAGTGGCGACCCGGCACGCCGGATCGTGACCGACAGTGCGACCAGCGCCGCGACGGTGGCGACCGTCGCCAGGACCCGTAGCAGCCGAGTGTCGATCACCCCCTGGATCGCCTCGACGAACGAGACCGCGAGGCTCACGGCTCGCCCACCTCCCAGGCCAGCCGTGCCAGCTCCGCGAACTCCGCGGGTGTGACTTTCCCCGCGCGCCGCCCCATCAGCTCCGCGTCGGCAGCGTCGACGACGGCGTCGGGATCGTCGAGCCCCGAGATGTGCGCCGTGTTCCGGACCGCGTTGCGCATCGTCTTTCGTCGCTGGGTGAACACGGCCGTGACGAAATCGAGGAAGAAGTCGTCGTCCGGCACGTCGTAGTCGGGGTCGCGGGGCCGTGCGCGGACGACGGCACTCTCGACGGCCGGTGGCGGCGAGAACGCCTCCTTCGGGATGGTCTCGACAACCTCCACGTCCGCGTAGTGACCAGCTGTCACCGAGAGGCGACCGTATTCGTCGGTTGCCGGGTCGGCCGCCATCCGCTCGGCGAACTCCCGCTGGAACATCAACACGAGGGGGCGATCCCGGGGCAGGAGTCGAAACGCGATCTCGCTGGACACGCCGTAGGGAAGGTTCGAGACCGAGAGCGTGAAATCCGGGAGTTCCACGTCGAGCGCGTCGCCCTCGATCACGGTGAGGCGGTCGGCCTCGATCTCGCCGGCGAACTCCTCGCGGAGGAAGGCGGCAAGGTCTGGGTCGCGCTCGATCACGGTCACGCGGTCGGCGAGGGTGAGCAGGCGGTCGGTCAGCGCACCAGTCCCGCCGCCGATTTCGAGGACGTGACTCGTCTCGGCGTCGATCTCGGTGGCGTAGCTCGGCAGCCGGTCGAGGACGCGGTCGTCGACGAGGAAGTGCTGGTCCCGGTCGGGATCGCCGCGCACACCGGCGCGGGCCAGCAGGGCGTCGGGGTCGCGGCTACCGGGCGTCGGCGCATCGTCGGCGGGGCCACCGGTCATTGCCGGAACCTGAACCTCGCCGACCAAAAACGTGTCAGTCCTGGTCGTCGGTGCCGACGAACGTCCGGTACTTCAGGTCGTCTTCGCGCATCTCCTCGAGGACGCGCTCGACAAGTACCTCCTTCGGGTTGTGGAGGCCGCTGACCCGGGCCTCCAGATCCTCGAAGTTCTGGAACGGGCGACGGTCGCGCTCGTCGAGGATGTTGTTGCGGAGTTTCTTGCCGATCCCCGGCAGCAGGTTCAGCTGGTGGAGTCGTAGCGTGATGGGCTGGGCGTCGTTGTAGAAGTCGACGAACCGGTCCTCGTTGGTCGTGACGATCTCCTCGACGACGTACTCCAGTTCCGAGCGCGCGCCGCTCGGCAGGTCCCCGTACTCGATGCTGCGGATGCGCTGGACTGGACTGTCGTCCCCCCGTTCGACCGGGATACGGTCGCCGATCTGGACACCGGCGTCGTCGTCGACCCGGAGCTCGAACAGGTCGAAGTCGGATTCGGTCAGGACGTACGCGAGCGGCGACTTCTCGTACTGTGGGCGGTCGTCCTCGGTGCGACCGTGTGGCAGAAAGTCGAGCACGACACCCGTCTCGCGCTCGGTGTCTGCGGCCGAATCGCCGCTCTCGGAATCGCTCATGCACGCCGATACGGCGACGGGATACATAAAAGCCCCAGCCGAGGGGAACCGCTAGACGTACTTCGCGACGACGTCGAGGATGTCGTCGAGTTCATCGCCCGAGAGGGAGAACCGTTCCTGGGCGTAGATGGCGCGCAACTCGTCGCGATCCTTCGGCATCGTGTTGGCGATCTTGTAGGCGGTCGCCTCGTCGACTTTCTCCAGGTCCAGCAGTTCGTCGACGAACTCCTGGGACTCCTCGGGGTCGAGCGTGGCGAAGCGGTTGACGTGCTCGATGGCCCGCGCCAGCTCGTAGCGCATCTCCCGATCCTCGTCGGCGGCCCGCTCGCGTTCGAGCGATTCGAGGATCTCTTTGGTCTCGGCGAGCGTCAGGTACTCCTCGCCGACCTTCTCCTTGAAGATCGTCATTCCTGGGCGGTGATGTGGGCGGGCTTTGCGATGATCGTCTTCTCTTTGCCCTGATCCTCGATCAGGACCTTGTAGGCCTCGCCCTGCTTGCCGTCGACCGTTCCGGTGTAACCGTTGAAGCGGGGATGGAACCGACCGTCGTTGACCGAGGGATCGATGTTGAGGTGGACTTGCTGGCCGTCCTCGAACTCCTGAACTGACTGCTGGGGCGGCGAGGTCCCCCGATCACGGGGGTCGTTTTTCAGCTTGTGGCGCGTCTTCTTGAGTGGACCGTGCGAATTGGGCATTCGTAGCTGTCGGTTGTGTGGTCGGGCTTATAAAACGTGCGTTCCGTCGCGGACAGCGGTGTGACGACCCCGTCAGTCGTCGGTCGTCGCCAGATCGGGGTCGGCGGCGTCGATCTCCACGTCGGTCGCGTCGACGGTGAACTCGTCCATCAGCGCGCGCAGGTCCTGGGCCTGCTCCGCGATGGTCCGGGCGGTATCGGTCACCGACTCCAGCTGATCGGCCTGCGTCGTCGCGGTCTCGGCCACCTCGCCGGCGCGGTCGGCGGTCCGTTCGCTCACGTCGGTCGCCTGGTCGGTCATCGAGACGACCTCCTGTGCGGAGGCCGCCTGATCGTCGGTCGCCTCGCTGATCTCGCGGACACCGTCGCTCGTCTGCTCGACCTTGTCCGCGATGTCTTCGAGCGCGTTCAGCGCGCCCTCGGTGGTCTCGACGCCGCTCTCCACGTCGTCCTGCATGGCTTCGATGTCGGCGACCGCCTCGCGGGTCTGGTCGGACAGCTCCGAGAGGAGGTCGTCGATCTCCTGGGTCGCCTCGCGGGTCTGTTCGGCGAGTTCTTTCACCTCGTCGGCGACGACGGCGAACCCGTCACCGTCGCCGTCGGCGTGCGCCGCCTCGATGGACGCATTCAGCGCCAGGACGTTCGTCTGCTCGGCGATGTCGTCGATCAGATCGACGATCTCGGCCACGCGGTCGACCTCGTCGTCGAGCGCCTGCACGTCCGCGACGGTCTCCTCGGTCGCGGTCTCGATTTCGGCCATCTCCGCGGCGGCCTCGCTGGCGGCCTCGGCCCCTTCGGTGGCTGCGGCCTCGGTCTCGGTGGCCAGGTCGGCGACAGTGTTGGCGGTCGCCGCGACCTCCTCGACGGTCGCACTGAGATCGTTCATCTCGTCGGTGACGCCGGTGAGTTGCTGGTTCTGCTCGACGGCGTCCTCGGCGATCCCCTGGACGCTCTCGGAGACGGTTCGGCTCCGTTCACGCGAGGACTCGGTCGCTTCGACCGCACGGGTCGTCGACTCGGCCACGTCGTCGGCGAACGACCGGACGCGGGCGACCGTCTCCTCCAGTTCGCTCAGCGTCTCGTTGAACGCGTTTGCGATCTCGGCCATCGCCGAACTCTCGTCGTCGGGGTCCAGCCGACGGGTGAGGTCGCCGTCGGCACACGCCCGGATCACCGAGCCGTACTCGTCGGCCGTCGCTTCCAGGTGTTCGGTGAACTCCTCGGCCTCGCGGCGAGCGGCCTCGGCTTCCTCCCGTGCGGCCTCGGCGTCGGCCCGGGCCTCCTCGCGGGCGCGCTCGACCTCGTCGATCCGGTCGGCGAGCGAGTCGCGCATACTGGCGAAGGAGGCGAACAGAGTCCCGATCTCGTCCTGTCGGTCCGTCTCCATCGACACGTCGAGATCGCCGTTCTCGATGGATTCGGCCCGGTCGACCAGTCGGTTGATCGACTTCGCCGTCGGTCGGACGATCACGAAGCCCAGCAGGAACATGCTCCCGGCGACCAGCCCGAAGATGAGGATGAGGTACTGGAGCGACTGCCAGCCGACCGCGTACGCCGACGTGGGCGCTCGCAGCAACACGATGAGGTCGGTTCCCGACACCTGCTGGTAGCTCAGCACCGTCCCGTTGGCCTCGAAGATTTCACCTTCGGCGGTCGTGTCTGTGAGGATCCGCTCTTCGCCCGCCCCCGTGTAGAGGTTCGTGGCGGACTGGTTTCCGTCGTACAGCATGAACCCGTTCCCGTCCATCACGATCACGCTCGACCCGTTGACCTGGGTCTGGAAGTCGAAGGAATCGGAGACCGAGACTTCGACCGCCACGGAGTGGTTCTCCCCCGGCACGGGGCTGACGAACGCAGCGTAGCGTTTCCCGTCGATGAGATAGGACTGGGAGAGATACACGTCGTCCGCGCCGTCGAGACCGTAGCTCGTCCTCGTGATCCACGGGATTCGCATACTCGCGGTCGCGATGTCGGCGGTGCTCCCGACGACCGATCCCCGGGTGAGGTCCACGTAGTGAACCGCACTCACCTCGTCGGCCAACCCGGCCTCGGTATCGTCGAGCGCGCGCTGGAGGGGCGGCCCCGGCTCCGCCTGGAGTGCAGTGGAGGTCGATACCGTGCGTGCCGTGGTCCGATACTGTGTGAGCCACTGGTCGACCTCCCCGCTGTATCGCTCGGTATCCGTTTCGAGCTGGTCGTAGACGGTCTGCTGTTCGGCGTCGCCGAGGACGCCGACGACACCGACAAGCGATAGCGCCAGCAACAGGAGGATCACCGCGACGGTGACAACGAACTGCCGGATGTAGGTCCGGCGGACCCGGTCCGGGAGATACCGTGTGAGACGGAAGTCCATATATCGGCGCTCCTCCAGCGACTATGATAAGCGTTCGTCCCGCATTATGCAGTCTGATAATCGACGGTTGAAGCAGTGACAGGCCGTCGACCGTAGAGAGACACGTCGAAAGCTGAACCTGGCAATATCGCCGGCGAAAATTCCGGTGAGCAGTTGCTATCGGACCGGGGAACCGAAACAGCGAGCGACGGCGCTAGAGGCGGCCGACCGAGTCGACGTCGACGGACTCGACGCCTTCGACTTCGGCGAAGGACTCCTCGACGGCGTCGGTGCCGCCGGAGTCGTCGGGGACGACGACAGTCGGGAACAGCGCGACGAGGCCGAAAGCCACGTCGTCACGCTCGAATCCGTTGATCTTGGCTCCTTCGGGGAGGGACTGTTCGAGACGTTCCTGCAGGGCGTCCAGGTCCACGTCCGGGCTCTGCGGCATTACCTTGATTTTGGCTGCGACTTTTCCCATGGTAGTAGATTGCGGTGAGGGTTGATTGGGGTTGCGATTCAGGGTCCGGTGAACCCGCAGTCCGGGCACTCGTAGAGGTTGCTCTGCTTGCGGCACTTGGCACACCGGTAGATCTGGTGGCCACAGTCGGGGCAATTGAACGCGGCCGCGTTCGTTCCCGAGATGTTGATCCCGCAGGAGATACACTTCTGTTTCCGCTTTTGTTGAGTGTCGCTCATACCTACCGCGAGGATAGCCCGACATATAACGCTTAACAAAAGGCGTAGCCCTCGCGTCGGCGGGGAGTTCCCGGGCCGCTCGCTTCACGACCCCGGCAGGATGTCGCCCAGCGCGGCACCGATGGTCATCGGTACGAAGGCGACGGCACAGGTACAGACGGCCAGCCAGGGAGCAGCCCAGTCGACGCGGCCCCACGCGGTACTCATAACGAGGGACAGCAGGAGAGAGACGCCGACGACGCCCAGCAGGCGTCGCGGGACGAACCCGAGGATCGGCCTGTAGATCCGCACGTCCTGGAACTCGGCGACGTAGAGGATCCCGACCGTGGTCGCGACGGCGAATGCCAGCGTCCCGACGAGATAGACCGGGTGGGTAGCGACGAACGCGCCGACCTCCTGGGTGCCGCCCTCGACCATCATCGGGAGCCCGAAGAGGAGCGCGCCCAGCATCGCCTCCATGAGGTCGGCGCGGTCGAACCCGACGATGGTGCGGCCGAACACAGCGGGCTCTTCGACCTCGGTCGCGGTCTCGATGATGTCCTGAATCCGTTCCCGGCGGGCCGGGTCGGTCAGCGACGCCTCGTACTCGTCGAGTTCGTCGAGCAGGTCGCCGAGCGTCGGCGGTTCCTCGTCCGAGTCGTCGCCGTCTCGGGGTCGACGGCGCGCGTCGGGGTCGAACTCGTCGGCGTCCTCTCCTGCGTGGTCGGCCATCGCCTCAGATCACGTCTTCGATGTCGTAGTCCTCGTCGTCGGCCACGTCCTTGGGTTCGCCACCCTCCCAGACGTAGAACCCGCGGCCGACTTTCTTGCCGGTGTCGCCGTTCTCGACCTTCTCGCGGAGTATCTCGGGCGGTTCGAAGCGGTCGCCCAGTTCCTCGTGGAGGTACTCACAGATGTCGAGTCGCACGTCGAGTCCCACGCGGTCGGTGAGTTCCAGCGGGCCGACGGGGTGGTTGTACCCGAGTTCCATCGCGGCGTCGATGTCCTCGACGCTGGCGACGCCGTTCTCGACCATCCGCATTGCCTCGACGCCCAGCGCGACGCCCAGCCGCGAGGAGGCGAAGCCGGGCGTGTCCGTGACGACGACCGGCTCTTTCTCGAGACCGTCGACGAACGCCTCGGCGCGGTCGGCGGTCTCCTCGTCGGTCTGGTCGGCCAGGACGACCTCGATCAGCCCCATCTTGTGGGGCGGGTTGAAGAAGTGCAGCCCGACGGCGCGCTCGGGGTGTTTCAGCGCGGCGGCGATGGACGAGACCGACATCGAGGAGGTGTTCGTCGCGATGATTGTCTCCTCGTCCACCTGGCCCTCGGCGTCGGCGAAGGTCTCGCGTTTGAGGTCCAGATCCTCCGGGACGGCTTCGATGACGATGTCCGCGCCCTTGAGCGCGGATTCGAGGTCGGTCGTGCCGTCGAGGTCGTCGACGGCCTGCTCTTTCTCCTCGGCAGTGATGTAGCCCCGGTCGACGCCGGCGCTGAGCCGGTTGCTGATCGTGTCGATGGCGTCCATCACCACGTTCGGTTCGATGTCGCGGATGCTCACGTCGTGGCCGGCGGCCGCACAGACGTGGGCGATGCCGGCACCCATCGTCCCTGCGCCAATAACTGTGACTCGCATGTCAAGACCCGCGAGGCCGAGGGGTTAAACGTTTACGAGAGTTTTCGGCTTACTCGTCGTCGACCCGCGCTTTGCGTCCGTAGCGGATCACGCCCTCCTGCTTGTAGATTCGCCGGATGACGGTCGCCACGGCGTCGCCCACGTCGGGCGAGGTCTCCGCACCGACGACCTGCAGGGGCATGCTGACCGACTCGCCGTCGGCCTCGAAGGCCGCGATGGCGACGCCGTACTCGCCGCTCTTCTGTTGCTGGACGGCGAACTCGGGTGGTTCACCGCCCCGCGAGACGGCGGTGACGGCCTCGACGTCGCCCGTGTCCGGCAGTTCGACCGGCTCGAACTCCACGAGGGACCGACAGTCCGGGCAGGCCCCCTCGGGGGGGAACGCCAGCGAGCCACAGTTCGGACACCGCCCCGCGACGAGGCGGTGGCGCTGGGGGATCGACCGCTTCCACGTCGGCACGGAGACGTAGGCCGCGCCGCCGTTCGGTTCGCCGCTGGTCACGTCGCCCCGGCGGCGCAGGTACTCGGCGTAGGTCAGGTCCGTCCCGCCGTCGATGGCCAGGTCCGCGGGCACGGCCTCCTTCGCCTCGACGACGAACGCGTCCGCGCCGCCGCCGCTCCCGTATCCCGCGCCCAGCACGCTCTCGTGACCGTCGGCGAGGGCGGTCGCCAGCGACAGCGGCACGCTCGCGGCGGCCGTATCGCCCAGATCCTGCACCGTCGCGCAGGTGTGGACCGTCCCGTTGTCCAGCCCCATCGCGCCGGCGGCGCGGTAGGGGAGGCCGCCGTCGGGAGCCTGCACTGCCGCGGCATCCGGGTCCTCGGGGGCATCCACGGCGTCGACCGCACCGGCGAGCGTCTCGCGGAACGCCTCGCGGTCGTAGCTGGTCACGTCGATGCCCTCCACCTCCTCGCTCCCGGCGCGACGGAACCGCGTGCCGGGGTAGGGCTCGGCGTGTTCGGCGCGGTCGGTGATCGGTGCCGGGGCGTCCGCCCCGACCAGCATCGCCGCCGCACCCGCTCCAGCGGCGTGTTCGTGCGCGTCACTCGGTTCGCTCCGCGGACAGTCCGCGGCGACGACCAGCGCGAGTCCCTCCGTGTCTGCGTCGAGCGCCGCGAACAGCGCTCGCGTGCCGGCCCGCGTACTCCCGGTGAACGACTGGCGCGTGATGTCGTCGGCGACACCGAGGAACGACCCCAGCCGAACCGTCGGGTCCTCCTCGGCCATCGGCGGATTCGTGGTGGCGAACCCGAGCCAGTCCACGTCCGCGGCGTCCGCGTCGCCCGCGGCGAGCGCGCGTCGGGCGGCCTCCCAGCCCATCGTGAGTGCGTCCTCGTCGGCTTCGGGGACCGCCTTCTCCTCGATACCCGAGGCCTCGAAGCTTCCCCAGGCCTCGGCGAACTCCTCGGCGGCGACCCGGAGCCGGGGCGCGTAGGCACCGACCGCGTGAATCCCGTGGTCACTCATGCCGCATCACCTCCCGTGTCTCGCGGGCTTCGCCCGCTCGCCGACCCCGGGGCGCTGGGCGCCCCGCCCTTTTCGAACACGTGGACGACCGCCGCACCGCCCGAGCCGCCGACGTTGTGCGTCAGCCCGATCTGTGGGTCGTCGAGCTGACGCTCGCCGGCCTCGCCGGAGAGTTGCTTGAAGACCTCGACGACCTGCCCGGCCCCGGTCGCGCCGATGGGGTGCCCCTTCGATTTCAGACCGCCGGAGGTGTTGACGGGCATCTCGCCGTCGCGTCCGGTCTTCCCGCTGGCGACGAACTCGCCGGCCTCTTCGGGCTCGCAGAGGCCGAGGTCGGAGTAGGCCATCAACTCGGCGATGGCGAAGCAGTCGTGGACCTCCGCGAAGTCGAGGTCGTCGGGCCCGTAGCCGGCCATCTCGTAGGCGCGGTCGGCGGCGTACTGCGAGGCCGGGACGGCGGTGTAGGTGTCGCGCTGGAACAGGCCCACGCGGTCGCTCCCGGCACCGACGCCGGCGACCCGGATCGGGTCGTCGGTGTAGTTCTCCACAACGTCCTCGCTGGCCAGCAGGACACAGGCCGCCCCGTCGGTAGTCGGACAGCAGTGATAGAGATTGAGGGGGTCCGCGACCGTCGGCGCGTCCATGGCGTCCTCCAGCGAACACTCGAAGCCGAGCTGCGCGTGGGGATTCTTCGCGCCGTTCTCGTGGTTCTTGACGGCGACGTGGGAGAGCTGTTCGCGCGTGGTGCCGTACTCCTGCATGTGGCGGCTGGCCATCTGGGCGTAGACGCCGGCGAAGGTGGTGCCCGAGAGACGCTCCCACTCGGTCTCGCCCGACACGCCGAGCCAGTAGCGCACGGCGTCGCCGGACACGTCGGTCATGATCTCGACGCCGCTGGCCAGCACCACGTCGGCCATCCCGCTCCGGATGGCCTGGACGCCCTGCCGGACCGAGTAGCCCGACGCGGCACAGGCGTTTTCGACACGGGTCACGGGGATACCGTGCAGGCCGACGTGTTCGGTCACGGCCGGGCCGGGGAGCCCGAGTTGTCGTCCGCCGACGCCGAGGGTGCCGACGACCGCTTCGTCGACGGCTTCGGACTCGATACCGTCCGGCACGCTGTCACGGGCGTTCTCGAACGCCGTTCGAAACAGCGACCGGTAGCTCTCGCCCGGGAACGAGCCGTAGTCGGACTGACCCGCCCCGATGAGGTACGCATCGCGCATACCTACCCTGCAAACCCGCGGTCTATAAACTTGTCACTACGGACCGGCGGTTTGTGCCGAATCTGGTACGTCGTGGCGGCTGGAACGCGAAACAGTTCCGGCGAGTCAGGCCGCCGCGGCCACGTCGGAGGCGTCGACCTCGAACAGTCGCGAGTT
This sequence comes from Halorientalis regularis, assembly GCF_023698535.1. Classification (GTDB taxonomy): domain Archaea; phylum Halobacteriota; class Halobacteria; order Halobacteriales; family Haloarculaceae; genus Halorientalis; species Halorientalis regularis. The sequence continues at coordinate 141,037 of NZ_JALJCL010000007.1, forward strand.
ACAGTCCTCACAGGTCACGGCGACCACGTCGACGGTGCGACAGCAGGACTCGACGACTTCCTGGCCGAATCGCACCTGTCCGTCACAGGCGGGGCACTGTTCGACGAACAGCCGGAGCCCGGCGAGCAACTGTCCGCGGCCAGCTGGACCGGTGTCGGCCCAGCCGTCGTAGTAGTCGGGGAGTGCGCGGCCCGCGGCCACGTCCGCGAGGAAGGCCGCGCGGGACTCCCAGCGCCCGACGTTCCGTCCGTCGGCGTGAGCGACGAAGGCGGTGCCGTACTCCTCGAAGGCCAGCTCCCCTGCATCGATGCCGACGATAGCGGCGACGGCTTCGCGGTCCGAATCCTCGTCGCGCTCGCGTTCGACCCGTTCGCGGAAGTCCGCGGCGAACGCGGGCGTCAACCCGAGGTCGCCGTGGGGTTTCTCCTCCAGCACGCCGGCGTCGAGCAGCGTCGCCTCCACGTCTATCTCCTCGGCCGCTGGGGCTGTGGCCGTCTGGCCGCCGGTCTCGGCTTTGTCGAACCAGGCCAGCACCCGCTCCGGGAAGTACCGTTTCGTCAGTGTCGGCGTGCCGGGGACCAGATACCCCCGAAAATAGATCGCGGCGACCGAGAGCGCGAAGACGGTCCCACCGACGGTGGTGCCGACGAACGATCCCGCGGCGGTCGTGACGACGTAGCCGACGGCGACGGCCACCCCAATCGCGATGACGGTGTTCACCGCCGTACACGGCACACAGCGATCCTCCCCCGTGTATTCGGGTCTGCGAACCCGATCCAGTACGGTTCCCATGTCTCCCCGTAACGTCGGGTGAGAGGAAATGGCTGTCGGCGCGACAGTCACTCGCGACGGTCCCGAATCCGTTCGACCGCGTCGCCGAAGCGGTCGTCGTCCTCGAGGTGGTCGAGAACCTCGTCTTCGGCGATATCCAGCGCATAGGCGGGGCGGCCCTTCCCGGTGGGTGACTCCTTGCGTTTCTCGCCGAGCAGGTCGGCCGATTCGAGCTCCGAGAGGGCGTTGATGACGCGCTGGCGCGTGACGCCACCGGGCACCATCCCGTCGAGATCGTCGAACTCGTCGAGCAGATCCTCACAGACGCCGGTCACGTCGAAGGAGTGGACCGGCACGTCGTCACGAGCCCGCAGATCGATCACCGAGAGCAACACGAACCGGTGGAACGGGTCGACACCGTCGATATCGGCACCTGTCATGTGCAAGCCTACCCCCTATCGCGTAAAGAAAGTGTGGACTTCTCGCAGCCACTGGGAACACAGGTCGGGGGCAAAGATCGATGACCAGCCGTTCAGGGGCTTTCCGGGCCGACGGGGGGTCGTCGATCGTCCAGTCGCGAGACGAGTGCGGCGAACGTGAGCGCGTCGAACCATCCGATGACGGAGGGCGCGAGGAGGGACTGGTAAACCGTCAGGGGCGTGAGGCCGACGCCGTTCTCGCCGGACTAACGCATCGCGAAGCTTTACCGCCGGGGAGTCCGATGGCCGGGTATGACCGCCGACGCGTGGTTCGCCGATCTCGATCCGGCGGATCCAGAGACTGCCGCGAACCGGATACGAGAGGGGAGCGCCGATTCGCCCGCCGACTGGTCCGCACTGGCCGTCGAGACCGGCTTCGCGACCGACGAGGACGACTACTACGACCGGCTCCGGGAGGCGACGCTGGAGGGTGGGCAGGCAGCCGTCGAGGAGCGCGAGGGGGCCGTCGACCAGCAACTCGTCCACGCCGTCCGGGCCATGGACGACTGCCGACGACAGGCGAACGAACTCGCCGAGCGAGTCGCCGAGTGGGGCGGCAGCCGCTTCGAGGAGGCTGGGACGGGCGTCGAGTACGCCCGCGAACTGAGCGAGCGCAACCCTGAGACCCTCGGCGACAGGCGAGCCGTCTCGCTGGCCCGCCGGGTCGTCGCACTCGACGAAGAGGCCGACGCCCTCGGAGAGTTCATCGAGGCGACGACACCCGAGGTCGCGCCGAACCTCGCGGCGCTGGCCGGCCCCGTCCTCGCCGCTCGCCTGCTCTCGCTGGCGGGCGGGCTAGAGTCGCTCGCGAAGAAACCCAGCGGGACGGTGCAGGTGCTGGGGGCCGAGGACGCCCTCTTCGCCCACCTGCGCGGGGACGCGCCGTCACCGAAACACGGGATCATCTACACCCACGACGCGGTGCGTGGGACCCGGCCCGAGGACCGCGGCTCGGCGGCCCGCGCGCTCGCCGGGAAACTCGCCATTGCCGCACGGATCGACCACTACAGCGGTGACCGGCGGCCCGAACTCGAAGCGGAACTCGACGACCGCATCGCGACGATACAGGCCCGAGCTGACGACGCGGAGGCGGACGACGATGAGTGAGTTACCGGTGGGTGTCGAGCGCCGCGATATCGGCGGTGAAACCGGCCTAGCGACGCAGGGGCCGCCGGCCTACGGCGAGCCGACCGACGAGGAGGGGTGGCGGCGCTGGAATCCACGGCGCTCCAAACTCGGCGCGATGCTGGCGTCCGGGATGGACACCGGCCTCGCGGGTGGCGAGACGGTCCTCTATCTCGGCGCGGCCGCGGGGACGACGGTGAGCCACGTCGCGGACTTTTCGGGACCGACCTACGCCGTCGAGTTCGCGCCGCGGCCCGTGCGGGACCTGCTGGACGTGGCCGAAGAGCGGGACCGACTGTTCCCGCTCCTGAAGGACGCGCGCAACCCCGAAACGTACGCACACGTGGTCGAGCCGGTCGACGCCATCGTGCAAGACGTTGCGACGCGGGGACAGGCCGAGGTGGCGCTGGCGAATCGGGAGTTCCTGCGTGACGACGGCCGACTCCTCATGGCGGTCAAGGCCCGCAGCGAGGACGTGACCGCCGATCCGGAGGCGGTGTTCGACGACGTGGTCGGGACGCTATCGGAGGGGTACGAGATCCTGGAGCGCGAACGACTGGAACCGTACCACACCGACCACCTCGGGGTCGTGGCGCGACCGCGGTAAGCCCGGGGGCGAGTCGATCCGAGCGCCCGTCGTTCCGGAGGGGAAGGTTTAGGCCGAGGGGGGTCCAACCCGCGGAAAGATGGACCGGAGGGGCTCTTCCGAGACGTTCACCCGGATGGGAACGCTGGGTATCGAAGAGGAGTTTTTCGTCGTCGACGACCGGAACCGGCCGACCTCCGGCACGGAGGAACTCGTCTACGAGACCGACCCGCCGGAGATCCTCGAGGGTCGGCTGGACCACGAACTGTTCAAGTGCGTCATCGAGACACAGACGCCGACGATCAGCGCCGACGACCTCGACGAGGCCCGCGAGCAACTGGACGCCGTGCGGACTGCGCTGGTCGACCACGCCGAACGTCACGGCTACGGCATCGCCGCTGCGGGCCTGCACCCAGCGGCGAAGTGGCAGGAACTCGAACACGCCGAGAAGCCACGCTACCAGTCCCAACTCGACCGCATCCAGTACCCACAGCACCGGAATACCACCGCGGGTCTGCACGTCCACGTCGGCGTCGACGACGCAGACAAGGCAGTGTGGGTAACAAACGAGATCCGCTGGCACCTGCCGATCATGCTGGCGCTGTCGGCGAACTCGCCGTACTGGAACGGGTTCGACACCGGCCTCCACGCCGCGCGGGCCAAGATCTTCGAGGCGCTTCCCAACACCGGCGTGCCGACGACGTTCGACTCCTACGCCGAGTTCGACGAGTTCGAGCGCACGATGGTCGAGACGGACTCGATCGAGGACCGGGGCGAACTCTGGTACGACGTGCGCCCTCACTCCGGACTCGGCACCGTCGAGGTGCGGACGCCCGACGGCCAGGCCGATCAGGAGACAGTCATGGCCTTCGTGGAGTACACGCACGCGCTGGTGACGGACCTCGCCGAACGCTACGAGGACGGCGAGACCGGCCGGAAACACCGGCGCGAGCCGCTGGACGAGAACAAGTGGCGCGCGATCAGGCATGGCCACGAGGCGAGCCTCCTGTCGCGAGACCTCTCGGAAACCGTCGACCTGGGCGAACTGGTCGACCGGGAGTGCGACCGACTGGGTGTCAGCGGCATCCGCGAGGTGTACGACGCCGAGAGCGGCGCGGAGAAACAGCGGCGGCTTCGCGACGAGAAGGGGATGGACGCCCTCTGTCGGTCGTTGCGATTGTAGCCAAGGATTTTTACCCGGGAGCTTCCTCCCGTCGGAATAGAAGCAACTCATGTCCACAGACGACGGGCCAACCGAACCGGAGGAAGAGGGGCTGGACGTAACCGACGGCGAGGCCGTCCGCGACCGCCTGGGACCGGAGACCGACCGGGCGGTCGAGCGGTTCGACGACGGCGTCGTCGATCTGCTGTCCTGGGTGCTGGACACGGAGACGCGAGCTCGCATCTACGTCTATCTGCGCCAGCACCCCGACAGCACGAGCGACGAGGTGGCGGACGGGACGGGGTTATACCCCAGTACCGTCCGCGAGGCGCTGGCGGAACTCCACGAGGAGGAGAAGGTGTCCCGGAGCAAGCGCGAGAGCGGCGGTGCCGGGAACAATCCCTACGAGTACACTGCCATCGCACCGAGCGATCTGGTGTCGAGCATCGTGGGCGACGTGCAGTCGGAGTTGAACACGGTGTTCAATCTGGACGATCATCTCGACGACACAGGCGAGCCGGAGCCGACGGACGAGACCGACGAGCCGGTGACGATCACCGTCGAGGAGTCCGAGCAGTGACACCAGTCGGGGCGGGCCAATCCGAAGCCACTAAACCCTGAGGGGACCATGCCCGGAGATATGAAGGTCGCGCTGGGCGGGACGTTCGACCCCGTACACGATGGGCACCGTGCGCTGTTCGAGCGCGCGTTCGATCTCGGTGACGTCACCGTCGGGCTCACGAGCGACGAACTCGCACCGAAGACCCGCGACGAGGATCGCCACGTCCGGACGTTCGAGCAACGCCGGCGCGACCTCGACGCGGAACTCGCCGACTTCGCCGAGAAGTTCGACCGCGAGTACGAGATCAGAAAGCTCACCGAACCCACAGGCATCGCTACCGAATCACAGTTCGACTATCTCATCGTCTCCCCCGAGACCGAGACGGGCGGTCGTCGCATCAATGAGATCCGCCGCGAGAACGGCGACGACCCACTCGAGATCGAGGTCGTCGACCACGTCTACGCCGACGACGGCGAGATCATCTCTTCGACCCGGATCGTCAGAGGCGAGATCGACGAACACGGGAACCTCACGCCCGACCGCGACGGGCGACCGAAGCGGGAGACCGAGACCTGACCTGACTCACCAGTCCGGAGCGTCCAGCCCCGTGCGTTCGAGCAACTCCTTCCATCGCTGCTGGACCGAGAGTCGCGAGACGCCCACAGCGTCGGCCACCTCGCCCTGCGCGCGGCGGTCGCTCGTGACCAGCGTCGCGACGTAGAGGCTCGCGGCCATCGTCGGCCGCTTCGAGCGGTCGCTGTCGGGGAGCGTGGAGAGGAACAGGTCGGCCGCCCGCGTTCGCGCCTCGTCGTCGAGGTCGAGGCGGTCGGCCGCCGCCTCCAGTTCGGCGAGCCACTCCTCGTTGTCGACCTCGTCGCTGGCGCGGTACATACCCGCCCGTTGTCCGGCCGGGAGTATAAACGCTGTCGCCACCTACGACGGCCTATGTCTAGCACCGTCGAGCGGATCTGGGTGACCGAGGAGGGATCGGCTCCCATGGAGGCCGTCGAGCGCGTCCGCGCCGTGCGAGGCGGCCTGGAAGGCGACCGATACCAGCGCGGCACCGGCTACTACTCCGGCTTCGACGAGTGCGAGGTGACGCTGATCGAGGCCGAGGCTATCGAGCGCATTCGGGACGACGAGGGAATCGACCTGTCTGACGGTCGCCACCGCCGGAACGTGGTGACTCGCGGCATCGACGTCCACGAGTTGCTCGACACGCGGTTCACCATCGGCGAGGCGACATTCGAGGGGACGCGCCCGCGACCGCCCTGCGCCCACGTCGAGCAGGTGGCGGGCGAGGACGGCGTCGCGAAGTCGCTGGGCGACGACCGCGGTGGGATCTGCGCCCGCGTGGTCGACGGCGGAACGGTCGCCGTCGGCGACGGGATCGAGGTGGGCGAGTCGGTCGCATCCGATCCGGACGGACTCGCCGAGGCGATCCGGGATCGGTTGTCCTGATTACCAGGGCGTCACGGCGTCCACGAGCCACGGGAGCGGTGGTTCGTCGAACGGCCAGTGGCCACAGGTCGGTTCCTGCAGGGTCCCGCCGGTCGCGTACACGAAGGCTCGCTGTTTCTTGTCCATGCGATAGTGACAGGTGGCCGGTCGCCGCTGTTCCCAGTAGATCGTCTGCATCGAGGGGACGCCGGGCGGCCGGTCGGCCAGCGGGCCGTACTCCACGGTCCCGAGCGACTCCTGCAGATCGGTCAGTTCGTCCCGAACAGGCGTCCTCGCGCCCTCGTTCCAGTGCAAACTCGACGCGACGAGGCAAACGACGAGAGCGAGCAAGAGCACCCGTCGGGAGGGTGTCCGTGTCTCGGCGACGACGGCACCGACGCCGAGGGCGGCGAACGGAACCGCCATCACCGCGTCGATGGCACCCGCCATCTCGACGAAAAAGAGGATCTGGTAGGCGATACCCCCGACCGCGACCCACCAGTACTGCGACCAGTCGCCGTCGCTGGCCAGGAACCAGCCGTAGATACCCAGCGGAAACGCGGCGATGCCCCACCCGATCTCGTAGATGGGTTCCAGCAACCGGGCCGCCAGCGAGTACTCGCCCGCGCCGTAGATGGGCGTGAGGACGACCTCGACGAACAGGGGGACGAGATTCCCAGTGAGCGCGAACGGCGCGAGGACGAGTGCCGTCACGAGCGTGCCCCCCGCGAGCGCGCGCTGGAGCCCCGGCCGGCCCCCGTCGACGTAGCTCATCGCGGCCACGAGCAGGGCCAACGGTGCGCCGAGGTGCCAGAAGCCCGCGGTGACGGCGGCGGCGGCACCGCTGGCGAGGAAGCGATCCTCGACCGCCAGCAGGAGCGCGAGCGCGCCGAAGCACAGCGCCATGTATTTCGGGCGGATACCGGCCCAGGGGTAGGTGAACAGCGTCGTGACGACGAACAGCGTCCACCCGGCGGCCACGCTCGCGACGCCGTTTTCGGTGAGCCGGTAGTTGAGCACGCCGACGAGGGTGACGCCCGCGACGATGGCCGCCGCGGCGACGAGGACGCTCAGGACGTGCAGGACGGCCATGTTGCCCCCCGAGAGGAAGGCCAGCGGCGTCGTCACGGCGTAGATCAGCGGCGGTTTGAGGTCCCAGAAGTCGACGTAGGGTGTCCCGCCCTGGGTGATGTACCAGCCGCCGTGCTGGAACAGGGCAGAGTCGTCGCTGACGTACCAGGGGTGATCGAGGAACTGGTAGCCGGTGCCCGCGACGAGGAGGGCGATGGCACCGCCGAGCAGGAGCGGGAACCAGTGGGTCTCGATCCAGTCGTGGAGGTCGGTCCGCGTTCGCGGGACCGTGGAGGGCACCCCCGGCATTGCTTGCTCGGGGATTTCGGTTCGTTTCGTAAGTCAGTTGGCAAACCGGTCGGAGGCGGTCGGTCTGGCTCGTGATATTTATTAGCCGGCGTCGGGAAGGGAGGGGTGCGCGCGGGTTGCCGAGCCAGGCCAAAGGCGTAGCGCTTAGGACGCTATCCCGTAGGGGTCCGCCGGTTCGAATCCGGTCCCGCGCATTGCTGTCGCGAACAACTCGTGAGCGACAGCAATCGCCAGCGGATTCGAAGCCTGTCAGTCGCGCACAGCGAAGCGAGCATTTCTTCCGCCGGTTCGAATCCGGTCCCGCGCGTTTTCTACCACTCCGGCACGTCCTTCGAACACGCCTCATTCCGCTCCAGAATCACGACGTACTGCCCGGGACCGAGCTCCTGTTCGTCGCCGTAGAAGTCGTTGCGAGGGGTGATCCCCATCGGGAGGATGTCGACCAGCGAGCCGGGCCTCGGTCGCTGGGGAACGTAGTTCGGGGGTCGGGGACCGAACTCGGCGGCGATTTCGTAGGCGTATTCGCCCGCCAACAGGCCACGGACGTAGGCGGCTCGTCGGGAGACGTTCCAGCGGACACCGACCTCGCGCTGGGCCCGGGGCACGTCCCGCAGGTAGAGCAGGTTCTCGTAGGAGAGCTGGATATACTGGGGGCAGGAGACGTTGCGGTCTTCGTGGCTGGCCGGGCCCCAGCGGTGGGCGACGGTCATGCCGTGGGGGACGGCGGTCTCGTCGAAGCCGTGGTGGTAGGTGGCCATGGTGGCGTTTTCGGGGGCGGTGCGGTCGAGCCAGTCGACGGCGGCGTCCCGCGGCGTGGTGGCGTAGCCGGCCACGCCGACGCCGGCGAAGGCGGCGGTGGTGACGAGCAGGACCGCGATCAGCGGCCCCGCGACGGCGGGGCGGCGCGCTCGAAGTCGAGCGAGCGCGTCGGCGGTCAGGAGGACGACGAGGGGAAGCGTCGGGAGCAGGTGGTGGGGGCGGAAGTCGTGCCAGCCCGAGAGGACGGCGATGAAGGCGGCGAGCAGGGCCAGCAGGAGGATGCGGGCGTCGTGGTCGGTGGTCGACCCGGTGGTTCGGCCAGTGGGCCGGTCGCCCGCGCCGGGGCGGAGCGCGGCGACGCTCGCGAGGACGCCGGCGATCCCGGCGACGGTGAGCGGGAGGCCGAAACTGGCGAGGTAGCCACGGAGGAACCACCACCACGAGGGCGCGGTGGGACCGAGCGCGACGCTGGCGCGGCCCGCCGACTGCCCGACGAAGCGTTCGACGACGGGGTCGACGTGGCCCACGAGCAGCGTCGGGAACCCGAGCGCGATCACGGCGGCACCGGTCGCCGCGCCGCCGAGGAAGAGCCGCGGTCGCCGGAGGGCCGCAGCGAGCGGTCGGTCCTCGCGCCGAGCGCGGAGCAGGTAGCCGAGGCCGATCACGGGGACGAGCAGGCCGGCGGTGAGTTTGAACGCGACCGCGAGGCCGCCGGCGGCGCTGGCTTCCAGAAACCGGCGGCGCGTGCCGGTCTGGACGTAGCGGACGAGCAGGTAGAGCGCGAGCAGGAGGGCGAAGAGAGCGGGCACGTCCTCGCCGGCCTCGTGGGCGAGCATGGCGAGGCCGAAGGTCACCGCGAGGAGGGCGGCGGCGAGGCGGCCGGTCACGCGGTCCCGGAGGACGGTGCCGAGGCGGTAGGTCAGGTACACCGATCCGACGGCGAGACAGGCGTTGACGAGTCGAGTGGCGACGAGACTCCCGGTCCAGATCCAGGCCGGTGTCGCCTGCCACGTCTCGAAGTAGCCGTATTCGACGTTCAGCGAGTGGATGCCGGCGAGCGCACCCCCCTCACCCAGCAGGAGCGCGAGGGCGACGACCGGAGCGATCGCGAGGCTGTAGAGGTAGAGGGTGGCACCGAAGGGAGCGCGGCCCCAGGCGACGGATTCCCGGAGGGAAGCGATGCTGGGGTCCTCGATCAGGGAGCTGTAGACGACGAGCGAATCGAGCAGGCGGTCGCGCTCGTCCCAGGTGGCGAAGTTCGGAACGCGGTGCCAGATCCAGAAGCTCGCCAGTAGCGCGGCGACGAGGAGGATCGCGGCGAGGTAGGGGTCCGCGCGGAGATCGCGGCGCACCTGACCGCCGATCCGATCGATCAGTCCCGACACTACTGTCATCCGTGCGGAGTGAACGATTCCACGGGGATTGCGCTTTCGGGATGCGATGGAAGAGTCGTCTCGTGACTGCCGTGGGTGGGATCGGGCAGACAGTTCCCGTCCACTGAGAAATTGGTTGCGAGCATATAAGGCACGAACGCGTTCGTCTCACTGTGTACGAACGGATCCTGGTACCGACGGACGGGAGTACAGGGACGGCCCACGTGGCCATGCAGGCGCTGGACCTCGCCGAGCAGTACGGCAGCACGGTGTACGTCCTCCACGTCGTCGACGAGACGGCGAGTTCGCTGCTGGAAGCCACGGGGTCGGAGAGCGAACTGGAAGAGCAGGGCGAGCGCGCGGTCGAGCGCATCGAGCGGATGGCCCAGGTCCACGGCGTCGACACGGTGACGGAGATTCAGACGGGCGATCCGGCCTCGGGGATCATCGACTACGCCGAGGAGATCGACGCCGACCTGATCGTCGCCGGCACCCACGGGCGGTCGGGCGTCCAGCGTCGCCTCATCGGGAGCGTCGCCGAGCGACTCGTCCGACACGCAGCCTGTCCGGTGATGACCGTCCGCCTGCCCGAATCCGACGAGACGGTGACGGACGAAGCGGACGCACGCGAACTCGCAGAGGAGGCACTGGCACAGAGTGACCGCGGCGACGGCGAGGTCACGGGGGTCGAACGCCAGGTCAGCGTCTGGGTCGTCGACATCGAGAGCGACGACGGCGAGTCGCTGTGTGCGTACATCGACCCGGTGACCCAGCGGACGAGTCTGGTCGCGCGGCACTGATCGGGCCGAGCGGATCGCCGGACGATTTTTACAGGGGGCCGAAACCGGAGGGCACTTACCCGACAGCGCCACACCGACAGGTATGCGTATCGCCGACCGGGTGCAGGTCGAGGGCGGGAAAGAGCGGATCACCGTGGTCCCGGAGACGCTCGACGACCTGTGGCACCTCACCTACGTGCTGGAGCCGGGCGACCGCGTCGGCGGGGACACGACGCGGCGGATCCAGCGCAACGACGACAAGATGCGTGACACGGGCGGCGAGCGCGAGCACATGTACGTCACGCTCGCGGTCGAGACCGTCGAGTTCGCCCGCTTCGCCAACCGCCTCCGGGTCGGCGGCGAAATCGTCGACTGCTCTCGGGAGGACCAACTGGGGCACCACCACACGCTCAACGTCGAGGAACGCGACGAACTGGAGGTCGAGAAACGCTGGAAGTCCGATCAACTGGAACGCCTGAACGAGGCCGTCGAGGCCGCCGAGAACCCCGACGTAGCCATCGCCACCGTCGAGGAGGGCCAGGCCTACGTCCACACCGTCGCCCAGTACGGCACCGAGGAACGCGCGAGCATCACCGCCCCGACCGGGAAGGGCGAGTACGCCCGCCCCCGCGAGGAACTGTTCTCGGACCTGACGGACGTGCTGGCGCGACTGGACGTGGCCGCGATCATCCTGGCCGGCCCCGGCTTCACGAAACAGGACGCGCTAGACTACATCGAGGACGAGAACCCGGACGTGGCGGAGTTGATCACGACCGTGGACACGAGCGGCGTCGGCGACCGCGGCGTCCACGAGGTCCTCAAACGCGGTGCGGTCGACGAGGTCCAGGAACAGACCCGCATCGCCGAGGAGGCCGACCTCATCGACGAGTTGATGGACCAGATCGGACAGGGCGAGAAGGCGGCCTACGGGCCGGAACAGACCGCCGAGGCCGCCGACTACGGCGCGGTCGACCACCTGCTCGTACTGGACGAGGCCCTGCGCCGGGAACGCGCCGAGGAAGGCGAGTGGGACGTGGACGTGGACGACGTGATCGAGGCGGTCGAACAGCAGGGCGGCGAGGTGACGGTCTTCTCCAGCGAGTTCGATCCCGGGATGCAACTGGCGAATCTGGGCGAGATCGCGGCCCTCCTTCGGTATCGGCTGGAGTAATGCGGGGACGACCGGGAAGCCCCGCCCGACGTTTTCCGATCTGTTACGGTCACAATCGTTTTGAGGGGGTATTCCGTTGGTGGATTCGGTACGGATCGAGCGATGGGTTCCCAGGAGCCGGATTTCACGTCACAGGTCGCCGACCTCAACAAGTACGGACAGGCGCTGAACAACTGCGAGTCCGTCGAGGAAGTCGTCTCGCTGAGCCTGGAGGCCGTGTCGCTGCTCTTTGGCTTTCCCTACACGACGTTCGTCGAGGTGCGCGACGGGGACCTCCGGGTCGTCCACAGTACCTACCCGGCGGTCTCGGCGGGTGACGAACCGCTCGCGGTGACCCACGAGGCCTTCGAGAGCGGCGAGACGACGATCAGGAGCGGCGAGGCCGCCGGCGAGGCCGAGGACGGCGTCGGCGCGACGCTGGCGGTGCCCGCGACCATCGCGAGCGACGTGGTGGCGATCATCGTCACTCGCTCGGTCGAGAACCAGGAGTTCGGCGACGAGGTCGTGCGGCCACTGGAGATCCTCTCGACCCACGCGGCGACGGCCATCGGTAACATCCGCTCGCGTGAGCGCCTCGAACGCGCTCGCCGAGACCTGGAGAAGCGCAAGGAGATGGTCGAGATGTACGACCGGCTCCTGCGTCACGACCTGGGCAACGACCTGCAGGTGATCTCGGCGTTCTCCGACGAGATCGCAGGGAACGTCGACGACGAGTGGAGCGACTACGCCGAACGCGTCCACCGGACCGCGGAGGGAGCGATGGACCTGATCCGACGCGTCGGCGACCTCGTCTCCACGCTAGAGCGACAGGACGAGCCGACGCCGCGGTCGCTCTCGGAGACCCTATCGGCGGTCGTCGCGGACGCGCGCGACCAGTACGAGGAACTGACGGTCGAGTTCGACGCCGAAGCCTTCGACGTGCGCGTCTACGGCGGCGATCTGCTCGATTCGGTGTTCACGAACGTCCTCACGAACGCCGCCGTCCACAACGAAGGCGAGGTCCACGTGCGTGTCCGACTCGCCGACGCCAGCGACGATCGTGTGACGGTCTCGATAGCGGACGACGGACGCGGGGTTCCCGACGACGTGGCCGACCGCCTGTTCGAGATGGGTGTCAAGAGCGAGGACAGCGACGGGACCGGGTTCGGCCTCGGCTTCGCGAAGGCGCTCACCGAGTCCTACGCTGGGGACATCGACGTGACAGAGAGCGAGCGCGGCGGGGCCGACTTCCGGATCACGCTGGATCGGGTGTGATCAGGCGTCGTCGGTAAGCCGACCGACGGCGTCGTTGATCTCGCCGACGCGCTCGGCCTGGGTGCCGGTCGCGGCCGCGATGTCGTCGGCGGCGGTCGACACGTCGCGGGCCCGTTGGACGGCCTCGTCGACCATGCTGGCGATCTCCTCGGCGCTGGCCGCCTGGCCGTCTGTGGCGTCCGAGACTTCGCGGATGCCCTGGGACGCTTCCGTGACGGCCTCGGCGATCTCTTCCAGGTCGGCCATCGCGGCCTCGACCGCTTCGATCCCCTCCTCGACGCGTTCGTTGGTTTCGGCCAGTCCCGCGACGGTCTCCTCGGTGTCGGCCTGGATCCGGTCGACCATAGCCTCGATCTCCGCGGCGTTCTCCTGTGATTCTTCGGCCAGATTCTTCACCTCGTCGGCGACGACGGCGAACCCTTCGCCGGCCTCGCCCGCGCGGGCGGCCTCGATGGAGGCGTTGAGCGCGAGGATGTTCGTCTGGTCGGCGATGTCGTCGATCACGTCGACGATCTCGTCGATCTCCCGGACACGCTCGCGCAGGTCGTCGAGGTCCTCGGCGACGGTGTCGGCGGACTCGCTCACGTCTTCCATCACGTCGATGGCCTCGCTGGCCGACTCCTGTCCGGTCTCGGCGCGTCGCTCGGCCTCGTCGCTGGTGGCTTTCACCTGATCGGCCGTCGACGCCAGTTCCTCGATTGTCGCGCTCATGTCGGAGATTTCGGCGGCGATGGTGTCCATGTTCTCGCTCTGTTCGGAGGTGAGCGCGTCGATATCGTCCGCGTTCTCCGATACCTGGTCGGCGGTCGCCGCCAGATCGGTCAGCGGTGCTTCGACTTCGTCGCTGACTTTCCGGGACTGCCGGCGTCTGCGCTCGGCCTCGCGCTCGGCCTGCTCGTTGGAGGAGTGGATGTAGGTGTCCATCGCTACCTGCTGGTCGAGGTTGATGATCTTCGTGAGCGCGAGCGTCCGCTCGACGACCTCGTCGACGGCGGCCTCGACCGCGGCCTCGACCTCGGCGTCACCGGCCGTCGTGGCGTTGTCCTTCGCCTGTTCGCCGATCTCGGAGAGGAGCCCACGGTAGTAGATCGAGTACGCGCCGAGATAGACGCGGGGACCGAGATCGAGCATATCGTGGAGCTTCCCGATCCGGGCGCGGCCCTCGAAGTAGTCCTGACCGTACTCACCCTGTCCGAGATCGAGGAGGTACTCACGCTGTGTCGTCTTCAACTGCTCGACGGTCTTGCTGGACCGGCCGAAGATCTCGACCGTCCGCTCGTAGTCAGTAAGGTGATCGTAGAACTCGTCGACGAGGTCGTCGGCACAGTCCTCGAAGAGCCCACGCATCCCCTCGAGTGTCGCGGCGGTGTCCGCGTCGAAGGCGGTAAACTCCTTGCGCCACTCGATCTCCGCCTCGTCGAGACCGATATCGGCGGCGAGACTGTCGCCGTCGACACCGCGTCGATCCGATTCCGTGATTTTATCCTCACCTGATACGTCACTGCCGGACTGCAGACTGTCGCTCATTACGCGGCCGGTTCACTTTCCCGAATAAATACGACACGGAGCAGTTATCACGCCTGATAGAACGATGGGGTCCGGCAGTCTTGGTAACACACCACATAATGACACAGACCGTATGATTCGGCTGAACTGTCGTCACCGGACCTCGAACGAGAGCCCGTCCCGGGCGAACCGTACGTCGCCGTCGTAGTGGTCGGCCAGTGAGTCCAGCATGGTCTCGTGGTTGCCCTCGGTGTGGGGGTAGAGGTGGGTGAGGTACACCCGGCCGATCTCGGCGTCAGTGCCCGCGAGTGCCTCCCCCAGCGAGGCCGGCGTCGGGTGGTTGGACACGTCCACGTCGTCGGGGAACGAACAGTCGTGGGCCACGACGGCCGCGCCGTCGAAGAAGTCGATCAGCTCGGGGAACGCCTCGCTGTCCCCGCTGTAGCCGAAGACCGGAGGTTCGATGTCGTCGCCACCGTCGTCGGGGTGCGAGAGTCGGTAGGCGAGACAGGGCATGGAGTGGCGGGTCGCCATCGCCTCGCCCGTGAAGCCGGCGACCTCGAAGGGATCGTCGGCGTCGACGCTTCGCAGAGTGAGGTCGATACGGTCCTGCATGTACTCGTGGACGGCGAGCAGGTCCTCGACGAGTTCGGGCGTTCCGGGCGGGCCGACGATCTCCAGGGACTCCGCACCCGCCAGCCAGCGGGCCTTCAGCAGGGGCAGGAGGTCCGCGACGTGATCGAGGTGGTGGTGGGTGAGGAGGACGGTATCGACTCCTTCGTACCCCACGTCCGCTGTAGCGAGGGCGTGGACCACGCCGCTCCCGCAATCGACCAGGAGACGGTCCCCCGCGGCTTCGAGCAGGATACCGGTCTGGAAGCGCTCGCCCGTCGGCATGGCACTCCCAGTTCCGAGGAAGGTGACGTGCATATCTGCTCGTCGGCACGCACGACAAAAAGGGCCGGGACCGAGCGCCGGGTGTGCCGGTCACAGCCGGCCTCAGAAGTCGACGGCACCGACCTCCAGTTCGTCGGCACACTCCGGACAGTTGAAGCGCTGTTCGTATCTGGAACACTGTTCGTGGATCGCGTCGCCACAGGCGTCACAGATCGTCGCCGCGTCCGACCCCACGTCGTCGTGGCAGACCGAACACCGTTTGTGAATGAGCATACTGAGGAACCTCGCCGACCGGTCGCATATCTATTCTAAACGATCATTAAGATTCGAGATCGTTCACGCGTGTGCCCGCCGTCGGTCTGGTGCGGCGACGGTTTCACTTTCACCGCGCGGTCCAAACCGACTTGTGAGCCTCGCCCTAAGGGCGGTCAGGATGGGAGAGCGCGAGCGACTGGCCGGAGAGTCCGTCGACTTCGATCCCGCAGCCGTCGAGATCGACGACGCCGACGTGCTGGATTCCCTCGAACCCGTGGTTCGTGAGTGGTGGGTCGAGCAGTTCGGCGAGTTCGTCCCGCAGAACGGCGGGTACTTCACGCCGCCACAGAAGGAGGCGATCCCGCTGATCCGTGAGGGGACCAACGCGCTCGTGGCCTCGCCGACGGGCAGTGGGAAGACGCTCTCGGCGTTTCTGAGCATCATCGACGAACTGTTTCGCCGGGACCGCACCGACGGCCTCGACAACAGCGTCTACTGTCTGTACGTCTCTCCGCTGAAGTCACTGGCCAACGACATCCACCGGAATCTGGAGGTTCCACTCGACGGGATCACCGAGAAACTCGACGAGCGCGGCGAGGACGTGGAGATCCGCCACGCGATCCGCCACGGCGACACGCCCGACAGCGAGCGCCAGAAGATGCTGGAGGAGACGCCACACATCCTCAACACCACGCCAGAGACGCTGGCGATCCTGCTCAACTCCCCGAAGTTCCGCGAGAAACTGAGGACTGTGGAGTACGTCGTCGTCGACGAGATCCACAGCCTCGCCGAGAACAAGCGCGGCACCCACCTCTCGGTCTCGCTGGAGCGACTGGAAGCGCTCGCCGAGACTTCGCCCACGCGGATCGGCTGTTCGGCGACGGTCGAGCCGCTGGACACGATGGCGGAGTTCCTGGTGGGCCGCGCCGAGCCCGGCGGTGACACCCGGGACTACGAGATCGTCGATACCCGCTTCGTCCGCGAGTTCGACGTGGAGTTGACCTGCCCGACCGACGACCTCATCAACACCCCGCGGGACCTGATCACCGACCGGTTCTACCGGGAACTCCACGATCTGATCGGGGACCACACGACGACGCTCGTGTTCACGAACACGCGGTCGGGGGCCGAGCGCGTCCTCCAGAACCTCCGGGAGCGCTACGAGGGCTACGACGAGACCAACTCGGGCTGTCACCACGGCAGCCTCTCGACCGAAGAGCGCCAGCGCGTCGAGGAGATGCTCAAAGACGGCGCGCTGGACGTGGTGACCACCTCGACCAGCCTCGAACTGGGAATCGACATGCCCGATCTGGACCTGGTGGTGCAGGTCGGCTCCCCGAAGTCCGTCGCCGCTCTGCTTCAGCGGGTCGGCCGGGCCGGCCACCAGCTGGGCGAGACCGTGACCGGACGCGTCGTGGCGCTAGATCGGGACGAACTCGTCGAGTGTGCGGTGATGTTAAAAAAAGCCGAGGAGGGGTTCGTCGACCGCGTGTTCATCCCCGAGAACGCCCAGGACGTAGCCGCCCAGCACGTCTACGGCATGGCGATCAACGGCCCCCGGCCCGAACGCGAGATCGAGGGGCTCCTCAGGCGAGCCTACCCCTACCGGGAGTACGACGACGAGGACTGGGACCAACTCATGCGGTACCTGACGGCCGATTACGACGGGCTCGAAGACCGGAACGTGTACGCGAAGGTGTGGCGCGACGAGAACGATCCGCCCGACGGGGAGTACCACTACGACGACTTCCCGGTCGGCGAACCGCTGATCGGGAAGCGCGGCCGCCTCGCGCGGGTCATCTACATGACCAACATCGGCACGATTCCGGACTCCTTTACCTGCGACGTGATCACCCGGAACGGCGACGAGTGGGTCGGCCAGCTGGACGAGGAGTATCTCGACACCCTCGAATCCGGCGACGTGTTCGTCCTCGGCGGGAGCAACTTCGAGTTCAAGTATCGACGGGGCTCGAAGGTGTACGTCGACCGGACGAGCGCGCGCCCGACCGTGCCGTCGTGGTTCTCCGAACGCCTCCCGCTCTCCTACGACCTGGGCCGGGAGATTCTGGCCTTCCAGCGGGACCTCGTTGATCGACTGACCGACCACGGGCCGGCGGCGGTCCGGCGCTGGCTCCGGGAGTTCCCGCTGTCGGACAACAGCGTGCGTGCCATCACGCGGATGTTCGAAGAGCAGGTGAAGTACGCCGGTCCCGAGAGCGTCAGCACGGACGGACGGCTCGTGATCGAGACCGAGATGGACCGGGAGTCCTACGAGCGGCACTACTACGTCCACTCGAACTACGGCCGGCGGTTCAACGACGGCCTCTCGCGTCTGCTGGCCTACCGCGTGGCACAGACGGCCAACGCCAACGTCCAGGTCGCCGTCGCCGATCACGGATTCACGCTGTCGATGCCGCTCAACCGGAAGGTCGACCTCGCGGGCCTGCTGGAAGACGTCGACCCGGCGGACGTGCGGAGCGATCTCAGGGCGAGTCTGGAGGGGACGGACCTTCTGAAACGGTACTTCAGAATCAACGCGACGCGTGCCCTGATGATCCTCAAGCGGTACAAGGGAACGGAGAAATCCGCGAGCCAGCAACAGGTCTCCAGTGACATGCTACTCGGATTCGCCGAGGACCTCCCGAACTTCGCCGTGATGGAGGAGACCTACCGGGAGATCCTGGCGGACAAACTCAACGTCGAGGCCATCGAGGACGTCCTCGGGGCCGTCCAGGCAGGCGAGGTCGAGGTCGTCACCCGGCGGGTCGAATCCCCGACGC
The DNA here is from genome assembly GCF_023698535.1 of Halorientalis regularis. Lineage (GTDB taxonomy): Archaea > Halobacteriota > Halobacteria > Halobacteriales > Haloarculaceae > Halorientalis > Halorientalis regularis. Next base: position 159,316 of record NZ_JALJCL010000007.1, read on the forward strand.
CGCGGGCGTTCGGACTCGCGACGCTGATGGCCTCGGACGTGGTCCTCGCGGAAGACGAGAGTCAGGTCCTCCAGGAGTTTCACGAACGGGTCCTCGACGAGATCGGCGAGGAGCGGAGTGTGACGACCGGCGGGTGAGCGCGGTACCGTTCACGTCCGGTGACACCGACGGGCACCGGCCGGCTCAGAGCGGGGAAAGCGGACGCGACCCCGGCCGGTATCGGTGGCCCCCGGCAACGTCAGCCCGTCGACGTGTCGCGAAATCTCCGAGCAAGCTCGTAGAGGCACCGTCTGTTACCCCCGAGTGATGCAGCAAAGAGAAAACCAGGGCCGGTTCGTCGAGGAAGAAGCTCCCGACGGAACCGTCGTCATCTACGACTCCCGGAACACCCGCGCGTGGCTCCAGTCCGACGCATCCGTCGATCTCGGCCGCCGGACCTGACCGGTCGAAACCGGACCGTATCACGGAGAGCCAGCGATTCCCCGCGGATATTCCGGCGGGATAGGCGACCCGCGAAGCCGAACGGCCAACACGGCCGACACACGCCGGCCGAGTCGAGCGTCGTGGCCCCGTCAGCCGGACATGCTGTCTTCGGTCGTGGTGGCATCGGACATGCCGCCATCGTCCGTCATTCCGCCGTCACCCATCCCGCTCTCGGTCGTGCTGTCGTCCATCCCCCCACCGGACATCCCATCGTCGGTCATCTCGTCGTTCATTCCGTCCTCGGTCATTCCATCGTCCATCGTGTCCTCGTCCGGTCCGCCGTCCGACATGCCACCGTCTGACATCTCGCCGCCCTCGGTCATTCCGTCCTCGGTCGTCCCGCCATCCATCGTGTCCTCGTCGGTGTTCATGTTACCGTCCTCGTCCGTTGGCGTGCCGTCGTCCCCGCCACCGCTGTCGAGACAGCCAGCGAGCCCGGCCGCAGCGATGCCACCCGTCACCTGCACCATCCGCCGTCTCGTGAACCTGTCGTCCGTCATGTTGCAGTTCGACCGAAGACGTTTCAGCTAAAGATTATTTTTCAAGGTCGGTCCGAACTCCCTTTCGGATGGGGGCGGCGTCGATCCGAACTCTCTCTAGATTTCCCGCCCGTCGTCGCCAGTGACAGGGCAGAGACCGACACGGACGGTGCTTCCGGACCGATGGCGACCCGTGCCCTTCTCGGGTCCCGATCAGTTTCCGCTCTCGACCAGTAGCGTGTCCAGCGCGTCCGGAACCACCAGCACGTCACTGCCGGGGTCGACGGCATCCGCGACGGAGTCGCGGGCGTGCAGCAGACAGTCTTCGACGATTTCGGGATGCTGGCTGTCGGTCACGTACACGTCGTGGTCCCGGAGCGTCCGCGCGACGACGAACGCCCGCTGTGCGCCGGGTTCGTAGCCCGTCCGCATCTCGTCGTAGAGCGCGGCGGCGCTCTCGGCCCCGCTCAGCCGGTCGTAGAACCGGCGTTCGCCGGTCCCCGCCCCCGCACCTTCGGGGATCGCGGCCGGGATCACGACGCGCCCGCTCTCCCTGAGGGGGTTGCGGTCGCCCAGGACCACGTAGGTCGCGGCCCGCGTCGTCTGGTAGAGGTTGGCGTCTTTCGGCGCGCCGACGCCCGCGATCACGGCGTCGTAGTCTCGGCTTACCGGCACCGAGAGCGCCTCGCGGCCGACCGCGGCGAGGTCGCGGACGACGTTCCGAGTGTCGCCCGCGCTCGCCCCCAGAAAGCCTGACGGGCCGTGGGTCACGTTCAGACAGAAGTCCAGCCCGATCTCGTCGCCCGCGCGGTCGACGGCCGCCCGGAAGGGGTTACCTTCGACCCGACCGAGGCGAACACCCTCGTTCGCGAGCATCTCCGGGCCGTGGGTGTACCGGATCAGCGACTCGCTCCCGGCACCGATAGCGACCGTCTTGGCACCGCCGGAGAAGCCCGCGTACTGGTGGGGTTCGACCATCCCGGTCGAGACCACCAAGTCGGCCTCGGCGACGCATTCGTGGACCTCGACCGGACAGTCGTCGACGGTCCCGACCTGGACGGTCTCCGCTGGGTCGTGATTCGTCGCCAGATCGGCGTGGTCGCCCAGGCCCGCCTCGATCTCGTCGTCGGTCATCGGTCGGTGGAGGCCGAGGCCAAGCAGGACAGTGACCTGCTCGCGGGCGACGCCTGCTCGCCGGAGTTCCGAGAGCAGCACGTCCACGAGCACGTCGTCGGGCGTCGCGCGGGTCACGTCGGTCACGACGAGGGTCACGAGGTCGTCCGGGTCCGCAAGTCGGGCGAGTTCGGAGCCATGCGGGTCGGCCACGGCGCGCTCGGCCGCCGCTCGCACGTCGACCGCCTCGCCGCCCGGCGGCTCGGCGACGGTCACGTCGCAATCCGGGAGCGAGACCGAGACCTCCGAGTCGCCCAGCGGGAGCGTGAATGGCATGGACGAGTCTGGGTGGGTGAGCGAAAAGAGCTTACCGGCGTCACCGCGCCCACTCGACCATCCGGCCGTAGACCGGATCGGTGCCGAGCGCGTCGGCGTCGCCCACGAGGACGAGGGCCTTCTTCGCCCGCGTCAGGGCGACGTTGATCCGGCGGTAGTCCTCGAAGATGGGACCGTCGAGGGTGTCGGTCGCCACGAAGGAAACGACGATCACCGCCTTCGAGGACCCCTGGAACCGATCCACGGTGTCGACGGTCACGCCGGCCGGCGCGCGCTTGTTGATCTCCGCGACCTGCGCGCGGTAGGGCGCGATGACGCCGATCTCCTCCGGCGGCACGCCCGCGTCGACGTAGGACTGGACGGTCCCGACCACCGCCGCGGCCTCCACCGGGTTGGTGTTGCCCCGCGCCTGCCCGTCGGGGTCGACGAACGCCACCGAATCCCGGAGGTTCGGGGGGAGCGCGTCGGTCTCGACCCCCGCGAGGTCGTCGATGCGCTGGCTCGCCACCTCGCCGGTCGCGGGGCGCAACTGTCCGTCGTAGAACTCTCGGGAGGCGAACGCCTGGATGCGCTGGGACATCCGATACTGGCGGCCGAGCATGACGCCCGCATCGGGATATTGCTCGATCAGCCGCTCGAACAGCGAGGTCTGCAGGGGGGCGGCCGCCCCACCCTCGTCGTCGTCAGCGGCCTGAACCACCGGCGGGAGTTGCTGGTGGTCGCCGACGAGGACGGATTTGTCGGCCAGCGAGACCGCCGCCAGCGTCGCCGGTTCGGTCAGCTGGCCGGCCTCGTCGACCAGCGCCACGTCGAAGGACTGCTCGCGCATCACCGTCGATCCACACGAGGCCGTCGTCGCCGCGACGACCGAGGCGTCCCGGAGTCGCCCGGCAAGTTCCTGTGGGTCGCCGCTGTCGGGCAGGCGGTACGCCTGCATGTCCGGCCGGACGCCCGTCTCGGTACCCATCCGGACGATGTCCTCGAATCCCTGGTCTTCGAGGGCCTCGATGGCGTTGTCGACCGCGCGGTTGGTGAACGCCGTCAGGAGGACGCGCTCGCCGCGTTCCACGAGGGCGCGAACGGTCCGGGCGAGGGTGTAGGTCTTCCCGGTGCCGGGCGGGCCGTGGATCAGGGCCACGTCCTCTGCCCGGACCGCCAGCGAGACCGCCTCGTTCTGAGCCTCGTTGTTGTCGATGTAGACGGTGTCGTCCTCGCCGAACTCCGGCTCGCGGCGGCCGAACAGGACCGCCTTCTTCTCCGGGGACTGCTTGAGGACGGCGTCGTGGAGCGCGGTGAGCATCCGGTCGGTGCCGATCTCTGAGGGGTACACGTCCAGCCGCCGCAACTCGACCGGTTCGTCCGTGGTGACGACGACCTCCTCCCCGAGTTCCTCCACCCGGGCCAGCTCCGTCCGGCCGCGGACCGGGTGCCCGTCGCTGGCCAGCACCACGTCGCCCTCCCGAATTTTCGAGACCGCACTGGTCCCCTGCGCCCGGAGTTCCCAGCGACCGCCGTCGCGCTCGGTCTGACCGATGGGTTCGAGATCGATCAGCGCCCGGTCGTCTTCGGCCCGTTCCTCGCCACTCTGTCGCCAGAGCTTCGTGTACTCGCGGTGGACGGCCCGGCGCTCGGCCTCGATGGCCCGGTAGAACCGGTCGAAGTACTCGCGTTCGTCCTCGGGGATCGGACTGCCGACCTGTCCGGCCTTCGATTCCTGGTCGAGCCGGCCCGAGACGGCCATGCAGGTGTCCTGCTCGAAGCAGTACTCGCACTTCGCGTCGGCCTCGAAGCCCGTCGGCACGCTCACGTCGTGTTCCATCGCTGCGATCTCGTTCCGGGTGCGGACGACGAACTTCAGGAGGCCGGGGCCGAGCGAGAACTCCTTGGCCGGCGAGAGATCGCCGGTTTCCTCGGTCCGCTCGACGGCGGCGTTCTTGGTGTAGAGCAGGGTTCCGGTGTCGGGGGCCTCGTCGGCGTGGTCGCCGTCCGGAACGCTCCTCTGACCACCATCCGTGGCGGTCTCCGCACCGCCGTCCGCGACGGCCTGCTCACCGAGCAGGAGTGCGTAACAGGCCGCCTGGATCTTGTCCTGGAATCTGGGTTCGCGCTTGGTGTTTTTCCCGGTCTTGAGTTCGACCGGTCCGCCACGGCGAACGGCGTCGGCTCGCCCTTTCAGGCCGTACGTTTCGCTGACGAGCGTCTGCTCGGAGCGCCACTCGTTCTCCACGGGGCTGAAGCCCCGTTCCGAACTGTCGGCGGCTGAAGCCGCCCCGTCCGTGTCGGTAAGCGTCCCTTGCCGGAGCCAGCCCTCGATGGCGCTGGCGTGATCTCTGACCTCGGCGGCGACGGCCTCGGGGTCTTTGTCCAGCAGGCCGAGTTCGAGACCGGCCTCGGCGACGCGTTCGTCGATAGCGTCGTCGAGGTCCCGGCCACGGAGGAGGTCGCCGAACACCTCGTGGACGATAGTCCCCTTGACGACTGGGTAGGCTAGTTCCAGCCCGGAGAGTTTGTTGAGGTAGTACATCCGGGGACACTGCACCCACGAGCGCACGTCGGTCACGTCCACGAGGAAGCCAGGTTCGACGACGACCATCGACTCCCGTTGGGTGGCGTACTGGATCTCGCCACGGAACTCGTCTTCCTCGACGTTGGTCACGAGCAGTTCCATCCCGGGGTCGAGGTAGTCGGTGGTCTCGGTCCACTTCCCCCAGAGCGTGACCGTCACGGCCTCGGCCTGCCCGCTGTCGGGCCGCATCCGAACTTCAGCGAGGTCACTGGTCCCGCGACTGGTCTCCACAGTTCGGATGTCCCCGACCTCGACGACCGGTCCGCGGAGTTGCACTTGTGGGGGAACCGGCCGAGCGAACAAAAGCCCTCCCCTCGACGGCCCGGCGATGGACGAGTCGCTCTCGGTACGCTCGACTTACTGCGGGGACGGACCGGCCCTACGACTAGAGGGTCTCGGGGTCGCGGAAGGTGTCGTCGACGGGCGGCGCGCCGATGGCCAGCACCAGCCCCTCGTCGTCACCGAGGTACTCGTGGCCGTGTCCGACCTCCGGGCCGGCGGCGTAGGCCGTCCCCGGGCCGATGGTCCGGGTCTCGGGGTCGTCGGGGTCGCCCAGCGTCACCTCGAACTCACCCTCTAGCACGTAGAACACTTCCTCCTGTTCCCGGTGGGCGTGAAACGCCGTGTTGTCACCGGGTTCGTAGCGCCACACGTTGAGGTGACTCTCTTCGAGACCCAGCGCCGCGGTGAGCTGTTTGTGCCCGGCCGGGAACTGATCGATCCCCGCCATCTCGATCTCGTCGACATCGTCCAGATCCACCACCTCGTACTCCATACGACTCCGGCCGACCCCGGTCGGCTTGAAACCGACGGAGGATCGGCCAGGCTTTTTATTACCCGACTGCTATCCCGAATCATGCGACGGGCTCGACGGGTGGTCACGGCGGGTGTGCTGGCGGTGTTGCTGGTGCTGGCGGGCTGTAGCGGCCCCAGCGGCGACTTCGGCGGCGACCCGACGCCGCTCCCGACGCCGGACCTCGACGACGAGGACGGGACGCCGACGCCGCCGGCGGTAACGCCCGCGCCCCCGTCGAGCGCCGACACGGAGCGCGGCCGAGCCTTCCTCGAGGGACTGTCGACCTCGCAGTTCCCCGTCCGGTCGGTCACGACGGCAAACGGCGCGTTCCGGGTGACGTACGTCTCGAACGACGGCCGCCTGCTCCGGGATGCGTACGTCCTGGGGCTGGCCTACGGCGGGACGGTCAACCGGACCTGGCGGAACGACTCGACCTGGGCCGCCACCAAGATGGACGCGCTGGCGGTCGGTGCCGACGGTGGGGCGCTCGCCCGCTACCGGATGCCCGCGTCGTGGCCGCTGCAGTACTTCCGGGGGACGATCTCGGCGGAAACCTTCAGTTCGCGACTCCGAGCCACGCTCGAGCGGACTGGCTCGGACGGGCAGTATCCGGAGCGAAGCGGACAGTTGACCGACTTCTACAACACGGCCGACCGGACGGCGGTGAACGTCGCCGGCGCGTCGACCCGCAACCGGACCGTCTTCATGACCGTGCGTGCGCCGGCCGCCGACCGCGAGCGCCTGCGCTCGGCGCTCTCCGAAGTCGTCGCGGCGTACGGGTCGGCGACGGCCGACTGGGAGACGGCGGCGCTGGAACTTTCGATCCGGGACCGCGACGGCGAGTTCGTGGGCTGGTACCGGGCCGACGCGGACTTCGCGGCGAACGTCTCGGCTGGCGAGGCCGACGTGACCCTCGCCGAGCGACGCTTTCTGGCAGAGGGCGGGCGACTCCTCGGGTGATCCGGCGGTGCGAGCCAGCTGCTATCGACACGTTTTCGGCGGCCGAGGCCCACGAATCGAGTAGCTATGCGCGTCAGAGACTGGCAGGACATCCTCGAGGACGTCGTGGAGAGCGACGCGGACCCGGGTGGGTGGCGGGCCGTGGGTGGCGACCGCGCCGACGGCATCGGTGAGGACCTGTACGTCGGCCACCCTGACGCCGCCGTCTACCAGCTCAAGACCTACGCGAAGAATCCGTTCGAGGTCCAGGGCGTCGGGACCCGCGTCGCCCGGCGCATCGACGAGGACCTCGACGACCTGTTCCCGAGCGAGGATTCGGGCCGCTTCGGCGTCCAGCAACCAATCGAGGAGGACGACGCAGAGGACAAAGTCTCCGAACTGGAGGAAGTCCTGAAGGCACACGCCGACGCTCCGACGACTCCGGACGCGCTGTTCGACGACGTGATGGAGACGCTAGACAGCCCCGCCTTCGGTCCCGCGGACATCGAGTTCGACGACCGGCCCGGTGAACTCGACGACCTCTCGGCGACCTTCGAGGAGGCCGAGGAACTGCTCGACGCGGAACTGGACGATCTGGTCGAAGACACCGTGAGCCGCGGGTTCGAGTAGTCAGCGGCCGATCGAGCGGAGATAGCTTAGATATCCCGCATCACCGCACAGCCGTCGCTGGCCCCCGTCTCGACCTCGGCACCGGAGAACCACCAGGTTGCGGTAGCGCTCACGACGCCACTCCCCGCTCCGTACACGGACGTTCCCCGGGCGCTCCCAGCTGCATCCGCCTGTCCCTCGGAAATAAAATTCCCGACAGGTAGTGCGGAACGGTATTTTTTCGGTTTGGTGTTTTTACAGCGGTAGCGAGGCGAAAGCCCACCCCTTCAGGGGTGGGATAAAGCCGACAACTGGGAATCTCTCCACGCCCATAGCCACGGCTGGGGTTAGATGTCTAAGTAACATCTTTAGGTGAGCAACTTCTATATGCTGACGATGCCTCGTGGGTTCGACAGGGAACGTACCAACATCCACAAACTCCAGTACCACTTCATCTGGTGTCCGAAGTACCGCAAATCGGTGCTTGAGGGTGAGGTACGTGACCGTCTCGAAGAACTCATCGAGGAGAAGGCCGACGAACTCGACCTCGAAATCTTGGAGTTGGCGATTCGCCCCGACCACGTACACTTGTTCATCACGGGCGACCCGACACTCGCGCCGAACAAGATAATGCAACAGGTCAAGGGCTACTCCTCGCGCCACCTCCGCGACGAGTTCGACTTCGGCCTCCCCTCACTGTGGACGCGCTCGTACTTCGTCTCAACTGCGGGTGACGTATCCAGCGAAGTCATCGAGGAGTACATCGACGCCCAGGCAGGTGAGTAGTTATGCAACGGACCGTCTCAACCACGGTGCGGGTCAAACTCCACTCGCTGACCAACAGGAAAGCCGACCTGCTCGCCCGTGAGTACGAGGCGTTCCAGACCGAGGTACACGGTGGAGACGCCACCCTCTACTCCGCGACCGACCAGCAGGCATCGAAAGTCCAGCGACAGAAAGACCCGAACCCCGACACCGAACAGCCCGTCGTCCTCCGCAACGACGTGTTCGACGTCGCTCACGACGAAGACACCGTTCTCTCGTCGTGGTGGGTCAAAGTTCCCGTCTACGACCCCGAGCGCGGACGGGGCAACTCCATCTGGTGTCCCGCCTACGTCCCACACAAGGACGAACAACTCGTCCGTGAGGGCGATGTTCGGGACAGTGAACTGGTGCGCCGTGACGGTGACTGGTACGTTCATCTCGTCGTGAAGCGGTCTGTGACCGTCCAAGACGAGTACGACGACGTGCTGGCTATCGACATGGGCGCACGGTGGGTCGCTACCTGCGCGTTCCTCTCTGACCGCAAAACCATGTTCTACGGCGAGGAAGTGCGTCGTATCCGCGAACACTACAAGCAATTGCGGAAGTCCATCGGGAAAGCAAAACCCCGACAGGGACAGCAAGTGGTCGAGCGTATCGGGGACGCGGAAGCGCGGAAGGTGGACGACCGCCTCCACAAGATTGCTCGCCAAATCGTGGAAGACGCCGAAGAACGGAACGCAATCATCGTCGTGGGCGACCTCGGCGGGATTCGCAAGGACAACGACAAAGGGCGGTACGTCAACGACAAGACCCACAAGATGCCGTTCGCCCGCCTGCTCAACTACATCGAGTACAAAGCCTACGACGCAGGCATCGGCGTGCAATTGGTCGAAGAGTACGATACGTCGAAGACGTGCAACCGCTGTGCTTGCGAGGGCATCCGTGAGACGCAGGGGCGGTTTGAGTGTCCCGAGTGTGGGCTGGACGACAACGCCGACAAGAACGGTGCGCTGAATATTGGCAAACGAGCCTTGGGCAAGTTCTCGAAACCGCTGTCCGAGGCGGGGGCCGTACTGGCACGGCCCGAAACGCAGGTCATCGTCCCACGCGACGACGAACCTGCGAACCTCTCCGTATCCGTGGGTTCAACCCCCAGTGGGGGAACCCCACGGCTTTAGCCGTGGGAGGAGGTCAGGCGACACACGACGGCGTGTCCGTCCCGATTGCGGGTGCGGTGACGTGGCACCTTCCGGACGGGGAATTCCATGCCTGGCAGGGCCGCGTGATCGACATTGCGTCCCGGTGATCAGGCCAGGATCGTACTCTCTCCGAGGTACTGGTCTTCCCACTCGCGGCGTGCTTCGAGTTCGCGGCGACCCCGTTTGGTGACGTTGTAGACGTTCGTCCGGCGGTCTTTCTTCCCTTTCTCGACGAGGCCTTTCTCGACAAGGGTGTCGAGGTTCGGGTAGAGCCGGCCGTGATGGATCTCGCCCTCGTAGTACTCCTCGAGGGCGTCCTTGATTGCGAGCCCGTGCGGTTCGTCGTACCCGGCGATGACGTACAGCAGATCACGCTGGAATCCAGTCAGATCGTACACACATCGTTATACCTACCTGATTAAATTAAATCTATCGTCTGTCGGAAAGTTTCGCCGTCCCTGCCGGACGCAGCGTCGCAGTTTCGGGGGCCGCCGAACGGACTCACTCGCCAGTGATCGTGCCCGAAGACTGGGCAGTCGAGTCGGCCCTCGAGCCGAGGCCGAGAACCTCGGGCCCCGGGACCGAACGGTTCGCGAGGGTGTCGCGGCCGTAGAGCAGGACCACGAGAACGACGAGTGCGACCAGCGGAATCGCGCCGGTGATCTCCGTGAGGAAGGTCAGCCACGGGTCGGGCACGCCGCCGGGAGCCAGCACGGCCATGCCCGCGGGGTGGTGATCAGCAGGAAGGCCGCGATGCGGTGGCGGTCGGTCCACGAAGGGACGGCCCCGGTCATCGCCACCCACCCCCGCTCGGCCAGTTGCTCATGCGGGGGTATGTGATCAGTTGGCTGATAGACGTGTCGCTGTGACTGGGGTGGCATCCAGCCCGAAACCTGGAACTGAAGTCCGGGCACCGCCACCACACTGCCATGGACGCCGCCGACACGATCCGGTCGTACTACGACGCGCTCCGGGCCGGTGAGCCGCTGGGCCCCTTCTTCGCCGACGAGCAGTCGGGCGACGGCCCGGTCGTCAAATTCGGTATCTCGGAGCGACTGGTCGGGACCGACGAGATACGGCAGGGGTTGCGCGAACAGACCGCGACGACCGTCGACTGGGCAGTCGAGAGTACCGCCCTTCGAACGACCGAACGGGAGCGCCACGCCTGGTTCAGCGACGCGGTGGACATGAGCTGGACCGACACCGAGCGAGAGATCCGCTACGAATTCGAGACGCGCTGGAGCGGGACGCTCGAACGCCGCGACAGGGCGGGAGCGCCGGAGGACGCGCCCGGGGACTGGCAGTTCGTTGGGATGCACGTCAGCACGGCGGGTGAGATCTGATGGTCGGCCCGGTGTCGAACGACGAACGCCAGTCGTTCACTCGGCGGCTGAAGATCGGATTCGTCGTCCTCGTCGGCGTGTCGGCAGGGCTGATCACGCTTCAGGGCGATCCAACTCCTGTCGTCCTCGCTGGGGCCGTCGTGGGCGGGCTCTTTGCGGGCACGTTGCTCGTGCAGTTCGCCATTCCCAGCGCGGATAGCTTCCGCGACCAGAACGCCCCCGAGCGGGGGTCGGAGTCGGAAGGACATCTGGAACGGCGCTTCGAGAGCGAGGAGCGCGACCAGCGACCGAGGGAGAAGCGCAACCAGTAGTCAGCGGACGCGGTCGAGCCACGCGCCCGGGTCGTCGAGTTCGGTATCCGTCGGCAGGTTCTCGGGCCGCTCCCAGACCGCCGAGGCACCCTCGACACCGCGCTCGTCGGCCACGGCTTCGAAGAACTGCTTGCCACGTTCGTACTGGCGACGCTTCATGCCCAGCCCCAGCAGGCGGCGCACGAGTTGCGAGACGGGGCCACGCCCCTGTCGGCGCTCGTCGAGTTTCCGTCGCAGGTCGGCATACTCCCCGTCGAAGGCCCGATCCATCACGAGCTCTGCGTAGCCCTCGACGGCAGTCATCGTGGTGTCGAGACTCCCCAGCGCCTCCCGGTCGAGACTGCCCTCGCCGAGGGCGTCGACCGCGCGTTCGAGGTCGGCCTCCAACTGGTCGGCGAGCCACGGAGCGGCTCCGAACTCTGCGGCGTGGGAGACCTCGTGGAACGCGATCCAGCGGCGGAACCGTGGCTCCGGTACGTCGAGCATCGTCGCCACCTTGCTGATGTTGGGGTGGACGAAGTACAGCGAGTGGGCGTCGTTCTCGGCGAGCAAGAGGGGGTCGTACTGCCCGAGGACGTTGTTGCCGAGGAAGGCGAGCGCGATGGACATCGTGCCGGTGTTGACCATGCGAGCCATGCCTGGAATCAGCCCGACCTGCTCGCCCAGCGGGGCCATGACGCGCCGGAAGGTGTCGATGTTGGCGTCGATCCAGTGATGGCGGTTCTGTATTTCGATGGACTCGGGCACGTCGAAGTCGATGGCGGCGACCTCCCGGATGCGGCCGCGCGCCTCGCGCACGTCGTCGGCGTACCCCTCCTGTTTCTCGGTCGAGAGTGCGATAGAACCAGGCTCGGTCGACGCCTTGGCCGCCTCGGCGACTGCGGTCCAGTCGACCGGACCCGTTCCGGAGGCTCCCGTGACCGCCTGGACGCTACGAAAGAGACCCATACTCCGGTCAAGAGGGGACCGGTAAAAAGGTCTTCTCCCGAAGGCCGTCGGGACTCACCCGTACGGAGTGGCTCTCCGTGGACTCCGGCGCCGACTGCCATTTGTCGTCGTGTTGACCGTCAGCGCCGAACTCCGATGCCCACCACGAGCCGGTCACCCGAGCAACCCGAGTGATTCGAGCTCCGAACCGATAGTTTCCAGCGCCATAGGTGCGTCCGACGGATCCGTGCCGCCGGTAACGACGACCTTGCCCGATCCGAACAGGAGCATCGCGACGTCCGGATCGTCGAGTCGGTAGACCAGCCCCGGAAACTGTTCAGGTTCGTACTCGACCGCCTGGAGGCCAAGCCCGATGGCGATGGCGTTGAGATTTAGCGCCTCTCCGAGATCCCCGGATGAGACGATGTTCTGAACCGTGATCGACGGCTCCTCCGGTGTCGGGATCTCGAGTGTCTCGAACTCCGTAAAGAGGATCTCGACGCAATCACGGGCTGCGTCGACGCTTGCCGCACCAGTACAGACGACCTTCCCCGACCGAAATACGAGTGCGACCGCGTCGGGTTCGTCCGTCTGATAGACGATGCCCGGAAACGCTTCGGGGTCGTAATCAACCCCGTCCAGGTCCAGCGCGACGCTTTCGAGGTCGAGTTCTCGCCCCACATCTGTCGACGCGACGACGTTCTCGACGGAGACCGATTGTTGAAGTGACATTATCGTGGCTCGTCGAATTCAGTAGAACTCCCGGACGAGATCCATCGCCTCGTCGGGCGCGCCGTCGGGGATGTCCGCCATGGAGTCGGTCAGCCCTTCACGCTCGTCGAAGGGCACCGAGCCCTCGTCCTGGTAGATCACGCCCTGGTACTCCTTGTCGGCGTCCAGAATCTTCCCCTTGGCGTCGTCGTAGTCGGTGGGGTCGTGGTCGGCCTCGCCGAGGTCGACGATGGTGTCCCGGAAGTAGTCGTAGGTGTCCACGTCGTTGAACGTGACACACGGCGAGTAGACGTTGACGAAGCCGAACCCGTCGTGTTCGACTGCTTTCTGAACGATCTCGGTGTGGCGCTGGGAGTCCGAGCTAAAGGACTGGGCGATGAACGTCCCGCCCGCCGCCAGCGCCAGCGCCAGCGGGTTGACCGGAGGCTGTTTCGGCCCGTCGGGCGAGGTCGCGGTCTCGAAGTCCTCACGCGAGGTCGGCGAGGCCTGGCCCTTGGTCAGGCCGTAGATGCGGTTGTCCATGACGACGTAGGTCATGTCGACGTTCCGGCGCACCGCGTGGATGAAGTGGCCCGCACCGATCGAGTAGCCGTCGCCGTCCCCGCCGGCGACCATCACTTCCAGGTTGGGGTTGGCCAGCTTCGTCCCGATGCCCACGGGCAGTGCGCGACCGTGGACACCGTGGAGCGCGTAGCTGTGCATGTAGGTGCCGATCTTCCCCGAACACCCGATCCCGGCGACGACGAACGTGTCGTCCGGGGAGTTGCCGGTGTTGGCCAGCGCTTTCATCATGCCGTTCATCGTCCCGAAGTCACCGCATCCGGGACACCACGTGGGCTGCTTGTCGGATTTGAAGTCCGTGAATCTGATCTCGGAGCTCATCGGGTCAGTGAACACCTCCGGTCTGGCGGGCGGATTCGTGATTCGGCGGCGCGATACTCGTCGTGGTCGTCTGTCCCGTGGTTCGGTCTACAGTCATCGTTTCGAGTTCTCGATTTTCGCAGCTTCGACGTCTTCGACTCCCCGGCGTTCGATTTCGGCCGCGACCGCCGGCGGAAGTTGCTCGAACGTTTCGTCCAGCTGTGGATCGACCGACGTGCCGTCGACTTTGATCGCGGTCAGTTTGCCGCGCGTGCCGTGTGCGGCGACCTCGAATTCGAACGGACGGTCACGTTCGTCGGTTGCGTGGACCCAGACTTTCGAGAGGCCGTTGGCGCTCTCCCAGTGGACGCTGTTTACGACGGTGAGTGTGCCGGCAGGCGGAACGCACGACGATCCACACGCCGTACACCGGGCCGGATGTGGTGACATCCCGAGGTACTCGTAGTGGGTCCCGCACCGGTAGCATTGTAGTGGTATCAGCATCGGCGATCGGTCTCCGGACACGCTAGAGTCGCCCCGCGCGTCCCGGATCGACGTCGATGGCGTCGACCGGGCAAACGTCGACACAGAGCATGCAGTCGATGCACTGCTCCTCTTTGACCGGGTCGGCCTTGATCTCGCTCTCGGGGTGGTCGGGCGTGTCGACCCACTCGAACACGTCGACCGGGCAGTCCTCCAGACACGCGCCGTCGGCGATGCAGATGTCGAAGTCCACGGCCACGTGCGTGCCGTGGATCCCCAGTTGCTCCGGTTCGTCGACCGGACCCCAGACTCGGTGGTCCTCGTGTTCGTCGGCGACGTCGCGGTTCTCCTCGAATTTTGGATCGATTGCCATCGTGTGTCCTCTGAAACTTGATCAGTCGAGACCGGTCACTACCCGAGCGAGCCCTCCATCTCCAGTTCGATGAGCCGGTTCATTTCCACCGCGTACTCGATGGGCAGTTCCTCCGTGAGCGGTTCGATGAAGCCAGCGACGATCATCTGCTTGGCGTCGTCGTCGTCCAGCCCACGTGATTCGAGGTAGAACACGTCCTCGTCGCCGATCTTTCCGACCGTCGCCTCGTGGGCCACGTCGACCTTGTTCTCCTGGATCTCCATGTACGGCATCGTGTCGCTGGTCGACTCGTTGTCGAACATCAGCGCGTCACACTCCACCGACGTGGAGGAGTTCTCCGCGCCGTCTGCCATGTGGACCAGGCCGCGGTAGTTCGTCCGGCCGCCGTCTTTCGAGATCGACTTGGACTCGATAGTCGACTTCGTGTCCGGCGCGTTGTGGTAGACCTTCGCGCCGGTGTCGATGTTCTGGCCTTCGCCAGCCATCGCGATCGTGATGTGGTTGTCCGTCGCGCCCGGGCCCTTCAGGATCGTCGACGGGTACAGCATCGTCGCCTTCGACCCCATCGACCCCGACACCCACTCCATCGTCGCGTCCTTTTCAGCGATGGCGCGCTTGGTGTTGAGGTTGTAGGTGTTCTTCGACCAGTTCTGCACCGTCGAGTACTGGACGTGGGCGTTCTCCTTGACGAACACTTCGACCCCGCCGCTGTGCAGATTGAACGCCGAGTACTTCGGCGCCGAACAGCCCTCGATGTAGTGGACTTCGGAGTTCTCCTCGGCGACGATCAGCGTGTGCTCGAACTGGCCCATCCCGTCGGAGTTCATCCGGAAGTACGCCTGCACGGGCATGTCGACGTTTGTGTCTTCGGGGACGTAGACGAACGACCCGCCCGACCAGATCGCGCCGTGCAGCGCCGCGAACTTGTTATCGCTGGGCGGCACCGCCTTGGTCATGAAGTACTCTTTGACGATCTCTTCGTGCTCCTGGACGGCCTTGTCCATGTCACAGAAGATGACGCCTTTCTCCTCCCAGCGCTCCTGCATGTTCTGGTAGACGATCTCCGATTCGTACTGGGCACCCACGCCCGAGAGGGCGTTCTTTTCGGCCTCGGGAATGCCCAGTTTGTCGAAGGTGTCCTGGATCTCGTCGGGGAGGTCCTCCCAATTCTCGGCGCCCCCGCGCGTCTCGATGTCCGGGCGGATGTAGGGAACGATTTCGTCGACGTCGACCTCGCTCAGGTCGGGCGCGCCCGGCCAGTCGTCGGGCATCGGCATCTCCTGGAACTGCTCGAGCGCACGGAGTCGCCGGTCGAGCATCCACTGCGGTTCGTCCTTGTCCTCACTGATGACACGGATGGTCTCCTCGGTGAGGCCCTTCTCTGCCTCGAAAGCCGAGTTCTCCTCTTTCTTGAACTCGAAGCGCTTCTCCGTGTCCGTCTCTCTGAGATGGTCTTGATCTGAACTCATACTTCGTGGTTTGGGTCGAGACGTGAAAAGTCTAGGTAACGGAAAGGGGATTTCGTAACTGATCATGGTTACCTTTTGGTAACGAAAAAATATACTCACGATCGGCGGATGGTAGTCGCTGTCCGGTGTCGCGAGCGGTGGTCGGGCGCTGGTTGCTCGAGCGCACGGGAACGGACTACGGGAGACGTGTAACCGAAAGTGTCCACGACTCTGTCCGGGGTCGTTGGTTTCACCGTAGGAGCGACAGAACTTGCGGGCGAGTAGATATCCGGACTGAGAGAACGCGAGTTTTGATCGACGACGGCGGCCAGCCGGTCAGGCGGTGGCGAAGGCGTGGATGTACGTCGACTCCAGACGGGCCGAAATCAGGCGGCGATACCGTACAGAAGTGCAGAGAGGTGGTCAGCGAGGTCGGCGATAGAGGATGTGAGGGTGCGGATTCAGCTAACCGACGGTGTCCTCACGTTCGACACGGACGAAGTGGTCGCGGTGTGGCACCACACGCACTCGCTCGCGGACGCCGGCCTCGAAGGCTGAGACGGGTGTCTAGCGACCAACCGAAACGTGGAGTCTTTGGACGGGGTTCGTCAGCTCGGCAGTTCGACCTCCTCGTCGATCTCGATCTCCTCGCCGACTTCGCTCCGCGAGACCAGCCAGGCCAACCCGACGATGGCACCCAGCGCCAGCAGAATGAACAGCTTCCCCGCCGCGCCACCGGACTCGTCGGCGTCGTCGGCCTCGGCTCCCTCCTCGCCGCCGACGAAGGGTGCGGAGTTGGAGAACGTTGCGTCGTCGAGGTGGAGCTCGAACAGTGTGATGTCGGCCATACTGACGATTCCACGCGAGCCGGCTTACGGTTTGGGGAGACGACGAAGATACCTCGGTGTCGACTCGACGGGGCCGACTCGCACGAGTCGGTCGCCGGGTTCATGTTCGGGCCGGTGCAGAGGACGGTATGGACAGACGACGACGAGAATTCCTCTTCGAATTGCTGGAGACTGGCGCACCGACGGGCTTCGAGACCGCCGCCCAACGGGTCTGGATCGATCACTGCTCGGACGTGGCCGACGACGTGCGAACCGACGCGTACGGCAACGCCGTCGCGGTCCACGAGGGCGACCCCGACGCACCGACCGTCGTGGTGACGGGGCACGGCGACGAGATCGGGTTCGTCGTCCGCCGGATCGACGACGACGGCTTTCTCCACCTCTCGCGGGTCGGCGGGACGGACAAGACCGTCTCCCGCGGGCAACAGGTCACGATCCGCACCGACGACGGCCCGGTCTCGGGCGTGATCGGCCAGACGGCGATCCACCTGCGCGACGGCGACGACGACGAGGTGGCCGAGATCACCGAGCAGTACGTCGACATCGGGGCGGAGGACGGCGACGACGCGCGCGAACTCGTCGACGTTGGTGACCCCCTGACCGTCGCTTCCGGCGTCGAAGCCCTCGAAGGGGCCCGGCTCACCGGCCGCGCGATGGACAACCGCGTGGGCACCTGGAGCGCCGCGGAAGTACTCCGGTACGCGGTCGAGAACGACGTAGATGCGACAGTGAAGGCGGTCAGCACGGTCCAGGAAGAGGTCGGCGGCAACGGCGCGCAGATGATCGGGTTCGACCTCGATCCGGACGCCGCGGTCGTCGTGGACGTGACCCACGCGACGGACACGCCCGGGCTGGCCGCCAAGCGCGACGTGGACGTGGCACTGGGCGAGGGGCCGTCGATCCGGCGCGGGCTCCCGGACCATCCGAAACTGGTCGACGCGCTCCGGACCGTGGCGGACGAGGTGGACGTTCCGGTCCAGCTGGAGGCGGCGAGCAACACCACCAAGACCGACGCGAATTCCATCTTCGTCCAGCGCGGCGGCATCCCCTCTGTCAACGTCGGCATTCCGACCCGGTACATGCACACGCCGGTCGAAGTAATCGACACGAGCGATCTGACCGGTGCCGTCGACGTGGTCGCGGCGGCCGTGGAACGGGCCGAGGAGTTCGCCCCCTACGCGGTGGAGCCGTAGGCAGCCACCGGTCAGTGCTGGAAAACCGGATCGGAGGCACGTTCCGGCCGTTGGAATAGCGGTACGTTTATACGTGCGTCTGCACCCGGTTTCGGTATGAGTGGACGACCGCTGGATGTCCTCGAAGCGGCACTCGGTTCGAGTGTGACGGTCCAACTGAAAGGGGGCGAGATGTACGAGGGAGAGCTCACCGGCTACGACCAGCACATGAACCTGGTCATCGAGGAAGGTGAAGACACAACGATTATACGCGGCGATAACGTGGTCTCGATCAACCCATGACTGGTGCAGGAACCCCGAGTCAGGGGAAGAAAAACACCACGACACACACGAAGTGTCGTCGGTGTGGCGAGAAGTCGTATCACACGAAAAAGAAAGTCTGTTCGTCCTGTGGTTTCGGCAAATCCGCCAAGCGCCGTGACTACGCCTGGCAGGAGAAGTCGGGCGAGTAACGGACGGACACCTCACCATCCACCATGCACGAGAAGTGCGGCGTCGTCGGCGTATCGCTAGAAGACCGAGACGCCGCCCGCCCGCTCTACTATTCTCTGTACGCCCTCCAGCACCGCGGCCAAGAGTCGGCCGGCATCGTCACCCACGACGGGTTTCAACAGCACTCCCACGTCGAGATGGGGCTCGTCGGCGACGCCTTCCAGCAGGGTGACCTCGAAGACCTGAACGGCTCACACGGGATCGGGCACGTCAGATACCCGACCGCAGGGGGCGTCAACGCCTCCTGTGCCCAGCCCTTTTCCGTCTCGTTCAAGAGTGGCTCGCTCGGACTGAGCCACAACGGCAACCTCGTCAACGCAGACGAGGTGGGCGATCAGCTCGCGGAACTGGGCCACGCCTTTACTTCCGACGGCGACACGGAGGTTATCGCTCACGATCTGGCGCGCAACCTCCTCGAAGAGGACCTCGTGCGCGCGGTCAAGCGGACGATGAGCCGGATCCACGGGTCGTACTCGCTGACGATCATGCACGACGACACCGTGCTGGGCGTGCGCGACCCCGAAGGGAACCGGCCGCTCTGTATCGGCGAACTCGAAGATGGCTACGTGCTGGCCTCGGAGTCGGCGGCCATCGACACGCTGGACGGCGAGTTGATACGCGACGTGCGGCCGGGCGAACTCGTCGTCCTCCACGCCGACGGCACGGGCTACGACACGTATCAGCTCGTCCAGCCCGAGAACACGGCTCACTGCTTCTTCGAACACGTCTACTTCGCGCGACCGGACTCCGTTATCGACGACGAACTCGTCTACGAGGTGCGCCGGGATCTCGGGCGCGCGCTCTGGGACGAGAGCGGCATCGACTCCGACGTGGTGATGCCCGTCCCCGACTCCGGGCGGGCGTTCGCTTCGGGCTACGCCGAGGCGGCCAACGAGGACGACGACGCCGACGGCGTCGAGTTCGCCGAGGGGCTGATGAAGAACCGCTACGTCGGCCGAACCTTCATCATGCCGACTCAGGACGAGCGCGAGCGGGCGGTGCGACTGAAGCTCAACCCGATCAAGTCGACGGTCGAGGACAAGACCGTGACGCTGATCGACGACTCCATCGTCCGGGGGACGACCTCCAACCAGCTCGTGCAGTTGCTCTACGACGCCGGCGCGGAGGAAGTCCACGTCCGGATCGGTGCGCCGCCCATCGTCGCCCCGTGTTACATGGGGATCGACATGGCCTCCCGCGAGGAGTTGATCGCGGCCGATCAGTCGGTCGCGGACATCCGCGACGAGATCGGAGCCGATTCGCTGGCCTATCTCTCTATCGACGCCGTGGCTGGCGCGCTCTCGAAGTCCAAAGCCGACCTCTGTCTCGGCTGTGTCACCGGGGAGTACCCCTACGACATCGACGGCGAGGCCAAGGACCGCGAGGTCGACCGGCCCGCCATCGGGACGACTGCGAGCGCGGACGACTGACGGCCGGCTCGACCGAACGGGAGAGCCGGCGAATGGACGAACGGTGACCAGCGGGAGCCGTGAGTCGGGAGGGTGAGCGTAACGAGGCCTCCGACTTTCAGTACAAGACGTATAACAGCAGGTAGACGACGGTCCCAAGAGCGAACGAGACGAGCCACAGCGTCGCGGCGACGCGGCCGACGCGGGGGTGGTTGGTCGTCGGAATCTCGCCCGTCGAGCGGGTCAACGCCAGCAGGAGGACGTAGAACAGCAGGGGGATACAGACGATGGCGAGCAGGATGTGGATGCCGAGGATCGGGAAGTAGACGAACTGCTCGACCGCGGTCGGGCCCGGGAAGTCGGTGGGGCCTTCGAGGCTCACGCGGTAGAGGTAGAGCACGAGGAAGGTGGCAAAGAGCACGAGGGCGGCCAGCATCGCGTTGCGGTGGCGCGTCACCTGGCCCTGGCGGATGGCGCGCCAGCCAGCGAGGATAACGACGATGGCGAGCACGCTCACGACGGCGTTGATGTGGGGAATCGCTGCGAGAAACCACTCGGGGGCCACGGGGAGCGCGGCCCGGGGGATCACGCCGAGGACGGCACCGAACACCAGCGCGAGCGCCACGACGGTCAGCAGGCCGGTCAACTCGGGGACACGGTCTCGCGCGCGCAGTTCCATGGCCGAGAATAGCGTCCGAACAGGAATGTGCGTTTCCGTTCGCGGCGGGCGGTCGGCCGTGACCCGGCTCAGGCGTACGGCGCGGGTCGCTCGCCGAGCGTGAGCTGGACGGTCATCCGTCGCCCGTCGCGGATGAGTTCGACGGGGATCGTGTCATCCGGACTGGTCACCAGCGCGAGGTAGGTCGAGAGTTCCTCCTGGCTCCGGATCGTCTGCCCGCCCATCCCGACGACCACGTCGCCGCCGGTCGGGACCCGAACGCCGTCGATGGTCGTGTTTCCGCTCGATCCTTGGAGGACGCCGCTAGAGGGGCTGTCCGGGCGCACGTCGGCGATGTACACACCGTCGGCGTCGGAGAGACCCTCGGCCTCGGCGATCAGTGGCGTGACGCTGGTGAGGCTGACACCCATGAACGAGTGCTGGTAGTCACCGGTCTCGATCAGCGACGGGACGACACGGTTGGTTAGCGCGGCCGAGATGGCGAAGCCGATGTTGTCGCCGCCGCCCGAGTTGATGACGCCCGCGACTTCCCCGTCGAGCGTCACCAGCGGGCCGCCGCTGTTACCGGGGTTGACCGGCGCGTCCGTCTGGATCGCGTCCGGGATGCGGAAGTTGTTGCGCGCGGGCAGAGAGCGGTCCACCCCGCTGACTACGCCCGTGGTCATCGACCCGGTGTAGCCGAGCGGATTTCCAATCGCGATAACCGGCTGGCCGATGGCGACTTCGCCGCCGATGAGCGATAGCGGTGTCGCCGAGGCAGGGACGTCCGGGACCTCGAGGACGGCGAGGTCGCTGTAGGCGTCGGTGCCGACGACTTCGGCGGTGCGCCACTGGCCGTCGGTGAACTGGACACGAATATCGTCGAAGATGGTCCCCGGTTCGAAGATAGCGCCTCTCGTGTCGGTCACGACGTGTTCGTTCGTGACGATGTACCGGCCGTCGTCGTAGACGAATCCCGACCCTTCGCCCACTCGGCCCCGGGAGTCCGCGTAGACGCGGATCAGGACGACCGAGTCGATCGTCTGTCTGTACACGTCGGTGTAGACCGACTGCGATTCCGGCGTCGAATTGAGCAACTCCGTCGCCTTCGGGTTCGAGACGTTTCCCGAATCCGGTGTCCCCGATCGCGGGGTGTTACAGCCGGCAACACCGGCAGCGACGCCGGTCGCCGCGGCCAGCAACCGTCGCCGTGTCAACTGCTCACTACCCATACAGAGCCGTTAGGAGCGGGGTTGATAAAGACCAGCGATACGATCAGCGAACGCGACGGTTGCAACTCGACGAGAGTGAAAGAGTGAGGGAGGGGATGTGTGGGGTGGGTGGGGGGAACGAGGGGTGGGGTGAAAGTAGGGTGGGTGGGTGGGGTGGGTAGGTGGTGGGATCAGCATGCCACCACTGTGCCAGCACATCTACTTCTGTGGAGGTGGATAATAAACGTACCTGTGCTATTATCTATTCTGATAATCGCCGGTGCCAAAATCGGCTCGGGGTCGGACCGTAACCAGTCACGAGGGGGACCGCAGTTCCGGAAACATCAGAGAGGATTCAGTGATATTTACCGCTTCACCGAAACAAGTCCTTCTTTGGACCGCGTATCTCCCCCAATCTATTTCTTGACTTGCGGTCATACCAAGAACAAGAATGGTTCGCGAATCCGTGGTGTTGTCGGGTGCCTGCCAGTACGGCGTGATTGAGCGATGAGTCAGGGATCTCCAGTCGTCCTCGTCGTGGACGACAACAGGGCTATCGCGAACACGTATACGGCGTTTCTGTCGGACGAGTACGACGTCCGGACAGCCTACGACGGGAAAGAGGCGCTCGGCGAACTCGACGAGACCGTCGACGTGGTGTTGCTGGACCGGCGGATGCCGGAAGTATCCGGTGACGCCGTCCTCGAAGAGATCGAGTCCCGCCAGCTCGACTGCCGGGTCGTCATGCTGACCGCGGTCGACCCGGACTTCGACATCATCGACATGGGTTTCGACGAGTACCTCGTCAAGCCAATCGAGCGCGAGGAACTCAACGAAGTCGTCAGCGAGATGCTGGAGCGGGCGACCTACGACGACGACTTCCGCCGGTTCCTGGCGCTGGTCTCGAAGAAAGCCACACTCGAAAAGGAGAAATCCAGCGCGGAACTGGAAGCCAGCGACGAATACGCCAAGATCAAACGACGCCTCGACGACCGCCGCGAACAGGTCGGCGTCGACATGTCCGACCTCGAAGAGAACTTTTCGGACGTGTCGGGCACGATCAAGGTGACCGAGATGGACGCCTCGGGCGACCGGGACGTGCCGGACATCCCGGGCATCGACGAGGACGAAGCTGGGGAGTGAGTCACTCGCCGCCGTTCGTGGTGGGACTCACTCGACCAATACAGAATCGAGCATGAGACCCCGGATACACGGGAATCTTCGATTCCGGGCCTGCTCACTCGAAGTCACTGCCGCCAGCCGGACGGCACGCGATACTCCCGTCGCTCCGGGGGCAGACGACGTGGTCGGCGTACCTGAAGCAGACGGTCAGGTCGTGATCGGTGGTGCGTGCACTGGTATACAGCGTGTCGAGCGCGTCCGGATCGATGGTGTCGGCAAGGACTGGTAGCTCGGTCGGCCCGCTCTCGCTCACCGTTGCCAGTACCCCGACCACCTGTCCGCTCGCTGATTCAACCGGCGGGTCGAAATCGGTCACGTACCACACGTCGGGGTCCCCGTCTCACGGAGGGACGAAACTCGGAGTCTCCCCACTCACGGGCCGTGACCCCCCATGCAAGAACCGCTCGTTGTACGCCACCCCAATTCTCGAATCCTGCATGGTAAACCAGGGAGCGACGCCGCTGCAGAATTCGATACCACGCCTATCGACGACCTCCGGTGCTGAGGCTCCTGTATTGCACTTGGAAAGGAATTATGCGTGGGTGCAGTCCCAAGGGAATGCACCTGCACTCGGGTCGCGGGCATCGCCCGCGGGATGAGTGCGTGGGACCGGATTTGAACCACGGTCGCGTCAGAGACGCTCCCTGATTCAAATCCGACCGTGCACATCGGACCGCGCAGGTTTTGTGCGGTCGATAGTGCGTGGGACCGGATTTGAACCACGGTCGCGTCAGAGACGCTCCCTGATTCAAATCCGACCGTGCACATCGGACCGCGCAGGTTTTGTGCGGTCGATAGTGCGTGGGACCGGATTTGAACCGGCGGACCCCTACGGGACAGCGCCCTCAACGCTGCGCCGTTGGCCTGGCTTGGCTACCCACGCACTGTGTATCTATCTGCACTCCATCGGTATCCGTGGCCGGATAAAAGGGCTTTCGTTTGCCGACGGCGAACCGGTCGGATCGGATCACCGGGTGGGAGTGATGCCGGGGTAGCAGTGGTGTCGGAAACGGACCTTTCAAATACGGGGCAGCTATTACCGCCCGTATGGCCAAATACTCGACCGGCGGCGCGGGCGGAAACGCCGGCGGGAGCTGCGAACTCTGCGGTACGGAGGACGCCGACCTCCGGACGGCAAACGTCGCCGGAGCCCAGCTCGAAGTCTGTGCGGACTGCGCACAGCACGGCGACGACGCGACCAGTAGTTCCGACGACGACGACAGCAGGAGCGACAGCGACCGCAAGCGCCGCGCGGCCCAGAACGCCGCCCGCATCGACGACGCACGCAAAGGCGACCCGACTCACTGGGAGGAGGAAGGCACCGACTACGAGGACGACCAGTTGCCCTACCTCGTCACCGATTACGGCAAGCGGCTCACCGACGCGCGCCAGGACGCTGGCCTCCAGCTCGAAGAACTCGCCGACGAACTCGGCATCGATCAGGCCGACCTGCTGGCCGTCGAGCAGGGCCGTGCCACCCAGGCCGGCGTCGGCGGCTCCGTCATCTCCAAACTCGAAGACAGGCTCGGCGTGGAACTCGCAGAATCCTGACCAGGCGCTCGATTCTCGGCCCCGTTCGTTTTTGTTCCGTGCCTACCAGCTAGCGCCATGCACCTCTCGCCCGAACAGGAAGCGATCCGCGACAGCGTCCAGGCGTTCGCCGAGGACGAGATCCGCCCGGTCGCCAGTGAGGCCGACGAGACCGGCGAGTTCCCCGAAGACGTGTGGGACGGAATGGCCGACCTCGACCTGACCGGACTCACAGTTCCGGAAGAGTACGGCGGGTACGACGCCGATCGCGTGACCTACGCCCTCGTCAACGAGGCCGTCGCCTACGGCGCGCTCGCGGTCGCCACCGCACTCTCCGTTCACTGTCTGGCGACCTCCTGCATCCGCGAGTTCGGCGACGAGTCGCTCCACGAGGCGTGGCTCCCCGAAATGGTCGACGGCCGACCCGTCGGCGCGTTCGCGCTCTCAGAACCCGACGCGGGGTCGAACCCCGCCGAGATGACGACCGAGGCCCGCCGCGACGGCGACGAGTACGTCATCGACGGCACCAAACAGTGGATCACCAACGGCGAGCGCTCGGGCGTCGTCGTGCTGTTCGCCAAGACCGACCGCGAGGACCCGTCGAGTGTCACGCAGTTTCTCGTCCCGAAAGACACCGACGGGCTGGGAGTCGGGAAGAAGGAGGACAAACTCGGACTGCGAGCGAGCGACACGACGACGCTGGAATTCGACGGCGCGCGGATTCCGGCGGAGTACCGGCTGACCGAGGAAGGCCACGGACTGTCGGCCGCGCTGTCGATCCTGACTGGCGGGCGCATCGGTATCGCTGCCCAGTCGGTCGGTCTCGGGCAGGCGGCGCTCGACGCCGCCGTCGAGTATGCCGACGAGCGCGAGCAGTTCGGCCAGCCCATCGGCGACTTCCAGGCGATCCAGCACAAACTCGCGGAGATGCAGACGACGGTGCAGGCCGGTCGGCTGTTGACGCTGGA
The DNA here is from genome assembly GCF_023698535.1 of Halorientalis regularis. Classification (GTDB taxonomy): domain Archaea; phylum Halobacteriota; class Halobacteria; order Halobacteriales; family Haloarculaceae; genus Halorientalis; species Halorientalis regularis. Next base: position 184,570 of record NZ_JALJCL010000007.1, read on the forward strand.
CGCCGCGCGGCGTGCCGACGCGGGCGAGAGCGTGCGCGGCGCGGCGAGCATGGCGAAGTACTTCGCCAGTGAGGGGGCCGTCGACGTGACCAACGAGGCCGTCCAGATCCACGGCGGGTACGGGTACACCAAAGACTACGACGTGGAGCGGTTCTACCGGGACGCCAAGGTGACGACGATTTACGAGGGGACCACCGAGATCCAGAAGCGCGTCATCGCCGAGGAACTGAACTAATCGCGCTTTCGATTGCGGGCTTCGACGTACCCGAGCAAGCCGAAGAGGTTGACCACGGGCATCGCCGAGACGTGCAGCCAGATCTCGCCCACGTCTTCACGACCACGCAGGTCGAGATACACCCACAGCGGGATCAGCAGTTCGACGGTCAGGAACGCGAGCGCCCCCAGTCTGAGCGCCCGGTCGTACGGCGAGGCGGGCGTCTCGATCCCGACGAACGTCGCCGCGACGACACCGAACAGCACGAGGAGGAGACCGACCTCCCAGACGAACCAGATGCGGAGAACGTTCGCGTTGGACTCGTTCATGGCCTCGGATTCCCGGTTCGTGTGGGCTGGCTGAAAGGGTTCTGGCGTGACAGGGTGACCGATCACCGAAGGGGCTATTTTCGGGCCGATCCTACTCGTGGCCGTGATCCAGGAGTACGACGCGCTGGTCTACGACCTCGACGGGACGCTGGTCCACCTCGACGTGGACTGGGAAGAAGTGCGGGAAGAGGTCGCCGCGGTTCTGCGCCCCCGCGGCGTCGACGTGGACGGCGCGGACCTCTGGACGCTGCTCGAACTGTCCGAGGAGGCGGGGTATCGGCGACTGGTCGACGAGACTATCGCCGAGTTCGAGCGGGAAGGGGCGCGCGCGTCGCGGCGACTCCCGCCGGCACGGACGGTCCCTGCTGACCAGCCGGTCGGCGTCTGTTCACTGAACGCCGAGTCGGCCTGCCGGATCGCCCTGGAGACCTACGGCCTCGACGGACACGTCGACGTGATCGTCGGGCGCGACTCCGTGGCGACCGAGAAGCCACATCCCGAACCGCTCCTGCGGACCGTCGAGGGACTCGGTGCAGCGCCCGAGCGAACGCTGTTCGTCGGCGACTCCGAACGCGACGAGAAGACGGCTCGACGGGCGGGCACGGACTACGTGTACGTGCGTGAGCTAGAGCGCTAGCCGACACCCGCCGATCGAGGCATCGTCGCTGGCTGCTGGAATTAGGATGGGTGATACGGCGGGAGTCCAGCGGACGGTCGGCGAAGCGTGGTCCGTCGTCGCATTACATAAGTTTAGTAGGTGGAACGAGACGCGGTGATATGGACACACGACAATCGAGCAACCGCCACTTCGGGCCCCACCGATGGTAAACGTCGCGCTCTCGCTGGCGCAGGTCGTCGTTGCGCTGGCGCTCGTGATACTCAACGGCTTCTTCGTCGCCGCGGAGTTCGCCTTCGTCCGGATACGGGGGACGTCGGTCGAACAGCTCGTTGAGGAGGGAGCCACCGGTTCGGGGACCCTCCAGGAAGTGATGACGAATCTCGACGACTATCTCGCGACGACGCAACTCGGCATCACCATCGCCTCGCTCGGCCTGGGGTGGGTCGGGGAACCGGCCGTGGCGTCGCTCATCGAGCCCGTGCTGGCGTCGGTTCTCCCGTCGAACCTCATCCATCTGGTCGCCTTCGCGATCGGCTTCACGCTCATCACGTTCCTCCACGTCGTCTTCGGTGAACTCGCGCCGAAGACGATCGCGATCTCCCAGACCGAGCGACTCTCCCTGTTTCTCGCCCCGCCGATGAAGTTCTTCTACTACATCCTCTACCCGGGAATCGTCGTGTTCAACGGGGCCGCCAACGCGTTCACCCGGGCGCTCGGCGTGCCACCCGCGTCCGAGACCGACGAGACGCTCGGCGAGCGGGAGCTCCTTCGGGTCCTGACTCGATCCGGCGAGGAAGGGGACATCGACACGACGGAAGTGCAGATGATCGAGCGGGTCTTCGATCTCGACGACATCGTGGTGCGGGAGGTCATGGTACCACGACCCGACGTAGTGAGCGTTCCGGCGGACGCCTCGCTCTCCGACCTCCAGTCGATCGTTCTCGAGGCCGGCCACACGCGATATCCGGTTCTCGATGCCGACGACGGCGACCAGGTGGCCGGGTTCGTGGACGTCAAGGACGTGCTCCGGGCCGAAGTCGAGGACGATGACGCCGGGTCGGTGGGCGACATCGCCCGCGACATCGTCATCGTCCCCGAGACGATGGCACTGAGCGATCTCCTGCGGCAGTTCCGGGAAGAGCAACAACAGATGGTCGCGGTCATCGACGAGTGGGGCGCGTTCGAGGGTGTCGCGACGGTCGAAGACGTCGTCGAGGCACTCGTCGGCGACCTCCGGGACGAGTTCGATACGGACGAGCGTGAACCGTCGATTCGCCCGCACGACGAGGACGGGTACGAGGTCGACGGCGGCGTCCCGCTGTCGAAGATCAACCACGTGATCGCGGGTGACTTCAGGAGTGACGAGGTCGAAACCATCGGCGGACTGGTACTCGAACAGCTCGACCGTGCACCGGAACGCGAGGACAGCATCGAGGTCGACGGGCACGTGGTCGAGGTGACGAGCGTCGACGGGGCCCGGATTTCGACGGTCTGGGTGCACGAACGCGAGACCGAGGAGTCGGGGGAAAACTGAGCAGGGGGAGTTCCGCGGAGGGGCCGTTCGAGCGCTCTCGCAGCAGACTCGACACGACACCGGGTCGACTCGCGTCCCTCGGAAGTCCACGCTCGGGAGACGGCTACGTCTGCTCGCGGCGCGCATAGAGGTAGACCGCGACGGCGGTACAGAACCAGACGACGGCACCGACCCGGATGGCGAAGTTCGCGCGGGCCGCCCAGGTCTGCAGTTCGACGACGACCGCGAGCATGGCGACCAGTGGCGCGCCGACGACGATGGTCGTGACGAAAGTCACCTGCATCACCCAGCCGTAGTCGACCCCCTCTGGGTCGGTTGTTTCGTCCGGTTCGCGGTCGATGGGCACGTCCGGCCCTCCGGACGGTCCGAATATGCCTCTGTCGGTCCCGCGTTGCCAGTATCGGACACGTTTAGGGGCCCGGCCGACCGACTCGAAGGTATGCGAGCGAAGGACATCCGGGAGAAAGCGGGCGAGGAGCCGATCACGATGCTGACCGCCTACGACGCCCCGACGGCCGAACTGGTCGATGCGGCCGGCGTCGACATGATCCTCGTGGGTGACTCCATCGGGAACCTCCGACTGGGCTACGAGTCGACGCTTCCCGTCACCGTCGACGAGATCGAGAGCGCCACCGCCGCCGTCGCGCGCGCCGCCCAAGACGCGATGGTACTCGCTGATATGCCGTTCCTCTCGTTCGGTGCCGACGAGGACGAGGCCGTCGAGAACTGCGGCCGGATGCTCAAAGAGGCCGACGCCGACGGTGTGAAACTCGAATCCGGCCCCCACACCGTCGAGTTGACGCGTCGGCTCACACGGATCGGCGTGCCCGTCCAGGCCCACCTCGGGTTGACGCCCCAGCGCGAGAACGAGACCGGCCTGTTCCGGCAGGGGACCGACGAGGAGGCGGCCCGGCGGATCGTGGACCTGGCCGAACGCCACGAGGATGCGGGCGCGTTCTCGCTCGTCCTCGAACACGTCCCGGCCAACGTCGGCGCGGCCGTCTCGGAGGCCCTCGACATCCCGACCATCGGCATCGGTGCGGGTCCGGAGTGTGACGGGCAGGTCCTCACCGTCGACGAAGTGATCGGGCTGAGCGAAGGCGTGGCTCCCTTCTCGAAGGCCTTCGGCGACGTGCGCGGGGAGATGCAGGACGCTATCTCGGGGTACAAAGACGCCGTCGAGTCCGGCGAGTTCCCGGCCGAAGAACACAGCCACTACGAGGAAGACGTCGACGACCTGTACTGAGTCGCAGATTAGAGGTCGGCCAGAAATTCGTCCAGTCCGTCGTTGAACGCCTCGGAATTTTCGAGCATCGCCATGTGACTCGTGCCGGGGACCTCGGCGTACTCGGCGTTCGGGAGATTGTCCACGAGATACTCCGAGAACGTCGGCGGGGTCAGCGAGTCGTTGTCGCCGACGATACAGAGCGCCGGAACGGTGATCTCGTCCAGTCGGTCCCGCACGTCGAAGGTGTCACAGGTTGAGAGGTCCCGTCGCAACATCTCGATGCCGACCTCGCGCATGAGGTCGTCGGTCGGCCCCGCGGCGGGGTGGTCGGTGTCCTCGAACAGGACGTTTGCCGACCGCATGAACTGGAGGATCGGTTCCACGTCCTCGCCCAGCAGTGCGCCAACGTCCTCGCCGATGCCGAGTTTGGCACCAGTGCCGGCGAGGACGACAGCCTCGGGGTCGTAGGCGTCCTCCAACACGAGCGTCTGGACGACCGCACCGCCCAGCGAGTGGCCCGCGATCACGTCGGCGTCGACCTCGCGAGCGACCGCGGCCACGTCCGCGACGTATGCCGCCATCGTCTCCGGGCCGGCTTCGGTGGCCACGTCCTCGGACTCGCCGTGGCCACTGAGGTCCACGGTGACTGCGGTGTAGCCGTCGCTGCCGGTCTGGTTGCGCCACACGTCGTGGCGCTGGCCACTCCCGTGGACGAACAGGACGACCGGCCCGCCCGTCGACTCGTCGCTCCAGTACGCCGTCCCGCGACCGTCGTGTGTCACCGTCGCCATGACGACCGCTTCTCCCGACAGGGATTTAAACCCCAGCGAGAGATCCTGATCCACACCTCGGGCTGAACCGCAACACAGCCGTTCAGACAGTACCCCGACGCCCTTTGCCGTTTTCCCGACAAAGGATTTATCTACTATGGCGACTAACTTAGAGTTAGTATGAATGGTCAAGAGCAGTTCAGAGCGGCGGAAGGCCCCGTCGGTCGTCGCGAGTACGACGACGGTGCGGTCGTGTTCGTTGCCGACGTGGGTGTCGGGCGTGACGCGAGCGTGGACGTAGTCGGTGACACGGCAATCGTCGTCGCCGACGACGAGCAGTACGAGTTCGACGTCGAGAGCGGTGAGGACGCGCAAGCGTTTATCAAAAACGGCGTCCTCACTGTCGAGGTGAACGCATGAGACTCACCGTCAAGCCCCTGAAACAGAAGGACGCGGGTCGCGGACTCGCGGCCATCGACCGTGCCGCAATGTCCGAGATGGGCGTCGAGAACGGCGACTACATCGTCATCGAAGGGCAAGAGAGCGGCCGCGCGGTCGCTCGTGTCTGGCCCGGTTATCCCGAAGACGAGGGCAAGGGCGTCGTGCGAATCGACGGCCAGCTCCGCCAGGAGGCCAACGTCGGCATCGACGACTCCGTCGAGGTCGAGGACGCAGACGTCCAGCCCGCGACCTCCATCACGGTCGCGCTCCCCCAGAACCTCCGGGTCCGGGGCAACGTCGGCCCGCACATCCGGAACAAACTCTCGGGCCAGGCCGTGACCACGGGGCAGACGGTCCCGTTCTCGCTCGGGTTGGGTCCGCTGTCCTCGATGTCGGGCCAGAAGATCCCGCTGAAGATCGCCGAGACCGACCCGTCCGGGACGGTCGTGGTCACCGACTCGACGGACATCCAGGTGAGCGAGAAGCCCGCCGAGCAGATCGCCGGTGAACGCGGTGCGGGCGGTGCCGCCAGCCAGGAGACGCCCAACGTCACCTACGAGGACATCGGCGGCCTCGACGACGAACTCGAACAGGTCCGGGAGATGATCGAACTCCCGATGCGCCACCCCGAGCTGTTCCAGCAGCTGGGCATCGAGCCGCCGAAAGGCGTCCTCCTCCACGGCCCGCCGGGTACCGGGAAGACCCTGATGGCGAAAGCCGTCGCCAACGAGATCGACGCGTACTTCACGAACATCTCGGGCCCCGAGATCATGTCGAAGTACTACGGGGAGTCCGAGGAGCAACTCCGTGAGGTGTTCGAGGAGGCCGAGGAGAACTCACCGGCCATCGTCTTCATCGACGAGATCGACTCCATCGCGCCCAAGCGCGGCGAGACCTCCGGTGACGTGGAGCGCCGGGTCGTCGCCCAGCTCCTCTCGCTGATGGACGGCCTCGACGAGCGCAACGACGTGGTCGTCATCGGCGCGACCAACCGGGTCGACAGCATCGACCCCGCACTTCGCCGTGGCGGTCGCTTCGACCGCGAGATCGAGATCGGCGTCCCGGACAAGGACGGCCGCAAGGAGATCCTGCAGGTCCACACCCGCGGGATGCCCTTGACCGACGGGATCGACCTCGACCAGTACGCCGAGAACACCCACGGGTTCGTCGGCGCTGACCTCGAATCGCTGACCAAGGAGTCGGCGATGAACGCGCTCCGGCGCATCCGCCCGGAACTCGATCTGGAATCGGATCAGATCGACGCCGAAGTCCTGGAGCGGTTGCAGGTCACCGAGAGCGACTTCAAGGACGCGCTGAAGGGAATCGAACCCTCCGCGCTCCGTGAAGTGTTCGTCGAAGTGCCCGATACCAGCTGGGACGACGTGGGCGGCCTCGGAGACACCAAGGAACGGCTCCGCGAGACCATCCAGTGGCCGCTGGAGTACCCCGAGGTGTTCGAGGAACTGGACATGCAGGCCGCGAAGGGCGTCCTCATGTACGGCCCGCCGGGCACGGGGAAGACCCTGCTCGCGAAGGCCGTCGCCAACGAGGCCCAGTCGAACTTCATCTCGGTGAAAGGCCCCGAACTGCTGAACAAGTACGTCGGGGAGTCCGAGAAGGGCGTCCGCGAGATCTTCGAGAAGGCCCGGTCGAACGCACCGACCGTGATCTTCTTCGACGAGATCGACGCCATCGCGGGCGAGCGGGGCCGCAACTCCGGCGACTCCGGCGTCGGCGAACGGGTCGTCTCCCAACTGCTCACGGAACTGGACGGCATCGAGTCCCTGGAGGACGTGGTCGTCATCGCGACCTCCAACCGGCCCGACCTGATCGACTCGGCGCTGCTGCGGCCGGGCCGGCTGGACCGCCACGTCCACGTCCCCGTCCCGGACGAGGACGGCCGCCGGAAGATCCTGGAAGTCCACACCCGCAACAAACCCCTGGCCGACGACGTGGACCTGGACAAGCTGGCCCGCAAGACGGAGGGCTACGTCGGTGCCGACATCGAGGCGCTGACCCGCGAGGCCTCCATGGCCGCCTCCCGGGCGTTCATCAACAGCGTCTCCCCCGAAGAGGTCGGCGAGAGCGTGGGCAACGTCCGCGTGACGATGGGCCACTTCGAGAACGCGCTCGACGAAGTCGGCCCCAGCATCGACGACGAGACCCGCGAGCGCTACGACGAGATCGAAGAACGCTTCGACACCGCCGAGCCCGCCGTCGACGAGGACACGGTCAGCCGGACCTTCCAATAGCACCCCACCTTTTTTCGCCTCGGGTTCGCCCCACAGGCGCGAACCACTCGGCGCGAAAAGTTACTCAAACGCCGACTTGACCCATCGCTGGTAGTTTCATACGTGGTGATATAGTACCGACATGGACAGACGCACGTTCCTCGGCCTCACGGCCAGTGTCGGCGTGGTCGCGACAGCGGGCTGTAGCGCACCGGGGAAGGCACGGACGCTCTCCGATCCGACGGTCGACGGTGAGTCCAGCCAGCGGAAGTACCTCAGTTTCACCGCGGACGGCGAGGAGATCGCCACCGTCGGCGTCGACGGGCGCGTCGACGACGGGACGATCCGCCTCCCGTTCGAGATCTGGCACCGGGACGGGACTCTCGTGGAGGCGATCACGCTCCGGGTGTGGATGCCACCTCGGGACGCCCCCGCGACGGTGGCCGTCGCGTCGCCGGTCTCTGGCGACAGCTCGCCGCCGCCCGAGGTCGCGCTCTCGGTCCCGGACGGGGAACGGGGTCAGCGCGTCGAGATCACGGACCTGGACGATCTGGCCGACGAGACGATCAGCACGCTGGGCCTGCTGGTCGACCCCCACCCGGAGGCCGAGGGTACCCTTTCGATCGACGCGACCGTCGAACTCGACGGTGGGGGTGTGCTGGCGAGCGACTACAGGCTCGACGGGCGCTTGAACCTCGACTTTCCGGACGCCGCGGGTCGGTAGTCCGCGAGCGCCCACGGGCCCGGGCGCTCGCTGGGCCCGCTCTCAGGGGACGTGCCAGATGCCCCGCGTCCGGTCGAGGAGACCCCCGACCACGACGTGTGGGAGCGCGATCACGCTGATGAACACGCTCCAGAACGCGACGCCGCCGAACAGCCAGGAGTCGGTCGGGAGCGGCGTCGGAACCAGCATCCAGAACGCCACGGCGACGGCGGCCGTCGCGAGCGCGCCGGCGACCAGCGCGACCCAGGCCCGGAGCGCCACCTCGCCGACGCTCGCGGTCCGGCCCCCGAGCAGGTCCCGGCCGCCCGTCTCGGGCGCGGCGTCGACGGCCAGTTCCCGGGCGACCTGCCTGGCGGAGTACCACAGCGGGAAGTACAGTCCGACGGCCACGATCACGGGGACGACGGCGAAGTACCCGATCAGGAGGATGGTCTCGGTGGCGTCGGCCAGCCAGGCACCAGTGTCCGGCCGGCGCAGGTACCCGAGACCGAGGTGGGCGGCGACGACACCGGCGTACCCGAGCCCGATCACTGGGCGGGTCAGCCCGAAGTGGGGGGCGATGGCCCCCATCGCCGCCGGGTCGACCATCGAGACCATCAGGCCGCTGAACGCACGGAAGGTGTCGGGGAAGGCGAGGACGGGGACGGCCATCACGGCACCGCCGCGGGCGAGAACGGCCAGGACGCGCTGGCCGCGGGTCCGGAGGTGGCCGGTCCCGGTCGTCGCCGCGAGGACGTGCAGGTCGCCACCGCCGCCTTTGAGGACGGCGACGAGGATCGCCAGCGCGAGGCCGGCGACCGGCGCGATCAGGAACAGTCCGACGAAGGCAGCGGCCAGCGCGAGGTAGGCGGCGACGTACCACAACCGGAAGGTCGCGGTGCGCCGCCGGAGGTTCGCGAAGTGTTCGTACCCGCCGTGGGGCAGGTTCAGGGCCACCATCCCGAGGAGGTAGACGGCGGCCTGAGTCGCTATCGGTACCGTCGCTCCCGCGACCCGGAGCCCGAGGAAGAGGGCGGCGACGCTCACCAGCGCCGCCCGCGAGAGCGAGTGCACCGTCGGTTCGACGCCGCGACCGAACAGCCGGCTGGTGGTGGTGCTCATCGACGGGACGTAGGGGTGCCACCGCGGTAACCGGGCACCCCAAACGCTTGGGGACCGCCGGGGCCGAACCCGGGAACTGGGAACGCCGCCGGGGAGTTATATGGGGAAAATCCCTAGCCGCGCGCATGCCCGGCGTGCGAGCCGAACTGGCAGTCCACGGACCGAGCGGGTGCCCCGTCGCCCGGCTGGCGACCGAGAGCGACGCGCCGGTGACGGCGGTCAACTGGACCCGGCTCGACGGGGAGTTCACCGAGGAGTTCCGCGTCGACGGCGACGTCGCCGCGAACGGGGACGGGGCGCTCGCGGAGGCCGAGCAGGTCGTCGAGGTCGGCGAGGAGCAAGTGTACCAGTACACTCGGGCCGCGACCGGCGACTGCGCCTGTGAGACCATCGAGTCCCTCGGCGTGCCCGTCGCCGACGTTCGCGTCGAACCGGAGGGCGTCCTCGTGGTGACGCTGCACCTCGACGACGTCGAGCGACTCAGGGAGGTCGTCAGCGAACTGGACGGGACTGCCGAGCGCGTCGAGGTGCGGTACCTCCTCCGGGAGTCCGCCGACGGGGACGGTGAGGGCCACGGCGACCAGGCGCTGATCGATCGGGGTCGGCTGACGGAGCGCCAGCGCGAAGTCCTCAGGACGGCCTACCGGATGGGGTACTTCGAGCATCCGCGGGACGCGAACGCGACCGAGGTGGCCGACCGCCTGGAGATCGACACCTCGACGTTCACCGAACACCTGGCGGCCGCACAGGCGAAGCTACTCGACGACCTGCTCGTCGTCTGAACCGGGGGCGCAGGCGTCGGACAGGCGGGCGCTCGCCGCGACCGCCTGCCCGTACGCCAGGCCGCCGTCCCCGGGCGGCACGTCCCGGTGCCCGAGGAACGTGTGGCCGGCCGCCTCGACTCGCTCCCGGAACCGCCGGGTGATCGCGTCGTTGTACGCCACGCCGCCGGTGAAACCGACCGCCGAGCGGTCGCGCTCGCGGGCGGTCCGGATCGCGACCGTCGCGAGCCCGTCCGCCAGGAGCCGCTGTGCGGTCGCGGCCACGTCCCGGGCCGGCCGATCGGCGGCGAGGTCGGCTATGAGCGTCATCGCCTCGTCCACGACCAGCACCCGCTCGCCGCCGCGGCGCTCGACCGGTGGCTCGACGTCGATCGGGTCACCGCGGGCGGCCAGCGCCTCCAGCCGGAGCGCGGGCTCGCCCCGGTACCGGCGCTCGTGACAGCACCCGAGGAGGGCGCTGACGGCGTCGAGGAAGCGCCCGGCGCTACTCGTGGGCGGGCTGTTGAGCCCGCTGGCGGCCTGTTCGTGGATCGTCGCGGCCGCATCCAGCGTGATCTCGGGGTCGCGCGCGACCGCCGCGACCGCCCGCTCCTCGTCGAACAGTGCGGCGAGGATCCGGGCGGGTCGCTCGACGGCGGCCTCGCCCCCGGGCAGGCGGAACTCGCTCAGCCCGCCCACGCGGCCGCTGTCGGACAGCGTCGCGTCGAGGACCTCGCCGCCGCGGACCACGCCGTCGGGACCGTAGCCGGTGCCGTCCGCCGCGACGACGACCGCCCGCTCGCGTTCGTGTTCGCCGAGCAGGGCCGCGGCGTGGGCGTGGTGGTGGTAGACGCCGTGCGACTCGCCGGCCAGGTCGTCGGCGACGTCGGTCGTCCGGAACCCGGGGTGGTGGTCGTGAGCGACGACGTCGGGGTCGGTGCCGCAAAGCGACAGGAGGTGGTCGGTGGCCTCCCGGAGGAAGGCGGCGGTCGCGGGGTCGTCGACGGCCCCGACGTGCTGGCTCGGGACGACGCTCGACCCGTCCGCGACGGCGACGGTCACGTCCGACCGGCCGCCGACCGCGAGGACGGTCGCCCCGGCGTCGACGGGGTTCGGGAGCCGCTCGGGCACCCACCCGCGGGACCGCCGGAGGAACCGCCGCTCGCCGTCGACGTGACGGACCACGCTGTCGTCACAGCGGGCGACGATCCGCCGGTCGTGGACCAGCGCGGCGTCGATACAGTCCAGGTCCAGCAGGGCATCGTTCGTGGTACACATCGGGCGGCCGGGCGGGTTCGCGCTCGTCATCACGAGGGGCGCGTCGAGCCGGCCGAACAACAGGTGGTGGAGGCCGCTGTAGGGCAACATGACGCCGACCGTGTGGAGTCCGGGTGCGACCGCGTCGAGCCAGGTCGCCCCGTTGCCGTCGAGGACGGTGATCGGGCGTCGCTGGTCGGTCAGCGTCTCGGCCTCGGCCTCGGAGACGGACGCGAACCGCTCGACCGCGGCCGGCGAGGGGGCCATGACGGCGAAGGGTTTGGCCGGGCGGCCGGTTCGCTCGCGGAGGCGCTCGACGGCTTCGGGGTCGGTCGCGAGACAGCTCAGGTGCGCGCCGCCGGTCCCCTTGATGCCGACGATCTCGCCGGCCCGGAGCCGGGTCGCGAGGCGGTCCAGGGCCGCGGTCCCGGTCGCCCGTTCCGTCCCGTCGGCGTCCCGGAGCGACAGCGTCGGGCCACAGGTCGGGCACGCGACGGTCTGGGCGTGGAACCGCCGGTCGGTCGGGTCCTCGTAGGCCCGCTTGCAGTCCTCACAGAGCGGGAACGCGGCCATGGCTGTCCGCTCGCGGTCGTACGGAAGCGCCTCGGTGACGGCGAACCGCGGCCCGCAGTCGACACACGAGGTGGCCCAGTAGCCCGCGAACCGGGAGTCGGGATCGCGGATGTCGTCGCGACACGCCGGACAGAGGCCGGTGTCCGGTGGCACGAGCGTCGTCCGCTCCTCGTCGGCGGTCGAGCGGTCGATGTCGAACCCGCCGTCGCCCGTCGGCTCGCGGTCGCTGGCCGTGACGGCGTCGACGCTCGCGAGCGGCGGCGGGTCCGACCGGAGCCGGTCGACGGCGGCCGACACCGCGTCCGGGGCCCCCTCGAAGCGGACGACGACGCCGCGGTCGGTGTTGCGGACGCGCCCGTCGAGGTCGTACTCGGCGGCCGTCCGGGCGACGAACGGGCGAAAGCCCACGCCCTGGACGGTGCCGGTGACCACGACCTCGACGGCGCGGCGGTCGGTCGTCTCAGCCATGGTGGCGTGCGGCGTCGGTGCGGGCGGCGTCCAGCAGCGCCGCGAGGTCCTCGATGCCGCGACCGGTCCGGGCGTTCGTCCGGAGGGTCGGCGTGTCGGGTGCGACCGTCGTCACGTCCTCCGCCATCCGGTCCACCTCGGCTCCGACCGCGTCGGCGACGTCCACCTTGTTGATGACGGCGGCGTCACAGGCCTGGAACAGGAGCGGGTGTTTCCGCACCACGTCGTCGCCCTCGGTGGGACTGACGACGACGAGCCGGCGGTGCGCACCCAGCGGGAAGTCCGCCGGACACACCATGTTGCCGACGTTCTCGACGAACAGGACGTCGAGGGCGTCCAGGTCGAACCCGTCGAGCGCCGCGTCGAGGCGCTGGGGGTCGAGGTGGCAGTCCTTGCCGGTCGTGACGTTGGCGACCGCCACGCCGTGGTCCCGGTAGCGGTCGGCGTCGTCGGTGCCGGAGACGTCGCCGGCGACGACGCCGACCGTCTCCGCGGCGAAGGGACCCTCCAGCAGGCGCTCGACCAGCGCCGTCTTGCCGCTGCCGGTCGCGCCGAGCAGTTCGACCGCGAAGACGTCCGCGTCGTGGGCCAGGCGCTCGTGGACGCCCCTGGCTCGCTCGCGGACGGCTTCGAGCACGTCCGATTCGGCGTCGTCGGTCGCGGCCTCGGCCGCGTCGCCGTGGCCGAACCGATGGGTCCGGAGCGGTACCGCGTCGTCCAGCAGGCCGTGCAACCGTGGGAAGGGGAGTCGTGCGTGTCTCATGGGTGGGTGTCTCGCGGGTCGGGGGTCTCGATGCGCGTCAGTCCACACTCCGTTCCGGCGGTCAGGGTGACCCCGCCGCCGCACTCGGGGCAGCGGCGGTCGGGCGCGCCGGCGACGGTGTCCGCCAGCGTGTCGAGTTCGCCCGCCCAACCGCACGCGCACTCGCCGCGGGCGGGCACGCGCTCGAACCGGACCGTCGCGTCCTCGGCGGGCGTGCCCTCGGCGATGGTCTCGATGCAGAACGCGATCTGGTCGGGGACGACGTGCGTGGCCGCGCCGATCCGGACGGTCAGCGCGTCGATCCGGTCGGCGTCGTGGTCGCGGGCGGTCGCGACGGCGCGGTCGACCAGCCGCCGTGCGACGGTCAGTTCGTGCATGCTCAGCAGATCCGAGGCAGCGTCTCGCCGGTCGGGACCGGGAGGTACCGCTCGCCGACGCCGGTATCGAGGACGACCTCGCCGGGGTGGTCGGCGACGGCGCGGCCGACGATCCGGGCGTCCGCGCCGCCGGGTTCGTCGCGCAGGCGGTCCCGGACGCGCTCGGCGTCCTCCGGGGCGACCCCGAGGACGATACGCCCCTCGCAGGCGACGGTCAGCGGGTCGATCCCCAGCACCTCCGCGGCACCGGCCGTCGCGTCGGCGACCGGGACGGCGCGCTCCTCGACGACGAGCCCGAGGTCGGCGGCGTCGGCCAGTTCGTTGACGGCGGTCGCGAACCCGCCGCGGGTGGGGTCGGTCGCGGCGGTCACCCGGCCGACCTCGCGGGCGGCGGCGACGAGGTGGGCGACCGGGGCCACGTCGCTGGTGAGCGGCGAGGCGAACTCGAAGTCCTCGCGGGCCGCCAGCAACGCGACGCCGTGGTCGCCGACCGGCCCGGACACCACGAGGCGGTCACCCGGCGAGAGCCCGGCGGCCGGGAGGTGTGCGCCCCGCTCGATGCGCGCGACGCCGGTGGTCGTGACGACCACCTCGTCGACCTCGCCGTCGCGGACGACCTTCGTGTCGCCGGTGCGGACGGGACAGCCGACCCGGTCACAGACCGCCGCCATCGAGTCGAGGTAGGCGTCGACCCGGTCGACGGGCGTCCCGGCCTCGACGACGACCGCGGAACTCAGTCCGAGCGGGTCCGTCGCGCCCATGGCCGCGAGGTCGTTGATCGTCCCGCAGGCGGCCAGCCGGCCCACGTCCCCGCCCGGGAAAGACGGGGGGTCGACGACGTGGCTGTCGGTGGTGATCACGACCGCGCCGTCGTCGGTCGGGAGCACCGCCCCGTCGTCCAGCGCGGCGAGGCCGACGCCGGCCGGGTCCGCGGGGGCGTCGCCGAACCGGTCGACCACGAGGTCGGCGAGCAACTCCCGGGTCCGCTCGGTCCCGGCACCGTGGGCCAGCGTGACGGTCCGGTCGGTCACGGCCGCCGGTCACCCCCGTAGGCGTGCTGGATCCGACACGGCCCCTCGTCGCTGACCATGCAGGCCCCGACCGGCGAGCGGGGCGTGCAGGCCTCGCCGAACAGCGGGCAGTCCCGCGGGGCGGCGCGACCGGCCATGATCTCGCCGCAGATGCAGTCGCTCCCGCGGCCGTCGTCGGCCGGCGTCTCGATCTCGAACCGGCGGCGCGCGTCGTACTCGGCGTAGGGCTCGCGGATGCGCAGGCTGGCGTCGGGCACCTGTGCGATCCCGCGCCACTCGCCGGGGACGCGCTCGAACACCTCCCACAGCGCCGTCCGAGCCCGTTCGTTGCCGGCGTCGGCGACGCATCGCGGGTAGGCGTTGGTCACCGTCGCCTCGCCGTCGCGCAGGTCCTCCAGCAGGAAGACGAGCGCGGCCAGCACGTCCAGGGGCTCGAACCCCGCGACGACGACGGGGAGGTCGTGGCGCTCGACGACGGACTCGAACACGTCGGTCCCGGTGACGGTGGCGGCGTGCCCGGCGGCGAGGAAGCCGTCGATGCGGGTGTCGGGGTGGTCGGCGACCACGTCCATCGCCGGCGGGACGTACTTGTGGGCCGACAGCACCGAGAAGTTCGCGGGCGGTCCCTCGCGCAGGACCGCGGCCGTCGGCGCGGCGGTCGTCTCGAACCCCGTGGCGAAAAAGACCACCTCGCGGTCGGTCTCGCGGGCGATGTCGGCGGCTTCGCTGGCGCTGTAGACGGTCCGGACGTCCGCACCGGCGTCGCGGGCCGCGGCCAGGCTCTTCTCGGTGCCCGGGACCCGGATCATGTCGCCGTAGGTGGCGACGACGTGGCCGGCTTCGGCGAGCGCGACCGCCTCGTCGACCTCCGGCCGGTCGGTGACACAGACCGGACAGCCCGGCCCCATCGCGACCGTCAGGCCGTCGGGCAGGACGCTCCGGATGCCGAACTCCGCGATGGCCTCCTCGTGGGAGCCACAGACGTGCATCACGCGCACGTCGCCGTCGACCGCCGCGACGAGTCGCTCCAGGCGGTCCCGGAGCCGGTCGGCCCGGTCGGGGTCCCGGAACGAGAGCGCGTCAGTCGTCATCGGCCACCTCCCCGGTCGCGGCGGCCTCGTAGAGTTCCACGGTCCGCTCGACCTGTGCCTCGGGGATCCTGCGGATGGCGAACCCGGCGTGGTTCAGCACGTAGTCGCCGACGGACAGGTCCGCGCCGACGACGTCGATGCGGACCCACTTCTCGGCACCGCCGAAGTCCGCTCGGGCCTCGTTGCCGTCGATCTCGACGACCTCGCCGGGGACGCCGAGACACATCAGCCGTCACCTCCCTCGCCGGTCTCCCACGGGTCCTGGGCCAGCAACCGCTCGGGGCGCATCCGGCCCCGAACGCGGTGGCCGCGGGCCTCGTGGTCGTCGAGCGCCTCCGCGTCGATGCGTTCCTGACAGTCCTCGCAGTACCAGGTCGATTGCATGGTCTGACCTCCGTCGTGCTGGGGGGCGAGACCGCACTCGGCACGGACCAGCGCCGCGGCCGTCGGGACCGCCGCCGCGACCGGGTCGGTCACTCCGACGCCGACCTCGACCGCGGCGGGGACGATCCCGACGAGGACGAGCCGCTCCGGCAGATCGTACACGCTCCGACAGGACCGCAGGGCGTCGGCGATGGTGAAATCGTGCAGCGTCACCTCCGGCGTCCCGTCGGGCGGCGCGTCCAGTCGGTAGCGGCCGACCGTCCCCGCCGGCGCGTCGTCGGCGACGGCGTCGACGACGACCCCGCGTTCGTGACCGCTGAGCGCTTCGAGGGCGAACATCGCGGTCGTGCCGGCGAAGGCGGTCTCCACCGCCGGCAGTTCCAGCCGACGGACGACCGCGCGGCCGACGCCGTCGTCGCGCCGCGTCGGGTTGCCGACGCCGACGACGGCCGTCGCCGCCGCCGACCGGCACGGCAGACGATCAGTGGCCATCGGCGGACCCTCCGGGTGCGTGCGGCTCGACCCTCGTCTCGAACGACCCCTCGGGGCTCTGGACGTGGACCGCACAGCCCAGACAGGGGTCGAACGACCGGACCGTCCGCATCACGTCCACCGGGTCGGAGACGTCCGCGACGGACATGCCCTCGACGGCCTCCTCGAAGACGCCGGGCTGGCCGTCCGCGTCCCGCGGGCTCAGGTTCCAGGTCGTCGGGGTCACGATCTGGTATCCCTCGACCTCGCCGTCCTCGACCCGGACCCAGTGGGAGAGGGCGCCGCGGGACGCCCCCCAGAAGCCGACGCCGGTGCCGGTGAACTCGTCGGTCCAGTCGGCCTTCGTCGGCGCGTCGAGGTCGACGGCGTCGAGCCACCGGAGCAGGTGGTCACGGGTCGCCAGAAGTTCCTGGACCCGCGCTGCCAGGCGGTTGAACGTGCTGCTCGCGGCGACCCCGTTCCCGAGGTCCGCCCGGAGGTCGAACGGATCGGACCGGGCGGCGATCTGTCGGGCCAGCGGCCCCGTCTCCATCGTCTCGCCCTCGAACCGGGGGGCTTTCCCCCAAGAGTAGGCGTCGGCTTTCTCCGGGTCGGGATCGGGCGCGGGGGCCTCGTCGATCCGACCGCCGGAGGCGTCCGTGTACCAGGCGTGGCTCACGTCCTCGGTGATCCCCTCGATCAGCTCGTCCCGCGAGGGCCGCGAGAGGGCCTCCCCGTCGTAGATCCCGCGAGGGAACACCAGCGAGTCGTCGCCGGTGCCGTAGAACATGCCGTTGGCGTAGAACCGGCCGGGGCCGACGCCGAACCCGTCGGCACCGGCGTCAGCGGCGGCCAGCAGCAGGCAACAGAGGTCGTAAGTGCCGACCCCCTGCTCGGGGACGGGGCCGCCGTCGCGGGCGCGTTCGAGGTGTTCGGGGAGCGCCTCGGTCGGTCCGAGCCACTCGTCGACACCCGACAGCGCCTCCCGGACCGCCGTCAGCGCCGCCTCGTCGGGGTCCGCGGTGACGCCGCCGGGGGCGTAGGTCAGCGGGTGCGGCGCGCGACCCCCGAACTCCGTGAACGCCTGGAGCAGGTCGCGCTGGCGGGCCAGCGCCGTCTGGTACCCCGCGCCCTCGACGGGGTCGAGGCGGTCGAACCCCGTGTCCGCGACCGCGTCGCTGTAGTCGGGGCCGGCCAGGACGAACAGGTGGACCGCGTGGTTCCACATGAGGAACAGCCCCTCCATCACGTCCCGGAGGAGCCGCCCGGTGACGGGGACGCCGTCGAAGACGCCGGCGCGTCGCGCGGCGTCTTCCAGGGCCAGGATCGACGCCTGGCGGTGGCAGGTGAAACAGACGCCACAGACCATCTGTGTCACCTGGGGCACGTCCGAGGGCGTCCGCCCGTGCGTGATGGACTCGATGCCCCGGAACATGTTCATCTCGCTTTCGGCCCGGACGACGCGGCCGTCCTCGACCTCCAGCGTCGTCGCGTGGTGGCCCTCGATGCGCGTGGTCGGGTCGATCTCGATTTCGGGCATCGGTCAGGCCTCCGTGAGGTCGCTGTCGCGCCAGCTGATCGGTTCCCCGTCGCCGAGCCACCGGGACAGCGCGGACAGGGCGGCCGCGACCGGGAGCGCCGGGGCGGCGATCAGCACGCACAGGCAGGCCACGACGGCGCTGACGGCGCGCATCTCCCAGGTGGGGGCGTCGTCGTCTGACCGCATGATCGAGGGCTCGTCGAGACCGGCGTCGCCGCGGTCCTCCCGTTTCTCGTAGAAGGGAGTGAACCGGTCCCAGAACGCCGGCTCGACGCAGCCGATGCAGGGCGCGCCCACGTCCCGACAGATAGCGGTGCCGCCGTTGCGCAGCCGCACGGAGTCGTCACAGTAGGCGTGGACGCCCGCGCACCCGGCCTCGTACAGACAGCCGTCGTCGCCGGGGTCGTCGGCGAACTCGCCCTGCTCGTACTGCTCGCGCAACTCGCAGTCGTCGTGGACGAGCGGCCCGAACAGCGGCAGCGGCCGGTGGAGCGCGTCCAGGTCCGGCTCGTGCCCGTTCAGGATCGTCGCCAGCGTGAGCAGGACATGTTCGGGATGGGCCGGACACCCGGGGACGTTGACGACCGGGAGGCCCGACCCGGCCTCGAAGTCGGGGCCGAACACGCCGCCGGGCTCCTCGCCGTCGAACTGGAGGCCGCGTGCGCCGGTCGGATCGGTGCCGACCTCGCCGCGGCGGCTGTCGTGGCGACCGGCGGCGGGCAACCCGCCGTAGGCCGCGCAGGTGCCGACGGCCAACACCACGTCCGCGCGCTCGCCGAGTTCGATCACCCAGTCGACCACCGGCTTGCGCTTGCCCCGCTCGTCGGTCCCCAGCGTCGCAGCCCGGGGAATCTCGGTCGGGATCGCGCCCTCGACGACCAGCACGTCCGGGTCGGTCGAGATGGCGTTCATCGCGTCCGTGCCGGTCTCGCTCATCAGTGTCGTGTGAAAGCTGCTCTGCTCCCGGAACTCGCTGAGGACACCCTCGATAGCCGGGTACTCGCTCTGGAGCAGGGAGACGGTACACCCGGTACAGGACTGGCCCTGGATCCAGACGACGTCGAGGCCACCACGGGTCGCCGTCGAGAGCGCCGCGCGGATCGCGTCGGCGCGCTCGTCGACGACTGCGCCGGCCTCCCGTTCGCGGACCAGTTCCAGAAAGTCCGGGCGCTCGGTCGGTCGCGCGGTCTCGACTGGTCGGTGTCGTTCCGTGGACATGGTTTTCCGGCGTGCCGGTGTCGGGACCGCCCCCGGCACAGTACGGTACCGGACCGTAACGGCTCCGGGCGCGTATCCTCCGACCCCGGATGGTTGGGGAGTTTAAGTGGCTACTCGTAGCGGAGCGCGTCGATGGGGTCGACGCGCGCCGCGCTCCAGGCCGGGTAGAGCCCCGAGACGACGCCGACCACGAGGCCGATGCCGATGGCCGCCCCGACCCAGACCAGCGGGAGGGTCAGGGGGAGTTCCGCGTACGTGACGGCGACCCAGCCGCCCGCGACGCCGATGGGAACCCCCAGCACTGCCCCGCCGACGCCCAGCAGCAGGGCCTCGACGAGGAACAGTTGGAGCACGTCGCGGTTGGTCGCGCCGACGGCTTTCATGATCCCGATCTCCTTGGTCCGCTCGCGCACCGAGACGAGCATGATGTTGGCGATGCCGATGGCACCGACGAGCAGGGAGATGACCGCGATGCCGGTGACGAACTGCGTGAGCCGGTCGACGACGTTCTCGATGCGCTCGACGATGTCTTCGTTGGTCCGGGCGCTGACCTCGTAGCTCCCGGGAGCCAGCTGTGCGGCGTCGGACTCGGTGTCGAGGTAGTCCTGCACGCGGGTCTGCACAGCGGCAGTGTCACCGGGGTTCGCGGCGATGACGGTCACCTGCGGGTAGACGTTCTGGCGGGTCCCCGTGGTGGGGCTCGTGACGACGGTGTCGTACGCGCAGGTCGGCAGGTAGAAGCGGGGTCGGGAGCCGAAACCAGCGAGGGGGTTCAGCCCGGCGTCGTCCGCGAGGACGCCGACGACCGTGACGTTCCGCGTTCGGTTCCCACGCTGGGTGATGGACACCCGGTCACCGACCGAGAGATTGCCGGGGAACAACGCGGCGGCCGAGGGGGTCACGGCCATCTCGGCGGGGCAGGCCTCACCAGAACTTGCGTCGGCGAAGGCCCCGCCCTCGCGGAACGTGACGCTCTCGAACAGCGCGGGCGTGGTCGCGGTCACCTGGTCCCTCGCGACGGTCTCACCCCCGCGTGAGAGCGCTGAGGTGGCGATAGTGCCGCGGGGGACGACTCGATCTACCCCTTCGAACTCGCCGATCCTGCCCACGTCGTACTCGGTGAACACGGGCTGGGAGAGCGCGGCTGGCGGGCCGCCGTCGTCGCCGGGCGTGGCGACGAGGAAGACACGGTTGGCCGGCGAGTCGTCGAACTGCCCGACGACTTCGGCCTTGACGCTGGCCCCGAGCGTGACGAAGGTGATGACGGCCGCGATGCCGATGACGATACCCAGTGCAGTCAGCGCCGCACGGAGTTTGTGGCCGCGGATCGACCGCGCCGCCAGCCGCAGGCTCTCGGCGGCGTCCATCAGGCCGCTCCCTCCACGTCGACCTGGTCGATGCCTTCGATCTCACCGTCACGGAGCCGCACGATGCGCTCTGCCCGGTCGGCGATGGCTCGCTGGTGGGTGACCAGCAGGATCGTGTTGCCGGCCGCGTGGAGGTCGTCCAGCAGGCCCATGATCCGCTCGCCGGTCTCCGTGTCCACGTTGCCGGTGGGTTCGTCCGCGAGGACGATGGCCGGGTCGGTCACCAGCGCACGAGCGATGGCGACGCGCTGACGCTGACCGCCGCTGAGTTCCGACGGCCGGTGATCGGTGCGGTCACCAAGCCCAACCCGGTCGAGGAGGTCGCGGGCTCGCTCCAGGCGCTCCTCGCGCGCGACCTCCTGGAAGACCAGCGGGAGGGCCACGTTCTCCTCGGCGGTCAGCCGTGGCATGAGGTTGAACGTCTGGAAGACGAAGCCCACCTCCTGGCCGCGGACGCGGGCGCGCTGACGGGTCGCGAGCGTCGATACGTCCTCGCCGGCGACGCTGACGGTCCCGGCCGTCGGCGTGTCGAGACAGCCGACCAGATTGAGGAGGGTGCTCTTGCCCGATCCGCTGGGGCCCATGACGGCGGTGTAGGAGCCTCGGGCGAGGCTCAGCGACACGTCGTCGAGGGCGTAGACCGGTTCGCCGCGGGTGTACGTGCGGGACACGGCGTCGAGTTCGACGGCCGGCGGCTCGGCGCTGGCCACGTCGCCTGTCATCGACCGAACCAGGGGCTCCAGACAATTGAACGCTACGCGCACCGACCGAAGCGTTAAGCGGGTCTCGTCCCTAGACGACTTCGTGACACCTCCCGCCAGTGACTCCGACCGGGGGATTCTCTCCCTCCGGATGGTCGCCATCGTCGCGGTCCTGCTGGGGGCCGGCGTCGTCGTTGGGATGGCCGTCCAGCCCGACGGGACGGCCGCACCCAGCGGCGAGGATGCCCTCGACCGCACCGCGGAGCGGTACGCCGACGCCGACAGCTTCGTCGGCACCGTCGCCGTCGACGTGACTTACGAGAACGAGACCGACCGGATCGAGCGGTCGGCCCGCGCGCAGGTCCAGTATCTCGCGCCGGACGGCTACCGGATCGACGTACTCGCCCCAGACCGCGTGGCGAACACGACCGTCGCCACGAACGGCTCGGTGGTGTGGCTCGACGGCCCGACCGGCCCACCCGTCGTCCGCTCGCCCAACGCCAGCCAGTCCGAGCGACTCGAACAGGTCAACGTCACCGGAGTCGTCGAGAAACTCGACGCGAACACCTCGGTGGAAAACCGCGGCACGGCGACCGTCGACGGCGAAGAGACCTACGTCCTCGACGTGGAATACACGGGCTCGACGGAGTTGCCCGACGACGAGCGCTACGCCAACGTCAGTGACGGACTCGACGAGATCGAGGACGCGAACCTCACGGTCTGGGTCGACACCGACGACTACCGACTCCGGAAGGTCGAAGCCGTGGTGACCGGGGCCAACGGGACGGTGACGACGACGATGCGCTTCGAGTCGTTCCGGTTCGACGTGGCGATCCACGAGAGCGCGTTCCAGCCGCCGACCGACCAGCAGGTCGTGTCGGGCGCGTTCGATCGGACGAGCTACGACACGCTCGCCGAGGCGGACGCGGCCGTGGACTTCCCCGTCACCGAGCCCGCGGTCCCGGCCGGCTTCGAACTGCAGAGCGCCGTCGTCGGCACGCAGGGCGACCGCGCGACCGTGACTGGCGTCTACGGTAACGGGACGGCCGAGTTCGTCGTCGTGGCGTCCGAGCAGAACCCGCTCGCCCGTTTCGACACGGACGGCGAGTCGCTGACGGTGGGTAACGAGACCGTCACGGTCCTCACGCAGGGCGACACGACGGTGCTGTTCTGGGAGGCCGACGGCCGGACCTACGGCGTCGCGGGCTCGCTCGGTCAGGACCGCCTCGCCGAGATCGCCGCACCGCTGGTCGCGGCGGACTGATCCGCCCGGACGACGGTCACGAATCGTTCCAATTTCTAACGGCTCCAGTGCCTCACTCGTAGGTGTACCCGTCCAGTCGTGCGACGGCGTAGCGGTAACAGCCCGCCGCGGCCAGCGCGAGCAAGGTGGCCCACGCGAGGAAGCCAACCACCTGGACCAGTCGTGCCGACCCGCCGGCGAAGACAGGTGCGTCGACCACGACGGGGACGAAGACCGCCGCGATGCCGGCGACGGCGACGACGGTCGTGAGGAAGGAGTGCCCGAGCAGGGCGGCGGTCGTCGGCGTCGGGGCTTCGACGCCCCCGAACGCGCGGACGGCCTCGAACCGCGGCGCGAACGCGCCCAGCCCCAGCGCCAGCAGACTGCTGAAGCCCGTGAGAACGACCGTGTACACCAGCACGTACGCGAGATTCAGTGGACCGAGAACGCTGTACCAGCCGGCGAGTGCGACCCCCAGTACGGTCACCGGGAGCCACAGCAGGGTGCCGGCGAGGATGCGCGCACGGACCAGCGTCCGCCCGGGCGAGGGTGTCGTGAGGACCGCCGGGAGCATCGACCCCTCGGCACCCAGCGGGTTCAGCCCGAAGGACCCGCCGGCGAGGAACGCGCCGAGGACCGCGACGAACACGGGCAAGATCGACGACCGCGGGTTGGAGACGGCCAGTTGCGCGATGGGGAACGCCATGAACAGGAAGTAGGTCAGGTGGACGAACTGGGCGGGGGCACGGACTCCGCGAACCCACTGCCACCAGACGAGTCGCGTGACCTGTCGGCCGGCGAGGGCGGCGGGCATCGCCGCGTGGGAGAGTCGCGCCCGCACGCTGGTCCCGTCGGTCGTGACCGGATCGGCGTACCAGACGGCCGGTGCCAGCTGCCAAGTGGCGGCCAACAGCAGCGGGATCGCTCCGAGGACGATGGCGGCGGCGACCAGCGACGGCGTGCCGACGGTGACGGCCACCGGCGACGCGACGAGCAACAGGTCGGCGTACGGACCGACCGGGACGGCACCCAGCGGCGCGAGCGACTCCAGCAGTTCGACGGGGTTCGACGGCGCGAACACGTTCACGCCGAGGATCATCACGCCGGCGACGAGAAGACTCGCCCACGCGCCCGACGGATTGGACCAGCCGAGGCGTCGATACCCGAGCCGCACGAGATAGCCGAGCGTGAACCCGCCGGTCAGCCCGAGCGCGAGCAACGGGAGGACACCGACGGCGGCGACCGGGATCATGATGGGCGTTCCGGCACCCAGCGCGAAGGCCGCCACGGCGGCGACGATTGGACTCCCGAACACGGCGACGACGCGAACGTACTCCGCCAGGACGAGGCCGGTGACGACCGCCCGGGGCCGCACGAGCGTCAACAGCAGATCGGCGTGGTCCGCGTCACCGGCTCGTTCCAGCGCGCGGAGGCCGAACACGACCGCGAGCGACCCGATCCAGGCGACGATCTGGGGGCGGAGCAGTTCGACGACCGGCAGGTCCGTCCCGCTCCGGTACCGGAGACCGAGCGCGTACCCGCCCGAGAGCAGGGAGAACAGCACCGGCGAGAACAACACGAGCAGGAGTGCGATGCCCATGAGCTGCCGGCGGCTGGCGAGGACGGCCCGGACGCTCCGACGAACCTCGACGGTCGCGATCCGGACGCCGTGTCGCAGGTCGGTCGCCAGCTGGCCCGCCATCTCAGTCCTCCAGCACGGCCTCGCCCGGGTGGCCCAGTTCGGCCGTCAGATCGAGGAACGCGTCCTCCAGTCCACGCTCGGTGCCGGTCTCGGCGCGGTGTTCCAGTTCCGTCGGCGACCCCTCGGCGACGAGTCGCCCCTCGTTGAGGACGCCCACGCTGTCGGCCAGTTCCTCGACGACGGGCAGGACGTGCGTCGAGAGAAAGACCGTCCGCCCCTGGGCGGCCAGCTCCGCGAGCAAGTCCCTGACCGTGCGAGCGGCCCGCGGATCGAGCCCGCTGGTCGGTTCGTCGAGAAAGAGCACGTCGGGGTCACCCAGCACCGTCCCGGCGAGCGCCGTCTTCTGGCGCATCCCCTTCGAGTACGTCCGGATCGGGTCGTCGGCGTCGCCGAGCAGGCCGAACCGCTCCAGTAGGGGGTCGATCCGGTCGCGTTCGGCCGCATCGAGATCGCGCAGATCCGCGAGATAGGAGAGCTGTTCCCGGGCGGTCAGCTCGTCGTAGACCGGCGGCTTTTCGGGCAGATACCCCACGTGGTCCACGACGGCGTCCCGGTCGGCGACGTGATCGCCCTCGATCCAGGCGTCGCCACCGCTGGGATCGGTCAGGGTCGTCAGGATCCGCATCGTGGTGGTCTTCCCCGCGCCGTTCGGGCCGAGAAAGCCGTAGACGGTGCCCTGTGGGATCGAGAGGTCCAGATTCGAGAGGGCCGTCACGTCACCGTAGGTCTTCGTCAACGCCTCCGTCTCGATGGCGGCGGGCATTGCCCGTACTGACAGCCTCCAGCAGTATCAATCGCCCGGAGACCACACCACGCCGATACGGCCCGGCGGTCGGCCCCGCTCACCGGTCCAGCGGTTCCGCGGCGTCGCGCTCCACGAGGGGGTCCGCGTTGGCGGCCGGGAGCGTCACAACGTCCTCGCTGGCCAGGTCGTAGGCGCGTTCGTCGACCCCGAGAATCTCGCCCACGTCACTGGTGATCCGGACGGTCCGACGGTCGACACTCGAATCCTCGACGCTCGATGCCGCTGTCGCCCCGCCGTCCGAACGCGGATCGGGCGTCGGTTCGGCGGCTTCGCCGCGCGTCGGGTCGGCCGCGCCGTCCGCGTCGGGCTGTCCCGCTCCGGGCGACGGCACCGATGTGTCCGTCCCAGCCGGCTCGCCCTCGACTCGATTCGGCTCACCCGCGTCGTCCGCCGCTTGCGGTTCCTGGGGCGGTACCGGCCGGTCCGAATCTGGCGAGTCCGCCGACCCGTCGGGTTCCGGCGCGCCGGCCGTCGGGACGTCCTCGCCGCTCCCCATCAGATCCGCGGCGTCGACGCCCATCGACTGTCCAGTCTCTCCGGAGGAGTCTGCCGGGTCCGCGGTCCCCGTCGGTGACGGATCGGGTGCGGGTGCCCCGCCGTCGTCGGGGGTCGCTTCGGGCGTCCCGTTCGCCGTCGCGTCCGGCGTGTCGACGGCCTCTGGATCTTCCCCGTCGAGGATGGCGAACACGCGGTCGCGGTTGTTCTCGATGGACGCGACCATGCTCTCGAACAGTTCGCGTTCCTCGGCGGTCAGCCCCTCGTCCTCTGTGGGCATGTCCGCCGCGGCGAAGGAGGCCATCTTGACGAGTTTACCCACGCGGCGCTCGTAGATGGCCTCGACGGTCTGTTCGGCCGTGTTGATGTCGTTCGTGATCCGGTTGACCTCCGGATCGTCGAAGGGGTCGTCGGCCCGCTCGGCGGCCGCGTCGCGCTCCTCGCGCAGCTCCTGGATCATCTCGCCCGCATCCGCGTAGAAGGAATCGCGCAGCTGCTGGAGGCTGTCGCTCTGGCGCTCGCGGTCCCTGACCGACTGGAGTTCGTCGAGGTTCATCTCATTCCGGCCCCTTCTCGGCGCGCCCCCGGGTCATGAGGAACACGCCGACGTGCTCTGGTACGGATTGCTCTCCCTCCGAGAGTGTAAAACTATCGCCCAGGAGTTCGACCAGCCCGCCGTCTGTCACTTCGACCGTGATGTCGTGGCCCACGAAGGTGTCGGGAACCGCGTCGACCAGCGGATCGAAGTCCGCGACCGCGTCGCGATCGATCCGCCTGACTTCCAGCCCGCTCCCGCCGTGGAGCGTCCCCGGCAGGCGGATCAGCCGGTTCGTGTCCGTCGTCACCGGCTCGTCGATCGGTGCGTCGTCCGCTTCGACGACCGACCCAGCGATCCGCTCGGCGAAGCGCTTGACGACGGGATGGGCCGAGAGGTTGCCCCGCTCGATCTCGACGAACCGGTCCTGCGCGATATTCCAGGCCGCGCGGGCCTTCTTTTCGCCCACTCCGTCGTACTCCTGGAGTCGCTCGACGGCCGTCTCCTCGTCCATCTCGCGGATTCCCTCGAATTCCGCCAGGAGGCGCTCGTGAACCCGGCGGCCCCAGCCGCCGTCCGTCGGCAGGTACTCGTTGTGGGCGGGGCTCTTGCGGCCCACCTCGCCGCCGACCGCCTCCTCGTCGATCACGGCGTCGAACTCCATGCCGATCCCGCGAACGTAGTCGACGACCTCCCGCCGGGCTTCCCGTTCGAGTTCCTGAATCCCCGGGTCACGGACGTGGACGTGGTAGCCCCGCCCGCCCGAGAAGGCGATGGTCATGTCCTCGAAGCCGAAGTCGTTCTCCAGGAAGTCCGTCAGTCGAAGGAGGGCGTCCTTGCACTTCGCCAGCATCTCGGCGTAGGAGTCCTCGCCCAACGTCACCGACGGGAGGTGGTCGGCGTCCAGATCGAAGACGAGATCGGAGGAGCGCCAGTGCTTCTCGCTCATCGACCCCGCGCTGGGGTCGTCGTAGCGGCCCGCCGAAAAGTAGACGTGACGCGGGCGCTCACGTTCGAGGAAGCCCTCGATGTCGCCCAGATCCAGCAGCGACTTGTGCCGGACCATCGTCGTCCCCGGCCCCGAGGTCCAGGGGATGTACCCCCACTCGCGCTCGTTGGCGTCGGGCGGCGGCGTGATCTCGGCGCGGCGGTAGTAGTCGCCGAACCGACCCCGGAGATACGCCTGCGTTCGCTCCTCCATGCTATCACTTCCGTTGCGGGGAGCAGTGCAAAAGGGTTTGCAAACCCAGCGCTTCCTGCCCGAGACCCATCAGGAAAGCAACTTCTGCAACCGCTCGGTGATCCCGCCGCCGGTACCGAGTTTGAGGTAGTAGGCGTCGCCGCCGTCCTCGTAGTAGTTGTCGATGCGGCGGTTGACTTCGAAGCCCAGGTGGCGGTAGAATCCAATGGCGGATTCGTTCGTGGTGCGGGCGTGACAGGTGATCGAGGAGTGGTCGTCGGCGACGCGGGCGATGAGGCGTTCGCCGAAGCCCTCACCCCGGTAGCCGTCGGCGACGGCCAGAAACAGGATGTACCCGTCGCGGCGGACGGCGGCGAAGCCGACCAGCCGTTCGGTGTCGACGGGACCGCTCTCCAGGAAGAGATAGACCGTCGACCGCCGATAGGCGTCCCTGAAGAACCCGCGGCGCTGGCGGAGGACGCCCTCGTCCTGGCGGATGGACTCTTTCAGCGCCCAGGCGTCGTCTACGTAGGCGTCGTCCCCGGCGTCCACGACCCGGCTCTCGACTGTGGCGCTCACTACCCCCGTGTAGCGTGTAGACCACTATAATTCCACCGGCAAGGACTTGCGACGAGGGGGCCGACCGAAGGCCACAACCGTTTTTCCGCACAGCGTCGTCCCCACGAGTATGCGGCTGTCTCCAGAGGTCGACGGGATCGAGCGGGTGTCACCGCGCCAGCGTCTCAGGAGCGCCTTCCTCACCGGCTTCGCCGTGACGATTCCGCTGATCGTGACACTGCTAGTACTGGGATTCATCGTGAACTTCCTCACCAGCACGGTGAATCCCTTCGTGGGGCTGGTCAACGCGACGTTCGGGACCGAGCAGCTTCCCGAGTACGTCATCGAGGGGTTCGTGCTCGCGGTCGCACTGGTTTCGATCCTCTTCGTCGGACTGGTCGCCGAACTGAGCCCCGCCAACGGCACCATCGACCGGACAGTTACCCAGGTCGTCACCCGCATCCCCGGTGTAGGATCGCTGTACCGGAGCGTCGACGAGATGAGCGAACTCCTCCTGAACAGCGACACCGAAAGTTTCCAGGAGGTGAAGCTCGTGGAGTTTCCCGACCGCGACTCCTACGCGGTCGCGTTCGTCACCGCGGACACGCCCGAAGTCATCGAAATCGCGACCGAGAACGATTCGATGACGACGCTGTATCTCCCGATGGCCCCGAACCCAGTGATGGGCGGACACGTCATCCACGTCCCGGACGAACGGGTCTGTGACGTGGACATGACCGTCGAGGAAGGGTTGCAGTCCATCGTGACCAGCGGTGTCGCGGTCGAAGAACCCGACGGCTCGGCACCGCCCGGGACCGCTGGCGCTCCGACGAGGGGCGAGTGATGGGGTTCGACCTTCGAGAACACACCGCGGACGTGGCCGTCGAAGCGACCGGTGAGACCCTCGACGCCGTCTTCGGGTTCGTCGCCGACGGGCTCGCGGCCGCCATGTGTGACGAGATTCCCGACGACGGCGAGCGGTTCGACCTCACCGTCCGCGCCGAGAATCGGGAGGCGCTCCTGTTCGACTATCTGGACGAGTTGATCTACGAGCGCGACGTGCGCGGCGTCCTCCCGGTGGACCACGAGGCGGCTGTGAGAGACGACGGAGACGGGGAGTGGACCTGCGAGGCCTCGGCCCGCGGCGTCCCGCTGTCGGCGGTCGACGCCCGCGACGTGAAGGCCGTCACCTACTCCGAGATGACGCTCGAAGAATCGGCCGACGGCTGGCGCGCCTACGTGGTCTTCGACGTCTAACCCGATGGCGAGGTTTACCACCCCCGATCCCCTATGACGGATGTGACCTCCGGAACACGCTCGTCGCTCCTGTCCGGTTCGCTCGCGGTCTGTGGCGCGCTCTGTGTGGCGATCGTCGCCAGCGGAACCGCGCGAGCACACGTCAGGTACGTCGCAGAGGGTGACGGGACCCCGACCGATCCCGTCGAGTTCGCGGTGCAGGTCCTCTCGGAACCGGCCAACGCCGCCCTGTTCGGCGGCACGGCGCTGGTTGGCGCAGCGGGCCTCCTCGGGTACGTCTGGGTGCGGCCGACGATCCCCGATCTGGACGTACTCCGGGAGACTCTCGCCGGGTACGGCGACCTGGTCCCCTGGATGCTCCGGCTCAGCATGGGACTGCCGCTGGTCGGTGCCGGCTTCGTGGGCTACTACTTCAGTCCGGCCGTCGACGGCCAACCCAGCCTCCTCTTGCTCGGACTGGGCTTCCTGTTGCTGTTCGGCCTGGCGACGCGGGCGGTGGCGGCCGTCGCGCTCGTGGCATACCTCGCGGGCCTGGCGCGCTGGCCGGAACTCCTGCTGGCGATGGAGTACGTCCCGGGACTGGTGGCCATCGTCCTCGTCGGGGGTGGCCGACCCAGCGCCGACCACATGCTCGGGGCCGTCGCGAGCGCGTCCGGAACCTACTACGGCCGGGTCGACCCAGTCCACCGGATCGCCGGCCGGTTCCAGGCCCTGATCGAACCGTACACGCGCTACGCGCCGACGGTCATCCGGGTCGGCCTCGGCGTCGTGTTCGTCTACCTGGGACTCGTCGAGAAACTCCTCCAGCCGGGCCGGACCCTCGGGGTCGTCGCGAAGTACGATCTGACGGCCGTGATCCCGGTCGATCCCGGCGCGTGGGTCCTGGGTGCCGGGCTGGCCGAAATCGCGCTCGGCGTCCTCCTGATCGCCGGACTCCTGACCCGAGGCGTCGCCGCGGCCGCGTTCGTCGTCTTCACGCTCACCCTCTTCGGCATCTCGGACGACCCGATCCTCGCCCACATCACGATGTTCGGGCTGGCCTCCGCGGTGTTCACGATGGGGAGCGGCCCGCTGGCGCTCGACCGTGTCCTGGCCGACACCGACTCGGAAGCCGGCCGCCCCTCGCTGGGCGAGCGGGAGGTCGCCGACGACTGAGGCCGGACAGTCGAAATATATTCCGCCGTCGGCGTCGCACCATCTTGTATGCCCACCTTCGACGCCGACGGCATCACGCTCGAAAAGGTACGGGACTACGTCTGGGAGATTCCACAGGAGGGCGGGATGAACGCCCCCGCTCGCGTGCTGGCCAGTGAGGCCTTGCTGGAGGAGATTCAACAGGACAAGACCCTCCAGCAACTCAAGCACTCGGCGCACCTCCCCGGCGTCCGGAAACACGCCATCTGCATGCCCGACGGCCACCAGGGCTACGGCTTCCCCGTGGGCGGCGTCGCCGGCATCGACGCCGAGGACGGCTGTATCTCTCCGGGAGCGATCGGCTACGATATCAATTGCGGCGTCCGCATGATGCGGACGAATCTGACCTACAGCGACCTCCAGGGTCGCGAGGAAGAACTCGTCGAGAACCTGTTCAGCAACATCCCATCAGGTCTGGGCGGGGGTGGCGTCGTCGAGACCGGGATGGACGGGATCGAGGCGATCCTGGAACGCGGGGTGGACTGGGCGCTGGAGGAGGGCTGGGCCGTCGAAGACGACCTGGCCCACTGCGAGGACGAGGGCGTCCGGCACGAGGCCGACGCCGAGAAGGTCTCGAAGAAGGCAAAGGACCGCGGGTCGAACCAGGTCGGGTCGCTGGGGTCGGGCAACCACTTCCTCGAAGTCCAGCGGGTCACCGACGTGTTCCGCGAGGACGTGGGCGAGGCGTTCGGCCTCGAAGAAGACCAGATCGTCGTCCTCATCCACTGTGGCTCGCGCGGCCTGGGCCACCAGGTCTGTACGGACTACCTGCGCGACATCGAGCAGGCCCACCAGGGTATGCTGAACCAGTTGCCCGACAAGGAACTCGCGGCCGCGCCGGCCGGCTCCCAACTCGCGGAGGACTACTACGAGGCGATGTGTGCGGCGATCAACTTCGCGTGGGTCAACCGCCAGCTCATCATGCACCGCACGCGGCAGGTGTTCGAGCGGGTGTTCGACCGGGACTGGCAGGACATGGAGATGGACCTGCTGTACGACGTGGCACACAACATCGGGAAGAAGGAGGTCCACACCGTGGAAGGTGGCGAGGAACGCGAGCTGTTCGTCCACCGGAAGGGCGCGACGCGGGCGTTCCCGGCGGGCCGGCCCGAAGTCCCCGCGGCGTACCAGGACGTGGGCCAGCCGATCATCATCCCCGGGAGCATGGGCGCGGGGAGCTACGTCCTCCGGGGCGGCGAGCAGTCGCTGGCGGAGACGTTCGGCTCGACGGCGCACGGCGCGGGTCGGCTGATGAGCCGGACGCAGGCCAAAAACGAGTTCTGGGGCGAGGACGTGCGCGACGACCTCCGCGAACAGAACGAGATCTACGTCAAGGCACAGTCGGGTTCGACCATCGCCGAGGAGGCACCGGGCGTCTACAAGGACGTGGACGAGGTCGTCCGGGTCTCGGACGCGCTGGGCATCGGCGACAAGGTAGCCCGGACCTACCCGGTCTGTAACATCAAGGGGTAGTCACCGGCAAGGGTTGACTTCGGGGGGCTGTACGGTTTCGACGCCGGGCATCTCGTACCGAGTCGCCCCGTCACCGGCCTCGGTAAACACCGACACGCCAACCTGCCCGCTGGCTCGGGGTCCGATCGACAACCGCCACAGGGACAGGAATAAACTGCAGGAAACGGAGAAGTTATGTGTTACCTGAGAGTAAATTCATATGGCACGATGGTCTCAGGATCGCGGGAACTCGAACGGATCAAAGAATCACTGGACGAGGCCCTCTCGGAGGCGGACGAGGAGTGCGCCAAGTACCACATCAGGGAGGCCGCACAGCGGGTGGAGATATTCAAGTACCACGTCGAGAACGGGGAACTGATCGTCGAGGAGTAGCTCAGGGAGCCCGTTCGCCGGCCTCCACGGTCGTCTCCAGCCAGTTCTCTTCGGGCGGGAGCGGGCAGTCGAAGGTCTCGCTGAACGCGCAGAACGGGGAATATGCGAGGTTGAAATCGAGCGTGATCTCGTCGCCGTCGGTCAGCTCGCGGTCGGGCTCCAGTTCCATGTACCGGCCGTTCTCGTAGGTCGTCTGGCCCGTCGTCTTGTCGCGGATCGGGACGAAGATACCCTCGTCGTCGTTCTCCTGGCGGTAGCCGTGGAGTTCGTGAGACTCGCCGTCCAACTCGAACTCGAAGGTGACGATCCGCAGGTACCGCACGGTCCGGCCTT
Organism: Halorientalis regularis; assembly: GCF_023698535.1. Taxonomy (GTDB): domain Archaea; phylum Halobacteriota; class Halobacteria; order Halobacteriales; family Haloarculaceae; genus Halorientalis; species Halorientalis regularis. Next base: position 216,910 of record NZ_JALJCL010000007.1, read on the forward strand.
CGGTCGTGTCCAGCTCGACCGGCTCCGGTTCGTCGTGGACGGTGACCGTCGCCGTGACCCGGTAGTCCGGGTCGGGCGGGTAGTAGTCGAGGCCGTCGAACCCGTCGCGCTCGGCTGGTGGGATCGGTGACTGGCGGTGGTCGGCGAAAAAGCGGTCTTTCTCCTCGCGGTTGGCCTGGAGTCGTTCCGCCCAGTCGTCGGTGTCGTCGGTCATACCCACGGTACTGGCCCTGATGGTTTCAGTCCGGCGGCTCGCGGAAACCGAACCGTGCCCTCTGGCCTGCTCAGGGCCGGAAGTCGAACCGTGGCGGGTCGATGTCCGGTGTCCGGTGTTCGACGCGCTGGCCGTCCTCGGACTTGCGAAAGCTGAGGTAGAAGGTGCGGCCACAACCGTCCTTTTGCGGGTCGGGGTCGTTCGCACCGCCATCGGACCCGCGGTCCGACGCGGGTCCGCTCGTTGTACTCGCGGGAACGTCCTCGCCGACCGCTGTTCCCTCGTCCGCGTCGCCGAGACAGACGAACTCGATACCGTCGGCGGCCTCCCGTTCGTCCACGTCGGCGGTCGTACTCGCGTACTCCCAGCTGTCGAGGGGTTCCCGGGTCACAGAGTCGTCGTCGAGATACCCCTCGCGCTCGACACCGGTTACCGCCCCGCAGTACGGGCAGTGGTACGTCACGTCGACCATACCCCTCCTAAGAGCCGGAAGAACATAGGCCACACCCTGTCCGGGGGACGAGTCGGCCGTTCGATATTACTTTGAGCGCATCCACCGATGCGTCGAGCGTGTCCACGGACGCGTTCCTCGGCAGGTACTTCGGGTGGGCGGTGACGCGGATCGAACTCGCGATAGCGACGCTGCTGCCTGTCCTCGGGTCCGTCGTGGGCGTCGCCGTGGCCGAACCCTACGTGATCCTCCTCGGAGCCTGGATTCCGATGATCGGTGTGGGATTGGTGTTGTGGGGCGGCATCGGTGCACTTCGCGGGACCGATCCGGCCGAGTGGCTCCGGACCGTCGGAGTCGGGTACGTCTTTCTCGGCACGATGAACGCGGTCGCCACGGGGTTCCTGATCCTCGCGTTCTGGTCGGGCTTCGAGACCCGGATCGCCGTCGCGCTCGTGGCGGGTGCGGCCCTGGCGACCGTATTCCTCGGCCGTGGCGGCTGGTTCCTCACGGTGACCGAGCGTGGGACAGTGTAACCGAGTCGAGATCGGGGCCGGTCGTCGGCCCGAAGACGTGCCCGATGGCAAAGGTACTTGCCCCGAGGAGCAGACGGCTTCGATATGATAGACGAGACGGTCGAGGAGATCGAGCAGATGCAAACCCACTCCTCGTCGGTCGTAGCAGTGAAGGCCGCCGCCGCCCTCCGGGAGTTGACCGAGGGTGAGTACCCGACGGTCGAGGAGTTCGTCGTGACCCTGGAGCGCAACGCGAGCGCACTCAAACGAGCCAACCCCTCCCACGCCTCGCTCCAGAACGCACAGCGCGACATCGTGGCCGCGGTCAAAGACGCCGACGCCGATTCCGTCGCCGAGGCACAGGACGTTCTCGCGGACGCGATCGACCGCGTGGTCGACCGCATCGAGAACGCCAAGGGCGAGGCGGCGAAAAACGGCGCGGAGGTCTTCGAGGACGGCATGACCGTCCTCACGCACGACTACTCCTCGACGGTGCTGGAAGCGGTCGAACTCGCCGCCCGGGACGGCAAACACCTCGACGTGTACGTCACCGAAGCCCGACCGCGGTACCTCGGTCGGAAGACGGCACGCGTCCTCGCGGGCGTCGACCGCGTGGAACCGCACCTCATCGTCGACAGTGCGGCCGGCAACTTCCTCGCCGAGTGTGACCGCGTGGTGACCGGGATGTCCTGCATCGTCGACGACACGCTGTACAACCGGGTCGGCACCTATCCCATCGCGGCGGCGGCCGGCGACGTGGGCGTCCCGATGACCGTCGTCGGGTCCGGCGCGAAGATCATCGAGGGCGGGTTCGCCTTCGAGAACGAGATTCGCTCGCCGAGCGAGGTGATGCGCGAACCCGCGGAGGGGTTCACCGTCGAGAACCCGGCCTACGACGCGACGCCGACGCGCCTGCTCGATACGGTCGTCACCGACGAGGGCGTCCGGGAGTTCTAGGCGTCGGCCCGGGGTGACCACTGCATCCAGTGGCGCATCGAGTGTTGCCAGAGACGCGCGACGGTTTCGACCGTTCGGCTGACCGGGTCAGCCACCGTGGCGTCTGCTCGCGGGGCGTCGCCGGCGGCGCTGTCGGTCGGGAGCGGGCGGTCCGTGATCGTCGTCGAGCACTCCGGACAGCGCACGTGTCGCGTGCGTGTCAGATGATTGTCGGTGGCGACCCAGTCGCCGCCGACGAGGCTCTCGTGGCCACAGGTCGGGCAGAACAGCACGGCTTTTCTCCGGCCGTCGTCCGCCGGTGCTTGCGACCCACGAAGGTCGGGAGAGTGCATCGATGACAACTACGTGCCCGACGGCTAAAGTCCTGTTGGCATACTGGATAATCGTGACATACAGCGGCCACGTCGTCGACTGTTGGCCCGGTTTTTCGAACCCCACCGACAACCCTGTATTTAAGTCAGCGGGACCGGATGGGGAGATATGAGCGGGCCACACGACCTCGGACCGGCGGGTGAGGACGCCGTGGCCCAGGTGTCGACACAGGTGCCGATGGGGACGCCGGGCGGGGCGACGACAGCCGAGGGGAGGCGGGCGGCCGCGAACGTGGCGAGCCAGTCGGTCGAGAACCTCCTGCCCACCTCGTGGCTCCCGTTTCCGGTGCCGCCCTGGGCGCTGGATATCCTCGCGACCCTGCTGATTCTGGGACTGGCCTGGGCCGCCTCACGGCTCGTCGTGGCGGTGTTCGGCCGCCGTATCTCCCAGCGGTTCCAGCGACCGAGCATCACCCGGATGGTCTTGCGGGCGATTCGCGTCGGGATCTTCGTCGTCGCGACTCTGGCGATCCTGCCGATCTACGGCGTGAGTCTGGGCGACATCACCCTGTCGGTGGCCGTGTTCTCGGCCGCCATCGGTGTCGTGCTGGCCCCCATCGTCGGCAGTATCATCAGCGGTTTCTTTCTGTTGGCCGATCAGCCCTACGAGATCGGCGACATGATCGAGATCGTCGACACCCAACAGCGGGGATTCGTCGACGATATCACGCTCCGGTACACCAAGATCATGACCCTGGACAACACGTTCGTCGTCGTCCCGAACGGCGAGATCCGCTCCCGGGACGTGATCAACTACTCCGCGGAAGACCCCCGAACTCGCCAGACGCTGGACATCGTCGTCACCTACGAGGGTGACCTTCCCCAGGCGCGGGACCTGATCGAGCGGGCGGCCAAAGAGGTCGACCGCGTGATCGAGGGCGGGCCGGATATCCGGGTCGGAAGCGCCCGCTATCCGGCCGCGCCGACGTGTTACATCGAGACGTTCGGCGATCACGGCGTCCACCTGCGGCTGCGCTACTGGCTCTCGGAACCGTACAAACTGCTCGCGACCAAATCGAAGGTCCAGACGAACGTGTGGCGCCGCCTCGAAGACGCGGACGTCGAGATCGCCTACCCTCACCAGCACGTGGTCTTCGACGAGACCAGCGGGCAGATGGACGTGTCGGTCAGCCCGCCACGGCGGCGAACGGGACCGGGTGCGCACCGTCCGGACTCCAATCCCGGCGCACCGAACGGGGAGAACACGGACCGTGGCGAGTCCGGTGGGTCCGGGCCGACCGGTTAGACCGTCACGATCTTCGCGTCGAGTTCGGTCTGGAGGTACCGCTCGATGTCGGGGTCGTCGGTGATGCGCCGGATCATCTGCCGCCACCGGCTGGCCTGTTTTCGCCCGATGACGACGATATCGGCCCGCGATTCGACCACCTCTTCGAGAATCGTCTCCTCGACAAGCATCCCCGTCCGCACCACGTAGCGCACGTCCGGCAGGTCGTCGAAGGCGCTCTCGACGGCGTTTTTCAGTTCGCTCCGGGAGATCCGCTGGGAGTTGTGGTAGAGATTGACGTGGAGAACTGTCAGACTGGCTGCTTCCTCCCGTGCGATCTCGATTGCCCGACCGAGCGTGGCTCTGGAGTGCTCGGTGAGCGGGTAGCGCACCGGCACGACGACCTGCGTCATCGTCCGGGACGACGCCCGCCTGCAGTGTCAACCTTTCCCTCTCAGGCGCAAGGAGACCCGCCGTGACGGTCGTTCCCGAGCGAGACACTCACTCACCGGCCTGTCGAATCCGGCCCTCGACGGCCGGGTCGATGCCGCGCTCGCGGGCGTAGGCGGCCAGCATCTCGTACTGGGTCGACAGACGCTCGACGCGGTGCTGCTCGTCCAGCACCGGGAACTCGTGATCCGTGTGAAAGAGGTAGTCGGTCGTCGCCACTGTGTAGGTGTCGTCGGTCGAAAGCGGCACACCGTCCAGGTGGACTGCCTCGACGCCGCTCCCGTCCCGCCGGATGGTGAGACCGTTGCTGACGTGTGCGTGCCAGCGGTCGGCCACCGCCTGGACGTGTTCGCCGTCCGCTTCGCGACAGAGCTGTCTGAGTTCACGACCCGACAGTTTTGCGACGGTCACCGGTTCGTCGAACGGGACCACACTCACGAGGTCGGCGACGGTTACGTCGCCGGCGAGTGGCGGTCCCTCGCGGATACCGCCGGAGTTCTGCAGGCCTACGTCCGCGTCGGCGGCCCACCGGTAGGCGTCGGCGATGAAGTTCCCGATGCGGCACTCGCCGGTGTGCTTGACCGCCCGGTCGCGCGTGATCGGCTCGTCGACGTGGCCGACCACCTCGTCCAGCCCAGCATCCGCCCGGCGCGCGTCCATGGCGTCGGCGACGGACTCGTGCAGCGGCGCGTCGGCCGGATCGTGGACGGTCACTGCGTCGACCGACAGCGCGCTGTCGAGGTCGACCTCCAGCAAGCCGCGCGCGTTCGCGCCAGGGCGGGCCAGTAGTGTGTCGGCGACGCACTCGACCCGGCGGGAGTGGACGTGCCCGCCCAGAATCGCGTCCACGTCGGTCTCGCGGGCGAGTTCGTCGTCACCACTCCCGAGATGTGAGAGGACGACCACGGCGTCGACCCCCTGCTCGCGGAGCCGGGCGCTCTCTCGGCGGACCGCGGCGACCGGGTCGGTGAAGGCGAGTCCAGTCGCACCGGGACACATCGACCCCGTCTTCGGTTCGGTGACGCCGGTCAGCCCGACCGTCGCGCCGTCGGTCGCGACGACTGTCGAGGGGACGACGCCGGCCTCGCGGGCGAAGCGTTCGCCGCCCCGCTCTCCGTCGGCCCACGCTACGTTCGCGCTCACCCAGGTCTGGGGCGACTCGCGGACGATCTCGGTGATCGCGTCGGGGCCGTAGTCGAAGTCGTGGTTGCCGAAAGTGTCGGCGTCGGGTGTCACGGCGGCGAAAAAATCCAGTGCCTGGCGACCCTCGGTGACCATCGAGAGGACGCCCGGCGCAGTGTTGTCACCGGTACCGAGGACCAGCGTGTCGTCGTCGCGCAGCGAGCGGACGAGTCCGGCGAGACGGCCGATCCGGTCGGGGTCGTCGTAGGCGTTCTCCACGTCGGAGTAGTGGAGGAGGCGGGGCGGCATTCGGTCTCGAATACGCCGTCGGTCGGGAAATCCCCTTCGGCCCGCGCCGAGGAGGCAGGGATTTAGGGCCGGAGTGCGGAACTGGAGCCATGGAAGCCCGGACGACCGAGGACGGAGAACAGCTGTACGTCGCCCGCAACGAAGCCGAGCGTGGCTCGAAAGGCCCCTTCTTCGTCGTCTACACCGACCGTGACCGCGAGGCACGCTGGGGCTACTTCTGTGCGAACTGTGAGGCCTTCGACAACGCGATGGACTCGATGGGACGCATCCAGTGCAACGTCTGCAGTAACATCCGGAAGGCCGACGAGTGGGACGCCGCCCACGAGTGACCGGCACCGAAACCGACGCTCGCGCCGCCGAACCGCCAGACAGCTCCAGCCCGACTCAGATACATGTCGTAGGTCTGTTAAGTGATTACACTTAAGCAAGCGTGAGTCGTATTACAGGGTGGATGGCGACTGTTACCACGCCACTAGCCGAGAAGGCAGAGGCCATTTTCACCGACCTGGGATACGTCGTCGAACGCGATGGACGGGAGTTACGCGCACAGCGAAAGTGGCGGATCGTAAACGTCACACCGGTCGACGAGCCGGCGACGCCGCAGGAACCCGGCGACTTCCACTGTCTCGTCACCTGGCAGGAACAGGCGTCGGCGGTCCGTGAGCGCCTCGAACGCCGCGACCCCGACTACGAGTGGGCGGTCATCGGAATCGAGGAGAACGGCGACTACGAGGTCTGTCACGCCCCAGACGCCGACGTCAGCGCTTGAGCGAGCGGCGGGCGGCGCTCGCGCCCGCATCCGCGTCCACGTCGGCGTCGAGTGCTTCCAGCGTGTTGCCGAGCGCGCTCACCAGGGCCAGTGCGTTCTCGTCGCGGGCGCTGTGGCCCATACAGCCGATGCGGAGGATGTCTCCCGAGAGGTTGCCGAGGCCGCCGGCGATCTCGATACCGTACTCCTCTAGCAGGGCGTCGATGACCGTCCCGTCGTCCACGCCGGCGGGCAGTCGCACGGCGTTCAGACTCGGGAGCCACCAGTCGTCGTCGGGATCGAGTTCCAGTCCCATCGCCTCGACGCCGGCTTTGAGCGCCCCGGCGACGCGGCGGTGGCGCGCCCAGCGGGTCTCGATACCTTCCTCGGCGACCAGTCTGAGAGCTTCCCGGAGCGCGTAGACGTTCGTGATCGGCGCGGTGTGGTGGTAGGCGCGCTCGTCGCCCCAGTACTCCTGGAGCAAGGAGAGGTCGAGATACCACGAGCGGACCGGGGACTCCCGGGCCAGCACCTTGTCCATCGCCCGGTCGTTGAGCGTGAGCGGACTGGCACCCGGCGGCGAGGAGAGACACTTCTGGTTCGCGGAGTAGGCGGCGTCGATCCCCCACTCGTCGACGCGCAACTCGACGCCACCCAGCGAGGTGACGGTGTCGGCGATCACCAGCGCGTCGTGTTCGTGGGCGATACTCGTCAGTTCTGGGACGTTCGGCTGGAGGGTGCCGGTACTCGTCTCGGCGTGGACGAACCCGAAGATGTCGGGCTGGTGGCGGTCGAAGGCGTCCTCGACGGCGGCCGGGTCGAGCGGTTCGCCCCACGGCGCGTCGACGAAGACGGCCTCCCCGCCGGCGCGCTCGACCATCGCGGCCATGCGCTCGCCGAAGTAGCCGTTGCCCGGAACCAGGACCGTATCACCGGGTTCGGTGAGGTTGGCGACGGCGGCCTCCATCGACGCGGAACCGGTCCCGCTCACCGGGATAGTCCACTGGTTGTCCGTCCGGAAGACGTACCGCAACAGGTCCTGTACGTCGTCCATGATGTCGACGAACGCGGGGTCGAGATGGCCCACGAGCGGCGTACTCATCGACCGCAACACGCGGGGGTGTACGTCACTGGGCCCGGGGCCCATCAACAGCCTGTCCGGCGGCGACAGTTCCCCAACCCTCGGTCGGTCCATACCCGTTCGTTGTGAGAGACACCATCAAAAGTAGTGTGAGAGAACAGTTGTCATGGGACAGTGCCGAACGTGGCGTAGGCGCTGCCGAACGACCGGTAGAGAGTGCCGAGTGAGAGTTCCCCCGCATGCCATTTAAATACGCTCGTCACGAAAGACAGTCGATGTTTCTGGGTCACGGGCTGTTGGCGTTCGCCCTCGTCGCCCTCGGGGGCCACGCCGTCGGGTGGTCGCGCGAGCGTGCGCTGTGGCTCGGTGTCCTCGCCGGCGCCTTCGCGACAGTCCCCGACGTGGACATGGTCTACGCACCCATCGGCCTCCTCGGTGGCGTGAACGGCCTCCTCGACGCCTCCGAGGCGTTCTGGAACGCCAGCGCCGTCGTCCACCGCACGGTGACCCACTCGCTCGTCCTCGGTACAGTCGCGGCGCTCGCGTACGGCCTGGTCGCCGTCCGGTACCGCTCGTCGCTCCCCGCTCGCTCTCGGCTGGCCGCCGTGATTGCCGGGGGCGCACTGCTCGTGGGACTGGTCGTCACCGCGGCCGTCGTCAGCGGTGGGCTCGCGGCCGTCGTCCTCGCGCTGTTCTGTCTCGCCGGGCTCGCGGTCGCAGTCGGTGCCGCCAGACGCGGCGTCGACGCCCACCTCGTCGGGGTGACGGCCCTCGTCGGGCTCGCGACTCACCCGTTCGGGGACCTGTTCACCGGCCAGCCACCGGCGATGCTCTACCCGTTCGACGTGACCGTCTTCGCCGAGCGTGTGGCGCTCCACCCCGACCCGACGCTGCACCTGCTGGGCGCGTTCGCTGTCGAGTTGGCGACGATCTGGCTGGCCGCCTACGCGCTCGTTAGCCTCACCGACCGGCGCGTTCGCGACCACCTCAGCCCTCGGGCCGGTCTCGGGGCTGGCTACGCCGCGGCGGCGCTGGCGATCCCGGCCCCCACCCTCTCCACGTCCTATCCGTTCGTGTTCTCGATCCTGCCGCTGGCCTCCGTCGGCGCCGTCGGGACCGCACGCGGCCGTCTCGGTCGGTTCCCGATTCAGCGGTTCCGTCCCACCGTCTCGGACTGGCCGACGGCGCTGGCAACCGGGCTGGCCGCCGTGACGCTGGCCGCCGTGGGCTACACGCTCGCTTACCTTCTGGTCTGAGCCGATAACGTTTCACACCGAGACGCCGTACCTCGGTGGTATGGACGAGGTGGGACTGAGCCGACTCCTCCGGAGTCGTCGGGGAAACGCGGTTCTGGCGTGGGCGTTCGTCGGTCTGGTACTGAGCACGAGCCTCACGAGCGTGGTGACGGGGAACCTGCTCTGGACGGCCTTCAGCGCTGCCGTCGCCCTCATCGCACTCCTGCCGGCCCTGCAGTTGCGCTCGGTCTGGGTGATGCCGCCGTGGGAGATCGTCCTGCTGGCGACCGCGCCGGTCCTTGGACACACGTTTGCAATCGAGTTGCTGACCGGCCAAGCCCAGAACACTGCCCGCTACATTTCGGTCGCGGCGCTTTCCTTGCTCGTAGCCGTCGACCTCGACGGGTTCACCGCCGTCGAGATGACCGAGGGATTCGGCGCGCTGTTCGTCGTCGTCACGACGCTCGCGACGGCCGGCGTCTGGGCGGTCGCTCGCTGGACCGCCGACGGTCTCTTCGGTACGGGCTTTCTCGCCTCCGAGCACGCGCTGATGCTCGAATTCGTCGGGTCGGCCACCGCCGGTGCCATCGCCGGCCTGGTGTACGTGTTCTACGTGCGGCGGCGGATTCGGCCCCGCAAGCGCGTTCCAGAGGAGGTCGATCTGGCGTGAGACTCCGCGACGTGATCGGCATCTCGACGCGGATCCAGGCTCGCCTCTCGTGGGCGATGGAGGTGCTGCTGGTCGGCATCCTGCTGATTGGGCTCTACCGCGGTGGCCCAGGCGTCGTCGTCAACACTCTCATCGCGCTGGCGGTCACCCAGCTCCCGCCCCTGCTCGAACGGGACTACGAGATTCCGATGGATCCGGCGCTGACGCTATGGATCACGACGGCGGTCTTCCTGCACGCGCTCGGGACGCTCGGACTGCCCTGGTCGGACCTCTCGTTCTACCAGTCGATCTGGTGGTGGGACCACCTCACCCACGGCCTGTCGGCCTCGGTCGTGGCCGCCGTCGGCTACGCCACGGCCCGGTCCTTCGACGAGCACGCCGACGGCGTCGTCCTCCCGCCGAAGTTCATGTTCGTGTTCATCCTGTTGTTCGTCCTCGCATTCGGCGTCCTCTGGGAGGTGCTGGAGTTCCTGCTGACCGAAGTCACGGCCGCGTTCGGGATCGGCACCTTCCTCACCCAGTACGGCCTCGAAGACACGATGCTAGATCTGGTGTTCGACTCGGTGGGTGCGGTACTCGTCGCAACCTGGGGCACCGCCCACCTCAACGACATGTTCGGGGCGCTGGACGAGCGCATCGAGGAGTGGCTGGCGACGCGCAACGAGTGAGTCGCCGCCGGGTCAGAGGAAGAGTGCCGGAATCGTGTTCCGGAAGATGTTGACCGAGATCACGAACAGCAGGGCGACGACGAACCAGTTGAACTTCGCCTCGTCGATCTCCAGTCGCCGGAGGTAGGTCCCGATGAGCAGGCCGACGACGGTGACGACGGCGACGACCGACCCGAGCCAGAGCCGGTAGGTCGTCATGAGGTCGGTGAAGAGGATCATCTGGACGATCCGGACGGTGAAGATGGTCGCCAGCACCATCGAGAGCCCGCCGATGTACCGCTCCACGTCGCGCTCGAAGGTGTGGAAGTACGCCGGCAGGAGCGGCCCGAGGTTGGCAACCGCCAGCAGGAATCCCTCCAGAAAGCCGGCCGACCCGAGCGCCACCGGGTGATGTGCCTCCTGAACCGTCACGAAGTTCTGGACGACCTGGAAGACGACGTAGCCGAAGAGTATCAGGCCGATCAGGAACGGGACGATGGGGCCGGCGCTGAACTCGGCCAGAAAGACCACGCCCACGACCGAGCCGATCACTGCCAGCGCCAGCAACGCCCACTCCTCACGGACGAATTCCAGTCCCGTGTCCGTCTCGCCGATCTGGAACATGTTGAGCATCCACGGCGGGATCGCGAGGACGACGACCGCCAGCGTCGGGTCGATCACCGTCGCGAAGATCGGCGTCGTGATCAGCGCGTACCCGAAGCCGATCATGCCCTTGACCGCGCCCGCGACGACCGCCACGAGGACGAACGCGGCGAGCAAACCGGCCGACACGTCCGACTGGAGGCCCTTGGTGACGCTGTCGACGCCGGGGAAGAAGACGACAGACCCGGCGACGACCATCGCCGTCGCAAAGACCATCATCACCTCGCGGTACTGGAACGCCCGCAGATTCGCGAGGAACTGTGCTACGTCGAGTTGCGTGTTGCTCGTACCCATGGATGAACTGACGAGCGGTCTCGACTCGTCGGTCGTCGTCCGTACTCGCTCCGACCTTATCCATCTGCACTTGCCCGTAAGAATGGGGTCCAGTCGGTGATCGATGACACACCGTGAACCACCAGCAGCAACCCCTGAGATCCCGTTCGCCGGACGAACCTCCCGACTCGACAGCGACAGAGGAGGAAGCAACATTTTCCGGGAGGCGCGAGTGTCGCCAGTCAGCCACCGTGCCCCGACGGCCGAGTGGGGCACCGGTCGTATCGACGGGGCACGTCCAAGCCGTCGCGCAGACGGTCAGAGAATGACACCCGGAACACTGCCGGGCAAGCATCTACTAGTAGGCCCGGTGGAAGTAGAGCGAGTCCTCCGTGAAGCAACCACTTGTCGAACTGGCCGACGGTTTCAATTATGTAATTACCGTTTCGGGCGACGGCGTCAGCGGAGCATAGATTTTAATTCGATATGATCTGAAACTGCTAGAAGGTCTTAATATCGTGTACAACAACATAGGGTGATGAGTCCCGATTCCGACGGTTCGTCAAAACACTCGGGTCCAGAGTCCCAACTGAAGGAGTTGCACGGGGCGACGCGGGAGCTTATGCAGGCCGGGGACGAACCCGAAATTGCAGCGATTGCAGTTAGAGCCGCGACATCTATTTTGGACTTCCCACTGAGCGTCTTCTGGAAAGTGCCATCTGATGAGGATGTACTTCAGGCTGAGGCTATTTCTGAGCCCCTGCAGGAGTATGTTGAGACGCCCGAAGAGCCCAACAGAGTGATGAGACACGAACAGGGGAGCTGGCTCTGGGAGTACTACGAACACGGCGAGACGAAGCGCGTGGTCGTCAGTGAGAAGGATACGGCTTCTGATGCTCCGCTACACGGAGGAATTACCGTCCCACTAGCGGACTACGGACTCTTGACAGCGGGGACACGAGAAAAAATCGAACCGACAAAACAGGATGAACGGTTGGCCGATATTCTCGGCAAAAACGTCCTCTCAGCACTTGAGCGCGTTGAACACGAACAGGAGCTACGAGAACAACGCAACAACCTCGATCTTCTGAATCGAATCGTCCGGCACGACATCGCTAACAACCTACAGGTTATCAGTGGACATGCTGATTCGCTTCAAACAGTAGAGCACGACGATATAAGGCCTCAGATCGATCAAGTTCAACAGAGCGCACGGGACGCCTCAGAACTGCTGAAGACAGCTGGGGACCTTGCGACCGTGATGTGCAAGACGGAGTGGCAGACCAGCCCAGTCCCGCTTGCCCCGGAACTCTCGTCCGTAATAGAAACTGTAGACTCGACCTACTCCGACGCCCAGATTACTATCACTGATGAACTGCCGTCGGTTCAGGTGCAGGCTGGTGAGCTCTTGAAATCTATATTCAGGAATGTCCTCACGAATGCCGTGCAACACAACGATTCAGAACCACCCACTGTAACCGTGACCGCGACTGAATCGAATGAGGTGGTGGACGTCGAAATAGCTGATAACGGGCCTGGCATTCCTGACGACAGAAAAGACGAAATACTACAGAAGGGAAATAAGGGGCCGGAAAGCGCCGGGACTGGAATCGGACTCCACCTCGTTGAAACCCTCAGTGACGCGTACGGCGGTGGGGTTTCCATCGAAGATAATGAGCCATCAGGGACCGTGGTTACGATTACACTCCCAAAAGTCGGGGCAGATTCGTGACTCTTGACACCGTTCAGCTGGTCGTGTCCAATTGAGCGTAAAAAATGAGGCGGGAGAATGTCCTGGGCCGACGGCAGAAATCGTCCGCCCCAGCGGCCAGAAAGCGGCAGTTGTAATTATATACCGAACTGTACACCCGGAACACTACCGGGTGAGTTTCTACTAGGAGGCTCGGTGAAACTGAAACAGTCCGCGACCGCGGGCGAAAAGCCGAGCAGAGGAGTTACTCGTCTTCGAGGGCGTCGTAAATTTCGCGGTGTTGGTCCCGGTCGGCCTCGGCGACACGGAGTGCAAGCTCGCGCTGGATATCCCCCATGACGTCGTCGAGTGGCGTTGTTTCATCCTCTTGCTCTTCAGTCGTCATGGATGTGTCTCACCCGTGGTCGCCGTTAATCGTTCTCCTCCGGCAGTTCCCAGCGGAGAATTGCGTGGTCGCCGTTCGTCCGGTCCCATTCGTGAACCGCCTCGGGGTCAAGCCCCGAGGCACTCGGCCTGCCCCGCCTGTAGATGTAACGAACCACCGGAATGCAGGCACATCGGTCAAAGTCGTTCACTCATCGAACGAAATGCACAGGAGACTGAGGTAGTGAGTGTGGCATTAAAAAATATCAAAATCCCAAAAATAAAAAACGGTCAGGACGGGAGGCGGCGGCATCCGTTCAGTGGCTGAACGAACTCTTTTGGAGCGGCTCTATTGCCAGTTTTGATTGACTCGTGAAACGCCGCTTCAGCGGACGGTACTGGGAAGCAATTCACAATGGTCTCTTGGTACCGACGGTTGCCACCGATTGTCGCCGGCATCTTCACAACTGGCGATCGGAAACAACGGCTTGCGTCGCCGCACATCAACAGTTGGCAGTTATTTTCACGCCCAAAAATAGAAATATATAGAAAACGAAATATTGAATATGCGACTCATCAGCATTAAGAACGTCTCTGTCTCATATTTCATGAGAAGAATGACGAGAGTTTAACAAGACTTAAGAGCGGCAAGACATATTTGTTTTTGCCATGATCGGCTGGCGGTGTTCAGATAAGGATGAAGAGTGAGGCGGTGTGTTTTCTGAGTGATCTGTGCCCGAAAACACACGCCTCGGCGGTAGTATCGACCAGATCGACTTAGAGTTTGTTGAACGCGAGGCGACACC
>NZ_JALJCL010000008.1 GCF_023698535.1 Halorientalis regularis
AGGTAAAACGCCGTACCTCTTCGTTCTCAAATTGTTTCAGCAACGCCGAGCGAGAAACAGCCGACGACTGGCTCCAATCGTTCGCCTTCGCATGGAATCAGCTAATCTGAACACTACCGATCGGCTCAACCGTCTGGTTTGGTATTGGCGCCAGCATATTCTTTCTCTCGGTCGTGCTTTTCATTTGGTTCGCAATACGACGGGGGACGCTTAGTTCGCCGTTCTATTACCTCCCACCGGTACACGCGACCGTCGCAGGAACAGCGTACATCGGGATGACCGCCGCCACCCTAGGGATGCTTCCAAGCGTCATCGATGTCGAGTTGCTGCGGTTCGCGGACTGGATGATCTCGACGCCGATAATCACGTACTACCTCGGTCTGCTCGCAGATGCCGACTCTTCGACTCGGGCTGTTGCCGTCGGGACGAACGTCCTGATGATCGCTCTCGGATACGTGTTTACTATTCTCTCTGGACCGCTACAGTGGGTCGCATTCGGGGTATCGCTGCTCTTGTTCGTCGGTCTAGTCTACCTGTTCATTCGAACGTTCGGGCAGGCGTCGGTCGGCGCTTCACGGACTGCTCACAGCCTTTTCATTAGCACCCGCGATCTGACTGTAACGGTGTGGGCGGTATACCCCGTCGTCTACCTGCTCGGTCCGCTCGGCGCCGGTGTGTTGCAAGCTGGGGATCTCGACTTTACCGTTGTCGTCTTGGACCTGACCGCGAAGGTCGGGCTTATGTCTATCATATTGCTACGACAGTACGAACTGAACCGGTTCATCTCCCGAGACGCCACCAGCGTTGGTAGCACCGCTGACGACTGAGCCCCGAATCAAGCATTATATAATTCGGAAAACCTTAGCGGATATAGAGATGCCAGAGGCATCCCGTTCGCGGACGCGGTACACGACGAAATTCGGAATTGGGGCGATTTTAGTCGTTGGTGCAATTGTCGTGGCAGCGCTCAACGTGTACACAAATCTGGCACCGAGGCTAGATGGGTCGTTACAGGCCGACCTTCTATCGGGTATCGTAACAATAGTCATTGTCCTTTTGATTGGGGTGCTCTTCCTTGCTGCTTCCGTGGGTCGTGAAGCAATGTCGGCACTACAGATTGTCGCCGCCAGAGCCCGGCAACTCGAAGAGGGTGACTTCGACACGCGTCTTGAGACGAACCGGGACGACGAGTTCGGCGAAATATACCGAGCGCTGGCGGCCTTCCGTGACGGGACCGAGGGACGGACAGAGGTCATCGATGAGGCTGTCGAACGGGAGCGGGAGCTCGAAAACGCTGCAGGTGAGTGGTCCGCACAGATGGATGCCGTGGCGAGTGGTGACCTCTCTCAGCGACTAGACGAGAACGTCGACGACCCGAACCTCGCAGCTATTGCGGAAAGTTTCAACAAAATGATGGAAAAACTGCAGGACCGCCAGTGACCGAGAGACGACATGGCGACCGACCGGTCTGGGGACGGCACAATCCCGGTACCGTGCAGCGTCCCCTCGTAGCGAACGGCTGCTACCGAACCCTCAGTAATGTCTGACACCATTCCATACGCCGCCGAACCGAACCGAGTCGTGTCGACGGGAGCAGTGTCCCTCGACGCAGTCGGACTGTCCTTTGCGGTGCAAGAGAATCGCATCGTGATGGAGATCAGGACCGGACAGATTGACGAGCGGACAATCGAAGTCCCATACGAAGAGGTCCAAAGTGTATCGATAACGAACGACGTCGCACCTGGTATCGAGATCGAAACATCAAATACGGAGTACGAAGCCACGGACCTCTCGCCGTCGGTTCGGGAGGTTAATCGTGTCGCAACAGCGATACGTCGAAGCTCCCCGAACATCACCACCGAACGCGCCCGGTCAGATGGTGCAAAACCGAACACCACGTCCACGGCCCCGTCCGAGGATGCCGAGTCCCAGTCCGACCAGGCTCGGTCGACACCGGAAAAGGCTGAGCAAGGCTCCACCGACGGGGGCAGCGACGATAGTACCGTGATTGCCGCCCCGGGTGAAGTGATGACCTGTCCAGAGTGTGGTGGCGAGACAGCGGTTCCGGAGGGGTTACCCGAGCAGCGTCAGGAGGCAAGCTGTCCGGACTGTGCCGAGACCGTTGGATACGTCGACGAAAGCGGCGACTACATTGTTGTCGAGACGGCTTCTCCGGATTGATTCGTCCGAGTAATCGGACTTCGGCAGACCCCCTCTCTTCCGCCGAGTCCGATATTTTCACGTGGGACAGAAATCGGACAAATATCAGGTATAGAAACTCTGCGGTATATATTCGATTAGAGTAAATCGTTTGATATTCGATGTCGAACACGGAGTGCCTCGCTGGAGACACCGACTTGACTCCCAAAGTCTCGTGCGAGATACGCGCCCTGTATTCAGCAATCCCACCGTGATGAACGTAGAACAAACCACACCAGGGAACGCGGCCATTTTAAATCAACTGTGAATAATATCTAAAATGTACACCCGAAACACTACCGGGCAAGAATCTACTAGTAGCTTCGCCTCTGTGCGATAGTAGAGCGAACCCCGGGAAGACTGCCACAGACTAGCTATTTCGGTCGATCCACGCACAGAATTCGTCGAAATCCTTCGCGCCAGCTTGCTCTGCGATGCTCCGCAAGGTCCCCGTATCGACCTCTTCGTGCAGCGGCACCGGGACAGTCCGGGCATCCGAATCGTGGTCGTCGGGGGGTTCCCAGCGGAGAATTGCGTGGTCGCCGTTCGTCCGGTCCCATTCGTAGATTCCACTGTTGACCATCACCTTCACGACCTCCCTGCCGGAAAACGGTCCCCGAGCCATTCGGTTACTCGAAGATATCCGACTCGTCCAGCGATCCAGCGGTGTTCTGATCGGGGTCGATCCCCATCTCTCGGAGGTCGTCGTCACTCGGTGACTCTCCGGCACCGTGATAGCCGGCGACGGCCTCGTCGAGGTTTTCGAGTGCAGCCCGTCGAGTCTGACCCTGCGAGGTAACACCGGTGTCCTCGTCGCGAGCGACCCACACGTCGCCGCTCTCGCCCAGCGATAGCGAGATGTTGATCGGCCCCGGCTCGTCGTCGCCGGCGTCGTCGGTGTCGGTGCTCATACATAGGAAGAAGTCTGGTGGTCGAATAAATCTGGCGTGTCCAGGAGCTGACCCGGACAACTCGTGGGTGAACCACAGCTGATCGAAGGTGTAAACGGACGTTCGGTGATTCGAGATGAATATGCTGCCGTGATGGATACAGACGAAAGATTTCTCATACCTGAGACATCCATCAGTCACCGCTCGACCTACAAAACAGAGCAGTTGAGGGTACGGTCGTCGATAATACCGGATCGGTCTATCCAGATCCCGTGCGCTTTGTCGTTACAGTCAGACGGTTCTATCGTGATTGGTTTTCTCTCGGATTGATTCATATACTCGACTGTGAGCAGGTATTGACCCGACTGTTCAAATCTAAATCCACGAGTTTCGTACGGTGAGAGGCGGATCGTTTCGTGAAATATCGTCTCAGTTTGGCCGTACGACAGAAAAACCGTGAGCGTTCGATTTTCAGGGGTTGGATTCCAGACGTAAGCATCAACCATTCCGTCGAATTGAGGCGTTGAACATTCTCCGACTATATAACCGGGACCAGCCTCTGGCCGTTTATTGTATGGTGGAAACGGCCACCCGAGATTTCGTGGTTCTATACTGTAGTTCACAGCTGAGACCGACGGTGGTGATCTGGTTTCTGTGGGCCTTGTTAGTGTATCGGTAGCCGTATTCTCTGGTGTCATGGGGTTTGTCGTCACCCCAGAACAACCGCTCAACAGAAGAATAGAGACAAATACGAGGGCTCGACGGTTCATACTGGCTCTCGTTTTGATTATTGGAAATATTTTGTGGGACAATAGATGGAATGATCCATTCGCGCCCTGTATTCAGCATCCAACGTGATGAACTTTGGACACGCCACACCTGGGATAGCGGTCGCCACGAATTATTTGAGAATAATTTTTATAACCATTAGAAATGTACACCCGGAACACTATCGGGCGAGAATCTACCAGTAGGCCCGGTGGAAGTGGAACCGGCATATGGCAAGCCCGATCCGTTGGATATTATTAGTATATGATATGATTGGCTTGCTGGATACAGAGGTTATAGACAGCGCGAATCACTCCAGATACTTGGCTCTCGTCTCAGCAACCAACTCGCAGGTCGATGATTTACTGTTCAAACCAAGACTGCCAGGCTGTAGCGGCCGCATCGATAACCTCGAGGGCGTCGCGAGTTCCATCCGCCTCCCCTTTCTCGAAATCCTCCTCTGTCTGTCCCATCTGGTTGGTCACGTGCGCGAAGCAGACGACAGGCTGCTCTCGAACCGCCGCGAACGTATACAGTGCAGCTGCTTCCATTTCGACTGCCAAGATGTCTTCAGACTCAGCACGTTGAATCGCAGTCTCTGTCTCCCGGAACGGAGCGTCCGTCGTCCACGTTGCCCCGGTATAAACGGGCCGAGACACACTCTCGCACGCCGCTTCAACCGGAGCCAGGAGTTCGTCCCGGAGAGTTGCATACCGACTCGGTGTATCGTAGTGATGACTCGTCCCTTCGTCGCGGAGCGCCCGTTCGATGAGAACGAAGTAGGGCGGATCGTCCTTCGGCACGATCTGTCCCGACGAGGTCACGCTGACGAGAAATCGGCAGCCGGCGGCGAACAGTTGCTCCGCGACGAGAACGGCGAACGATGCCCCCACCGCACAGCCGACGATACCGAACTCCACACCGTTTCGTTTGAACCGGTAGAGATCCGTGTGGTAGCCGGGCCAAGCGTCGTCTTTCCGTGCCGCTCCAGCGGCCGTCAGATGGCGCACGATATCACCGTCCGGATCGAGGACACAGATATCCGGAACCGAGCGTTCCGGGAGGTCCTTCTGTCGGCGGGCATTCTCCAGCAACGCCTCAGGCGTAAAGACCGACGATTCGTCGAATTCCTTCGCTTCGAGAAGCGGCGAGGAATCCGACTCGGGCGAGTCAGTCATGTGGACCGTATTGACGGAACACGGGCATGGACATTGTGGTCACTGGTTCGGAGTCCCGACGACCGCCGAGATCGCGGCAGTCGGCGTCGTCGTCGGCGTCCACAGCGCGATGTACTTCCTCCAGATCGCGACCGGGGGCCTCGCCGATCGGATCGGTCGTCGACCACCCGTCGTCTTGGGCATGTTCCTCGCAGGTGCGGGAGTCCTCGGAATGGTGCTCGTCAAGGGATACCTCTCCTGGGCGGTGCTGGCCGCCGTCTCCGGCATCGGAATGGCGTTACTGTATCCGCACCTGATGACGGTTCCGAGCGACGCAGCACATCCGACTTGGCGGTCCGCAGGCATGGGCGTCTACCGGATGTGGCGGGACTCCGGCTACGCCGTCGGCGCGATCCTGATCGGGCTCTCCATGAAGTTCGTGAACGCCGAAGCCGCGTTCTACATGACGGCCGGCCTGATGTTCGTATCCGGTGCGGTTGTGTACATCTGGATGGAGGAGACGCACCCGGACTTGGGCACGCACGAACCGCCTGCACCCGCCACGGAGAAACCAGTCGAGACAGTTCCGCGAGACTAGTTTAGCGTTCCTCTTTTCGACGGTCACAACTGTTTCCGATACACTCGTCGCCTCACTACAGACAGGGGAGACTCCCATCTGCTGAATATGCGCCCTGTATTCAGCAATCGCAACGTGCTCAACTTTGCACACGCCACACCAGGGAAGGCGGTCGTTACAGATTATCTGAGAATAATATCTATAACTTTTAGAAATGTACACCCGGAACACTAACGACCGACATCATTCGGGGCGGTGTGCCCTGTCAGTCGGGAAACCCTCGTGCCGGGTGGGAGTCTCGACAGAGACTCGGAACTGTGAGGCGGTGTCAACCGCCGAGTGGGGGACTCGTCAGAGTCCCCGAACACGCGAGCGGCGTCAGCCGCGAGCGCGGGAGATTACGTCTCCAATCGTGGCGACTTGTGGCCGCCAGTCGACTGTCGCGTGCCCGGGTTCTCCGCGCGGTCATCGCGCCCTGACGGGTGTGCTCGGGCGGGGACTAGAGGCACGCAGGCGGCGATAGACGACCGCCCGGTAAGAGGCTGTCGCGCTAGAACAGGTAGTCGTCCTGGCGCAACTGGACGTAGCGGCCGGAGCTGAGGCTGAGCTTCCGGAGTTTGTACTCCGCGACCAGCCGAATGCCGCTCAGACCCGACCCGAGGGCCTGTGTCGGCGAGTACTCGCCGCGGTTCATCATGTTGTCCACGAGCCGGAAGGTGTCGTCCCAGTCGCCGGGCTCCCAGCCCCGAACCATGTCCGCGAGCGAGACGTTCCGGCGGACCTCCTCGCCGATGGCGCGTTTCCACTCCCGGTTGTAGCGGTCGAGGCGGCCCTGGCCGGCGAGCTGGCCGGCAATCTTCCCGGTTCGGACGGCCACGTGGTCACCGCCCTCGTGGAACGCGGAGGTCGCGCCCATCGCGCCGCCGACGACGGCGACGCCGGCCTCGGTCGGGGACTCGATGGGCCGGGTCGAAGAGATCGGGTAGGCCTCCGTGCCTTTTCGTTTTCCCCGGTCTTCGACGAGGGGAAAGTCCTCCTCGATGTCGTACTCGGGGTACTCGCGTTCGATCAGCCGGCGGACGTACACCCGGCCCGGCGGGATCTGCTCGTCGTCGGGGTCAAGCAGGGCGTAGTCCTGTGGACTGTCGACATCCGCGAGGTCCATCCCGATGGGCATCGTCAACCCGATACGAGCGACGTTGTCGTCGTTCGGGAAGACCCACGGATAGGCCGTGTGACCGGGCATGACGCCCCACCAGAACTTCAGCAGGCCCTCGTCGAACAGTTCCTCCGGGACCTCGCGGTGTTCCTGGTAGGCGATGTGGTTGGCGATGTTCGAATCGAGGTAGTCGCGGACGCTGTGATCGTGGGGGAGGAATTGGTCGACGGCGTCGGTCGTGACGGTCCGCTGGGGCCCGTCCGCGAGGATCAGGTAGCGCGCCTCGACGTTCTCGCCCTCGGCGAGGTCGACCTCGTGGGTGTGTCCGCCAGTCATGTCGGTGGTCACGTCCGAGACGGAGGTGCCGATCCGGTAGGTCGCGCCGGCCGACTCGGCGCGCTCGCGGAGCCAGTCGTCGAACCGGGCGCGGTGGAAGGCGAACCCGAACTCGGGATAGGTCGCGTCGATGCCCGTGTCTCGGATCGTGACCGACTCGTTGGGGCCGATGAACGAGGCACCGTCGAGGTCGCTGAGGATGATGTCGTCGGGGATCTCCTCGGGTCGGAAGTCCATGATGTCGACCCAGTAGTCGAGCATTCCCGCGGCGTCCGTCGAATCGGGCCCCAATCCCTCGCGATCCGCACGTGGAACCCCCTTCTCGACGACGACCGTCTCGGCACCCTGCACCGCGGCCTCGTACGCAGCCGACGACCCGGCTGGGCCGCCGCCGACGATCGCCACGTCCACCTGTTGCATACCCGGTAGCCTGCGCTGAAGGGAGTTAAATACCGTTCATTCGACGGCGCGACTGGCCGTCAACTCGCCGGCCCCGTCGCCGGCCACGCGGCTGTCGAACAGCGCCGACCAGTCGAAGTCGGCCCGCTGGACGAGATCGTCGAGCCGCCGGCTGAGTTCCTGAAACCGCTCGCGAGCCACGCGATACTCCTCGACGGCGTCTCGGGAGGGCGCGTCGAGTTCCCGCTCCAGCCGGGCTTTCCGTTCGGCCAGCGTCGCCGATTCCGCGAGCAAGCGTTCACAGGCGGTCTCGACCAACAGGCGCTCTGTCGTGCTCGCGAGCCGCTCGGGGTCGGGATCGGGCATCGTCAGATCGGGGTCCAGTCCCGGGTCGCCGCCGTCGAGCAAGACCACCCGACACCCGCCGGTCGCGTCCCGGAACGTGCCTGCACTGAGGCCGTCACGGTCGAGGAGTCCCTCGTCCGCGAGGACGACGTCGACGGCGGTACCGACCTTCTCGTAGACGTCGAGCCTCCCCGCGGCAGTCCAGACGTCGTACTCCTCACCGAGCCACTCCCGATAGGTTTGCCGCCGCGACTCGTCTCCCACGGCGACGAGTACGACGCGGTTATTCCACGTGTCCATACACCCGATACCACAGGGGAGTCCAATCAAATACGACGACCGTTCGTTCCGTTTCGTTCAGTTCATCGACTTCGAATACTACAGGATATCGACCAGTTCGGGTTCTCGAAAGATTGGGCCGGTGATGCAGACCGATTTCCGGCGACCGTGGAACGCGCATCGGTGCAGCAGCCCCCAGACTTTTGCCCGCCGGTACCGCCACCCCGACCATGACGCGACCGGACGAACCGAGCCGAGACCTGCTAATCCTCGGGGAGAAGTTCAACGGGCTGGCACCGGCAGACCTCGCGACCGCGATCCGTGAGCGCCTCCCGGAGTGGACGGTCAGGGAAGCGACGACACCGACCCCGCCCCAGGAGCAGGTGAGGAACGCGACGGTGCTGGTCGGGCCGACCGTCGATCCCGACCTGCTGGTCGATGCCCCCGACCTCGAACTGTTCGCCTGTGCGTACGCCGGGTACGATCACCTGCCCCTCGACGAACTCGCCGCCAACGACGTCGCGGTGACGACCGCAGGCGGCGTCCACGTGCCAAACGTCGCCGAACAGGCCCTCGGGTTCGTTCTGACGTTCGCACGCGGGCTCCACGACGCCTGGCGACGACAGGAGCGCCGGGAGTGGCGCGTCACCGACCCCGGTGAACTGGCTGGCAGTACCGTCACCGTCGTCGGCCTGGGCGCTATCGGGACCGGGATCGCGGAGCGACTCGCCCCGTTCGGCGTCGAGACCGTCGGCGTCCGTCACGCACCCGAGACGGGCGGCCCCTGTGACGAAATCGTCGGCTACGACGACCTGCACGACGCGCTCGCCCGCTCGGAGTACGTCGTCCTCGCCTGTCCCTTGACCGACGAGACCGAGGGCCTGATCGGGGACGCCGAACTCCACACGCTCCCGACCGACGCGGTGCTGGTCAACGTCGCTCGCGGCGGCGTCGTCGACACCGACGCGCTGGTCGCGATGCTCCGGAGTGGCGGTATCCGCGGCGCAGCGGTGGACGTGACCGACCCCGAACCGCTCCCCGAGGACCACCCACTCTGGAACTTCGGGAACGTCCAGATCACGCCACACAGCGCCGGGCGCACGCCGGCTTACCACGAGCGACTGGCCGACATCGTGGCCGGGAACGCCGAGCGCGTCGTCGCCGGCGAACTGGCGGAACTGGAAAACCGCGTCGATCCTTCCTGAGTAGCATACGCGGCGCTCCGCGCCGCGGTTCACCGTCAGCGCAAAGCTCTGACGAACCCTCGTTCGTTCCCTGCGGTCACTCACGAGGACACCGGACGCGAACGTAGCGAGCGTCCGGATGGTTTTTATACCAAATTCTTGCGAGGAGAGATACCGAGCGTAGCGAGGGACCCGACGAAGTACAAATTTAGAGCGGTTCGATCAGCTCCACGACGTGGCCGTCGGGGTCCTCGACGAAAGCGGTGCGCGCGCCCGCGGCGGGCTGATCGCTCGGTTCCTGGACGACGCCGTGGTGGTCGATCTCATCGAAGGCGGCGTCCACGTCGTCGACCGCGACGGCGAAGTGGTCCCAGCCGTCGCCGAAGTCGAACTCGTCCTCGCCCTCGGTGTCGGACAGCTGGAGTTCGACGCCGTTGCCGTCGGCGACGTAGACGTTCCGCGTCGTTCCGTCATCACTCGTGAACTCCCAGGACCGCTCGAAGTCGAGGTGCTCGACGTACCAGTCGGCCAGTTCGTCCGCGTCCGAGACGTTCATGCAGGTGTGCAGGATGTCCATTGCGTGCGATCCTTCCCGTGATGGCGGCTTAAAAGGGGTGAATCCCGTCGGGAGCGACTGTCAATGCGAACCATTATCACGTAGGATTTCGCCTAATAGAACATGAGGTATGGGACGTTCGTGCTGACGCCGGACCGGGGGTGGTTCCATCCGAAGGAAACTGCATTCCGCGACCACGACGTGACGATGGTCGCGATCCGAAACATCACGCTCCTAGCCGACGGAACAGTCGTACTGCTCAACGAGTTGAACGGGCCGACGAGCAACATTCTGGACGCGCTCGCCGAGACCGAAGACGACATGATCGACTACCAGCTGACCGACACGGACGACGGGAAGCTGCTCCGCTGTCACTTCCATCCGACGGAACTGGTGGATTCGCTGTTGACGTTGCTGGATGAGTTCGCCGTCCTGCCGGAGTATCCGCTGGAGTTCGTCGAGCCCGCACAGTCGAGTCTCAAGCTCACACTGATCGCAGAGGAGGCGGCTCTCCGGGAGATGATCGACGTGATTCCGGATGGTGTGTCGGTCGACCTGCTCCGAATCGGGACCTACGACCCCGAGAGCAAGACGCTGTTTTCGGGCCTCACCGAACGCAAGCGGGAGGTCGTCCGGAAGGCCGTCGAGAAGGGCTACTACGAGATCCCCCGCGAGGTGACCTGCGAGGAGATCGCCGCCGACCTCGACTGCTCGGCCGGGACCGTCGCGGAACACCTCCAGGCCATCGAGAGCCAGTTCGTGACCGAGATCGTCCCCGCGGGCTACGACACGACCGCGCGGGAGTCGATGCGGCCGCTGGGGAGGTCTTAAAACACCTGCTGGTTGGGGCGAAGGACACTTTACCGGGTCCGGAGTATGAGTTGAGACACCATGACACAGGTCGAGGACACCAGCCGCGACATGCGACTCGATCCGGACTCGTTCGCCCAGGGGTACTTCAAGAACGCCGTCTACCGACACTGGGACCCCTACGGCGACATTCCGCAGGAGGACATCGAAGCCGACCGCCGCAAGTTCATCGAGGACGAACCGACCGAGGCGGAGTTCGAGGGACTCCGGACGACGCTCGCGCTGTTCGGCGCGGGCGAGGAGGCCGTCACGGAGGACCTGATGCCGCTGGGGATGGTCCTGGAGGACATCAACAAGCAGATGTTCGTCTCCAGCCAGATCTACGAGGAGGCCAAACACACCCAGTTTTTCGACCGCTACTGGCGCGAGGTTATCAATCCCGTCGAGGAGGAACTGGGCTTCGACGTGACGAGACCGACCGACCAGCGATTCTTCAACGACGACTACGTGGAACTGTTCGACCGAAACGAGGCGGCGATGGAGCGATTGCTGGAGGAAGACACGCCCGAAACCCGCGCGAAAGCGTACTGCCACTACCACCTCGTCGTCGAGAGCGTGCTGGCCCAGACCGGCTACTACGGCATCCAGTCGGCCTTCTCGGATCAGGGGTCCGACGAGGTGGCGGTCCGGGAGTTCCCCCACATGGAGGGACTGGTCGAGGGCATCACGCGCATCCGGAGCGACGAGGGCCGTCACGTCGGCTTCGGGATGCAGGAGGTTCGGACGCTGATCCACGAGGAGGGCGTCGACGCCGAAGTCGTCCAGAACACGCTCCAGGACCTGATGCCGCTGGTGGCTGGGGTCGTGCGCCACTCTTCCCAGGGTGAGGCGACGAATCCGATTCCCGTCATCGAGTACTCGCGGGACAAACTCAGCCGCCGGGTCGAGATTCTCACCGAGCAGGACGCGGAGATTCCGCCGGTCGACGACCTCGTGAAGATCGAGGGCGACGGCGAGGCTGCGGCGGACTGAGCGCGGGGCTGGGCGGTTTGCGGTCGGCGGTCGCAGTGCGGTCCGCGGTCGGCGGCGGTAGCGGAGCGGGTTTGCGGTGGCGGTAGCGGTGGCGTTTTGTGGTGCGGTGTCACCAGCACAACAACCGCGAGCGCGCCGTCGGCGCGCTCGCGGCAGTTTGTCCCCAAGTTTTTACGAGGAGTGGTGCCGCGCACAGCGCGGCACCCGACGAAGTAAAAAGTGGCTAGAGGTAGCCTTCTTCCAGCAGCAGTTCGCCGTTGAGGACGCTGGCACCGGCCGCGCCGCGGATGGTGTTGTGGGCGAGACAGTTGAACTGGAGGCCGTCTGCGGTCTCCTGAATGCCACCGACGGCGATACCCATGCCGTTGCTCTGGTTGCGGTCGAGACGGGGCTGGGGGCGGTCGGGGTCCTCGAAGACTTCGATGAGCTGCTCTGGCGAGGACGGCAGGTCGATGCTGGGGTACTCGCGCAGGGCCTCGGCGGCTTCGTCGACGGTCACGTCCGCGGCGGTGTCGACCCAGACGTTCTCGAGGTGGCCGTCCAGGGTGGGGATGCGGTTGCAGGAGGCGGCGACCTCGGCGTCGTTCCAGTGGACCTCGGCACCGTCGAACTCGCCGAGCAGTTTCCGGCTCTCGGTCTCCATCTTCTTCTCCTCGCCGCCGATGTGCGGGATGGCGTTGTCGATGATCTCCATGGAGGTGACGCCGGAGTAGCCCGCGCCGGAGACGGCCTGCAGGGTCGAGACGCGCACGTCGGTCAGGCCGAAGGCCTCGTCGAGGGCGGCCAGCGGCGGGACCATCGTGATCGTCGAGCAGTTGGGGTTCTTGACGAGGGCACCGTCCCAGCCGCGTTCGTCGCGCTGGACCTCGATGAGGCCGAGGTGGTCGGCGTTGACCTCGGGGATCGTGAGCGGGATGTCCTCGTCGGTCCGGAAGTTCGAGGAGTTCGAGGACATGACGTAGCCCGCCTCGACGAACGCGGGTTCGACGTCCTCGCCGACACTGGAGGGGAGCGAGGAGAACAGGAGGTCCACGTCGTCGGGGACCTCGTCGGGGTCGGTCGACACGACGGTCGTGTCGGCCACGTCCGCCGGAATGGGGCTGTCGACGCGCCACTTGGCTGCCTCGCGGTAGGACTTGCCCGCGCTCGCGCTGGAGGCAGTCAGGGCCGCCAGTTCGAAGTCCGGGTGGGGGTCGATCTGCTGGATGAGTCGCTGTCCGACGGCACCGGTCGCGCCGAGAACGCCTACACGTACTGTCATTGGTACCCACAGCTACGGCCGGGGCTCCTCAAAACGGTTTGGAAAGCCGTCGCCGACGGAGCACTGTCGGGACCGACGACGTCGAGACTGGCGGGCGGGCAAATCGAAGGAGAAATCGAGATTACGCGGGGACTTCGGCGCCTTCCTTGCTGGTGATGTAGCCCGCGATGCGGTTGCGGACGCCCTTGGACTCGATGTTGGTGAGCTCCGTGACCAGTTCCTTGTTGTGCTCGAAGTCGTGTCCGAAGGCCTCGGGGTATCGCTCCATCAGGATCGTCCCCGTCTTCTTGACGTAGGCCGGTTTGATTGCCATGTTAGTCGTACGTGCTGGCCCAACTCTCAAAAAGGGTTCGAAAGGCGACCCGTGCCAGCGTGCCAGCGACCGCGCGCTTACCCGTCCCACGAGCAGTTGTCCCGAACCACGTCCATCGCCGCGCGCTCGCGTTCGCCGCCACAGCGTTCGACGACATCGGCGAAGTAGTCGAGCCGGGATTCCAGCTCCGCGCGGTCGTAGGCCGGTACGTCCAGCCGAGATGCCGCCACGGTCGCCTCGACCACGGCGTAGTACCCCCGGTTCGTCGTCGGGACGGTCTCGCGCTCGACGGCGGTCTCCTCGGGATCGAGCGCCCACTCGACCCACTGCGTGTCGCCGTCCGCGCCCGCGTCGATCCGGTCGACGGTGACGCGTGCCCAGGCGTCAGCGCTCGGTAGTACGGGGTCGGACTCCTCGCGGACGGTCATCGCGGCCTCGGCGAAATCGAGGGAGTCGGTCGTGAACTGGACGACTCCCTCGCCGCGCTCCCGGAAGTTCCGCCAGGTGCGGGTTCGGCCCCAGGTGCGTGCGGTGACCGGGCTGTCGTCCCCGTCGTCACTCTCGGGTGCGTGCAGGCCGAGCGCGGCGACGTTCCAGCGGTCGTTCGGCCCCAGCGTCGTGACGACGGACTCGGTGACGCCCCGGAGTTCGACGGGCCAGCCCTCAGACATCGAGATCAGCCTCCGGATCGCGTCCGTACCAGCGGCGGAGCGCGCCGCCGAGGGCTCCGAACAGCGTCGCCGGCACGGCGTACGTGACGGCGATGCCCATGAGTCCCAGCAGGAGGAAGGTCGCGGGCGCGTCGGCCTGCAGAAAGAGCGCGCCCTGGGCCAGCGTCGTCCCGACGAAGACGGCCCTGAAGCCGGTGTCGGCGCTCCGGCGCAGTGACCCGCCGTCGATCCAGCCGGCGACCATCGCCCCGGGATAGAGGCCGAGCGCGCCCGGACGCAACACGGTCGAGAGCGTCGCCGACCGTTCGATCCCCGTCAGCAGTGCGATGGCCGCGTACCCGAGGACCGCCACCGTCACGCCCGCGCCGATGGCCAGCGCCCCGCTCTCGGCGCGGATCGGGAGGCGGCCGCCCTCGGCGTCGGTGGACTCGCCCGGCGTTCCGGGCGGATCGGGCCACTCCTCGTCGTCGCTCATATCTCTAGCCCCCGTTCGAGCGCGACGAACAGCGCGGCGGCGGTCAGATCGGCGGTCGTCCCTGGGTTGACCTCCGCGGCGACGAACTCGTTGGCCAGCGCCCACGGGTCCGCGTCGCCGGCCAGCGCGGTGGCCGCTCGCTCGGTCGCCCGCTCCGCCGTCTCGCGGTCGTGCTGGGTCGCGACGAACGTGTCGGGTTCCTCGGCCAGCAGTTCCAGGAAGATCCGTGCCGTCCGGTCTGGGACCGGTCCGTCGCGGTCGAGCAGCCGCTCGGCCGCGTCGAACGAACGCGCGAACTCACCGCTCCACTCGCGGGCGATGCCGTCGACCTCGGCGGAATCGACCATCACGTCGTAGAGGGTCACGCTCTGCTGTTCGACGGCGGGAACGGCGTCGGCACCGCGGCGCACGTCCAGCGCGTCCATGCCCTCCGGCGGGTCGTCGACGGCCACGTCCACGTGCTCGAAGGCCCGGTAGAAGTCCGCGGCGTCGGCGACGGTCGTCGCTTCGGCCAGGTCGCCGGCGTGGCTCCCCGAGAGGTCGCCATCCGCGGCGGCACGCACCATCGGCACGAGGACCAGCAGGGCACCGAACTGCGTGTTGCCCGCCCGTTGCTGGCTCATGCCCGCGACCGCACGCTCGAAGGCCCGACCCAGGCGCTCGCCGTCGGCGGCCAGTTCCAGACCCCGCCGTGCGCCGACGCCGCCGGCCATGAAGTGTTCGAACCGCAGGTCGTCGTAGTCGTGGGCGCGGTCGACGTTGCCGGGTTTGGGCGTCCCCGTCACCTCCAGCAGGAGGGCGAGTTGTGCATTCTGGACGACAGTGCGCCCCGGCGGCGGTTCGACGGCCGAATCGGTGGGGCTCACGACTCGACCCCCTCGGCGAACCACGCCGTCGCGGCGTCCCGAACCCGTTCGAGAACCGCCGGCTCGTCGCTCGGGCGACCCACGCTCACCGCGTCCGCGCCGTACGCCAGGTACTCCCGGACACTCGCTTCGTCCCGAACCTCGTTGTTGGCGATCACGAAGAGGTCGGTCGCCGCGGCCACGTCGCCGACGACGGCCTCCGAGTCCATGGCGTCGACGTGGACGGCGTCGGCTCCCGCGGTTTCGAGACGCTCGGCCAGCGCCGGGAGATCGACTCCCGGCACCTCCGTCCGGACCTTGACGCTCACTGTCGCGCCAGTCTCGGCCGCGGTCTCGACCTGTTCACGGAGTCGGTCCGACTCCCGAAGAAGAATCTCGCCCGCTCCCGCCGCGCACATCTCGTCCTGTCGGCAGTGGGCGTTGATCTCGACGAAGGCGTCCCGGTCCCGACAGACGGCGGCGACTTCTCGGAGCGGGTCGAGTGCGGTGGTTCTGACGTTGAACCCAGCCCGGAGCGGGGCATCGGCCAGCGTGGCCAACTGTTCGTCGACGAACGCGACGGGATCGGCGGGCAGAAACTCCGTGCGGTCCCGGGCGACGAGTTCGCGGGCCGCCTCGCGGGTGGGTTCGTCCAGCGCGATTCCGCCGAGGACGGCCGCGCCGGCGTACTCGCTTGCGGCACGCGCCCAGGCGGCGTCGGCCTCGCCGCTGAGGCTGGCAAGCACGACCCGCGGACGGAAGGCCAGCGGTTCGAGTGGCTCGGTCGGGGCGTCGCCCGTCACGCCACCACCTCCAGCGCCTCCTGGCAGGCCTCGGCGACGCGCCGGGCGTCGACCTCGGTGTCCAGTCGCGTATCGGTCCGGACGACAGGCCGGTCGAGGTCGGTCCCGTCCTCGCCGTCGAGGACGAACGCGTCCGCAAAGTCGTAGGCCTCGGCGACACCGGCCGTCGAGGGCTCGTACCCCTCGGCGGCCAGCAGTTTCGCGGCCGGGCCGGAGAAGACCCGGTCCTCCACGAAAGGGGAGACGGCGACGACGGGTGTCTCCCGGAGTGCGTCCGCGATGCCGTCGACGGAAACCATCGGGCCGATACTCGTGATCGGGTTCGACGGACCGACGACGACCGGTTCGTCGAGCGCGGTCAGTACGGCGTCGGTCGCGGTCGCGTCCGCACCGCCGCGGAACTCGACGGACTCGACGGTCGGCTCGCCCTCTCGGCCCACCCAGAACTCCTGGAAGTGCATCGGCCCGGCGGGGGTGTGGACGATGCTCGCCACCGGGTCGTCGCTCATCGGGAGCACGTCCCAGGGCGTCTCGAAGGCGTCGGCGAGCGTTCGCGTGACAGCGGTAAGTGATCGGCCCTCGTCCAGCAGGCTCGTCCGCGTGACGTGGACGGCGCGGTCACGGTCGCCGATCAGCATGAACTCCGCGACGCCGGAGAAGCGACGCCAGCGGGCGATCTCTCGGCCCGCCGTCTGGCGCTCGTCGGGGAGGTAGCGTGGTCCGTCGTCCAGTCCGGCGGCCGCGGCGAGGCGGTGGAGTTCGTCGTCCGTCACCGTCGAGTCGTCGGCGATGCCCCACCAGGTATCGAGGTCGAGTTCGTCGCCGCCGAGAAAGAGGACGGTGTCCACGTCGGGACAGATCAGGTGGCCCCCGAGTTCCACGTCGTCGCCGGTGTTACAGACGACGGTGGTCTCGGCCGGCGGGAAGACGGCGTCCGCGCCCCGGAGGAGTTTCGGCGTGCCCGTGCCTCCGGAGAGAAACGTGACCATACCGGTGGTCGGGAAGCGTCGCGGTAAATCCTTTCGCCAGGGGCAACCGGTCAGGCGTCGCGCTCGCGGAGCTTCCGGCGCTGGATCTTGCCAGTCGTCGTGGTCGGCAGGTCGTCGACAAACGCGATTTCACGGGGGTACTCGTACTCGGCCAGCCGGTTCCGCACGAGGTCGCGGATCTCCTCGCGCAGGGTGTCGTCCCCGGCATCGCCGTCGACGGGCTGGATCCAGGCCTTGATGATCTCTCCGCGGGTGTCGTCGGGAACGCCGACGACGCCCACCTGCTCGACGCGCGGGTGTTCGAGGATCGCGCTCTCGACCTCACCCGGTCCGACCCGGTAGCCCGACGTGATTATCACGTCGTCGGTGCGGGATTTGAACCAGAAGTAGCCGTCATCGTCGCGGTAGCCCAGGTCGCCGGTGCAGTGCCAGACGGTGCCGTCGGGACCCTCAACCGTTGCGGCCTCGGTCTTCTCGGGTCGGTTCCAGTACTCCCGGAATATCACCGGGTCGTCGCCATACGCGACGGCGATCTCGCCGACTTCGCCGTCGTCGAGGCGCGCCCCCGTCTCCTGGTCGATCACCGCTACGTCGTGGCCGACGACCGGTTTGCCCATACTGCCGGCCTGTGCCGGGAACCACTCCCGGCAGTTGGATACCAGCAGGTTCGCCTCCGTCTGCCCGTAGAGTTCGTTGACGACGACGCCGTCGAGTTGCTCGCGGGCCCAGTCGAGAATCTCCGGCGTCAGCGGCTCGCCGCCCGACGAGATTGTCTTCAGTGCGAGGTCGTACTGTTCGGCCGGGTCGTCGACGCTCATCAGCATCCGAATCGCCGTCGGCGGGAGGAAGGCGGCGGTCACCCCGAACTCCGCGAGCAACTCGAAGGCGGTCCCGGCGTCGAACGATCCCATCGGGTAGCCGACGACCGGCTGACCGTAGTGCCAGGCCGGAAAGAGCACGTCGCCGAGCGCGCCGATCCAGGCCCAGTCGGCGGGCGTCCAGTAGGTGGCGTCGAACACGTCGGTCTCGAAGTACATGTAGAAGGCCGAGCAGTGGCCCGCCCAGACGCCATGGGTGTGGAGGACACCCTTTGGCGGCCCGGTCGAGCCGCTGGTGTAGATGATTATCGCGGGCGTCTCCGCGTCGCTGTCGACGATCTCGAAGGCCTCGTCGCCGCTGCGCTCGACGGCGGCGAAGGCTTCGACGCCGGACGGATGATCCTCACCGTCGACCGCCACGACGTGTTCCAGATCGGGGCAGTCCTCCCGGACCGCCACCACATCGTCGAGTACCGACGCGTCGGCGACGACGACGGACGCCCCGCTGTCGTCGAGGCGCGTCCGGAGTGCGTCTGGACCGAAGAGTACCGAGAGGGGCAGGGAGACGGCCCCGAGTTTCCAGCAGGCGAGGTGTGTCACCGGATTCGACGGCTTCTGGGGGACGGCGACGGCGACGCGGTCGCCGCGCTCGACGCCCCGGTCACGGAGCGCGTTCGCGACCCGGTTGGAGCGCTCGTCGAGGTCCCGAAAGGTGTAGGTCTCGCGTCGGTCGTCCGGGTAGGCCTGGTACAGGGCCGGGCGTTCCCGATCTTCGTGTTTCCGAACGAGGTCGTGTGCGAGATTGTACCCGTCCGGGAGGTCCCACTCGAAGGCGTCCCGAGCCTGTTCGTAGGAGTCGAAGTCGGGCGTGATGTGATAGACCATGACTCGGGATCGTAGCGCGTCAGATATAAAAGTCGACCTCCGGAGACCGGCGAAATTCGGGAATTCCGTGGTTCGCGTGGGGAGGGGATCGATACCGGGACCGGTGGATCGGTGACGTTACTCGCTGGTGACGTTTTTGGCTTCGCCGAGCCACGAGGGTTCTCTCACCGTGGTCGACCCGACACCGGCATACTCGATGTCGACGACGTACCGGAGGCGGCCGTTCTGACGGGGCCCGCTCGTCACGTCGTAGCGGAACGACCGCAACGAGCCGTCCGCCGCGACGCGGAGTTCGGCTGAGAGCGCCGACAGCGAGGCGGGATCGAGGAATGTCAGGCCGTGTTCGTCGGGGTCGAGCCGGTCGGTCCCGTTGGCCGCGTAGACGTGGACGGTCGCACCGTTTGTCGTCTCGGTGCCCTCGTAACTGAAGTTCAGTCCGCGGATGTACCGGTTTATTTCCGGATAGAGGTAGGCGTCAGTGTTCCCGCCAGCCCCTGACTGGCGGTCGTAGGCGATCTGCCCCGCGCTCCGTTCCCGGAGATAGGCGGTGCCGTTCTCGTCGACGTACACCGCGGTAGGGGGCGTCGTCGTTCCGTTTTCCAGGAGCCGGTAGACACCGCTCGACCGGTCGACCTGTGCCGAGACGTTCGTGTACTGGAGCAAGGCACCCGACGCCGCCGCGCGGACGACGGTGTCCTGTCGGAAGCTGAACGAGCCCGCGTCCGTCAGCACGCCGCGGTGGCGCTCCCGGATGGCCGTCCCGTTCAGCGGGAGGTCGTACGGTCCGTCGACGGTCGTGTCCGATTGGTTCGCGGGCGACTGTGTCGGCGTGCCCGTCCCGCCGGGCGTCCCACAGCCCGCGAGGGCGACCACGGCGAACACCGACACCAGGGCGATGGCGTACCGGTTCACATCCGTCCCCACGCCACCACCCGTCTTGAAAGGGGCGACTTCGATGTCCGAGTACCGGCGGCGTGTGAAGTAAGGTGCCGGCGGGGCAAAGTCCGGCACAATGGATATCAAGGACAGCGTCCACGACCACATCGAGGTGCGCGGGGTCGCGAAGGACCTGCTCGACACGCCGCCGGTCCAGCGGCTCCGGCACGTCCGCCAACTCGGCACCGTCACGCTGGTCTACCCCTCCGCGAACCACACCCGCTTCGAGCACAGTCTCGGCGTCTACCATCTCGCGGACGAGGCGCTGGCCCACCTCAACGTCGAGGGACAGCAGGCCGAACGCGTGCGCGCCGCCGCCCTCCTCCACGACGTAGGTCACGCCCCCTTCAGCCACAACGTCGAGTCGGTCGTCCACCGCCACACCGGGAAGTGGCACGACGACGTACACGAACTACTGGAGTCGGGTGCGGTCGCGCAGGTCCTCGCAGAGCACGGCCTCAACCCCGACGCGGTGGCCGACCTCGTTGCCGGCGACGGCAAGCTCGGCCAGCTCGTCTCGGGCGAACTCGACGTGGACCGGATGGACTACCTCGTCCGTGACGCCCACCACACCGGCGTCCCCTACGGCACCATCGACCACGAGCGCCTGGTCCGGGAACTCTCCTTCGTCGACGGGGAACTCGTCCTCGCGGCGGGGAACGTCCAGACCGCCGAGAGCCTGCTGGTCGCCCGGGCGCTGATGACGCCCACCGTATACAGCCACCACACCGCCCGCATCTCCAAATCGATGCTTCGACGGGGTGCCGAGCGCCTGTTGACGGAAACCGACACTACCGCCGAGGCGATGCGACGGATGGACGACCACGACCTGCTGGTCAGTCTACGCCAGTGCGAGGTGACCGACGAGACTGCCCGCCGGCTGACCGAGCGCGACCTCCTGAAACGCGCCGTCTGGGCGGAGATGGGCGACGTGCCCGAGGAACTGCTGGAGCGCGGTCACGACGGAATCGTCGAGGCCGAACGCGAGATCGCCGCCGAGGCGGAGGTCGACCCGGCCGACGTGATCCTCGACGTGCCCGGCCGGCCCGAGATCAAGGAGTCGACGAGTCGGGTGATCGTCAACGGGGAGGTCCGGCCGCTGGGCGACCAGTCGACGCTCGTCGGTGCACTCCGGGCGGTCCAGCGGGACCAGTGGCGACTCGGCGTGTACGCGCCCGAGGGTGTGACCGAGCGGGTGGGTCACGCCGCCAGCCGCGTCCTCGGCCTCGACATCGACGGGTCGCTGATCAGCGACGCCCGCCCCGGCGTCCACACCACGCTCGACGACTTCCAGGAGGCAGGAGAATGAGCGACCGCCGCGTGATCGAAGGCCGCATCCTTCGCGGAAAGGACTTCGAGGCCATCGACGGCCGGGTCGTGGTCGAAGACGGCCGGATCGTCGCCGTCGAGCGAGAACCCGTCGACACCGACGACATCGTCGTCCCGGCGTTCGTCAACGCCCACACGCACACCGGCGACTCCATCGCCAAAGACGCGGGCGAGAGACTGAACCTGGACGAACTCGTCGCGCCGCCCGACGGCCTGAAACATCGGCTCCTCCGGGAGGCCAGCCACGAAGAGACCGTCGCGGCGATGGAGCGCTCACTATCCTTCATGCAATCGGGCGGCACGGCCGCCTGCATCGAGTTCCGCGAGGGCGGCGTCGGGGGCGTCCGCGCGATGGCCGAAGCCGTCGAGGGCCTGGACATCGAGTCAGTCACGCTCGGCCGCGAGGAGGTCGAAGCGATGGAAGCCGCAGACGGGTTCGGAGCCAGTGGCGCGCGCGACGGCGAGTTCGGCCGCGAGCGGACCGCCACACGTGAGGCGGGGAAACTGTTCGGCATCCACGCCGGCGAACGCGACCCGGACGACATCAACGGCGCGCTCGACCTCGATCCGGACTTTCTGGTCCACATGGTCCACACCGAACCGATCCATCTGGATCGCGTCGCCGACCGCGAGGTGCCCGTCGTCGCCTGCCCGCGCTCGAACCTCGTGACCGGCGTCGGGACGCCCGACATCGCCGAACTGGCAGACCACACGACCGTCGCGCTCGGGACGGACAACGTGATGCTCAACAGCCCCTCGATGTTCCGGGAGATGGAGTTCGCCGCGAAACTCTCCGACGTATCGGCCCGCTACGTCCTCAAGATGGCGACCCACCACGGGGCCGACATCGCGGGTCTGAACTGCGGCGTCATCGCGGAAGACTGGGACGCTCGCCTGTTCGTTCTCGACGGCGACTCGGACAACCTCACCGGCTACCAGAACCCCGTCCGCGCCGTCGTCCACCGAGCCGGCCTCGCCGACGTGTCCGAGGTCGTCCTCCAGACCGCGGACTGACGGGGGACCCCCGGCAGTTCCCAGTTACTGTTAAGCCGGCGGCCGTCGAAGTTTGGTACTAGATAACAATGTACAACCGCATCCTCCTGCCGACGG
The DNA here is from genome assembly GCF_023698535.1 of Halorientalis regularis. Classification (GTDB taxonomy): domain Archaea; phylum Halobacteriota; class Halobacteria; order Halobacteriales; family Haloarculaceae; genus Halorientalis; species Halorientalis regularis. Next base: position 22,127 of record NZ_JALJCL010000008.1, read on the forward strand.
ACGGATCGGCCGAGATGGAGCCAGTGGTCGATCACGCGGCGGCGCTTGCCGAGAGAGACGACGCGCTGATCCACGCGCTGTACGTCGTCGACGCGGCGAGTTTCTCCAGTCTCCCCATGGAGACCAGCTGGGAGGGTATCTCGGAGTTGCTGTACGAGGAGGGGACGGCCGCACTGAACGAGGTCGAGCGGACCGTCGACGACCGCGCTCCGGTCGAACGGATCGTCGTCGAGGGCAAACCGAGCAGTACCATCGTGGAACACGCCGTCGACGACGACTGCGACCTGATCGTGATGGGCACACACGGGCGGGGCGGGATCGACCGCCTGCTCCTGGGGAGCGTCGCCGAACGGGTGGTCCGGCGGTCTTCCGTCCCGGTGATGACGGTCCGTGTCGAGGAACCGGCCGTCGGCGACCACGAACCGGAGGTGAAAGCCTAGACCGGTCGGAGGTGTTCGCAGTCACCGGCGCTCACGCGAACAGGGCCGTCGTCGGTCTCGATCACGAGCGTCCCGGGAAACTCGATATCCACGGCCTCGCCGACGACTTCGCCGCCGGACGTGTCGACCCTGACCCGCCGCCCCAGCGTGTCGGCCAGTTCCCGCCAGGCCGGCACCACCGCGTCCGGATCGGACCGTAACTCGTGGAACTCCTCCAGCACGCGCTGGGTGAACACCCGTCGGTTCACGTCGCCGGTCTCCTCACGGAGGCTGGTGGCTCCCGCCACGAGGTCGGCGGCCTCGACGTTGGCATTGATCCCGATGCCGACGACGACCCAGGAGACCCGATCCGCCTCACCTTCCATCTCGGTGAGGATGCCGGTGAGTTTGCGGTCGGTGTCGCCGTGGGTCACCAGCACGTCGTTTGGCCACTTGATCGCGGCGTCGACGCCGGCCTCACGCGCTGCGCGGGTGGTCGCCACCGCGGCCGCCAGCGTGAACGCGGGCGCGCTGGCCGGCGGCACCGTCGGGCGCAGGATGATCGAGAGCCAGATGCCGCCCGAGGGAGCCGTCCACTCGCGGTCGAGGCGGCCGCGACCCCCCGTCTGCTCGTCGGCCAGCACGACCACGTCCTCGCGACCCTCGGCGGCGAGTTCTCGGGCCCGGTCGTTGGTACTCGAAATCGAATCGTGGTACTCCACCTCGAAGGGTGCGTCGAGCCCGAACTCGACGGCTTCGCCCCCGAACTCTGGCGTCGAGACGAGTTCGTAGCCGTCGTCGCCGCCCTCGATGGCGAAGCCCGCCTCCCGGAGCGCCTCGATGTGTTTCCAGACCGCGGCGCGTGACACGTCGAGTCGGTCGGCGATGGCCGGCCCTGGCATAGGCCCGTCGGCGATGGCGTCGAGAACGGCGTGGCGCGTGTCCTGCATGCGGTCGCGTTCGCCCGCCGGCTATAAAATCGGCTCGCCGCTCACTCGGTGACGGCTCGCATCTGCTCGTCGACGCGGACGACCGATTCGTTCAGCGACTCGATCGTGTCGTTCTGTTCGCGGTTGGCAGCCGCGATGCCCTCGACGGCGTCCGCCACCTCGTCGGCCCGGGTCGCCACGTCGTCGACCATGCTGGCGATCTCCTCGGCGCTCGCGGCCTGGTCGTCCGTCGCGTTCGCGATCTCGGTGATCCCCTGATCGGTGTCCACGATGGAGTCGTGGATCGCCTCCAGGTTCTCGATCACCTGCTCGATGTCCTCGGCCGTGGACTGTATCTCCGCGTTGGCGTCCGCGACGTTGTCGGCGGTGTCGGTCGCCATCTCCTGGACCTCCCCGATGAGCGCCTCGATCTCCGCGGCTCGCTCCTGGGACTCGTTGGCGAGGTCTTTGATCTCGTCGGCGACGACCGCGAACCCACTGCTGCCTTCGCCGCCCGCGCGGGCAGCCTCGATGTTGGCGTTCAGCGCCAGGATGTTCGTCTGCTCGGCGATGTCGTCGATCACGTCGACGATCTCGTCGATCTCGTCGACGCGGTCGCTGAGCGCCTGCGCGTTGTCGGCCACTTCGTCCGCGGACTCGGCGAGCGTGTCGACTCGGCCGACGGTCGCGCGGGCCGTCTCGACCGACTCCTCGGCGCGCTCGCGGGCCTCGGCGCTCCTGTCGGTCACCTGATCGGCGCTGGAGGCGATCTCCTCAACGGTCGCACTGAAGTCCGAGACCTCACTCTGGACCTCCGAGAGGTTCTCGGCCTGCCCGTCGGTGAGGTCGCTGATGTCTTCGGACTTCTCGGCGACCTCGCGGGACGAGTCCCGGAGTTCCGTGACCGACTCCCCGACAGCGGTCGAAATCTCGTCGTGGAGGTCCTCGACTGCCTGGCGCTGTTCGACGAGTGCGGTCACCTCGTTGAGGAACTCGACCGCACCCACGACGTCCCCGTCCGGTGTCGTGATCGGGACCGCCTGAACGCGCGAGGCGCTCATCTCCCCGTCTGCCCCCTCCGCCGAGCGTACCTGGTCTTCCTTGACCGCTTCTCCGGTCCGGACGACTTCTTCGGCCAGAGTCTCGCTCTCGCCCTCCGTCCCGAACACGTCGTAGGCGTTCCGCCCGAGGGCGTCCTCCGGCGGAATACCCATCAGGTCGACCAGCGAGTCGTTCCAGTGGGTGATCGTCCCGGTGTCGTCGACCACGAACACCGGGTCGGCGAGCTCCGCGATCATCGACTCGAAGGCGTGTCGCCAGAACTCGTCGTCCGCGTCCCGATCCGGACCCTGTTCCGGTTCCAGCCGGGAGGAATCTGCGCCAGTTGCCATACCGTTCGACTCGTTACTGATGGAGCAAATAAGTACCACCCCACGGCTATCGATAGTGATAACCGATTCGGTCGGTCCCGGCCAGCAGGTCGCTCGTGTCGGCTGTTCGGCCCGCACCGACAGCGGCCCTCGTCCCGTCCCGTCCCGTCCCGTCCCGTCCCGTCCCGGGCCGCAAGTTCGCCGCTACGCGCGGGTTTTTGTTCTCATCTCAAACAGCGAAGATATGCGATACTTCGAGGACATCGACGTCGGCGAATCGAAGACGCTGGGCACCGAGACGCTGAGCCAGGAGGCGATCATCGACTTCGCCAGCGAGTGGGACTCGCAGGATTACCACACCGACCCCGAGGCCGCCAAGGAGTCGGTCCACGGCGGCAGCATCGCCAGCGGCCCTCACACCGTCGCCGTCGCTATCCGGGAGTGAGTCGAACAGGACCTCGACGACGTGAAGAACGTGGGTGCCCGCGAGATCAGGAGTCTCACGTGGGAACGGGCCATCCGCCCCGGCGAGGAACTCGAATTCGAAGTGGAGGTACTGGACAGGGAACCCGACGAGCACAGCCCGACTCACGGGTGCGTCGAGTGCGAACTCTCCGTCAACGTGGACGGCGAGGAAGTCATCTCGATGATCAGCGAACAGGTGGTCGGGACCCGAGAGGTGTGGGGGTACCGCGCGGCCGACGACCACGCGCGGGACTTTTGCCCACTGGCTCCGAACGGCGGGTATGCGGTACTTCGAGGACCTCACAGTCGGAGAGACTGGCACGTTCGGCGAGGCGACACTGAGCGAAGCGGAGATTCTGGCCTTCGCCGAGAAGTGGGACCCACAGCGGTTCCACGTCGATCCGGACGCCGCAGCCGAGTCCGTCCACGGCGGCCTCATCGCCAGCGGCCTTCACACCATCGGGGTGGCCATGCGACACTGGGTCGACGAGTGGCTGTCCGAGGTGGCGAACCTGGGCGCACGCTACATCCAGCGCGTCGAGTTCCACGAGCCGGTGCGACCGGGTGACACGCTCCTCGTCCGGGGCGAACTGCTGGCGAAGACGACCCCCGACCACACCGAGGCGCACGGGTACGCCGACTACGAACTCGCGGCCCACGTCGACGGCGACCCCGCGATGACGATGGTGACCGATCTGGTCGTACGCCGTCGTGGCGAGAGCTGATCCGCTCCTCAGTCGATCACGACCAGCAGGTCGCCCATGTCGACGCTCTCGCCCTCGGCGATGGCGACCTGTTCGACGGTGCCGCCCGCGGGCGCGACGATGTCGTTTTCCATCTTCATCGCTTCCAGCACACAGATCACGTCGCCGGAGGCCACCTCGTCGCCCTCGGCGACGTCGACCTCCAGGATGGTGCCCTGCATCTCGGCGGTGACCTGTTGCCCCTCCGCCGCCGCGGCCTGGCCACCGCCGCCACCGCCGCCACCGCCACCCGACCCGCCGGAGGGGCGCTGGGGCTGATTCCCGCCACCGCCGCCGTTGCCCGCGCTGGTCGGAATCGGCGGTGCGCCGCGCTCTTCGAGGTTGACGCTGAACCGCTTGCCGTTGACTTCGACGGTGAACTCGCGTTCGACGACCTCTTCGTCCTCGTCGCTGCTTCCGGTGTCGTCGGTGCCCCACTTCTCCTGGGCCTCGTCGATGCGCTCCGGGTCGAGTTCCTCGTCGAGGTACTTCGTGTGGTGTTTGCCGTCGACGAACGCGTCGTCGGTGAGCATCAGCCGGTGGAACGGGATGATAGTGGGGATACCCTCGATGTCGTACTCGCCCAGTGCTCGCTGTGAGCGAGTGATACACTCCTCGCGGTCCGACGCGTAGACGATCAGCTTCGCGATCATCGAGTCGTAGTCGGTCACGAGGTCGTCACCCTGCCGGAGCGCGTCGTCCATCCGGACGCCGATACCACCCGGCGGGTCGTAGGTCTCCAGTTCGCCGCCGGTCGCGGGCGCGAAGTCCTCCGCGGCGTTCTCGGCGTTGATCCGGAACTCCATCGCGTGGCCGTCGATCTCCACGTCGTCCTGTGCGAAGCCGATCTCCTCGTCGGCCGCGACCCGGAGCTGGCACTTCACGATGTCGATGCCCGTGATCTCCTCGGTGACGGTGTGTTCGACCTGGATCCGCGTGTTCACCTCCAGGAAGTAGAAGTTCGCGTCCGCGCCCAGCACCTCGTCGGGGTCCCGATCCGGGTCCTCCTCGACGAGGAACTCGACGGTGCCGGCGTTGTAGTAGTCGGCGGCGTCGACGCCCCGGCGGGCGGCCTCGCCGATCTCCTCCCGCAGTTCGTCGTCGAGGGCGGGACTCGGGCCCTCCTCGATGACCTTCTGGTGGCGGCGCTGGAGCGAACAGTCGCGTTCGCCCAGGTGTCGGACGTTACCGTGGTGGTCGGCGATGATCTGCACCTCGATGTGACGCGGATCTTCGAGATAGCGCTCCAGGAAGACCGAATCGTTGTCGAAGTAGGCCTCGCCCTCGCGTTTGGCGCTCTCCAGTTGCTCCTCGATCTCGCTCTCCTCGCGGACGATCTTCATCCCGCGGCCGCCACCGCCACCCTCTGCCTTGATCGCGATGGGGTAGCCGTGTTCCTCGGCGAACTCGCGGACCGCCTCGGGTTCCTCGATGGGGTCGGTACCCGGAATGATTGGCACGTCGGCGTCGCTCATCACGTTGCGAGCCTTGGTCTTCTCGCCCAGGCGCTCCATCGCGTCGCCGGTGGGGCCGACCCAGGTGACGCCCTCGGTGGCTTCGACCTTGCGGGCGAACTCGGCGTTCTCCGCGAGGAAGCCGTACCCAGGGTGGATCGCGTCGGCGTCGGCCTTCTGTGCGGCCTCGATGATCGCGTCGTGATCGAGGTAGGAGTCGGCCGCGCGGGCCGGCCCGACGTTGTACGCCTCGTCCGCGTACCGGACGTGCCCCGAGTGTTTGTCCGCCTCGCTGTAGACGGCGACCGTGTCTATACCTAGTTCCTCACAGGCGCGCATCACCCGGACGGCGATCTCTCCCCGGTTCGCGACGAGCACCGTATCGAACATGTCGCCCTGTACCGCGAGTTGGGCCTTAAAGGTATGCGACCACGGCAGTCCCGCCGCTATCCTCGCGTCGTGGTACCACTCGGAGTTTGCGCACGTTTAACATGGTGACTGTCCACCGCTCCTCTACGATGAAACACGTGACAGTCGACGACCTCGACACCGTCCCGCACCCGCTGGACGCCACCGAGGGCGCGCGGGCACTGGCCGACGCGCTCGGAACGACCGACGTGGCGATGAACCACTACACGCTGGCCCCCGGCGAGGCCCCGGACGGCGGCTACCACACCCACCTCGATCAGGAGGAGATCTTCTACGTGCTTGAGGGCACCGTGACCTTCGACACCGAAGACGGGTCACAAGACGTCGCTGCCGGCGAAGTCGTTCGCTTCGCACCCGGCGACTACCACCACGGCGAGAACAAGAGCGACGAGCAGGCCGTGGTGCTGGCCATCGGCGCGCCCGGCAAGCGCCACGACTGGGACCAGCTCCGTGTACCGGTCCCCTGCCCGAACTGTGAGGACGTGGACGCGATGGGTGTCGACATCGCGGCCAGCGACCAGGGCGGCCTGCGCTGTCCCGAGTGCGACGAGACGATGCGCGTCTGAAAAAATGGAGGGGTGACAGGTCGGGGGGCGACTTACTCGTCGGCCGTCGCGTTCCCAGTGTCGATCCGGAAGACCTCCGCGTCGGACATCGCGTTTTCGACCTCGACGGAGAAGGTCCCGTCCGCGCCGCGTTCGAGCGAGTCCTCGTCCAACTCGATCCGGACGGACTGATCGGCCGTGTAGGTGCGGTTACGGTCCGTGCTCGCCTCGCTGTCGTTCACGTCGTACTCGTCACCGTCCGCGGAGACGGTGCCGTTCTCTCCGAGGTCGATCGAGACCGCGTTCGAGGCGTTGAGTCGGACCGGTTCCTCCACGGTGGTGACGGTCCCCGTCTCGGGGTCGACGGTGGCGACCACGCGCGTGTCGTCGGGCGCGTCGGCAGGGGCGACGTCAACGTTGATCGTCCCGTCGTCTGACATCCTCCCACGGCTAAAGCCGTGGGGTTCCCCCACTGGGGGTTGAACCCACGGAAACGGAGAGGTTCGCAGGTTCGTCGTCGCGTTGGACGATGACCTGCGTTTCGGGCTGTGCCAGTACAGCCCCCGCCTCGGACAGCGGTTTCGAGAACTTGCCCAAGGCTCGTTTGCCGATGTTCAGCGCACCGTTCTTGTCGGCGTTGTCGTCCAGCCCACACTCAGGACACTCAAAGCGCCCCTGCGTCTCTCGGACGCCCTCGCAGGCACACCGGTTGCACGTTTTCGACGTGTCGTATTCTTTGACCAACTGTACGTCGATGCCTGCGTCGTGGGCTTTGTACTCGATGTAGTTGAGCAGGCGAGCGAACGGCATCTTGTGGGTCTTGTCGTTGACGTACTGTCCCTTGTCGTTGTCCTTGCGAATCCCGCCGAGGTCGCCCACGGCGATGAGTGCGTTCCGTTCTTCGGCGTCCTCCACGATTTGCCGAGCAATCTTGTGGAGGCGGTCGTCCACCTTCCGCGCTTCCGCGTCACCGATACGCTCGACCACCTGCTGTCCCTGTCGGGGTTTCGCTTTCCCAATGGACTTCCGCAGTTGCTTGTAGTGTTCGCGGATACGGCGCACTTTCTCGCCGTAGAAGGTGGTTTTGCGGTCAGAGAGGAACGCGCAGGTAGCGACCCACCGTGCGCCCATGTCGATAGCCAATACGTCGTCGTACTCGTCTTGGACGGTCACAGACCGTTTGACGACGAGATGGACGTACCAGTCACCGTCACGGCGCACCAGTTCGCTGTCCCGAATGTCGCCCGTTCGGACGAGTTGTTTGTCCTTATGCGGAACGTGGGCGGGACACCAGATGGAGTTGCCCCGTCCACGCTCGGGGTCGTAGACAGGGATTTTGACCCACCACGACGAGAGAACGGTGTCCTCGTCGTAGGACACGTCGAACACGTCGTTGCGGAGGACGACAGGCTGTTCGGTGTCGGGGTTCGGGTCTTTCTGTCGCTGGACTTTCGATGCCTGCTGGTCGGTCGCGGAGTAGAGGGTGGCGTCTCCACCGTGTACCTCGGTCTGGAACGCCTCGTACTCACGGGCGAGCAGGTCGGCTTTCCTGTTGGTCAACGAGTGGAGTTTGACCCGCACCGTGGTTGAGACGGTCCGTTGCATACTACTCACCTGCTTGGGCGTCGATGTACTCTTCGATGACTTCGCTGGATACGTCGCCCGCACTTGAGACGAAGTACGAGCGCGTCCACAGCGATGGGAGGCCGAAGTCGAACTCGTCGCGGAGGTGGCGCGAGGAGTAGCCTTTGACCTGTTGTATGATTTTGTTCGGGGCGAGCGTCGGGTCGCCCGTGATGAACAGGTGTACGTGGTCGGGGCGAATCGCCAACTTCAGTATCTCTAACCCGAGTTCGTTGGCTTTCTCCTCGATGAGTTCTTCGAGACAGTCACGTACTTCGCCCTCAAGCACCGATTTGCGGTACTTCGGACACCAGATGAAGTGGTACTGGAGTTTGTGGATGTTGGTACGTTCCCTGTCGAACCCACGAGGCATCGTCAGTATATAGAAACCACTCACCTGAAGATGTTACGCAGGCATCCAACCCCAACCGTGCCTACGAGCGTGGAAAGATTCCCAGTTGTCGGCTTCATCCCACCCGTGAACGGGTGGGCTTTCGCCTCGCTACCGCTGTAACTCCGGACCTCGTCGTCGGCCCAGGCCGTCTCGACGGCTCGGTCGACGGCGTCGTCGCTCACGTCGCCGGGATTGATCACGTCGACGGTGTGGTTGGCTGGCAGTGCATCGGCCGACTGCGTGTCGGCGCTCGGCGCGTCCAGCGTCGCAGCCACGACACCGCTCGCCCCGACGGCGAGCAGTGTCACGGCCACGAGCGTGAATAGGTTGCGTCGCATTGTTGTATGCCGGCGAGCCGGGGCAGGCGTCGGGAGCCGCGTCAGCGGGGACCGCCCGTCGCCCCGGCTCGCCTCGGTCACACGTTGGCTGAAAGACTTCATAGTCGTTTATTGGGAAGTGCCGCGGAAAGCGTTCGGAAGCCGTTATACGGCCGTTTCAGGTGATTCGCGACGCTACGTGAGACGCACCGTGTTCCCCAGTCCATCCCGCGTTCGCTCCACGAGCCCGCGGTGTTCGAGTTTGTCGAGGGTGCGGCTGACCGTCGCCTTCGAGAGGTCCGTCTCCTCGACGAGTGTCCGCTGGGGCAGTTCCCCGTCGGCCTCGATCAGCAACTCGTAGATCGTCGCCTGGTTGTTCGCGAGCCCACCGAGCGTCTCCTGCCACCGTTCCTCGGGTGTCGCCCCACCGTCGCCTCCCCGTGGCGGGTCGGGCTCGACGCCGCCGTTGGCGATGGGTTGCGGCCGTGCGTCCTCGACCGGCGAGCGTGGCGGGTCCGGGTCCGTCCGGGCACCGACGAGGAGGTACGTGCCGCTAGCGCCACAGACGACGGCCGCGACCGCGACGACTGCCACTTCGCTGTAGGTGAAGTACTGCCCGACCGTGGTCGTCTCCGCTCCGGTCTCGCCGACGGAGACCATCACCGGCGACGGCGTGATCAGCTGGACGGCCAGCACGAGGACGGCGGCGACGAAGACCACCGCCGCGAACAGGTGCGTCCGCTGGAGGGGCCGCAGATCCATGCGTAGTCGTTCCGCCAGCGACACTTTATTCCTACCGATCCATACAGCCGGTAGCAGGCCTGAAACAGGCTTGAAACGCGTTTCGAACCAGTTTCGGAGGGGTTTCACCCCGGTCTTGATGTAGTCTTTCACCGAAGATTACACCGATGCACGCGACCGTTCGCTCGCGTCTGTTCGCGCTCGGTGCTCTCGCCGTCCTCGGCCTCGGACTGGCCGGAGCCGGCACCGCGTTCGGCCTGACCGAACCGCTCTCACAGATGGGGTCGCCGGCCGAATTCGTCGTGGCCGACGGTAACGTCACGCTCTCGGCCGACGGCGAATCGACGACGCTCGTCGAAAACGTGTCCGACGTGCGAGCAGTGACGATCGAGGAGACCGGCGACGGCCAGTTCACGGTACGGACCCGGGAGGAGCGACCACTGACGGTCGCGGAACGGGAGCGAGCCCGGTCGGTCGCACTGGCCAACGAGACGCTCCGGCAGAAACTCGACGCGATGCCGGCATACGAACTGTCAGTCGATCCCATTCAGAAGCTGAACGCCACCGCTGTCGACCAGATATCGCTCGACAGCGCCGATTCCGGCGACGGCAGCGGCGAGTTCACCGTCGAATCGACAGGGAACAGCGGCGATGGGTCCGTCACCATCGTCCGTGACCCCACCTACGTCGAGGGGCGGGCGGTCGTCCGGGTCCGCCGGCCCGACATGACCCATCCGGCGGATCTGAAGTACACGGCCGACGTGAACCTGACGAGCGGGACCGTGACGGACATCACGGACTGGGACGCGATTCGACGCGAGCCGGAGTCGACGGGCGAGAGCCGCGAGCTGAACGGGACGACGATTACCGTCGACGGGTCATAGACCCGCGTGACGGTGTCTACAATCTCTGTTTGACCTTTCAGAGAGCTTATACTGACGACCGACGAACCGGCTGTCGTGTCCGATTCACCACCCATCCCACCGGCGCAGTCGGTATCGACCTACGTCGAAGAAGGTGCTCGTATCGCCGCGATATTGCTGGTCTGGGGGATCATCTCTCTCTTTTTCGCGTTCGGGTTGACCGAGGTCGGCGTCTTCGGCCGTGTCTTCTGGGTGCTGGGCGGCGTGTTCGCGCTCGCTGGCCTGCTCAACGCCGTCGCGTACGTCCTGTTCCGGACGGTCGATTACTGGCACGCACAGGCCTGACTCACATCCGATCCGTGCGACCCGCGGCCGTCCACGGGTCTTCGGGCGCGTCGGTCGGCACGCGCACCGAGCGCTGCCGTTTGCGCGCCACTTTGCTGGCGAACTCCCACTTGCCGTCGGCCCAGTTGGGGCCGTCGTCGCCGTCGGCCGCGGCCGCTGCGGCGAGTTCCTGGTCGCGCATGTGCGCGCCGATGGCGGCGGCGACGGCGGCCGCTTCGTCGGCGTTCGCGTCGTCCGCCAGCGCCGCTTCGACGGCGGCGAGTAGCGCTTCCTCGCCGACCTCGGCCGGTGCGTTCTCGTCGGCCATCTCAGAGCGGGATGTTGCCATGTTTGCGGTCGGGCGTGTTCTTGCGTTTCCCCCGGATCATCTCCAGGTCGGTGATGAGTCGGGCGCGCGTCTCTTTCGGTTCCAGCACGTCGTCGACGAAGCCGCGCTCGGCGGCCGTGTACGGGTTGGCGAAGGCGTCGCGGTACTCGTCGATAAGTTCCTGCCGGCGGGCCTCCACGTCCTCCGCACTCGCCAGTTCGTCGTCGTAGAGGACGTTCACCGCGCCCTTGGGCCCCATCACGGCGATCTCGGCCGTCGGCCAGGCGTAGTTCATGTCCGCCTCGACGTGCTTCGAGGCCATCACGTCGTAGGCACCGCCGTAGGCCTTCCGTGTGATCACCGTCAGCAGCGGCACCGTCGCCTCGGAGTAGGCGTAGAGCAGCTTCGCGCCGTGTTTGATGATCCCGTCGTGTTCCTGATCCGTGCCGGGCATGAACCCTGGCACGTCCACGAACGTGAGGATGGGGATGTTGAAGGCGTCACAGAAGCGGACGAAGCGTGCGCCCTTGACCGAGGCGTCGATGTCCAGCGTCCCCGCGTTGACGTGGGGGTTGTTCCCGACGATGCCGACCGAGTGGCCGTCCATCCGGGCGAAGCCGATGGTGAGGTTGCGCGCGAACTGCTCGGCGACCTCGAAGAAGGACCCCTCGTCGACGATGCTATCGACGACGTTTCGCATGTCGTAGGGCTTCTGGGGCTGGTTGGGCACGATGTCCATCAGGTCGTCGGGTTCACGTTCGGGGTCGTCCCACGGCTCCACGCGGGGCGGGTCCTCGACGTTGTTCTGCGGGAGGAAGGAGAGCAGGTAGGCGATGTCGTCCAGCGCCTCCTCCTCGGCCTGGGCCGTGAAGTGCGAGACGCCCGATTCCGTGGCGTGGGTCTGTGCGCCGCCGAGTTCCTCGAACCCGACCTCCTCGCCCGTGACCGTCTCGATCACGTCCGGGCCGGTGATGAACATGTGACTGGTGTCCTGGACCATCATGATGAAGTCCGTGATGGCCGGGGAGTAGACCGCCCCGCCAGCGCAGGGGCCCATGATCGCCGAGATCTGCGGGACGACGCCGGAGGCGAGCTGGTTACGGTGGAAGATATCGGCGTAGCCTGCCAGCGAGTCGATGCCCTCCTGGATGCGCGCGCCGGCCGAGTCGTTGAGACCGATGATCGGACAGCCGGTCTCGATGGCCTTGTCCATGATCTTGCAGACCTTCTGGGCGAACGCTTCGCCCAGCGAGCCGCCCATGACGGTGAAGTCGTGGGCGAAAACGAAGAGCTTCCGGCCGTCGACCTCGCCGTAGCCGGTGACGACGCCGTCCCCGGGCATCTCCCGCTCGTCCATGTCGAAGTTCGTCGAGCGGTGTTCCCGGAGGGTGTCGATCTCGTTGAACGTGCCGTCATCGAGGAAGTACTCGATGCGCTCGCGGGCGGTCATCTTCCCACGTTCGTGTTGAGCCTCGATGCGCTCCTCGCCGCCGCCGAGTTCGGCCTCGCGCTTGCGCTCGCGGAGTTCCTCGACGCGGTCCTCTATCGTCATCGCGTATCACGTCCCCGTACGTCCATACTGCGTGTGAACACGAAGGGGTGCGAAAAATGTTTTCCGACCTCGGCACGGTTCGGGACCGCCAACGATTAGGCGACGACACACCCCCGTCCGAGTATGACAGCACGACCCCCGGCCGAGCGGATCCGGGACCTGATAGACGGCGACGGGATCGTCGCCCTGCCGGGCGTTCACGACGCACTCTCGGCCCGACTGGCCGAACGGGCCGGCTTCGAGGCCGTCTTCACCTCCGGGTTCGGCATCGCCGCCTCGACGCTCGGGCTCCCCGACCTCGGGATGATGTCGATGGCCGAGAACGTCGAGCGGATCGACCGGATCGCCGGCAGCGTCGACGTGCCGCTCGTGGCGGACGCGGACACTGGCTACGGATCGGCGGTGAACGTCCGGCGGACGGTCGGAGAGTGTCTCGACGCCGGCGTCGCGGGAGTCATCCTCGAGGACCAGGAGTGCCCCAAACGCTGTGGCCACATGGACGAGAAACGTGTCGTGCCGGCCGCCGAGGGGGTCCAGCGGATTCGGGCCGCCGCCGACCTGCGCGCGGAACGCGACGAGGAGCTGGTGATCGTCGGCCGCACTGACGCTCGCGCGGTCCACGGACTGGCCGACGCCATCGAGCGGGGCCGTGCCTACGCCGAGGCCGGCGCGGACGTGGTGTTCGTCGAAGCACCGGAATCGCGGGCGGAACTGGAGCGCATCGCCGGCGAAATCGACGCACCGACGTTCGCCAACGTGGTCGACGGCGGGAAGACACCGGAACTCTCGGCGGGCGAGCTGGACGAGATCGGGTTCGACATCGCCGTCTATCCGCTGTCGGCGCTGTTCGCGGCCACCGAGGCGATGCAGGACGCCTACGAAACCCTGGCCGAGACGGGGACGACCGACTCCGTCGACGGCGTCTCCTTCGAGGCCTTCGAGGACGTGGTCGACGCCGACGGCTACCGGGCGCTAGAGCGCCAGTACACGCCGGAGGAGTGACACTGCGGACAGATTCGGCCCGGAGACCGAACCCGTTCCCAGTGTTCCGGAACAGTGTTCTTGGATTGAGTCATGTGGTCGCGTATTTTTTCGTGTACGTACGAGACCGTACTCCTGCCGACGGACGGAAGCGAGGTCGCCGCCGGGGCGGTCGAACACGCAATCGACGCCGCGACGCGCCACGACGCGACCGTGCACGTCCTCTACGTGGTCGACGAGAACGTCGCCAACGCCGCACCCGGGCTGGCGATGGGTGAGATCAGCGAACAACTCGAAGACGAGGGCGAGCGAGCGGTCGCGGAGCTGACGGAGGAGATCAGTGCGGCCGGACTCGACACGGAGACAGCCATCCGGGTCGGCGCGCCGGACGAAGAGATACTCCGGGACGTCGACGAAGTCGACGCCGATCCGGTGACGATGGGCTCGACCGGCAAACGGATCGTCGAACGCGAGCGCGTCGGGAGCGTCACGGACGCGCTCGTCAGAAAGGCGAACGTTCCCGTGCTGGCTGTGCCCCGGGCCGAAGACGACGCCAGCGGCCTTCGAACCGCCCTACTGTTGTGCGCGCGCCATCTTCAGCGACCAGAAGAAGCCGAAGTAGGCCACGATACCGGCGAGCATGAACATGTAGTAAGCCCACTGCGGGCCGTCGACGAAGTTGAAGAACACTTCGACGACCGTCACCCACACGAGCGCGAACACGAGGTCGGTCACCATCCCGGAGCGGTGCTCGCGGACGTGGTCGCTGATCCGGTCGACGATGCTCATCGCCGGTCACCTCGCGTCGGTCGCGTGTCGTGTGGACTCATGCTCGTGAATTGGGACGGGAGTGCTATTCCTCTTCCGCCGCTTCGGTTTCCGCCTCGCCGTGGGCGTCCACGACGAGGACGGGCAGTCGAGTCCGGCGCAGGACCTTTTCGGTGACGCTCCCGAGGATGACCCGGGAGAGTCCGGATCGGCCGTGTGACCCCATGACGACGAGGTCGATGTCGTTGTCCGCGACGAACTGCCGGATGGCCCGAGCGGGTTCGCCGACGCTGATGTGTTCCTCGACGGCCAGCCCGTGTTCTTCGGCGGCGTCGGCGACGTAGCCCGTCGCTTCGTCGGCCTCCGCCTTCACTTCGGGCATGTCGTCGAGGTGGCCCTGCCGGATCCGGTCGACCTGTTCGCTGCCCAGCGAGTAGCTGGTGGCGTCCACGTCCACGACGTACAGGACGTGAACGGTCGCGTCGTACTTCGCGGCGATGTCGACCGCCTGGTCGACCGCACGCCGTGACGTTTCGCTGCCGTCGGTCGGGACGAGGATGTTGTCGTACATTGCTCTAGTCGTCCGCGGGGGTCTGGCCCCCGTCGGTGCTCACGACGTCTTCCGCGGTCTGTTGCTGGCCCATCGGTTCCGGGCTGTGACACTGTCGAACCATCTTCTTCGTCTTTTCCGGTGGTTCTTCGGTCGCCAGCGAGACGACGATGGTGACGACGAAGACGACCGGCGTGCCGACCAGCGCCGCGCCAATCGGCGGGACGAATTGTGCGTAGACCGGCACGATGGCGTTCGTCGAGCCGCCAGCGGCCTCGGCCAGGAAGCCGACGTACTTCGGCAGGACGCTGTTGATGATCGAGGTGATCCAGATGAACAGGCCGATGCTCATGCCGGCCAGTGCGCCCTGGCGGTTGGTGTTCTCCCACCACAGACCGAGGAAGAACATCGGGAACAGCACGATGCCGGCCAGCGAGAACGCGTAGGCGACCAGTTCGCCGATGAGCGCCGGTGGGTTGAACGCGGTGACGGTCACCAGCGCACCGATGGCGACGATGGTCGCTCGCCCGATGAGAACCTGCTGGCGCTGGGTCGCGTCGGGGTTGACGAGTTCGCTGTAGATGTCGTGTGCGACGGCCGACGAAGCCGTGATGAACAGCCCGGCGGTCGTCGCGATGGCCGCGGCCATCGCACCGGCCGCGACGAAGCCGACGAGCCACTGCGGCAGGGCGGCGAACTGGGCCGCCAGCACGACGATCACGTCACCTTCCGCACCGGACATCGCGGCGGAGCCGCTGTAGACTGCGTCCGGAGTGATGTTGTTGACCGCGGCGAACAGGTCGACGCCGAGCGCGGCCATCGCGGGGGCCGACCAGTACAGGAGCATGATGAAAAACAGGCCCCAGACGGTCGACCAGCGGGCGGTCCGCTCGCTCTCGACGGTGTAGAACCGCACCAGGACGTGTGGGAGGCCACACGTGCCGAAGATCAGCGAGAACGCGGTCGCGATCCAGAGGTAGTAACTGCTCCCGCCCTCGGTGAACGGTTCGGAGAACTGCCGTGCGAGTTCGTCGATCATGGCCCCGTACTGGATCTGAGGCAGGACCATGCCTCGCGAACTCCAGC
The DNA here is from genome assembly GCF_023698535.1 of Halorientalis regularis. Classification (GTDB taxonomy): domain Archaea; phylum Halobacteriota; class Halobacteria; order Halobacteriales; family Haloarculaceae; genus Halorientalis; species Halorientalis regularis. The sequence continues at coordinate 38,008 of NZ_JALJCL010000008.1, forward strand.
CGACGGCGAAGACGCCGACGAGGAACGCGAGGATGAGGATGACGTACTGGACGGCCATGTTCTTGGTCGCGCCCATCATCCCGGAGATCGCCAAGTAACCGACCGTGATCGCCATCATCACGACGATCATCGGGATGATGTCGAGACCGAAGACGTACTGGCCGACCAGCCCCATCCCGCGGGCCTGGCCGACGGAGTAGACGTACGCGATCAGCAGCGTCGTGAACGCCGCCAGCGCGCGTGCGGTCGGTGAGTTGAACCGGTCCCCGACGAAGTCGGGTGCGGTGTACTTCCCGAACCGGCGCATCTGCGCGGCCAGGAAGATCAGCAGGACGAAGTAGCCGGTCGTCCAGCCGATGATGAACGCCAGGCCGTAAAAGCCCGCGAGGGCGACCAGCCCGGCGAGACCGAGATACGACGCGGCCGACATCCAGTTAGCACCGATTGCCATGCCGTTCTCGATGTTGCCGATGCCACGGCCGGCGACCCACATGCCCTCCGTGTCGGCGACCTTGAACAGGTAGCCGATGACCAGGAACGACGCCATCATCAGGAAGACGATGGCCGCGCCGAGGGGCTTGAACGAGATGTTGAGCGCCTCTGCCTGGAGGGGTATCATTCGTCGACACCTCCGTCAGTGGCCGCGGCGTCGGGCGCGCTGGTGCCCGTCGCCGTCTCGGTGTCGATGCCGTACTTCTCGTCGAGTTTGTCACGCCGCCAGGAGTAGACCAGCGCCAGGAGCAGCGAGGCCGTCGGCGTGAAGAAGGCGACCATGAAGTAGTGGGCCGGGAAGCCCAGGATGGTCAGCGAGGTCATGGTCTCCGTCGCCAGGAAGGTCGCCGTGACCGGCGCCCAAGTCGTGAGGACCCAGACGATGAAACTGGCCCAGACCAACTTCAGGTGGTCCCGCATGAACGGGGTGCTGGGCTTGAGCAGGTTTACCTCCCTGTCGAGGTAGTCGGTCTGCCGATGATCCTCCGCGGCCTGGGTCACCGTGCCGCCGTCCGTTTCGGCTACCGGTGGCTCGTCCCCGGTCGCCGCACCGTCCGTCGAATCGTGCGTGTCTTTGTCTGTCATATTTCGGTCGTGTGATGGTGTCGTCAGTGGTTCGTGTCTGTGCGAAGGCAGGTGGGGTGAATCGTGGTGTCGTGGTGTCGCGTACGTGAGGGTGGTTGGATCGGAGTCCTCAGTCCTCGCCGACCTTGCCGGCGATGTCGTCGACGATGTCTGGGTTGCGCAGCGTGCTGGTGTTACCCAGTTCGTCGCCGTTGGCGATATCTTCGAGCAGGCGACGCATGATCTTGCCCGACCGGGTCTTCGGGAGTTCGGGCGAGAAGATGACTTCCTCGGGGCGAGCGATGGGGCCGATGGCGTCCTCGACGCCCTCGATTATCCGCTCGCGGAGGTCGTCGTCACCCTCGTAGCCGTCCTCGGTGATGACGTAGGCGTAGACCGCCTCGCCCTTGAGGTCGTGATCGCCGCCGACGACCGCGGCCTCGGCGACGCCCTCGACGCCGACGATGGCGCTCTCGACTTCCATCGTCCCGAGCCGGTGGCCCGAAACGTTGATCACGTCGTCGACGCGGCCCAGCACCGTGATGTAGCCGTCGTCGTCGATCTTCGCGCCGTCCTCGGGGAAGTAGACCCACTCGTCTGCGTCCTCGTCGGAGTACTCCTGCCAGTACTCCTCGATGAACCGCTCGTCGTTCTGGTACAGCGTCCGCAGCATGCCTGGCCAGGGCTTGTCGACGGTGAGGTAGCCGGCCTCGCCGGGCTCGACCTCGTCGCCGTTCATGTCGACGACGTTCGCGCTGATTCCGGGCAGCGGGGGCCCGGCCGACCCGGGTTTCATCTCGCCGACCCCCGGGAGCGTCGTGATCATCATGCCGCCCGTCTCGGTCTGCCACCAGGTGTCGACGACCGGGCAGGACTCGTCGCCGATGTGTTTGTAGTACCACTTCCACGCGCGGGGGTTGATCGGTTCCCCGACGGTACCGAGCAGACGCAGGCTCGACAGATCGTGCTGGTCGGGGTACTCCTTGCCCCACTTCATGAACGCCCGGATGGCGGTGGGTGCGGTGTAGAGCTGGGTCACGTCGTAGTCGTCGACGATCTCCCAGAGCCGGTCTTTGTCCGGGTAGTCCGGCGTTCCTTCGTACATCACCGTCGAGGTCCCCAGCGCGAGGGGGCCGTAAACGATGTAGCTGTGACCCGTGATCCAGCCGATGTCGGCCGAGCACCAGTAGGTGTCCTCGGGCTTGATGTCCAGCACCGCGTGGGAAGTCCACGAGACGTAGGACAGGTAGCCGCCGGTCGTGTGTTTCACACCCTTCGGCTTGCCCGTGGTGCCCGACGTGTACATCAGGAACAGCATGTCCTCGGCGTCGCGGGTTACCGGCTCGACTTCCGCGCCCGCGTGGTCTCCGATCAGGTCGTCGTAGTCGTGCTGATCGTCGTCGAGGTCGTGCTCGAGTTCGTCGCCCAGTCGGTCGACGACGACCGTCTCGACGCCGTGATCGACGCCGCCGAGTCCCTCGTCGGCCTTGTCCTTGTGGTCGAGCGGATCACCCCGGCGGTAGTAGCCGTCGCAGGTGACGAGATACTCCGAGTCGGCGGAGTTCATCCGGGTGGCGAGCGCGTCCGCCGAGAAGCCGGCGAACACGACCGAGTGCGGTGCGCCGATCCGGGCACACGCCAGCATCGCCACCGGCAGTTCCGGGATCATCGGCATGTACATCGTCACCACGTCGTCTTCCTCGACGCCGAGGTCGCGGAGCGCGGCAGCGAACTCCTGAACCTCGTCCAGCAGCTCGTCGTAGGTGTACGTGCGCGTCTCGTCGGTCGGTTCCCCGACCCACTCGATGGCGACCTCGTCGCCGCGGCCCGCCTCGACGTGGCGGTCGAGACAGTTGTACGACGCGTTGAGCTTCCCGTCTACGAACCACTCGTAGAACGGCGCGTCGCCGTCGTCGAGTACCTGATCGTACGGTTCCTCCCAGTCCAGCATATCTGCGGCCCGCTCCCAGCAGTCGGGCCAGTTCTCCGCGAACTCCTCGTAAATGGATTCGTCGGTGACGTTCGCCTGTTCGACGAACGACTCGGGCGGCTCGAAACTCTCTCCCTCCGGTAACCGGGCTTCGAGTTCACCCTCGGATTCCTCGGACATGGTCCATCATCATCATTCACGACATCACCCTAAAGAAACGGCTCTAATTATGCTAACCCGTGACGGACGCTCGACTGTCGAACTGTCGACTGAAGAGACGAACGAACGAGGGTCGCGGTCACGGAGCGTGATGAACCACCACACCGTTTTCGTGTTTCTGACGTTTCAGACTCTCTTTGCAGTGTTTTCGACACCTCCAACCGATCACTAAACAGTTAGCGACACGGCTATACTCGGCGTCGATCAGTCCTCGGCCCAGGGCGATTCGGGATCGCCGGGTCGCTGGTCGTCGGTGAAGAAGGCGGTCAGGAGCTTCTGCTGGGCGCGACGCAGGTGATTGTGGAGTGTGGGGGAGGTGATCCCGATGGCGTCAGCCAGTTCCTCGGCGGTACTGCCGCGGGGCCACTCGAAGTAGCCGGCGTGGAAGGCGGCCTGCAACACCGAAGACTGTTTCTCCGTCAGGGAATCGCGCAACGACGCGCGGAAAGCGGTCGGCGTCTCGGCCGGGCGGTCGCGCTCGCGTTTGGTCAACAGGTCCGTGTCCGGGAAGGCGTCGGTCACCGCCGTAACCAGTCGCCGTACGTCGGTTTCGGCCGAGACCTGCCCGACGACGCGTTCGGTCCCGCTCGTCGCTTCCATCTCGCCGACCGTCGCGCCGTGTTCGACCAGCGCCGTCGCCACTTCGGACCCGGAGACGATCAGTTCCAGCAGCGACTCGTCCCCGTAGTCACGCACCAGTCGCGCGTCGTCGACGGCGGCGCGGTCGGTCGCCCACGAGAGGACCTGCTCGGCACCAGCGCCCGACAGCGTCACGAAGTAGACCAGCGCGCCCGCCTCACCCGGGACGACGCCGTCCAGCGTCACGGTGCAGTCGTGTTCGCCTGACAGCCCGGCGAAAAACGAGTCCGGATCGCCGCTTTCGAAGGTGAGTTCGACGACGGTGTCGGCCAGCAGGAGTCGCCGCTGTTCGACGACGGTGATCGCCTGTCCGAGTCGCCGCCCCAGGTACGACAGCAACGCCCGCTCGCGGTCGGTCACTGGTGCCGCCGTCCCGACCCCGAGGACAGTATCGACGGACTCGCCGTTGCCCACCGGAACGACCGCCGCCGCACGGTACCCGCCCGCATCGGCGTGGTCGCGCCAGGCGGCGAAGGCCGAGTCCGACCGCACGTCCTCGGTCGTCCGCACGTCGTCCGCCGCCAGCGCCTCCCCGACAGCCCCGTCGTCGGGCGAGATGCCGTCGAGTTCGGCCCCGCCAGCCCCGGCTGCCGTCGTGACACTGATCGAATCCCCACGCTGTTGCCCGATCCACGCGACCACGTAGGGGTCGCCGTCCACGAGGTGTTCGCACGCCCGGTGTTCGATCCCATCTCGCGTCGACGCCGTCGACAGCGCGTCGGCGGCGGCCCGAATCCGCTCGAAGGCGGCGTCGAACCGGGTGCCGACGGCCGTCCCGTCGCCGACGTCCGTCCCGTCGGCACCCTCGACCAACGAGGTCCGCTCGAACGCCGCCGCCACGTCGCCCCGATCCAGGTCCGGTAGGAACCGTTCGAGGCGCTCGATACTCCCCCACCCACCGACCGTCGCGACGACGTGGGGGTCGACGCCCTCCTCGGCGAGCAGTCGGCGGGCGAAAAACTGGCGCAGCGTCCGCGAGGAGACGGATCGGAACCGCTCGTCGCCGGTCCGGTCGGCCGCTCGCTCGCCCGTCTCCGCGACGAGCATCTGCACCCGTCGGGGTGACACCGGTACCAGCCGCTCCTCGTCTTCGATATCGTTCGCGCGAACGAACTGTCGGAGGTCGTGCTCCACGTCCGGTGGGAGGTACGCCCGCCGGTCTATCCCGTCGTCCTCGTCGGGCACCGCGAGGAAGTGGTGGTCGGTGCCGTCGCGGTCGTACGTCCCCACGTCTCCGGGCCGCAAGCGGGCGATTTCCGCAGGTCGCAGACCGACCTCGCCGGCCAGCCTGACGACCAGTTCCGCGCGGAACGTCTCCGTGGCCCGCCGGAGCCGACGGTACGCCGACGGCGTCACCGTCATCCCAGTGTCGGTCTCCGCGGCACACATGTTTCGTCAGTATTCGGAAACGCGAAGCATCAATCTTGCGCCAGCAGCGCTATCGATCGGATCGAGTCGAAAACTTCCGAATCGAAACCGAATTCGTTTCGGCTATATCTACATTCCCGAAACGTTACTCCTCGTCGTCCAGCGCCGATTCGAGTTCGCCGACGACCTCCGGGTTGCGGAGCGCGCTGGTGTCGCCGAGATCCTCGTCGTGGGCGACCGATTCGAGCAGGCGTCGCATCACCTTGCCCGAGCGGGTCTTTGGCAGGTCGGGCGTGAACACGACCACGTCGGGGACGGCGATGGGGCTGATGGCCGACTCCACGGCCTCGTGGACCTGCTCGCGGAGCGCGGCTTCGCTCGCACCTTCCGCCGGACTGACGTAGGCGTAGACCGCCTCACCTTTCAGTTCGTGGGGGCCGGCGACGACTGCGGCCTCGGCGACGCCGGTCACGTCGGCGACGGCGCTCTCGATCTCCATCGTCGCGAAGCGATGGCCCGAGACGTTGAGCACGTCGTCGACCCGGCCCAGAAGCGTCACGTACCCGTCCTCGTCGACGGTCGCGCCGTCCTCGGTGAAGTAGGCCCAGTCGTAGTCGTCGAGACTCGGCCGGGTCGGCTCCCGGGCCGCGAACCAGTCCTCGTCGTGGACCATCGACAGCGGCATCCCCGGCCAGGGGTCGGTGACGACGAGGTAGCCCGACTCCCCGGGGTCGACCGGTTCGCCCTCCCCGTCGACCACGTCCGCGCCGATTCCCGGGAGTGGTCGGCCCGCCGCGCCGGGTTTCATCCGGTCGACCCCTGGCAGTGTGGAGATCATCACGCCGCCGGTCTCGGTCTGCCACCAGGTGTCGACCACCGGACACTCGCCGTTCCCGATGTGGTCGCGGTACCAGTTCCACGCGCGGGGGTTGATCGGTTCGCCGACGGTCCCCAGGAGTCGGAGACTGGACAGATCGTGCCGGTCGGGGTGTTTCTCGCCCCACTTCATGAACGCGCGAATCGCGGTCGGGGCGGTGTAGAACACGTCGACGGCGTTGCGCTCGATCAGTTCCCACACCCGGTCTTTCTCGGGATGGTCGGGTGTGCCTTCGTAGAGCATCGTCGTCGTTCCCAGCGCGAGCGGGCCGTAGACGGTGTAGCTGTGGCCCGTGATCCAGCCGATGTCGGCCGAACACCAGTAGGTGTCCTCGGGCTTGATGTCCAGCACCGCGTGGGCGGTCCAGGCGACGTGGGCGAGGTAGCCGCCGGTCGTGTGGCGCACGCCCGTCGGTTCGCCGGTCGTGCCGGAAGTGTAGATCAGAAAGAGCTGGTCGGTGGCGTCCCGGGCCACGGGCTCGACGGTCTCGCCGCGGTGGGTGGCCACCAGCTGTTCGTAGTCGTGTTCGCCCTCGGCCAGCGGCGTCCCGTCGCCCAGGCGGTCCACGACGACCGTCGTCACGTCCTGATCGAGGCCGATGGCGGCGTTGTCGGCCTTGCTCTTCTGGTGGACCGGAGCACCCCGGCGATAGTAGCCGTCACAGGTGACGAGGTACGCCGAGTCGGCGTCGTCCATCCGTTCGGCCAGCGCGTCCGCCGAGAAGCCGGCGAACACGACCGAGTGCGGTGCGCCGATCCGGGCACACGCCAGCATCGCCACCGGCAGTTCCGGGATCATCGGCAGATACAGCGTCACCACGTCGTCCTCCTCGACGCCGATATCACGGAGCGCGGCCGCGAACTCGTTGACCTCGCGGTAGAGTTCCAGATAAGAGTAGGTCCTGGACTCGCCGAGTCGTCCCTCCCAGGTCAGCGCGACCTGGTTCTTCCGCCCGTTCTCGACGTGGCGGTCGAGGCAGTTGTAGGAGGCGTTGAGTCGCCCGCCGTCGAACCAGCGGAAGGGCGGGCCCGCGCCGCCGAGTACCGCGTCGTAGGGTTCGGTCCAGGAGAGCAAATCCGCGGCCCGGTCCCAGCAGTCGGGCCAGTCCTCCGCGAACGCCTCGTAGACGCCCGGATCGGAGACGTTTGCCTGCTCGACGAACGACGGCGGGGGGTCGACGGCCTCCCCGACGGCCGCACGTGCCGACCGCTCTACCGAATCTTCGGAGGGCATCTGTCGGTCGAAACTACGGTCTAGCGCGAATAAACGTTGGCACTCGTGGCCATTAGTGAGCCGCCGCCAGGCGATTCCTTATCTCCCTGGCGGTCCAGCGAACCCGTGTGGAGAACGTCACGGACCGCCTGTCGAACCCGTTCGGGATGACCTACCCCTGCGAGCGACCGGTCCCCGGCTACGGCGACGCCAACGCGCACTTCCACGTCGTCGGCGACCACCCCGGCCTCCACGGCGGGGCCGACGCCGGCGTCCCGTTCACCGACTGCCCCGCCGCCGACCGTCTCCAGCGCGCGCTCGCGGCCGCCGACCTGCTCGCGGCGACCGGGACGCCACCCGAAGTCGCGGACACCTACCTCTCGTATCTGTACCCCTGTGCCGACGGCGACCCGGCCGACGGGGACTACGCCAGCGCCGAGCCACAGTTCGACGCGGAACTCCGGGCGATCACCGCCCACGTCCTCCTCCCGGTCGGCGAGCGCGCTATCGCCCACGTTCTGGAGACCTACACGGCTCGGCCCGCGCCCGACGACCTCGACGGCCTCCACGCGACGGAACTGCGCGGCGGTGGGTTTCTCGTCGTCCCCGTCGCGGAGCCGGCCACCTGGTCCGGCGACGACGCCGAGCGGTTGGTGGCGCGGCTCCGGGAGGTTCGGGGGAGCGATTACCGCCGCGAGGCCGATCTCGGCCGGTTCCTTCCCGGCGGCGACTCCTACTTCGTCCGGTGATCAGAACACGGACTCTGGCCGCCGAAGGGCGGCGATAGCGACACCGACGGCAAGCACGGCTCCGACCAGGAGCCCGACGGCAGGAACCGACACGCCCAGCGTGGTGGTGACGCTCGACAGCCCGGTGAACGCGAGGAACACGGGGAGTACGACGGCGATGGCGTAGAGCCACGGTCGACCGAGCGCGCGTGCCAGTCGCCCGGCACCGGACTCGTACTCCGCCAGTGCGACCCGGCCGAGGACCCAGCCGTCGAACAGGAGGACCCCGAGCAGGCCGACGGTCAACGCCAGGTTCGCCACGGTGTCGGCGAGCAGGGTGAACAGGCTCTGCGAGAGCGCGGCGATGCTCCCGGTGGCGAGGAACAGAGTCCCGACTCCGGCAGTCGCCCACGGGCGCGACACGCCCCACTCGTCGACGAGGTACGCGACCGGGACCTCAAACAGCGAGATGGCCGAGGACAGTGCCGCAAGCGTGACGACGCCGAAGAACGTCACCCCGATCACCCGGCTGTAGGGCAGGTCCGCGAAGGCACCGGCGAGGCTGATGAACAGCGCGCCGGGGCCGCCCTGTCCCGGCGGGACACCCAGCGAGAACAGAACGGGAAAGATCACCAGCCCGGCCAGCAACCCGACGAGGGTGTTGAGCCCGGCGATGATCGTCCCGTCGGCCGCCAGCGACCGATCCTCGTCGAGGTAGGAGGCGTAGGTCAGCATGACGCCAGCGCCGACCGAGAGGGTGAACAGGGCCTGTCCGGCGGCGGCCGCGGCCACGTCGACGAAGTTCGCCTGCAGGTAGCCCCAGTCCACCGAGAGGTAGAAACTGTACCCGCCGGCCGCGTTCGGGAGTGAACCCGCCCAGGCGGCGAGTCCGACCAGCAGGACGATGATACCCGGGACCATGACCGTGGTCGCCAGTTCGATGCCGCGGTCGACGCCGGCGTAGACGACGGCCGCGGTCAACAGCAGGAAGACGATATGGAACCCGACCGCGCCGAGGCCGTAGTCGATGGCCGCGAAGAACTGCTGGGGCGCGTCGAAGTACGCGCCCGTCGCACTGCCCAGCAGGTACCGGAGGACCCAGCCGCCGACCACCGAATAGAACGAGAGGACGACGACCGACGCCAGCAGGGCGATGCCGCCCATCGGCCGCCAGTTTCGCCCGCCCAGTTTCGCGAACGCGCCGATGGGGTCGCTCCGGGCCCGGCGGCCGATCACGAACTCGCCGAGCAGGCCGGGGACGCCGACCAGCACGACGAAGAGGAGATACAACAGCAGGAAGGCCGCGCCACCGTTCTCGGCGGTCAGCCAGGGGAACCGCCAGACGTTCCCGATACCGACGGCACTGCCCACGGCGGCGAGGATGAAGCCGATGCGCGTCCGCCACGATGCTCTCGTCATCAGTCGCGCCTGTAACCGGACGGCGAAAAACGTGTCGAGACGGTCAGAACGGTGCGAAGAACGCGGGGCTCTCGCCGAGGAACAGCGTCTGGATGCCCAGCGCCAGCGTCGCGAACACCAGCGCCGGGACGGTGAGCCGAAGCGCCCACATCCAGATGGGGCCGAAGGTCCCGAGTTCACCCGCGCCCTGCCGGAGTTCCGCCACGGCATCACCCGCCAGTATCCAGCCGACGAACAGCACCAGCATCAGGACCGACAGGGGCAAGAGCAGACTGTACGCGATGTTGTCGAACCACGTGAGCAGGGCCACGTCCCACGCCGAGGGGAGGCCGAGGACGAACAGCCCGACGCCGATCCCGATGGCCAGCTGGGGCCGCGGCACGTCGAAGTTGTCGTTGGCCCAGGCGACGGTGACCTCCATCAGGCTGATCGCCGAGGACAGCGCCGCCAGCGCGACGACGCCGAAAAAGACGACGCCGATCAGATTGCCCAGCGGGAGCGAGCCGAACCCGGAGGCCACCGCGATGAACAGCGCCGACGCGCCGCCACCGAGTCCGGGATCGATGTTGTTGGCGAACAGGATCGGGAAGACGACCAGTCCCGCGAGGATACCGATGAGCGTGTTGAACACGACGACGGTGCCGCCGTCGACGAGCAGATTGTCGTCGTCGCCGAGGTACGACGAGTAGGTGATCATGATCGCCATCCCCAGCGAGAGGGTGAAGAAGGCCTGCCCGACCGCGAAGGGAATGGCCGTCCCGGCATTCTCGACCATCGCGTCCAGACTCGGCGTCAGGAAGTACGCGTAGCCTGCGCCAGCGCCGTCGAGGGTGAACGCCCAGACGGCCAGGAACACGAGCAGGACCGCGATGCTGGGCACCATCACTTTCGTGGCCTTCTCGATGCCGTCCTCGATACCCAGCGCGACGATTCCGACGACGATGGCGAGGAAGACGAACTGTGCGGCGATGGCTTCGGGCCCGGCCGAGACGGCACCGAAGTACTCGGCCGGTGCGCCGAAGTACGCGCCCTGTGCGCTGCCGACGATGTAGCGGAGGACCCACCCGCCGACGACGTTGTAGTACGAGAGGATCCAGAACCCGGTGACGACCGCGAACGCACCGAGAATCCGCCACTGTCGGTGCCCGATTTCGGAGAACGCGTCGACCGCGTTGCGATGTGTTCGCCGCCCCATCACGAACTCCGCCAGCATCGCCGGGAACCCGATCAACAGCACGGCGATGAGGTAGAACGCGACGAAGGCCGCGCCACCGTTGCCGGCGGTCTTGAACGGGAACTGCCAGAGGTTTCCCAGTCCGACGGCGCTACCGATCGCCGCTACCAGAAAGCCAACCCGTGTCGCCCAGGTCTCTCGTTTTGCCATGATTTCGCTCCGCGGAGAGCTATTCGATCAGCCCTGAAATATCCATTGACGAATGTGGTAGGTGATGAACGTAGCGCCCGCTTGCGGTGCGTTCTGTACGTGTATGAAAACAATCACGTGAGCGTCACGCGAGTTCGAACACGTCTCCCTCGACGAACCTGGTCAGTTTCTCGATGAGTTGCTCGCGGTCGGCGAAGTGGGAGATCGGCAAGTCGTCGGCCTCGTCCATCTCGTCGATGGACGCCGACGCGAACCGCGGTTCGAGGTAGGTTCGCCCGTCGCGCTCCGCTCGCTTTGCCTCGGCGAAGATCCGACACAGTTCGGGCGGCCGCGACGGATCGTCGGCACGGAGGCCGGAGGACTCCGGGACCGCGCCGGCCTCCGCTCCGACCCCCGTCGTCAGACTGGCCTTCGTGAAGACGAACGCACTGGCGTCGCTCGCGGCCACGAACGCGACAGACTGGTCGACCACCGGGATGGCCGGCCCGCGGCCACCTCGTCCTCGACCTCCCGCACCGTGGGGATCGCCACGTCGGAGAGTTCCGCACAGAGGTCCCGGAGTGTGGCCTCGATGTCGTCGGGGTCCACGTCGTCGCGCCGCGGTCGTGGGATGCCAGTGGGTCCGGCGGCAGGTCCGAGAACGTCCGATCCTCGTAGAGATAGCCCGAATCGAGCAACCGGTACGGTCCCACGACGAAGAGAAGTTTCGTCCCGTCGGCTTCCCCCGGGACAGACTCACGGATGATCGGCTCCACCGACCGCCCGTCGTGTTTCGTGAGTCCGGTCACGTTCTCACCCGGAAGGGCCACCGAAATGAAGCCCCGTGGGCCCGGTCGCCGACGACCGACCCGATTGTTTAAACGAATTGGCTTGATTCGGTCGGCCGGCGAGTGACGGATACGAGCGAACGGACCCGGGAAACACAGGCGGACGGCCAGCGGTCGCTGGCCCGCGAACGCGTGGAGACGGAACTGCTCGGGGACGTGCTGGACTTCGACCGCGAACTCGGCCGGCTGGAGGCGGTCGCCGGCGAGGTCCGGTTCCCCATCCTCTACCTGCTGGCCGGGGAGGACGGGCTCAGATCCGGCGAACTGGCCGATCTGACCGGGCGGAAACAGCGTGACCTCTACCACCACCTCGACACGCTCGAAGAGACGGCGCTCGGGCGGAAACGGACCCGGGACGGCTCCCGATTCTACGAACTCTCGGCGCTTGGCGACCGACTGATCGAACCGCTGTTCGAGACGCTGCGCGAGCGGGCGGACGAGCGATAGCGCCTGAACTTAGGCCTCACTCGGCCTCACTTCCACCCTCCGCAGGAGCGCCGCGTCAGGAAGTCAGGCCTCCCCGTACACCGGGACCGCCGCGCCGCTCGTGACGCTGGTGGCCTCCGAACAGAGCGCCAGGACCGTCTGGGCGATGTCGGCCGGATCGACCCACTCGTCGTGGTCGGCGTCGGGCATCATCTCCCGGTTCATCGGCGTGTCGATGACGCTGGGCATCACCGCGTTGGCCCGGACAGTCCCGCGATTCTCTTCGGCGATGGTCTCGGTCAGCAGGCGTACACCGGCCTTGCTGGCGCGATAGATGCCGTCGCCCTCACCGCCCTCAAGTGAGGACCGCGAGGAGACCGACACGATGGCCCCCTCGCTGTCCTGAAGGTGGGGGAGTGCGTGTTTCGACGCCAGAAACATCGTCTTCAGGTTCACGTCGAACAGGAAGTCGAAGTCGTCGACGTCGGTCTCCTCGATCGGTGTCCCGCCGCGCCAGGTGCCCGCGACGTTACAGAGGTGGTCGAGGCCGTCGTTCTCCTCGGCGACCGTCTCGATGGTCTCGACGACCTGGTCCTCGGCGCTGAAGTCGGCCTGATGGTGACAGACCGGGTCGGGATCGGCCAGGAAGTCGTCGCTGTCCGGGCCGACGATGTCGGCACCGCAGACGTCCGCCCCGGCCTCGTGGAAGGCCTCGATTACGGCACTGCCCAGCGCACCCCCCGCGCCCGTCACCAGCGCGGTCTCACCGCTGAAGTCGAAGTCGACTGGCATGCCACGTTGTACCGTTCCGAGCGACAAAAAACCACGAGTGGCCGACGGGCCTGCCGGTTCAGGGCGCGACGAGGAGATTCCTGAAAGAAGGAAAACCCTTTCTCCGTGCCGCTCCCAACGGGGGGCGTGCGCTGTATTGCCCACAGGGGATTCGCCGAGACATATCCGGAGAACACGATCACGGCTGTCCGGTCGGCGGCGGAACACACGGACGTGGTCGAGGTCGACGTGCGCCGGTGTGGCTCGGGCGAACTCGTCGTGATCCACGACGAGACCGTCGAGCGCGTGACCGACGGGACCGGCCGGGTCGACGAGCTGTCCGCCGAGGAACTGGCCGCCCTCGACGTGCTCGATTCCGGCGAGGGCGTCCCGACACTCGCGTCGCTCCTCGACGCGACACCCCAGGGCGTGGAACTGGTCTTCGACCTCAAAGTACCCGACATCGCGGCCGACGCGCTGGACGCGGCCGACGACGCCGGGACCGACGTTCTCGTTTCTGCGTTCTCGGCCGAGGTACTGGCGGAAGCCGGCGACGCGGGCGCGGACAGACTGGCCTTCCTCGCCGCCGAAGGCGACGAACAGGGGATGCTCAACGTGGCTCGCGACCTGGACTGTGAGGCGATCCACCCCCATTGGCAACTCTGTGTGGACGAGTTCGTCGAGCGCGCCCACGAGGCGGGACTCGACGTCAACGCCTGGACGGTCCCGTCGCGCCACGACGCCGAGGCACTCTCTCAAGTCGGCGTCGACGGTGTCATCGTGGACCGTCCCGCCGTCTGCGGTGACTGAGCCGCGGCAACCGTGAGCGCGACGACCGAAGCTACCGGCGTGGAAAGGAAGGAAGGGGTGGGGGATGGTGGGGGTGGCACAGAAATCTGTGCCAGTGATTCTTCTTCGAAGCTTCATCAAAATAAATCCATCGTCGGTCGCGGTCGAACAAACTCTCAGAGGCCCGCCACGTTCTGCCGGAGTTTGATCGTCGCGGTCATCAGCGTCGTCGCGGTCATGATGACGAACACGACCTGGATGTGCCGGACGACGCCGACGGTGAGTCCGACCAGCAGGGTGAGGTCGACGACCAGCACGAGCAGGGCGAACGCGACGACGGGGAGCAGGTGACGCAAGAGCGAGTCCAGCAGGGTGCCCCGGACCGCGGACCGGGTCAGTTGTCGCCGCCCGTAGGTCAACCCGTAGCCGGCGACGGCCAGTGCGGCGGTGCCCTCGACAGCGGTCACCACGTCCGTCGGGCCGAACAGTCCCGACCAGAACAGGCTCGTGGTCACCAGCAACCCAAAAACGACTTCGACGGATCGCCGAGTTGCGGGCGGGGCGTCGGCGGTGCGGTCGGCGTTGGCGAGGGCCTCGTTGGTGTTGATCTCCCGCATCGTCAGCGCGAGCGTGAGCAGGAACGCGAGCATCACGCCGTCGCGGTACGGGGTGGTCACGACCGCCGCGGGGGTGGTGACGGCCGTCGCGGCCTCGAGGACTCCGAGCGCGCCGTACAGCGCGGCAGTCAGCCCGACCAGCGACAGGTAGTCCCACAGCGTCGACTGGGCCTCGATCTCGGTGCGCTCGCCGTTGAGGTACGCGTAGAGTCCGAACCGAACGCCGAGTACGAGCATCAGTGAGAACGCGATGAAGAAGACGAACGCGAGGCCGGCGTCCTCGGCGAACACCGAGGTCTGGAGCGGGACGGTCACTCCGCCGTCCTCCGTTCGAGTTCGCGGGCGACCCGGGTCGCCGTCTCGTAGCGCGTGAGCTTCTGTTTGGCCATCGCCGTCCGCAGTACGTCGTCCAGCCAGGCCGGAATCTCGGGGTTGATTTCGGAGGGCAGCGGCGGCGTCGATTCGAGGACGCCGGTCCGGACTTCGCCGTACGTGCCCTGGAACGGCGGCCGGCCGGTGACCAGGTAGTAGACGACGGCCCCGAGCTGGTAGATGTCGGTGGCGTGGTCCACGTCGCCGTAGCCGCGGTCGAAGTACTCGGGGGCGGCAAAGCGGGGATCGAGTAGCGAGGCGGGATCGACGTACATCCGCATCGCGGTCAGCAGTCCGACGTTCGACACGAGCGGCCGCTGGCGGTCCGCGATGGTCGTGCCCGCGTAGACCACGTTGTACGGGCCGATGCCGGCGTGAACGACACCGCGCTGGTGGATCGCGGCGACTGTCTCTGCGACTTTGTGGCCGTTCCAGACCGCCTCGTCGAAGGAGAGGTCGAGCCGGTCGTACAGCGATTCGGCGGTGAACGCAGTCGCCATCCACAGCGAGGGGTCGGTTCCCCAGTCGTAGAGGGACGCCACACCGTCGTGATCGGAGACGGCCGCCCAGTTCTCGAGTTGGCTGGCCACGCTAGCCTCGAACCCGTCCCCGCCCTCGGGCGGATCGAACACACCGAGTGCGACACCTTCCTCGGACCCGTCGACGGTCACCCGGGTCCGGTAGACGGTCGCGAAGCGACCCTCTATCCCACGCGAGACGACCTGCAAGTCGTCGAACCGGCTGTTCGCGGCGATCCGGTCGACGCCGATGGCGTCGGCCACCGCCGCCAGTTCGGCCTCCTGTTCCCGTCGTCGGGCGGCCGGTGAGGGAGAGCTGCCGTCGGCAGCCCCGTCGTCCGGCCCGTCCGCTGTCCCGTCGTTACCCTCTGTTCTGTCGGTATCCGCCTCGTCGGCCGCGGACTCGTCCGAGTCGTCGTCCAGCCGGTCACGGGTGTCGTCACCGCGGCTGTCCTCTGGTGGGCCGCCGACGGCCTCTCCCTCCTGGCGGTAGACGCGCTGGGGGCCGGGCGATCCGGCTTCGGCAGGCGTCTGTGTGCGGCCCACGTCGCGGTTCCGTTCGGACTGCCCGACGTAGTCACTGCGGGCGAACCCCTGCGAGAGCTCCAGATAGCGACGCCGACGGTCGCGTTCCTCGGCTTTCTCGGCCAGGTCTTCGAGAACGGCGTCGACGCGCTCGGGGTAGCGCCCGCCGAGATAGCCCAGCGCGTGTCGCGTCTCGAGTTGGAGGGTATCCGCGGCCACCCGATCCGCGAGCCGTCTGGTGATGGCCTCGACGAGGTCCGGATTCGCGGTCGCCACGAGCGTCAGCGCCCACGCGGCCGAGAGTCGCGACTCCCGGTCGTCATCGTCCAGCGCGGCCAGCAACGTCGGGACCCGAGATCGACCCCCAGCGGGATCGTCGAGTACCGCCCGAACGGCGGCACGGATCTCCGACGACGCGTCCGCCTCTGGCTCTGCCATTGAATTCGTGACCTGTTGTAGCTTTGGTACCATACAACATGACTGTTTTGCCGATCTCCGACGACGAGGGCTCTCTCGGCTCGTCAGTGGGGTCCGAATCCCCGGCGAGCGGCCAGAGGAGTTATCAGGTCTGAGAACCGCGGAGGAAGGCTTAGTAGCCGAACAGTATTTGTATCGGTAATGGCAACGGATCGGGATTCACTTCTCCCGGCGTTCGTCAGCAAGCGATACACGAGACGGCTCGGGTTCGCACTGGCGCTCGCCATCCTCGTCGTCGTGGTGTCGGGTGGCATCATCAACGCCCAGGCACAGGCGACGCTCCGGGAGGACGTCCAAGACCAGCTCGTGACCGGCGCCGAGACGCGCGCACAGCAACTCGACACGTGGATGAGCGCGGTGAAAGGCGACGTGCGGACGACCGCCGAACTGTCGGTGTTCCAGTCCGGCGATCAGGCGGCGATCAACGGCGCGCTCGAGTCACGGGTCGCGAACGACCGGGTTCCACAAGACGTGGTCGCGGTCCACTACCTGAACACGTCGAGCATGACCTTCGAGGCGAGTTCGGACCAGCAGTTCGTCGGCGTTAGCCCCGCAGAGCAGGGCGCGCCGTTCGCGGACGACCCGCCGACCTTCGACGACCCCTCGGACGTGTACGTCTCCGAGCCGTTCCGTGTCCCCATCGCCGACCATCCGATCCTGGCGGTCGTCACCCCGGTTCCAGGGACCGAGGACAAAGCGCTCGTCTACATGACGGATCTGACGAGTCGAGCGGAGGCGCTCTCGTCGGCACAGGGCAACTCCACGACCGTGGTCGTCAACGAACAGGGTCGGTACGTCGCCCACCCGAACACCTCGATGATCATGACCGAACACGAGGGCGGGAGTGGCGAGATGCAGTTCATGGAGCGGGAGATGCACGGCGAGACCATCGTGATGGGCATGGCCGGGATGTCCACCCAGGACTGGACCGTGATGATCCACAGTCCGGCCGAACAGGCCTACGCACTCGGGGATCAGATCAGCTCCGACCTGATCGGGCTGATCCTGCTCGCCGTCATCAACCTCGGACTCGTCGGCGTGACCATCGGGAGCGGAACGGCCATCTCGCTGCGCCGACTGGCCGGGCGGGCCGAGGCGATGGCCGAGGGAGACCTCGACGTAGACCTGAATACCGTCCGTGACGACGAGATCGGGACGCTCTACGACTCGTTCGACCGGATGCGCGAGTCACTGCGCTCGAAGATCCGCGAGACCGAGGAGGCCAAAGAGGAGGCCGAGACGGCCAAACAGGAGGCCGAAGAAGCTCGCGAGGAGGCCGAACGCGAGCGCGAGGAAGCACAGGCGCTGAACAGTCAACTCCAGCGGAAAGCCGAGGAGTACGGGGCCGTCCTCGGGGCGGTCGCGGAGGGCGACCTGACCGCGCGGGCCGACACCGACGCCGAGAACGAGGCGATGGCCGAGATCGGGACGGCGATCAACGAGGCGATCACCGACCTCGAAGCGACCGTCGCCAACACGCAGGCGTTCGCGGAGAACGTCCTCCAGTCCAGTCGGGAGGTCGACGAGAGCGCGACGACCGTCGAGGAGGCCAGCCAGCAGGTCCGGGAGTCGATCCGCGAGATCTACGACGGCGCGAGCGAGCAGTCCGAGTCGCTCCAGGACGCCGCCGGCGAGATGGAGAACCTCTCGGCCACGGCCGAAGAGGTCGCCTCGTCGGCCCAGGAAGTCGCCGACACCTCGCAGAAAGCCGCCGAGGTCGGCGAGACCGGCCGGGAAGCCGCCCAGGAAGCTATCCAGGGCATGAGCGCCATCGAGGAGGAAACCGACCGGACGGTCGAGGAGATGAACGCACTCGACGAGGAGCTCTCCGAGATCGGCGACATCGTGAGCGTCATCACGAACATCGTCGAGCAGACGAACATGCTCGCGCTGAACGCCTCCATCGAGGCCGCGCGGGCCGGCGAGGCCGGCGAGGGCTTCGCCGTGGTCGCCGACGAGGTGAAGAACCTCGCGGAGGAGACCAAGGAGGCCGCCAACGACATCGAACAGCGGATCGAACGCGTCCAGAGCCAGGCCGGCGACACCGTCGAGACGATGGAGCAGACCCAGGAGCGGATCACCGACGGCGTCGCGACGGTCGAAGACGCCGTCGACGCGCTGGAGACCATCGTCGAGTACACCGAGGAACTCGACACGGGCATCCAGGAGATCGACGACGCGACGGCCGAACAGGCCCGGACCGCCCAGGAGGTGATGGGCACCATCGATCACCTGACGGCGATCAGCCAGCAGACCTCCTCTGAGGCCAACACGGTGGCCGAGGCGGCCGACGAACAGACCGACTCCATCGACGAAGTGACGAACAACGCAGAGGCACTCCAGGCACGCGCGCAGGAGCTGTCGAACCTCCTCGACCGGTTCGAGGCGGAAGCGCTCAACGCGGCTGCGGGGCCGTCCAGCAACCCCGCGACGACTGACGACTGACCATGACGGACATCACAACCTGGTTCACGCTCGGGACGCTCGGAATGATCGGCGGGACGCTCGCGATGGGCTACGCGATGTGGCGTGCGCCCGGCGAGCGCGCTCGCGAGGACTGGCTGTTGATCGGCGTCGGGGTGACGGCCGCAGTTGCCTACGCACTGCTGAGCGCCGAGATCGGGACGCTCCAGGCGATGGACGGGCACACGATCTACGCGATTCGGTATATCGACTGGCTGTTGACTACGCCGATGCACGTGGCCTACCTGGCCTTGCTCGTCGGCGTCACAGGCCGGTACCTCTGGGAGGTCAGCATCGTGCAGGCCCTGACCATCGTCCTCGGCCTGGCCGGTTCGTACGTCGTGGGGCCGCTGAAGTGGATCCTGTTCGCGGCCGGTGGCCTCGCGTTCGTCCGCGTCCTCTACCTGCTGTACGGGCCGATCACCGACGTGGCTCGGGCAGGGGACGAGGACCTGGCCGGCGTCCACCGGACGCTGTTGAACTTCATCGCGGTCCTGTGGCTGATCTATCCGGTAATCTGGATCCTCGCCCAGAGCGGACTCAACTTCATGGACCTCGAAACCCAGGCGCTCGTCATCACCTACATCGACGTGGTGGCGAAGATCGGATTCGGGCTGATCGCGCTCAACGGCCGCGCGGTCGCGTCGCTGATCACGAGCGAGGACGCCGATGCGGTCGCTGGAGAGCCGTCGACGACGGATTGAGGAGAACGGAGCGTCCTAGCGGACGCCGATGGCTTCGATCTGTTCCTGGTAGCGGTTCCGGATGGTGACCTCGGTGACCTGAGCCACGTCGGCGACCTCGCGCTGGGTCTTCTTCTCGTTACAGAGCAGGGAGGCGGCGTAGATGGCCGCGGCGGCGTAGCCGGTCGGAGACTTGCCCGAGAGCAGGCCCTTCTCCGCGGTCTCGTCGATGATCTCGTTGGCCTTGGACTGGACCTCCTCGCTCAGGTTCAGGTCCGAGGCGAAGCGCGGGACGTACTGTTTGGGGTCGACCGGCTCCATCTTCAGGGACAGTTCCTGTGCGACGTAGCGGTAGGTCCGGCCGATCTCCTTCTGGTCGACGCGGGACACGTCCGAGACTTCCTCCAGCGAGCGCGGGATACCCTCCTGGCGACAGGCGGCGTACAGACAGGACGTGGCGACGCCCTCGATGGAACGGCCACGGATCAGGTCCTCGTTGAGTGCCCGACGGTAGATGACCGAGGCGACCTCCCGGACCGACCGGGGTACGCCGAGCGCGGAGGCCATGCGGTCGATCTCCGAGAGCGCGAACTGGAGGTTGCGCTCGCCGGCGTCTTTGGTCCGGATGCGTTCCTGCCACTTTCGCAGGCGGTGCATCTGGCTCCGCTTCTCGGAGGACAGCGACTGGCCGTAGGCGTCTTTGTCCTTCCAGTCGATCTGCGTGGTCAGCCCCTTGTCGTGCATGGTCTGTGTCGTCGGCGCGCCCACGCGGGACTTGCTCTGTCGCTCGCTGTGATTGAACGCGCGCCACTCGGGGCCGCGGTCGATGTTCTCCTCTTCGATCACCAGCCCGCAGTCCTCACAGACGATTTCACCCCCGTCAGCGCTCGATACCAGGTTTGCTGACTCGCACTCGGGACAACTCTGCATCTCCTCGTCGTCCCCAGTCTCTTCTTCGGTCGCTCGGTCCTGCTCACGCTCCCGCTGGCGACTCGGACGAACCATCGTTCTTATATAGAACAAGCAGGAGCATATAAAAACCCTTCGGTATGTCAGCCGGTGGAACGGAACCCGAAGCAGGCCGGTGGCTCCCCGAGCGACGATATCGGGGGTACGAGGCCACTGGCGGGTGATTTACCTCACGAAAAGCTTACGGTGAGGGACAGAAATGTGTCCGGACGAATGGAGGACCATCGGGTACTCGGGGTGGGGTTGCTGGTGATCGCCGTCCTGTTGCTGGCGAACCCGCTGTATCTCTACCCGAACCCGGACGAGGTCAACGAGGTGCGGGTGCTGGACTCGTTCGACGGGACGCCGGCGGCCAACTACACTTACGAGAACCTGTCCGACCGTGCGCAGACTGTCGTCGACCGGGCACGGAACGCCGAGTCCGGGCGGATCACCTTCCGCGGGAACGAGAACCGCCCACGGGAGTTCACGTTCGTCCAGACCGATCAGGCGGTACGGGTCGAAGGCGAGATCTATCGGATCGAACACGGTGACGAACAGTTCTACGTCTGGACGCTCGGCCGACCGAACTTCAACACCGAGTCGAATCGCTCGCAGGGACTGCTCGGGCTCGGGTTCGTCCTCGCGCTCATGGGCACACTCTATCTCTGGCGACCCCAGCCGATAGATATCGGGGGCGCGATGGCCGGCGCGGGGACCCTGCTGCTCCTGTTCAACTTCGACTACCGGTACACCGAACTGCTCGGCGGGTTCAGCGTCCTCGGCAGCTGGGTCGTCATTCTACTGACTCTATTGGCCGCCATCGTCAGTCTCGGCTACCTCTTCTACCGCACGATGCGCGAGCGACGGCTGGCCGGGGAGTTCTGACACCGAGCCGTCTGACCAGCTACTCCAATCACTCGGGACTTCAGCGAGAAGGCCGTTCGGTCAGGGAGAGGCGACCGAACGGGGGAAAGAGGGTGGGAAACGGGGGTGGGGAAGTGGGGGTGTGGCACTGTTACGTGCCAACACGAGAGTGAACGAGTTTATTCGTATTTAATTTTGGGTTCAAATTATCAGAGTTGAATTTGGACATAACTTCGGATAATACGGGGAGGGTTCGACGGATCGGCAGGTGAGACATGTCGGATCGTGGGAATACTGGGGATAGACCGGGTGGATTTAAGCGGGTCGCGGGCGGGGTTGACGGTCGTAATGAAGCTCCACGAGTACCAGGCAAAACGGGTCTTCGCGGAGGCGGGCATCCCCACCCCCGACGCGGAACTCGCCGAGACCGTCGACGCGGCGGTCGACGCGGCCGAGGCCATCGGCTACCCGGTCGCGATCAAGGCACAGGTACAGGTCGGCGGACGCGGCAAAGCCGGCGGCATCAAGCTCGTCGACGACGCCGAGGAGGCCCGCGAGGCCGCCGAGGACATCCTCGGGATGGACCTCAAGGGCTACCACGTCGACCGCGTGCTGGTCGAGGAGGCCGTCGACTTCACCAACGAGTTGTACGTCGGCGTGACGATGGACCGCGGCGAGGGCAAGCCCGTCGCCATGGTTTCGACGCGGGGCGGCGTCGACATCGAGGAAGTCGCGGCCGAGGACCCCGACGCCATCGCCCGCGAACACGTCGACCCGGCCTTCGGCATGCAACCCTACCAGGCCCGCAAGGCCGTCTACGACGCCGGTGTCGACCGTAAAGTGGCCAACGACGTGGCCGGCGTCCTGACGACGCTGTACGACCTCTGGGCGGCCAAGGACGGCTCCGACGCGGAGATCAACCCCCTGATGGTCACCGCCGACGACGAGGTCATCGCCGCCGACGCGGTCATGAACATCGACGGCGACGCCCTGTTCCGTCAGCCCGAACTGGCCGAGATGCAGGAGGAGGCCGCCGAGGACGACCTCGAAGCCAAGGCCAACGACTACGGCTTCGACTACGTCCGACTGGACGGCAACGTCGGCATCATCGGCAACGGCGCGGGCCTCGTGATGACGACGCTGGACCTCGTCGATCACTACGGCGGCGAACCAGCCAACTTCCTCGACATCGGCGGCGGCGCGAAGGCCGAACGCGTCACGAACGCCCTGGACATGGTGTTCTCCGACGAGAACGTCGACGCCGTCGTGTTCAACATCTTCGGCGGCATCACCCGCGGTGACGAGGTAGCCCAGGGGATCAACGAGGCTCTTGACGCTTTCGACGAGATTCCCAAGCGGGTCGTCGTCCGACTCGCCGGGACCAAGGCCGAAGAGGGCATGGAGATTCTGAACACTGATCTCGTGACCGTCGAGAAGACGCTGGAAGACGCCGTCCAGCGTGCGGTCGAATACGCGGAGGAGGACTCACAATGAGTGTACTAGTCGACGAAGACACCCGCGTCGTGGTGCAGGGCATCACGGGCGGGGAAGGCAAGTTCCACACCGAACAGATGCTCGAGTACGGCACGAACGTCGTCGCCGGTGCGGTGCCGGGCAAGGGCGGCCAGGAGGTCGCCGGCGTGCCCGTCTACGACACCGTCCACCGCGCGGCCCGCGAGGAGGACGCCAACGCGGCCGTCGTGTTCGTGCCGCCCGCGTTCGCGGCCGACGCCTGTTTCGAGGCGCTGGACGCCCCCGTCGATCTGGTGGTCGCCATCACCGAGGGCATCCCGACTCAGGACATGAGCAAGGTCTACCGCAAACTGCAGGAGACCGACACCCACCTCGTCGGCCCGAATTGCCCCGGCGTCATCACGCCCGGCGTCGCCAAACTCGGCATCCTGCCGGGCAACATCTTCTCGTCGGGTAACGTCGGCCTGGTCTCGCGGTCGGGCACCCTGACCTACCAGGTCGTCGACAACCTGACCAAGCGCGGCCTCGGCCAGACCACCGCCATCGGCATCGGCGGCGACCCGATCATCGGGACGGACTTCATCGACGCCCTCGAACTGTTCGAGGCCGACCCCGACACCCACGCGGTCGTCATGTGCGGTGAGATCGGCGGCGAAGACGAGGAGGAAGCCGCCCGGTACATCGGTGCGAACATGGACACGCCGGTCGTCGGCTTCATCGCCGGCCGGACCGCGCCGCCGGGCAAGCGGATGGGCCACGCCGGCGCGATCGTCTCCGGCAGTGGGACCGGGACCGCACAGTCGAAGATCGACGCCCTGGAGAACGCGGGGACGCCCGTCGGAAACACGCCCGAGGAAGTCGCCGACCACGTCGAGGACATCCTCTAATCCGGTCCCGACACCCCGACCTCCGGATCACCAGGCTGGCGGCGTTCCCGGCCGTTCGAGGATGGTTCCGGTAGTTTTACGGGATAGATTAAACAATTGCGTTAGCAATCCAAGCACAATGACAGCCTCGTCTGGGAAGTCGCTCTCGGTCGTCGGCGTCGGGACCACCGACCGGTTGTTGAACCGGTCTGCGTCCCTCGTTTCTGCGTCGGGAGCCGCCACCGTCGAGACCGTCGCGACCGGTGACGAGGCCCTCTCGCGCGTGTCCGAAGCCGACTGTCTCGTGACGACCTATCGGCTACCCGACACCGACGGCGTGACGTTGATCGAAGAGATCCGGGCCGAGTACTCACAGGTCCCGGTGGTCCTGCTCACCGACCAATCCGACGACCGGGTCGCCAGCGAGGCCATCAGTGCGGGCGTAACGGACTACGTCAGGCGCGACGGTGACGACCCCGCGGCCGCACTGGCAACCGCCATCGAGGACGGCGTCGACGCCTACGAGAGCGAGCAGGCCCTGCGCGAGAGCGAACAGCGCTACCGGACGCTGGTCGAGCGCAGTCACGACGGCATCTACATCTACCACGACGACAGCTTCCTGTTCGTCAACGAGCGGATCAGCGAGATTACCGGCTACGACTCCGACGAACTGTACGAGATGGAGATCTGGGACCTGGTCCACCCCGACGACCGTGAGTGGGTGAAAGAAGTCGGCGCGCGCCGTCGCAACCCCGACGAGGAGGCCCCCAACACCTACGAGGCCAAAGTCATTCGCAAGGACGGCGAGACCCGCCACCTGGAGTTTTCCGTCCAGACGACGACCTACGACGGCGAGGCGGCGGTTCTGGGGTCTGTCCGGGACGTGACCGAGCGCCGTCGACAGGAGCGGGAACTCGCCGACACCAAGGAGTTCATGGAGACCATCTTCGACACGCTCGAGGACGTAATCTTCGTGTTCTCGCTGGAGGGGGAGCTGGTACGCTGGAACGACCAGCTCAATTCGGTGACCGGCTACACCGACGCAGAACTCGACGAGATGCGTGCGTTCGACCTGCTCCCCGAGGAGTACTACGACGAGGCCGTCCGGAAGGTTCGGGACGCCGTCGCGACCGGGAGCGCGGCAATCGAGGCCGAAGTCCGCACCAAGGACGGCCAGCGACTCCCCTTCGAGTTCCGGGGTGCGCCGCTGACCGACGAGGACGGCGGCATCGAAGCCATCGCGGGCGTCGCCCGCGACATCAGCGAGCGTCTGGCCCGCGAGGAGGAACTGATCCAGTACCAGACCATCGTCGAGGCCGTCGGCGACGCCGTCTACACCCTCGACGAACAGGGCGAGATCACGTTCGTCAACGACGCATTGCTGTCGGTGACGGGCTATCAGGAGGCGGAACTGCTCGGGGAGTTCGTCGGGAAGGTGATGCGCCAGCAGGACGTGGAGACGGCCCGGGACCTCATCGGCGAACTGCTGGAGAGCGACGAACGGACCCGGGCGACCTTCGAGATGGAAGCCATCGACAAGGACGGCCGGCACATCCGCTGTGAGGACCACGTCGCCTTGCTCATGTCCGACGGGGAGTTCCGCGGCACCGCGGGTGTGGTCCGTGACATCTCCCAGCGGAAGGCCCGCGAGCAGCAGTTGCGCCGGCAGAACGAACGTCTCGACCGGTTCGCCAGCGTCGTCTCTCACGACCTGCGGAACCCGCTGAACGTCATCCTCGGCCGGGTCGACCTCGCACGCGACCGGCCGGGCGAGGAACACCTGGACGCAATCGAGCGGTCGGCGCTCCGGATGGAGCGGATGATCGACGACCTCCTGACCCTGGCCCGGGACGGCCAGACCGTCGGCGAGACCGAACCCATCGACCTGGAGTCGGCGGTGCGGCGCGCCTGGAAGAACGTCGAGACCCACGAGGCGTCGCTGCACCTCGAAGGCGACCTCGGGACGCTCCCGGCCGACGACGCCAGACTGGCGTCGCTGCTGGAGAACCTCTTCCGGAACGCGGTCGAACACGGCGGTGAGACGGTTACCGTCTCGGTCGGCCCGATCAGTGACGCCGAAAGCGTCGCCGACGGCGGCCACGCGGCGTCGGGTTTCTACGTCGAGGACGACGGACCGGGGATTCCCGATTCGGAGCGCGACAACGTGTTCAACTCGGGCTACTCCACCTCCGACGAGGGAACCGGCCTCGGACTGGTGATCGTCGAAGACATCGCCGAAGCCCACGACTGGACGCTCCGGGCGACCGACGGGTCGCTCGGCGGGGCCCGGTTCGAGATCGGCGGGATCGACTGGACCGACCACTGAGTGACGGAAAGCAGTCCATACCGCGCCGTAGTGTCCCGTTGAACCCCCACGTCGAGCCCGAGGTCGGCTCCGATCGAGCCTTCGGTCGGACCGTCCCCACGCCGTCCGTGGACTGTAACGGGGCCAACCGCGCTAATCCGGGGGCGTGAACGTTCCGGTGCAGATATAAGGTTTGATTTGAATTGTGTCTAGTATGGCTCACACCTGCAGGAACTGCAAGCGGACGTTCGCCACGGAACTCGAACTCGACCTCCATCGAGATACGTGTTCCGAGGGCCAGTTGTTCTGTGACAACTGTGGCGAACGCTTTACAGAGCGGTCGGCGACGACGGACGGGTGGCACTATCGCTGCCCGACCGACGAGTGCGACGGCGAGGGTATCGGCGAGGACATCCACCAGGTAGCGAACGCACGCGTCGCGAAACAGTAACCCACCTCTCCCTTCTGCGGTTTACGCCTCGGCTAGCCGCGCCAGGTCCTGCAGGGCCCGCGCACACACCGGCGCGTACCCGCCGGCCAAAACCGGGATCTCGAACACCACCCGACAGGGGCGGTCTCCCTCGACGCGGTGCCCGGTGGCCGGGATTTTCGCCACGCGCCAGGTCCAGCGCCGGTCGCGGCAACTCGTGATTTCGAACGGGACCCAGAGCCCACCGACCGTCTCGACCCGGCCCGTCGTCCCCGCGGCGATCCGGCGGCTGTCACAGTCGACGGCCCGGACCGACGGCCCCCACTCCGGCCAGCGCTCGGTGTCGGTCAGGAAGTCCCACAGGACGTCGGCGGGGGCGTCGATCTCCCGGCTCACACAGAGCCGTCGCCCGTCGGGCGTCCGCTCGATGTCGGCGGTCACGTCCGCGAACTGGCGGCCGAGCATACCGAACCGGGGGCCGCCACGGGCAAAACGCTTTCCAGGCACTGATAATCGGGTGCCAACTTATACAATGTCGGCTCGCTTAGGCGCAGAGGAATGATCGAGGTCCGGGACCTGCGCAAGGAGTACGGCGGGTTCACTGCCGTCGAGGGCAGCACGTTCTCCGTGGACACGGGTGAAGTGTACGGGATCATCGGCCCGAACGGCGCCGGCAAGACGACGACGCTGAAGATGCTGGCCGGCCTCCTCGAACCCACCGCGGGCGACGTGTCGGTCGCCGGCCACGACGCCGGGACCACCGAGATGCGCCGAAAGCTCGGCTTTCTCCCCGAGGAGTCGCCGCTGTACGAGGAGATGACACCCCTCTCGTACCTGCATTTCTTCGCCGACCTCTACGACGTGGCCGACGGCGTCGCCGACCGGCGCATCCACGACACGCTCGACGAACTGGACCTCGAACACCGCGACCGCCAGCTCGGAGACATGTCCAAGGGAATGAAACGGAAGGTCGCCATCGCGCGCTCGCTCATCAACGACCCCGACGTGCTGGTCTACGACGAACCCGCCAGCGGCCTGGACCCGCTGACGACCAACTACGTCATCGACTTCACGAGCGACCTGGCCGACCAGGGCAAGACCATCGTGTTCAGCGCCCACAACCTCTATCACGTCGAGAGCATCTGTGACCGCATCGCCATCATGAACGAGGGGCGGGTCGTCGCACAGGGGGGCCTCGAAGACCTCCGGGCCGAACACGGCGAGACGGAGTATCACGTCTTCACCACCGTCGAAGTGCCCGGCAGTGTCAAGGAGAACGGGCGCTACCGGAGCGTCGTCGACTCGATGGACGGAGTCGAGCGGATTCGCGCCGACGCTCAGGACGCCGACGGGTCGGTGGTCGACATCCGAACGGAGGAGTCCAGCCTCGAAGAGGTGTTCCTCGATCTGGCCGAGTCGGGGGCCAAGACGTGAACCCGCGGAAACTCCTGCGGATCGCCCGCTGGGAGGTGACCAAGAACGCGGGCGGTGTCGACCGCCGGACCATCGTCGTCGGCGCGCTGGCGCTGTTGACCGTCGGAATCGCCGCGCCCTACGCGGCAACCTCCGGTGTCGCCGTCGACAGCGGCATCTACCGCGTCGGCATCAGCGAGGAGAGTCCCTACTACCCGGTCGTCGAGAGCGACCCGACCTTCGCCATCCGGGAACCCAACGCCGACATCGGCGAGGAGATCGACCTCCGTATCCAGGGCCTGGCCATCCAGACGGCACCCACGCCGAAAGCCGCGGCGGCACAGACGGAGTTACGCTCGTCGGTCAGAGCGTACAACAACCGACAGATGCGCCAGGAGAGCAACCAGTCCGCCGCCTTCCCGGTCGTCGTCTCGCTGGGCTACGTCGAGCGCACACAGGTCAGGGAAGTCATCTCGACCAGCGACAGGCAGGAACCGACCCCCGACGACGCGGGCACGGGTGACGGCGGCGACGGCAGTGACGGCAGTGACGATAGTGGTGGCGGTGACGGCACCGGCGGGGACACTGGCACCGCCGACGGCAGCGGGAACGACGGGACGGCCAGCGGCGGGGGCGGGGAGAACATCGGCGACGTGGCCGGTGGCGCCGGCGGCGTCGGCGGGATCGCGGGCCAACTCGCCGGCGGTAACACCTCCGGGACGCCGGCGGACATCTCGCCACCGTTCCCCTTCCAGTCGCTCGTGCTGGCGTTTCTCTTCGTCCTTCCGCTGAACTTCATCATCCAGGCCTACGGGAGTACGATGCTCTCCGAACGGCTGAACCGGCGCGGGGAACTCCTGCTGGTCGCGCCGGTCTCCAGGTTCGACATCATCGGCGGGAAGACACTGCCGTACCTGACTGCGGCCGTCGGTATCGCCGCGGTGATCGCCGCCGCGCTCGAGTTCCCGGCGGTCGCTCCCGTGTCGGTCGCCATCTCGGTGCTGGCCGTCGTCCCAATCGCCCTGCTGTTCCTGGCGGCGACCTTCCTCGGCGCGATGTTCGCCCGCTCGTTCAAGGAGCTGACGTTCGTGACGGTGACGGTGACGGTGTCGCTGACGACCTACGCGTTCGTGCCCGCGATCTTCACCGACGTGGGCGCGGTCGCGCTCATCTCGCCGTTGACCATCGTCGTCCGCAACCTGCAGGGCCAGGCGATCGGCATCGGCGAGTTCGCGTTCTCGCTGTTGCCGCCCCTGCTCACCGCGGGCGTCCTGTTCGGCCTCGGCGCGGGCATCTACCGCGAGGAGGACATGTTCACCCAGCGGTCGATCCCGCTGAAGGCGCTGGACGCGCTCGCGGCCCGGGTCCACGGCAAGTGGTCGGTCGCCGCGGTCACCGCGATCCTCCTGCCGTTCGTGTTCGTCACGGAACTCGTGGGTGTGGCGACGCTGTTCGCCATCCCGAACGCGCTGTCGATCCCGACGATCCTCGTGGTGGTCGTCGTGGTCGAGGAACTCGCCAAATCCCTGCACGTGTACGCCGGCTACGCCCACGACCGGTTCGAGGTCGGCCTCCTCCCCGCGCTCGTCGTCGGCGCGTTCTCGGGACTTGGCTTTTTCGTCGGCGAGAAGCTCACACTACTGGCCCAGCTCGTCGGACTCCCCACCTCGGTGGTCGAGGGCCAGGCCGCGCTCGCGACGGGGACTGGCGTTCCGTCGGTACCACTACTCATCGGATTGCTACTCGCCCCACTGCTCTTGCACGTCGTCACCGCCGCCATCTCGGCGGTCGGCGCGAGCCGGAACAAGCGGGCCTACGCCGTGGCGCTCGTGGTGGCCATGGCCATTCACTTCGCCTACAATTACACGGTGGTGACCATCAGTGGCCTCGTCTGATCCCCGCGTCGCCATCGCGCGACGTGACCTGGCGTCTTTGTCCCGGGAGAAGACCATCGTCCTCGCCCTGCTCATCCAGCTGTTCGTGGCGGCGTTCTCGTCGTTCCTGGTCGTCGGCCTGACCTCGCTGTACGACCCCGGGGCCACCGCCTCCGGCGAGGTCGACATCGGTATCACCGGCGAGGCCAACGAGAGCCTCCGCCGTGCCATCGAGGAGACCGAGGGCGCGGACGCGGTGGTGTACCGGGGCAACGCGACCGCATTCCAGGGGTTCCAGAACGGCGCAGTCGACGCGGTGATGATAGCCACCAGACAGCCGGATAGCCGCATCTCCGTCCAGACCACCGCGCCGGAGGGGAGCATCAGGACGACGCTGATCGTCGTGCAGTTGCGGGAAGTCCTCCAGACTTTCGAGCGCCAGCAGCGTGATATCCGGTCGGCGTTCCTGAACAATCCGCCTGTTTCGCTCCCCGAGGAAGTCTCGGCCAGCCCCTACTTCGGGTTCACCTACACCATCCTCCTGCCCCTCCTGTTGTTCCTCCCACCCTTCATCAGCGGCTCCGTCGCCGTCGACGCGATCACCGAGGAGATCGAACGCGGCACGCTCGATCTGCTCCGGGTCGCGCCGGTCGATCTCGTGGACATCGTGGACGGCAAGGCCGCGGCGATGGCCGCGCTCGCGCCCGTGCAGGCGCTCCTGTGGATCGTCCTCCTATCCTTCAACGGGATCAACGTCTCGAACGTCCCACTCCTGCTCGTCACCGTCGGCGCGATGGCCAGCATCGTCGTCGTGGTCGGCGTGACGCTGGGGCTGGTGATGGGCGAGCGCCGGTCGGCGCAGTTGCTCTACTCCATCGGCGTGCTCGGCCTGTTCGCGTCGGCGGTGTTCCTGCCCGAACACCCCGCGACGACGGTGGCGAAACTGGCTGTCGACAGCGCGACGACGACGACCTACGTGCTGGTCGTGGTGTACGTCGCGGTGGCCGTCGGACTGTACGGGCTGGCTCGACGGTACACCCGAGGGCTGGACGTGGAGAGTCTGTGACCCTGTCGAGGTAGTTTTTTAGAGCGTCCGCCCGACCGCCCGCCATGGAGTACACGACCCTCGGATCGACGGGGATGGAGGTCAGCCGGCTCTGTCTGGGCTGTATGAGTTTCGGCGATCCGGACTGGCGCGAGTGGGTGCTGGAAGACGACGCGGCCCACGAGATCATCGACCGCGCTATCGATCTCGGGATCAACTTCTTCGACACCGCGAACATGTACTCGATGGGCGAGTCCGAGCGCGTCCTCGGCGACGCGCTGGAGGGCCGTCGCGAGGAGAACGTGGTCGCCACCAAGGTCTTCTTCCAGATGGACGAGGACGATCCCAACTCTGGCGGCCTCTCCCGGAAGACCGTCGAGCAGGAACTCGACGCCTCGCTGGACCGGCTGGGCATGGACACTGTGGACCTCTACCAGATCCACCGCTGGGACTACGATACGCCCATCGAAGAAACCCTGCGCGCGCTCGACGACGCCGTCAGGCGCGGGAAGACCCGCTACGTCGGCGGGAGTTCCATGTGGGTCCACCAGTTCGCCGACGCCCTGCACACGAGCGACCGACTGGGGCTGGACCGCTTTGCGACTATGCAGAACCACTACAACTTGGTCTACCGGGAAGAAGAGCGCGAGATGCTCCCCTACTGCGAGAAAGAGGGGATCGGCGTCATCCCGTGGAGTCCGATGGCGCGAGGGTATCTCACGCGGCCCCACGAGGACGTGGACGCCACGGCACGGGGCGAGAGCGAGGAGTACCTCTACGAACATCCCTACATGGAGGGTGGCGGCCCGGAGATCAACCGCCGGGTGCAGGAACTGGCCGACGAGTACGACGCCACGATGGCCCAGATCGCGCTGGCGTGGGTGCTTTCCAAGGACGTGGTGGACGCGCCGATCATCGGCACGACGAGTATCGAACACCTCGAACAGGCCGTCGAAGCGCTCGACATCGACCTCGCCGAGAGCGACGTGGCGTGGCTGGAGGAACCGTACGAACCGGTACCGGTGTCGGGCCACGAGTGATGTCGGTCTGGTACGATCAGCCCGGGGATACGCCGGTCGAGGGCGTACCGACCGACTACTACCCCACCGGCTGTGGCTCGTGGTTCGAGATTCCGGAGGGTCGGGACACTGGCAAGCGGCTGTTCGTCCGGGACAGCGTCCACGGCGACGGGCGCATCGAACCGGGCCGGAGCGGCGACGCCAACCCGGATCACACCGTCGTCTTCGTCCACGGCAACCCCGAGTGTAGTTACACCTACCGGCACGTGATCACGAATCTGCTGAACGAGACGGACGAGACGGTGCGGATCGTCGCCATGGACCACGTTGGCTTCGGCCTCTCGGACACCGCCGACTACGAACTGGTCTGTATGGACCACGCCGAGACCCTCGCCAGTCTCGTGCCGGCGCTGGACCTGGAGGACGTGACGCTCGTGGTCCACGACTGGGGCGGGCCCATCGGCGTCGGCGCCTTCCTCCAGTACCCGGATCTGGTCTCGAATCTCGTGATCTGCAACAGTACGGTACTCCCGATGCCGGCCGACGAGCCCACGTACACGACGTATCCGGCGCGGTGGCTGCCCTGGGCGCGGACGCCGGACGTGATTCCCGACGCGCTCTGGGGCGACCTGGCGGCGTACGTCCTCTTTCACGCCACGCCGACGCACCCGGCGCGGCTCTACGCCGAGTGGGCGCGCTACGCCGCGGCCCAGCGGCTCGGCCTCTCGCCCGCGCGA
Source organism: Halorientalis regularis (assembly GCF_023698535.1). Lineage (GTDB taxonomy): Archaea > Halobacteriota > Halobacteria > Halobacteriales > Haloarculaceae > Halorientalis > Halorientalis regularis. The sequence continues at coordinate 70,285 of NZ_JALJCL010000008.1, forward strand.
GACCCCGACGCACACCGCGTCTTCCGACAGCAGTTCCGCGACCCGGTGAACGTCCGCAGTTCCAAGCGGCTCGTGCGACAGACACCCTACTGGGGTCACGGCAACGTCTACGACGAGCCGGAGCTGGGCCAGCGGGACACCGCCCCCTTCTACGAGCGCATCCGCCGCTCGCTGGCCAAGACGTGGGGGCCACGCGGTCACGACATCGGCGTCAGGGCGGTCGTCGGCCGCTGGGACCCCTGCGGGAAACCCTCGGTGCTGGGCCGCTGGCAGGAGGAACTCCCGCAACTGGCGGGCAATGTCACCGCCTTCGAGGACGTGGGTCACTTCGTCGAGGAGGAACGACCGCGCGCGGTTGCGGCGGCCATCCGGTCAGCCGCCGGGCTCTGAGTCGGCCGTCGCGTCGCCCGCACTGTCGGTCTGTTCGTGCGTGTGGTGGTAGAATCGCATCACGGAGCGGTCTCTCCGGGTCGTCGGCTCGAAGCAGACCCGGCGGTACCGGTCGTTGTCGAGCAGGTTGACCATCACGCCCTCATCGTGGACCGACACCGAGTCGTAGGCCGTCTCACAGACGGGACACTCGACGGGCGGGTCGTCCGGGACTTCCATCGTTCGGAGTGGGGTCGCCGGCTACTCAGGCGTTGCGCTCGAACCGGTGTTCGAAGGCTCCGGTCGCGCTGAACTGCCCCACGCCGAACCCGGAGAACGTCGCCAGTGCCTCCACGGTGAGGTCGAACCCCTCGACCTCCGCGGCGGTGTCGGCCAGGAAGTCGAGCGTGACCGTCCCGATCCCCTGCCGGCCCAGGTCGTCGACCGAGACCAGCGTCCCTGAAGGGCCGTCGTCCCGTCGGAACGTGATCGGCGGCCACGGATCCCCCGACGGCCGCTGGAGGTAGAGGTCCACAGCCGTCTCCAGATTCACCCGCCGGCACGCGGAGCCGATACCGGAGCCGCTCGGCCCGCAGATCGCCGTCGTGCGAGACCGACAGCCGAAACCGTCCCTCCCCGTCCTCACGGTCGAAGCCACGCCCCAGGAAGCTCATCGTCGCGACCGGCTCGCCGGCACGGGCGAACGCCAGGTGCGTCTCCGCGCCCTCGCTGGTTCGCCTCAGCCCCGAAAGCGCCGTCGTCCCCACGACCGGTTCGCCCCCGACGACACACCCAGCCAGCGGGAGCGAGAGTGCGCTCCCGACAGTGGCGAGTGCCCTCCGTCTGTCCATGCCGCCTCGTATCGCCGGCACCGTCGAGACGCTGGTGGCGGGCTGCGGTCGGCCGGCACCGATCCACCCTCACCGCACCGACTCGGCGACCGACCGGATCGTCTCGCAGTCCTCGTCGCTGTAGGCGATGACGCGTACGTCACGCAGATTCTCGGGGTCGAAGGCCGCGATCTCCTCACAGATGATCTCGGCACCCTGTCGGAGCGAGAACCCGGCGACGCCGGTCCCCAGCGCCGGGATCACCAGCGTCTCACAGTCCAGCAGGTCGGCCTCTTCGAGCGTGTTCCGGGTGGCGTCCCGGATCGAGTCGGCCGTCGCCTGCCCGTCGGCCGGCATCGCTGCGGCGTGGATCACGTACTCGGCGTCCAAGTCGTAGGCGTCGGTCGTCGCCACCCCACCGAGATCGACCGGGCCCTTCGAGACGGCCTCGTCGTTCAACTCGTCGCCGGCCGCCCGCCGGAGCGCGCCCGCGACGCCCGACCCCATCTGCAAGCCCGTGTTGGCCGCGTTGACGAGGGCGTCTGCCTCCTGTGCCGCGATGTCACCCTGCACGACCTCGAAGTCCATGTGTGGCGTGTGGCGGGCCAGCCCGAAAAATCAATCCCAGAACGACTGGGTGCGCGCGTACTGGCGCTCCTGGGCCAGAATATCTCTATAGAACTCGTTCTCGTCCTCGCGGAGTTTGCTGATGATCCGGGCGGCGTTGTGCGGCCCGACGCCACGGGCCGCCAGCGCGATCACCGCCTGCTTCCCGTGACTCTGAACGAGGTTCGCCGCCTTGTAGGCCCGCTGTGTCTGTTTTTCCTCCTCGTCGTCTTTCTCGGACTGTTTGACCGCCGACACCACCTCGTCGGCCCATGGATTCAGCGCGGCGATGCGGGTCGAGCCACACTGTGGGCACTTCGGCTGGTCGGACACCCGGGAGACCTGCCGCTTGGTCTCCCAGTCCTGGCAGTGCAGACAGAAGAGCAGGACGCGGTCGTTCTGGATGCGCTCTTTGACGGTCTGGATGACGCTGGCGTCGGCGTTCTCCGGCGCGAGCAACTCCTGGCCCGACGAGCGCCCGCCGAGGCCGACCGGCGTGCGCTCGGCGACAGTCGCGATCTCGATCTCGCCTGCCTGGATGGCCGCCAGCACGTCGCTGGCCCCCTCGACGGCCAGTTCCTCGTGGAGCAACTCCCGCAGGGCCTCGTCGTAGATCGGCGTGTCCTCCAGCGCTTCCAGCAGGCGGCGCTTCCCGAACCCGCCGCTGGAGCCGCGCTGGTAGCTCTTGAGCGCGCCGAACTTCGCCGCGACCTGTGCGAGTTTGAACTTCAGTGCGTCGGCGTTCTTCAGCGAGAGTTCGACGATTCCGGCGACGTGTTCGGGCTCGGTCTCCCGGAGCGTCGCCAGCACGTCGTTGACGGTGACCCCGCCGGGCACTTCGAGTTCGATCCGATAGGGGTCGATCTCCATGCCGACCGACGAGCCAGTGCGCTGGCCCAGCAGGGCCGAGAGGACGCGCCCGAGGGTCTCGTTGATCGTGTGCCCGAAGTGGGCGTTCAGGACGACCTCGCGCCCGTGGGACTCGACGAGGATGCGGTCGCCCGAGGGAATGGGCGCGTCGTGGCGAGCCAGCTGGTCGAGCGCTTCCCCGATGGTGTACTCGTCCGCCGGATACCGGCGCGTGAGATCGCGGGCCACGGCGTCGGTCCCGACCGCGCCGGCAAGTTGCTCGGCCCCGACTTCGCGGACCTCGCCGACCTCCTGGGCGACCTCGTGGGGCACCGGAATCTCCTGGCCGATCCAGGAGGGGACCTCGCCGGCGGGGTCCTCGACGGGCGTCACGAGGACCTCTTCCTCCTCTTCGTCGACCTCCGTGATGCGCCACATCTCCCCGCGCTGGATGAAGATCTCGCCGGGCTGGGCGAAGTTGACGACGAACCGCTCGTCGAGGGTCCCGACCTGGTTGCCGCTGGCCATGTCTTTGACCTCGAAGGTCGCCTCGTCGGGGATCATCGAGAGGTTGTGATAGAAGTACTGCCAGGTTCCACGGCGCTTCTCGATGCGGTCCTCACCTTCTTCGAGCCAGACCACACGGTTCTCGGCCAGTTCGCGGACGACCGACTTGAACTGCTCCGCATCGAGGTCACGGAACGGGTAGGCGCGCGTGACGATGTCGTAGGCCTCCATCGCCGAAATTTCCCCGAAGTCCATAACGAGGCCGGCGATCTGGTTGGCGACCGTGTCGAGACTGCCGTGGTGGATGTTCGCCGGTTCCACGTCGCCGACCTCGGCCTGCCGGGCGATGGCCAGCGCCTCGAAGGTGTCGTCCGGTCTGGTCGTGATCACCGTCCCCGAGGAGATTTCGTCCCGGCTGTGGCCCGCCCGCCCCACCCGCTGGAGAAGTCGCGAGACCTGCCGCGGGCTCCGGTACTGGACGACGTGGTCGATGCTCCCCACGTCGATCCCCAGTTCCATCGAGGAGGTACAGAGCAAGCCGGAGAGGTCGCCGGTCTTGAACTGGTCTTCGACCTCGATCCGCGCCTCCTTCGAGAGCGACCCGTGGTGAACCTCGATGTCCGTCCCCAACTCCTTGAACCGCGAGCCGAGCGCCTCGGCGGTCTGGCGAGTGTTGACGAACACGAGCGTCGACTCGTGGGCTTCGACGACCTCCGCGATGACCCGGACGTGACTCGCCACGTCCGCGTCGGTCATCAACTCGCTGGCCAGTCGCTCGTCGTCGTCGGTCACTCGCGGTTCCCGGACCGTGATGTCGAGTTCACTCCCCACGTCGACCTCGACGACCGTACAGCCCCGGTCGCCCGTGAGGAACTTCCCGACCTCGTGGGGGTCACCGACTGTCGCGGACAGTCCGATCCGCTGGAAAGGTCCGGAAACCTCGCGCAACCGCTCCAGTCCAAGCGTCAACTGCGCGCCGCGCTTCGAGGCCGCGAGTTCGTGGACCTCGTCGACGACGACGTGATCCACGTCCTCCAGCGCGACCCGCAACTTCGAGCCGGTGAGCATCGCCTGCAGGGTCTCCGGCGTCGTCACCAGCACGTCCGGCGGGTTCTCGGCCTGCTTCTGGCGCTGGTAGTCCGTCGTGTCGCCGTGACGCACGTCCACGTCGAGGTCCAGTGTCTCACCCCACCACGCCAGCCGGTCGCGCATGTCGCGGTTCAGCGCCCGCAGCGGCGTCACGTACAGCGCCCCGATGCCGAACCTGTCGGCGCCCGCCAGCGCGTCGAACACCGGGAGCATCGCGGTCTCGGTCTTGCCGGTCCCCGTCGGCGCGACGATGAGCCCGTGGTCACCGGCGACGAGCGGCGGGATCGCACGGCGCTGTGGCTCCGTCGGTGTCGAAAAGCCCCGTTCGGAGAGTGCCGCGCGGACCGCCGACCCGAGTTCGGCGAAGGCCGCCGCCGACCCCGATTCTGCCATCGCCCTCGCTAGCGGTTTCAGCCGATTAAGCACACCGCTTTCGTTCATCTGCGACGGCGTGGACCCTTCAGACCCGCCGGTACGCACCGAGTCGCGTCCCGTCGAGCAGGTAGGCCTGCCCGTCCGCGAGTCCCGCCGGCAGAAACGGTGCGAGGAAGTCCTGGCCGGCGACGTTGATCCAGGTGCCGCCCGTCAGGTCGTTGACCGACGGGAACACGACGAGTTCACCGTCGATAGCGAGGTCTGTGTCGTGAGACTCCTCGAACGGGTCGGGAGCGAGCGAGCCACGGAGCCACGCCCGCTCGGCCCGTGCGCCACCGACCTCGTCCTCCAGTCGGACCATCGGATGTTCGTGGCCCATGCAGACCACGTCCGCGGCCAGCACGTCCGGCGACGGCCAGGTGTGGCCGTGGACGAATCCCACGTCGCCCAACCGGACACCGTGGCCGGGCGTGAGGGCGACGCCATCGCGGTCGTCCAGCAGACCGCCGAGGTCGCCGTCGTGGTTTCCCTTGACCACCGTCACGGGGACCGAGAGCGCGTCGAGCAGGGTCTCGATCTCTTCGCGCTCCTCGCCGCCGGGGTCGCCGATGGCGTGGCCGAAGTCACCGAGGACGACCAGTCGGTCGGCGTCGGTCCGGTCGAGGAGGTCGAGGACGGTCCCGCGGCGCTCGTCGGCGCGACTGCGGAGTTCGACGCCGTCGTAGCGCAGGCCGACTTCGAGCCCGGCGTGGTAGTCGGCGATCACGAGCGCCCGCCCGTCGGGGAGATCGGCGACGGCGGCGGGCTCGCCGGGCACCGGTTCGACCGCCATCAGATGGGTTTCAGCGTCGCCTCGTCGGGCTCGTAACAGCGGCCGTCCATCAGCGCGTCCTGCACGGCGTCCTCGACCTCGTCGGGGTCGGCCCCAGTCCGGTCGGCGACCTGCTCGATCACGGCCTCGCGGTCGGCTCCATCGCCGTCGTCGAGGTCGTTCATCGCGTCCATCACGGCGTCTTCGAGATCCACATCCTCGGCGGGTTCGGCGGCGGTGGTGTCCTCGGCCGCAGCCTCGTCCGCGCTCCCACTCTCGTCGCTTTCGTCGGTCTCACTCGTCTCTTCGGTATCGGCCGCCGCCGCGGACTCCGTGTCCGCCTCCGTCTCGGCGTCGGCGGGCTCCGCGGTCGCCCCCGGTTCGGTTGCCTCGGTCGCAGGCGCTGCCTCACCGGTCGGTTCTGCTGGTTCTGCCTCGGCACCGGCCGGCGGTTCCTCCTCGACCGGTTCGGGGTCGGGCGTCTGGATGTCGGCCTCGCCTGGTTCGCTCACTTCGGTTCCTGTCGAGAAGTCGGTGCCGTACTCCTCCTCGATCTCCTCGCGTTCCTCGTCGTCGAGGTCGAACTCCCCGGGGTCGAAGTCACCCACATCCTCGTCCTCGTCTGCGGTTCCGACACCGTCGCTCGGCTCGAAGTCGCCGATGTCGTCGTCCGTCGGCTCGGTGCCCGACTCGGCGGCGGATTCGGCCGATTCGGTCGATACGGGTTCGGAGTCGGCGGATTCCACGGCCGGTTCTTCGGTCGTCTCGACCGGTTCGGCCGGTTCCTCGTCGGTCTCCACGCCGGTCGTCTCGGTGCCGGCGTCGCCGGTGACGGGCTCCGGTTCGGACTCGTCGGTCGCTGCGCCCGTCGTGTCGGCAGTCCCGGCCTCAGTAGTCGACGGTTCGGCATCGTCGCTCGTCGACGCGGCCCCACCGGAATCGGCCGTCGCAGTCGCCGTCTCGGCGTCCGGTTCTGCGGTCTCGGTCGGTTCGGTGGTCGTGCCGGCCGCAATCGCCAGGCCGTCGAGGTCGGCGACCGTGACGCTGCCCTGGTCGCCGGGGTCTGTCACCAGACGGTCCACCTCGTCGACATCACCGGAGACCACGCGGGCGGCGTCCAGCGCGGTCTCCCGGAGCGCGTCGAGATACGTCGGCGTCGTCCCGTAGTGGTCCAGCGCGAGCGCGGTCCCGGCGGCCAGGCCCTCGTCGACGCCGCTTTCGATCAGGGCGTCACTGAGGTCGTCGCCGCGTTCCTCGCGGGAGAGCGCGCCCGCCATCGTGGCGATGCGGTCCAGCGTCCGTTCTGCCGTCGCGACGGTCCAGCGGTCGCGCGTCTCGGCGTCGACCTCGTTGATGCTCTCGGGTCTGACCGATGTGTACACCGTATCGGAGTCGTCGGGCTGGAAGGTGCGGGCCTTCCCGGTGAGCGCGACGAACGTCGGCGGTTCCGCGCGGTCGAGGAAGGCCATCTCGTCGGGCTGGTACTGCCCGGCGTAGGCCACGAACGCACCCGTCGGGTCGACGATGCGGGCGCGCAGTACGTCCTCGTTGACCTGCTCGACCTCCGTGAGGACGCCGACGACGAACAGGCGGTTCACACGCGCGCCGCTGGGCGTGACGACGTAGTTCGGGGCGCGCTCCTCGTCGCTCTCGGAATACGAGAAGTCGGCGTCGTCGTACTCGGCGGCGAAGATGCGGTAGGCGACCTCGCGGCGGCCCGCACCGCCCTGGTCCTCGGATTCGCTCATCCCTCCACCTCCGCGAGCAGGTCACGCGCACGCTCTGCGGGGTCGTCGTCGCTCCTGGCGAACGCGGTCGCGTCGAGGTTCGCGCCGTACTCGTCGACCGAGAGCGAGCCCCGGACCGCGTACTCGTGGCCGACGACGCGCCCGGCGATCTCTTCGGCGACCACCGACTGGTCCATCTCGTCGCGGGCGTGTTCCTTCGCGGCTTCGAGGCCGCCGCCGTAGACCTGCGCGGTGAGTTCGTCGTCCAGCACGACGGTCACCGTGCCAGTACCGTCGTCGAGGATCGCCTTCGTCCGCAGGTCGTCCTCGCCCTCGACCGCGCCGTGACTCCGGCACTGGCCCTTCTGAGTCACGCGCCCGCAGTCCGGACAGCGCTCGATGAGCCCCGACCCGTCGCGGATCGAGATGACGTTGCCGACGAGTTCCACGTCGTAGGCCCCGCCGCGCTCGACGGCCTCGCGGATCGGCAGGCGTTCGGGGTCGTCCCGGGCGTCCACGCCGCCGTCCATCGGCGCGGCCGTCGAGAACTCCGAGAGGTTCACCGAGGGCACGCCGCGGAACTCCCGAACGTAGACGTTTTCGAGGCGGAGTGAGGCCCCCGCTTCGAGTTCCGGCCGGGGTTCCCAGTCGGTGAAGGGGAGGCGGGCGCTCTCGTCGGCGAGCGTCCCGCTGAGGATCTCGGTCTCGCCGTCGCGGCCGTCGATGGTCTTGCGCTCACACTCGACGACCTGCACTTCGACGTTCACACCGCGGTCACCGGGCGAGAGGTCGGCGAGGTCGGCGTCGCCGCCGACGGTGTAGGCCACGTCGAGATCCTCGTCGACCCGCGAGAGGGTCGTACTCTCGCCGAGGTTCAGTTCGGGGTTGCCCTCCCACTCGCGGACGCCGGCGTTGCCCATCTCGACGACTTCGCCGGCTTCGAGGTCGAAGTCCTCCCACGCAGTGTAGGAGATCTTCCCCGTCTCGTCTGCGAGTTCGCCCTCGAAGATGACGTGGTCCTCGCCGCGGTAGTGGATCGGACGCTTCCCCACGGTGAGGACGCGAGCCGTTACCGTGACGCTCGAGTCGTCGGGTGACACGTCGGCCACGTCGACGGCACTGGGTGCGCCGGTCGAGCTCGTGGAGCCGTCGCCGTACTTCCGGCGGAGACTCTGTTTGGCCTCGTCGACGGGCACGCTGTAGCTCACCAGGTTCTCGAGGTCGGATTTGACCTCCTCTTTGTCGACGCCGAGGTCGGAGGCGAGGTCCTCGGCATGGTCGTCTAACTCCATGCCCGCCCGTTCGGGAGGGTGGGATAAAAATCGTGGCGTGCCCGGCACGAGCGAAGCATCGACCGGCCCGGCTCGCCACCGACACGACCGCCAAGCTTGTATCGGTGGTCCGAGAACGACCCCCCGATGGCACGGAGAGACGACGACGGCGACACCGGTGAGGAACCGTTCGAAGCCGAGCTGGCGGAGCTGGCCCAGCAGGACGATCCCGCCATCGAGTTCTACGGGGGGACGGCCGTCAGTGCCCTCCCCATCGGGCTGTTCATCGTGTGGGCCATCGTCCAGAGCGGCCTGTTCGGTATCTCCGACACGACCGGCCTCGTGATCGGGATGCTCCTCTCGCTCATCGTTGGCATGCTGTTCGTCCGCGGGAACTGGAAGGGCTACGCCAACACGATCTTCGAGGGGATGACACAGCGCGTCGCCGCGACGGCCATCGTCGCCTGGCTGTGGGCCGGCATGTTCGCCTCGACCCTGCAGGCCGGCGGCTTCGTCGACGGCCTCGTGTGGGCCGCCACCGCGCTCGACGTGGGGGCCGCGCTGTTCCCCGCCGCGACCTTCATCCTCGCCGCCTTGCTGGCGACCGGCATCGGGACCGGCTACGGGACCGCCGTCGCCTTTACCACCCTCTTTTTCCCCGCCGGCGTCCTGCTCGGTGCGAACCCCGTCCTCGTGTTCGGTGCGATCCTCTCGGGGGCGGTGTTCGGCGACAACCTCGCACCCGTCAGCGACACCACCATCGTCAGCGCCGTCACCCAGGACGCGGACATCGGTGGCGTCGTCGCCTCCCGCTTCAAGTACGCGATCGTCCCGGCGATGATCGCGTTCGTCGCCTACGTCGTCGCCGGTAACCTGATGCCCGGCATCGAGGTCGCCGGACAGGCCCGCGAGATCTTCGTCGAGAGCGCCAACCCCGCCGGTCTCCTGCATCTGGTCTCGATGGGCGTCGTGATCGCCACCGCCGTCCGGGGCCGCCACATCGTCGAGGCCATCTCGTGGGGCCTCATCGTCGCGGTCGCGTTCAACCTCCTGTTCGATCTGGCCCCACCGGCCGACATGCTCCTCTTCCGCGCGCCGGCCCGCTCGGGCGTGGCCGAGGCGGTCGCCTGGCTTCCCATCGTCGAGATCGCGGGCTCGGGCGAGTCGCCTGGCGTCGCCGGCAGTCTCTACAGCGGTGCGGCGGGCTTCTTCCCGCTGATCGTCCTCACCCTGTTGATCGTCGCCGGCGCACGCATCATGATCCGGGGCGGCGGGTTCGCCGCGCTTCAGGAGTGGTTGCTCTCGACGGTCGCCACGTCGGTCACCCGCGCCGAGACCACGATGGTGCTGGGGACCGCGGCCGTCAACGCGATGATCACGATCAACACCGCCGCCGAGATCGCCATCGCACCCTACATCTCGACCATCGGTCGGCGGTTCAACCTCAACGGCTACCGTCGGGCGAACATCCTGGACGCCAACACCTCCGCGCTGGGCTACATCTTCCCGTGGGCCGGCGGCGTGCTGGTCGGCATCGCCGCCATGCAGGGCCTCCCCGGGCAGTACGCCTGGTTCGAGCCCAGCATGATGGTCAACCCAGTCGCGGTCGTCCCCTACGTGTTCCACGGCTGGTTGCTCGTCGCCACGTTCCTGTTCGCCGCCTGGACCGGCTTCGGGCGTGAATACGTCTCCGACCGCGAGGCCGGGGAGGTGGGTCGCGTATGAGTTCCCTCGAAAAGTTCCTGGCCGGCTGGCGGTTCCGGTCTCGGACACCGACTTTCGAGTCGGGCGTGGAACTCGTGGCCTACGTCACTGACGCCGACGGTGGCACCAGCGTCCTCAGGATCGGCGACTCGCGGCTCGAACTCGACGAACATGTCCCGGAGGACGCGCAGGTCCGCGTCCGGGTCACCGCCTTCGACGACGAGACCCATCGGGGCGAGGCGGAACTGCTGGACGTGCTGGGGACCGCGACGTTCTGAGCGGGAGCGAGCGCTCGCGAACGCCCTGCCGTTCCGTAAGAGGGTTGTCTCCCGCCTCGGAACGGGAGGTATGCACGTCGTCGTCAACGCCGCGATGAGTGCCGACGGAAAGCTCTCCTCGCGGGAGCGGACACAGATCGAGATCAGTGGGCCCGACGACTTCGACAGGGTCGACCAGTTGCGGGCCGACAGCGACGCGATCATGGTCGGCGTCGGGACAGTGCTGGCCGACGATCCATCACTGACCCTCGACAGCGAGGAACGCAAGCAGGCCCGCCGCGACCGGGGCGACCCGGAGAACCCTGCCCGCGTCGTGGCCGACTCCCGCGTCCGGACGCCCCCGGACGCCACAGTGCTGAACGACGCGGCCCACACCTACCTGCTGGTCAGTCAGGCCGCGCCGACGGACTTCGTCGAGCAGATGGAGGAGGCCGGGGCCACGGTCATCGCGACCGGCGAGGACCGGGTGAACCTGACGACCGCCCTCGGGAAACTGGAGGGCGATGGGGTCGAGCAACTGATGGTCGAGGGTGGCGGCGAACTCATCTTCTCGCTGGTCGAAGCGGAGCTGGTCGACGAGCTCTCGGTGTTCGTCGGCCCGAAGATCATCGGCGGTCGGGACGCCCCCACGCTGGCCGACGGTGACGGCTTCACCGAGGAGTTTCCCGAACTGGAGCTACGATCGGTCGAGCGCCTGGACGGGGGCGCGCTGCTAGAGTGGGACGTGCGCTGAGAGTCGAGTCCGTCTCCGCCCGGAAACGACACAGGAGAGACGCCACGCCGCTCCAGCAGCCACACCACAACCACCAGCGTTCTCAGCCGGGCGAAAAGCTATACGCGTCGCCCACCGTGTTAGTGTGTGATACATTCGGTGCAGGAAACGACCCTGACGGATTCGCTCGGGACCTCGACGAGAGCGGACTCGGCACTGAAGCGCGTGCGGCGATTGGCTCCGTCGGGTGGCCGCTGTACTGCTACTCCGTGCACGACGACAAACGAGGGACACAGTTCGTCGGGCTTTGGCCGGCACCCCGTCGCTGGCTCGCCATCTACTTCGAACTGGACGATATCGGAGGCATGCTCGGTCGGATCGAGGACTGATTCGCTCGGGGTGCCCCGGCAGCCATACGGAATCCATCGAACACCCGGTTTTCAGACACTTCACGAAATATGAGCGCCAACCTGACCACGACACTCCGGCAACTCGACATCGAAACCAGAATTCAGTACGGTATGATGTTCCTGTTCGGGACACTCTGCCTGATCGCAGCGGCCGCGCCGCTGGAGCTACTCAGCAAAGCCGTCATCGTCTCGACACTGTTTGGATTCACGGCCGGCATCTGGGTCTCGCATCTCGTCCAGATCGTTCAGAAGGCCGCCAAGAAACAGCGGGGAGGGACGACCCAATGAGTGCAGACACTGTCGACGACGAGCCACAATCCTCGGTGTTTCTCGACAGTATCGAGTTTCTCACCGGTGAAGACCCCAGTGCAGGCTCGTTCCTTCTCGTCGTCGGGATCATCACCTGCGTGTTCATCGCGGGCTTCCAGTTCACCCTCCCGGACCCGATCTCACTCATCCTCACTGGACTCGTGTTGGTCGTCGCCGTAATCAGTTTCTTGATCGGGGCGATTCTCGACGCACTCGGGTACTTCGACACACCGCCAGCGGACACCTGATCGGCCAGCCGACGGCGCCGTTTCATCTCACGGTCGAGACTGTCCGCGAGTCCCCGAAGCGGTTGGGCGTGGGAGCCGAGCACTCACGGATACCGATATCGCCGGACGGTCGGTCCGGAGAAAATCTTCGCCGCCGCTCAGTGATCGTGGCCGGTCATGTCCGCGAACGTCTGCCCGAACCGCTCCTCGAACAGGTCCATCGTCACGTCCTCGGCGGCCTGCACGTCCTCGCCGGGTTCGCCCTGGGCGTGGTGGATCGCGCCGTGGATGCGCTGGGCCAGCCCGATCATGGCGATGTCGCCGACGATTTCGGGATCCGTCTCCTCTCCCTCCCGGAGCATGTTCAGCAGGCCCGTCGGGATTTCGAGTTCGTCGCTGGTTCCGTCCTCTGTCTCGATAGTGAGCGTCGCAGTGTCCTGATCGGTCATGGCCCCCCTTGGCAGACCGGCCTAAAGCATCTGTTGGGTTCGGCAGGGCAGACCGGTCACCGCACGGAGGGCTACCGACGGCTCTGATCCCTCCGTAGCTCTCAATATCCCTGTTAGCGAGCTATTTACAACGGGCCGAGAATATCGACGTATGATCGGGTCCGGCATCCTGCTCCTGTTGACCCTGCTTATTACCGTGGGTTGGCTCTACGTCGAGATGACCGACGCTCTCGGGACGGCGGACCGAGGGCAAACCGCCCGCGACGGCGACACGGACGCCGACCTGTAGACGACTCCGAGTCATCGCGCCGAAATCTACTTCACCGCCGCCGACGTGTCGCCGCACGTACCATTGGTTCGCCCTGCCCGCGCGATGGCTCCCCTCCTCGCGCTCACCGCGCTCGCGGTGGTCCCCGCCACCGCGGCCCCGCCGCCGGAGTCAGTCTGTGCCCCCTGTCAGGAGGGGCTGGAGTGGACCGCCCATCGCCACGACGTCGCGCTCGACGTGACACACAGCAACGCGACCATCCAGGCCTACCCCAACGGCAGTGCCACCTGGACAGTCACCAGCCAGTTCGCCCCACGGGTGCCCGACCGATACGCCACCGGTCCAAACGAGTCATTCACTGATCCGTCCGTCCTCGCACGCGACGAGGGACTCGCCCGGACCGTCGCCGGCGACGCGGCCGACCACACCGACGACAGCGTGTCGGAGGAGATCCGTCTCCAGTCGGTCACCGTCGCGAACGACACGATCAGGTTCCAGTTCCTGGAGCCAACCGTCGCGCAACACGCCCCGGGCGGCGTCGTGCTCGTCGAGGAATTCCATCCTGACGGCCCCCACACCGGCTGGGTCGTCGACGTGAACCGACTCCGGATCGTCGGCCCGCCCGGGACGACGCTGGCAAACGACGTCGAGGACGCGGTCGGCGACCACGGCGCGGTCGATGGCCGGACGCTCACGCTCGGCGGAAACACGACCGAACCGCCCGCCCTGCCCGAGGACCGGTTCTTCCTCGCGTTCGCGCCGTCCGGGCAGTGGGCCGGCCCGGTCGCCACGCTCGCCATCGCCTCGGTGACGGTGCCGCGGTTCCTCAAGGGTCTGGTCGCGACGCAACTCGTCGGTGCCGTCGCGCTCGCGCTCTCGCTGGGGACGGTCTTCTGGCTCCGGCGTCGGCGCGGTGAGTCGCTGGATCGGCAGTCACTCACGCTCTGGGTCGGCGTGGCGGTCTCGATGTACCTGTTGCCGACGCTCTCGCTGTTCGGCCTGGTCAACCGGCCGGTCGGGCTCTCCCTGGGTCCGATTTCCGATCTCGTCCGGATTGGGGTCGCCGTCGCCGTCGGTGTGGGTAGCTGGTACGGCTTCGGCGTGCTTCTCGACAGGTGAAACGGCAAACCGTCGAAAAAATTCAGTCGTCGGCTTCCGCGCTGACTTCTTCACCCTCCGCGGCCTCGGCAGTCACGGTGTCTTCGAGGTAGTCGTCGGCGTCCAGCGCGGCCTTGACGCCCATCCCGCCGGCCGTCGCCGCCTGCTGGTAGTGGTGGTCGACCACGTCGCCGGCCCCGAAGATGCCTTCGACGGCAGTTTTCGTCTGGCCGCCGCCGTCGCCGCCCTGGGTCTCCAGGTAGCCCGCGTCGTCCATCTCGACGCCCGTGCCTTCGAGGTAGTCGGTGTTGGGCGTGTGGCCGATGGCGAGGAACACGGCACCCACGTCGAGTTGCAGCTGCTCGGTGTCAGGGGCGTCGAGTTTGTCCGTGGGGTGGCCCCCGGGGTGACGGACCAGATCCACGTGGTCCACACCATCTTCCTCTGAGCCGTGGATCTCGACGGCCTCGGTGTTTTTCATGATCTTCACGTCGCCAGCCTCGACCTTCTCCTCGATGCGGTCGATCCAGTAGTCCTCGGCGCGGAACTCCTCGCGGCGGTGGGCGATGTAGACCGTGTCGGCGAACTTCGTGAGGAAGTTGGCCTCCTCCATCGCGGCGTCGCCGCCGCCGATCACGAGCATGTCCTCGCCGCGGAAGAACGCGCCGTCGCAGGTCGCACAGGTCGACACACCGAATCCCATCAGCTCGTCCTCGCCGGGGATGCCCAGCGTGCGGGCGCTCGCACCCGAGGCGACGATGAGCCCGTCGCAGGTGTAGACGGTGCCGTCACGGAGTTCGACGCGGAACGGGCGGCCGTCGGCCTCGACGTCGGTGACGATCCCGTGGTCGATCTCCGTCCCGAACTGCCGGGCCTGCTCTTTCATGTTGTTCACCAGATCGGGACCGCTGATCCCGTCGGGGAAGCCGGGGTAGTTGGCCACGTCGGTCGTCAGCGTGAGCTGGCCGCCCGGCTCGTCGCCCTCCAGCACGAGCGGATCGTTGTTCGAGCGGGCGGCGTAGATCGCGGCGCTCAGGCCCGCGATCCCCGAACCAGCGATGATGAGCCTCCGGTGTTCGACGGCCTCGTCAGTCATGTGTGAGAGTAGTTGGGGGCGGCGTATTAAGCCTACGCTGTCCTGTACGGCTCGGACACGGCCTCCTAGCAGGCGGCTCGCTCGCAGGCCCGTCGACACGCTTAGGACCGGACGAACAGATGGGTGACACATGCCCGCCGACCTGGCCGAGAAGACCGACCGCTACGAGGACCTACTCGCCGAAGCGCTCGACGCCGCGGAGGTGGCTGTCCCCCCGGACTCGCCGCTGGGCGACGCCGCCGCCGAGTGCGAAGAGATGGCCCGCTCCTATCTCGAAGACGGCCGCCACTTCCGGGCCGACGACGACCCTGTTAACGCACTCGCCGCGTTCTCCTACGGCCACGCTTGGCTCGACGCCGGCGCGCGCATCGGCCTGTTCGACGTGCCCGACGAGGGGCACCTCTTCACTATCTGACATTTCACCGCGTCCGTCATATGCGACGCCTGAGACGCCCCGGAAACAGTTTTCGGATACGACTGTGCAGAATTTGGGCAGGAACCGAGAAAGTGATTATTATTCGATATCAGAGAGCAACGACCGGGGATACAGATGGCAAAGACTCGACGCGAGACGCTACGGTGGATGGGTACAGGAACGGCGGCAGTCGCGGGACTCAGCGGAACCGCGAGCGCGCGGTTCGGCGACGACGAAGACGAGGACGACCCCGCCGAGGTGCGGGTGATCCACGCCTCACCGGACGCGCCGGCCGTCGACGTGTTCGTCGGTGGAAACCCGGTGCTGGAGGACGTTCCGTTCAAGACGGTGAGCGACTACCTGGAACTCGAACCCGGGAGTTACGACGTGGCGGTGGCCCCCGCCGACGCGGGCGTTGGGTCCGCAGTCATCGACACCGAAGTCACCGTCGAGGCGGACACGGACTACACGGTCGCTGCGACCGGTCGGCTCGCCGACATCCAGGCGACGGTGCTGGTCGACGACAACGACGACGACTTCCCGCCGCTCCCGCGGGTGCGCGTGGTCCACCTCTCCCCGGACGCGCCGGCCGTCGACGTGGTCAAGGACGCCTTCTTCGGCGACCTGGAACTCGTCGAGGACCTCGAATTCCGCGGGCAGAGCGAGTATCTCGACCTGCTGCCCCTGGAGTACGACCTGTCGGTGCGGCCGGCCGGCGGCGACGAGAGCGTCTTCGACTTCTCGGCCGACACGGACGTGGGGGCGACCTACACGGCCTTCGCGGTGGGCCTCCTCGAACCGCCCGAGGACGCCGACAACCAGGCGTTCGACGTTGTGCTGGCCGAGGACGTGGCCCCGCTGTCGGAGCGGTTCGGTCGATAGAAACGCGACTGGTAGGCGGCCACAAGTCCACTCTTTCGCGAAGGTTCGGCGCGTGTCGGTATTATTAACTGGCGTGGGGGTGCTTTCTCCGTGGGAATGGAGGGTGTCCTATGGTACGTGCTGACTGGGACGCGTGGCGGTGCGAACCGGGCACGCATCCTCCAGACGATAGAGGCGCGTCCGCGGAACGCCAATCAGTTGGCCGAGGAGCTCGATCTGGACTACAAGACGGTTCGCCATCACCTCGACGTGTTGACTGATAACGGGGTCGTCGAGAAGAGCGGAGACGACTACGGCGCGGTTTATCTCCTGACCGACCGGACACGACACCACTGGGACACCATCGAAGAGATCATCGCGGAGGTCGATTAGTATGGCCGAATTTGGGAAAGACTATATTCGCGGACACGACGAACGGAGGGACAGATGGGAGTCTGGTTGACGGCGGCGGGCGCTGCGACAGCGGTGAACGTCGTCCTGCTCGTGGCCTTGCTCGGCATCTGGGGCCGGAACTATCGGCAGTTCCGCTCGAAGCACGCACTGGCACTCTCGCTGTTCGCCGTCCTCCTGCTCGCTGAGAACGTCCTCGCGTTTTACTACTACGTCCTCGACCCGCAGGTCGCGACCCTGCTGAACAGCGCCGCCCCCATCGCCGGCCGCGCGATGATGTTCGTCCAGGTCCTGGAACTCGGTGCCCTGCTCGTTCTCACCTGGTCGGCGTTCGACTGACTGTCCGTATCGGCCACCGTCGTCCGATTCCCGACGGTTTCTGCACGAAATTGGGTGAGAGTGCGGTCCGTTTCCGGCAAATCCACTTTTATGAGTCTCCGCTCTCCTCTGACGATGGCAGACAGAACACGGCGACGCGTACTCGCAGCACTGGGTGGAACAGTCGCGGTCGGCCTGGCGGGGTGTAGCCAGGGTGGCGACTCCGGGGCGACGCCCACGGAGACTGACGCGATGACTGAAACCGAGACGACGGATGGGATGGACGACGAGATGACCGAGGGCGACACGGACGGTGAGATGGACGGTAACGCGCACGTCCGGGTGGCACACCTCTCGCCGGACGCGCCCAACGTCGACGTGTACGTGGACGGGTCGGCCGTCCTCGAAGACGTGGCGTTCACCGACGTGAGCGGCTACCTCGAACTCGCGCCCGGGACCCACACCGTCGAGATCACCGCCGCGGGCGACATGAGCACGTCCGTCTTCGAGCAGGATCTCGAACTCGCCGCCGCCGACTACACCATCGCGGCGGCCGGCGAGTTGGCCGAGGACGGGAAAGCGTTCTCGCCGCTGGTCCTCGAAGACAACCGGGAGAGTCCCGGCGAGAACATGTCCCGGGTCCGGCTGGTCCACGCCGCCCCGGACGCGCCCGCGGTCGACGTGACGGTGAACGCGACCGGGGCCGCCATCTTCGACGACGTGGCCTACGGCGAGACCAGCTCGACGACCGTCGAAGCCAACGACTACACGATCCAGGTCCGGGCGGCAAACGAGAACAACGACGGCCAGATCGTGCTCGATCAGGACATCTCGCTGAACGGCGGGACCGGCTACACCGTCTTCGCCGCCGGGTACCTGTCGCCCGACGACGAGCCGACCGACGAAGCCCTCCAGCTCGTCGTCGCACAGGATACCCAGTAACGCACTCAGGCTCTCACCCCGGTCCCCGCTGGCTTGCCCCCGGCGAACTCGTCGGTCGTACCGGACTGCGACGGTAAGCCGGAGTAAATCACCCGACTGCACCACGATAACGAGTCCCACACTGACCCCGCGGGACCCTCGAATTAGCGAAACATTTATATGTTTTTCACACTTACTAACGGTTAGGAAGTCGCCGGTAATTTCTTATCGCTTTCGCCGCCGGCAACCCAAGATACACCCCCATGAGCGACACCACAACCCGGACGATATCGAACGAACGTACAGAGCAGGAGATCGCGGAGGAGACGAGCGAGACGGAATCGGCCACGACCTGCCCGGAGTGTGGCGGGAACCTCGTGACCGACACGGAACACGGCGAGACGGTCTGTGGCGACTGTGGCCTGGTCGTCGAGGAAGACGAGATCGACCGCGGGCCGGAGTGGCGCGCGTTCGACGCCAGCGAGCGCGACGAGAAGTCCCGCGTCGGTGCCCCGACCACGAACATGATGCACGACAAGGGGCTCTCGACCAACATCGGCTGGCAGGACAAGGACGCCTACGGAAACTCCCTGTCCTCGAGCCAGCGGGAGAAGATGCAGCGGCTCCGCACTTGGAACGAACGGTTCCGCACCCGTGACTCCAAGGAGCGCAACCTCAAGCAGGCCCTCGGTGAGATCGACCGCATGGCCTCCGCACTGGGCCTCCCGAAGAACGTCCGCGAAACGGCGTCGGTCATCTACCGCCGCGCGCTGGACGAGGACCTCCTGCCGGGCCGCTCCATCGAGGGCGTCGCGACGGCCTCGCTGTACGCCGCGGCCCGACAGGCGAACACGCCCCGGAGCATCGACGAGATGATCACGGTCTCCCGCGTCGGCGAGATGGAGATGACCCGGACGTACCGCTACATCGTCCGCGAGTTGAACCTCGAAATCCAGCCCGCCGACCCCGAGAGCTACGTCCCCCGCTTCGCGTCGGACCTGGACCTCTCGGACGAGACCGAGCGCCGCGCCCGCGAACTGCTCGACAGCGCCCGCGAGACGGGCCTGCTCTCGGGCAAGTCCCCCGTCGGCCTCGCCGCGGCCGCCGTCTACGCCGCCTCGCTGCTCACCAACGAGAAGGTCACCCAGTCGGAAGTCTCGGAAGTCGCGAGCATCTCCGAGGTCACCATCCGCAACCGATACAAGGAACTCCTGGAAGCGGAACACGACCTGACGGCGGCCTGAAAGCCCGTCTCGCTCCTGGACCGTCACGGCAGGCGAGCCAGCGGCAACCTTTTTGACCCTGCCGCGTGTCAACAGGGCACACATGACCGAGACCTACGTCCGGTTGCTCTGTCCGGAGTGCAAGAAAGGGTGGGAGTCCTCGCCGAACGACCTCCCCTCGCACAAACGGACCTTTCACTGCCCCAACTGTCACGCGAGCCGGCGGCTCGCGGAGTTCACTCGCACTGAACACGATCTGGAGACACTGAAGACGCTGAGTTAGCCGCTCGTCGAGGAGATCGCACCGCACGCCTCACACCGCAGTACCAGCGCCCCGCGTTCGCGTTCGAGTTTCGTGTCGGGCAGTCCACACTCCGAACAGAGGACGAACTCGTCGACGTACTCGTCGAGTGCGTCCTGGATGCGACTCTGCCTAAACTCGCCCGTCAGGCGCGCGCGCCCGCTCTCGTCGATGTGCCCGCTCGTCCCGAGTTCGTTTTGCAGGAACTTCACGACGTGATCGTCCTCGCGTCCGAGCCGCGATGTTGTGTCCTGGAAGTTCTCGTAGACGGTCGTGTTCCCTTCCTGGCGGACCTCCGGCTCTGGCACGTCGAACCGGTCGCTGCTGCCCTCGATGTCGGGAGTCTGTTCCATCGCCCGGTCGAGTTGGTCCTCGTAGTCCATATCGGGTTATGCCGTGCGCGAGCCAAAAACCTTTCAACAGAGCGCGCGCCAGCCACCAACCCCGAAAATACACCGATTGTCGGGTAGTAAACAACTCGTCACCGGTTCCTGACCGATTGTGAATGACTTGAAAACCCATGTATGGACGGCGCTACGGCAGGGCCGTGTGTTAACGGGCCTCAGAGTAGTACTATAACCCTTCAGTTGTAACGCATGGGTGACTATGAAAAAGCAGGAGCTCATCCATCTTCACGGCCTGCTTGCACAGGTGCAGAACCACTACGAAGAGAAGACAGGTAACGAGGTCGAACACGACGAGTACGAGCGTGTCAACGTTCGACCGACCTCGATCCACATGTCCAAAGACGACCACAAAGACGCCGTCTTCGCGCTGGCCGGGGGCATCACCTCGGAGATGGGCGACGACAAGTCCGAACAGGTTCCAGCCGCTGCCGACTGAGCCGTCTCTCTCCGTTCTCGCGATATCCACGACTCCGGAGCGGCGGCCCCGTCCCGACAGTCGTGGCTACGGATGTGGCTCCGATGTCGTACTCTCCGGCGAAAACGGCGCTATTCGTCGATGAGCTCCTCGAACTCCGGCAACACTTCGCTGTCTTCCCCCTCGCGCTCGCCGATGTCCGTGTCCGACGTGATCTCGTCCACCGTGGTTTCGGTCTCGGTCTCCGTCTCTGCCTCGGTCTCCTCGGTTTCGTCCTCGTCGGCCTCCTCGTCGATCGGTTCGATCTCGAGAACGTCCAGCGGAATGTTCTCCAGGCGCTGTCCGATCTCCTTGCGAGCGATCCGGGCGGCGTGTTCCTCGCGCTCGACATTGAAAACTGTCATCTCCAGTTCGAGTGCGACCAGACTCTCGTCGGCGGCGATGAAGGCGGGCTCTTGCTCCTCGCCGCAGTGGGGACACGACCGCTGTCCCATGTTGATCTCGACGTAATTGAGATCGGGGTTGAGCATCTCACCGGTTTTCGAGATGGCGATCCGGACCGCCTCGTCCGGT
This sequence comes from Halorientalis regularis, assembly GCF_023698535.1. Classification (GTDB taxonomy): domain Archaea; phylum Halobacteriota; class Halobacteria; order Halobacteriales; family Haloarculaceae; genus Halorientalis; species Halorientalis regularis. Next base: position 91,115 of record NZ_JALJCL010000008.1, read on the forward strand.
GTTTCGACGTCGTAGACCGGAACTGCGGCCTCTACGACAACTCTGCAGTTCATAGTTTGCTGTTAGCTGTCCAACCGTAAGAAGATTGGTGTCCGTTCACGCGGTATTCAGTCTCTTCTCACGCTTGCCACCGCCGCCCTGTCGGTAGGTTCGATCTCGAAACCCCCAAGCCGCTCCGATCCGTTTCGACCGACGATGCAACGGGGCCGAATCGACGCGACGACCCTCGCCGGTGGCGTCGATCTCCAGTCGACTGTCGAGAGCGGCCAGTCGTACCTGTGGGGCCGCGAGGACGGCACCACCTACGAGGACGACCGGGCACACGGCGGCGACGCCTGGTACTGGACGACGGTCCGCCCCGAGGGCCGGAGCGATCCCGCCGTCGTGCGCGTCCGACAGGTCGACGGCGGGCTGGAGTGGGAATCACACGTCGACGCCGAGCCCCACCTCCGACACCTGCTCCGACTCGACGACGACCTCGACGCCATCCGCACCGCCACACCGGACGATCGACTGCTCCGCGAAGCCTTCGAGACCTACCGCGGAATGCGACTGGTCCGGGACCCACCCTTCGGCGCGCTGATCTCGTTCATCTGTTCGGCCCAGATGCGAGTGCGCCGCATCCACGACATGCAGATGTCGCTCCGGCGAGAGTTCGGCGATCCCGTCGTGTTCGACGGTGAGACGTACCACGCCTATCCCACGCCCGAAGCCCTGGCCGACGCGACGGAGGGTCAGCTCCGCGAAGTAGGCCTGGGTTACCGCGCGCCCTACGTTCAGCGCAGTGCGGAGATGGTCGCCGACGGGGTGGCCCACCCCGACGAGGCGGGGGACCTCCCTTACGAGGCGGCCCGCGAGTACCTCACACAGTTCGTCGGCGTCGGCGAGAAAGTCGCCGACTGCGTCCTGCTGTTCTCTCTCGACTTTCTGGAGGCAGTCCCGCTGGACACGTGGATCAGGACGACCATCGAGGACTACTACCCCGACTGCGACCGTGGGTCCTACGCCGAAACCTCGCGGGCGATCCGCGAAGCGTTCGGTGACGAGTACGCCGGCTACGCCCAGACGTACGTGTTCCACTACCTCCGGAACGGCGGCGAGTGACCAAGGTTTTCCTCGGCGGCGAGAGAAGGGTGGGCTATGAGCGAACGCGTCCGCGCACACGTCCACGTCACCGGGAAAGTGCAGGGGGTCTACTACCGCGCGAACACGCGGGACACCGCCCGCGAGCAGGGCCTCGACGGCTGGGTCCGCAACCTGGACGACGGCCGCGTCGAAGCCGTCTTCGAGGGCCCCGAAGAGGACGTAGAGACGCTGGTCGAGTGGTGTCACGACGGGAGTCCCCGGGCACGGGTCGACAGCGTGGAAGTCGAGTACGAAGAACCCGAAGGGCTGGGCGGGTTCGAGGTGAAGTGGTGATGATGGGCGTCCAGGACCAGGCCGTCCTCGACGAGAACGCCGAAGCGTTGGGCGTGCCCCGAAAACAGCTGATGGAGTCCAGCGGCAACGCGGTCGCGCGGGTCGTCCGCGACGTGGCCGAGTCCGGGAGCGCGGTCGCAATCGTCGCCGGCCGCGGGAACAACGGCGGCGACGCGTTCGTCACCGCGCGCTTCCTGAACGCCTACGACGTGACCGTCAACCTGCTGGGTCGCGCCGAGACCATCACGACCGACATCGCCCGAGAGAACTGGGACGCACTCCAGCGGGCCGAAGTCGACGCCCGCGAGGTCCGTGACTCGACCGGCCTCGACCTGGGCGACCCGGACGTAGTGATCGACGCGATGCTCGGCACCGGCGTCACGGGCGCGCTCCGCGAACCCGAGGCGACCGCGGCCGAGCGCATCGCCGAGACCGACGCCACCGTCGTCGCCGTCGACGTGCCCTCGGGCATCGACGCCGACACCGGCGAGGTCGCTGGCGCGGCCGTCGACGCCGACCACGTCGTCACGTTCCACGACCAGAAGCCCGGGCTCGTCGAGCTGGACGCCGACGTGACCGTGGCGGACATCGGCATCCCCGACGCGGCCGAACGGTTCGTCGAACGCGGCGACCTGCTTCGCCTCTCCCGGGACCCACAGAGCCACAAGGGTGACCACGGCGAAGTGCTGGTGATCGGCGGCGGCCCATACACCGGCGCGCCGGCCCTCACCGCACAGGCCGCGTTCCGGGCCGGAGCCGACCTGGTTCGGGTGGCCTGTCCCTCCTCGGTCGCCCGCGAGGTCCAGAGTTTCTCCGAGGGCATCATCGTCCGGCCGTTCACCGGCGACCTGCTCGAACCGGGCCACGTCGACCAGTTGCTGGACCGGGCCGTCGAAAACGACGTGGTGGTGATCGGCCCCGGACTCGGCAACGCGACAGGCACACTGGAAGCGGTGCGGGAGTTCCTCGCCGAGTTCGACGGCCGGGCCGTGATCGACGCCGACGCCCTGCAGGTCGTCCCCGACGCCGACACCGACGCCACCCTGCTCTGTACGCCCCACCAGGGTGAACTCCGGACGATGGGCGGCGAGACGGACGACGACTGGGAGACGCGCGCGGAACTGGTCGCTGACTTCGCCGCCGACCTCGACCAGACACTCCTCGTCAAGGGTGCCTACGACGTGATCAGCGACGGCGGGCGGACCCGCGTCAACCGGACGGGCAATCCGGGGATGACTGTCGGCGGGACGGGCGACGTGCTGGCAGGCGCATCGGGCGCGCTGTTGGCCACCCAGAAGCCGATCCACGCCGGTGCCATCGCCGCCTACGCCAACGGACGTGCGGGCGACCTCGCTGTCGAGGAGTTCGGCCACGGCCTCGTCGCTCCCGACCTCGTGGACGCACTTCCGACGGCGCTGTGGGGTGAGACCGATGAGTGACGGCCCCGAAGACGGCGCGGACACCGACGGGAGCCCCGAAGACCCACTCGACGAGGTCGGCGCGACCGCCGTCGAGGGCAGCGAGGAGCTGACCCACACCGACGACGAGGGCGACGTGCAGATGGTCGACGTGGGCGGCAAGCCAGACACGGCGCGTCGGGCGGTCGCTCGCGGGGAGATCGGACTCCAGCCCTCGACCATCGAGGCGATCAGGAACGATCAGGTCGAGAAAGGCGACGTACTGGCGACGGCCCGGATCGGCGCGATCCAGGCGGTCAAGCACACCTGGGAGACGATCCCGATGTGTCACCAGATCCCGATCACGAACGTCGACTGCGAGTTCGACGTGCGCGAGGACCGGGTGGTCGCGACCGTCGCTGTCGAGACCACGGGGAAGACGGGCTGTGAGATGGAGGCCTTAGAGGGCGTGACGACGGGCCTGAACGTCGTCTGGGACATGGTGAAGGCCGCCGAGAAGGACGCAGATGGACAGTATCCCGACACGGCGATCAGGGACGTGCGAGTGGTAGAGAAGCGAAAGCGCGAGCTATAGCGTCGACCGGCCAGTGATCCGACCGCTCGACCCAGTTACCGACCTTCGAGTACTTTTTGGTTGTGTGCCGACCACGAAACATAAGTTCGCGAACGACCAACAATCAGCATAGCAATGCGCAACCTCGGACTCAAAGTGCGAATGGCGATCGTCGGCTCGATCCTGTTCGCCTTCTACACCATCGCGATATCGTTCTTCTACCTGATGTTTCAGGTACCGATCCCGTTACTGATCGGGCTGAGCGTCCTGTTCGTGGCCGCTCAGTACAAGATTAGCAAGTGGTTCACGCTCCGGTCGCTCAAGGGACAGGAACTCCCGGAAGACCAGTACCGGGACCTCCACCGGTTCGTCGAACGCACCAGCGATCACATGGGCATCGAAAAGCCGGAACTCTACCTGGTCGAGATGGGCGTCCCCAACGCCTTCGCGCTGGGTCGGCGCGGAAACGGGACCGTCGCGGTCTCGCGTGAGCTCCTCCAGTTGCTCGAACAAGACGAGGTGGAAGGGGTCGTCGCCCACGAACTGGCCCACCTCAAGAACCGCGACTCGATCATCATGCAACTCGGACAGGGGGTCGCCTCGATCATCGGCTTCGCCGCCTACTTCGCGGTGATCCTGACCGGCGACAACGAACTCGTCGACATCTTCCTTGGCATCATCGTGAGCAACATCGCCCAGTTGCTCGTCATGGTGTTCGTGTTCGCCATCTCCCGGCACCGCGAGTACGTCGCCGACCGCACCGCCGCCGAGACGCTGGGTCGTGGCGACCCCCTCGCGCGGGCCCTCGAGAAAATCTCCGCGGGCGCACAGCGCAGTGAACCGACCGCCGAGGCCAAGGAGGTCAGCGCGCTCTGTATCTTCGGCGGTGGGATGAGCCTGCTCTCGACCCACCCCGACACCGAGAAACGCATCGAACGCCTCCGCAGTTACTGATGGCCACACGCGAGTTGCTCGCGGCAGTGCTCGGCGTCGCCCTCGGACTCGGCTTCCTGGCCTTTCCCCAGGCCGTCGTCCGGATGTACACCGCCGGCTGGACGGGCGACCGACACGGGAAGTACGGCGAGACCGGCGCGCCCGAGACCTGGCAGTGGGTCGTCCGCGGCGTGGGCGTCCTGCTGCTGGTGGGCGGCGGCTACTTCGCCTACACACTGGTCTAGGCGGACTCGGCGGCCACGAGGTCGCCCGCCTTGGCCCGTGACTGCTCGACGATCTTCGGCCGGGCCTCGAACTCGATGACGACCTGATCGCCGTAGTCGACGGTGTCGACGTGGGCGTGATCGTGGATCCACGAGACGACGCTCATGGTCTCGTCGGTCATCGGCATGACGAGGCGTTCGCGCTCGAACGGCGGGAGTTCGTGGTCGATGCGATCCCTGAGCGCGTCGACGTTCGCGCCCTCTTTGGCGCTGATCGCCACCGGATTCGGAGCCAGCGCCGACAGCGCCTCCCGCTTGCGTTCGAGTTCCGCGTCGTCCACGCGGTCGATCTTGTTCAGGATCGTGACGATTGGTGCCTGGTTGCGTTCCGAGAGGGTGTCGTGGCAGGTGACGAGTTTCTCCCGGATCTCCTCGACGGGTTCGCTCACGTCCACGACGAGCAACACCAGATCCGCGCGGTAGACAGCATCGAGCGTCGACTTGAACGACTCGACCAGCCAGTGAGGGAGGTCGGTAATGAACCCGACAGTGTCGGTCACCAGCACGTCTCGGCGGTCCATCTCGGCCTTCCGAGTGGTGGTGCCGAGCGTCGTGAACAGGCGGTCCTCGCTCTCGGCGGTCGTGTCGAGGTCGGGATGTAACTCCTCGTTCTCGTCGATGTCGAGGTCCTCGGCCAGGCGGCGCAACAGGGTCGACTTGCCGGCGTTGGTGTACCCCGCCATCGCGACGAGGTCGAAGCCGGACTCGCGGCGCTGTTCGCGCCGGTGTTGCTCGGTCTGCTCGATGTCCTCGAGTTCGTCCCGGATGCGGGAGATGCGGGCCTTGATGTCCCGTTCCCGGCTCTCGTCGTACTCACCGAGCCCCATGAACCCGGGCCGTTCCTCGCGTTTGGCGAGGCTGGCCTTGGCCTCGGCGCGGGGCAGTTCGTAGCGCAACTCCGCGAGTTCGACCTGGAGCTGTGCCTTCCGGGTCTGTGCCCGCTGACCGAAGATTTCGAGGATAAGTCGAAATCGATCGATGGCCCGTGTCTCCTCGGGGAGTTCGTTCCCGAGGTTGTACGTCTGGTAGGGACCGAGCTGGTTGTCGAAGATGACGACTGTGGCGTCCTCCCGGACGGCCGTCGTCGCGATGGTCTCGGCTTTCCCTTCCCCGACGTGCATCGCGGGGTCTTCCGTCCGGGTCTGGGTCACCTCACCGACGACCTCGTACCCGGCCGCGCGGGCCAACTCGCGGATCTCGCTGGTGTCGGGCGTTCCGGAGTCCACGCGCTTGGCGATGACCGCTCGCTCTGTCTGTGTCGCCGTCACTCGTCCGAACGTACGGCGCGATGCTATTTAAACACAGGGCCACCACCCCGAAGACATCCTGTCGCCGCAGGAGAGGCCGTCTCCCGGTAATCGCGTCTGACGGGCGTCAGCGGGTCGGAGACGGGCACAAAAGCCTTATATCGGCGTACTTAGATGGCTGATGTGACATGGTAGACCCAACGTTGCTTCAGGTCGCCGGGCTGGACCCCCAGCAGATCGGCCTCGAGATCGGGGGCGGCGCGGTCATCGGTGGCGTCATCGGCTTCGCCGCCAAAAAAATCGCCAAGATCATCGCAATCATCGTCGGGCTCGAACTGGCGCTGTTCAAGTTCCTCGAAACCAAGGGCGTCCTCGAGGTCAACTGGGGGGCGATCACCGGCGCGGCAAGCGACGGCGCGGATCAGGCGGCCGAGGCTCCCGGCTGGATCGTGAGCCTGCTCGCGGCACTGCCCGTGACTGCGGGCTTCGCCGGCGGCTTCATGGTCGGCTTCAAAAAAGGATAACGCGGATTTTCAGGGCGCTACCGGCGTCGGCGGCGTCGACCCGTTCGTCGGCAGCGCTCCGCCCGACGGCGGACGCGGCTGCCCCGGTCTGGGCGGAACGCCCGGACGCTCCGTCGTCGGCTTCGGTTTCGGCTCTTTCTCACCGGACACGAGGAACTCGGCGAGGTTACCGATCAGTACCTCGTTGTCCGCGTACTGGTAGTTCGCGGGCGTCAGGAACGACGTGTCGCCGATGAGGACGACGTTGTCGTTGACCGCAGCGACCGGATACCTGCCCTGCTGGCGGGTAGTCGACAGTGCGGTGCGGTCGGTAGCCGACACTGCCACTGAGGCGTCGCCACCGACGGCGACCTCCGTCGCCCGGTCGAACAGCACTCTGTCCACGCCCGCGGTGAGCGGGCCGTCACCGGACGCCGTGGCGTAGACGTTCTGGAAGTTGTTCCCGTTCTCGTACATGTTGTACAGGTACCCCGTCGACAGACTCATGCCGAACCGGGAGGATAGCGGCGTCATCTGGCTCGTTGCGGTCGACCGCGGCGCGGGACCGAAGATGCTGGTGATAGCTGGACTCGGCGACGTGGGCTCGCCGAGCAGTGCGACGCGACCGCCGCGCTCGGCGAAGTCCGCGATGCCACGCTGGGCCGCGTCCGTGAACGGACGGTCCGGCGAGATCACGACGAACGCGTCCGCGTCGCGGAGCGACGAGTTGAGCGGGCTGCTCGACCCGGGGCCGGCCGAGCGCGGTGCGCCGCCCGGCCCGCCACCGCCGTGGAATCGGACCTCGTAGCCCTGCGCGACCAGCGCGTCGACCATCGGTTCGATCTCTTCGCGCTCGAAGTCGTTGTCGTGTGCCCGGTCGATCAGGACCACCTTCTCGTCACTGCCGGCGTCGATACTGACCGACCCGTTCTGCCCGAGATCCTGTGGCACGATGTTCGCGGGCTGGAACGAGGCCGGGTTCTGCGGTCTCGGGTTCGCGTCCCCGCCGGGCGACGCGAGCAGCGGGATAGCTGCTGCGACGACCAGCACGAGTGCCAGGACGAGAGCGAAGACACCGACGAGTCTGGGAAGGTTAGCCATCGGTCCTCACCTCCCCCTGCTCGGGCATCCCGTAGAGGGCGAGATAGCGTGGCGTCTCGACCCCCTCGTAGTCGAACGGCGACTGCTCGACGACGACCGTCCGGGTCCCGGAGTCGTTGCGTCCGGCCTCCTGACTGCCCAGGATGAGCCCGAGACCAGGCTGTTCCGGCGCGTCCATCCGGGTGACGGCGTAGTTTTCGAGGTCGGCGTTCTCGGCGGCCCGCTGGATCGCCGCGTCGATGCCACCGATCTCGTCGGCGACGCCGTTCCGTTCGGCGACTGCACCGGCGTAGACCTTCGCGTAGGAGAGTTCCTCGCGGCTCAGTTCGAGGCGGTCGCCGCGTTCGTTCATGACGGTGGTGACGAACTGCCGCCGGAGCAGCTCGACGCGATCACGGAACTCGGCCTGGGTCCCCCCAGCGCCTTTGTCCGGGCCGGTGATGATCCGACTCCCGGCCGCGCCACCGGCGGGCTGGGTGCCGATGACGCCCACGCTCCCGACGATGGAACCGGGCGTCACGTAGATGCGGCTGGCGGGCGTCATCGCCCAGTACGCGCCCGAAGCACCCTGGCCGTTGACGCTCGCGACCACGGGAATGCCGGCCGCTGTCGTTCTGTTCACCGCGAGGTAGAGTGCCTCGCTCGCGGGGACTGTGCCACCGGGGCTATTCACGTCGAGGACGACGGCCTTGATCGAGTCGTTCCGGCGGACTTCGCGCAGGTTCGCGCTGATCTGATCCGCCGTGGAACTCGTGATTGGCCCCTCGACCGGGACCACTGCGACCGAATCCGGTGTGTCCTGGCCGGCCCCCTGCGTGAGGCGCATCGCCTGGGGTGCCAGGAACAGACCGATCAGGACGGCGGCGACCGCGACCGCCACGTACACCCACGTGGCAGTCCCGCCCGCCCTATTGTCTGCTGACATGATGCAGGCCCAGCGTCGAGACACTCACGTAGAAGGTTTTCTAAACTAACAACAAGTTCCCGAGCGTTTCCGGATACTGCGACGTTTCGTCGGAACTGATAAGTCAGAGATGCTGTCAGCGGTCCGTCAGCGTGTCGGGATGTCGTCCTCGTCGGAGATGATCCGGGTCTCGGCTTCCCCGCTCGTGTGTTCGTTGACCACGTCGTAGAACTCGTTTTGCATGCCGGCGGGGAATGTGATGACGCCGACCCAGGAGCCGTCGGACTGCCACTCCTCGCGTTCGAGGTCGCCGAACTGGCGGATCTGTGCCTGTGCCGAGCCGGCGTAGTCCGGGGGGACCTGCACGGCGACGGTCATCTCGTCGAACCGGATCGGGATCACCGGGCGCAGGAGGTCCAGCGCCTCGTCGACCTGGTTCTCGACGGGCTCCATGGGGTCGACTTTGAACCCTGCCTCTTCGAGGGCGTTCTCGATGCGTTCGGGCGGATGGGGGGCGTCGTCCATCTGCGGGTTGACCGCGTTGCGCGTGATGTGCTGGACGAGCTGTTTGTGCTTCTGTTCCTGCATTTCCTTGCGCTGTTCGGCCGTGATCTGGATCTCCCCGTCTTCGACCACCTGCGGAATGATCTCCAGGGTGTCGGTGGTGCCGAACACCTCTTCGAGAGCGTCTTCCGGCGGCCGGTCGCCGCGGGAGGCGTCCTCGAACACGTCTTCCGCGGCGATGACGTCTTCCAGATCGCCGTCGAACTCGCCGCGCTTGATAGCGAGCGCCGCGTCCGGATCGATCAACACCTCGAAGCGCTCCCCGTGGGACTCCAGTCGGGCTGTCACCGCCTCGTCGAGCGAAATCATACCTGGGGGTTGTGTGGCCCGGTTAAAAGGTGTTTCCCGGCTCCCGACCGGAGTTTTCGACATCCCGCGGGGAGAAATCGTGATCGGCCGGACCGCCGACGGTCCGTGACGGCACTACTCCTCGGTGGCGTCGTCGGTCGTCTCGTCGCCGTCGACCGCGTTCTCGTCGGCCAGCAGGTCCAGATCGACGAGGGAGTCCTCGATCTCGTCGTCGGTGAGCTGGCTGAACTCCCGGTCGTCGACGCCGACGGTCGCCAGCCCGACGGCCTCGGGCCGGAGCGCGTCGTCGTTGACCGACCCGAGGGCTTTCAGCGCCAGCCCGACCGCTTCGTCCAGGTCGATCCCTTCGTCGTAGTTCTCTTCGAGGTAGTCCCGAACGTCACCGCGGTCGGCACCCACGGCCAGGGCCTTCCACTCGTAGGGCGTCCCCGAGGGATCGGTCTCGAACAGGCGCGGCTCGCCGTCGGCGTCGATCCCGCCGATGATGAGCGCGACGCCGAACGGGCGTGCGCCGCCGATCTGGGTGTACTGCTGGATGTGATCGGTGACATCTTTGGTCAGCGTCTCGACCCCGATGGGCTCGCCGAAGCGCAACTGATTGATCTGGGCGTTGCGGCGCGCGAAGTCGATCAGCTGGCGGGCGTCGGCGACGTGGCCGGCACTGGCGATCCCGATGTGATCGTCGGCCTTGTGTAGTTTCTCGACGCTCGACCGTTCCATCAGCGGCGACCGGATACGCTTGTCCACCGCGAGGACGACGCCGTCGTCGGCGCGGATGCCGATGGACGCGGTCCCGCGCTTGACGGCTTCGCGTGCGTACTCGACCTGATAGAGGCGGCCGTCCGGGGAGAAGATGGTGATTCCCCGGTCGTAGGCCTGCTGTTGTGATTGTCCCTGCATGGTTACAAATCGAGTGTGGTCGCGCCCGCGAACGCCGAGTCGAGCCGGACGTCGGCGCGGCCGTCCCGCACCACCGCCGTCCGCTCGGCGTCCTCGAAGCCGACCGTTCTCTCTGTGGTGATTTCCGGTGCGCTTCGTATATACTTTTCTTCACAGGCACGGACGGTCCCGCTCACACCCGCCACTCGTAGCCCCACGGGCTGGCCGTCGACCGACTCGACCGCCGCGACCGCGGCCCGTGCCCGGTCGACCTCGTCCCGGCGCGTTCGGACGGCCGCCCAGCCGTCGCCGTCCGCGAACGAAAAGCGGACCACCGTCAGGTCCACGTCCGCACTCGCTGCGTCCCCCAGCAGGTTCTGTGCGGCGTACCAGAGGTGGCGCTGGAAGTCCCCGCGGTCGAAGTCCGCGTCGGGCCAGCCCTCGATGGCGACCGCCAGGTACCGCCAGCGCGGCCGGAGGTGCTTGGGGAGGTGTTTCATCGGTCCTGCGGCACGACGGCGCGTTCGGCCGGGACCCGTTCCGCGACCAGCACGCCGACCTGTTCGTGGACTCGCTCGACGCGCGTCAGCGCGAACCCGGCGTCCGTCAGGGCGTCGGCCAGCGTGCCGACCGTCGCCGGATCGTCGACCTCGGGGCTGTAGAACGGTTCGTCGGGATCCGGTTCGCCGAAGAACATCACGTCGCCGAGGACGAACCGGTCGGGATCCAGTTCCGCGATCACCTCGATAGCCTCGCGCTTCTCGGCGTCGCTGAGGTGGTGCATCGCGAAGTTCGTCGTCACCACGTCGACCGGTTCGTCGACGTTCGGTTCGCGGAACCGACCCGTGCCGAAGGAGACGTTCTCGTTCCCGCGCTCCGTGGCCTTCTCGCGGGCCTGGTCGAGCATGCCGTCACTGATGTCACGACCGATGACCCGTTCCGCGTCGGGGGCGATCCGGAGGGCGATTGCGCCGGTCCCGGTCCCCAGGTCCAGCACGGTGTCGTCGGCTTCGGCCGCGGCGACTTCGACGACGAGACCGGCACAGGCCCGGTACTCCGGGGTCTCGTCCTCGTCGTACGCCTCGGCTTTCTCGTCGAAGCGAGCGGCGTGTTCTTCGAGACTCTTCTTCATACTCGCGCCAGGATGGGCCCGCCAAAAAGTCTGCTGACGGCGGCCCGACGTCGATCCTGACACCCCGATACACCGACCGAACGTATTAAACCTGACTTGGGATAACTACACTGGCATGGAACTATGGGTGCGTCGGCCGTGCGGCTGATGCTCGTCGCGGGCACGACGCGAACGGCCGAGATCGATGGAATCAGCGCGGCCGGCGCGGATTCGGACCTGCTGGTCCACACGCCGAGTGCGGACGCGGAGATTCTCACGTACGGCGAACCGATCCGCGCGCCGGTCGTCCCGGTGAGTCCGACCGGCTGTCCGACCCCGGCGGTCGTCACTCGCGCGATCAGGGAACTGGTCGGGCTGGACGTGACCGTCGTCGACGGTGGACTCGCGGAACCGACGGGCGCGCCGACCGTGACCGTCGGGGCGCGTCCCGGCGACGACGTTCGAGAGCAGGACCCGGTATCGACCGCGCCGGGCGTCCTCGCGGCGGCCCGGAAGTTCGGTCGTGCGGTCCCGGACGACGAGGTGTACCTGGCCGAGACCATTCCCGGCGGAACGACGACGGCGCTGGGCGTCCTCCGCGCGCTCGGTGAGACGCCCGTAGTCTCGTCGTCGCTCCCGCAGAATCCCCTGGATCTCAAGCGGGGGGTCGTTCGCGACGGCCTCGAGGCGAGTTCGCTCGACCCCGGGGACGCGGCAGGCGACCCCGCCGTCGCGCTCCGCCGGATGGGCGACCCCGTCCTGGCGACGATCACCGGCCTGCTCGTCGGACTTGTCGAGAGTGACACCGCAGTGACGCTGGCTGGCGGAACGCAACTGCTGACCGCCGCGGCCCTGGCCCGTCACGCCGGCGTCGAGACGACCCTCAAACTCGCGACCACCTCGTTCGTCGCCAGCGACGAGAGCGTCGACCTGCGGCCCGTGGCCCGGGAACTCGACGTCGACCTGACCGTCACCGATCCCGGCTTCGCGGCCCGGGATCATCCGGCGATGGACGCCTACGTCGCCGGCGAGGCCAAGGAGGGCGTCGGCATGGGCGGCGCGCTCGCACTGGCCGACGCCGCCGGCGTCCCGATGGCCGACGTTCGCGACCGGATCGTCACCGTCTACGACCGCCTGCTCGACGGGCGAGAACCCGCCGAGCCAGAGACATGAGAGGGCTCGTCCTCGGCGGCACGAGTTCGGGCGTCGGCAAGACCGTCGCGACGCTGGCGCTCCTCCGGGCCGCAGCGAACGCCGGCCACGCCGTCCAGCCCGCCAAGGCCGGCCCGGACTTCATCGACCCGAGCCACCACGCCGTCGTCGCGGACCGCCCCTCCCGCACGCTCGACACGTGGCTCGAAGGGACCGACGGCCTCCGCCGCAACTACCACCGCGGCGAGGGCGACCTCTGTGTCGTCGAGGGCGTGATGGGACTCTACGACGGCGACGGCTCCAGCACCGCGATGGTCGCCGACGCCCTCGACCTGCCCGTCGTCCTCGTCGTCGACGCCACGGCCGGCATGGAGAGCGTCGCCGCCACCGCGCTCGGCTTCCGGGAGTACGCCGCCCGCGCGAACCGCGACATCGACGTGGCCGGCGTGATCGCCCAGCAGGCCCACGGCGGTCGCCACGCCGACGGCATCCGCGACGCGCTCCCCGACGAACTCACGTACTTCGGCCGGATTCCGCCGACGCCCGACCTGGAGATTCCGGACCGCCACCTCGGTCTGGAGATGGGCGAGGAGTCGCCCGTCGACGACGACGCGCTCGCGGCCGCCGCCGAACACCTGCGCGTCGACGCATTGCTCGACGTGGCGCGGGAACCGCCCGAACCCGAATCCGAAGGTGGCGCTCCCGCCGACAGAACCGACGCCCGAATCGCCGTCGCCGACGACGCCGCCTTCTGTTTCTTCTACCCGGCGACGCTCGAACGACTGCGCGACCGGGCGGAGGTAGTGACCTTCGCGCCCACCGCTGGCGACGACCTGCCCGACTGCGACGGCGTCTACCTCCCCGGCGGGTATCCCGAACTCCACGTCGACGCGCTGGCCGACGGGCCGGCGCTCGCGACCATCGGCGAGCGCGCCAGCGAGGGTCTGCCGATCCTCGGGGAGTGTGGCGGCCTGATGGCCCTCGCGGAGTCGCTGACGACGGCCGACGGTGAGACGGGCGCGATGGCGGGCGTCCTCCCCGCCGAAATCGAGATGCGCGACCGATACCAGGCGCTGGATCACGTCGAGATGCGGGCCACGGACCGGACGCTCACGGCCGATTCCAGTGAATGCCTTCGAGGGCACGAATTCCACTACAGCGAGGCGTCGGTCGGGCGGGACGCCCGTTTCGCCTTCGAGATGGAACGGGGCGATGGCATCGACGGCGGGCGCGACGGCCTGACGGAGTACCGGACGCTGGGCACCTACGCCCACGTCCACGCCGAGAGCGGCGCGTTCGACCGGTTTCTGGATCGCCTCTGACTGTCTGATCCGTACGCTTAAGCGGGGCCGATTCGCGACGGCTACTCGTGAGCTATCGTATTCGTGGCGGACAGGCGGAGGGACAGCGATGACGGTACTCGATCAGTTCCGGGTGGACGGCGACGTGGCGCTCGTCACGGGTGGCGCGAGCGGGATCGGCGAGGCCTACGCCGAGGCGATGGCCGAAGGCGGTGCCGACGTGGCCATCGCCGACATCGACGCGTCTGGGCTGGCCGATACCGCCGACCGCCTCCGGGCCGAGACGGACGCGGAGATTCTCCCCATCGAGGCCGACGTGACCGAGGAGGCCGACGCCGAGCGGATGGTCGAGCGAACCGTCGACGAACTCGGCGGTCTGGACGTGTGCTTCGCCAACGCTGGCATCTCCGGCCTGGGCAACAAGATCACGAACGTCTCGCTCTCGGACTGGCGGGAGATCAACGGCGTGAACCACGATGGCGTCTTCCTGACGACCAGGGAGGCGGGGTCGGTCATGGAGGAACAGGGCCACGGCCGCATCGTCGTCACCGCGTCGATGCTCAGTTTCGTCGCCGAACCCGCCATCGGCATCGGTCCCTACGTGGCCTCGAAGGGCGGAGCGAAACAACTCACGAAGCAACTGGCCGCCGAACTCGCCCCGGATGTCCGGGTCAACGCCGTCTGTCCGGGGTACGTCCGGACCAGCATCGGCCACGGACTCCTGACCGAGACGGCCGCCGAGTCCCCGGCCGTCGAGGACCTCCACGACGAGATCGAGGGGCGGACGCCGCTCGGTCGGTTCGCCGAACCGTCGGAACTCAAAGGGATCGCGCTCTATCTCGCCTCGGAGGCGTCGTCGTACTGCACGGGGTCGACGTTCGTCGTCGACGGCGGCTGGACCGCGATCTGAGCGTCCCCGTCAGTACACGTCGTCGAGGAACTCGCGGATCGCGGCGTTCGCGGCCTCGGGGTTCTCGGTGTTCGAGGAGTGGCCGGCCTCGGGGATCAACTCCATCCGGGCGTCCGGGAGCTGGTCGACCATCGGCTCGGCGCGTTCGGGTTCGATGGACACGTCCTCCGCGCCGTGGGTGATCAGGACCGGCACGTCGATCTCGTCGAGTCGGTCCTCGACGCCGGGGCGGTGGAGCCAGGATTTCACCTCGTCGTGGACGGCCTCGCCAGGGTAGGTCAGCCAGCGGTCCTTCCAGTGTTCGACCAGCTCGGTGCGTTCCTCGATGGAGGTCTGGCCGAACAGCATGTGCGAGACGGCCTCGGCCATGGGGTCGGGCACGTCACCCTCTGCTTTGGCCGTCTCGACCATGTCGCCGTACTGCTCCCGTTCGGCCTCGTCGTGGGGCGTCGCCATGCTGTCGATCAGGACGATGCCGTCGAGCATGTCGGGGTACTCCAGCGCGAAGCGCAGGGCCATGAATCCGCCCATCGACATCCCCGCGAGGACACAGGAGTCGACGCCTTTGGCGTCCATGAGGACGCGACAGTCCTCGGCCAGGTCGTCCAGGTCGTAGGGACCCTGGAAGCGGTCGGTGCGGGCCCGGAGGTTGTAGGCGATAGTTCGGTAGTCGTCCGAGAGCGCGTCGAGTTGCGGTTCGAACATCGTCCAGTCCATCAGGGTACCGTGGGCGAACACGACGGCCGGACCCGACCCGCGTTCTTCGGAGACAGTTTCGGTGCGGTGTCGGTACAGCTGTGTCGCGGGGCCTGAATCCTCGGGCAGGTCTGACATGCCACGGTCCACGGAGGCCGGGGGTATAAGCGCTGTCTCCGAACACTGGGGGCCCCGTCGGGTGGCCGAATCTCCGGCGAGTCTGACGGACGCAGGACGCACGCGCGACGAGGCCACAAAACTTAATCGGGTAAGACGGGTCGATACAGCAATGAGCGACTTGCGTGAGCTACTTGCGGGTCTCGTGTCCGACGTGGACGCCGTCTTCCTGTTTTCTCCGAGCAGTTCGTTCTACGAGTCGTTCGAGAACGTAGACGACGCGCTGGTCGTGGTCGTCGCACCGGAGAACTCGGTCGGGGCCGAGGAGTTCGTCGAGCTCCCGCTGGAGTTCAACGACGTGACCAGTCGCGTCCGGTTCGGCGTCGAGGGCGCGATGGATCAAGAGCTGGTCGACGACGGGGACGAGATCGCCTGTGCCGTCAAGACCTTCGACGAGGATATCGACACGGTGATGCGGGTCAAGGCCAACAACTTCTCGCCGTCGGGCGTCTACGGCCTGTTCGTCAACTCCCGGGCCGAACCCTCCGTCATCCGTGACGTGCTGGAGGTCGCCGTCGAACTCGGCAAGAAAGGCCAGAAGGGCAAACCCGTCGGCGCGCTGTTCGTCGTCGGCGACGCCGGCAAAGTGATGAACAAGTCCCGACCGCTCTCGTACAACCCCTTCGAGAAGTCCCACGTCCACGTCGGTGATCCCATCGTGAACGTGATGCTCAAGGAGTTCTCCCGGCTGGACGGCGCGTTCGTCATCTCCGACTCCGGGAAGATCGTCTCCGCGTATCGCTATCTCGAGCCCTCCGCCGAAGGCGTCGACATCCCCAAGGGACTGGGTGCCCGCCACATGGCGGCCGGGGCGATCACCCGGGACAGCAACGCCGTCGCAATCGTCCTGAGCGAGAGCGACGGCCTCGTGCGAGCGTTCAAAAGCGGTGAACTGATCCTCGAACTCGATCCGGAGGAGTACTGATGTCACTGCACGAGGGGGTCCTGCGGTACCTGACGAGTTCACCCTTTCTCGCCGCCAGCGCGATCTTCATCGTCGGACTGGTCTCGGGGTACCTCCTGGGCCAGTTCGTCGGGCGAGCCCTGCGGGCCATCGGCCTGCCAGGGGTAGTCGAGGGAACTGCCTTCGAGCGCAGCGCGCGTGGACTGGGTACCTCGACGGTCGGCCTGCTCTCGCAACTCGTCGCCTTCTCGGTGTACCTGGGGACGACCATCGCCGCGCTCGACGTGGCGGGGGTGGTGGCGATGGCGGCCGTCCTGCCCTTCTTCGCCGCCTTCCTCCCGCAGGTGTTCATCGCCGTCCTCGCCGTCATCGCGGGCCTGGTCGTCGGTGACAAGGCGGCCCTGCTCGTCAGCGAACACCTCCGGGGTGTCAAGCTCCCCGAAGCCGGCCTGATCCCCACACTGGTCAAGTACAGCATCTTCTACATCGCCGGGCTGATCGCGTTGAACCAGCTCAACGTCTCCACACAGGCCCTGCTCATCCTGCTCGCCGCCTACGTCTTCGGTGCCATCTTCCTCGGCGGGCTGGCCTTCCGGGACCTCCTCTCTGCCGGCGCGGCCGGCGTGTACCTCCTCCTGAACGAACCGTACAGCATCGGCGACGAGATCCGCGTCGGCGACCGGACGGGCATCGTCCAGGAAGTGGACCTGTTCGTCACCCACGTCGAGAACGACGGCACCGAGTACATCATCCCGAATCAGCAGATTCTGCGCGAAGGGATCGTCCGGATTCGGGATTAAATCTCTTCGGCCGGTACGCCCGCCACCGTCGTCTCGGGCGGCACGTCTTCGGTCACCAGCGAGTTCGCCGCGACCTGCGCGCCGGCACCGATCTCGACGCCCGGCAGCACGATGGCTCCCGCGCCGATCATCGCCCGCTCGCCGACGACGACCTCGCCGGTACGGTACTCCTCCTGGAGGAACTCGTGACACAACAGGGTCGCGTCGTAGCCGACGATGGCGTGGTCCTCGACGGTGATCAGTTCCGGCCAGAACACGTCCGGTGTCGCTTCGAGGCCCCAGGAGACCCCCTCGCCGACGGTGACGCCGATGCGGCGCAACAGCCAGCTTTTGAGCCGCAGACTCGGCGCGATCCGCGCGAGGACGATCACGGCGTAGTTGAGACAGACCCGGACGAAACTGCGGGCCTCCAGCCAGTGCTGGAGCGAGTTCTTCGGCCCCCGCGTGGCGTGGACGGTCGTCGCCGCGTGTCGTTCGGGCCGTGCCGAACCGTCGTCGGCGGCGCGCCCCTCGCCCGAATCGGTCCCCGAACCGGTCGCCGGTCCGGTCCCGTCGTCTGGATCGTCGGTCACGCTCCAGTCGTTCGGCAGCGACGGATATGAATGGTGCCCATCGTCCGCCGGGAGCCACTTCGACGGAGTCGGCGACAACTGTCGGGCCGGTGGTCGAGCGCTGGACGACGCGAAAAACTGGCTGCTCTCGCTGTCCGATCAGGACGTCGCTAGTCGCGCAACTCGGCCATGTGGTCGATCCGGCGCTGGACGAGATCGGGTTTGCCGATGTCGTGGCGGACGCGCAGGCCGTCGGTGCCGGCCCGCTGGAGCGCGTCCTCGGCGACTTCCTCGGCCTCGGTGATCGAGTCGGCGACGCCCACGACCGCGAACGAGCGGGAGGTCGTCGTGTAGATCCCGTCGTCGCGCTCGTCGACGGAGGCGTAGAAGAGGAGCGCGTCGCCCGCCGAGTCCGCGTCGATCTGGACTTTCGCCCCCGCTTCGGGGTCGGTCGGGTAGCCGTCGGGGACGGCGTACTTGCAGACGGTGGCCTGGCGCTGGAACGCCAGTTTCGGGAGTTTCTCGCCGTCGCGGGCGGCCGTCAGCACGTCGAGGAAGTCCGTGTTCAGAACGGGGAGCGTGTTCATCGCCTCGGGGTCGCCGAAGCGCGCGTTGAACTCGACGACTTTGATCCCGTCGGCGGTGAGCATGAACTGGCCGTACAGCACCCCTTTGTATCCGTCCAGCGCGTCGACGACGGCCCGGAGTACGTCCACGGCGTCGTGGTACTCGTCTTCGGTCATGAAGGGGAGTTCCAGCGAGCCGTCGCTGTAACTGCCCATGCCGCCGGTGTTGGGGCCCTCGTCGCCCTCGTAGGCGCGCTTGTGGTCCTGCACGGCTGGCGTGACGCGCAACTCGCCGTTGGCGACGAACGCCTGGATCGTGAACTCCTCGCCGATCAGGCGCTCTTCGAGGACGATCCGGTCGTAGTCCGAATCGCGGATGTACGCCTTGGCCTCCTCGGCGTCGACCTGGTCGCCCATGACGCGGACGCCCTTGCCGCCGGTGAGGCCGGCGGGCTTGATCGCGAGGTCGCCGTCGTACTCGTCGATGTACTCGCAGGCGGCCTCGGTGTCCCGGAACTCCTCGAAGTCGGGACAGCCCGGCACGCCCTCTTTCTCCATGAAGCGGCGCTGGAAGCCCTTGTCCGTCTCGATGCGGGCTTCCTCCTCCTGCGGGCCGAACGTGTAGATACCCGCGTCGTCGAGCGCGTCGGCGACGCCGGCTTCCAGCGCCGCTTCCGGGCCGATGACCGCGAGGTCCGCGCCCACGTCCTCGGCGTAGGAGACGACCGCGGGCGGCGTCGTCGTGTCCAGCGTCTCGAATCCAACGGCGATCTCCGCGATCCCCGGGTTGCGGTTGCCGGCACAGGCGTACAGGTCGGCGTCGGAGTCGGCGAGCGCACGAGCGATGGCGTGCTCGCGACCGCCACCGCCCACCAGCAGCACGGTCTCTGTCATAGGAAAACCCGCGAACTACGCTCACGTAAGCGTTACCATACCCGCTGTGGGCCCCGGTCCCGCGTCCCCGCCCTCAAGTGCCCGGCGCGTCTACCCCGTCCCATGACCGACGCGGCTCCCGCCGACCGGAACCGACTCGACGACGAGGAGAGCCCGTATCTCCGCCAGCACGCCGACAACCCCGTCAACTGGCAACCGTGGGACGACGCCGCCCTCGACGCCGCCCGCGAACGCGACGTGCCCATCTTCCTCTCGGTCGGCTACTCGGCCTGCCACTGGTGTCATGTGATGGAGGACGAATCGTTCGAGGACCCCGACATCGCCCGCAAACTCAACGAGAACTTCGTCCCGATCAAGGTCGACCGCGAGGAGCGGCCCGACCTCGATTCCATCTACCAGTCCATCTGCCAGATGACACAGGGCACCGGCGGCTGGCCCCTCTCCGTGTTCCTCACGCCCGAGGGCGAGCCCTTCTTCGTCGGGACGTACTTCCCGCCTGAATCCAAGCGCGGGATGCCGGGCTTCGGCCAGCTGCTCGACGACATCACCGAGAGCTGGGAGACCGAACGCGACGGGCTCGAACAGCGCGCCGAGAAGTGGACGAACGCGGTCAAGGGCGAACTCGAGGAGACGCCAGAATCGGCCGGCGAGGCACCCTCGGAGACACTCGACGCGGCCGCACAGGCCGCCGTCCGCGGAGCCGACCGCGACCACGGCGGCTGGGGCCGCGGCCAGAAGTTCCCCCAGGCCGGCCGCGTCCACGTCCTCCTTCGGGCCCACCGCCGGACCGGTCGCGACCAGTACCGCGCGGTCGCCACCGAGGCGCTGGACGCGATGATCGAGGGCGGCCTCTACGACCACGTCGGCGGTGGCTTCCACCGCTACTGCACCGACCGAGACTGGACGGTCCCCCACTTCGAGAAGATGCTGTACGACAACGCCGAGATCCCCCGTGCTCTGCTGGCTGGCTACCAGGCGACCGGCGACGAACGCTACCGGGAGTACGCGCTGGAGACCCTGGAGTTCGTCACCCGGGAACTCCAGCACCCCGACGGCGGCTTCTTCAGCACGCTCGACGCCCAGAGCGAGGGCGAGGACGGCGAGCAAGAAGAAGGAGCCTTCTACGTCTGGACGCCCGAAGAAGTCCGGGAGGCCGTCGCCGGGACGGAGTTCGACGCCGTGGACGACGACACCGCCGCCGACCTGTTCTGTGACCGCTACGGCGTCACCGAACCCGGGAACTTCGAGGGCCGGACCGTGCTGACGGTCGTCGCCGACAGCGACGACCTCGCCGACGCGTACGACCTCGACCGCGACACGGTCGAGACGGTCTTGGACGAGGCGACAGCCGCCGTCGTCGAGGCCCGCGCGGACCGGCCCCGACCCCGCCGCGACGAGAAGATCCTCGCCAGTTGGAACGGGCTGATGCTGTCGGCCTACGCCGAGGCCGGCCTCGTGGCGGGTCCCGGGGCCGTTGAGCCGGCCGTCGACGCACTGGATTTCCTCCGGGAACATCTCTGGAACGCCGAGGAAAAGCGGCTCGCCCGGCGGTACAAGGACGGCGACGTGAGCGTCGACGGCTACCTCGAAGACTACGCATTCCTCGCGCGGGGCGCGTTCGACATCTATCAGGTCACCGGCGAGGTCGACCACCTCGCGTTCGCGCTGGACCTCGCACGAGCCATCGAGGCGAACTTCTGGGACGCCGACGCGGGAACACTGTACTTCACGCCGGCCGACGGCGAGGGCCTGGTCGCGCGCCCCCAGGAACTCACCGACCAGTCGACGCCCTCCAGTGCCGGGGTCGCCGCCGATCTGTTGCTCGCGCTCGATCAGTTCCTGCCCCGCGATGGGTTCGCCGACGTGGCCGAGACCGTGCTGGCGACCCACGGCAACGAGATCGAGTCCGACCCGCTCCGGCACGCGTCGCTCGTGCTGGCCGCCGACGGCTACGAACACGGCGGTCACGAACTCACCGTCGCCGCCGATTCACTCCCCGAGAGGTGGCGGGCGGCCGTCGGCGAGGCGTACCTCCCGGGTCGCATCCTCACGCGCCGGCCGCCCAGCGCCGACGAACTGGCGGACTGGCTCGACCGGCTGAATCTCGACGAGGCACCACCGATCTGGGCCGACCGGGACGAGCGCGACGGCGAACCGACGGTGTACGCCTGTCGCGCGTTCACCTGTTCGCCGCCGCGCCACGACATCGGGGCGGCGCTGGAGTGGTTCGAGACAGCGGATTGATGGGTGTCGCCGTGTTTTTGTAACCGCGCCGTGAGCCACCCACCCGAGAACGGGTGATTCCCATCGACGCCGTCGTCGGCTGGCTGGTCGTCTGTCTCGTCCTCGGGCTGGCCGGCGGACTGATCGCACTCGGACCGCTCGCAAGCCTCGGTCACTACGCGCCGGCGTTCGGCCTCCCCGCGGCGCTGTTCGTGGTCGGGAGCGTCGCGCTCTGGATCGGCCACCTCTCGATCACGGCCGGACTCGTGGCCGGTCTCGCAGTGTTGGTGGTCGCCGCCGTCGTCACGGCCCGCCGGACGGACTGGCGCGACCGGTTCCGGGCCGGGCTGCCCGCCTACGGCCTCTTCGTCCTCGCGTTCGTTTGCCTGCTCACGCTCCGTGCTTTCGACCCCGCCGCCGATCCCGCGAGCGGCGAGAAGTTCCTCGATTTCGGGTTGCTCCGCGCACACATCCGAGCGACGGCCCTGCCGGCCGAAGACATGTGGTTCGCCGGCGAACCGTTCAGCTACTACTACGGCGGGCAGTTCACGGCCTCGCTCCTGGCGCGGCTCACCGGCACGCCGGCACGGCTCGCCTACAACCTCTCGCTGGCTACCTTCTACGCGACCCTCGTGACAGCCGCCTACGGACTGGCGGGCGCGATCGGCCAGCGCTGGGACGCCGGTCGCGCCGCCGCCCTCGCAGGCGTCTTCTTCGTCGGCATCGCGAGCAACCTGTCACCAGTCGTCCGCCTCCTGTCGGCCCTCGTCGACGGGTCGCTCACATCCGCGCTGGCGGGGCTGGACTACTGGCCGGCCAGCCGCGTCGTGCCGGGCATGATCACCGAGTTCCCGCTCTTTGCCTACCTCAACGGCGACCTGCACGCGCACATGCTTGCGGCACCGTTCTCGCTTCTGGCCGTCGCCTGTCTGTACGCGTACTTCGAGACGGACGCGGGGAAGCGACGATACCGGCAGGGCGTCGTGTTCGGCATCGTCCCGGCCATCGCGGGCTTCGTGACCGTGACCAACGGCTGGTCGCTCCCGATCCTCCTCGGCGTGGTGTGGCTGACACTGTACTTCGCCCCCGCGTCGCCCGTGTCGCTCGGCTTCGACCGCCTGCGCGAATCCGTCCCGCTGTCCGGCGACGCGCCGGTCGTCCGGTTCGTTCGTGACGGGCGGGCACTGGCGACGACGCTCGCGACCGGCGTGGTGGCGCTGCTGGCGGTCGGCTGGTCGCTCCCGTTCTGGTCGGTCTCGGCGACCACCGGACTCTCCATCGCCTTTTTTCCGACGCGGAGTCCACTCGGATCGCTCCTGCTCGTCCACGGCCCCTTCCTCGCCGTCCTCGTGCCGTACCTGCTGGTGCGGTTGACGCCGGACACGGAGGTCCGGACGAGCGCCGGTATCGTCGTGGGCGCAGTCGCGATTGTGAACTACCTCCTCTCGGGCTTTGCCGGCGTGGTCGTGTTCGCGATGCTCGTGCTGGTCGCCTGGTTCGTCCCCCAGCGCGGCCGCCGATCCGACGCTGACGCCCCGGTGGGCTACGAGGGCGTCCTCGCGCTCGCCGGTTTCGGCTTGATCGTCCTGGTGGAACTCGTCTACCTGAACGAGCCGACCAGGATCGGGCGTGTGAACACCTTTTTCGAGACCTACGCCGCGGTCTGGTTGCTGTTGGCCGTCGCCGCCGCCGTCGTCGTCGGCCGCCTGCTGTCCGACGGTGACGGGCCGTCGCTCCCCAGGATCGGCGGCGTCGACCTCGGCCCGATCCTCGTGGCGATACTGGTCCTCTCGACCGGTGTCTACGGCGTCGCCGCCGTCGTCGAGTGGACCGACGGGGACGGCGAACCGCACAATAGCGTCGACGACCCGACGCTCGACGCGCTCTCGTTCGCGACGGAGCGATACCCCGACCGCATGGCCGCGATCACCTGGCTCGACAATCAGTCGGGGACGCCGGCGCTGTTGACCGCGCCCGGCTCGGGGATCGACCCGGACTACTACTGGGTCAACGCCCCGTCGAGTCTGACCGGCGTCCCGACCGTCGCCGGAAGGGCACGCGAAGTCGGGTTCCGTGACCCCGACGCCTACTGGCGTCGCGTCGACGACGTTGACGTCATGTTCGAAGGGAGTCGGTCGGACCGGCATCGCCTCCTCGACCGCTACGGTGTCCGATACGTCTACTACGGCCCCGAGGAGCGCAGGCGGTACGGCACCGACCGGTTCGACGACGACCCCGCCACGGAACCCGTCTTCGAGAACGACGCCGTGACGATCTACCGCGTGAACCGGTCGACGCTCCGGTACTGACCTGGCTACCCACCAGCCGGAGCCCGCGATGCAGTCTCACCAGTCGTCGTCGAGCGGCCCGTACACCCCGCCGTCGTTGCGACCGCCGGCCCAGGTCCAGTGGACGGTCTGGAGGATGCCATCGGTCACCCACTGGTCGGAGTCGCTCGGCGCGTCGTGCCCGTCGTCCTGCACCAGCCGGGAGCAGTCTTTCGCCAGACCGGGAACCGTGAACGACGCCGCGCCCCCGTCGTTGTCACCCGTCCACTTCTCGTGGACGATCACCGAACTCACGTCCCCCTCCAGCCCATCGTGGAGACACGTCGTACAGGTGTCTGATGAACTGCCGCCTGTCGAGTCCCGCGTTCGTGTTCCGTCGCATCGCATCGATGTCGGTCACCTACGCCCTTCGTTATATTCCGAATAGAACAGGTCAGTTGTCTGTACTCTCCACTCCGGAGACAGCGGGGCGCGGTTACGGCGTTCCTCCCGGGTCGGGTGAGGGGGAGTCGTTCGCTACCGGGCGGTCACGGCTGTCGCGACCAGGTTGCAGGTCGGCGCCGGCTCGGCCGTCGCTGGCCACTCAGGCCGTCGTTTCGACGTCGGCGAGGTCGTCGGCGAGGGCCACCGCGATGGGGACCTCCGCGTCCTCGACGAATCGGGCGAGTTCCTCGCCCGTCTCCGAGTCCTCGACGACGACCGTCGGGATGTACTCGATGCCGTACTCCGCGACGCCGGGGCCGGTCTTCGATCCGTCGTCTTCCTTCTCGGTCGGGTAGTGTTCGATCCGGGACTCGGAGATGTCGGCCGCCTTCAGCGCCGCGCCGAAGGCCGGAAGCTGCGACCGGCAATCCTTGCACCAGTCGCCGCCCCAGACTTTGAACACCACGGTCTCGTCCAGATCGCGCAGCGTCTCGACCGTCTCCTCGTAGGAGTCTTCGTCCCAGACCGGGTCCGGTTCCATCGTCGTGAGTCGTCCGTCGCTCATACCGTATCAACGCGGTCAGCGGCCTTAACCAGTGCGTTCCCGACAGCCGACCGTCAGGTCCCGTTCGCCAGCCGTCCCTCCAGCAGTTCGACCAGCACGTGCCGGTGACACCGCTTGTCCTCGGCCTCGAAACAGACGAGGACGACAGTCTCGCCGTCGCGCACCCGCTCGGCCAGGTCCGCGAGTGCGGCCTGCGCGTCGGGGGACTCGCGGACGTGCTTGCGGTATCGCTCCTCGAATCCCACCTCGTCCCAGGCCGCGTTGTGCGCACCCTCGTCACAGAGGCCCTGCGTCTTCAGGTCCTCCTGGCGCTGTTTCGTCGCTTCCAGCAGGTCCGTCGGCGGCCCCAGCGCGGGCCGGTTCTCGTCGACCGTACCGTGGAACCAGCCCGTCGGCTGGCGGACGACACCGACCAGCGCGGCGTCGTCGAAGGCGACCAGATCGTGCTGGAGGGCGGCGACGTAGGTCTCGGTGACCTCGCCGGCAGCCGACGGTCGTGCCATGGTACCGTCTCGAACGGGCGTGCGCAAAAACCCGGCGGCCAGGCGGGTGTCAGCGACCGAGGCACACCCTGCCGGCGGCAGTGAGCACTTAAGCGGGGGTGGCATATCGGGGGCAAATGCACGCGTCGATTCTGGAGACCATCGGGTCGCCGCTGGTGCAGGTCAAGTCCCCGCCGGGGGCGACCGTCGCCGCGAAGATCGAGTCGAAGAACCCGGGCGGGTCGGCCAAGGACCGCCCCGCGCTGGCGATGATCGAAGCCGCCGAGGCCGCCGGCGACCTCGAACCCGGCGACCACATCGTCGAACCGACGAGCGGCAACACCGGGATCGGTCTCTCGCTCGTCGCCGCCGCCAAGGGCTACGACATCACCATCGTCATGCCAGCCTCCAAGTCGGAGGAGCGACGCAACCTGATGAAAGCCTACGGCGCGACCCTCGAACTCGTCGAGGGCGAGATGGACGCGGCCAAAGAGCGCGCCAATCGGCTCGAATCCGAGGAGGGCATGGTCCAGCTCCGGCAGTTCGAGAACCCCGCCAACCCCGAAGCCCACTACCGGACGACCGGCCCCGAGATTCTGGAACAGTTGGGCGACCGCACTCCCGACGCCTTCGTCGCCGGCGTCGGTACTGGTGGAACGCTCTCGGGAACGGCACGCCGCCTGCTCGAAGAGTTCCCCGACATGGAAGTCGTCGCCGTCGAACCCGAGGACAACGCCGTCCTCTCGACGGGTGAGTCGGGGTCGGACGACTTCCAGGGGATGGGCCCGGGTTTCGTCAGCGACAACCTCGACACCGACCTGCTGGACTCGGTCGAAACTGTCGGCATCGACGCCGCGGAGGCGGAGTGCCGTCGTCTCGCCCGCGAAGAAGGGATTCTGGTCGGGCAGTCCTCCGGCGGCACCAACGTCGTCGCCCGCCGCGTCGCCGAGCGACTGGCCGACCCCGGCGCCGACTGCCCGCCCGCCCCCGACGAGGGTGGTCCCGGCCCGGGGATCGTGATGGACGGCGACGGCCCCGCCGATCCCGGGTCGGACACGTTCACCGACTGTCCGCTCGTCCTCACCGTCTTCTGGGACTCCGGCGAACGGTACATGTCGACCGGGATGTTCGGACACTAAATTTTTACTTCGGGGGGTGCGCGAAGCGCACCCCCACTCGCAAAAATTTAGTACAAAAACTACCCGGACGCTCACTTCGTTCGCGTCCGGTGAACCGCGCTCGCTCCGCTCGCGCGGATGCTCGACCCCTACAGCAAGCGCCTCCGCACCGCGACCGCCCTATCGCTGTTTCTCGCCGCCGAACTCGGCTTCGGCCACTCTGACGACGAGCGTGTCAGAAACGTCCTGCAGGTCGTACTCGGGGAGTTCCGGGCCAGTCCGGGCGGCGTACATCGGTTCGACCAGCGCCGGGGCCGTCTCGACGGTCGTGTCGTCGGGCTCGTCGTCCGTCTCGGACTCGCCGGCGTCGGTGTCCCCGTCGCTCGACACCGTGTCGGGCGGGCCGCCGTCGTCACGGTCGGACTCGTACTCGACGCCGTAGATCCTGAGGAAGCGTCCGGTCTCGTCGGCGGACAGTTCGTCGTCGCGGACGGCGACCGCCAGATCCCGGGAGAGCCACTCGGTCTCGCTGACGCTGGGTTCGCGGACGAACGCGTCGCGCGTGAACCGGACGAGATACCAGTTCAGATCGTTCAGGAGGGCGACGGCCGCGCCGAGGCTCACCGTCTCGACGGCGACGGTGTTCTCGAACGGCTCGCGCAGGTCGTAGGTCGCGAGGGCGTTCCGGGCCGTCTCCCGCGAGAGCAACTCGTACCGGAGATTCACCTCCGGATCGCCGACGAGACAGACCTGTGTCACACTCGTCGGAACAGGGCCGCGAAGCATAGCGGTTTCGGCTCCCCGACCGGCAAAACCGGATCAGAACGTCGAGAGGTCGCCGTCGATGGCCCGCTCGGTGATCGAGGTCACGTCGGCGAGACGCTCGTCGACGATCCTGGTCACTTCGTCCTCGATGTCGGCGACGGAGACGCCGTCTTCCGTGACGACGTGCGCGTCGGCCACGTGGGGCTGGTCGATGGGGCGACCGATCTGGCTGAGCAGCCGGATCTGGAGTTCCCGGATGCCGTCGACCTCGTCGACGACGGCGTCGGCGATGTCCGTCGAGAGCAGGTTGTAGATCTTCCCGATGTGGTTGACGGCGTTTTTCCCGCTCGTGGCCTCCATGCTCATCGGCCGGTTGGGGGTGATGAGACCGTTCGCGCGGTTGCCACGGCCGACCGAGCCGTCGTCGCCCTGTTCGGCGGAGGTACCGGTGCAGGTCAGGTAGATCGCGCCCTCCTCGTAGTCGTCGGCGGTGTTGACGTGGACGGTGACCGAGCGGTCCGTGATCGAGCGGGCCAGGTCACCCACGTACTCCCGGACGCCTTCGACGGCGTCGCGGTAGGCGTCCATGTCAGCGACGTACTCGTCTATCATCGCCACGGCGACGGTCACGTCGACCTGATCGCCCTCGCGTTTGCCCATCACCTTCACGTCCGGGCCGATTTCGGGGTTGTCGTCGGCGTACTCGCCGTTGAGTCGGCGTTCGGTCTCGTGGACGATCTGCTCGGTCTCGGTCAGCGGCGCGTGGCCGACGCCGAAACTCGTGTCGTTGGCCATCGGCACCGCGCCGTCTTCGCCGAACACTTCCTGCAGGTCGCCGCTGCCCTCGCCGAGTTTCACGTCGATCACGACATCTCGGCCCACGTCGAGCTGTGGAATCTCCTCGTTGAGGTAGTCGCGGGCGGCTTCGAGGGCGATGGTCTCGGCCGGAATCTTCGTCCCCTCGTACTCCTTGGTCGCGCGGCCGACGATCAGCAGATAGATCGGTTCCTGGATCTCCCCGCCGCCGAAGGCCGGTGCGGCGCTGCCCGCGACCAGCTGAGTCTCGTCGGTGTTGTAGTGGAGAGGCTTGCCGACGCGTTCGAGGTATGCCTGGGCGAGTGCCTGCGAGACGCGCTCGGCCACGCCGTCACAGATCGAGTCCGGATGCCCGATCCCCTTGCGCTCGACGATCTCGACTTCCTGATCTTCGACTGCGAGCCGGGTAGTCGGCTCGACGCGAATGTTCCGCTCGGTCATTACCCGTGCCTTGGCAGGTGGGGATTCTATAACTTCCGGAAATGTCGAGACTGACAGAATTACTGTCAAGCATCCCCATCCGCGAGTAGCATGCCGAGATAGGAGGTTCGGATCCCGTCGTCGGGGTCCAGACCGAGCGATTCGAGGAGTCTCGCGGCGGCTTCGCGCTCGGTCGGCACGTCGGCCTCGCGCTCGCACTCGGTCTCGACCTCGACGAACTCGCCGACCTCGGCCACGGAGTCGAGGGTGACGGTGAACTCCTCTATTCGGAATCGGGTGCGCTCTTTCTCGACCGTTGCGGCCGGCGAGAAGCCCAGGGACTCGAAGATGGCCTGGACGCGCTCCCGATCCGCCACTTCCGACTCGATCTCCTCGCGGGTCTTGGACTCGGCCTCGACCAGCGGCCCCTTGTAGGTCAATTCGGTTATCGCGCCACCGGCGTCCCGTTCCTCGCGGAGGCGCAGTGCCTCGTCGGTCGCCGCAAAGTCCCGGTGGGGCGCGTCGAAGTAGGTGTCGACCTGTTCGACGGTCCCCAGCGGTTCGGCGTCCAGTTCGGCCAGACGGTCCCGGACGGCCTCGTGGTCGGCGCGGACCTTGACCTCCACTTCGTACATACCTCCCGATTCGCGGGGCAAGACTAAAGAATCCGGATTCCGGCCGGTCGCCCGGTCAGTCGGCGGCCCGGGTCGAAACGTTGTGCTTATAGGCGTAACCCATTACCTTCACGGTATGAGTGACGAAGCCGAGGCCGACGAGGCCGAACAGGCCGATGACGTAGCAAACAGCGAGGAGACAACCGAATCCGAACAGTCCGGGCTCCAGGCGGGCGACTTCGTCGAACTGGACTACACCGCCCGCACCGTCGAGGAGGGCACCATCGTCGACACGACCTACCCCGAGGTCGCCGAAGAAGAGGGCCTGGACGAGGAAGACCGCGAGTTCGAGCCCCGCACGCTCGTGCTCGGTGAAGAGTTCCTCTTCGAGGCCGTCGAAGAAGACATCATCGGCGGCGAGGTCGGTGACAGCGGCACCGTCGAGATTCCCGCCGCGGAGGCGTTCGGCGAGTTCGACGAGGACGACGTGCGCACCGTCTCGGTCAACAAAATCCCCGAGGACGACCAGTACCCCGGCGCGCAGGTCCAGATCGACGGCCAGCAGGGCCGGGTCGAGACCCTCGTCGGTGGCCGCGCCCGCGTCGATTTCAACCACCCGCTGGCCGGCGAAGACATCGAGTACGAGTACGAGGTCGTCGGCCGGGTCGAGGACCAGCTCGAACAGGCCCGCAGCCTCTTCGACATGTACCTCGGCATGGATCTAGAGATGTGGATCCAGACCGACGAGGTCGAGGAAGAGGAACTCGTCCAGCCCGACGAGGAGGGTGACGAGGACGACGAACCCGAACCCGAGACCGAAATCGTCGAGGTCGAGAAGGAGACCCTCTACATCGAGGCCAACCCCCAGCTCAGTATGAACCAGCAGTGGATGATGCAGAAACAGCAGATCTGTCAGCAGGTCACGGACCTGCTCGGTCTCGACCGCGTGATCATCCAGGAGATCATCGACGGCTCCGGGATGGGCATGGGCATGGGCGGCATGATGGGCGGCATGGGCGGCGGCGAGGGCGACATCGAGGAAGCCCTCGAAGACGCCGACGTGGACGCCGACGAGATCATGGAGGAGATCGGAGGCGCGGCCGAGGACGCCAACGAGTAATCCCCTCGGGCCAGTCTTCTCGTCTTTTTTTCGAACGCAGTCGCATCGCTCGTCGCGGACGCGGCGGGGACCACTGACTGGATGGGGTGCTGTTTTATCAGATAGTGGTATGTAATACGAACGGTTCCGCAAAAATCGACCGCGGAGCCGACTTCACACATGCTCGATACAGCCACTGCCGCGGCCACGAGATTGGCACAGCCGGATGTACTGCTACAGACGGAGACCAGCGCGGTCGAGATCCTCCGGAACGACACGGTGTTGAGCGCGTCGCTGTGGGCGAACGTCGCCCTCGCGGGGCTGGCGATTCTGCTTTTCGTCTACATGGGACGGAACGTAGACACACCACGTGCTCGGTTGATATGGGTATCGACACTTCTGGTACCACTCGTCTCGATCGCCAGTTACTCCGCACTGCTCTCCGGGCTGACGATCGGGACATTGGAGATGCCCGCCGGACACGCCCTGGCCGGCGAATCGGTGTTCTCCCCGTGGGGTCGCTACCTGACGTGGACGTTCTCCACACCCATGATCCTGCTGGCGCTTGGCCTGCTCGCGGGCACGGACACGGCGAAGCTCTTCACTGCGATCACCATGGACGTGGGAATGTGTGTGACGGGACTCGCCGCTGCGCTCGTCACCCAGTCGTACCTGCTTCGGTGGGCGTTTTTCGGCATCAGCTCGGCGTTTTTCCTCGTCGTCCTCTACATCCTGCTGGTCGAGTGGCCCGACGACGCGGCCCGGGCCGGGACCGCCGACATCTTCGGGACGCTGAAGGTGTTGACGGTGATCCTGTGGCTCGGATACCCGATCCTCTGGGCGCTGGGCACGGAGGGTCTCGCCCTGCTCGACGTGGCGATCACGTCCTGGGGCTACTCGGGGCTCGACATCCTCGCGAAGTACGTGTTCGCGTTCCTGTTGCTTCGCTGGGTCGCAGGCAACGAAGACGCGGTCGCGACGGCACCGGACAGCGCAACGGCGTCGGCGGCCGCCGACGACTGACGATCAGGCGATATCCCGGCTCGTGTCGATGGAGACCTCTTCGACGAGGTCGAGTTTGATCACGTCGGAGGGCGCACGCCCGCCACGGAATTTCGGGATGGCGAGCCGGTTCTCCACGTCGTCGCCGTTGGTCTCCGTCTCCAGCTGGAAGATGACGTCGGCGAAGTGTTCGGTGGAGTCCCGCAACCGCGGAATCTGGTGGCCGGTGAGACAGTGCAGGACGGCCAACGATCCGGTGTTGAAGATGTGGTTCTGGAGGTCGTTCACGAAGTTGCGGAACCGCGAGGGCGGTTCCTGGGTCTCCAGGACGTTCACCGGGTCGATGATGAGGTTCGAGGTCTCCGGAAGTGCGGAGACGAGTTTGCCGGCGTTGTCGAGCGGCGCTTCTCCGGGAATGTGCCGGACGGTGGGGTCGCCGGTCTCGGTCGGCGAGTTGCGAATGCTGTCTGAGACGGCCTCCTCGGAACGGTCGAGCGAGAGGTAGAGTGTGCCCCGGGTCGCGGTCAGTTCGTAGAGAAAGAGCTCGGCCTGGCTCGCCGGGTCGGCACAGAGCGCGACGATACTACCGGCCGGGATACCACCGTTGAGCTTCCGGTCGAGAACGTCGATCCCGGTCCGGAGCCGATTCTCCATGTCAGTACGAGCCAAGCGTACCCAGCAGATTAAATATTCCGTTGTTGAACCTTTCTTGCGACCCGTCGATACACCGTACGAACCGTTTTCGTCGGGCGATCTCCACTCGAAACGTAGGTTACGCGGGCCGCAACCGGACAGTTCATCGCGGCGCGCGCGGTCCCGGCCGGGACCGTGGCCGCGTCGTCGGCCGGACTGGTCTCGACCAGCACCGCGAGGAGTGGCGGCGCGTCCAGTTCGCGGGCCATCGCGGCGGTCTTGACGGCGTCCCGGAGCGACCGGCGACGCGGGGTCGAGACGAGGAGCGTCCGGTCGGCGACGCGCAACGGGCCGACCGCGTTGGCCATCGCACCGGCCGGACAGTCGAGCAGGACCGGCCCGTCCCACGCGCGCAGTCGAGGTGCCGCGGCGGCGAGGGCGTCCGCGTCGGCCCCCGTCGCCGGGAGGACGGCGAGGGCGGGATGGTCGGCCGGAGTGTGGGCGACACTCGCGGGTCGCCGTCCGTCGGCCACGGCGGCGAGACCGGGTTCGCGCGGGACGCCTGCGACACGGTGGAGGTCGGGCATCTCCACGTCGGCGTCGACCAGCAGCGGTGACCGGCCGTCGGCGGCGAGTGCGCGGCCGAGGCGGTACGTCGTGGTCGTCTTCCCACACCCGCCCTTGCCGCCAGCTATCGCGAGCATGGCCGCGGGTGGTCGCGGTTTCGGTCAAAAGCGTTCGGAGTCGGTTTCGATTCGTCCCGACTAACGAGGGATTCAAGAGGCCGCGGGTCGCGGGTTCTCTCAATGCCCCAGGACCACATCATCAGCGCGAAACACCTCTCGCGTGCCGACATCGAGTCGGTACTGGATCGCGCGGCCGAGATCGCCGCCGATCCCGAGGCCGTGGCCGACCGGCACGCCGGGCAGTTGCTCGGCATGCTCTTTTTCGAACCGAGCACGCGCACGAAGATGAGTTTCTCCGCGGCGATGAAACGACTCGGCGGCGACATCGTCGACATGGGCCCGGTCGACCAGTCCAGCGTCAAGAAAGGCGAGAGTCTCGCCGACACGGTGCGGGTCGTCGAGGGCTACGCCGACGCCCTCGTGATGCGCCACCCGCTCGAAGGCTCGGCCAAGATGGCGAGCGAATTCGTCGACGTACCCCTGATCAACGCGGGCGACGGGGCCGGCCAACACCCAACACAGACGCTACTCGACCTCTATACCATCCGGGAGTCGGCGGGGTTTTCGGACCTGACCGTGGGGATCATGGGCGACCTGAAGTACGGCCGGACGGTCCACTCGCTGGCCCACGCACTGACGACCTTCGACGCTCAGCAACACTTCGTCAGCCCCGAGAGTCTGAAGCTCCCGCGCGGGGTCCGGTACGACCTCCACGAGGCGGGGGCCTCGATGCGGGAACACACGGAACTCGAGGAGGTGCTGGACAGCCTCGACGTGCTGTACGTCACCCGGATCCAGGCCGAGCGGTTCCCCGACGAGGACGAGTACCGCAAGGTCGCCGGGGAGTACCAGATCGACGCCGAGACGCTGGCGGCGGCCAAAGACGATCTGGTCGTGATGCACCCGCTGCCCCGCGTCGACGAGATCGCACCCGACGTGGACGAGACGGATCACGCACGCTACTTCGAGCAGGCACACAACGGCGTGCCGGTGCGTATGGCATTACTCGATCTCATCCTGGAGGGCAACCTATGAGCGAGGACCAGCAACTCAGAGTCAGCAAGATCACCGAGGGAACTGTCATCGATCACGTCACGGGCGGCCAGGCGCTGAACGTCCTGGCGATCCTGGGCATCGACGGCTCCGGCGGCGAGGAGGTCTCCATCGGAATGAACGTCCCCTCCGAGCGACTGGGTCGGAAGGACGTGGTGAAAGTCGAGGGCCGCGAGTTGAGTCAGGACGAGGTGGACGTCCTCTCGCTGATCGCGCCTGCGGCGACGATCAACATCGTCCGGGACTACGACGTGGTCGAGAAACACCGCGTCGAGCGACCCAGCGAGGTCGTCGGCGTCCTGCAGTGTCCCAACCGCAACTGCATCACCACGAAAGACGAGCCGGTCGACTCGCGCTTCGCCGTCCTCGAGGAGGGCGTGCGGTGTGCGTACTGCGACACGATCATCCGGGAGTCCATCGCCGACCACATCCACGTCGACTGAGGGCGGTCCGCCCCGGATTCGGGTCCTGTGACCCCGGAAGGATTATACCTCGACCCGTCGTTTTTTATCATGCAATGTCCAAGAAGCTCAAGCTCGCTGCCGCCCTGGTCGCCATCGTACTCGTGTACCGTCTGGCGGTCAAGAAGTGAGTCGACGCCACTGACGTATCGCGCGCGAACCGCCCTGGCCCCGACGGGCTTTTCCCGGCCGCTCCGTACCCACAGATATGTACGGCGTCGTCACCCGCAACGAGGAAGAGTTGGCCTGGTCCGAGTTCGACCGGTCGTTCTACGAGGTCAAAGACGTCACCGGCCGGGCCGCCGAACCTGTCCCCGAGGGCATCAGCATGGTCTCCTGTTTTGGCGACAACGCCGCCGCCGACGCCAACCCCGAACTCGTCCCAGTCTCCGAGGACGGAGAGCCCGCCACGCGGGAGCGGCGCTACTTCGACTGGGCCTACGTCTGCCCCACCCGCGACGACTACCGGGAGGGCCTGCTGGAAATCGTCGAAGACGCCGCCGACGTGACCCCGGACGTGCGCCTCGACGACGTGGGCTTTCCGCGCCCGGAGTACTGCCACTGCGACCGCTGTGAACGGCGCTTCGCCGAGAGCGAGTTCGACGACTGGTTCGCCTGGCGCGCCGACGTGATCACCGAGTTCGTCCGCGAGGCCCGCGAACACGTCCCCGGCGACCTCTACCTGACGCTGTACCCCGACCCCTACCCCGGCCACGTCTACGAACGGGCTGGCCTCGATATCGACGCCCTCGAAGAATACGTGGACGAGTTCGTCGTCCCCATCTACGACATGGCCTACACGACGACCTACTGGCTGGAGATCATCGCGTCGGGCTTTGCCGACGCGCTCGACACCCCGTTCAGCGTCGAGTTGTACGCCGTCGACGTCGAAATCGACAACCTCATCGATGCCGCCGAAGTCGCCAGCGAGTACGGCGAGAGCGTCCTGTTCGGCTACGACGCCAGCAACGCGCGGGCGACGCTCAGGCGCATGAACGCCGACGGTCGCGAGGGCGAGGAGTTCGGGACTTAATCGACCGGGACGACGGTCTCGACCGTCTTGTTGCCCTGGCCGGTCTGCAACGTCGTGAACAGGAGCCCGTCGTTTTCCCTGAGTGCGAGCCCGTCGCCGATCCCCACGTTGATCTCGAACGTGCTGCTGACCGTCTCGTTCGCGGCGATGGCTCCCGGGGCGACCGCCCCGCTCCAGGCTTCCTTCTTCGCGCTGCCGTTCTCGTACCTGGTGAACAGGGCGTGATCCGCAGTCACGTTCAGCGACCTGTTCCCCGTGTTTCTGATCGTCGTGTTCACCACCCGGCAGGTGCGGCCACACTCCGAGCCGCCGACGAGCGTGAAGGTCAGGGCCACGTCGCTCTCGTTTCCGTCGCCCGTCGTCGGCGGTGTTGTATCGTCGTCCCCACCGCCCGGTACCAGGCCGAAGACGAACGCCGCACCGACCCCTGCTATCACGACCGCGCCGACGACACCGGCGACGACAGCCATCTGTGATCGTTCCATCCGTATCCACACCAACCCACCTGTCAGGTTTAAAACCGCTTCCGATTTCGGCGCGTGGAAACAGTGGCCGAACTGCCGGCGTGACCGTCGATCACAGCGCCCGCTCGCGCCAGGTGAGCAGTTCCGCCCGGTCGCGGGTGTCCTCGGGCAGGTCCCTGAACCACCGCGCGTCGGAGATCTCCCCGTCGGGGTCACGGACTTCGAGGTCGGTCGACTCCGCCCGGGCTGCAAACACCGGGAGGACGCCCCAGGCGTGATGACCGTCGCTGCGAAAGTTGACCCGGGCGAGGACGCCCAACCCCTCGTAGGCGGCGTCGATGCCGGCCTCCTCTCGGAGTTCGCGGCGTGCGCCCTCGCGCAGGGACTCGTCGGCGTGGACCTCACCGCCGGGGACGACCCACATGTCGACACCCTCGTGACGGACGAGCAGGAGGGCGCCCGACTCGCGGTAGACCAGCGTGTGCGCACCGTAGGGAAGCCCGTTCTCCCGGATGCGGTCGGCGACGGTCCGGAAGCGCGACCGGGAGACGCTCCGTGTGCGCTCGTACTCGACGTAGTTCTCGTGGTCGCTGGCGAGCCGGTGATACGTCCGTTCGGCCCGCTGATCGGCCTCGTCGGCGAGATACCACAGGTTGTCGACGGCCGTCATCGTGCCGCGTCTGCGTGGCGTGGCGTTTGCACGCGATCCGGAGGGGCGGCGAAAGAGTGCGAACGGTCGACCATGTCGACCTATTTTAGACGAGCCAGCAATAAGTCTTCGACACTGGCCGTCGCGACCGCTCGCCCGTCCGAAGCGTCTCCCGACGGTCGACGCGTCCGGCTCGCGGTTGCACCGCTCGCTCGTTCGGAGATTCTCCCTGCGGTCGAATCTCCTGGCAGACGCCCGTCTGACAGGGAGTTATGTGGGCTCGGCCGGCTTGCACTGTCATGGAACACGGGAGCAACCCTCCCAGACGTGATCGGTTCAGGGGTCGTGGGCCGGATCGCTTCGGGGACCAGTCTGAGTGTGGACGTACTGACGACGGTCGTGAGTGGATTCGTGGTGAGCCCCGATGACGACCACGGAGCGCGTGGCCGGCCAGAACCGCGAGCAGTTCCCGGACGACGGGGCCGTCCTCCTGCTGGCACCCTCCGTCGGTGACGCCGAGCGCGACGCCTGCACGGAGTTGCTCGCGCACCACGACGCCGCCAGTAGCCGCGTGGTTCACGTCCTCTACATGGAGTCAGCCATCGAACGGTATCGTTTGATCGAGTCGCAACTCCCCGCTCACCCGGCGGAGTCGGCGGTCGTCGCGGTCGGAGCCGGCGGTGTCGTCGGCGAGCGCGGGCCGGACCCCCCGGCGGAGCACTACCACGTCCAGCGGCTGACCGACCCGGCGGATTTGACTGGGCTCGGGATGGCGCTCAGCGACGCCCTCGGCGAGTGGGCGGCGGTCGGGGACGTGACGCTCTGTTTCGACTCGCTGTCGATCCTCCTGCAGTACGCCGACACCGAGCGCCTCTTTCGCTTCCTGCACATGCTGACCAACAGGTTGACCGAACTCGGGGCCAGCGCACACTTCCACATCGACCCGGCCGCCCACGACGAGCAGACTGTCGCGCAACTGGCCCAGGCGTTCGACGACCAGGTCAGGGTCGACGGCGACGGCGACCGCATCGTCGAGGGGTGAGCGCGAATCAGTCCCTTTTTAGGCCGGCGTGAGTAGATTTCGGGTATGAGTTTCGAGGAAGACGACACCGTCATTCTGCACGACGAGCACAGCGAGCACGACGGCGAGGAGGGCGTGATTACGCAGGTCATGGAGACGATGTTCGGCGACGCCAACTACACCATCAGCTTCGACGACGGACAGGAGGCCGGCATCTCCGAGGACTCGCTCGAACTCGTCGACGAAGCCGACGACGAGGAGTAACGTAGCCGTGCCGTCGGTCCCCTTCCACTACGTCGACCTCCGCGCGTTCTGTTACGCCACCGAAGACGAGAAGCGCGTCGAGGGCGCACTCCGGACCTTCCTCCCCGAGGAGGTCGAGATCGAGCGCGCGACCTCGGAGGGGCACCACGGCGACCGCATCGTCGTCCTCTCGGCCCGGGTCGAACGGGCCGACGAGATGCGCCACGTGCTGAACCGTCTGAGCGACCTCGAGACCGCCCAGCAACTGGCCGACGAACTCGACGAACGGGTCGACGACAACTGCTCGCTGTTCCTCAGGCTGGACAAACAGGCCGCCTTCGGCGGTGACGTTCGACTCGGCGACGGACTGACCGTCCGGGCCAAGGTCGAGGCCTACCCCGCGACGAAGGAGAAAGCGGTCGAGAACGCCCGCGAAGCTCTGGAGACGTTCATCGCGGAGTCGTAATGTACGAGGGCGTCCACGCGCGACCGGACGGTGAGAGTACGGTGGCGCGACAGGCGCTCACCGCCGCCGAGTACGGGTACTCGGGCGTCGTCGTCCGCAACCACGGCGACCAGCCCTGCGACGCCGATTACGACGAAATCGCCGAGACCTACGGCATCGACGTGGTCGACGGCGTCGAGGTCCGGGCCGACGATCCCTCCCGTGCCAGCGGTTTCGTCGGCAACTACCGCGACGAAAAGACCGTGGTCTGCGTCCACGGCGGCGACGACCGGCTCAACCGCTTCGCCGTCGAACAGCCCGCCGTCGACGTGCTGGCCCACCCGATGGACGGCGGCGACTTCAACCACGTCCTCGCCAAGGAAGCCGCGCGTAACGGCGTCCGCGTCGAGTTCTCGCTGGTCCGGGCCCTCCGCGAACAGGGCGGCACACGCGTCCGGGCGATCCAGGACCTCCGGAAACTCCGCGAGATGGTCGAGACCTACGACGTACCTTACGTCGTGAGCGTCGACCCGACCTCGCATCTAGACCTTCGGGCCCCGCGGGACCTCCGGGCCGTCGGCGAGGTGATCGGCTTTTCGGGTGAGCAGGTCGAGCGAGGACTCCGGGAGTGGGGGCGGCTGGCCGAGCGCAACCGCGAACGGCAGTCCGACCGGTACGTCGAGCCAGGTGTTCGGCTCGGGGAGTACGAGACGGAAGACGACGGGGACGGACCTTCGGACACGGAGTAGGCCCTCACTCCCCCTCGTCGATCTCGATGGTGACCGGGTCGTCCGGGTCCCGCGTGGGAATCGACCGCTCGTAGATGTTCTCCAGCGCCGTGCCGGCGTGGGCGACGAGCATCTCCAGCAGGGAGCGGGTCTCCTCGGTGACGGCGGTGTCGCCCCGATCCGGCGCGACCAGCGCCGTCGTGGCGCTGTCGGTCTCGGTGACCAGAATCGTCACGACACGCTCTACATCTTCGGGGAGTCCCGCCGGCAAATCGTCCTCGTGGGTGACGACGGTGGCCGGTTCCGCGCCGGCGGCCAACCCGGCCAGTTCCGCGATGGTCTCCTCGTCGACGCCGGCGATGGTGCTCTCGACGAGCGTGGCGAACCCGCCCCGACGCTCGACGAAGGCCACGTCGCGGAACTGGACGAGCGTCGTGGCGGCCTCGACACAGAGGGAACTCACCTCGTCCATCGTGTCACACTCGTTCAGCGCCCGGCCGTAGTGGTTCGTGTCGGCGGCGCGGTTGGCGAACGTCTCGATCCGGTCGCGCTGGCGTTTCAGCTCTTCCCGGTCGATCCGGCTGCGCACGTCGTAGATGCCCACGAGGACGCCGGCAAGCGTCCCGGCGGTAACGTTGTCCATGGCGACGTATGGGGCTGCCCCAAACACGTCGAAAGTCTCGGTGGCGACGTTCAGCGAGAAGAGGATCAACGCGGTGATCGCGGCGAAGGCGACGGCGCCGCCGACGACCCACGCGCCGACGACGGTGCCGTACTCGACGTAGTCGGAACTCCGGGCGACCCAGACGCCGGCGAAGGTGATCGCGGCCGCCATCGCCAGGAACGGGAGGAGATCGACGAGGAATCCGACGGTCGTCGACGTGCGAGCCATCGCGTGTGCGACCTGGACGGCGGCCAACAGGAGACCCACGGCGGCGATGGCCGACCCCTGGAGCCGTCGTTGCATAGTCCTCCATGGCCGTCATGATAGTTGGCTCTATGGGTCGTTTTCGTCGGTGACTCGCGTGATGGTGGACCCGACCCCGGCGGGTTCGGGCCGTGCAGTCCGGGCGTGTGATTTATACTGGCCGCGTGACCCGCTTTCTGTATGGAGGATTACGACGAACTCGTCTCCTCGTTGACGCCCCGGCAGGAGAGCGACTCGGTTAGCATCTACCAGAACACGGTCGGCATCGCCTGCCCCGCCTGCGAATCACCGTTCGACAATCTGATCGTCTGCAAAGACGAGTACAACTCACTGGAACTGGACTTCGCGATGGACATCTGCACCGCGATGCACGACGGGAATCCGTTGCTGTTCACGCACAAGCACTGACGGGACCGACTGGCTCAGTCCTCGACCATCCGCGACCCACCGGGGGGCAGGAACTCCTGGATGAGGTCCGGGCTGGCGACGTTCCGGACGAACGACTTGTCGGTGAACCGGTCCTTGAACTCCCGATAACACATCTTGGCCATGTCGTTCTGCGCGTATCGCCCGGGTTCGAGTTCGATGCTGGTCTCGACCTTCGGGTCGATGGCGGCCGGCGGGCCACCGATCACGCGGGTGTCCGGTTCGCACTTGATGCCGACGGCCGCGCTGGCGGCCACGTCCTCGAAGTACGTCCGGTCGCCGCGAACGGCGAACCCGCCCTTTTCCAGGTACTCGCCGCTCTCGGGCGTCTTCGACACCTGGTCGGGGTCGACCATGTACACGTCGTCGGCGTACTTGCCGTCCTTCCAGACCGAGGAATAGGAGAGCGCGAACTGCGCGGCCTCCTGGAGCGTCGACTCGGGGAAGTCCACGTCCCTGGCCGGTTCGCTGGGCCCCGTCGCCTTCAGGATCGTCACCGGGCCGCCGTGGGCCTGGGCGTGGAAGAACTTGTCACCGCTGTCCATGTACTTCTTGACGAGTTCCTCGTTCTGGTCGGCGTTGCGCCCGCCGATGACGAGGAAGTCGTCGCTGGTGTGGAACCAGCGGTACTCCTCGTACCACTGCTCGGAGGACCGGACGGGGATCGACGCCCGCGAGAGCCAGTCCACGTCCTCAGCCGCTTCGTCCGCACCGTCGCTGCCGTCGCCACCCCCAGCCTCGTCGCCGTCAGCGGCGTCCCACTCCTCGCGGCGTCGTTTGACGTCCGCCAGCTCCTCGCGGGTGTTCTCGATGGCCGCCTGTGCGCCCTCCTTTTTGTCCTCGATGCGTTTGGCCTCGGTGTAGTGCTGGTCGGCGTTCTTCTCGACGCCCATGCTCGCGTCCACGTCGATCCGGTGATCGTCGAGTTCGATCGTGACGGTGCCCTCGCTGCCGTCGACGCCGACGACGGCTTCGGCGGCCTCGATCCCACGCTCGGCTCCTTCCTCGAACTTCTCCCCGATGGCGTCCCAGGCTACGTCGTTCTCGCGGGCCTGCTGGACCGTCGAGAGGATGTCGTCGACCAGATCGTACTCGGCGTACAGCAGTTCGGCCTTCTCGCGTTCGGCCTCGGCGTCGGCCTCGAAGTCCTCGATGGCCCCCTCCTGTTGCTCGATGATCCGTTTTTGCTTCTCGATCTCGCTCTCGAAGTCCGGACGGTTCCGCCCGCCACCGTCCTCTGGCCCGGTGTCGGGTTCGGCCTCCCAGTTGGTGAAGTAGTCGTCCAGCGCCGCAGTGAACGTCTCGAAGGCGTCGCTGGGCAGGTCGTCGTACTCCGCCATCGGCATCGGCGTGGCGTCGACGCGGAGCCCGCGGTCGGCGTCCTCCCCCTCGGCAGTTTCGTCCTCATCCCCGCCCTCCTCGTCGTCGCCCTGTTCGCTTCCCTCGTAGTACACTCTGGGGTCGAGGTCGGCCGAGTCGAGGCGATCCCGCAGGTCTTCGATCACGGAAAAGATGGCCCTGTACTCCTCGTCGCCGGCGTCGGCGATGTCCATGGTCTTGTCGACCCCGGCGCGGGTACAGAGTTCCTCGCCCCAGAACCCCCCAAAGTCGAGCTGGGTCGCCAGCGTCCGCACCACGTCGGTGTCCGAATCCTCCATCTTCGCGGCGAAGGCCTCGTACTCGGCCTCCAGCGGGTTGAATCGCGAGGAGGGGAACTCGTACGGTGAGCCGGGTGCGACGGTGCGGGACTTCAGACGGACGGTGTCCAGACAGTCGACGACCTCGCCAGTCTCGTCGAGGACGGCGATATTTCCGTCGCCGAACAGTTCGGCCACGACGGTCGTGTCCTCGTCGCCGCGCTCGAATTCGAGCGTGACGATCCGGTCGAACCCGTACTGCTCGACGCCCACGAGGTCGGCCCCAGAGAGGCGATTTCGGAGCATCATCGCGAAGTTCGGCGGGCGACCGGGCGCGTCGGGGACGTTCTCGGCGTCGGCCACCCGGAGGTGTTTGGTCTCGCCGATGTCGACCAACAACTCGACGCGGCCCCGGTCGAAATCACGCATCCGGAACCGGACGAGGCCGTCGTCGTAGAGGTAGACCTTGTCGACTTTCGCGCCCTCGTAGTCCCCGAACTCGCCACAGAGCGCCGCGAGGTCGACGCTCGTCAGCTCCCGCTTGCGGTCCATATTCCCCGGTCCGCCGGGCGTGCAAAGAGGGTGTCGTTCGGTCCCGAAAACGGATCAGCGACGGTTACCGAACGAGTCAGGCGCTCGACCCCTGCCGCGGCGGTTCGGATCGCTCGCCCGTGTCGACCTCCTCGACCGGCTCCGAGGCCTCCTCACCGCCGAGGACGCTCTTGAGCAGCCAGATCGAGGCCGGGATCAGCAGGAAGAACGCTGCCATACCGATGGCCGTCACCAGGAGTGCTTGTTGAACCATACGAGTCGATACACCACGGGAACACAAGAAAGGGACCCCAAATCTTCAGATTCTGGGAACGACTGACACGGGGTCCGTGGGTCGGCCGTCCGACGCGGTCAGTCCGTGGCCTCCTTGTAGTCGTTGACCAGGTCCTGCATCGACTCCTTGGCGTCGCCAAAGAGCATGCTCGTGTTGTCCCGGGCAAAGAGCGGGTTCGGGATGCCCGAGAAGCCGGGGCTCAGGCTCCGCTTGTTGACGATGACGGTGTTTGCCTCCGCGACGTTGAGGACGGGCATCCCCGAGATGGGGCTGCCGTCGTCCTCGTTGGCCCGGGGGTTCACCACGTCGTTGGCCCCGCAGACGATGGCCACGTCGGTCTGGGAGAAGGTCGGATTGACTTCCTCCAGTTCGCGCATCTTGTCGTAGGGCACGTCGGCCTCCGCGAGGAGGGCGTTCATGTGGCCGGGCATCCGTCCGGCGACGGGATGGATGCCGAACTCCACGTCCACGCCGTGTTCGTCAAGTAACTCGACGAGTTCCGCGACGGCGTGCTGGGCCTGTGCGACCGCCATCCCGTAGCCGGGAACGACGACGACCCGATCCGCAGTCTCCAGGAGCATGACGACCTCCTCGGGCGAAGTCTCCTGGATGTTGCCCTCGTAGATGTCCTCCATCTCCTCGCTGTCGCCGTCGTCGCCGCCGAGACCGCCGAAGAGGACGTTGGTGAGCGA
Organism: Halorientalis regularis; assembly: GCF_023698535.1. Lineage (GTDB taxonomy): Archaea > Halobacteriota > Halobacteria > Halobacteriales > Haloarculaceae > Halorientalis > Halorientalis regularis. Next base: position 134,031 of record NZ_JALJCL010000008.1, read on the forward strand.
ACGGTTCATCGACTCGCACATGATGACCGTCAGGATCAGCCCCGACGCGCCGACGAGCGTCCCAGCGATGATCAGCGCGGTGTTGCCCAGCACGAACCCCGTCGTCGCGGCCGCGAGGCCGGAGTAGGAGTTCAGCAGGGCGATGACGACGGGCATGTCAGCACCGCCGATGGGCACCACGAGGAAGATCCCGAGGATCGACGCGGCGGCGACCAGCACCCAGTAGGACGGGACCCACGACGCCATGGGCGCGTTGCCCAGTGCATCCGGCTGGATCACGAGGACGAGACCGGCCACGACCGCGGCCCCGAGAAAGAGGACCTTGATCGCGTGGCCGACGTTCGTGCTCACGGGCGAGTCACCGACGAGCCCGTGGAGCTTGCCCGCCGCGACGAGACTGCCCCAGAAGGTGACCGAGCCGATGATGCCGGCGATGGCCGCGGTGGCCGTCAGGCCGATCGTGAGGGAGTCGCCGACGGCGAGTACGTCGATCAGTTCCGCGCCGGCGACCAGCGCGGACGCGCCGCCGCCGAACCCGTTGAACAGCCCGACGAGCTGGGGCATCTCCGTCGTCTCGACGGTGACGGCCAGCCAGACGCCGATCCCGCCGCCGACCAGCAGGCCAGCCCCGAGGATCAGCGGGGAGAGGATGTCGAACCACAGCGCCGTCACGACGACGGCGAGGAACATCCCCGCCGCGGAGATCTGGTTCCCGCGGGTCGCAGTTCGGGGATGGGTCATGTCCCGGAGCCCCTGGATGAACAGGATGCCCGCGATCAGGTAGGCCAGTTGCAGGGCCGCCGGGGGCAGGTACTGAGCGAGAACTCCCGCCATCAGTTACCACCTCCCCGGAACTGGTCGAGCATGAAGTGACTCACGAGGTACCCACCGACCACGTTGATCGTGGCCATGACGACCGCGAGGAAGCCCAGCGCGGTCGCGAGCGTGTTCTCCCCGGCCCCGGCGACGACGACCGATCCCAGGAGCGTGATGCCGGAGATCGCGTTCGCCCCGGACATCAGCGGCGTGTGCAGATTCGTCGGAATCTTCGTGATGATCTCGTAGCCGACGAAGGCCGCCAGCACGAACAGCGTCAGGTTAGTGACGAACGCCGACAGCTCAGTCGCCATCGCCGTCACCTCCGTCACCGTCGGCGGAATCACCGCCACCGTCGGCCGCGGCGTCGTCCGCGTCGGATTCGTCCGCCGCTGCCTCCTCCGCACCGTCTTCGCTTTCCTCCCCCTCGTCCTCACCGCCGTCGTCCAGATGTGGGTTCCGCACCGTTCCGTCGTGGACCAGCAGCGTCGAGTCGATTATCTCGTCCTCGAAGTCGAAGTCCAGGTCGCCCTCCTCGTCGAGCAGGTTGTCGAGGAAGTGCTTGCAGTTGTTCGCGTACTGCTGGCTCGCGGTGTGGCTGACCCGCGAGGGCAGATCGGTCGGCCCGTGGACCCGGACGCCGTCGACCTCGACGGTCTCGCCGGCCTCGGTCGGTTCGCAGTTGCCGCCCGTCTCCGCCGCGAGGTCGACGACGACCGATCCGGGGTCCATGTCTTCGATCATCTCGGTCGTGACGATCTCGGGTGCTGGTCGGCCGGGAATCGCGGCGGTCGTAATCAGTACGTCGGATTCGGGCACGACCCGCTCCATCTGTCTGCGCTGTTCGGCGTAGAACTCCTCGCCCATCTCGACGGCATAGCCCTCCTCGTCGCCCGACTCCTCGGTCGGGAGTTCGAGTTCCACGAAGTCCGCGCCGAGACTCTCGACCTCGCGTTTGACCTCGAGGCGCACGTCGTGGCCCTTCGTGCTGGCCCCGAGTCGCTCGGCGGTCGCGATGGCCTTCAGCCCGGCCACCCCTGCGCCGATGACGAACACTTCGGCCGGCTGGATCGTCCCCGCGGCGGTCATCTCCATCGGGAACATCTTGGGGAGTTCCTCGGCGGCCATGAGTGTGGCCTGGTAGCCGCCGAGACTCGCCTGCGAGGACAGCGCGTCCATACTCTGGGCGCGACTGATCCGGGGCATCAACTCCAGCGAGAACGCGCTGACGCCCCGGTCGGCCAGGTCATCCAGCGTGTCCTCGGCAACTTCGTACGGGCCGAGCAGGCCGACGACGGCCTGCCCCTCGCGGTAGGGGTCGGTCCCGGTATCGGTCGCGCCGAGGCCGCGAACCTGAAAGAGGACCTCGGCTCGCTCGAACACCGCCTCCCGGTCGTCGAGGACCTCACAGCCGACCGCCTCGTAGTCGGCGTCCGCGTACGTCGCCCCCTCGCCCGCACCGCTGGCGACACAGACCTCGTGCCCGTCCTCCACGAGGTCTTCGGCGACAGGCGGCGTCAGCGCGACCCGTTTCTCGCCGTCGGCCGTCTCGGTCGGAACCCCGACGATCACGGCGAACGCCCCCGCCGCGTCGTCGAACCGACGGCATCAGTCGAAGCGATCACTGCGTCTCGATGCGCGTTCCGTGGTACGTCGTCCCGTCTCCCGCGTAGCATTGACGTACACGGTTTTTTGGCTCCGACTTAAATACCCATCACAAAAACCAGAAATCTGGTACGTTTTCGCAGATGTTCGGGAATGGGGGTCAGCGGTCGGCAATCCGCGCGCCGGTCTCCAGGCCGTTCCGGAGGGCGGCGTGGACGCGGGCTTCGCCGGCCACCCAGTCGCCCGCGAGGTAGAGGCCGTGGTCGGCCGCCCGGTCGACTACCTCGTCGGCGACACCGTCGTCGGCCAGCGCGTAGCGCCAGTTCTGGGTGTCCGTCCAGTCCGGATCGGTCAGTCGCTGGTCGTCCAGCAGGTCGGCCGCCTGCTCGGCAGCGTCGGTGGTGATCGTTTCGTCGGCGTCGTCGTAGTGGTCGACCGACCAGTCGGGGCTCATCTGGACGATCAGCAGGCTCTCGCCGTCCGGGACGTGCCCGTCCTTGCACTCCTCGCGGGAGAGCCAGCCTACGTCGTGTTCGTCGTCGGTGTTGACCAGCGCGTAGTATGGTCGGTCCATCTCGAAGGGGTAGTGCAGGACGGCCGTGACGATGGTCCGATATGGCACCACGGCGACCGCTTCGCGTAACTCCCGGCAGAGTTTGTGTTCCCAGTTCGCACAGCCCAGCAGATCCGCGGTCTGGGGGGCCGGTGGCGTGAGCAGGACGGCATCGAAGTGGCCCAGATCCTCGTGGTCGGTGTCGTAGAGCCGCCAGCCCTCGTTCTCGCGGACGGGTTCGGACACGCGGACGCCGTTTTCGACCGTCGCGTCGGTCCGGTCGAAGAGCCGCTTTGCCAGCTGAGTAATCCCCGACTCGTAGGTCCACTTGTGGTCGTCGGCGTCCCGCCCCTCCGAGATCTCGCCGTCGGCGTCGAACACCCAGACCGGTTCCGCGATGTCGACCAGCCCCTCCGTGTCGAGTTCCTCGGTTACCAGTCCTGAGACACGGTCGTCGTCGGACTTCAGGTAGTTCGCGCCGTGGTCGTACCGGCAGTCGTCGCGGCGGCGCGTCGCCGCGCGGCCACAGACCCCCCGGCTCTTCTCGAAGACGGTGATCGTCGCGTCAGCGTCGGCCAGCGCGTAGGCGGCACCCGCGCCCGCTGCGCCGGCCCCGACGATTGCGATATCGTCAGCCATACCGGTGATTCGGGTGCGAGGGTCAAAGTACCCCCTGCCTTCGGTTTCCGTACGACCGTCCTCCCGGCCGCTGTCGGGAGCTTCTTTGCCCTGGGGCGGGGAGGTAGGGCCATGCGACGGAGAATCTACCTGTTCGCCGGCGTCGTCCTGGCGGTAACCTCGTTCCCGACACTCCTGTTGGGCATCGTCGAGGACCCCTACAACGCCATCGGCACCCTGCTGCTCGGGCTCGGCGGCCTGCTGTTCGTCGTCGCGGCCAAACGTGACGAACTCGAGGTCGGCGACTGGATCATCTCCTGGCACCAGTTCGTCGGCGGCGCGGACGTGTTCCTCGGCGTCGGGTTCCCGCTGACGCTGTTGAACCCGGTGATCGAAGGCACGGCCACGTCGATGGAGTACACCTTTTTGATCGCCGGCATCGTCGGGGGCCTCGTCCTCGTGTTCATCGGCGTCGACGTACTGCGCGGAAGCCACTACGTCTCGCTCGGCAGCGAGGGCGAATCCGCGCTGTAGCGCGCGTCAGAACGCCTCAGAGCCGCTTGGACACGTACGGCCCATCCTGGTAGTAGTCCAGTTTCTCCCGGTAGTACTGCCGCACGCCGATCCCCGACAGCACCGACAGCTTCTCGAAGCCGTTCTCGACCGCGAGCTGTTCGGCCCGCGCCAGCAGTCGCCGGCCGTAGCCCCGGTGCTGGTGCTGGTCGGCCCCGCTCTGTTGACCCACTCCGACCTGACTCCCGTAGACGTGGAGTTCCCGCACCAGCGCGGCGTTTTCGAGCTCTTTCCTGACGGGGTCGTTCGGGAACCGCACCCGACAGAAGCCGATCAAGAGGTCCTTCTCGGGGTCCTCGAATGAGAGGAAGTGTTCCGTGCCGCCGCCGGCCTCGTAGGTCAGTTCCTGCAGTTCCACCTGTTCGGGCTCCTCGTCGTTCATCCCGACCTCGCGACAGCGGATGCAGTCGCAGGTCCAGCCGTGTTCGTCCATCCGCTGGCGGGCCAGTTGCCGGAGGTTGGACTTCCAGACGCCGCCCTCGATGAAGTCCGCTGGGATGTCCCGCTGGACGCGCTGGAGGCGCGTGTACTCCGGAATCATCGACTTGATCTCCGCGACCAGTTCGGCGGCCGCCTCGTTGCCCAGCGGCTCGAAGTCCCCGCGATGGTACATGTCGTAGGTCGCCGTTCCCTCGACGATCAGCGTGGGGTAGATCTTCAGGTAGTCGGGCCGCCACTCCTGCTCCTCGAAGATCCGGCGGAAGTCCTCCAGACACATCTCCTTGCTCATCCCGGGCTGGCCGGGCATCATGTGGAAGCCGACCTTGAACCCCGAGTCCCGCAGGCGGCGGTTGGCGTCGATGGAGGCCTGGACGCCGTGCCCGCGATGCATCTCGCGGTTGATCCGCTCGAACGTGGTCTGGACGCCCACCTCGACCTTCGTGCCGCCCAGATCGAGCATCCGGTCGATCTGCTCGGGGTCACACCAGTCGGGCTTGGTCTCGAACGTAGTCGCGACGTTGCGCACGTCGCCGACCTCGTTCTCGGCGATCACGTCTTCGAGGTAGCTGAACTCCACGTTCTCGGGGTCCTCGGCGAAGCTCTCGCCCTCGGCGGGTTCCGGCTGGGTGTCGGCGTCGTAGTCGTTCATCGCCTCGATGGCCCGCTTGACGAACCACTCCTGGTAGTCGTGGGAGCGGGCGGTCATCGTCCCGCCCATCAGGATGAGTTCGACCTTGTCGACGGGGTGTCCGATCTCTCGAAGCTGTTCGAGCCGGAGCGTGACCTGCCCGTAGGGATCGTAGTCGTTCTGCTTGCCCCGGGCCGCCGCGGGTTCGTGGCCCGTGTAGCTCTGGGCGCTGGAGAACTCCGAGTCCGGCCCGCCGGGACAGTAGAGACACTTCCCGTGGGGACACCGCTTGGGCGAAGTCATGATGGCCACGGGAGAGACGCCCGACGCCGTGCGGACGGGCTTGCGCTGGAGGACTTCTTCCAGTTCTTCCCGGCGCTCGAAGGGCACGTAGTCGAGCAACTCGGAGTTCTTGGGGACCTTCGGCGAGGAGAACTCCGAACAGACTTCCAGTTTGGCTTGCTCGACCTCGTCGCGTTCCAACTCGCCCGCGAGGATCCGGTTCACGAGTTCCTCACAGACCTGCTCGAACGCCTCCGTCTCGGTCGGGTCGGTCGTCTCCGTGCTCATTGCCGCGTGGTCAGTAGTGGACGCGTCGCGAGAATAAGGGTGTCGGCTCGGGCTACCGGTACGAAGAGCCACCGGGTGTCGGTTGTCGGCTTCGATTTCGGCCATATCTTGATTTGGGTAGGCCACGAAGGGGTGCGGAAGGCGTTGCACATGGACGATATCTGGGCCGACGGAGAGATACGAGAGCCGTTCAGACGTGATTTCCACGCCCTGGCGAACCGAACGAACGGTGAAGTCGAACTCGACGGTGAGTCGACGATCTTCTGTGCGTTCGAACCGACGTCACAGCGGTCGGCGATGCGCGTCGGCGTCTACTTCGCGAACGGGCGGCAGACGCTGCGGTTCGACACCGTTCGGGAGGAGATCGAACTGGCGATGGTCAATCGGTACGAGATTTCTCGACCGGCGGTCACTATCAGTTCGGAACGGGGCAGTCGGCGGTTCGAACTCAACGCTGCCAGTGGTGAGTGGAACGTCTCGAAAAAGTCGATCTGAGGTCGTTTCGACGGCTGACAGACCGACGCTCTACGCCACGTCGGCGACCGCGTCGAGGACGGCGTCGAGGACGGCGTCGCGCTCGCCCGAGAGGAACTCCAGACAGCCGTCGCGGGTGCTCTTGGCGTGGAGTCCGGCGTCGGGCGCGTCCTCGGCGGCGGTCGCGGCGACCGCGCGTACGTCGAGTGCCGAGGTGGAGCGCAGGTAGAGTTCGTCGGACGCGAGGCCGACGACCACGTCCACGTCGTCGCGGTGGCGGCGGAACAGTTCGTCCAGCAGGAGGTTCGTCGGCGGGAACTCGTAGCGGTGAGCGAACGCGTCCGTGTCGAGGACGGCGACGTCGAGTTTACCCACGTCACGGTGTTCGAGATTCGCCTCGGCGGTCTCGATCTCCGCGTCCATCTTCGTCCGGAACTGCTCGCTGACGTGCCCCGCCAGTCCGCGCTCGTCGTCGGTCTCGGGGAAGAGGAGGTCGGCGATCAGTTCGCGCTTGTCCTCGTAGGATTGGTAGTACGCCTCCAGTGCGATGGCCTCGCGGATCTCGCGCGTGTCGTCCTCGTCGTACCCCGTCTCGGCGGCCAGATCGACGTAGGATTCGGGCGCGTCCTCCCAGAAGCTCACGGCGGGCAGGTGACCGATCTCCGCGCGCACGTCCTCGTCGACGTGGGCGGCGACGGTCGCGGCAATCGCGGTCGCGGTCGTCGCGTCCTCGGCGTCGGTCAGCGACGGCGAGACCAGCGTGTCGACGGTGTCCCCGACCTCGGGATCGGCCTCGGCGGAATCGAGGACCACGCGGTCGGCGTCGTACACCGACAGCAGGTCGAAGCCGTCCATCGACTCGCGGGTCGCGCCCGCGGCGACGAACACGAACAGCGGGAGTTTCTCGTCGTGGCGCTCGCGGTTGTCGAGCATCCCCGTCACGTCCTGCGTGGCGTCCTGCATGTCGTAGACGCCGTCTTCGAGTGGTCGGCGGTCGAAGTAGTGGTATTCCGCGTCGGCCGCACCGTGCTGGTCGCGGACCAGCGGGAGCGTCGCGCGCTCGATCGCGACGCCGCCGACGTAGCCGTCGACGGTGGCGTTGTGCCGGACGACGACCGGCCGATCTTCGAGGACGGCCCGACGGATCGCGGTCGCGGCCTCGCGGACGCCGTCGATGACGGCGTCGACCGCGGGATCCTCGGCCAGCGGTTCGACGTCCTCGGGGCGCGCCTGCTCGGTCAGCGCGTCGGCCATCCGCTCGGAGACGGCGGCGTGTTCGTCGTCTTCGAGCACGACCAGCGCCTCGGTCTCCATCTGGAGTTCGCCGCGGCGACGGCGGACTTCACCGTCGAGCCTGACGAGATCGCCTTCCTCGACTTCGGGATAGGCGCGCACGCCGGCCTCCTCGAACGCGGCACAGTCGACGACGCCGGTCTCGTCGCGAAGCTCGAAGACGGTCGGACCGCTGGTCTGGCGGATGTCGACGATCTCGCCCTCGATACGCACGTCGTTCCCGACGCGGTCCTCGAGGGTCGCCACGGCTACTTGCGTCAGTTCGACGGCGGACTGCTCGCCGTCGGTCTGTGGTTCGGTCTCGACGACGGCCCCGCCACCCGAACCGCCGGCGTCGGCGGTCTCTGTCGCTGCCTCGGTCTCGGTTTCCTCGGACTCGGAGTCCTCGGTTGCGGGTGCGCCGGTCTGGCCCGTCTCCCGCGTGTCGTCGCGCTCGCTCTTGTCGGGGACCTGTCCCACCGTATGGCGGACTGGCCCGTCGTCATCGCCGCCCTCGTCGTCTTCGACATTCTCTTTCAACAGGGCGGAATCCTCCTCGGGGTCGTCGATCAGCGTGCCGCGGAACTCGCGTTCGGACTGGCGGATCGACCACCCGAGGTCGATGTTCCCGTTGTCTCGGACGTTCTTGACCTGGACGAAGACGGTGTCGCCCGGCTCCCACTCGAGGCTCTCCAGCCGCTGTTCGAGTTCACTCCGGTGGAGGAGACCGGTCACCCGGTCCGCAATGTCGACGAACACGCCGAATTCGGCGTACCCGTCGACCGTCCCTCGGTAGAATCGCCCCGGCGTCAGCTGGTCTGCGTTCGTACCGCGGAACTCGAAGACCACGTCCTGCTGGTGTGTCTCGCAGATGTGCCCTTCGACAGACGTTCCGCAAATGATACAGCTTCCCATTACCGGAAGCAAACAGACCCGGCCTAAAACTGTTGTCGAATCGCGCCGGGAATCTCGTCACCCTCCGAGCGCGCACCGACACCCGTCAGGAACTACCGTCCCACGGGCCCTGGCCGCTCACTCGAAAACCTCGCTCTCGTCTTCCAGCATCTCGATGCCGCGAGCGATCTCCTCGGCCTCCTCGGGAAACAGTGCGATCTCGATCTCGTTGCCCGCCCCGTCTTCGAAGGCCAGTTTCACCCGTTTGTCACCGAACTCCCGCACGTCCACCCCGTCGACGTCGTACAGTTTCGCGGTCGCGTCCTTGTTCGCCGGCCCCACGTTCTTGATCGACCCCTCTTTGAGTTCGACCATGAACTCGTCGAGTTCCAGACTGAGCATACCGGGCGTTCGCCCGCCGACAATTAAAACGGTATGGAGACGCCGGCGTCGGTCAGCACCGTACTCGCGGCCCCGAACCCGCGGAAGCCGTAGCCGAAGACGATGGCCGCCGGCACCGCGACGGCCGGCACTGCCTTCCAGTAGGGCAGGTCGTGGACCTCGGCCGTCCCGACGACGAGCAAGACGGCCCCGACCGCTGTGCAGGCTACCCGTAGTCCCGGAATCGCCGGGCCGGCGAACACGCAGGGGGCGGTCGAGTACGCCAGGACCTGCACCGTCTCGCTGACGCCGCCACGGTTCGGTGCGGTCGCCATCAGGATCAGCGTCTGGAGCGCCGCCGTCAGGTGCAACGTCGCGGGCATCACGAGGACGACGGCGAGGGCGAGAAACAGGGCGCGGGAAGCGACCGGCTGACCGGCGACGACCGGATAGACGTTCGTGATCAGTGCCAGCCGCGTCAGTTCCTCGATCAGGACGACGACGGCAGCGAAGATCAGCCCCGGGGCCTGGTCACCCGGCGCGACACCCGCCCGAAAGAACCGGCGGGGACGAACCAGTACCTCGGCCCACGCTCGCGCGAGCGCGAGCGGGCCGCGGTCCCGCCCGCCCGTCGGATTCTCGACCCACTGGGTCACACCTGCAGTTGGGAGCGTCCGGGCTTGACGGTTGCGGGTTCCGATTGCGCTCGGTGACCGGCACTCAGTCGTCCGCCCCGACGTTTTCCCTGCTCTCGAGACACGGCGGGTCGGGTTCGATGGTCGCGTACTCGACGGCGCGTTCGCCCAGCACCGCCACCCGGTCGGCCACCTGCTCGTCGACGAACCGCCAGTCCGAAGCGTCGCCCTCGAAGGCGTCGCTGGCTTTCGGAATCGCGGCCTGGTGTGGGAGCACCCACGCGTTCAGCGCGCGACAGACCGAGCGCAGGTGTTCCAGCGCGGTAATCGGAAAACTCCCGCCCGCCACCGCGAGCAGGCCGACGGTCTTGTTCTCGAACTCGTCGAACCCGCAGTAGTCGAGGGCGTTCTTCAGCGGCGTGGCGTAGGACCCGTGATAGACGGGCGTCCCGAGCAGGATGGCGTCCGCCTCGCGCACCCGGGCCGTGAACGCCGCCGCGCCACCGGCGTCGCTCGCGTCGGCGTCGTAGACGGGAAGATCCCACTCCCGGAGGTCGAGCAGTTCCGTCTCGCCGCCGGTCTCGGCGGCCCGATCGAGGGCGTGTCCGAGGCCTTTGCGAGTGTGGCTCTCCTCGCGGAGGCTCCCACAGATCGCGACGACGCATGGTCGTGACATACCGGCCCAGTTGCACCGCGTGGAGTTAAACACCGGCCGGGTCGGGCGGGTCCGGGACCGTCTTCGGGGTGGTCCGTTGGGATCGAACACCGGTCGGCCCACTCACGGAGCCAGGGGACCGAGAGCGGGGTACTTGCTCGAGATCGGCGGCGGCTGGAGCGAGAGCCGGGAGGCACAGGTCGGTGGCGGCCCAGCGGTCGAGGATTGACAAGCACTATTGCGGCGCTACCCCTGGACAGGCGTATGAAAACGGCCGTCCGCACGAACTTCGACGAGAGTGTCTCGGCGTACGACGCATACGAGCGCCGAACCGGCCGGTTCACCGCGCTCGCGCGGCTCCTCCGGGCGGAGATGCGCCGGCGGACCGACGCGTTCGACGCGATCCTCGACGCCGGAGCCGGAACGGGTATCAGCACCCGCGTGTTCGCCGACCGCGCCGCGCGGCCGGTCGCGCTCGATCTCAGCCACGAGATGGTTCGGCGGGTCGCGGTCGGCGAGCGTACTCAGGCCGACTTCGACAGCCTCCCCTTCACCGACGGGGCGTTCGACGCCGTGGCCTTCACCGCCTCGCTCTTTCTCACGCCCGAACCCGCGGCCGCGGCCCACGAGGCCGCGCGTGTCCTCCGTCCGGGCGGTGTGGTCGGGGCCGTCGCCCCGCTGGGCTGGGTGCGAGCCGACGGGACCGACGTGTTCGCCGACCTCGACCGGGAGTCCCGGTCGCCGGCCGACGCGGGCGCGGTTCGGACGGCGCTCGAAGACGCGTTCGCCGTCGAGACTGGTGTCTGGCGGTTCGCGACGACGGCGGAAGACGTGCGACAGTTTCACGCCATCCCGGCGATGGCGGCACGGCTCTACCCCGGGCTCCCGACCGAGGCCCGGGTCGAGCGAGCCAGCGAACTGCTGGCCGAGTTGGAGGGGACCCTCGAACAGCGGTGGCGGTGGGTCGTCGGCGTCACCGAGGAGTGAGTCCGCCGGCTACTTCCGGAGCCGGGCGACGGTATCGCCGTCGCGCTCGTCGACCGACACCAACCCGTCGTCGGCCAGATCCGCGAGGAGGCCGCGAAGCCACTCGCGACCGTACTCCCCATCTGGCACGTAGTCGACGCGGACTTTCGGCCCCAGGTCGTCGAGCGCGAGTTCCCGGTCGTCCTTGAGCGCGCTCACGACACGGCCGCGCATCTGCCGGCGGCTCCCCTCGAACTCGGGCTGAGTGGGCACGTCCGGCGCGGTGAAGTCGCCCGTCTCGTAGGCGTGACAGACCCCCCGCCAGGGACACCGCGCCGCGTCACACGAGGGCGTCTTCTCGCAGGCGACCCCCCCCAGTTCCATAATGGCGTTGTTCCAGACCCGGGACTGCCCCTCGGGCATGAGTTCCCGGGCTGCCCGTTCGAACTCGTCGTCGTCGTCGTCCACGTCGAAGGCGCGGTGGAGGACGCGCTTGACGTTCGTGTCGACGACTGCATCCCCGTTGTTGAACGCGAACGAGGCCACCGCGTTGGCGGTGTAGGGACCGACGCCCATCAACTCGGAGAGTTCGTCGGGGTCTCGTGGGAACTCGCCGTCGTACTCGGTCAGGACCTGCTCGGCGGCCTCGTGGAGGTACTTCGCGCGGTTGTTGTAGCCGAGGCTGTGACTGGTCCAGAATCCGACCACGTCCGCGCGGTCGGCCGCGGCCAAGTCGGCGACGGTCGGCCAGCGGTCGATGAAGGCCTCCCAGGCGTCGACCACGCGGTCGAGCTGGGTCTGCTGGCTCATCACCTCCGAAACAAGAATTTCGTAGGGGTCCTCGGTCCGCCGCCAGGGGTAGTCCCGATGGTCTCCCTCGTACCACTCGATCAGCGCCGTCCTGACGGCCGTCTCGTCCACCCCGGACAGCGCCGCAGGGGCGTCCTCACTCATCGACACGACGTAGGGCCGATCTCCGCTTACGCGTGGCGGTTCGGGACCGGACCCGCCGCCGTCCGATCAAGATTCACAGCACGAGCCCGCCGCGAACATCCCCTCGCAGCCGACCGTGACCTCGGCGCGGGCGACCGCCGACACGTCGCCTTCGACCGACTTGCTGACGTTGATCGCCGCCGACTCGCCGGGCGCGACCTCGGTTCACTGGTCGTCCCGAACCCGGTGTTCGTCCCAATCTCCGCCCCGTCGGCGTCGTACAGCGCCAGGTCGTAGTTGTACTCGAAGACGTCCGTCGTCTGCTCGCCCGCGTTTCGGACGGTCGTCACGATGACCACCTTGTCCTCGTTCCCACCCTGACGCTCCAGTCCGTCGACGACGAGCGGGCCGACGGTACTCTCCCCGGAAACCTCGATACCCCCGCTCGTCCGTGGGCCCGTGTCCGTCGGCGTTCCACTGTCCCCGTCACCGTCGCCCCCGTCGTCTCCGGCATCGGTCGACGTCCCGCTGGAGTCGCCAGCACAACCCGCGATTGCGCCAGTCGTCGCAACTCCCGCGGTCGCGAGCACTCGTCGCCGCGTGACCGATCCACCTCGTCGAGATTTCTCCGTTCGATTATCTGTCATAGTTACAACGGTTAGTGAGCGTATATTGACACTTTGAATCGGGAAACGGTTCCGGCGGAGACGGGCGGTCGTGACCAGCCGAAAGGGGTTTCCTCGGGCATCGCCACGTTCCCGTCATGAGCCTCGACGATCTCAAAGACGACGTGGAAGCCAATTACACGGACCTGGGCGAGTCCCTCGACGTGGACCTGGACCGGGAGACGCGAAACGAACTCGCGATGCTCGTCGCCGCAATGGAGCCCGACGACGTGGGCGAACTGGTCCGGCGGGCCGTCCACATGCAGTTCCAGACCGCCGTCGAGACCGGGAACCTCGATTTCCACCTCCGGAACGCCTACGACGTGACCTACGACGAGTACCTCTCCGGGATGACCTTCGAGGAGATGACCGGCGGTCAGTTCCCACAGCAACAGCAGAAAGACGACCGACGGTACCAGTTCTAATCGCTCGCTTCGCGGGGCGACGACTCCTACCCCGAATCGTCGGTTTCGGCCGTCAGCGACAGCTCCAGGCCCGCGCCACAGCTGTTACACTCACCGAGTCGGATCACGTCTTTCAACAACATATCCTTGAAACAGCAGGGACAGGAGATTCCCGTCAGCGGCCCCGACATGAACTCGAACGTGTTGTTCTGCGTGACCGCGAACTCCTGTACCCGCGGCCCGGCACCGTCGTCCGTTCCGGCTGGTTCCGAAGACATGGGTAATGGTACCACACCACACTATGTAAATGTTCGTCAGACTTCGGGACCGAACCGGCAACAGGTGCCGGATCAACTGGCGGCGTCCACGGCCGCTCCCAGCAGGCTCGCACCGAGGTCGATCTCCCGTTCGGTCACGTCCAGCGGCGGGAGGACTCTGAGCGTCTTTCGGCCACAGCCCAGCGTGAGCAGGCCGCGAGCGAAGGCCGCGTCCATCACGTCGTCGCGGCGCGTTTTCGTATCGAATTCGACGGCCAGCATGAGCCCCTTGCCGCGCACGTCGGTCACCGCGGACCCGCCGTCGAACGTCTCCCGGAACTGGCGCCCCCGCTCGCGGGCGTTGCCCGTGAGTCCTTGCTCCCGGATCACGTCGATGGTGATCGCCCCCTGTGCGCAGGCCAGCAGGTCGCCCGCGCCCCAAGTGGAGGAGAGTCGGCTCTCCGCGTCGGGGAACACGTCCTCGCTGGCGATGGTCGCGCCCACGCGGAGAGCCTTGGCCGCCGCGATCACGTCCGGGTCGAACGGGTAGTGATCCGACGCCCAGAACGTCCCCGTGCGCCCCATCCCCGACTGGATCTCGTCGGCCACCAGCAGGAGGTCGTGGTCGTCGACGACCGCCGCCAGCTCCGCGACGAACGCGTCGCTGGGGAACCGATAACCACCCTCGCCCTGCACCGGTTCGACGATGACGTAGGCCACTTCCTCGGGGTTCACGTACCCGCCGGGCCCGAGCATCCGCCGGAGCCGCGATCCGTCCTCGACGAAGAACCCACACCCGCAACTCCCCGGATCACAGGTCCGGTCGGTACAGAAGGGCACGTCGTGGACGGCCGAGATTTCGGGAAACCGCCGCCGATAGACCTCTTTCGACCGGTTGAGCGAGAGCGCGCCGAGCGTCCGGCCGTGGAAGGCCCCCTCGAACGTGATCGCGTACTTCCCGGCGGTGTGGTCGTAGCTGATCTTGATGGCGTTCTCGACCGCCTCCGCGCCGCTGTTCGAGAGGAAGACGGTGTCCATGCCGTAGTGGTCGGACACGTCGACGAGCCGGTCCATCAGGTCCGCCGGGCCGGGGATCGGCGCGTCGCCCGGCGGGCCGCTGGCCGCGTAGAAGTCCTGGCCGGCGATCTTCGTGGGATCGGTCAGGTCGAACTCGTCGAGGCGCTCCCGGAGGGTCGGGTTGTCGTAGCCAAGCGGTGCCGCCCCGACGTGGGCGGTGAAGTCCATCAGGACGTTGCCGTCCACGTCCGTACAGAACGGGCCGGCCGCTGGTGCCGTATGGTCCCAGACGAACTCGTAGACGTACGTACTCGGCGCGGCCGTCTCGTGGTGGTCGGCCACCTGTTTCCGCGCGCGCTCGCCAGGCAGCTTCTCGACCTGCGGCTCGACGCTGTCCCGGTCCATGACTCCAGTTCGGTTGCCGATCCGATAAATAATTCGTCCGGTTTCGGCAACCTTTGCAGACCCCGTCGTCCCCTCGGGCGGTCGTCAGGCTGCCGTCGCGACCGTCACGAGCGTCGCCCCGAGCATGAGCGCGAGGCTCCAGGCGGCGACTCGATACGCGAACTGCCGGTTCGGGCTGGCGACGGTCAGACCCGCCTTGACGAGGATGCTCGCAGCCGTCGCGAGCAGGATGGCGAACACCGCCTCCGGGCCGGTGAGCGAGCCACCGCGATACAGGATGACGGCAGAAGTCGTCGCGCCCGCGCTGGACACGAACCCCGAGATGGCCGCCGTCGCGTAGAACCCGGCGGTGCCGAACAGCTGGCGTGCGACGCTCCCGGCCAGCACGATCAACAGGAAGACGACGCCGAACCCGAGCGCCCGGCGCAGGGAGAACGGACTCTGGAGGTCGACGTCGACGGACTCGCGCCAGTCGGCGGTGTAGGCAGCGACCGCGACGCTCCCGAGGATCACGGCCCCCAGCGGGACGACCGCACCCAGCAGGATCCCCGACTGGATCGTGAAGACGAGGGCGATGACGAGGTTCCGGAGGGCCATCGCCGCGTCGGCCAGCAACACGGCGGCCACCGCGTAGGAGGTCGCCCGGTCGTGCTGGCGGACGTGATCGAGCATCGTCCCGACCACGGCCGTCGAGGAGGCCAGCCCGCCGAAAAAGCCCGTCACGGCGATCCCGCGACTGCCGTAGGTCTGGACGATGGCGTAGTTGACGATCCCGATGCCCGCCACGGTCACCACCATCAGCCAGACGACACGGGGTTCGAGCGACACAGTGAGGCCGGCGGCCGTGAAGCTCCGTGACCCCGCCGGCAAGAGGGGATACACCACGAACGCGAGGATGGCGAACTCAGTCGCCGACCGCAACTCCTGGCGGGAGAGTCCCCACGCGAAGCTGTGGAGTTCCCGCTTGAGGACCAGCAACAGCGACGACACCACGGCTACCGTGACGCCCTCGACGAGGTACCCCTCGGCGACCAGCGCCCCGACGCCGTACGCGACGAGCATCGAGACCGAGGTCGTCAGCGAGAGCCCCTGTTCCGCCGTCAACAGCCCCTCGACCGCGAGGACGACACCCTGCACGACCACCAGCACGGCACCGGCGACCAGCAGGAGTTCCATCCCGAGCACGGTGAAGACAGCACCGAGCAGACTGATGAGCGCGAACGTCCGGATGCCGGCCGTCTTCTGTGCCCACTCCCGCTCCAGCCCGAGGAACATCCCCAGGGCCGCTGCCAGCACGAGCCGCGTCACCTCGGCGTCCAGCGGCGCGGGAATCGTCTGCAAAACGGGACTCACCCCTTACTGTACGCCCTTGATCGGTTTAAACACCACGCCAGATACCACCGCTACCCTCCGGGGTTGTTATTAGGTACGCTACAAAAAAGGGGATATGGTCGATTTCGACGTCGACCGGACGCGAGCGTTCTGGTGGGGTCTCGCGGCCGTGTTCGGTGTGACCGTCGCCTACGTCGTACACACGTTCATCGGGACATTCGTGTTCGCCATCTTCATTTACTACGCGACGCGGCCGGCGTACAAGCGCATTGGGCGGCGCATCCGGCGGCGCAGTATCGCTGCCGCCCTCTCGCTTGCCGTCTTCGCACTCCCAGCCGTCGCCTTGCTCGCGTACACCATCGCCATCGCCCTCCAGGAACTCAACAACCTCGACGGGCAGCAACTCGGTCCGGTAATGGGGCTAATCGAACCGTATGCCAACGTGTCGGAGATCGTCGAGAACCCCGCAACTCTGGTCGATCAGGCGAGTGTCGAGACCGCACAGAGTACGTTGTTCGCCGCGCTCGAGTACATCGGTTTCATCGGGAACGGCCTGCTCCACCTGTTCGTCATGTTCGCGCTCGCGTACTACATGCTCAAAGACGGCAGTCGCCTGTCGCGCTGGTTCCTCAAGTTCGGCGACGACCGCGGTGTCCTGGAAACGTACGCCAGGGCGGTCGACCAGGACTTCGCGAGCATCTTCTTCGGCAACATCCTCAACGCCATCGTCACCGGCGCGATCGGCGCGATTTCGTTCAACCTGCTCAACCTGGTGGGCCCGCAGAGTCTCCAGATCCCCTACCCCGCTTTGTTGGGCGTCCTCACTGGCGTCGCGAGTCTCATCCCCGTCGTGGGCATGAAGATCGTCTACGTCCCGATGCTGGGGCATCTCGGCTATGCGGCGTATCTCCAGGACGGTGGGTTCGGCTTCGTCGCGCTCGTCGCCGGCGTGACCATCGTTATCGTCGACCTGTTGCCCGATTTCGTCCTCCGACCGTACGTCTCCGGCCGGAACCTGCACATCGGACTGGTGATGTTCGCGTACATCCTCGGTCCCCTGCTCTTTGGCTGGCACGGCATCTTCCTCGGCCCGATCATCCTCGTACTGGTCTTTCACTTCGCGCGAATCGTCCTCCCGGAACTGCTCGCAGGCACGACGATCCGCCCCGTCGCAGTCGATCCGACGTACCTGACGCAAACGGAGACGACCGCGCCACCGGACGGTACGGAACCTGGCGTCACCGACGGCGGCCCCCACGACGACGCCGAACGCTCCGCGGACGACCAGCAAGAGAGCGATTCCACCGACGCTGACAGCGACGACACGCGAGCGGACAGGTAACTCGAACTACGAAAACAGGGATACTGATCGGCCTCAGGTCCGACAGATCCGTGACCCGCCACCACGCCAGCCGTCTCAGAGGTCGACGTACTGTTCTTCCCACTCGCGCCGGGCGTCGATCTCCCGGCGGCCGCGCCGGGTCAGGCTGTAGTAGTTCGTCCGCCTGTCGCGTTGCCCCTTCTCGACCAGGCCCTTGTCGACGAGCGTGTCGAGATTCGGGTAGAGGCGACCGTGATGGATCTCCTTCTCGTAGTACTCCTCGAGTTCCTCCTTGATTGCCAACCCGTGTGGCTCATCCCGGCCGGCGATGACGTACAGCAGGTCACGCTGGAATCCTGTCAGGTCGTACATCGGTAATGTCCACATCTAAGTTACTGTCGGAATATCATAAATATATCGAACTTCGATACGTCCGCGGGCATCAACGGGTCGATTCCGTGCGGAATCCGTCGTATCACATCGAGAAAACAGTGACGAACCTATCGCTGGTCAATCTTTCAGCCGATAGTCACGTTGCGGTCGCCTGCCCGCTGACTGCCACGTTTATCTTCCGTGGCACCGTATCATAGACGCATGCCGGAAAAAGTGCTGTTCGAGACCGAGCGCGTACAACGCCGCGAAGATGTCGCCACGTACCTGCGGACGGTGGCCGACAAACTGGACGACGGGGGACCGATCACGCTCGAATCGGGCGATCAGTCCGTCACGATGGAACCGCCCGCGAATGTCGAATTCGAGGTCAAAGCCGAACGCGAGGGGCCGACCGACGCACCCGGCGAGCTGAGCATCGAGTTCGAACTGGAGTGGGACGAAGACACCAGCGGCTCCGACGGATCGCTCAACATCAAATAGCTACGGTCTATCGACTGTTCGGTTTCTGGTTCGCGTCGAATGGAAAGCAGACCACGCGGAGGTGAAAAGACCCCGCGTGGTCGCTTGCCGCCCTGAATTGGTCCCCGCTGACGCTTCGGCCCTCCAAGCGAAGCGTCACCTGAACGCAGTAGCCATAATCACTTAAATGTACCGGCCACGCCAATGCTATTCGCCGTCCGGGAGTTTGCTGTTACTTTTCAATTTCTGCGAGTGAGTCGTACGCAGCCGTCGATCCAGGGCCGAAAAGAGTGACCGATCAGATATACTCCTCTTCGAGCACCCATCCGAGGGCCCGCTTGTAGTACGTGAACATCTGTCTGACACCCTGATGGTTCATGTTCTCGTCGTCGAGTTGTTCCTTCAAGAACTCGTACTGCTCGCGGATTTCCTCTTCGTCGCGCATATACATCCGCAAGGACGGGAGCGTCAAGTATTTTCACACTCGCGCGAGCCGAAACTGTGGAGAGCGCGCCAGTTTTGAAGCTGGCACCGATAGAGGGAATCATGAAGATTCGCGGGGACCGGGAGTGCAAGTCCTGTGGCACGCGCTGGTCGTACTACGACACCGGCAGTGTGGAGTGTCCCCAGTGTGGGAGCCTCCGGAGCGTCGGCGTCGACGACCGGAAAGAACACACGGCGAGCGGAGTGGCACTCGACCTGACCGACGTGCGTGACCGCATCGACGACGACCCACTACCCGAACTGGCCACCGACGCCGGCGAACAGTGTCGGGCGTACGTGCGCAAGCAGGGTTTCATCGACGCCGGCGACCTCCGCCCGCTGGGCGACACCTATCTCGCTGCACTCGAACTCGCCCACGCCGCGCTCGAGCTGGACCGGAGCATGCGCATCGAGGACGACGAGGAGTACTACGTGCTGGAACTCCTGCGCGGTGCCGATCAGGGTGAACGCCCTGGCCCGTCGGCCGTCCCGGAGTCGATGCGCGCGGCGCGGGGCCTGGCCTACGCCAGCGCCGTCGCGGACTACCACGACGAGTTGCGCACCTACCTGAAGGACGACCCGGACGAACTGGCACGGGACCTCCTGAGCTCGTTGAGCGAACACCGCAAGCGCGTCGATGCGCTCGACGGCGACGTGTCGCTGGCCGACAGCGAGGCCCTGATCGGAGCCGCACAGGCCGTCGGCCACTACCTCGCCGAGGATGACGACGGCGCGCTCGCGCAGGCGCGACACCACCTCGACAACCTCGACCCCGAACCCTGACCGGGAGTCTCATCGGCGCGGGCACGACGGAACACAAACGGTAACCAGCCGGTTCTCCCAGGGCCACGTATGAGCGATAGGGATACGACCGACGGACCGTCGGGCCCCCTCGACGGCCTGCGTGTCGTCGACTTCTCGGGAATGGTCAGCGGTGGCTACGCGACCATGCTGTTGGCCGATTTCGGTGCCGACGTGATCTGTGTCGAACACCCGGACAGTCCCGATCCGATACGGGACTGGCCGCCCGAGCAAGACGGGACGAGCCTCTGGTGGAAGTCACTCGGCCGGAACAAACGCTGTGTCACGGCCGATCTCAGTACCGACGAAGGGCAGGCCCTGGCGCTGGAACTGGTCGC
The DNA here is from genome assembly GCF_023698535.1 of Halorientalis regularis. Taxonomy (GTDB): domain Archaea; phylum Halobacteriota; class Halobacteria; order Halobacteriales; family Haloarculaceae; genus Halorientalis; species Halorientalis regularis. Next base: position 153,920 of record NZ_JALJCL010000008.1, read on the forward strand.
CGACGCCGACGCCGTCGTCGAGAACTTTCGCCCCGGAACGCTCGAAGGCTGGGACCTCGGCCCCGAACGCCTCCAGTCGGCCAACGAGGAACTGATCGTCGTCCGCATCTCCGGCTACGGCCAGACCGGACCGAAAGCCGAGGACCCTGGATTCGGCACCGCCGCCGAAGCCATGTCCGGGTTCGCCCACGTCAACGGCTACCCCGACCGAGAGCCGCTCCTCCCGCCGATCAGTCTCGCCGACATGGTCGCCGGCCAGACCGCAGTGCAGGGACTCCTGATGGCACTGTTCGAGCGCGACGTGACCGGGAACGGCGAGGGGCAGGTAATCGACGTGAGCCTGCTGGAATCGCTGTTCCGGATGTTCCCCGGCGAGGTCGAGAAGTACGACAAGCAGGGAACGGTGTCCGAGCGGTTGGGCAACCACCACGCCAACGCCGCGCCGCGGAACGTCTACGAGACGACCGACGGCTACGTGGCCCTCTCGGCGTCGGCCCAATCGATCTTCGAGAACCTCGCCGAGATCGTCGGCCACCCCGAACTCGTCGACGATCCGCGGTTCGCGGACAACGCCGCCCGCGTCGACCACGCCGACGAACTCGACGAGTACATCGCCCCGTGGATCGCCGAACGCTCCACCGAAGAGGCTATCGAGGAGTTACGGGCCGGCGATGCCGTCGTCGCACCCATCTACGACGTGAGCGACATCGTCGCGGACGACCACTACCAGGCTCGCGACGCTATCGTCGAGGTCGACGACGGGGATATCGGGCCAACCCGGACCGCGAACGTTCACCCGAAGTTTTCACGCACGCCGGGCTCCGTCGACCACCTCGGCCCGAGACACGGCGAACACAACGCCGAGATCTACGTCGGCGAGCTGGGGCTGGACGAGGCGACACTGGCGGACCTCCGGGACGACGGCGTGGTCTGAGCCGTCGCTCGCCGCTGGTGAGCAGGCGATCCTCGACGACCCCGACACGGCGGATCGCGCTCCCGCCTCGACCGTGCCGGTCGACTCAGCGCACGGGACGGCTTGGCCGCGGTTCGCTACAAAAGCGTCCGCCCCGTGCTAAGTTTTAACACGGCAAGCGACGAACAACGTGGTCCGGGGAGCTATTACCATGGTTTTCAAGAAAATCACGCTGATCGGTACGAGTCCGGAGAGTTTCGACAAGGCGGTCGACGACGCGGTCGACCGCGCGGAGAACACGCTCGACAACGTCTACTGGGTCGAAGTAGAGGAGATGGGCGTGGAGATCGCGGCGGCGGAGAACCGCGAGTACCAGGCCGAAGTGGAGGTGGCCTTCGAGCTGGCCGACTAGGTCCGGAAGCTCTCGCCACAGCCACACTCGGAGACGACGTTGGGGTTCTCGACGTGGAACCCTTCGCCCTGCAGTCCGTCCTCGAAGTCCAGGACGCTACCTTCGATGTAGTTCATGCTGGCCTCGTCCACGAACACGCGTAGACCGTGGTGTTCGAAGATGGTATCCTCGGCTTCGGGTTCGTAGTCGAACCGCATCCCGTAGGAGAGGCCGGCACAGCCGCCCTGCTGGACGAACAGGCGCAATCCGGCTACGTCGGTGTCCATGTCTTCACTCTCCAGTAGTCGGACTGCTTCCTCGGCGGCGGTCTCGGTGACCTCGATCTCCGTCTCGGCAGCCACAGACGTTCCGCTCATGGAGGGTGCTACTGGACGAAGCGTGTTAACTGTGTTGCCAGCCAGTGACCCGTTCCCCAGCGCAACCCGCTCAGCCCACCGCCGACCCGTGACCGCCTCGGCAGACTGCTGTTCGCCGACGGCGAGGGAGTCATGCTCGGCACCGTCGGCGAGGAAGGCAAGGAGCAGGCGCTCGAAGCGGGCCAAGACGACCTGCCCGTCATCTCGTTGTTCACGACCTCCTACGCCGTCGTCGGCGTCGACATCGCTAACAGCCAGGTCGCGGACCCGCTGGTCTACAGCCTCCAGTCGTTCACCAGTCTGGGACTGGACCCGCCGCAGGGAGCCAACACGGTCGTCGACACCCTCACCGCCTTCGAGGGGTTCGTGGGCGGGTTCTTCATCGCCCTGTTCGTGGTCTCGCTCACCCGGTCACTCCACCGGTGAGTGCGGTCAGTCCTCGAAGCGCTTCCGGACGCTCTCGGCGTGTGCCTCCAGTCCCTCGGCCTCGGCCAGTGTCGTGATCGTCTCCGAGAGGTCGCCGAGTGTGTCGTCGTCCAGCCGCTGAACGGTCGTCGAGCGCAGGAACGTATCCACGGAGAGCCCGCCGTAGCGGCGTGCGCCGCCGCCGGTCGGGAGGACGTGGTTCGGGCCGCTGGCGTAGTCGCCCGCCGCGACCGGGGAGTAGGGACCCAGGAAGACGCTGCCGGCGTTGTCGATGCGGTCGAGCAGGGCCTCGTCCTCGTCGGCGACGATGGCCAGGTGTTCGGCCGCGTACTCCTCGACGAACAGGACGGCTTCGCTCATCGAGCGCGCGAGGAACACGCCGCTCTCGTCGTTGTCGAGCGCCCCCCGGATCGTCTCCTCGCGCTCGCGACCCGGAGCCTGGTCCCCGACGGCCTCGGCGACCGCCTCGGCCAGGTCCGGATCGTCCGTGACCGCGACGACGGAGGCGTGGGTGTCGTGTTCGGCCTGTGCCACGAGGTCGGCGGCGACGAGCTCTGGGTCGGCCGTCTCGTCGGCCAGCACGGCGATTTCGCTGGGGCCGGCCAGGAAGTCGATTTCCACGTCGCCCCGCACTTCCGCTTTCGCGGCCGTCACCCACCGGTTACCCGGACCGACGACGGTCTGGACCCGGTCGACGGTCTCTGTGCCGTAGGAAAGCGCCGCGATGCCCTGGGCGCCGCCGACCTGGTAGACCGCGTCGGCCCCGGCGATCTCTACGGCCGCGAGCGTGACGGGGTTGAGTTCTTCGGCGGGTGGCGTCGCGACCGCGACGTGGTCCACGCCCGCTACTTTGGCGGGGATGACGCACATCAGCGCGCTGGAGGGGTACGCAGCGGTGCCGCCGGGGACGTAGACGCCCGCACGGTCGACGGCGGTGAACCGGCGACCCAGCTCCCGGCCGTCGAAGTCCTCGCGCCAGTCGTCGGGGACCTGTCGCTCGTGGAACGCGCGAACGTTGTCGGCGGCGGTCTCGATGGCCTCGCGCACGCCGTCGTCGATCTCCTCGACGGCGCGCTCGGCGGCGTCGGTCACGTCGAGATTGCCCACCGACACGTCGTCGAACTCCTCGCTGTACTCGCGGATCGCCACGTCACCTTCCTCGTGGACGCGGTCGACGATCTCGCGCACGTCGTCGCGAACCTCGTCGACGCCGGCGTCACGCTCGAAGATCGCGGCCCGCTCGTCGGGCCGCAACTCCGAAATCTCCCGGACGTTCATACCACTTCTCGTCGGGCCAGGGAAAAACGGTTGTCGAAATTACCACCACAAAGATCAAATAAAAATCACATCCAAGATTATTTATAGTTAAAAGATAGACTTCAATTTACATTAATGAGGGTGAAAATGGGTGCCATTACCATTCGGATCGGACGGTGAAATCGTCCAGAACGCGGAAGAACAGCTACGCGAGCAGGGGTTCGAGACGGGTGAGTTCGACGGGCGGCTGGACGAAGAGACGCGGCAGGCGATCGCCGACTACCAGTTGGAAAACGAGCTAGAGGCCCACGGTGAACTCGACAGGACGACGCTCGAACATCTCGGAGTCGATACGGCCGACCTCGGCGAAGAGGTCCCGGAACCGCCCGAAGAACGGACGCAATTCAAACAGCTCGTCAGCCAGAATCCGAACTACTTCGGGAATCTCCCGGACGCGGACCTGGAAGCGGTCGAACCACTGGAGAGCGATACGAGCTACGAGGAGCTAACCTGTGTCGGGTACCAGCCCGAGCTGGAGCGCATAGAGGGTGTCGTCCACGTCAAGCGGGACGTGGGCTACGGTGGCGGCATCTGTTCGTCGGGGACGCCGGAGTACGTCCGGTTCTATGTCGACTGGAACAACGACGGCTCCTGGCAGGACATCGGCGTGACCAGTTTCAGAGCGTACGATGTGCCGAGCGACGGGGCCCTCGAATACGGCGTCTCGATGGAGGTCGACCCGGACGAACAGTTCTGCGCCGAGCCACACCTGCCACGCGTCAGGGCGATACTCTCGTGGAACCGGCGACCACCGGCAGGCACGCCGAATTTCACTCCGGTCTGGGGGAACGTCCTCGACTCGCGGATCCAGATCGAACCGCTGTCGACGTTCCCGGTCGAGGACCTCCCCGAGATGTTCGACGTACAGTTGCCCGAGCAACTGACCACGGGGCTGGACCTGTCCCAGACGCTCTCGCTGGACCCGCAGTCGACGGCGCTCCCCGACCTCGTCGACCAGTATCGGGAGACGAGTGTTCCGGCACATCGGTTCGTGTTCCCGCAACTCAGCGGACTGGCGACGGAGGGGACGGCGATCGACGAGGTCGACACCGACACCCTCGTAGAGCAGATCGAAGAACTGGACATCGACACCGAGGAAGCGATCCAGGGGTTGCTCGAAGAGCAGGGAGACACGTACTACGAGGAACTGAACTGCGTCGGGCTGTCGCGGGACGGTCTCAACGCGACGTTCACAGTGAAGCGGCCCACGGGCTATTTGGGCGGTCTCTGTTCGGACGGGAGCCACGAACACGTCGCCTTCTGGGAGTGGGACCCGGACACGAGTCAGTGGACTCACCTCGGCACCACGTCGGTCGGCGTCCACGACATCAGCAACCTCCCCGGCGACGGACTGGTGTACGGTGCGTTCCCCCCGGCGGACCTGCGTCACCGACAGCAGCCCTGTGAGGAGGGCGCGAGTCTGGTCCGGGTCCGGGCTACACTGTCCTGGGAGAAGAAACCGCCAGCGTCGGACCCGTACTGGACGCCCCGATGGGGCGAATCGATGGAGACGCTGGTCCACGTGCCACCGGGTCCGGAACTGGACGACGGCGTCCCACAGTTCGGGACCATCGGGAGCATGACGCCGTGCCAGATCGAGCAACCCAGCGGAATGGCCACGGGACAGGCACAGGGATCGCCGGATTTCACTGCGAGGGAGAGCCCCTTCGGCCGGACGGTCACGATCCACGGGCGGATCGTGAGCCCCGCGTCGTTCCCGCAGACGAAGTATCGCGTGCTGGTCCGGCCCTACACCAGTTCGGGATCGAAACCGTGGCGACCGGTCCAGAATGCGTTCAGCCTGCGAGTGTACCAGGGACTCACCGAGATGGATGTCGAACAGACGACCGACCCCGACGGCTTCTACACTTACCAGCAGGACCTTCCACAACGGTGGGTCCCAAACGGAAAGCTCGCGGAGTGGCCCACCCACGACAAGGAGGGCCGCTGGGAGATCAAACTGGAGGCCAAGGAGGCGGGCGGCCCGGTCGTCTCCACACCGACGGTCACCTGTCCCGACGGTACTACGCGGGACACGGTCATCGTGAACCTCGACAACACCCAGCCGGAGGCCAACATCACGATCGACGAGATCGAACACCCGGACGGGACGAGAGAGCAGGCCGACGCCTGCGGGGACTTCACCGCCGGCGTGACGATCCACGGGACGTACACGGGAACCGACGAGCACTTCCAGGACCTCAGCATCGGCGTCACGAACCCCGAAAACGTCAGCAACCCGCCGAGTCCGTCCCCCAGTTCCGAATCGTACCCGAGCGTACAGACCGGGACCCGGAACGGGAGCTGGAAGCTCGATACCACGGGCCTCCCGGCCTGTGGGTACACCGTCCACATCGACGTCGACGACAGGACCATCGTGAACAGCGGCCACGTCGGGTTCGACACGCACGATTCGGTCTCGTTCTGCCTCTCCGAGCCACCCGAGGCCGACGGCGGGACCGCCGTCACGGCGTCCACCGGGACGGTGACGTCCGGCGAACTAACCGAGGTCGGAGGCGACTCCGGAATCGAGGTCACGGAGGCCCAGTTCGACGCGCCGGGCGACGACCACGAGAACCTGAACGAGGAGTACGTCACGTTCACCAACACCGGCGACGAGCCGGCGGACTTGACCGGCTGTCGGGTCGAAGACGACGCGGGCCACACCTACGAGTTCCCCGACGGATTCGCGCTGGATCCGGACGCCTCGGTGACCCTCTACACCGGGTCGGGCGACGACACCCAGACGGAACTGTACTGGGGGTCCGAACGTGCGATCTGGGACAACACGGGTGACTCGGTGGTGGTGTACGACCCCGACGGGAACCTGTTGGCCCGGCGGTCCTACTAGGGACTACTCCGTCCCGGGGGTCGGGTTCTTCTCGTCGGGGCTGTACGTGTTCAGCCGGTAGATCAGTCGAGCCACGTCGAGGACGACGACGGCGGCGAAGACCGTCGACAGGGCGGCGGGCGGGTCCGCGACGGCGTAGGCACCGCCGACGACCAGCGCCGCGACCCCGATCCGGAGGACAGTGTTACCGGCGACGCTCGCGGCCACGTCCGAGGGGACCGGCGACGTCTCGTCGTAGCCGGCGAGCAGGAAGGTCCACTCACGGAACCGGATGAGATATCCGAGGGCCAGCAACAGCGCACCTGCGCCGACAAACTCGACCGCGATGGAGGGCAGTCCGAGCATACTCGACGGTAGTCCGCGGCGGCGCAAAAACGTTTCTCGAACCGAACGTTCGGTCGGTCAGGACCAGTTGTCCACGACGGTCGGCACACAGCCGTCGTCGGGCAGCGGGAAGCTGTCGTGATCGCTCACGTCGTCGGTCACGTCGTACTCCTCGTAGTTGTCCGGCGGTTCGCCTTCCGCGCCGGTGTCGCCGACGGCCTTGTCCCACTCCTTCCAGGCGTACGTCCAGCCGAGGAAGTCGTCGTCCGTCTTGTAGTAGTTGCGACAGGTATCACAGTGTTCGGCGATGGCCTGCCCGTACTGGCCGTCGGTGGCCACCGAGTCGTTGTCGATGGCCCCGCCGAGGAAGTCGACCGATTTGACGGAGGTGTCGTAGCCCCGGTCCATGAAGAACTCGAGACACTCCGCGACGGTCTTGGCTCCGCCGCCGTGGGCGACCAGCCGAACGTCGGTGTCCGGGCTGGCGTCCCGGTAGTCCCGAACGAACGTGCCGAGCTTGTCGGCGTTCAGGTCCGCGATCTCGACGGTCTGGCCCCAGCGACCCTCGTCGGCGTCCCAGTCGTACCCGATCAGCGCCTCGTCGTACCCCGCCGACCGGAGCCCGTCGTTGAAGCTCCGGAGCGATTCGAGTGCGCCCGTCAGGCCCTTGTCGTACCGGTGGACGAACACCACCAGTTCCGACGGCGAGGCGTCGTCGGTCAGCCCCGGAATCGTGGCGCTGGTATCGTAATCCGTTCGGTCGTGTCCCGCCGTGTAGTCCACGCCGAGGAACAACTGCGCGATGAAGTGTCCGCGGGTCGTCACTCGCCCGGCGTAGGACCCTTCGAACGCCGCCGCAGTGCCGGTCGCAGTCGCCCCCAACCCGACCGCTGCTGCCGTCCCTGTGCCCACTGTACGCAGATACGTCCGTCTCGTAACTCGCCTCGGTTCGTCCCCACGTCCCATAGTGCCACCCGTTCGAATCGCTCGATATGCTAAATAAATTATGCACCGTACTCCCGTGTCTTTATACGAAGGGGGCGTCAGACGCGTGTCTGATGGGGAGTTTTGGCCGTAGCGGTCCACAGGGCGTGTATGAGTTCGGAGTTCGTCTGGGGGGCGACGAAAGTCTGGCACTGTCGGGTGTGTGAGAGCCGCAACGTCACGACGGAGACGGACGTGTTCTCCGACCAGTGTCGTAACTGCACGATCTACAACCAGCTCGACTGGTCCGAGAGCGGCGAGGTCAGCGTCGTCGAGGCCAAGCGCATCGCCGACGGAATGGAAGCCGACTAGGAGTACACCTGCGAGACCATGTGGAGGATGGAGAAGAAGACCGTCGCTCCGAGCAACAACAGCGAGACGAACAGCATCGGGACCGACGGGATCCAGGACATGATCAGCCAGATCGTGACGAACGCGCTGATCAGGAACACGAAGTGAAAGGCCAGCCAGGGACCGACCTGCCGGAGCACGTCCCGCAGTGACCCGACACCCACGTCGCTGGTCGCCGCCGCCGTCGGTTCGTACCCCGAGGGGGTGTAGGCGTTCGTCGACGCGTGAGCCGCCTGCCAGCCGTCGGCTCGCGCCCGGTCGCGCGGGTCCGCGCTGTGCCCACCGGTCGCCGTCGATGTCGACGACGACTCCGAGAAGGCCCAATCCTGGCCCGCGTCGGTCGACCACGTCCCGTACTCGTCGGTGTCGCTTCCGCTGGGATTGGTTCTACTGGCGTCGCTCCCGCTGGCGTCGCTGTCACTGGTGTCGGTTCCGCCGGTCCCGGTGTCAGTGGTGCTGGTCCCGCCAGAATTCCTGCTTCCTGTCTCGGTCCCTGCGGTCCGGTCGGTCCGCTCCCGTCGTCCGGTTCGCCCCGTTCGGCGAGACCTGTCGCGGCCACTCGAACTGGCTTCGGCGTGGCTGGACCGGTAACGCTGGTAGTTCTCGGCGTTCTCGTCCTCGTCGGTACTGCGCTGGCTCGACGTACCCGGCGACTCCGAACTGGCCGAGCGCCCCGCGGACCCCGCCCCCGCGTCCTCGACGGACCAGGCGGAGCTATCGAGATGGTCGCGGACGTAGGCGGTGTGGCCGACGCGGTCGTACCGGCTGCGGGACGCCTCGTCGACCAGCACGTCGCGGGCGGCGGTGAGTCGCTTGAAGCTGTCAGCAGCGTCGGCGTCGTCACTCACGTCCGGGTGGGTCTCCTTGACCTGGGCCCGGTAGGCGTCCCGTATCGCCTCGGCGTCGGCGTCGGACTCGACGCCGAGGACGCTGTAGAACGTCTCCGCCATGCGGGTGCCTGATTACGACAGCTTCGTTCCCCGGAAGGTTAAATTTCACCCAGATTCAGGCCGCGGAGTCCAGATCCACCGCCGGACTACTTGTATCCGAGGCGACTACTGCCAGTATGGCCTCTCACGTGCTGGTACCGCTCGACGGGTCACCGCTGGCCGACGACGCGCTCGCGCACGCGCTCTCCACCTGCGACTGCCCGATTACTGTGCTGAACGTGGTGACCCCGCTGGACGAGGGGATGAGCGAGGGCGGCATCCTCGACACCGACGAGTCACGCGAGCAGGCGGCCCGGGACCGCGCCGAGAACCTGGTCGAGCGGGCGCGCCGCCAGGCCGAAGCGGCCGAGCGCGACCTCGATACCGTCGTCGAGACGGGCGACCCGGCCGACACCATCCTCGAATACGTCGACGACCACGACGTGGACCACGTCGTCATGGGCGGACACGGCGGCGCGAAAAGCGACCTCGCCAGTCGCCTGCTGGGGACCGTCGCGACCGTCGTCGTCGGCGAGGCCCCGGTCACGGTCACCGTCGTCCGCTAGCCGAGGACGGCGGCCAGCACCCGGTAGAGCCCGAACCCGATGCCGACCGACGTGACCAGTGTCAGAATCCAGAACGTCAGCGTCACGCCGATCTTGCGACGCGAGACGCCAGCCGACCCGCCAGCGAGGCCGCCGCCGATCACGCCCGAGATGATGATGTTGTTGAACGAGATGGGGATGCCCAGCGCGATGGCCGCCTGTGCGATGGCGAACCCAGGGACCAGCGCGGCGATGGAACGGCGGACGCCGAGTTGGGCGTACTCCCGCGAGGTCGCCTGCAGGAGTCGCGGCGCGCCCATCCACGCACCGCCGAGGATACCGACCGCACCGATGGCGAGCAAGGCGATCCCCGGTAGTCCGAGTTCGGCCCGGTAGAGATTCTCCAGCGGGCCAGTCGCGAGGCCGACCTGACTCCCCCCGCTGGAGAAGGCCACGAGACTCCCCAGCACGACGAGGAACACTTTCACTCCGCGGTCCACCGATTGCTGGGTCGCCCGTCGAATGTACTGGAAACTCACGGCCGCCAGGAGGACGGTCGCGAGGACCGTCGCGGCGAGTTCCGCGCCGCTCACGCCAGTTCGGGCGGCCATCCCGCCGGCGTACCCGGCGACAGAGCCCTGGGGCTGGCCGGTCGGGGAGGGGATGATGCTCAACTGGACGTTCGCCACGATACCGCCGACAAGCGCCGCCAGCAACGGGACGCCCACCGTCTCGGGGATGTCGTCGCGGCGCAGGATGGTCGCGGTGAGGTAGGCCAGCCCGCCCGAGACGGGCGGCACGAGCGCCCAGAACACGGCGATCCGCTGGTAGGTGCCGTACGCGGGCGCGCCGCCCAGCGAGAGCCCGACGCCGACCATCGCGCCCGTCGTCGCGAACGCGGCCGGCACCGGATAGCCCGAGTAGATCCCGAAGGCCATGAACGCGGTCGCGGTCAACAGCCCCGCGGTCGCCGCGAGCGAGGTGATGGCCACGCCGTCGATCAGTCCCGCGCCGACGGTCTCGGAGATGCTACCCCCCTGCGTGAGCGCCCCCAGCGCGGCGAGGATGCCGATGAGGAAGGCCGCCCGCATCGTCGAGATGGCGTTGGCACCGATGGCTGGGGCGAACGGCGGGGAGTTACTGTTGGCCCCGAGCGTCCAGGCCGTGACTAACCCCGTGAGCGTCGCGAACGCGACCAGGCCCCAGAACACGAGTTCGGCCACCGACTCATCGACCCCCGTGGCAGCCGTTGCTGACCGAGTTGACGCGACCGGTGGCGCGGATCGGACAGCGTATACCCCCGTACATTCGGCGATGGTTCGTCCGGAGGAGTCAAAACCTTCGTGGGGAACTCACCGTCGTCGGTGCCACCGGACGATCCCACCGGCGAGCGCCAGCGCAACGACCCCACCGCCGACGAGGGCCCCGCCGAGCGTCCCCTGCCCCCGAAAACCAGCGAGCATGAGTCCGAGACTCGCCGCGAACAGTCCCGCCTGGGCCAGACCAGCGGCGGCGAGAAACCCCCAGAACGTCGCTGCGTCGGCACGCTGTATCGAGTCCTCCAGACCCTCCGGCGGCTCTGTGACCGCCTCCGTCTCGACGACGGAGAAGGGGTCGAACATCAGTCGAACCCCGGCGGCAGGCCGGTGTGTTTGACGCCGCTTCGCTCCTCGATCAGGAACCGGTAGACCGCCACGTCGGCGCTGGCCGCGGCCGCCTCGATCAGCCCCGGTCGCCAGGCGTCGGCCAGCGCGCCGTCGATTTCGTCCCACTCCGACTCCGGGACTTCCTCGATCCGTCCCGTCAGCGAGACGCTCTCCCAGTTGTAGGGCGATTCGGCGCTATACACGAGAAAGCTGGCGCGCTCGGCCCGCTCGCTCAGGTCTACCTTCCGGCTCTGGCCGCCGACGACGTAGGTGAAGTAGAGTCGCGACTCGCCGTCGAAACCGAAGGACAGCGGGAGCAGGTACGGCCCGTTTCCGGTCGGCAGCCCCAGCACCCCCATCCGCTGATTCGCGAGGAAAGCACGGATCTCGTCGTCGGTCAGCTGTTCGAGTCCGTACGTCCCCAGTTCGTCGACTGTCATCCCACCACATACCAGAGGCCGGACGGGTATCAATCGCTCGCCGATTCTCGACCACCCAACCAGTCGAGTTGGTCTAGCAGGTGCTGGGCCTGGGCTACGGGATCGCAGTGCTGGTCAATCGGGCCCGTCGCGGGCCCGTCGAACGACCTCGCGGTCGACCGTGCCCTCGGGCACCGTATCGACCCACTCGACGGCCTCGATCTCCTCGCCGTCGACGCCCGGATCGTCCGTGAGTTCGGTCGCCGTCGGCGTCGCAGTGTAGTGGGCGAAATAGAAGGCGAGTCTGTCGTCGCCACACTCGAAGGCGACTTCGGTGACGGCCACGAGCGGGCCGACGCTGACGGGCACGCCGGTCTCCTCTTCGACCTCGCGGACCAGCGCCTCCTCGTGGGTCTCGCCGGGTTCGACCTCCCCGCCGGGGGCGAGCCACTCGCCGTCTTCCCGGACCAGCAGGACGCGACCTGCGTCGTCGGTGACGACCGCGCCGACCGCCCAGGTCATCGGGCCGACCTTCGACTCCAGTTCGGCGAACCGGTCGGCGTCCACCGTCTCGACCTTGCGCCGCGACTCGACGCCGTCACGGGCCGCCAGGTCGGCGAACGCGGGATCGGTCGCGGTCATCCAGCCTCAGGGCAGTCCAACGTCGGTCTCGGTCTGGAGACTCGCGGCCTTGACCGTGTTCCAGAGGAGCATCGCGCGGGTCATCGGGCCCACGCCGCCGGGGACGGGCGTGATCGCACCCGCCACCTCCTTCGCACTCTCGTAGGCCACGTCGCCGACCAGTTCGTAGCCCTTGTCGGTGTCGGCGTCGACGCGGTTGATCCCCACGTCGATCACCGTCGCGCCCTCGGCGAGCATGTCGCCGTCGATCATCTCCGGGACGCCCGCCGCCGCGATCACGATGTCGGCTCGGCGGGTCCGGGCGGCCAGGTCCTCGGTCCGTGAGTGACAGACGGTAACGGTGGCGTTGCCGCCCTCGGTCTTCTGGAGCAGGAGGTTCGCCATGGGCTTGCCGACGATGTCCGAGCGACCGACGACCACCGCGTCGGCCCCCTCGGTCTCGACGCTCGCGTCGGCTAGCAGTTTCTGGATACCGTGTGGCGTGCAGGGCTTGTACCGGGCGTTGCCGGCGACGAGGCGGCCGACGTTCTCGGGGTGGAACCCGTCCACGTCTTTCAGCGGGTCGATCCGCCGCAGGACCTCGCGGTCGTCGACGTGCTCGGGCACGGGCATCTGGACGAGGATGCCGTTGACCTCGGGGTCGGCGTTCAGCTCGTCGATGGTGTCGAACAGTTCGTCGGCGGGCGCGTCGGGGTCGATCTCCACGTCCCGGGCCTCGATGCCCACCTCCTCACAGTCGTCTTGCTTCATCGACACGTAGGTCTCGCTGGCGGGGTCGTCGCTCATCAGCACGGTTGCGAGCGTCGGCGTGGTCCCGGCGTCGGCGAGCGTGTCGATGGCGTCGCCCAGTCCGTCGCGGACCTCCTGTGCGACGGCGTTCCCGTCGATGATCTCGGTCATGGCTGAACAGGCGGTGGGGCGACCCTTGAACGTCTCGATAGCCTGCGGCGGAGCGCGCGGGCTCCCGGCACCGGCGACTCAGATCGCACGAGCCAGATACGGACCGACGTCGAGGGCGGCGAGGAAGACGGCGAACACGACGGCAGGAACCCAGGCCGAGCGGACGCGTTCGTAGCTCACACTCGCGATGGCGGCCGCCGCCAGGTAGGCGGGCGCGCTCAGCAGGATCCCCAGGGACGCCGAGATAGCGTCGAGACCGAACAGCGCGCCGAGGACGAGCGCCCAGAACACACCGACGACGACCAGCACGACGGCGGCGGTCAGCCCCAGTGCCAGCGCCAGCTCCCGGGCCTCGGGTTCGACCGATACCGGCCCGACCGATGCGATCCCCTCGACCGCCAGAAACGCCGCCAGGACCGGCAGGACAGCCCCCGCGGTGAAGGTCGTGAGGACGAACAGCGGCCCGTCGAACGGAAACGGGACGGCCGTGAGGCGGTACGTCGCGACCAGCGCCGTCACCACCGCGACGGCACCGACCGCGCCGAACCGCTCGCGAAGTGACGCCTGAATCGCGCCGTTGAACAACAGTCCGTAAGCACCGCCAACGAGGATCGGCGTCACCACTGCGGTCACCAGAATCGTCGCCAGCGGCGGCGGCCCGAAGTAGAACCCGCCGGGACCGGGGAACCCACCCGAGAGCAACGAGGCCGCGAACGGCGGCACCAGTCCGGCGATGGCGGCGAGCACGACAGCGGGGCCGAAGATCGGTCCAGCCTCCATTCCCGGTATCGAGAGGGAGATTTCGGTCCCGCGCAGGCGAGCGTACGCGACGGCGAGCAGTCCGATGGGGACGACGGTCCCGAAGAACAGCTCGACCAGCGACGCCGGGAACGGTTCGATGTCGACCGTCCCGAACAGGACGTACGCACTCACGGCGAGGACACCCCACGTCAACAGTGGCAAACGAACCGTATCCTCCGGTCTGATCGCCACGTCCGGATCCGCCAGACGGAGGAACACGGCCGCGAGCGCGACCACGACGACGGTTCCGGCGGTGGCGTAGACGACCGTCCCGAGGAGGTGCGGGTCGAGTACCCGGGGCGGCAGTTCGTCGAGTTTGTCGACCACGCCGCCGACGACCGTGCGCGAGAGGCGGATTCCGAGCAACACGGCCAGCAACCACCCGTAGTCAGTGGTTTCGGGGCCAAAGCGGTCGACGGCGGCACGCTGGAGGGACTGGCGGACCATGGCCGCACGTGGCTGCCGAAATGGCAAAAAACCAACTGGCCCACGACCGCCGCTGCTCGTGTTACTCGTACAGCGGGTGCGCGTCGGTCAGGTTCTGGACTCGTTCGGCGGCCTCTGCCTTCACGTCCGCGTCGTCGTAATCGTCGATCACGTCGGCGATGATATCAGCGACCTCGCGGCAGGCTCCCTCGTCGAAGCCACGCGTGGTCAAGGCAGGCGTGCCCGCGCGGATGCCCGAGGGGTTGAACGGCGAGCGCGTCTCGCCCGGCACGGTGTTGGCGTTGAGGACGACACCCACGTCTTCGAGGGCCTCCTCGGCGTCCTTGCCCGTCGTGTCGGGGTGAGATTCGCGCAGGTCCACGAGGACGAGGTGGTTGTCCGTGCCCCCCGAGACCAGCGAGAAGCCCCGTTCCTGGAGCTGGTCGCCCAGCGCCTTCGCGTTCTCGATGGTCTGTTCGGCGTACGCCTCGAACTGGGGTTCGAGGGCTTCTTTGAATCCGACGGCCTTGCCGGCTATGTTGTGCATCAGGGGACCGCCCTGGCCGCCGGGGAAGACGGCGGGGTCGATGTCGTCGGCGTACGCCTCGTCGCACATGATGATACCGCCACGGCCCGCGCGGATCGTCTTGTGCGTCGACCCGGTGACGAAGTCGGCGGTGCCGACCGGGTTGGCGTGGACGCCAGCGGCGACGAGGCCGGTGATGTGCGCGATGTCGGCGAGGTGGTAGGCGTCGACGGCGTCGGCCGCGGCCTGGATGGCCTCGAAGTCGACCTCGCGCGGGTACGCGGAGTAGCCCGAGACGATGATGTCGGGCTCGAACGCCTCGGCGTGGTCCCGGAGGTCGTCGTAGTCGATGTAGCCCGTCTCGGCGTCGACCTCGTACTGTTCGACCTCGTAGAGCTGGCCGGTGAAGTTCGCGGGGTGGCCGTGCGAGAGGTGGCCGCCGTGGTTGAGGTCCAGCGAGAGGATCTTGTCCCCGGGTTCGAGCATCGCGTAGTAGACGCCCTGGTTGGCCTGCGTGCCCGAGTGTGGCTGGACGTTGACGTGTTCCGCGCCCCACAGCTCCTTGGCCCGCTCGATAGCGAGTTCCTCGACCTCGTCGGCGTACTCACAGCCCGCGTAGTAGCGTTCGCCCGGGTACCCCTCGGCGTACTTGTTCGTGAGCGCACTGCCCTGGGCTTCCAGCACCGCCTCGCTGACGTGGTTCTCGCTGGCGATCATCGCCAGCGTGTCGTTCTGCCGCTGCACTTCGCCCTCGAGGGCGTCCGCGACCGCCGGGTCGACTTCCCGGACGTGCTCGTAGTTCATGCCCGTGGCTCAGTCCTGGCCCGACAATAATCTACCCTTCCTGCCCGGGATTTTCACCACCGGTAGTTGCCCTGTAAAGAAATACCGGCAATCGTGGGCCATTTAATAACCCGGTCATACCCCGTCCGAAAAATAATGAGTGAGTAGTCCGTGCGAGTGAGTATAGCATGATGGCCTGGGTGGCGGCCAATGGGGGGGTTAGAGCCATCGGGGGCGCCGGAGAGGCGACGGTTCGGACCGTCGATTGGGAGGATCGCACGTCCGGACCGGAGCTCGTCCAGCCGGTCGAGGACTGCGTGACCGGGAGTCTCTCCGAGTTGCGCGTCCCCGTCGAGAACGCAACGTTGACCGACGCGTCCGGGGGGCGACGGTACGACCTGATCGAGCCAGTGGCGCTGGACAGGGGTCAGTTCCTGCTCGACTGTCGGCTGGCAGTCGGCGGTGGACGGACGGCCAATCGCGAGCCGAGCATGGAACTGTACTGCCGGTTCGACGGCCCCGCGTTCGTCCGTCGTGTGGGCGAGCAGGTCGTGGTCAGCCTCGGGGAGGAGCGGCCGGTGACACTCGGATTCAGGGAACACTGCGAGGACCCGTCGACGGTCACCGTCCCGCCGACGCCGGCCGGCGTCGCGGACGCGATCAGTCGCCTGTCGGCGGCGCTGCGGACGACCGGACCGGCCCGCTCCCATCCGTCGATGCGGGATCACCCGCCCGTCGTCGAGGTCGGCGACGAGCGGTCGATTCCCGACGCCGTCGATGCGGCGACGCCCGAGACGGGGATCGAACTCCGTCTCCCCGAGAGCCTGGAGTATCTGTTCGTCGGTGCGCCGCTGGCGTACTATCTCGGGGCGACCGTGACTGTCGAGCCCGAGGCGACGCCGAAGCTGGTCGCCCCGAGCGCGGACGTTGAGTGTCGGTTCCGGGAACTCCCGACCTTCCAGCACGGCGTCGCGCGCCTGCTCAGACAGGTGTTTTTCTACGATACGCTGGTCCGAGACCTGGAGGGGGAATCGCCGGCCCGTCGCGACGCCTTGCTCGACCGGTTCGACCTCGACCCGGCGACGTTGCGGCGCCGGACGCCCGCCCAGCGACTGGCACGGTACTTCTGTGTCACGGAGCCGGACTTCGACGAGTACCTGCCGGAGTGGCACTTCTCGACGTACGCCGCGCCCGAACTGGACAACGTCCGGTCGCTCCCGTACCTGCTCGACGCGTTGAGCCTGATCTACCTGCCCGAATCCTCGGAACTTCGTGGGACGGAGTTACTCGAACGGACGCTCGACGACTTCTACCGGTCCGGGAGTCACGCCAGCCGCCGCTCGGTGGCCTCCGTCGACCGGGTGGACCCGGAGCTCCGTGCCGGGCGCATCCACGCCTGGCTCGCGGGTGGCGCGCCCATCGACGCGTTCAAGACTTCGCCACAGGCCTACGAGAACCGACGGCGGTACCAGGACCGACGCGGGACGCCGTTGTCGGTGACGGTCGTCCTCAACGACGAGGAGATGTACGACGAACACGCGGCGGTGGCGGACATCTACCAGGAACGGTCGGCGGACCTGCCGCTGTCGGTCGACATCGAGGAACACCTCACGAGCGCGGAACTGGCAGAGGTGTTCGCCTCGCCCAACGACTTCGTCCACTACATCGGCCACTGCGACGCCGACGGACTGGAGTGTCCCGACGGTCGGTTCACCGCGTCGTCGCTGGACAGCTGTGAGACGCGGACCTTCTTTCTCAACGCCTGTGGGTCCTACCACGAGGGACTGGAGCTGATCGAACGCGGCAGCGTCGGCGGCGCGGTCACGCTGACGAGGGTGCTGGATCGACAGGCTGCGAAGGTCGGCACCGCCTTCTCGCGCCTGCTCGTTCACGGCTTCGGGCTCGAACCGGCGATGCAGTTGTCGCGCCGGCGGATCATGATGGGGAAAGACTACGCCGTCGTGGGTGACGGGACCTACACGCTCGCACCTACGCCGGACAGCCCGGTCGTGGGCTGGCTCGAACGCGACGACGGTCGCTTCCGCCTGTCCTGTGAAGCGCTGACCGCCCGTCGGATCGGCGACTGCTTCCAGCCGGCCTTCGGCGAGGCGTCGTCCTATCACGGGACGGCGACCGAAACCGTCCTCACCCGGGACGAACTGGTCGACGTGCTCTCGAAGACGCCGCTGCCCATCATCTACGACAACGAGTTCCACTGGTCGGACGACCTCGCGACGGAACTCGCGGCCAGTCGTTGACCGTTTTCACTACCGAAACGTTCTCACGAGTCGCGTTCGCTCCCCGACCGGCGGGTCTGCCGGCGGTTTTACTGTCTAACTGGTAGTCCGATATTTACTTTTGATATTCAGACCAAAGACATATAATTAGCCGGCTCGAAGCTCAGATGTATAATTGTTAGTCGCGTAATTCAACTCGTTATCAACGATAAAATTAAATACCGTAATACAATATATACATTCATAGGACGATGAGCCAAAACCTGCTTGCGGACGGCATCACGGACCTACTGAGGACCGAGTTGTCGGCTGCCCCCACCGAATCGTCTCTCGTGAACCCCTCACGGGAGACCATCGAAGAGCTGGTATCGGTAATGAGTACGCTGGAGTCCCCACCCAGTGTGAACCTGCTGGCGGCGGAGCGCCCGCTCAAGGACGTGATGGACGACTTCATCATCGCGAGTCGGGCGGCGAATCTGATCGCCGACGACGTGCTGTCGATTCGGACAGTCGAGAATCCTCCGGAGAACGCCCTGTTCGTCACCGACGACGAGGTCGTCGCCATCGTGGCGGCCGGCGAGACAGTCGCCGGACTGACGACCGACGACGAGGCGTTCGTCGAGAGCGCCCGAGAGCGCTACGACGCCGTCTGGGAGAGCGCCGACGAGTTCGGCCTCCGGACCCCGCCGCTGACGGAGGTCCGCGAGACGCTGTCGTCGGACATCAGCGAAGCCACGGCGACGGACTTCGACGAGGTGCTCGCCTCTCTTCAGACCGCACGCGGCAACGGGGAAGGCCTAGACGAGGTGACCATCAGTCTCCTGGTTGCCGCGAAAAACGGCGAGTTGCTGTACGACATCAGCAAGTGGGGCGAGGACATCGGCCTCGCCTCGAAGGCAACCTTCTCCCGGACCAAGACGAAGCTCGAAGACATGGGCCTGATCGACACCGAGAAAGTGCCCATCGACGTGGGCAGACCGCGACTTCGCCTGATGCTCGGCGACGAGCGGCTGGAGGACGCCGACTCCGACCAGCTGGCCAACGTGGCCCAGAGCCTGCTGTCGGGCTGAGGCCTGCGCTTTTTTGATCCCCGGTCGCGTTCCACCGGCAATGACAGTCGCTCTCGTCGGTTCGGGACCGGCACGTGACGCGGTCGCCGCCGCACTCGCGGACGTGGACGCGCAGGTCACGGACCTCGATCCGGCGGTCGTCGGCGGTGCCGACCTCGCGGTCGTGGTCGGCCAGGCGGGCGACGTGGCCTTCGAGACGGTCGACGAACGCGCCCGCGAGTCCGGCACTCCGTGGCTCGCGGTCGAGATCGGCGGCATCGGCGGCTACCCCGTCGTCGAGGCTGCCGTGTCCGGCTTCGGCCCCGGGACCGCCTGCTACCGCTGTCTCCAGTCCCGCGTGCGCTCGAACGCCGACCCCGATCAGGAACCACAGGCCGCACCGGACGCCGAGACGGCCCGGTTCGCCGGGGCCATCGCCGGTCGGGAAGCCGCGAAACTCGTCGCGGGCAAGCGATCCTCTATCGTCGGCGGCGTGATCGAGGTCCCCCACGCCCGGCGACAGTTCCTGCCGGTCCCCGACTGTGTCTGTGCCGGCGAGCGCGACCGACGGCCGGGCGACGACCACGCAGACCGCGACCTGGACGAAGCGCTGACCCGCGCTGAACAGGGCCTCGACGAGCGAGTCGGCGTCGTCGCCGAGGTGGGCGAGGCCGAATCGTTCCCGGCCCCATACTACCTCGCGACCGTCGCCGATACGGGCGAATTCAGCGACGCGACGGCCGCCCGACAGGCCGCCGGCGTCGCCGCCGACTGGGACGCCGCATTCATGAAGGCACTCGGCGAGGGGTACGAGCGTTACAGCGCCGGGATCTACCGGACCGCCGAGTTCGAGACGGGAACGGCCGCCGAAATCGACGACGCGGTCCCGCCCTCGACGTTCGTCTGTGCCGACGGCGACGGCTGGACGACCGCGGACGAACACACCGAGGTCGAGTGGGTGCCCGGCCGGAACCTCGACACCGACGGCGACGTATGGCTCCCCGCCGAGTTCGTCCACTTCCCGCCGCCGACCGAGCGGTTCCGCCCGGCCGTGACCACGGGATTGGGACTGGGCAACAGCACCACCGAGGCGCTCCTGTCGGGCCTGTACGAGATCATCGAGCGCGACGCAGCGATGTTGTCGTGGTACTCCACGTTCGACCCGCTCGGGCTCTCGGTCGACGACGAGACCTTCGCCACGCTGCGCCGGCGGGCGAAATCCGAGGGACTGGACGTGGTCCCGCTCCTGCTCACGCAGGACGTGGACGTACCCGTCGTGGCGGCCGCGGTCCACCGCGAGGAGTGGCCCCGCTTCGCCGTCGGCCTCTCCGCCCACCTCGATCCGGCGCGGGCCGCACGCTCGGCGCTGGCCGAAGCCCTCCAGAACTGGCTCGAACTCCGCGGGATGGGACCGGACGACGCCGCCGGGGAGAGCGGTGCCATCGGTCACTTCGCGGACTTCCCCGGCGAGGCCCAGACCTTCCTCGCCGTCGGCAGTAGCGTCCCCGCCGAACAGGTCGGCCCCGACGAGGCCCCCGAGGGCCGGGACCACCTCGACGCCGTCGTGGAACGGCTGCGTGACGCGGATCTGGACGTGTACGGGTCGCGGCTCACCCCCCGAGACGTGGACACGCTCGGATTCGAGGCCGTCAGAGGGATCGTCCCGAGCGCCCAGCCGCTCTTTTTCGACGACCCGTACTTCGGCGAGCGCGCCGAAGACGTCCCCGAGAGCCTGGGCTTCGAGGCCCGACTCGACCGGGACCACCACCCGTACCCCTAGAGAGAGATAGGTTTATTTCGGCGTGTGTGAAACGTACGCACGGGGTTGCTCGCGGACAGGTCGACACCGTCCGGTAGCGGCCCGTACGTCCATGACGACCGAATTCGACCTCCCGTGTGCAGACTGTGGCCAGGCACTGGTCCGGCGACAGGTCGACTGCGCGGGTGCGACGGTAACCGTGGCAGCGTGCCGGAACTGCGGCAGTCGGTACTACCCGGAATCCGCCCTGCAAAAGCTCTAGATGCCGAAAGTGGCGCGGATCATGTCGCGCGTTCCGGGCCCCAACCCGACCGCGACGATAGCCGTCAGCAAGAGCAGGGCGTAGCGCGGACTCTCCTCGAAGATCTCCCGGTCGAAGATCCAGACGACCGCCAGCGCGACGACCAGTTTCACCAGCAGGAACGGCCACGACGATCCCAGTGCCGTCAACAGCGACGCCGGCAGGATCGCCTCCGCCGTGCTGATGATGAACGCGTTCGCGGGGTGTTTCGGGCTGTACCTGATAGCGGCGGGAAGACCCAGCGCACCGAGCCAGTCTGCAGCGACGACGTTGGCGACGCCGTCGATGGCGTGGCCCCACAGCACGACCAGTCCGATCAAGCCCGTCCCGGCGTTGATCTCGGGCCGGAACCGGTCGACGGCGAAGTAGATCCCGCCCGCCAGCGCCGTCGCGATGAGGACCACGCTCAGGAGGACCTGCGGATAGAACTCGACGTAGTCGGCGGAAAACGACAGCGTCACGAGGTACCCGAAGGTCACGACGAAGGCCACGCTCCCGACCGCCGCCATCGGCCGTGCGTAGGTCTCGACGTAGCCCCCGCTCCTGAGTTTGATCGTCACCAGCAGCGAGGCCAGCGTCACGAAAAAGACGGTGAAGTAGATGATCGGGCTGATGATCAGCGAGTTCCAGGGGTAGGTGATGGCCTGGCTCACGCCTTCGGGGACGGCATCGTTCGCGTCCTCGACGACACGGAGGGCACCGCCGAAGAGCATGAACGGGACCAGCGCGAAAAACAGATCCCGGTCACGGCCCACGTCGAGCCGACGGAGCAACTGGAGGACCCCGATCAGGCCGAACAGCAAGACGACCATGTACCCGACCTCCGAGACGAGCGTGTAGCCGGGTTCGGCGACGACCTGACCGGCGGCCACGGCCGCTTCTCGTGCCGTCGGGTTGTACAACAACTCCACGGAGCCACCACGGTGCACTGCCGCCACCGCGTTGTGGGCGTCGGCGTAGACCGGCCCCCAGAAGTAGTGCCAGACGAACCCGCGGTAGACCGTATCGTAGAACACCAGCGAGCCGAGGATCAGCGCCGCGACACCGGCCAGGGCGGTCAGCGTCCAGGCGCGCCCGGCGTCGATCCGTTCGGTCACCTGCATGCTCGACACCGCGCGAGCCGCCCGTTTCAGGGTTCCGATCCTGTGCGACTGGCGAACACGGCCGGCGGCGACGCCTCCCCGGCCCGCGCGCTCACTCGTCGACGCTCGCAACCACGTCCCGGGCCAGTTCCACCAGCCGCCCGTGGGCCTGCCCGTTCGAGGCCACCAGCCCCTGGCTGTCGTGTCGCCACCGCTCACCCGACAGATCCGTCACGGTCCCACCGGCCGCCCGAACCATGTGCGCACCGCCGACGGAATCCCATGGGTTGGGCCGCCGCGTCGTGATCGCCGCGTCGAGGCCCCCGCTGGCGACGAACGCCAGCGCCGACTGCATACTCCCCAGCCGACGCATGTCACCACACTCCCGCACCACCGCGTCCGCGAGGGTGGCGTAGGCCTCGCGCTCCCCGTGTGGACCCCACCCCAGCACCGCGACCGCGAACGTCTCCGGGTCGGCCCGATCGCTGACCGAGACCGACTCCCCGTTCAGCCGCGTCTCCTCGCCGGCCAGGAACTCGTCGTCCATCGCGGGCATGACCGTCGCCGCGGCAACCGGTTCGCCGTCCTCGACCCGCGTGACGCTGGTCGCCCACAGGCGCAACCCCCGGAGGTAGTTGGCCGTCCCGTCGATTGGATCGACGATCCAGGCCGGGCCCCCCGTCGGGACAGTCGACGGCGTGTCCGACTCCTCGCCGACGACCGGCGCGTCGCTCTCCGCCGCCAGCAGCGCGACGACCCGATCCTGGGCGTCGGCGTCCGCCTCGCTCACCAGATCGTTCTTGTGTGCTTTCGCCTCGAACCGAACGTCGGTTCGGAACCGCTCGACTGCGACCGTCCCGCCGGCACGGGCCGCGCGCGCGGCGAGGGTCGTCGGATCGTCCATACCGGACCCTCGCCGCCCGCGGACAATTAGGTGATGATCTGCTCGGCGGTCCGCATGTCCGAGGCGATGTCGTTCGATTCGACGGCCCGCTCGGCCGCGCGCCGCGCCTCGAAGAACTCGGGCTGGGGCTCGTCGTCGACTTTCACCTCGGACGCCCGGTGCAGTGCACCGGCCGCCGCCTCCAGTGCCTCCATGACTCCGGCGACTTCGTTCGCCTTCTCCTGAATGCCCGTCGACTCGTCGACGATTCCGAAACTGGACTGGGCGGACCCGAAGCTGAACTGAGCCGTACTGAGCGGCGAGAGCGCCCGTTCGTAGTTCTGTTCGTAGAACCGGGGAACGCCCTGGTTGAACGCATCGATACCCCTCGCGGCGCTTTTCACGCCGGCCCGCACCTCTCGGAACGCCTGCAACTCCGCCCGCACCTGGTCGATCTTCTCTTCGTACACCTTCCCGATGGGATTGAACACGGAGACCGCCTCGGCGTCGATCTCGTTTTTCAGCGGCCGGTACAGTGACTGGGCCTCGTCGCGATAGTCGTCGATGTTGTACGTCGTCTGTTCGGCCCGGAGCGTACTCTCCGCGTAAATTCGTTCGACCGCGAACAGGAACTCGTCGTAGGCGTCGATCAGCGCCTCCCGGACCCGTGCGAGGTCCTCCAGGAAGGTCGTCACCTGCACGAGCGAGAGGATGATGTTCTTCTGTCCCTCGGGCGCGTATTCGGTCGCCTTTTCCAGCGGCGCCCGCGCGTTCTGTGCCAGCGTCCGTATCTTCGGTGCGTGGAACGATTCGGTGGTCGCGTCCACGTCGAGCAGATTCGCCTCCGGACCCGCGTACCCGACGTAGGTCGCGTAGGTCTCGCGAATCCGGTCCATCGACGTTGCCATCAGTTCGGTCGCTTTCGGATCGGTCTCGACCGGCGTCGGTGTCGGCCCCGCGTTCTCGCCGAATCGCGAATCGAAGTTCGCCTCGAAGGAACTCTCGTTGAACTCGAAGTCCACCTCGTCGAAGTCCCCCATGGAGAAGTTCCGTTCACTTCCCATGTTGCCGAAGCTAAAATCCGAGGAGTTGGAATCGTTGATGAACCCGTCGATATGCGCCCCAGGACCGCCCCCGCGCCCACTGCTGTCCAGTGCCCCGCACCCAGCGGTGAGTAACGTGCCAGCCGTCGCAATGAACGTGCGACGTCTCATGAACTACTGCTCAATAAATCGCCTCAACCTATTTAAAAATGCCCCGGTTAGAGCGGTAGTGTTCAGATTAGCTGATTCCATGCGAAGGCGAACGATTGGAGCCAGTCGTCAGCTGTGTCTCGCTCGGCGTTGCTGAAATAGTTTGAGAACGAAGAGGTGCGGCGTTTCACCTCACGAAAGACACGTTCGACACTGTTCCGATTTCCGTGGCGTTCGTATCTGAAATCGAGGCCGTGTCGCTGGCAAGCGTCTTTCAGTGGTGCTGCACCATCGACGAGAAACACGGCGTTCACGAGAACCGGGTTCTCGTGCAGCCCATCAGAACGCGAAGCGTTCTGAGGACGTCGTCCACGTCGTGTTTCTCGCGAAGTTCGGCAAAGAATGCGTGAGCGAGAGCGTTCGTTCTCACCGGTTCAAGCTTTGCATGGAGTAATCCGTTCGTGTCGGGATCGACCGCAGCGTACAGCCAGTATTGCTCGTCGTTGAGTCGGATCACGGTCTCGTCGACCGTAACGTGATCCGGACTGCATCCAGTTTTGGGCTGTAGATCCGCCTTGTGAACCCAATTATGCACGGTGGATCGCGCTCGCTCGACACCGAATATATCAAGAACCGAAACGGTATGCGAAAGCGAGAGTCCAGCGAGATGCAACTGAATACCGAGCTTCATCAGCAGTCGCGGTGTCGCTTCGCGTTCAACAAACTCTAAGTCGATCTGGTCGATACTCCCGCCGAGGCGTGTGTTTTCGGGCATGGACACTCAGAAAGCACATCGCCTCACTTTTCATCCTTATTTGAACACCGCCGCTAGAGCCGGTTCTTTTTACCGTCAGCCGGAATCGAACGGTCGGCAACTGCTCGGCTGTCGGGTCTAGTTCGAGAGTGGAGTTTGCGAGGGAAGATCGCTCCTGCTCACGGGACACGCGGTGTCCCGTTCGCTTCGAGGCCGCCCCGGTGGCGGCCTCGCCGAGTGGATCTTCCTGCACTGTTTGCGAGGGGCCGTAGTGGCCAACAGTGCGAGGGAAGGGATTTGAACTTCAGTCGGGCACGGCCCGACAGCGTTCAAACCCTTCTTCGCAGGCCGAGCGCGCCGTCGTGGCACGTTCAGGCATGCGAGGGAAGGGATTTGAACCCTTGGACCCCTACGGGAGCGGATCTTGAGTCCGCCGCCGTTTCCAGGCTTGGCTACCCTCGCACGCGTCCTGTACTCGGCCCTCGCCGGTATAAAGATTCCACGAAACCGGGCAGTCACGTCGAAAGTTCCAGATCTAAGGCTACACCGATGTATCCCCACCTTAGATCCAGTTCTGATCCGTATTATCGACTTATCGGACTCAATTAGGGACAAAAAGTGACTGTACAGGCAAGTTTTATGATGGTGTATGCACAAACGACGAGTGTCGAAGCGATGGACCGATCACCTCAGCTCCTCGAATCGATCCGCGAACGGTTTCGTCCGGACCCGAGCTACCGCTGTGGCAGTTGCTCGCTGTCGTTCGACCGCGAGCGCCTCAACTGTCCGGCCTGTGGCTATTCGGAGATCACAGAAGCACGCAGCTGACGGTCGACAGTGAGGTCCGCGAACAGCGATCTGTCCATCCGTCGGTCCACTTACCTTGCCGACACGTCCGAATAAAACTCATGACGAGCGCGGTCGATCCGACGGATTGACAGCGGCGTCGGTGCAAGACAGTCCCGATGGACGAGCACACGCGCGACGACTCGGTGGGGCCGCCGATCCGTGGATCACCGACGGGATGGCGACCCACGGAGGACCGGTGGGAACACGGGACCCTCCGGCGTGCGACGGTCCACGGCGTTCGCCTGTACAACGTCGGCGAGTACCACGAGTCACACGACTGCTTCGAGAATGTTTGGCCGAGTGTAAACAAATCGTACCGTCAGGGAACCGGGTTCGAGCGGCCAGCAACTAGCCTATGAACGACCATACACGGGACCCCACCGTAGGCCCACCGATTTCAGGGAACCCGACCGGGTGGAACCCGGAAACCGGGGATTGGGAACACGCTACCCTTCGGCGGGCGGTGATTCACGGCGTCCGGCTATACAATTCCGGCGCGTTCCATGAATCGCATGACTGTTTTGAATCAGAGTGGTACAACTACGGGAGCGGGTCGACCGAGAGCAAGTTCCTGCACGGGATGGTCCAGGTCGCCGCCGGTGCGTACAAGCACGAGGATTTCGAGGACGATGGGGGAATGCGCTCGCTCTTTCGCACTGCGCTCCAGTATTTCCAGAACGTCCCCAACGACTACTACGGCGTCGACCTGCTCGACGTTCGAACCGTTCTGACCAACGCGCTCACCGATCCCACGGCTATCGAGGGGTGGCAAGTGCGACTGGACGAGCGTCGGCCCGAGGCGACCGACGCCGACTTCGCGTACGCCGAGTCACTGGAGCACTGACCTGTCCGGATCGTGATCCGTCACGGTTTCGTGGGTACTAAGACCGGTCGACCGTTGCTGTGAACCGATGCGAGTCGAGACCGTCGGCGATGGCCCCGCGGAGATCGCCGTTATCGGGGGCATCCACGGCGACGAGCCCTGTGGCGTCCACGCCGTCGAGACGTTGCTGTCCGCCGACGTCGAGTTCCAGCGCCCCGTCAAGTTCGTTATCGCCAACGAAAAGGCCCAGCAGCGTGGCGTGCGCTACGTCGACGAGGATCTCAACCGAGCGTTCCCGGGCGATCCCGACGGTGATACCCACGAATCCCGTCTCGCCCACGAACTCTCGATGGAAGTGGCGGACTGTCAGATCCTCGCGCTGCACTCCACTCAGTCCTACGAGGGGCTGTTCGCGCTGGTCGACGAGGTCGGCGAGTACGAACGGCGGATCTGCCCTCGCCTGTCGGTCGACGCCGTCGTCGAAACCTGTGAGTTCACCGAAGGTCGGCTGTTCGAGGTGACACGGCGGCTGATCGAAGTCGAGTGTGGGTTTCAGGGCTCGGATACCGCAGCCGAGAACGCCGTGCAGGTGACCCGCGAGTTCCTGGCCGCCGTGGGTGTGCTCCCCGACGACGAGGCCCCGCGTCGCGACGAGTTGCCGGTCTACCGGCTCACCCATTCGGTCCCCAAAGACTCGGCGGAGGCCTACGACGTGTTCGCGACGAACTTCCGGCAGGTCCAGGCTGGCCAGCCCTACGCTACGGCCGACGGCCAGGAGTACATCGCAGAGAGCGACTTCTACCCCGTGCTGATGTCACCCTACGGCTACGAAGACGTGTTCGGCTACGCCGCCGACCACGTGGGCACGCTCGAATCCTAGCGATACTCGGGATAGCCGTTGTCGTATCCGACGAGCCGACCGACCGGAGCCACCGCTCTGATCCCGGCGAGCTGGAGCCACTGCGGGAGCGCGGCCAGAAACAGCATGTCGTCGAACTCGTCCAGCAACACGGCAAGGCGGAGAGCGTTCAGCGGCATGCCCGAACCGGTGACGGGTGCGCCGTCGCGGGCCAGTCCGTAGGTCACCCGCATGAACGTCTCCGTCCGGAGCCCCGGGTCGACGCCGCCCCGGAGGTGGAGCCGCTCGTCGCCCGCGTTCCAGAAGTGATGCACGTCACCCGCCGAGACGACGACACGTTCACCGGGGGAAAGCGTCTCCGTCACCCCCTCGTGGGAGATCCCCAGCCGACCGTCGATCACCTGCAGGAACTCGTCTTGCTCGGGGTGAACGTGGGGCATCGGCCCGTGTGACCCGTCGGCGTCGAGCCACATCTCGAACCGGAGCGGGTCCACCTCGCGGTCGTCGGGCCGCTCCAGAAAGCGGACGTACTTCCCGGCGGGCGGGCTCCTGAGCACGTCGTCGTCGGTCAGTACGTCGAGCGGGTCCATCCCTGCCGTCTCCTCCAACCGGTGACACTTCACTCTTCCTCGGCCGACGGCGCGAACTCCACCAGCGTCAGATCCCGATCGAGCATACAGTAGTCGTGTGGTGGCTCGCCCACGACCTCGTCGATCTGGTACTCGACGTCGAACGCCGCGCCGGCCGGTTCACAGTACTCGTGTGAGGGACAGCCCGTGTGCGGACAGGGGCCTTCGAGCGCAGCCTTGCTCCCGGCGTAGGCCCCCTGCGCGTCGACGTTCGCGAGGACCGGCGCGGGTTCGACTTCGACGGCCGTCACCCCGGAATCGTGAACCGCACAGTCCAGCGTCGAGGCGTTCTCCCGGACGGCGGTCACGCGGTACTTCTGGCCGGACGCGAGGTTGAGACACTGGTCCCGGTAGGGACAGCCCTCGCAGGCGTCGGCCGCTCCGTGATAGACGAACTCGGTCCCGACTTCGGCGAGCCGGGTCCCGACGAGCGTGACCGTGGTCATACGACCCCGTACTCACGGCCGTCGGTTAAAACCAGTCTTCGCCCGTCCGGGCCGGGCGACCCGGGCCTTGATAACGATCGACTCCGTTCGCCAGCCGGATGCGACGAACCGTCCTGCTCACCTGTCTCCTCTGTGTCCTCACCGCGGGGTGTGTCGAGCGGACCGGCGACCCGCCGCCGTATCCACAACCCACCTTCGAATTCGAGACCGTCACGGACGACGGCACGACCACACTCCGGATCACGGTTACCCACCCGAACGGGCCGGACATCGAACCGGTCCGGATTCTGGTGGGCGACCGAATCGCGTACGTCAATGAGTCGTACCGCTCGCCCTTCACCGAGAGCGGAGCCTACGAGAACGAGTGGACCGACGGCATCGAATCCGGCGACTCGATCACAGTTTCGAAGGGCAGTTCGCTCGGAGACGACGTGCTGATCCAGCTGCGTCGCGCCGACACGGGCGAGTTCGTCACTGTCGGAAGCCACGAGCCGCCCTACGGCCCGACCAGCGATTCCAGTTCGTCGAGGTAGTCCTCGCGGGGGACCTGATAGTATTCGTGCGGGTCGAACTCTCCCTCGGCGAATCGGGCGGCGAGGTCGTGGACGCCGGCGATGGCCTCGTCGCGGTCGTCGTAGCGCGCCGACGTGACCTCGATCTCGGGTTCCAGGGACAGCGTCACGTGCCAGGGGTCGTCGGGTGCTGGCTGGTGGTGACCGGGACGGCGGCCCCGCTGACCCTTCGTCAGGTAGATGGTCGGCAGACAGGGCGCAGGAAACTCACTGCTGTCGAAGATGTCCGGGCGGTAGGCCAGCACGTACCGGGTCTCACCCGCCGACCAGACTTCCCATCCGGCCGGTAGCTCCGCGGAGTCCATACGTCCCGTTCCGGCCGACCGGTCTTGAGTGACGCGGTCTCGGCGGCCACGGTCGTGCCCATCTGTTCACCCAGTATATAAATGCAAGTTTGCAGGTACGGTGAACTGAACGGGCATCCCGGTTCCCGTGCCCGACTTTCGCCCACTGAGACGGCCGGAACAAACGGGCCGAAAAACCGCTGTGGGGACAATGCTTATCCCTCCGGGATTCTCATTAAATAAATAGTATCGGTGGTAAGCCCACCCATACACGACCCCCACCACTGCCCCTGCTCTCGCCGCCCAGGCACCCCGGTATTTTTTCGGGACTCTCCGATCTCGGGCGTTCTGGGCCGTGGGAGTGGTATGAATATACATGGCGTGCAAACAGATCGGACCCGCAACCAAGCGGGCGCGCGGTTGCTCGCGTCGCGCGAGCGCGCGCTGTAGTTCGGGACGGGGCCGGCCTGCCAGTCGCCGGCGGAGTGTGGGCTGGTGTGGTGGACGCCACCGAGACCTGCGGGCTCGCGCCCGTGGCAGCAGGGGAACCGCGACCGCCGCGGCGACCCCGCGTACAATCTGTCCGTGATAGCATGACCGATACAAAAGAAACCCTCGCAGAGCTGAGTCGGGAGTACCAGGATTCGATTCCAGCGGACCTCAGAGAGACCCAGACGTTCGACTGGTACCTGGACCAGCTGTACGACCATCCGCGGATCGCCCGCAACGCCCACCAGCGCGTTGCCGACATGTTCGACTACTACGGGACCGACTACGACGAAGACGCCGGCGTCGTTGAGTACGACCTCGCGGCCGAGGACCCGCTGAACGACGGCGAGAACACGTTCTACGGCCGGGTCATCCACGAGGCCATCCACGAGTTCGTGAACAAGGTCAAATCCGGCGCTCGCGGCCTGGGTCCGGAAAAGCGGATCAAACTCCTGCTGGGCCCGGTCGGCTCCGGGAAGTCCGACTTCGACCGCCAGGTCCGCCGCTACTACGAACACTACACCCGCACCGACGAGGGGCGGATGTACACCTTCCGGTGGAGTAACCTCTGTGACATCATCGACGACCAGGATCCCGCCGACGATACCGTGCGGTCCCCGATGAATCAGGACCCCATCGTCTTGCTCCCACAGGAACAGCGCGAGCAGGTGATCGAGGACCTCAACGAGGAACTGGACGCCCCCTACACCATCCGCAACGAACAGGCACTCGATCCGGCCAGCGAATTCTACATGGACCGCCTGCTGGCCTACTACGACGACGACCTCGAATCGGTGCTGGACAACCACATCGAGATCGTCCGGATCGTCGCCGACGAGAACCAGCGCCGCGCGATCGAGACCTTCGAGCCCAAAGACAAGAAGAATCAGGACGAGACCGAACTCACCGGCGACGTCAACTACTCGAAAATCGCCATCTACGGGGAGTCCGATCCCCGGGCGTTCGACTACTCCGGCGCGTTCTGTAACGCCAACCGGGGTATCTTCTCCGGCGAGGAACTGCTGAAACTCCAGCGGGAGTTCCTCTACGACTTCCTGCACGCCACGCAGGAACAGACGATCAAGCCCAAGAACAATCCGCGGATCGACATCGACCAGGTGATCGTCGGCCGGACGAACATGCCCGAGTACAAGGACAAGAAGGGCGACGAGAAGATGGAGGCGTTCAACGACCGCACCAAGCGGATCGACTTCCCCTACGTCCTTCAGTACGAGGAGGAGGCCCGCATCTACGAGAAGATGCTCCGCAACGCCGACCTCCCGGACATCCAGGTCGAGCCACACACCCTGGAGATGGCGGGCCTGTTCGGCGTCCTCACCCGGATCGAGGAACCGGACTCCGGCACCGTGGACATCGTCCAGAAGGCCAAAGCCTACAACGGCGAGGTCGACGAGGCCGAGGACGTGGACGTGAAGAAACTCCGCGAGGAGGCCGAAGAGATGGCCGATATCGGCGAAGGCATGGAGGGCGTCTCGCCACGGTTCATCGGCGACGAGATCGCCGAGGCCATCATGGACTCGATGCACCGGAGCCGGGACTTCCTCTCACCGCTGACCACCTTCAACCACTTCGAGGAGAACCTGGAGAATCACGGCTCGATCCCGGAAGACCGGTTCGACACCTACTATCGCTACCTCGAACTCGTCCGCGAGGAGTACAAGGACCGGGCCATCGAGGACGTGCGCCACGCGCTGGCCTACGACATCGACGAGATCCAGCGCCAGGGCGAGAAGTACATGGACCACGTCATGGCCTACATCGACGACGACACCGTCGAGGACGAGATCACCGGCCGCGAGCAGGAACCCGACGAGACGTTCCTGCGCAGCGTCGAGGAGAAACTGAACGTCCCCGAGGACCGCAAGGACGACTTCCGCCAGGAAGTGTCGAACTGGGTGTCACGCCGGGCCCGCGAGGGAGACACGTTCAACCCACAGGACAACGACCGCCTGCGCCGGGCGCTGGAGCGCAAGCTCTGGGAGGACAAGAAACACAACATCAACTTCTCGGCGCTGGTCTCCTCCGGCGAGATGGACGACGACGAGCGCAACCAGTGGATCGACGCGCTGATCGAACAGGGCTACACCCGGGAAGGAGCCAAGGAAGTACTGGAGTTCGCCGGCGCCGAGGTCGCCAAAGCAGAGATGGAAGAGTAATGGCTGGACACGACTACATCGACGCCGCGGACACCGCCCTCGAGGAGACCTACCAGGAGCCGATGAGTCTCGGCGAGTACGTCGACCTCGTGCTGGAGAAGCCCCAGCTGGCCTCCCACGCCTCGAAGTACCTGCTGTCGGCCATCGAGGCCGCCGGCACGCGGGCGGTGATCGAAGAGGGCGAGGAGAAGGAGCGTTACCGCTTTTTCGACGACCCGCACAACGACGGCGAGCACGCCATCCTCGGGAACACGGACACGCTCAACCGGTTCGTCGACGACCTGCGCTCCATCGCGGCGTCGCGTGGCAAAGACGAGAAGATAATCTGGCTCGACGGACCGACCGCCACGGGCAAGTCAGAGCTCAAACGGTGTCTCATCAACGGGCTCCGCGAGTACTCCAAGACCGACGATGGCCGGCGCTACACCGTCGAGTGGAACGTCGCCGGAGCTGGGGGGAGCGGCTCCTCGGGTATGACCTACGGCGACCAGCCGATTAGCGACGAGGACGACTGGTACGAGAGCCCCGTCCAATCCCATCCGCTGACTGTGTTCCCCGAGGAGGTCCGGGCCGACCTGATCGCGGAGATCAACGACCGCCTCGACGACCACGTCCAGATCCGGGTCGAGGGCGACCTCGATCCGTTCTGCCGGGAGGCCTACGAGTTCCTCGAAGAGCAGTACCGCCGTCAGGAGATCGAGGACCTGTTCTCGGCGGTGACCGACCCCACACACCTCCGGATCAAGAACTTCGTCGTCGACGTGGGTCGGGGCATCGGCGTCCTCCACAGCGAGGACGACGGGTCGCCAAAGGAACGCCTCGTGGGGTCGTGGATGGCCGGCATGCTCCGGGAACTGGACTCCCGGGGCCGGAAGAACCCGCAGGCGTTCAGCTACGACGGCGTCCTCTCGCAGGGCAACGGCCTGCTGACCATCGTCGAGGACGCCGCCCAGCACGCCGACCTGCTCCAGAAACTCCTGAACGTCCCCGACGAGGGGAAGGTGAAGCTGGACAAGGGCATCGGGATGGACATCGACACCCAGATGATCATCATCTCGAACCCCGACCTCGAAGCCAGGCTCAACCAGCACGCCGACCGCGAGGGCCAGGACCCGCTGAAGGCGCTGAAGCGCCGCCTCGACAAACACGAGTTCACGTACCTGACGAACCTCTCGCTGGAGGCCCAGCTCCTGCGGCGAGAGTTGACCAACGAGACCGAGGTCTGGACCGCCCAGTCCTGGGACGAACTCGAGTCGTGGATTCGCGAGCCTCTGCACATCCACGTCCGGGACTCAGACGCCGAGGTCAACGAGAAGGAACTGGCCCCCCACGCCATCGAGGCCGCGGGGCTGTACGCCGTCGTCACGCGACTCGACGACGAGGACGTGCCCAACGGCCTCGACCTCGTGGACAAGGCCATGCTGTTCGACCGGGGCTACCTGCAGGAAGGCGACGAGCGCATCGAGATGGACGACTTCGAGTGGGACGACAGCGCCGACGACGGCGAGGGCGGTATCCCCGTGACCTACACGCGGGACGTGATCGCGGACCTGCTCCACGTCGAACAGGACCGCTATCACGCGGACCTGCCCGTCGAACACGTCATCATGCCCCGGGACATCCTCAACGCGATGGCCGAGGGGCTGGTCGACGCGCCCGTCTTCTCGGGCAGCGAGCGCGTCGAGTTCGAGAACCAGGTGGTCGCCGTGAAGAATCACGTGTTCAGCCAGCAGGAAGACGACGTCCTCCGGGCGATCATGCATGACAAGCGGGTCGACGAGGAGACCGTCGAGGAGTACATCGAGCACGTCTACGCCTGGGAGGCCGACGAACAGATCGAGAACGAGCGGGGCGAACTCGAAGACCCCGACCCGCTGAAAATGAAAGTCTTCGAGATCGAGCATCTCGGGCGGTTCTCCGAGGACAACTACGACGGCGGCGAGGATCCGGACGACGCCGTCGAGGAGTTCCGGACGAACAAGATCATCACCGCCCTCAACCGCCACGCCTGGCACAACCGCGACGAGGAGTTCCAGATCTCCGACGTGAATCCCAAGGAGATTCCCGTCATCAAGTCGGTGCTGGGCACCCACGACTGGGAGGACGTACGGCGGACCTACGAGGACTTCGACCCCCGACAGTGGGACAACCCGCCCAGCGGCACCGAGACGGCCGCCGTCAAGGAGGCCACGCTGGAGAACATGACCGAGATGTTCGACTACACCGAGGCCTCCGCCGAGTTGACCAGCCGCCACGTCATGAGCCAGGTGAGTTATAAATGGGACTGAAAGACGACCTCGACCGGTACCGGGAAGTCGGCGAAGAGCGCCGCCAGGACCTCGCGGATTTCATCCAGTACGGCGATCTCGGGCAGAGCCGGCCCGACGAAGTGAAGATCCCCATCAAGATCGTCGACCTCCCCGAGTTCGCCTACGACCAGCGCGACATGGGCGGGGTCGGTCAGGGCGAGGACGCCGAGGAGGGGCAGCCCGTCGGCCGGCCCGAATCCCAGCCCGGCGACGGCGACGAGGACGGCGACCCCGGCGAGGAGGGCGGGGACCACGAGTACTACGAGATGGACCCCGAGGAGTTCGCCCAGGAACTCGACGAGGAACTCGGCCTGGACCTCGAACCCAAGGGCAAGCAGGTCGTCGAGGAGAAGGAGGGCGACTTCACCGACATCACGCGGACCGGCCCCTCCTCGACGCTGGATTTCGAGTCGCTGTTCAAGAAGGGACTCAGACGCAAGTTGGCGATGGACTTCGACCGGGACTACCTCCGGGAGGTCCTCAAGATCGACGGCATGGGGCCGGCCTCCGTCTTCGAGTGGGCCCGCGGCGAGAACATTCCGGTCTCGAAGTCCTGGCTCGAAGAGGAGTACGACGACCTCACGAGCGAGGAGAAGACGACGTGGGGCTCCATGGCGGAGATGGACGACAACGTCGAACGGCAATCCACCGCCGAGCGCATCCGCCGGGAGGGCGTCGATCAGATCCCCTTCCGCCGGGAAGACGAGCGTTACCGCTACCCCGAAATAATCGAGGAGAAAGAGAAGAACGTCGTCGTCGTCAACATCCGGGACGTGTCCGGGTCGATGCGCGAAAAAAAGCGGGAACTGGTCGAGCGAACCTTCACCCCGCTGGACTGGTATCTCACGGGCAAGTACGACAACGCGGAGTTCGTCTACATCGCCCACGACGCCGAGGCCTGGGAGGTCGACCGCGACGAGTTCTTCGGCATCCGGAGCGGTGGCGGGACCCGCATCTCGAGTGCCTACGAATTGGCTGCGAAGGTGCTCGAAGAGGAGTACCCCTGGCACGAGTGGAACCGTTACGTGTTCGCGGCCGGCGACTCCGAGAACTCCAGTAACGACACCGAAGAGCGGGTGATCCCGCTGATGGAGGAGATCCCCGCGAACCTCCACGCCTACGTGGAGACCCAGCCCAGCGGGAACGCCATCAACGCGACCCACGCCGAGGAAGTGGAGCGCCACTTCGAGGGCAGCGACAACGTCGCCGTGGCGTACGTCTCCAGTCCGGAGGACGTGGTCGACGCCATCTACGAGATCCTGAGCACGGAGGAGGTAGAAGCATGAATTCGGATCGCTACGAAGCCAAGCGCATCGCCGAGGACCTCGAAGAACCGGTCGACGAGGCCTCGAACCTCGCGGAGAAACTGGGGCTACAGCCCTATCCGGTCAACTACTGGATCGTCGACTACGACGAGATGAACGAGTTGATCGCCTACGGCGGGTTCCAGCAGCGCTACCCCCACTGGCGCTGGGGGATGCAGTACGACCAGCAACGGAAACAGAGCCAGTTCCTCGGCGGGAAGGCCTTCGAGATCGTCAACAACGACGACCCATCGCATGCCTTCCTGCAGGAGTCCAACTCCATGGCCGACCAGAAGGCGGTCATCACTCACGTCGAGGCCCACGCGGACTTCTTCGCCAACAACGAGTGGTTCGGGATGTTCAGCGACGACCCCGACGCCGCAGCGATGTTGGCCCGCCACTCCGAGACGATCCAGGAGTACATGCAGGACCCGGACATCGAACGGGCCGCGGTCGAGAAGTGGATCGACCACGTCCTCTGTCTGGAGGACAACATCGACCAGCACCGCCCGTTCGCGCCGGTCGAGACCGACGCCCGCGACGAGGTACTGGACCGCGACGAGGACGTCGAGGACCTCGAAGCGAAACTCGACGAACTCGACCTCTCGGAGGAGGTCGTCGGGCAGGTCTTCGACGAGGACTGGCTGGAGGCCCAGCGCGACGACGACGGCGAGGTCACGTTCCCGGACGAACCCGAGAAAGACGTGATCGGGTTCCTCCGCCAGCACGGGATGGCCTACGACCGCGACGCCGAGAAGGCCGTCACGATGACCGACTGGCAACGCGAGATCCTCGAAATCCTGCGCCGGGAGGCCTACTACTTCGCCCCCCAGAAGATGACGAAGGTCATGAACGAGGGGTGGGCCTCCTACTGGGAGTCGACGATGATGTCCAAGGAGGCCTTCGCCGCCAGCGACGAGTTCGTCAAGTACGCCGACCACATGGCCCAGGTGCTTGGCTCGCCGGGGTTCAACCCGTACAAGCTCGGGCTGGAACTCTGGCAGTACGTCGAGAACACGGAGAACCGCCGTGAGATCGTCGAACGCCTCCTCCGGGTCGAGGACATCACATGGCGCAACCTCCACGACCGCGTGGACTTCGAGCAGGTCCAGAACCTGATCGCGCCCGATCCGGAACTCACCGACGTTCCCAGCCACCTCGACGGCCTCGACTCCGATGACCCGCGGGTCGACGCCGAGGCACTCGAAGACGCCCGCGACGGCGAGTTCGACGTGGCAAAGTACCCCTGGAAGGTGCTGACCTACGAGGGGCTGGCCGAACGCCACTACTCGCTGGTCGAACCCCAGAACCGCGGGTTCGTCTCCCGTGTCGGCCAGGAGGAACTCGAACGCGTCTCGCGGTACATGTTCGACGACGCCCGCTACGAGAACGTCGCCGAGGCCCTCGAGGACATCGACTACACCCGCGGCTGGGACCGGATGCGGGAGATCCGGGAGAGTCACAACGACGTGACCTTCCTGGACGAGTTCCTCACCCAGGAGTTCGTCGACGAGAACGACTACTTCACCTACGAGTACACCCAGTCCACCGGCGACTACCGGGTCACCTCGACGGACTACGAGGACGTGAAAAAGAAGCTCATGTTGCGGTTCACCAACTTCGGGAAGCCGACCATCGTCGTCGAGGACGGCAACTACAACAACCGCAACGAGTTGCTCCTCAGCCACAAGTACAACGGCGTCATGCTCGACCTCGGGCAGGCCGAGGACACCCTCGAACGGGTGTTCGAGCTGTGGGGTCGGCCGGTGAACCTGAAGACCATCGTCAAAGAGCTCGACGAACACGACATCGAGGTCGCCAAGCGCCGGGACCGCGAACCCGAACCCGACGAACAGGGCAAACTCATCCGGTACGACGGCGAGGAGATCACGACCCGCGACCTGGACTGGGACGAGGTCGAACACCTCGCCGCGACCGACGTGGACTACGACACCAAACCCGACGAGTGGCTGGCGTGAGCGGTCCGACAGTCCGCTCGGCGAGTCGGTCGCGGCGAGTTCGGGCGTTCTCGGAAATCGAAGCCCGAACCGATGCCCGTTATCACCAGTTATCAGATGTGTAATCCCGGAGGGAACGGCCGTGGGTTCCCCCATATTAATCTGCCCCTCGTGTAGCGTAATGAGTTGTTAGGAGCCATTAACAGCGAAGAGAACGGTTTTCGAATCGAGAATGCTATCGGCTAGAGACGGGTCAGACCGCGTCCCGAGCGACGCGGACGGAGCCGGGAGGTGATCGATGGGAGCACAGACGAAAGGACAGGCCGACCTCGACGCGGGCGAGATTCACGACATCCTCCGGAACGACCGGCGGCGGCTGGCGATCAAGTGTCTCCGCGAGCAGGATGGGGCACTGAGCGTCCGCGACCTCTCGGAGGAAGTCGCGACTCGTGAGACCGGTGAATCCCCCGCACCGCGGGACAAACGCCGGAGCGTCTACGTCTCGCTCCACCAGACCCATCTCCCCAAACTCGACGACCTCGGGATCGTCAACTACGACACCGACTCGAAGGAGGTGCGCCTGCGTGACCGGGCGGCCGAAATCACGACGTACATGGAAGTGGTCCCGCGCTACGGGATCACCTGGGCGGAGTACTACCTCGTCCTCGGCATCCTCGGGTTCGGGACCGTCCTCGCCGCGAGCATCGGCACGCCGTTACTGGGTGCCATCGGAACACCTGCGGTCGCGGCCGCTTACCTCCTGATTCTGACCGGCTCGGCCGCGTTCCACGTTCGCTCACAGGACCGCGGCCTCTTCGAAGGGCTCCGCGCCTGACACGAGGTTTCAAGCGACCGTCGCTCGTCCGTCCCCGCATGGGCACCCACGCGACGTTCGAGGTCTCGACCGACGAACGAGTGACGACCGTGGACATCACCGACCGAGTGACGAGTAGGCTCCCGGCCGACGCCAGCGGAACCTGTACCGTCTTCGTCAAACACACGACGGCCGGGATCAGCGTCAACGAGGCCGAACCGCGCCTGCTGGGTGACATCGAGACCGTACTCGCCGAGATAGTCCCCGAGACGGGCTGGGACCACGATCAGTTAGACGGCAACGCCGACGCCCACCTGCGGTCGATGTTGCTGGGCCGGGACGTGACGGTGCCAGTGGTCGACGGCGAACCCGACCTCGGTACCTGGCAGTCGGTCCTCCTGATCGAGTGCGACGGGCCCCGGACCAGAACCGTGACAGTTGCGTGTGAGTCAGCAACCCACCGCTGAAGCGGTGGGCTTGTCGGTGGACTCCCGAGTTTCGCGCTCCCGGATCGAAAGTCCCACGCCCCTCGCTTTCTGACGAGGGGCTTTCTCAGGCGACCTCTAGACCGGGAGTCGGAGGGACCCGTTCAGCATCCCCGACTTCGGGGCAGGCTGACAGACTGCCCGTCTCACTGACCACTTCTGGGTCCGTGAGACGTGCATAAGTATACAAACTAAAGTCAACTAAAGCTTACGCGCTGCTTCCGCTGTGATAGATCGGCGGCGGGCGGCGGCAGGAATCGCGTCCCGCGATGGAGGTGTGTGCCGAAACACATAATGTGCCGTGTACGAAAGGGACGATGACATTCGTTCGCTAACGAGACTCTCACATGAGGTATTTCGACTTCACAATTTCGCCGGAAGACGGGGCAATCCATCCCGCAGACAAGCTGATCGCCGATCAGCAGGACGTGACGCGGGACGCGCTGATGCACATCAACTCGCTGGGGGACGGGACGGGCGTGCTCCTCTACCGGATCTACGGTGATCCCGAGTCACTGACAGCGGTCATCGACGAGTCGAACCAGGTCCTCGCCTGGGACGTACTGGACGTGCAGGACGACGTGTTCCACCTCTACCTCCACGTCCCGCCCGGCCAGCCCGCGGGTGGACTGATGGCACTCGCACAGAAGTACGCGCTCATCATCGACACACCCCTGAAGTACACCGACCAGGGTGGCCTCCGGACCACCATCGTCGGCACCCACGAGATGCTCCGGAAGGCCCTGGAGGAGACCCCCGACGGCGTCCGCTTCGCCGTCGAACAGGCCGGCCAGTACTCCCCCGACCGGGAAGACATCCTCTCGATTCTGACCGAACGCCAGCACGAAGTGTTCGAGACGGCCATCTCTGAAGGGTACTACGAGATTCCGCGGGAAGCGACCCACGAGGACATCGCCAACGCACTGGGTTGTGCGCCCTCGACCGTCGACGAACACCTCAGAAAAGCCGAATCGCGCGTACTGTCCGCGTTGATGGGGTAAGAGCGGGAGCGACGGTGCGAACCTCGTCTCGACTCCCGGCCATCACCGCTCGGCCGTCCGGGGACACTCCCTGTGGTCGTGTCCTCTAGTCGTCCGCCGTCGCCGGCTCGCCTTCGTAGACCTTCGTGACCTTGTCCTGGAACTCGGATTTGATGTTGCGGCGCTTCTTTTTCAGCGAGGGGGTGAGCATGTCGTTTTCGGGGGTCCACTCGATGTGGGCCAGCTCGAACTGTTTGATGGTCTCGTGTTTCTCGAGGTTCCGGTTGACGAGCTGGACGTCCTCGTTGACCCACTCCTTGACCCGCTCGTCCTCGCAGATTTCCTCTTTGGAGTTGGGCAGGTCGATGTTGCGGTTCGACGCCCACCGCCTGATGGCGTCGAAGTTCGGGACGATCAGGGCGGAGACGAACTTCTCGTCGTCGCCCATGATCATGATCTGTTCGACCCGCGAGGAGGTCGAGAACTCGTCTTCGATGGGTTCGGGTGCGACGTTTTTCCCCGTGTCCAGCACGATCAGGTTCTTTAGCCGGTCGTGGTAGACGAGGTAGTCGTGTTCGATGCGTTCGACGATGTCGCCGGTCTTGAACCAGCCGTCGGTCGTGAACGCCTCCTCGGTTTTCTCGGGCATCTCCCAGTAGCCCTCCGTAACGTTGGGTCCTTTGATCAGCAGTTCACCCACCTCTCCCGCGACGTCCTCGAACTGATCGTCGGCGACCTTTGACTCGTCGATCTTGATATCGACGTCGGGCAGGGGTGGGCCGAGGGTTCCGGTTTCGAGGATTTCCGGCGGGTTCGTCGAGACGACCGGGGCGGCCTCGGTCAGGCCGTACCCCTCGAAGATGGGGATACCCATCCCTTTGAACAGATCCGCGAGGTCTTTGCTCAGACTTCCCCCACCGCTGACGAAGAAGTCGACGTTGCCGCCGAGTTCCTCTTTGACCTGCTTGAACACGAGTTGGTTGGCGACGGAGCGTTTGATCTTCAGTCCGAGTCCGGGGTTTTCCGCCCGGCCGTACGTCCGTGCGACCTCGACGGCCCACTCGAAGATTCGCTCTTTCGTGTCGGACCCGCTGGCCTGCTCGCGCATCTCGTCGAAGATGCGCTCGTACACACGAGGGACGCTCGACCCGCCACGCGGCTTGATTTTTTGGATGTCCTCGCTGACGGTGTCGGTGCTCTCGGCGTAGCCGACCGTCACGCCGGACGCGAACATCAGGAAGTGCCCGGTCGTGCGCTCGAAGACGTGCGCCAGCGGGAGGAAGGAGATGGTCCGACGGCCGGGATCCAGTGACGGCACGTCGTCGTCCTTGTCGGGTCTGGGGCCGACCCGCTTGCGGACCTGGTTGACGTTCGACCGGAAGTTGTGGTGGGTCAACTTCACGCCCTTTGGTTTGCCCGTCGTCCCGGAGGTGTAGATCAGACTCGCCAGGTCGTGCATGTCCTGTTCCTCGATCCACGACCAGTACTCGTCCTCGTCGAACCGCTCCTCGCCGAGTTCGTATACCTCAGAGAGCGTGTGGATCTGATCGACGTCGTCGTACTTCTCCAGTTCGTCGATGACGACCACGAACTCCAGGCTGAGTTCGTCCTGTACCTTGATGATACGGTCGAGCAGATACTCGTTCTCCACGACGACACCGGTCGCACCGGGGTCGTTGAGGAGATACTTGATCTGCTTCGGCGAGGACTCGGTGTACACGGTAGTAACCGTCCCACCTGAAGCCAGCAGTCCGAAGTCCGAGAGCGCCCACTCCATCCGAGGGTTGGACATGATCCCGACACGGTCGTCGTTCTCGACGCCGAGTTCGCGAAAGCCCGCCGCCAGTCGTCTGACGAGGGTTCGCATCTCGTCGTACTCGAGCGACGTGTATTCGCCCGGCTCGGGTTCGTCGATGATCTCCGGAGTGAGTGTCCGCTCGTAGATCCCGCCCTTGTACATCTGGGCGTCGATGTCGCCGTACCGCTCCGCCGCGTCCTCGAACATCTCGGGGAGCGTGTTCTCCTCGATCACCTCGTCGGT
Organism: Halorientalis regularis; assembly: GCF_023698535.1. Classification (GTDB taxonomy): domain Archaea; phylum Halobacteriota; class Halobacteria; order Halobacteriales; family Haloarculaceae; genus Halorientalis; species Halorientalis regularis. The sequence continues at coordinate 195,748 of NZ_JALJCL010000008.1, forward strand.
GTACTCGCGCTCGTTCTCTCGGATCGTTTCGATGTCAGGTGGGGCCATGCATTGTGATATCGCGTCAGTCGTTAAATATGCCCGGGTCGTTCATGATAGATGAAACGGGCGTGGCCGTGTGCGCGGCTCTCCGGTCCGAATCCGGCTGCACCGACACCGCCCTGACCCGGTGAAATAAAGGGTACCTGACACGGGAGACAAGAGGGCCGAGCCGGTCGTCAGCACGACAGGACACCGGCGACGCGACTGCTACGGCTTTCCGGATCGGTCACCCCGAAAATGCACCGTCGGGGATTTGAACCCGATGGCGAACACTCGCTGACGCTCGTGTTCGCGTGGTTCAAACCACCGTGAGTCCATTCGCCGCTCGCGAGTTTGCGAGCGGCAGGAATGCACCGTCAGGGATTTGAACCCTGGTCCTCGGCTATCTTCCAAAGCCGGTCAGATTTGCCGATACTTTGTCGAAAGGCCAAGATGATTGGCCGGACTACACCAACGGTGCGTGCAACTCAACGTCAAAGCCGTCCAGTAATAAACCCTGCTTTTCGGACCCGGGATGGGTGTCACTCACAAAGCGGGTCCCTCGGTTCGGATTCGAACTCCAGTTCCCCGTGCTCGGCCTCCGAGTGACATCGATGACAGAGAAGAACGAGGTTACCGATGTCGTGCGCGTCTTGCTTCCGCGTTTCGGGCCCGTCCCGAAAGGCCCGAACCGGGATGACGTGATGGACTTGGAGTTGGCGCTCCGAGCCGTCGTGTCCACAGTTCTGGCACACCTCGTCACGGCGTCGGGCGGTCGTTCGCGCGACTTTCCATCCCGGACCGTAGTTCCTGACGTGGCCGCCCACCAGGCCGGATTGTCTTCCCCACGTCGAGATTCGCTCATCCGCCGACGGGTCTCGAGCGGGCGTTCGAGTCCCTCCAGCGATTCGGAAATCTTCTCGCGAACGGTTTCCGGGTGTGATTTTCCGGAGTGTGATGCCGCCGTTCGTCGCCTGGCCGCCGCCGAGAACTCTCGCCCTCTCAAGGCCTCGGAGATCCGTTCTTTCACCTCTGCATCGCGATCGCTGCCGTACAGACCGTGGTTCCCACCCGCCGCCTCGCTCGTCTCGATCCCGAACTGGTTCATGCACTTCCGGATCGTCCGCGACGAGACGTCGCACTCGTCGGCGATCTCGCGCTACGTGAGTCCTTCGTCGTGATACTTCACCGCCAGCCACCACCCGTTTCGATACCGCGTCGCCATCGACATACGGTTCGGCGTGCTATCAAAAAAGCGTCAGCCCGCCGGAGTGACAGTAAAGAGAAATCGTCGTACGGCGGACCGTTCGATCCCCGGAAGTGGCCCACGTCTCCAAGAGTTACTGCCCTTCGAAGTCCGGCGCACTTCCGTTAGACCTGCGGTCTAACGGCGTTCGCCGGGATTTTTCGGGTTACTGACCCTCAAAATCGGGCTCACCGTCGCCCATGAAGGCGGTCATGCCTTCCATGACGTCGTCGGTGCCGATGAGGTGGCCGAAGGCCTGGGACTCGACTTCCAGTCCGGCCTCGGTGTCGTCGCGGCCCTTCAGCATGGCGCGCTTGGTCATCTTCTGGGCGACCGGCGGGCCCTGGGCGAGCTGTTCGGCGAGGTCGCGCGCCTCGTCGAACAGGTCGTCCTTCGAGACCACGTCGCGCAGGAAGCCGAAGTCCGCCATCTCCTCGGCGTCGTAGCGCTCGGCGGTCATGATGATCTCCTTGGCGGGGCCCTCACCGATGACGTTGGCGAGGCGCTGGGTGCCGCCCCAGCCGGGGAGCAGCCCGAGGTCGAGTTCGGGCTGGCCGAACTCTGAGCGCTCGGAGGCGATCCGGATGTCGGTACACATCGAGAGCTCCATTCCGCCGCCGAGACAGAAGCCGTCGATGCCGGCGACGATCGGGAGCGGGCACTCTTCCAAGCGGCCGAAGGTGGCCTGGCCCTGTGCGGAGAGTTCCTGTGCCGAGAGCGGGTCGGCGCTGGTGGCCATGGACTGCACGTCGGCCCCGGCCGAGAACGCCTTGTCACCTTCGCCGGTGATGAGGATGGCGCGAACCTGTTCGTCCGCCTCGAAGATCTCTCGGGCCTGGTCGAGTTCCTCCAGCACGTCGAGGCTGATCGTGTTCATCCGGTGAGGCCGGTCGATCAAAATGTGCCCGACCTGCTTCTCGTCGTGGCCCTCCGGCACGTCCACGTCGATGCGCTCGATGGCGATGACCTCGAAGTCGGGACCGCTGTCCTCGTCGTCACCGGCACCGTCGTTGAACCCGCCCTGTTCGGCGGCCTCCTCGAGGTAGTCGGGGTGCTTGTAGCGGGCCGCACCGGTCTCCTCGTACAGTTCCTCGAGCTTGTGCAGGCACTTCTCGACGCCGTACTCGTCGATGGATTTGGTCGGTCCCTCGGGGAAGCCCGCACCCATCATGACGGCCTCGTCGATGTCCTCGGGCGGGGCCACGCCGTCGCCGACGAGGTTGGCGATCTCCTTGGCGAGGGCGGCGTTGAGGCGTTCCTCGACCTCTTCGCTGTACTCGTCGGTCGGCACGTCGGCACCGTCGCCGTCCTCGTAGTCGTAGAAGCCCTTGCCGGTCTTCTGGCCGAGTTCCTCGTTCTCGACTTTCTCCTCCATGATCGGAGCCGGCTCGTACTCGTCACCGAGCACGTCGTTCATGTAGTCCAGGACGTGGTAGGAGATGTCGATGCCGGTCATGTCGGCCAGCTCGAAGCTCCCCATCGGCAGGCCCATGTGGTACTTGGTCGTGGAGTCGATCTCCTCGACGGTGGCCACGTCCTCGCTGAGCATCCAGCAGGCCTCGTTCATCAGGGGCACGAGGATACGGTTGACGATGAAGCCGGGCGAGTCCTTCCGGACGCGAACGGGGGTCTTGCCGAAGTCCTCGGCCAGGTCCTCGATGACCTCGATGGTCTCGTCGGACGTGTGTTCGCCGTTGATGACCTCGACCAGCTGCATCCGGATCGGCGGGTTGAAAAAGTGCATCCCGCAGAACTGCTCGGGACGGTCCGAGACTTCCGAGAGGTCGGTGATCGACAGCGACGAGGTGTTGGTCGCGAAGATCGCGTGGTCGGGCGCGGACTCCTCGACCTCTTCGTAGACGTCCTCCTTGATCTCCATCTTCTCGGGGACGGCCTCGATGATCACGTCCGCGTTGCCGACGGCCTCCTCCATGTCGACCAGCGGCGTGACCGAGTCGATGGCCGCGTCGGCCTCCTCCTCGGTGATCGTGTCCTTCTCGGCCAGCTTCTGGAGGCTCCACTCGATGTCCTCGTAGCCGCTCTGGACGAACTCTTCTTTGATGTCGCGCAGCCGCACGTCGTACCCCGCGAGTGCGGCGACCTCGGCGATGCCGTGGCCCATGTTCCCGGCGCCAAGCACCGCGATGGTTTCGATATCTTCGAGTTGCATGAGTCATTGGAACACTCTCCGCCAGCCCCTTTCAGTGTTTTTCTTTGGCCGCAGAAACGGATTACAGTCCGTCTATCGTTTACTCTCGGCGGAAACATCGTTACCCGATTCGCACCAGCAACTAACAACGCTTGACGAGTTGTCTACTGATCACAAACAATTATGTTGCATAAGTCCTCACGGTGGCGTATGGATTTTGAACTGCCAGAGGGAATCGACCAGATCCGGAAGGAGATCCGCCGCTTCGGCGAGAACGAGATCGAACCGGTAGCCAAAGAGTACGACCGCGACGAAAAGTACCCCCACGAGGTCATGGACAAGGCCAACGAGATGGGGCTGCTCGGTGCCTCCATCCCCGTCGAGTACGGCGGTGCCGGCTACTCCGTCCTCGAGACCTCCATCATCTGTGAGGAACTGTTCGCCATCGACCCCGGAATCGGCTTCTGTATCGTGGCGTCCTCCTTCGGAACCGAAGCCATCCAGGAGTTCGGGACCGAAGACCAGAAAGAAGAGTTCCTCGAACCCGTCGCGCGTGGTGAGAAGATTTCCGGTGCGGCCATCTCAGAGCCCCACGCCGGTTCCGACGTGTCCTCCATCTCGACCCGTGCCGAGAAGGATGGCGACGAGTACGTCATCAACGGCAACAAGATGTGGATCTCGAACGGGTCGATCGGCGACTTCTTCGTCGTCCTCTGTCAGACCGACCCCGACGCCGAGGGCCGCTACAACGGCTTCTCCCAGATCATCGTCGAGTCCGACCGCGACGGCTTCGAGGCCGACAAAATCAAGGGCAAACTCGGGATCCGTGCCTCCGACACGGCGGAACTGATCTTCGACGACGTGCGCGTGCCCGAGGAGAACGTCGTCGGGACCGAGGGTATGGGTTTCCTCCAGCAGATGCAGTTCTTCGACGCCACCCGGGTCGGCGTCGCCGCACAGGGTGTCGGTCTCGCCAAGGGCGCGGCCGACCGCGCGCTCGAATACGCACAGGAGCGCGAGCAGTTCGGCCAGCCCATCTCCGAGTTCCAGGCCATCCAGCACAAGCTAGCAGAGGCCTACACGGACATCGAGGCCGCCCGCAACCTGACCTACAAGGGTGCCTGGGCAGTCGACCAAGGCGAGCAGATCACGAAGCTCGCGTCCATGGCCAAGGAGTACGCCTCCCGGGTCGCCGTCGACGTGGCCAACGAGGCCGTCCAGGTCCACGGTGGGGCCGGTTACGTCGACGACTTCGATGCCGAGCGGTTCTACCGTGACGCCAAGATCCTCCAGATCTACGAGGGCACCACCGAGATCCAGAAGAACATCATCGCCCGCGAACTCCTCGGCAAGGGCATGTCGTAAGCCGTCGAGAGTTTACAACCCAGGGGATGTGGTCGGGTGCTGATCCCGGCGCCTATGGCCTAAATTTTTCTCCGCCAGTGTTCCGAAACAACCACCAGTCCGTGGTAAGGGGTTGCAAAGGAATATTAATACTGTAACCCCATTTGGGGGTGTATGGACTTCGAGCTTCCCAGTGAGATCGACCAGATCAGAGACGAGATCCAGCGGTTCGGTGAGAACGAGATCAAACCGGTCGCGACCGAGTACGACCGCGAGGAGAAGTATCCCCAGGAGGTCATGGACAAGGCCGCCGAGATGGGGCTGATGGGGGCCCAGATACCCGTCGAGTACGGTGGGGCCGGCTACTCGATGCTGGAAGCGGCGATCATCTCCGAGGAGATGTTCGCCATCGACCCCGGAATCGCGCTCTGTCTCCAGTCGGCGTCGTTCGGTGCCGACGCCATCATGGAGTTCGGGACGGAAGACCAGAAGGAAAAGTACCTCGAACCCATCGGCAAGGGCGAGGCCGTCATGGGTGCGGCCATCTCCGAGCCCCACGCCGGCTCCGACGTGTCCTCAATCTCGACGGAAGCCGAGAAGGACGGCGACGAGTGGGTGATCAACGGCAACAAGATGTGGATCACCAACGGCTCGGTCGGCGACTTCTTCGTCGTCCTCTGTCAGACCGACCCCGACGCCGAGGGCCGCTACAACGGCTTCTCCCAGATCATCGTCGAGTCCGACCGCGACGGCTTCGAGGCCGACAAGATCACCGGCAAACTCGGCATCCGCGCCTCCGACACCGCGGAACTGATCCTCGACGACGTGCGCGTGCCCGAGGAGAACCTCGTCGGAACGCCCGGCATGGGGTTCCTCCAGCAGATGCAGTTCTTCGACGACACGCGGACCGGCGTCGCCGCACAGGGTGTCGGTCTCGCCCGCGGTGCCGCCGAGCGCGCCCTGGAATACGCCCAGGAACGCGAGCAGTTCGGCCAGCCCATCTCCGAGTTCCAGGCCATCCAGCACAAACTCGCCGAGATGTTCACCGATATCGAGGCCGCGCGGAACCTGACCTACAAGGCCGCGTGGTCGGTCGATCAGGACGAGCAGATCACGAAGCTCGCGTCCATGGCCAAGGAGTACGCCTCCCGGGTCGCCGTCGACGTGGCCAACGAGGCCGTCCAGGTCCACGGTGGGGCCGGCTACGTCGACGACTTCGACGTGGAGCGGTTCTACCGTGACGCCAAGATCCTCCAGATCTACGAGGGTACCACCGAGATTCAGAAGAACATCATCGGTCGCGAACTGCTCGGCAAGGGTATGTCGTAACCGCGGGAACTCCGACCCCAGTTAGGTGGTTAACACTGTTAAACACACCTCGGTTTTATTGTTTATTGGTAGCTACCGGACTAGCGGAGACGCCAATGAACTTCGAGCTTTCCGACGAACTGCAACAGATTCGGGAGGAAGTGCGCCGCTTCGGCGAGAACGAGATCGAGCCGATCGCCAGCGAGTACGACGAGAAAGAGAAGACGCCCCACGAGTTGATCGAGAAGGGAGCGGAGATGGGGCTGACAGGAGCCCAGATCCCCGTCGAGTACGGTGGTGCCGGCTACGACGCGCTGGAGGTCGCGATCATCATCGAAGAACTGTATTCGATCGACCCGGGCTGTGCCGGTGCGATTCTCGGGACGGCCTTCGGGAGCGAAGCTATCGTCGGGTTCGGCACCGAAGACCAGAAAGCGGAGTACCTCCCGCCACTCGCAAAAGGCGAGGCGATCATGGGATCGGCCATCTCGGAACCCGACACGGGCTCTGACGTGTCCTCCATCTCGACCCGGGCGGAGAAAGACGGCGACGAGTGGGTGATCAACGGCAACAAGATGTGGATTACCAACGGCTCGGTCGGCGACTTCTTCGTCGTCCTCTGTCGCACCGATCCCGACGCCGACGGCCGCTACAACGGCTTCTCCCAGATCATCGTCGAATCGGATCGGGACGGCTTCGAGAGCGACAAGATCACCGGCAAACTCGGCATCCGCGCCTCCGACACCGCGGAACTGATCCTCGACGACGTGCGCGTGCCCGAGGAGAATCTTGTGGGCACCGAGGGCATGGGCTTTTTACAACAGATGCAGTTTTTCGACGAGACTCGGACCCAGGTCGCGGCCCAAGCCGTCGGGGTCGCGAAGGGGGCCGCCGAGCGTGCCCGTGACTACGCACAGGAGCGCGAGCAGTTCGGCCAGCCCATCTCCGAGTTCCAGGCCATCCAGCACAAACTCGCCGAGATGTTCACCGACACCGAGGCTGCGCGGGGACTCACCCTGAAGTCAGCCTGGAGCGTCGACAACGCCGACGAACAGTTGACCACGCTGGCCTCGATGGCGAAAGAGTACGCCTCCCGGGTCGCCGTCGACGTGGCCAACGAGGCCGTCCAGATCCACGGCGGAGCCGGCTACGTCGACGACTTCGACGCCGAGCGGTTCTACCGTGACGCCAAGATCATGCAGATCTACGAGGGCACCACCGAGATCCAGAAGAACATCATCGCCCGCGAACTCCTCGGCAAAGGGATGTAACTCCGGAGCGATCCGTCGACGAGTAGCGCGACACGGCACGGCCCTGGTCCGTACCCGTTCCGGACAGCCTTTATAGGTTGGGGGCGACGAGATACGATACCATGCGCGTCCAGCGAACGCAGGTGACCGGCTCGCTTCCGACCAGCCCCGCCGGTCGGCGGGGCTGTTGCCGGTGCTGACTCGTTTCTCGACCCGCTGGCCGCACCGGCTACCTCCCGCCCCACATCACACATCACAATGTTCGACCGACTCGACGATATCAGGAAACACGTCACCGAAGACGTCCGCACCGCACTGGCGAAAGACCCGGCGGCCAAGAGCGCGCTGGAGGTCGCCCTGCTGTATCCCGGCCTCCACGCCGTCTGGCTCTACCGCATCGCCCACACCCTCTGGACCGGCGACCACCGGCTGGCCGCCCGCGCACTCTCGGAGTTCGCCCGGTTTCTCACCGGCGTGGAGATCCACCCGGCCGCAACTATCGGTCGCCGGCTGTTCATCGACCACGGCCAGGGCGTCGTAATCGGGGAGACCGCCGAGATCGGCGACGACGTACTCATGTATCACGGCGTGACCCTCGGTGGCGACTCCATGCGCCGGACGAAACGCCACCCGACGATCGAAGACTGTGCGACCCTCGGCGCGAACGCCACACTGCTGGGCGCGATTACGATCGGCGAGGGTGCGACCGTCGGTGCCGGCTCCGTCCTCACCGAGGACGTGCCGGCCGGTGCGACGGCCACGGGCGTCCCCGCCGAGGTGACCGAGCGGGCCGAGGACCGCGACGGTAGGGACGACACGACGGAACGGACAGCCGGCACCGAGTCCGAGCCCCACTGGCTGGCCGACTGTTGAGGAAACCTATTTTGCCGCGCGACCCCTGTGCCGGGACGTGACAGGTCCACACGACGAGCTGGCGACCGACACGTACCTCGGGCCGCTGATCGAGACCCACGGCCGCCTGACCATCGAACCGGCCGACGGCTTCTTCCAGCGGTTCGTTACGTCGATCCTCCGCCAGCAGGTGTCGATGGCCTCGGCGGCGGCCACACGGGAGCGCCTGTTCGAGGCCGTCGACGTGACACCCGCAGGGATTCGACAGGCCGACGACGAGGTTCTTCGGGACGCCGGCCTCTCCCGGCAGAAGACCCGCTACGTCAACAACGTCGCCTGGGCCTTCGAGCAGCGGGGCTGGAGCAAGACCTACTTCGAAGGGATGGACGACGACGCTGTGCGTGCGGAACTGACCGACGTGACCGGCGTCGGGACGTGGACCGCGAACATGCAACTGCTCTTCTCGCTCGGTCGCGAGGACGTGTTCCCCGTCGGCGATCTCGGCGTCCGAAAGGGGATGCAGACCCTCTTCGACGCCGACCTCACGCGAGCGGAGATGGTCGACGAGGCAAACCGCTGGCGACCGTACCGGAGCTTCGCGACGCTCTACCTGTGGCGGATCGAAGAGGATATCGCAGAGAGCGTCGCGGAAGTGGTCGGCGAGTAGTCACCCCTCGCTGGCTTCCTCTTCCCCGGTGTCGATCTCGGTCGCGGGGCGGTCGGCGCGTCGGCGTTCGGTTCGAGAACTGCCCCGCCCTGAACGTCGACGGCCGTGGTTTCGGCGCGGGCCCACCCGGCTTCCCAGCCCAGCGCCGAGACGGCGTTACAGATGGCCTTCGACTCCTTCCGGCGTGGAGGGCGAGGACGCCGATAGTCGGGTCCGTCGCATCGGTCACGGTGGATGATGCATCCGACCGACGGTATGTGTGGTGATCGGTGGGTGGGCCCCGACGGGGCTGACCGCTGCCTACTGTGGTGAGTTTCCGGACTCGAGCCGTGTGAACGGTTTTTGTACGTCCCTGCCCCACACGTTGCCATGACCGAGGGGGTCTTCACGTACAGCGGCGGTCGGGTCGAACCCGGCGAGACCGAGGATATCCGGTTTCCGGTCAGCGAGACGTATCTCGGCGACCCGATCCGCATCCCGGTGACGATCATCAACGGGGCGAAACCGGGGCCGACCGTCTACCTCAGCGCGGCGGTCCACGGCGACGAACTCAACGGGATCGAGGTCGTCCGCGAGGTGGCCCAGGAGTGGGACCACGGCGGCCTCGAAGGCACGCTCGTCTGTCTACCCGTCCTGAACGTCCCGGGATTCATGGCCCAGCAGCGCTACCTCCCCATCTACGACCGCGACCTCAACCGCGCCTTTCCCGGGGCCGAGGACAGCACCAGCGCCCGCCGGATGGCGGCCCGCATCTTCGACGAGTTCGTCGAACCCTGCGACCTGGGAATCGACTTTCACACCTCCACGCGCGGCCGGACCAACATGCTCCACGTCCGGGCCGACACCGACGACCCGCAGGTGGCACGCCTCGCCAAGGCCTTCGCCTCACACGTCATCATCTCGAGTGAGGGGCCCTCCGGGTCGCTCCGCCGGGAGGCCACCGACGCCGGCGTCCCGACCATCACCGTCGAGATGGGCGAGGCCCACCGCTTCCAGCGCGACCTGATCGACCGCGCGCTCGACGGCGTGGTGAGCGTCCTCGCCGAGTACGGCCTCCGCCCGACCGACGCCGTCCGCTGGCCGGGTTGGCGCACCATCGTCGGCGATCAGAACGAGAAGACCTGGTTGCGGGCCAGCGCCGGCGGTGTCGTCGAGATGCACCACATCCAGGGCGCGCTGGTCCACGAGGGCGACCGTATCTGCACCATCACGAATCCGTTCAAGGCCGAATCCGACACGGTCTGTGCGCCCTTCGACGGGGTCATCGTCGGCGTCCTCGAGAACCCACTCGTGTACCCTGGGAACCCGCTCTGTCACCTCGTCCGGCTCGACGCCGACACGCTCCGGGCGGTCGAACGGGAACAGCCCAACGCGGAGTGAAAGACGTGGCGGCGTCGAACCCGATCAGCTATCAGTCCGGTGCGTGAGACCGTTCAGCAGGGTGACGACGCGATCCTCCTCGCCGTCGATCCGTTCGGGATAGATGGCGACGACACCGATGTAGTCGCTCCCGTGTTTGAATTTGCTGGCGTGGATGACCACGTCGACGTCCTGGCCGGCGAACCTCGCCGTGCCGTCGAACTGCTTGATCGAGCGCTCGGTGCCCAGCGCCGAGACGTTCTGACTCCCGGTCTGGTTGCCGACCGAGATGCCCTCGTAGCCGGTGTTGAACCTGGTGAGGATGTCTTTCTCGGACATCTCCGAGAGCGGGTTGAGTTTCTTGGTCGCGATCTCGATCTGGGGGCTTGAGAAGGCGACGAACACCGCGGCGCGCTGTTCGCCGACCGGTTCCAGTCCGACCTGTCGTTCGTACTGTGCGAGCCAGTTGGTCACGACGACTTCCCGGGTCTGGCCCGCGGCGGTGAACTCGCGGGTGACGTTCTTCTCGCTCACGTTGGTCTCTTCGTAGCCGGTGTCTTCGAGCGAGGCGTCGGAGACGGTCGCTTTCGAGGCGGTGAAAGAGAGCGCCTCCGTTCCCAGGAGGAAGCCACACCCTGCCAAGGTCATCAGTCCTGCAACTGCAACTGCTGCCAGTATTCGTCTGCGCATGGTGTCCAAGTCAGTTTATCGAGATGAGGGTGACCAATATGCGTTTCGGCCGGGCGAGACGGGTGTGGTGTGTGGGAAAGCCACAGCCGCCCCGGGATCGGGGTGGACGAACGGGGGCAAACACGTCGTCGAACCGGACAGTCGGAACCGAACATGAGCGGGCCGTCGGGGGCTGAAAAGTGGGATCCGGAGGCGAGGTAGAAACTACTATACACCCCCAGTACTACCCCACGAACGTTATGAGTCAGTCGTACGACCGGGGCACCATCGAGGACTTCGGCCGGTGGAAGGAGTTCTCGGCCGGCATGTGGGCCTGGATCTTCCACAAGTTCTCCGGCTGGGTGCTGATCGGGTACCTGTTTACACACATCGCGGTGTTGAGCACTGCGACCCAGAGTGGGACGATGTACACGCAGACGATCCGTGGGTTGGAATCGCTCGCCATCGTCCGCGTCCTCGAGGTCGGCCTGCTCGCGGTCGCCGTGTTCCACATCCTCAACGGCGTCCGCTTGCTGTTCGTCGACCTCGGCGTCGGGCTGGAGGCACAGGACAAGAGTTTCTACGCATCGCTCGTGGTCTCGGCGGCCATCGTCATCGCGAGCGTGCCGACCTTCCTCGCGGGGGCGTTCTAACATGGCCGAGCACTACTCTTCGTTCGAGTACAAGGGGACCCGGTGGTTCCTCCAGCGGATCACCGCCGTCTTCCTGATCGGCGTCCTCGCCTTTCACTTCATGCTGTTGCACTTCGTCAACCACGCCGCCGAAGTTACATTCCTGGGGACCCAGGCACGGATGCAACAGGTCGGCTACTTCGGCACGATGATCGCGTTCCTCGTGACCGCGACCTTCCACGGCGTCAACGGCGTCTACAACGCCCTGGTCAACCAGGGCCTCAGCGGCACGCGCAAGACCACCGTCAAGTGGGTCCTGATCGTCGCCAGCGGCGTGTTGATCGTCCAGGGCATCCGAACCGCACTCTACATGGCAGGGATCATTGCATGAGCACTGAAATCAAAGAGAAAGAGACAGAGACCGAGACAGAAGCAGAGACCGAACCGGCGGAGTCGTCCCACAAGACCCGCCGGATGGAGCAAAAGCGCCAGCGCGCGGCCCAGCGGGACCTCGAAGAGGAAGCCCGCGAAGAGGTGGACGAGGCCGAGGAGACCGTCGAGATCAAGGTCTTCCGCTTCGATCCCGAGGTCGCCGGCAAGGAAGAACCGCGCTTTGACACCTTCCACGTCCCCTTTTTCAAGGGGATGACGGTGCTCGACGCGCTCATCTACGCCCGCGACCACTACGACTCCTCGCTCACCTTCCGGCACTCCTGCCGGCAGGCCATCTGTGGCTCCGACGCACTGTTCGTCAACGGGACACAGTGTCTGGGCTGTAAGACCCAGATTGCGGACCTCGAGGACCACCTCGACTCGACCATCCGCATCGAACCGCTCCCCCACCAGGAGGTCGTCAAGGACCTGGTCGTGGACATGGAACACTTCTACGACCAGATGGAGGCCGTCGAGCCGTTCTTCGACGCCGACGAGCTCCCTGACGGCGAACTCGAAGAGCAGCGTCAGGACCGGGAGAACCGCGAGAAGATCAAGATGTCCACGCGCTGTATCTGGTGTGGCGCGTGTATGTCCTCGTGTAACATCGCGGCGGGCGACAACGAGTATCTCGGCCCGGCGGCCATCAACAAGGCCTACCGGTTCGCGATGGACGAACGCGAGGGCGAGGACCGCAAGCAACAGCGGCTCAACATCATCGAACAGGAACACGGTGTCTGGCGCTGCCAGACCCAGTTCTCCTGTACCGAGGTGTGCCCGAAAGACATCCCACTGACCGATCACATCCAGGAACTGAAGCGTGAAGCGGTGAAGAACAACTTGAAGTTCTGGTAATCCCTAGCGGACACAATCACAGTCAAAAATTATGTACGAACACGACGTTCTGGTCATCGGCGGCGGCGGAGCCGGATTGCGCGCGGCCATCGCGGCGCACGAGGAAGGTGCCGACGTGGCCATCGTGACGAAGCTCCACCCCGTCCGGAGTCATACGGGCGCGGCGGAGGGTGGTATCAACGCCGCGCTACGGGACGCCGACTCCTGGGAAGACCACGCCTACGACACGATGAAGGGGTCGGACTTCCTCGGCGACGCGCCGGCCATCGAGACCTTCGCGAAGAACGCCCCCGACGAGGTCATCAACCTCGAACACTGGGGGATGCCCTTCTCCCGCGAGGAGGACGGCCGCGTCTCACAGCGTCCCTTCGGTGGCCTCTCTTTCCCCCGGACGACCTACGCCGGTGCCGAGACCGGCCACCACATGCTCCACACGATGTACGAGCAGGTGGTCAAGCGAGGCATCGAGGTGTACGACGAGTGGTACGTGAGCCGCCTGGCGGTCACGGATCACGACGACCCCGAGGATCGGGTCTGTCACGGCTGTGTCGCCTACGACATCAAGACCGGCGAGATTGCCGGCTTCAAGGCCGACGGCGGCGTGATTCTCGCCACCGGCGGCCTCGGGCAGGCCTTCGACCACACCACCAACGCGGTGGCCAACACCGGCGACGGCCCGGCGATGGCCTACCGCGCCGGCGTCCCGGTCGAGGACATGGAGATGATCCAGTTCCACCCGACCACACTCCCCTCGACTGGCGTGCTGATCTCCGAGGGTGTCCGTGGCGAGGGTGGCATCCTCTACAACGACGAGGGCGAGCGGTTCATGTTCGAGGAGGGGTACGCGAACAACGAGGGCGAGCTCGCGTCTCGTGACGTGGTCTCCCGTGCCGAGCTGACCGAGGTCAACGAGGGCAACGGCATCGAGGACGAGTACGTCCACCTCGACATGCGCCACCTGGGCGAGGACCGCATCCTCGACCGCCTGGAGAACATCCTCCACCTGGCCGAGGACTTCGAGGGCGTCGACGGCCTCGAAGAACCGATGCCGGTCAAGCCCGGCCAGCACTACGCGATGGGCGGTATCGAAGTCGACGAGAACGGCGAAACCTGTATCAACGGCCTCTACGCGGCCGGCGAGTGTGCCTGTGTCAGCATGCACGGCGCGAACCGGCTGGGCGGCAACGCTCTGCCGGAACTGCTCGTCTTCGGTGCGCGCGCCGGCTACCACGCCGGCGGCCGCGACCTGGGCGAAGCTCGGATCGATACCGGCCCCTCCGCCATGAGTGAGGAGGAAGACGTGAACACCCCGATCTCGCCCGGTGCCGTCGACGCCGGCGACGAAGACATCGCCGCCGACGGCGCACTGGTTGACCCGTCGGAAGTCATCGACCACCACGTGACCGCCGAGGAACGGCGCGTCGAGGAACTCCTCGAAAAGGACGACGGCGTCAACCACGCCGAGGTCCGGGCCGACGTGCAGGAGACGATGACCGAGAACGTCAACGTGTTCCGGGAGGAGGGCAACCTCAAGGAGGCCCTCGAGGACATCCGCGTCGCCCGCGAGCGCTACCAAGACGTGTACGTCCGTGACCCCTCGCGCACGTTCAACACCGACCTGATCCACACCATCGAGACGCGCAACATCATGGACGTGGCCGAAGCCATCACGCTCGGCGCTCTCGCCCGCGAGGAGTTCCGCGGTGCCCACTGGCGTCAGCAGCACCAGGAACGCAAAGACGACGAGTGGATCAAGCACACGATGCTCGCCTGGAACGACGGCAACCCCGAAATCTACTACAAGCCCGTCGTCCTAGAAGGCGAGAACAAGACCTACGAGCCGAAGGAACGCTCCTACTAGGCTGAAGGCCGTGGTATTGCGCCTGTTCAGCCTATAACTGGGCAACCACCTTTCCGGCAAATCGCTCGGTGCCGCAAAGGGAGGCTGAAACAGCAGGCTATTCGAACGGGGCCGTCTACAGTACTCTGTGAAGTATACCCCTACGCAAATACGAAAAACACCGGGAACGGGGGGTCGATATATACGAGTCGGACCAGGAATGGGACGCTACCAGAAGTACGGGGCCGTAGTGAAAGCGACCTCGAGGAGCAACAAGTGGCTACTACGATCTCCTTTTTGTGATATATAGATTCCGACAGAGTGTCGGTGGTTATCGCTGTAATCGATCGAATAGCCGCTCAAAAAGCGTCTGCTGCGCATTTCGTAGATGATAGGAGAACGTCGACTGGGTCAGTGAGAGCGTGTCGGCGATCTCGGTTGCCGTACTTCGTCGCGGTGACCGGAAGTACCCACCGTACATCGCAGCTCGCAGGACCTGCTGTTGACGGTCCGTGAGTTCCTCCTCGAAGATATTACAGAGCACCCGTCCGACTGCGTGTGCATCCGTCTTCGCAGCCGGAGTGTATTCACGTTTCGAGACCAAGCTCGTTTCCGGGAACGACTCCTGCACGCGTGCCACAATCGACCCGATATCGGTACCGAGCGGTACGTCGCAGACGACTTCGGCCCGACCCTCAGTTACTGTGTCCGTCGTGACGACTGCACCCTCTGTGACTAGTGTCTGTGCAAGGGACTGCCGGCGAAGCCCGATTTCGACTTCGCCGCCGGGCGGCTCCTCGGTGTGACGGATCTGTCGCAACTGTGCGGCCCGGTCCGCGTCCTCCGGGGGATCACCGAGGGCATCCAACGAAGCGCCCTGTACGGACGCATAGTGGACGAGCATCTCATCCGAGGCCGGAATCGTGTCCATGATCTCGATCGTACAATCTAATCGTTCAGAAGCGGAGACAAAAAACGACGCCGAGTCAGTACTCTCGAAGGTGAGCTCGGCCATCTTGTCGGCGTGGAGAATGCGCTCTGTCTCGAGTGAGTGAAGGACCTGCCCAACCCGCTCACCGAAGGTCGTCAGGAGTGTTTGCTCGCGGCCCCCGAACGCCTCTCCACGGTGTGTATACAGGACGAGTAGACCGTAGACACGACCTCTGTGCTGAAGCGGAACGATAGCGCCACCCTGGAACCCGTGGTCCAGTGTGTCCGCTCGCCACCGCGCAAACCGTGAGTCGGATTGGGCCCTCGTAACCACCTGTATCTCGCCTGTTTCGACAGCGACCGCTGCCGGAGCGACCTCCGTCTGCGATTGGATCGGGAGGGGCACCGACTCGTCGGCAGCGACAGCACCCGACCCTTCCTGGAAATCTGACTCGATCAGTTCCGTGCCCGGGGTGTGCTCACTGATCCGTGCATACTGGTATTCCCGCGTGTCCGTCAGCAACTCACAGATGGCCTGTCTGGTCTCCTCGGCCGCGATTGCGCTGTTGAGAATCTCTTCGGCCGGCTGGAACGTCTCGATGAGCTGTTCGAGACGTTTGGAAACGGTGACGTCTTCCAGCGCGACGATGACCTGCTCGATAGACCCGTCCTCGCGCTTGACGGGAGCGACGTTACTCGACAACCACCGTTCGGAGCCGTCCGGGAGTGTCACTCCGTGAGTGAACCCCTGGATGGTCTCGCCGGTTTCAAAGAGACGCGTGATCGGATGGTCCTCACGCGTGATCGGATCGCCCGCCTCGTCCCAGATATCCCAGTCGGGGTGGGTGTACCCCTTTCCATCTATCCTGTGTCTGGACAGGCCAAGTAACTCTTCGGCACGGGAGTTTGTGCGAGTGATATCCCCCTCGGCGTTCAGGAGAATGATTCCAACGGGAGTCGTTTCCAGAACGTGATCCAGTTCCTGTCCGGCTACTTTCGAGTCGGTGATTTCGGAGAAGACGACGACGACGCCGTCGTCGCTCGGGTGGACTCTTGCTTCGACCCACTGGCCTTTTTCGGCACTGTATCGCTCGAAGGACGTCGATGACTGCGTATCGAGAGCCGTCTGGATTTTCTCTTCGGCGACGGTGTCGGCTGCTTCGGGGAAAACGTCCCAGACGTATTCACCGCGTAGGTCCTCGCTGTCTCGACCGAGAAGCTGTTCGGCCTGCTGGTTCACGTATGCGTAGGAGAGGTCGCTGTCGAGTACGGCAACGCCATCGGACACGCGCTTCAGACTGTCTATCTCCCATCGGTCGATTGCTGATTTGACGAGTGTGACGAGCGCCTCGGCCAGTTCCCGCTCGGTTCCGGTCCACGCCCGCTGGCCCGTGCTGGGTTGCTGGTCCGTGCAGACGACTGTCATCGAGACAGTCGTCCCGGTTCGTGTGCAAGCCTTCGCTGTCACGGTATCTGTAGTCTGATGGAACCCATCAGTTTCGAACACATCGTCTCCCACCCGGATCCTGGCCTCGGTTGTTTGCGAACGCCGGAACCACTGTGGGAGTTCGGAGACGTACGTCCGAATACTGTCGTCAATATCGTCGGGCAGGCCAGTAAAGAGTTCACGCGCCCGTTTCAGCGCGTTGAGCGCATTCGTTCGGTCCTGAAGTTTTCTCTCAGCCGTCTTTCCGAACTCAGTGTGATCGTCCGCCGTATCGGCTCTTTCTGGCGTGCGCCCTCCCCCCTCGAAAATGTCGCGCCACGCCACAGAATCGGCTGCGACGGAGTCAGCGCGATCCGACTGGTCGCCTTTCCGGTCTCTCGCCTGCCGATCCGGTTCTTCCATGACACACCATGGTTTGCGTTACGTATATATTAATCATCTTATTGTTTTCATATTTGTAGAACAACCACCTCGTCCTGCCGGGTGCTCGCCGACTTTCCGGATGCTGCCCGATGTCGGTACGAAGTCTCGCTTGCGACGGTCACGGGCCAGACAGCATGTCGTCGGTCGCGGAGCCGTATGTCTGATCGAGGTGAGCGAGGGTGAGATTGGCGAATCCCGGATCGTACGTCCAGACTCCGTAAAATCCGATGTCGTCGCTTTCGCGGGCAATTAAAGCAGTCTTCTGCGTATCGTCGCCACCGCCGTCGAAGACGACGAACCACGTTTCGGCGATCTCGGCCGTCGAAACTGCATGAACGTGTCCGGAACCGAGATCCGGTGGCGTAGCGTCGGGGACGCCGTAGGCGTGCACAGCGACACCTCGACGAGTGAGATCGGTGTAAACTGATCGTTGTTCCGCCATGACCGAGCACTGCTGAAACCCCGCGTGAATCGTACCCTGGCCGACCCGACGGGCACGGTCCTCGATTTCCCGGGACGCGTATAGCAACTGTTCCGTATCGTACGACGTGAATGAGGTCTCCTTGAGATGACGGAGGAAATCCCCGTACTCCCCGTCGGTAATACCGAACTGGCCGGCTCCTGTCGGCGCGTCTTCGAGTAACTCCCGGAGGCTCGCGACGTCAACGAGGGCGAGCACTTCGGTCGCGTTGCTGAGGACTGCGACGCCTTCCGGTTTCCCGGATGTCGTTCGACTGACAGTAATTCGCACGTTCAATGTCTCGAAATACGCCCTGAGTTCCTCGTCTATCCGCTCTGTCGAGCCAACGTTGAACAGACGGAGTTCCTTCTCGCGGTGTCTGATGTACTCGATACTATCACGGAGACCCATCGACGCATCAGAATATGACTCCATTCAGTATTCCTCCCTCGTTTCTATCTCCGGCGTCTGTTGTCGCTATCGGCACGACCCGTTCTCGGCTGGAAGCCCCTCATCACAGCAGGTCTGTCGGATCACGGTTCCCGATAGCCACCTCTCGCAGTTGCTCCTCGGAGAGCGTTTCGATCACGAAATCCGGCATGTCGTCGGGGAGGTCTTGCGGAATCGACACCTGCTCGGAGTCAGTCGTGGTGACGGTATCCCGCCCGCCGTCCGTCGCGGAGCGTTCACCGGACAGACGCGTTACTGACTCCTCCACTTCGGAGACCATCGCCGCCTGTTCCTCGTTCGCCGCAGCCAGACTCTCGATCTCCTCTGCGACGCGGTCGGTCCGATCGACCACCTCGTCGACCATCGACGCGATCTCTTCGGCAGCAGCAGCCTGGTCGTCGGTCGCGTCTGCGACCTCGCTGATTCCGTTCGCTGTTTCGGTGACAGCTTCGACGATTTCAGTCAGGCTGTCCATGGCGTCCTGAACCTGCTCGATGCCCCGATCAACCTGCTCGGTGGTGTCAGCGAGATTGGCCGCCGTGTCCTCGGCATCGGTCTGAATCTCATCGACCATCGTCTCGATATCACTGGCGTGTGTCTGTGACTCCTTCGCGAGTGACTTGATTTCGTCTGCGACGACGGCAAATCCTTCACCCGCTTTCCCGGCACGGGCGGCCTCGATCGACGCGTTCAGCGCGAGGATGTTCGTCTGTTCGGCGATGCCGTCAATCGCATCGACGAACTCGTCTATCTGCTGGACACGGTTCTGTAACGAGGTGACGTCGTCGGCCACGTCATTTATAGCGTCGCCAATATCGTCCATTACCTCAGCAGCAGTGTCGGCGGATTCCTTGCCCTCTTCCGCGAGGGTTTCGGACCGGTCGCTCGCACTTTCGACCTGATCGGCTGTCGAGGCGACCTCCTCGATTGTCGCCGAGAGGTTCGCTACCTCAGACGAAATCTCGTCCACCCGTTCGGACTGTTGCGTCGCTGCGTCACTGATTGCAGTGGCGCTCTCGGCGACATCCTCGGCGCTCGTCTGGAGGTCACTCACCGGTTGCTTCACATCTTCTTCGACGTCGGCCATCAGTCGTTCGTTGCGCTCGATCTCCTCCTCGAGTTGCTGGCTGTATGAGTGGATGTAGGTGTCGGTGACGACCTGCATGTCGAGATTGATGACTCGGAGAATCGCAAGGATATCCTGTACGGCGTCGTCGACCTCTTCTTCGACCGCTGTTTCGATCGCGCGACGCGAGAGATCAGGTCCGGGATTCAGCGCGTCCTCTCCCCCGCCAGAGGCAGGTTCGGTTCCACCGTCTGTGACAGCGTCGGTCAGGCGCTCGGTGAGTGATTCGACGAGGCGGTCGCCCACCAGCGGGAGAATGAGATCGTAGTAGACGCCATACTGGCCGAGGTAGTGTTTCATCGGCATATCCAGTATATCGTGGAGTTTGCCGATACGGGCCCGGTCCCGGAAGTAGTCCGTGCCATACTCGCCATCGGCAAGCGTCACGAGATACGCCGATTGCGTCCGCTTGAGTTGCTCTACGGTTTTTGGCGACCGCCCGATAACCTCGACTGTCTCTTCGTGGTCGGTCAGGTTGTCGTAGAAGTCCTCGGCCACCTGGTCGGCGTTGTCCGCGAAGTCATCTCGATACGTCCGAAGACGACGGACATCGTCGTCGGTGAAACCGACGAAATCCTTCCGCCACCGGATTTCGGACCTATCCAGGCCGATCTCGCCAACAAGCGAGTCCGCGTCCAGCTGATCGTTGAGGCCGCCCCGTCCAAAATCGTCTCGGCCGTACTGCGGCGAATCGGACATAGACGTGTGTGGATCGAACGCGAGCATAAGTCCCGCCTCTAGATACCGGCACACTACCAGGAGCACGACTCAGTCGGTGTTCTCGGCTGGGACTTCTAGGAACGCTTCGAACGGAGAAGTTGCCGATCGAGACGATGCGTGGTTCTCAGCCGTGATACTCATCCTGTTATCTAGAGTCACTAACTATTGGGTTGGTCGTGAGAGGATGTCGCATGCTGGAGACGGTGAAAATCGATCGGTTCGACTTGCGGCCGAAACTCATCCTGGCGTTCGTGCTCGTAGCGTTGCTGGTCGGTGTGACAGGATTGGTCGGGTACCAGGCCGTGGGCGCCGTCGATGGCGAAGCCCACGTCATCTCCGAGGACGCTGATGACATCGACGCGTCCATGGAGATGCTGGTCGCCGTCGAGGAACAACAGATAGCGGTTCAAGCGGCGCTGCTCGGTGAGGACGGGGCCAGAGCCGACTTCGAGGAGGCCAATTCCCACTTCGAAGAGTGGGCACAGCAGCTGGATGAAAGCGACCTGAGCGAGGAAGAACAACAGGCCTTCGCCGACTTGCAGTCCAGACACCAGGAGTACACGGCCGTCGCCCAGGAAGTGTTCGATGCACAAGCGGCCGGTGAGACGGAGCGTGCCAGACAGCAAATGGCAGAACTGGACCCGATACTGACGGACATGCGCGAGGACGCACACACGCTCGAAGAGCTCGCTGTCGAGGACAAAGAAGCAGCAGTCGCGTCGGCAGACAGCACCACAGCGACGGTCCAGTGGTTACTTCTCGGACTGACTGTTGTGTCGTTCGTCCTCGCGATCGCCGTCGGCCTGTTCGTGGCCGGACGAATCATTCCCCCAATCACCACGCTGGAGGAGACTGCACAGGCCGTCAGTGACGGCGACCTCGACAACGATCTCGAGGACCACGTCGAAGACGACGAACTCGGCCGGATGATCGAGGCGTTCAGTGAGATGCAGTCGAATCTCCGAGGCGTTTTCTCCCAGATCGGAACCGCAAGCCGTGGCCTGCGACAGGGCGATCTCGGCTGGGAGTTCGAGGCGGACTATCCGGGCCAGTACGGGGAAACCGTCGCCGATCTCGAAGCGGGTGCCGACGAACTCGCCGGGAGTTTCGAGGCGATCCGGGGTGTGAGTGACGACCTCCAGCAGGGTGTCATCGATCAGAATATCGACACCGACCGACCCGGACAGTACGGCGACGTGCTGGAAGATCTTGCGACCGGGACCACCCAGTTGTCGGAGAGTTTCACACAGATTTCAACTGCGAGCCGGAAGCTGAAGGACGGACACCTCGATCAGGACATCGACACGGACTACCCGGGAACGTTTGGATCCACACTGAGTGACTTCGAAGACGGAATCGACCAACTGAACACGAGCGTTGAACGCGTCCAGTCCATCGCGGACGATGTCGCAACCTCGAGCGAAGAAGTGACGAGCAGTTCGGAGGAGATCGAACAGGCCAGCGAACAGGTTGCGGAATCAGTCGAAGAGATCTCACGCGGTGCGGACACGCAAAGCGAGAGCCTCCAGGAGGTGGCTAGCGAAATGAACGACATGTCCGCGACCGTCGAGGAGATTGCTTCTTCGGCTGAGGAGGTGGCTACAACTGCCAGCACGGCCGTCGAACGCGGCGAGACCGGCCGGCAGTACGCATCTGAGGCGACCGAGGGGATCCAGTCGATCGAAACTCGTGCCGAGGAGGCAGCCACGCAGGTCGAAACGCTCGACGAGAAAATGAATCAGATCGGTGAAATCGTCGAACTGATCGACGAGATCGCCGAGCAGACGAACATGCTGGCACTGAACGCGTCGATCGAGGCCGCTCGTGCCGGCGAAGCGGGCGAAGGATTTGGCGTCGTGGCAAACGAAATCAAATCGTTGGCAGAGGAAGCTGGCAAGGCAACTGCCGACATCGAGCAGCGCATCGACGAAGTCCAAGCCACGACGGCGGATACCGTCGAGGGGATGCAGCAGATGAGCGAGCAGGTGCAACGCGGGTCTGACACGATCGAGGACGCCATCGAGATGTTCGACGAGATCGCCAACGCCGTTCAGGAGGCCGAAAGCGGCATCCGGGAGATCAGCGAGGCGACCGACGACCAGGCGGCCTCCTCGGAGGAAGTGGTCTCGATGGTTGACGAGGTCTCCAGCGTCAGTCAGCAAACTGCGGCCGAGGCGAGCAACGTCTCTGCTGCGACCGAAGAGCAGACCGCGTCCCTGTCCGAGGCCTCGGAGAACATCCAGCAACTGTCTGCGCTCGCTGAAGAACTGCACGATCAGGTGTCGGATTTCGACACCGAGTCAGGCTCCGGGCCTGGCATCGAGGCGACGCCGGAGTCGGCGGCCGCACCCGACGGCGGGCACCAAACATCCGAGACTGAGGGACGGATGCTAGATCGCGATGGAGAGGTGTGACTCCATGCCCTCACACCAAGTCCTCGCGTTCACACTTGGAGAGGAACAGTACTGTATCGATATCGAATGCATCACCCAGGTCGTCAACCGTTCGAGGGACGACCTGGCCTCGATCTTTCGAGGCGGGGTACTCAACCGCTGACGTCGGCACTGGAGTCGGTCTCAGTTGTGGCGGCACACGGCTGGAAAATCCGCGTGACCGACAGCGAGATGGGCGGCGCACGCTTCGAGATTACCGGCGTCGAAACTACACACTGAGCGAGAATATTTTTAGATTTCTTATATTTTTCCAGTTATCTAGACCGCCGGCTTATTTTCCTCAGGGCCCAGTCACGAGACATGATATACGATGCCTGACGACACCAGCGACTCGATGTCGGAGGAGATCGAACTGGTAGCGTCAGGTGTCCCCGAACTGGACGAACTGCTCAAGGGAGGGTACATCCAGGGCCGTACGTACCTCGTCCAGGGCGCCTCGGGAACCGGGAAGTCGCTGCTCGGCCAGCACTTCCTGCGAGCAGGGCTCGATGCCGACGAGACAGTGGTCTACATCCACGGTGAAGAGTCGAGACAGGATATTCTCGTCAACGCAGCACGACTCGATATCGACATTCGGGACGCCGAGTTTTTGGACATCGGGCCCGGGACGGACTTTTTCGCCGAGGACAAGTCGTACAACCTGGTCGAGGCGACCGAAGTCGAATCCGAGCAATTCACACAGGACATCAAACACGTAATCGAGGATGTCGATCCGGACCGAATTCTCATCGACCCGATCACACAACTCCAGTACGTGGAGCGGGACGAACACCAGTACCGCAAGCGATTGCAATCGCTCATCCGGTTTCTTCGGAACCGGCAGGTGACGACAGTCGCAACGCGAACACTCGACAGGGAGCGGACTCGCGAGACCACCCACGACGACTTCGAATCGCTCAGCGACGGCGTCGTCAACCTGTACCTCGACGAGCACGAGCGCCGGATCGCGGTCCCGAAACACCGTGGCCTCGGACAGATCGACGGCACCCACGGGCTCGAAATCCGCGAGCACGGGATCGAAGTCTACCCACAGAGCATCCCGAAACACGACAACCGAACGTTCGATCCGGAACTCGTATCCACCGGAGACGAAACCCTCGACGGGCTCCTCGGTGGCGGAATCGAACGCGGGACCGTCTCGTTTATCAGCGGTCCGACCGGCATCGGAAAATCAACCACCGGTGCACAGATACTGGCGGGCATCGTCGAAGACGGTGGGACAGCACTCGGATACCTGTTCGAGGAGTCTATCGACCAGTTCGTCCATCGCTCGGAAACCCTCGGACTCCCGATTTCGGAGATGCGGGCGCAGGAATCACTGTGGCTGACAGAGACAGAACCGCTCGTGCGTTCCGCCGAGGAGTTCGATCACCACGTCCTCGACCAGGTCGACGAGCACGCGCCGGACGCGGTGTTCATCGACGGGCTCTCGGGCTACAAGATCTCGCTCCAGGGCAACGAGCAGCGACTCGTTCGGCGGCTGCACGGTCTCACCCGGATCCTCGAGAATCGCGGTATCGCAGTCATCGTCACGGACGAGGCGGACCGCCTCACCGGCATCCCGGAAGCTACGAGTACGAACACCAGCTACATCGCGGACAATATCGTGTTCCTCTCTTACGTGGAGGTCGACGGCGAACTGGACCGAGCGATCGGGGTTATAAAAAAGCGGCTCGGGGACTTCGACAGCCGGTTCCACCGGTTCGCTATCGAGTCCGGCGAGGGACTGGTTATCGAAGGACCGTTCGACGCCGTTCGGGGAATCATGCAGCGTAGTTCGACGTATCCCGTTCCGGACGAATCCCACCGGACGACCGACCAATCATGACCGGTCAGTCGAGTCGCGAAATGAGTGAGAAACACACCGTCCAGCTCCTCATACACGGGGACAACGACCGGCAAGCCCTCGAAGCATTTCTCGACGAGCGGTACGACGTCATCGCCGACGACACCCTCCAGCCCGTCGATTGTTACCTCGTTGGTGAACGGATGGTACCGACGTATCGAGACGCGTTACGGGAGCATAAAAACGAGGTCCATCCGACGTTCACTCCCGTACTGCTGATCCAACAGGAGGGGTCGAGGGGAACTGTCCCGCTGCCGGCCGAGCAGACCGGCGACGGGCCCCCGCTCATCGACGAAGTGGTGGCTGCACCCGTCGACCGGACGACCCTGTTTCGTCGGGTCGGGAATTTGCTGGCCAGACGCGAGCAGTCGGTGGAGTTGTCCGAGCGCTACGAAGACGCGCAGACTCGACTTCAGCGGCTGTTCGATTCGACGAACGACGCGATCTTCGTGGTTGCCCCTTCTGGCGAC
Source organism: Halorientalis regularis (assembly GCF_023698535.1). GTDB lineage: Archaea > Halobacteriota > Halobacteria > Halobacteriales > Haloarculaceae > Halorientalis > Halorientalis regularis. The sequence goes on from NZ_JALJCL010000008.1 coordinate 220,697, forward strand.
GAGATCACCGAGTGTAATCCGGCAGCGTGTGACCTCGTGGGATATTCTCGTGACGAATTGCTCTCCGTATCCCCGACGGAGACGATTCACGCCGATAATCGCGAGCGGTTTCGGTCCTTTCTGGAAGACGTGCAGGAGACCGGGCAGGGATCGACCGACGACCTCACGTGTCAAACAAAAGGGGGACAAAAGCGACAGTTGGAGATGTCGGCTGCGACGCTCGGGGATTCCGAACAGTCACCGGTAATCCTCTCTGCACGCGACGTGACTGAACGGAAAGCGTACGAACGAGAACTCGAGCTGAAGTCTCAGGCGATGGACAAAGCACCCGTCGGGATCACCATCACCGATCCCGACCGGGAGGACAACCCGATGATCTACGTGAACGAGGGATTCGAGGCGCAGACGGGGTATTCTGAGGCAGAGGCGCTCGGGCGGAACTGTCGGTTCCTCCAGGGAGAGGCGACGCGTAGTGAACCAGTCGCTGAACTGCGGACGGCGGTTGAAAACGACGAACCGGTGTCTGTGGAACTCCGGAATTACCGGAAGGACGGCAGCCAGTTCTGGAATCGCGTCAGTATCGCGCCGGTGAGAGACGACACTGGCACCGTCGTGAACTACGTCGGATTTCAGGAGGACGTCTCCGAGCGCAAAGAGCGCGAGATGGACCTCCAACTGTTCAAAAAAGCTGTCGAAAATGCAGGGCATGCAGTCTTCATCACTGGCAGGGACGGAACCATCGAGTACGTGAATCCGAAATTCGAAGCCCGGTCCGGCTATACTCGTGCGGAAGCCGTCGGTCGGACGCCCCGCATTATCAAGTCGGGGAAACAGGACGAGGAGTTCTACGATCGGATGTGGCAGACGATTCTCTCGGGCGAGCAGTGGAATGCGAATCTCATCAATCAGCGCAAAAGCGGGGAGTTGTACCACGTCGACCAGACGATCTCGCCCATCGAGAACGACGACGGGGAGATCACACACTTCGTCACGATCGAATCCGACGTGACGAGCCGCCGGCTGCGCAAACAGCAACTCGACGTGCTCAATCGCGTCTTGCGCCACAACCTCAAGAACGGAATGACCGTTGTTCGGGGTCGGGCCGACCTACTCCGTGAATCACTGAGCGACGACGAAGCCCGGGCGCACGTGAGCGCGATCGAAGAACAAGTGACCGCCCTGTCGACGCTGAGTGACAAAGCTGGTACTGTACGCTCACTGTTCGAAGACGATGTATCATCTCAGACCGTCACTAACGTGACGGAGTTGGTCGGTGACGTCGTTAGAGGCTTTTCCGCGGAGCATCCGGCCGCTTCATTCGATTTCAATGATCCCGATCCGCTCCACGCTCGAGCGGATCGCCGGTTGCGACTGGTACTGGAGGAACTACTGGACAACGCTGTCATCCACAACGATAAACCGGTTCCCGAGGTGACGGTTACCGCCAGACCGTCTAGGGAAAAGCAGTCTGAAGAGTGGATCGACATCGAAATTATCGATAACGGACCGGGGATTCCAGTTCACGAGCTGAAAACGATCAAACGGGGTGAGGAAACACCGCTCCAGCACGGTACTGGACTCGGGCTCTGGATCGTTCACTGGACTGTCTCGCTGTACGGGGGCGAAGTCACTTTTGTGGACGGCCCATCGCGTGGAACAGGTATCGTAGTGAGTCTCCCCCGGATGTCCGCCGACGCATCCCATCGGGGAACACCCGCCGAACACCACTGACCAATGGAAGACACTGGGCCTTCAGAAGCTCGGAACCAGAAGCAGACGGACCGATATCGGACGCTCGTCGAAGAGTCGAACGACGTCGCCACGATCATCGACACAGAGGGAACGATAACGTACGTGAGCCCCCCGTCACACGAGTACTCGGCTACGAGCCCGAGGAATTGGTCGGGAACACTGGATACGAGTTCGTCCATCCGGACGACCGGGAACGAAACGCCGACGCGGTCGAAGCCGTTCTAGAGACCCCGGGCGAACCCCAGACGGTCGCAGTCCGATTCAAACACGCCGACGGGTCGTGGTGCTGGATCGAGGCCACGATGCGGAACCGACCCGACGACGACGTCATCGACGGTATTCTCCTCAACACTCGTGAAATGACCGAACGGAAACAACGTGAACGCGAACTCCGCGAACTGGCTGGAGAGTACGAGGCCCTCCTCAACAGTGCAGAGGACGCGATTTTCTTCGTCGATGTCGACGCTTCAGACGACGACAGTACGTTCGAGTTCGACCGTCTCAGTCCGGCATACGAGCGTCAAACCTGAATCACGACCGAAGAGGTCCGAGGAGAAACGCCTCGAGACGTGTTTGGTGAGCAAGCGGGAGCGGAACTCGAAGTAAACTATCACCTATGTGTTAAATCTCGTGAGCCGATCTCGTATCAGGAAGAACTGCGAGTCAACGAGGAGGCACGCATCTGGTAGACGAACCTCACACCGGTGCTCACTGACGGCCACGTGACCCGTCTCGTGGGAATCACCCGGAACCTCACCGACCGTGTCGAGCGGGAACGACAGCTTCGTCGTCAAAAGGAGCTGATCGACGAGTTTGCGAGTGTCATCTCTCACGACCTCCGCAATCCGCTCAACGTCGCACAGGCCCGCGCAACACTCCTCGACGAACAACGGGAGAGCGAACATCTGGGGCCACTCGTACAGGCACTCGACCGGATGGAGGCAATCGTCATGGACACGTTGACACTCGCTCGACAGGGTGAGACGGTAGACGAAACGGAGACGGTCAGTCTGACCGACCTCGTCGGGAAGTGCTGAGGAACGGTGGATACAGACGCGGCGACCCTCGAGATAGCTGACGAGACGACGTTCCAGGGCGATCGCGATCAGTTACGACACGTATTCGAGAATCTGTTCCGAAACGCTATCGAACACGGCGGCACGGACGTGACTGTTCGTGTCGGACGCGTCGATGAGGACACCATCTACGTCGAGGATGACGGGTCTGGGATTCCCGCAGAGAGGCGGAAAGAGATTTTCGAACCATGCCATTCTTCGACGAGTGGGGGCACCGGATTCGGACTAACCATCGTAAAACGGACCGTGGAGGCTCACGGGTGGACGGTATCTGTGACAGACGGGCCCGAAGATGGGGCGCGGTTCGAGTTCGTGATGTCTCAATAGGGGGCGTGGCCACTAATCGAACATCCCGTGTCGCCTATGCATTGAGACAACCGGTCCACTATCTGGTCAACTGCGGCCCCGTTCGTGTATTCTCAATTATGAATGACAATGACTTCCGCACCAATCTTCCGTTCTCGGAATACCGCCCAAAAAATAACAGATCGGGCGTTCATCTGCTATCCGGCTCCGTGTTTTAGCGCGGCTCCGTTAGGTCGCCCGTCGAAACGCGGCTGGCTCCGATTAGCGATATCTACTCCTGACTCAGCCCATCGAAATTCATCGAAATAGGGGGTTATTTTACCCTCGCTTGTGCAAGAGTCGGCTTGTTTCGTGAAGACTTCGTCGATTGCGTCGTAGAGAGCGTGTCATAGAACGGTCCCCACGGTGGCACTGTCTAGTTCTGGATCTGCTCAGCTGGCGTCTGTCCATCGAGTGCTTGATTCGGTCGTTCGTGGTTGTAGTGGTGTCTAAAGCGTCGTAACCACTGTTTCGCGCTTGTCTGAC
>NZ_JALJCL010000009.1 GCF_023698535.1 Halorientalis regularis
TCGGACTCCACGTCCCGCTTGCAGTGGACGTGAAGCACCCAGTCGCCGTCGTGATAGTGCAGTTCCGCACCCGTTGTTTCATACTTGTCTGAAAAGAGGTACTCCGAGTGCGGCGTGTCGCTATCCTCGTCGGGCAGTACGTAATCGGCTTCGATGCGACCGTCTGTGGTAGCGAGGCTCACGTAGTCGTCGTGGAACGTCGCGGTGCGGTGGTCGTAGACGACGTGTGAGCTGGTGAACATGGGTTTGGACGCTTTCTTGCCTTGCTTCCAGCGTTCAACGACGCTCTTACAGGCTTCAGCGGCCTTGTTCCGAGCGGCTTGCACCAGTCCACCGTTGAAGCCGTCCGTGGCTTCTCGCACATCGTCGTAGGTCTCGTCATCCAGCGTGGTCTTGCTGGTGGTGACGTACTCGCCTTGGAAAGCGTGGTCTACGACGTACTGAGCGCACCAGAGGAAGGTGTCTACGGTGTCTTCGAGGAGTGCGGCGTCGTCACTGTCTACATCGAGCGCAACGGGGACAGTACGCCGCACCTCCATATCTTATATGTAGCACGGGTAATTCTTAAACATTTGGGAGTCGGCCTGCTACTGGAGCGTGGTTTGATTCCCAGTTGTCGGCTTCATTCCACGGCTAAAGCCGTGGGTTTTCGCCTCGTGTTTTCTATAATGCTGAGTCGCCGTCATTGTGCCCCCATGTCGCTCTCTCGTCGCCCTTTTCGATACCGTACCGTGGTTGTCGCGCCACTTAGCAGAGAGTGTGCCGCAGTGGGCTCCTCTGAGATCGGGCTGGCATGACGACAGCGCCACTGCGTAACCAACACGACCACTGACGACGACCCGTCTGATGGGTCCCAGAGTGACGCCGATGGCTGGCAGACGCGCCGGCTCTTCGAGACGCCCGGTGATACCCGGAATAGTGGCTGCGCGTGTGGGCGACGTAGATCTACACGGAGTGGAGACGCAGCTGGTGCAAGCGTATACGCGAGCGTTCGAACCTACAATGTGGTATGTTTACACAGGCCGATAGGAACGGGACGCCGAGGCCTCACCGGCACAGGCCAACTGCCTGCAAGCGCGAGGCACAATTAGAGCCAAGTCGCAAGTGCAACAGGTCCACACCGGTATATATCCACGCACAGGCAGGTGCCAACGCTTATCAGCATCAACTACATTGACTTAGATGGCCAACCTGAGGGTCGACAGCAGTGTCGGCCCTGTTCTGTCTTTCCTCTTGCTGAGCGCCAGCACTCGCGACAGGCGTGTCCAGCTACACGCGATCGCCACGAGTCGCTGTACTCGCGTACTGGGTCGGAATTGTCATTCCTGTCCACGCACCGCACTCACGGTTCGGCCTGTCCGCCCAGCAACAGCTCTGTCAGGTGTGCCTACGCCCACTGCCAGCGCCTCCGACAGCCTCAGCTGCCGCTACTGATGTAGTACGTCGGAGCAGTCGCTCGTGGGCAAGCGATCGAAAAAAAGCGTCAGTTAGGGCCGGAAGGAGTTCCGGTAGTTAGTCGCGGCGGCGGACTGCCAGCAGCGCAGCGGCGACCAGCGCGACAAGGGCGAGGGCGGCCGTGAAGCCGGGCCCGTCTGCGGTGGTCGTCTGCTCTTCGGTGTCCGCAGGCGCGTCCGTGGTTTCCACGGGTTCTTCCGTGGTGTCCATCGGCTCTTCCATGGTGTCGGTCGGCTCAGGCTCCGGCTCCGGCTCCGGCGTTGCCGTCTCGGTCGGCTCCGGTTCCGGTTCCGGTTCCGGTTCCATGAGTTGGTCGCCAGTCACCTGGAAGCTGCGGATGTCGGAGTTGTCACCGACACTCGCTTCGACCGTGTAGTTGCCCGGTTCGACACCTTCAGTGGGGATCTCGACGCTCCACTGGCCATCAGTACCCCACACGTCCGTCGACTCGATGTCGAAGGAACTCGAGCTGGGGCCTTCGATGACTTCCACCGTGATGGTGTTGTCGTCAGGCTGGCGGTTGGTCACACCCGAGACCGTCATCGTGTCGTTGGTCTCGACCGTGAACGCCTGCCCGGCTTCACCGGTCACGGAGTCAACGCTCACGCGGCCTTCCGTGAAGCGGAACTGGAAGACCTCGGAGATGTCGTCGCTGCCAGTGTCCTCAACAGTCTCACTGGCGACCGTGTCAATAACCTGCTGCTGGGTGAGCGACTGCGCGTTCAGCCCCTCTGCAAATGCGGGGAAACTGTTACGCGGGAATTCGCCGTCACCAGCCTGGCCGTCACGACCCGAGGAGAACACGGACATGACGACGTTGCCCTGGCTCAGTTCAGTGTCGACCTCATCGACTTCGGACAGCCCAAACTGACCCATGTCGATACCGGCGAAGCCAAGCTCGTCATAGATGTTGCCGCCGACATAGACACTCTCAGAGTCGAACGTACCGTCCGAATCGACACTGACAGTGGTCCGGTCGTAGGTGCCGCGCGGGCCGTAGAAGCTCACGCTGACAGAGTCTTGACCAGGTGCGGTCCCGTTGATCGTGATGCCGGTCCCAGCGTCTTCCGTCGCAACCTGGCCGTTGATGACGCTGACGTAGTCAACCGTCAGTTCAGTATCCGTCACGCGCAGTGAGGACTGCTGGCCAACGGCGCTACTAACCTCAGAGGAAGTCAGCGTCGCGTCAGCCGTTCCGTCATCGTCCGTGTCGACATCCTCGTCGTTGGCGTCCACCGCAGCGATCCGGTAGGTGCCGGGGATGCTGAGGACATCAGCGCCGTTGACACTGCTGAGGACGACATCTTCTTCCTCAAAGGTGTCGTCACCGTCAACGTTGTAGGTGTCCAGATACTCGAAGTCACCTTCGTCGCGAGCGTAGAGTGCGACCTCTTCGATACCCGGAGCGGTCGACCCATTGACAGTGACTTCAGAGCCAACGACGTAGGTCCCCTGCGGGTTGTCCAGGGTCACAGACCCTTCGTTAACCTCGAAGGAATCATCGTCGATTTCGTTCTGCTCTGCGACATCGATCGTACTCAGGTCGTCGCCGCTGTTGGCGACACCTGCGGCGTACACCGTGATATCGACGTCGGTCGTATCGAGTTCAGACGTGCTGATACTACCGACACCGACACCGTCGTCAATCTCGACCAGCGCGACGGCCTGCTCGTCGTCGGACGTACCGGTGTCAAGCGTGTCGCCGACGTTCCGGAAGACACTCGCGGCGTCGCCAGTGATGTCGCCGCCCTCGATGGCGACAAGGTGGGTCTCACCTTCGGCGGAGTTGCCGATCTCGAACTGGACGTTCTCACCGCGGGTGACGGAGTCGGCCTGTGCTTCGATGGAGGCTTCCTCGCCAGTCGTGACGTCGAACGTCACACTCTGGGTAGCCTCACCGAAGTCAAGGTCTTCGTCACCTTCGACAGTCACGGTGTATTCCTCGTTGTCGAGGGCGTCCTCATCCAGTGAGAAGGTGAGTTCACCGTTATTCGAACGAACCGGATCGTTCGCAGGGTTTTCCAGCACTTCGTCGGTCACTTCCAGACCCGAGGAGTCCTCAACAGTAACATCTAGACGCTCAGCATTCTGGAAGTTATATTCGGCGTCGATTGTCAGTTCGGTCTGATCGTCGACGTTGACCGCACCACCAGCGATGTCATCACCGTTCTGGTTGGTGACTTCAAGAGTCGTGACGCGCGGAGTCTGAACAGTGACCGTGTCACCGCCGGTTCCGATCTGGTAACTACCGGTCGGCTGATCGGTGGGGACAGGGAACACCAACGGCTCGCCTTCAGCACTACCGCCAGTCCGTTCGTAGGAGCTAACAGTGTTGGAGGCGAACTGGATGTCTTCCTCGCCCTGGAAGATGGTCTGGCCGTTGTCACCGATGGTCCCGCTGCTGTCAGCAATATCGTAGGTACCAGGACCAGCACCACGGTCGATGTTCGGACCCTGAATGTCGAGCGTCAGGGTTCTCGAGATGTCCGATACGCCTGCGTCATTGTAGTCAACACCAACTGACACAGAGGTCGGACTTGACGGCGAGGGGAAATCAACCGTGATCTGACCACTGATGACCAGATTATGGGTTTGAGTGTTTGTGCTATCCCCAGGGCTCAGACTAACCGTCAGCGTGGAGGTGCCCACACCGGTCACGGAGTCTGGGGTGATCGTTTCTCCAGATGTGGCGTTGACAATGTTGACCGTATTGGGGCCAGCATTGTCGAAGATTGCACTTCCGGGTAGTGAAACCTTGAAAGTGTCAGTCGCGCCATCAGTCTGGACACTGTCTGCATTTAGTTGATAGTCATGCGTTACAGTCGCATCCGAGTTAACGTTCGTTGGGTTGAGCGAAAACGAACTACTCGAATTCGCTGCCGCAGTCGCTGTCCCAGCGAACGCGACGGTCCCAGCGAAGACGCTGGTTACCATCAGCGCAGTCAGGAACAGACTGCGAAGCTTCGTTTTTGTGCTTGTCATAATTTATGTTGTGTTGCGTTTCGGGCGGTGTCACCGACTTTCTGCCCCGAGTCCACGATTGGACACGAGTTCTATACTCGTTGGTGTCACCGGTGGGTAGGGGTACAGTCGTGTCAAACGCCGGGTGTGGTAAATACTTTGTGTGTTAGACGGGCGTGTGAGAGCCTCTCGAAAGGATCCAGGTAATCGGCTAGTCCTGTCGTGCGCGCGTGTGAAGTGTTAGGGAGCTGAGCTGCTTTCGGAATGCCTCAATATCCTGTATCATCGAAAGGAATGGTACTGGCAAGCGGTGATTCTCAATCTGCATTGACCTCCTCCACGGCCTAAACGCCGTGGAATCCCGCCATGGGATTTCGGGCCAGGCTACTGGCCCTTCGAGGTTTCAAGACGTATGCGTTCCACTCGTCGCCGGGCGGGTTTCGCCCTCGGAGTGGCTGTCTTGTGGCCCGGTCAAAGAGGTCGTTCGAAAGGCGCTGCGCGCCTTTCGTGATGATGAGAGAGCTCCGCTCTCTCGAACCACCCCATCCGTAGCCGAGTCATCGCCAGCCGTCTTCTGAGCGGAATCCTGATCGGTTTGGGGCTGGCTCTCTCCGCTACGGTGGCGGTCTGCGATGTTGAGCGCGGCATTTAGGTCCGCCTGATACTCTCCGACCCAACACTCGTCGTTCGTGCATCGGAACGTCGCCTGCTGTGGCCGTGTCCCTGTCTCGCCACAGACGTGGCACTCTCTGGACGTGTTCCGGGGATTCACCGTTGCGACGGGAATCCCGGCTTCTTCGGCCTTGTACCGGATTTGTGCGTGGAGTTTGGCGAACGCCCACCCGTGCAGTCGGCGGTTCATGAACGCGTCGTAGTCCAAGTTCTCGCGGATGTACCGGAGATTCTCCAGTACCAGCACGGGATTATCGACCTGTTGAGCGCGTTCGGCCACCTGCCGCGAGACACGGTAGATGATGTGGTCGATGCGCTCCCAGAGACTGTCACCGTACTCCTCCGCAATCCGTTCGCTCTCGCGCCGCTGGAGGCGGTGGGTGGCCGAGAAGTACGTCTTGCGGAGGTGCCGTACCTGCGATGCCTCGTCGCTGTAGATGTCGGGAGCGGTCGGGGTGCCGCGCTCGTCACGGTGACACACCGTAGCCAAGGCAGCATCCCCGATGTCCACCCCGACCGGCGTCCGGTCTGTAGGGTCGGACGCCGACCGCTTCTCGAGATCGCGGGTCGCGGTGACGTGCAGATACCACTTGCCGTCGCGTTCCAGTAGCCGACACTCACCCATCTCGGCGTCACCCGCGTGCAACGCTTCCAGCCACGGGCGTTGCTCGGGGTTTACGCCGGTGGGGATCCAGAGGTGGTAATCGTCGTGGTGCGGGATTTTGACGTACCACTCGTAGTGGTTCTGCGGTTGGTGGTCGAGCTGGACGCCCTCGTTGGTGAACTTCACAGGGTGGTCGTTGTGAAGTTCGTCGGTGTTGTAGCTGCCGCCACAGAGCTGTGGAACGTACTACTTGAGGGCGTTTTTCGCGTACCCGGAGAGTTCGTACTCGACCACCACGTCGTTGGCGGCGGACTGCGTGGTGCAGTCCGCGTCGAAGGCGGCCTGAAGCGCCTGCTGGTAGGCGTCTCTCGTCTCGCGGAGCTTGCGCTCCTTGTGCGTATTGGGGTTGACGAGGTGCAACTCCAACGTTTTGGTGAGTTCAAGCATATTCCTCTTGGTTCTGGATGTACTGTTCGACGGTTTCTTGCGAGACGTGTGCCGCCGTGCTCGCGTAATAGCCGCGTGCCCACTGGATTTTCTCGCCGTCGTGGTCGGCGTGACGGTGGTTGTATTTCCGCGAACTGATGCCCTTGAACCAGTTGGCGAGCAGGGCAGGACTGTGCTTTGGCGGGCTGCTCACGAACAGGTGAACGTGGTCCGGCTGGATGGCGAGGTCTTGGGTGTCAAGTCCTTTGTCGTCGGCTATCTCGTGGATGATGGATTCCACACGGTCTGCGACCTCTCCCGCGAGTACCGATTGCCGGTACTTCGGTATCCACACTATGTGGTAATTGAGGTTGTAGGTCGCGTGGCGTGTGGTCTTCATCCGTACTGCACACTATGTATCTCGGTGGACAAATATCTCGGGTAGACGGTGGGAAATCCGGGGCTGCAACAGAACGGTGGATTGGCACACTATGGTGCCCGCTTAACCCCCGCCTGAAGGCAGGGGTATGCGCTCGCTGTCTTTATGACCGTCACACAGAATGAGTTAATCACCCCACTGCGCACAACCAGAGATGGCTGTAGAATACTTATAGGCGGAACAGGCGCAATACCACGGCCTTCAGGCCGTGGATACGCGCCGTCACTCTACCACGCAGACTACCAGTTACACCACGGCTGGATATTCCACAGTGCTTAAACAAATCGACTTCATAACAACATATAGCGGATGCCAACAACACGCCGCACATACGTTTGCCGCATCCAAAACCACTCGCAAGTGGCTGGTGCGCTGGACAGACACGGCTGGTCGGCATCCAAACTCTGGAACGTCGCCAACTACTACGCCCGTCAGCAGTGGGATGAAACCGGGAAAATCCCCGATGAAGGCGAACTCAAACGCGAACTGAAAACCCACCCGAAATACAAAGGACTGCATAGCCAGTCCAGTCAGAAAGTTCTCGAAGAGTTTTCTGAAGCGTTCAGTTCGTGGTTCGGCTCCGATGACAACCGGGACAACCCACCGGGATACCGTAAAACCAACTACTACGATAGTGACGGCAACAGAGTCCACGAAGAACATCCGCGCTCGACGGTGACGTGGAAGAAAAAAGGTATTCGCCACGACACAAAACACGCCAGAATCCGTCTGAGCAAAGGCAAGAACCACAAAGACGGACGCGATTTCATCCTCTGCGAATACGAGACGCCGCCTGCTGTTGAACTGGAGAATATCCAATAGGTTCGTGCTGTCTACAACAGCGCCAAGAGTCGCTGGGAGTTGCACGTCGTCTGTGAGACCGAGATCGCCGCAGAGTTACCCGGCGAGAACACAGCTGGCGTCGATTTGGGCATCTGCAACCCCGCCGCCGTCGCCTTCTCCAACGACGCGTTGCTGTATCCGGGGAACACGTTGCGTGAAGACAAGCACTACTTCCAGCAAGAAGAGTACCAGACGGAGGGTGATCACGGCCCCAGTCAGAAAGCGCAGTGGGCGCGTGAAAAGCTGTCGCGGCGGAAAGACCACTTCCTGCACGCCCTCTCGAAAGACATCGTTGAACGGTGTGTCGAGCACAACGTCGGAACACTCGTTGTAGGCGACCCAAGCGGAGTAGACGAAGACAACTGGGGTAGACACGGCAACAAACGCCTCGATAATTGGGCGTACAAGCGGTTGATGAACATGTTGGACTACAAAGCTCGTGAGCGCGGTATCGAGGTAGAGATGCCGGATGAACGCGGGACATCATCCGCGTGTAGCGTATGCGGGCACGAGGATGACGACAATCGTGTTGAGCGTGGATTGTGGAAATGTGACCGGTGCGGAGTGGTCGCGCATGGCGACGTGAACGGAGCCGACAACATCAGGCAAAAAACGCTAAGCGTGACTCCCCCACTCAGGGATAGCGATAACGGCTGTTTGGCCCAGCCTCGTGTCATCCACTTCAGCCGGACTCGCGGATTCCAACCGCGAGCACCCGCCGGGTGACGCGCAAACCCTGATATCCCAACACTCGGGATTCCCCCGCGTTCACGCGGGGGAGGAGGTCAAGAGTTCCTGCACACTCTGCTGGCGACAGATCACAAACATCGATGTTAGCGCCGCAATTTTTTTATCGCTATCATCGGAGGGATAATTGTATGCAGCGACGTGCCCTCCTCGGAGCTCTCGTAGCTGCCCTCGGCTTGGCTGGCTGCTCGGGACGATCCACCGAAGGTCAACAAACTCGCCGCCAAACCGTACCAGAAGAGTCGAATTCAAGCCCTCATCAAACATCGAACACGGATACACCCCGCGAGTCACCAACGCAAATGCGCACATCGGAGACACCGACAACGAACACCAGCACACAAACTGAGACCGTGACAAGGACACGGACGCCTCACTCAGACCCGGTCAATCTCAGAATCGGTTACGAGGCTCATTTTCGTGATCATTTCGGTGGTGAGGCAGCACCGTCAGGAAAGCAATGGCTGATTATACGATACAAAGCGTATAATTCCGGCAGTAGTGGCGCTTCACTCGCACCAGCAGACTTTCACTGGATAGGAGATAATGAAACCGTTGATACACCAACGGGACCGGTACCGTATACGTTTCTTGGTCGAAGATCGTATACTACCTCAGACGCGATCTACCCAGATCAGTCGGTAATTCGTAGTATGACGTTTGCAGTTCCCCAATCAGCTACGAGTCAGCGACTTGACCTTGATTATGCACCACCAGCGACTATTGAAATGTATCCAACAAACTTACCAGACCAACGGAATTGTCAACTTGAGGAGTTTGACTGTAAGGGGCTTTGAGGAAAGCACAACACTCTCCTATCGAAGGAGTGTTCGATATCGCGGTTCAAGCTATTCAAAGGAGGACAATATTCAGTAGTAAAGGATTTGATCACGCATCAGTAAGTGTCTTCCAACGGGTTAATTGGAACCTCACGGATTGTTTCCATGTCCTGAAACACACATGATAAATAAACAATGAAGCGGCGCGAATATCTGCTCACCGCCAGTATAGCTATCGGTTCCGGTGGCTGTATGGAACACGATCCTGTTGCAACCCTTCATCCCCAGTCAAATACCGGTGCTGGGCCGACATATGCAAGCCTCGGAACTGAACGTCTGATTACTGCTGGATCACTCATTGGTGAAGTACCGTGGGCATACATAACAGTCTCAAATAATACCGATTTTGACCAAGGACAACTAGAACTTAGCATAAGCTTCTACGATAGTACCAACTCACTGCTTCAACAGCGCTCGCATTCGATCGCCATATTTCCAACAACAACAACTTGGACAATATACGACCCAGTTACAACCACCAACAGAGACACCGTAGCATCCGTTGAGGCTCGTATCAAACAAGCTGAAACTAATTTAAATATCACCACCCCAGACACTATCCAGGTTGAACAATCTGCGCTAACAGCCGATTCCGGAACAGGTGTTACCGTTACTGGCACAATCTCAACAGGAGACTACAGTGGTCAGCTCCAACTGATCGGCTTGGTCTATGATGCAGAGGACCGATTTAGAGGAACAGTTACGACGACATCCAATCGATTAGATGCCAACGAACAGTGGAACTTCAGCGCATCAAACCCCTCAATACGGACACCGTCGGACCAACCAGATCCAAACAGATGCGAACTACGAATAGATAGTATAACAAATTGAGTACTTTTTGCAGGTGCAATCGAAGAGGTGAACTACCCCTGCCTACTCGCCGCCTTCGGCGGCTCCTTGAGGCAGGGGCTTCCTGCTTCTACGACGCGCTTTGCAGGAACAACCGCAGTTCCCGTAGGGAGCGCAGTCTCCACAGGCGTTTCTTCGGAGTGACCCACTCCTAGTTCCGAAAGTCCGCGAGAAAGAATGTTCCACGCTGCGTTTGCGTCTCTATCTGCTTCGATGCCACAGGCCGGACAGGAGTGCTCCCGAACCCACAGCGGCTTGTCTGTTTTGACGCCACATGACGCACATTCCTTGGTCGTGTCTTCTGGGTCAACCTCCACGAAGTGTGCCCCTTCCCGCTTGCATTTGTATTCGAGCAGATCGGTGAAGGTGTTCCACGTAGCAGACGCGGTGTTGCGGCTGTTCCCCGCTGATTCCAGCATCCCTTTTACATCGAGGTCCTCGACGGCGACCAGTTCGTACTCCCGAGCGTAGTAGTTCGAGAGTTTGTGCAGGAAATCGCGCCGCTTGCGCTTGATTTGCTGATGGCACTCAGCAACACGCTGACGTTGCTTCTCCCAGTTGTTCGACCCATGTTTTTTGCGCGAGAGGTTTCGTTGCTCCCGTTTGAGTCTGTCGCGTTCGTCCGAAAGGTCAAGTGAGCCAGCTGCTGTGCCGTCAGTGTCGTGAACGTACTTCAGAATCCCCACGTCGATGCCAACCATGTCGTCGGCGTCAATCTCCGCCAGCGACGGTTTGGGCGGTTCCTCTTTATTGTCAACGGCAAAGGAGGCATACCACTCTCCGGTCGGCTCTTTCTTGAGCGTGACTTCCTTGACTGTTTCATCGTCGGGAATTTTCCGGTGGCACTCTATTGGAATATCCGCAAGTTTCGACAGCGAGAGTACAGTCTGACCGTTCTTCTTGTCGAACTCGAAGCCAGACTGGACATAGGTGAAACTGCGGAAGTCCCTAGGTGCCTTCCAGTTGAGACTCCCGACGTTGTAGCCCTTCTCTTTCAGTTCAGACAGGGCTTTGATGCTGTCCTCAATCCGCATGACAGCGGCCTGTGCAACCGTCGAATACAGGTCGTTCAACTCCTCCCACCAGTCTTTGAGGTCGGTAAGTTGATTGCGGACCTGTCGCACTCGTTGGTTGAGTGTTCCCGCCGATTCGGGAATCTCGGTGAATTCTCCAAGGGCGTGGTTGTAGAGTTGCCTACAGGTGTCTCGGTGGTAATCCAACAGCTCACGCTGTTCGGTGGTTGGCTTGAGCCGGAACCTGTAGGCGTAGTGCATTGGTTACTCGGTTGGGTCTGATGTTCGGACGATTTTCACGTCTGCGCCACGCCACCGTTTTGGGACGAGGACGTGTGCGCCGTTGCCGGTGGGTTTCACCTCGCCTTCGATGACTTCGTGGCCTTCAATTTCGTGTCTATCCATCACCAGTGTTTAAATATTGTTTCAACATAAATGTATCGGTTCGTGGGCCTGTGGGCCAGCAACAAGAAGGCGTCTGCAAGATGATGACAGCGCTGTATCCCCTCCCTACTGCCCTCCTTGTCCGCTTGCGCGGACTGCGGTGCTCGTTGAGGAAGGAGGATTAGCGCCTGCAATCTGCTAAATTGTTCTCTCATCAGTTGGCGAGCGTCCTCCGTGCAATAACATAGAGTACCACGGTGCAGAAGGCACTACCAAGAGTATACGGCAGGATAGATACGAAATACGAGATCAACGACTCAAAAATAGAGAGATTCTGTGTAGCTGTTGCCGTTCTAGTGGACACCTGTGTTGTCCTCTGCTGTTGTGTGGGCGTCAACGTTGGTGTACTGCCTTTCTTTTCAGTCGTCGTCGGTCGCGACTGGGGCGGTGTCATCACTGTCTCTGTCGGGACATTTGGTGTCGGTTGTGAGGTCTGCTGTGGATCCGGACGGGTAATTTGGTATCTTTGAATATGTTCTGTACCAGCCACATCCTGAACTCGCACTTGGACGGTAACTGGATACGAGTCAACGTAGAGGGATTCGTTAAATTCTAGACGACTGGTCGTTTCATCAGCCTGCAAAATAGCAATATCCGAGAGCGTTCCATCATCCAATCGTGCTTCGATCTCGGCATTGGAAAATTGCCCCTGGTCAATCGTACCCACAACTCTTGCAGTCTGGTCCCCGAGTCGTTGGGTAGCCTGCGTGTCGATAACGATATTGGGGGAGACAAAATCCGCATAAGAAATTGAATAATTTAGCGTTGCGTTATTTCCAACAAGGTCAGTTGCCCACAATGAAATGCCATTTCTGGCTAGTGAAGCAGGAATCTCAACAGTAGTGGTGTACTTTCTCTGTTGTTTATAGATATTGTTCTCAGAATAATATGAATGAAGGCCCGTGGTATTGCCGGACCCCAACTGACGACCGAACAAGGAAATCCCGACATTATCTGTCACCTGGATTTTGAGTGCAACTGCTGATTGTTTATGCAGTGGAGTTGTTTTTAAAATCTCTATATCCGGAGACTCTTGATCGGAGATATTCAGGACAAACGTATACTTGCGGTGGTTATCTTTCGCGTCGGTTGTTTCGACTGTGACATAATTCGTGCCATTCGTCTGGTTTTTTCGATTTGGACCAAGCGTTAGTTGCTGTGTGAATGATTTTCCAGGATCGTCGATAACGTATCGCGATCGTTCTGTCTGTTCCCCGTTGAATGTGTACTCATAGCGGTGTTTAATTACAACTCGTTGTACAGAACTTCGGTCGGTCAATTCTCCACTGAGCGTGATATTTGAGGTATTGAGAGTGTAGTTTTGCTCCGGTGGTTGCAGGCCTGTTGTAACGAATGGTTCCTCAAAATTGATCCGGGGTGCAATCGCGTCTTCAACGATGGTTGTCGAGTGAACTGTAGTTGTATTTCCGACTGCAATCACGGACACACGATGGCCACCATCGCGAAGATTCAGTGTAGTTGTTGTCGAGAATTTTGTATCGTTTGGAGAGTACGTTCGTTGAGTCCGGCCATCGATACGGACAAGAACCGATTCGAGAGCAGTTGTTGATCGAATTGAGATCCCCAGGCGGGGGTCTTCACCAGTGGTGATTCGTGATCCATTTTGTAGCACTCCACCATTCACAGTCACAGTAACATCTGTGTTAGAAGGAATCGCCGATTGAGTGGTGTCGTTCGATATCGTCGAATTGTTTTCGACGAGCATTGGTGTGCCACCGGCACTTCCCATACAGCTTAGAGCGAAACAGAGGAGAATAGTAGTCAGAGTTATACCGCTCAGAATACCCGTAATCTGTCTTCGACAGTTGTTTTCACCATTCAGTGACGAGTCAGCATCAGCCACATCTACCACTGATAGTCGACTTGGGAATATAAATCCATGTTTCAGTTCATCTGTGGACGAGATTCGTTGTGGCATCTCTCGGCTACGTGACTACAGGGCAAGTCACAACACTAATCTGGTACTTCGGTTATAGCGTAGTTATGGACAAACGTCTAGCCGCCCTCATTGGACTGTCCGTCCTTGTTGTTCTTGCTGGCTGTAATGGCGCAACGGGTCCACAGTCTCCATCGAGTACAACCACTGAGCCCGGAGAAAACGAGACAGACCAACCGGAAGTAGTCTATAATGGCGTCCAGTTGCCGGATGGAACAACAGCCACCCACATTAACGAAACGCAGGTCCTCACAGCGCAGCAATCGCTGTTAGCGAGTCAGGACTACCGTGTTGGGATCAATCTGACGCATGCTGCAGCTGGAGGGGTCGCTAATACGACTACCATCATCGCCAGTAACAGAAGTCATCAACAGCTATATCTCCGGAGTGATCTACCCGGTCGAACGCTGGAAGAGTATTATACAGCAAATCGATCACTTTCTCGGACTGAGATTGGAAACGAAACTTCCGTTCGCGAAAGTGAGGTAGATTCGTTTGAGGCGATTCATGAACGCGAAGCACAGCCCGGTAGTCTACTGACGGCGCTTCTGACTGCAGCGGAGTTTACTGCTGTTAATACGACAGCAATTGATGGCCACGATGCAATTGTGTATAATGTAACAGATGTCTCTGGGTCTAACTCTAGTCGTTTTCCGCCGGTAATCGAACGGTTCAATGGATCAATGACCATTGACGATCGCGGCCTCATTCGAGATATCTCACTTACAACATTAGGCGTCCGGAATGGGACAGTAGAAGCAATGTTCCAAGAGTATCGAACACTCAGGTATGGTGATGTTCGGGTCCAAGAGCCCGGCTGGGTCCAAAACCAGTCACAAGGAACCTAACAAAATTCGCGAAGAGAGAGAAAGTGCGTACACAAATTTTCTGTGGCTGTCGAATCTTCGGTGGGCGAATTAGTTGTTAAGTCGCGGTCCGCACAGCCAGTCTTGACCTCCTTCTCCGCGTGAACGCGGAGGAATCCCACCACGGGATTTCAGGCCGAGTGTAGCGGCCTGTTGGTTTCAAGACGCATACGTTCCACACGTCTCTTGCTGGGTTTCAGCATCGGCGTGGCTGTCTTGTGACCCGGTCAAAGAGGTCGTTCGGAAATCGGAGATTTCTGTGATCACGAGAATCTTCGATTCTCCGACAACCCCATCCGTAGCCGAGTCATCGTCACCGGCCTTCTGCCGGGAAGCCCGGTCGCTTCGGTCGTGACTCTCTCCACTACGGTAGCGGTCTGCAATGTTTATCGCCCCGTTCACGTCGGCTTGGTACTCACTGACCCAACAGTCGTCGTTCGAGCATCTGAACGTCGCCTGTCGTGGCCGGGAGCCATGTTCACCGCAGGCGTAGCACGCCGTCGACGTATTCCGGGGATTCACCGTTGCGACGGGAATCCCCTGCTCGGCGGCTTTGTAGCGAATCTGTGCGTGAAGGTTGGCAAAGCCCCACCCGTGCAACCGCCGATTCATGTACTCACCGTAGTCCATGTTCTCGCGGATGTACGTCAGGTCTTCCAGTACCAGTACCGGGTTCTCGATAGACTCAGCGTACTCAACGACTTCACGGGTCACACGGTGGAACACGTCGTTAATCTGGTCTCACAGCGCGTCACCGTAGGATTCTGCGATTCGCTTACTGCCGCGCTACTGAAGCCGTCGCTTGGCGGTGAAGTAGGTTTTGCGGAGTCGACGAACGGCTTTGCCGTCATCGGCCCACAGTTCGGGGCGAACAGGAGAGCCAGAGTCGTCGCGGTGACACACCGTGACGAGACTCGCTTCTCCAATGTCCACGCCGATGGGCGTCCGCTCGTCGGTGGACGCCGCAGATTTGTCCTCCACGTCGCGGGTCGCGGTGATGTGAAGATACCACATTCCGTCCCGCTCAAACAACCGACTTTCACCCATCTCGGCGTCGTCTGCGTACAGTGCTTCAAGCCACTCCCGCTGGTCGGGATTGGCCCGAGCCGGAATCCAGAGGTGGTAATCCTCGTGGTGCGGGATTTTGGCGTACCACTCGATCGCGTTCTGTGGCTGATGGTCGAGTTGCAGGCCTTCGTTGGTGAACCGTACCGGGTGGTTGTCGTGAGGCTCGTCGGCGTCGTAGCTGTTGTGGAGTTGTGGGACGTACTGCTTGAGGGCGTTTTTCGCGTAGCCGCTCAGGTCGTACTTGACAACCACGTCGTTGGCCGCTGACTGTGTGTCACAGCCAGCGGCGAAGGCGGCCTGAAGCGCCTGCTGGTACGCATCCCGTGTCTCGCGAAGCTTCTGTCGCTTGTGGACGGTCGGGTCCACAAGCTTCAGTTCGAGCGTTTTCGTGACCTCGCCCATCGTCGCCGTACTCCATCTGTGAGTTGTGAGAGACATATACCTGGGCCATCCAGGGTGAAAGTGAAACGGTGGGAAATCCGGCACTGCAATAGAACGGTGTATTGTCACACCCTGCTGTCCGCTCGACCCCGCCTGTTCGCTTCTCGGTTCCCACAGAGCGTCGGAACACCCGTCACTCACGGGAAGGCGGGGGGTATGCGCTCTTATCTCTATCAGCACACAAATCCCGAGCAGTACTGGTAGCCATCGCATGGCGGGCCCTGCCCCGAGGACGAGCATTAGGATACCGGCCACGTGGTTCTCAACGGAGACAGTACTGATTGCTCGGATCCCATGTGGAACCTCTTTGATCCGCTCACCGAGAAAGTCCAGTTCGTCGATCATGGACAGTACCTCAATCAGAGGGTACATTCGGTGCGATTTGACTGTCGTAGCAGCGGGGTAGCAGAGCGATTTCCCACATCGTCTTTGGCACAGTTATTAGGATATCCGAAATGAACGAGCGAGTAGATGTGGGGAGATTTAGTGTTAGGAAGCGGATTGGCAGTGATTGGGGTTGCCATCGGACTCATCTATACGGGCCCCGGAGTATGGTTGGGTGCCACTATGGTGGTTGCTGGTATCATTGTCATCCTGGGACCGATTTGGGCGGAGATTAGCTGAACGCAGGCGCTAAGCCCCCTCCCTCACGAAGCACCGCAGTCCGCGTCAGCGGACAAGGAGCGCAGTAGGGAGGGGATACAGCGCCGTCATCGACTCTCTCACACAGTCTTGTTGCTGGCCCATAGGCCCATGCACCGACACACTTATGTTTAAACCGTGTATACACTGTGGTGATGGATAGGCACGGAATCGAAGGCCACGAAGTCATCGAAGGCGAAGTGAAAGCCACTGGCAACGGCGCACACGTCCTCGTCCCGAAACGGTGGCGTGGCGCAGACGTGAAAATCGTCCGAACCTCCGATCACGACGGCTAACACGATGAACTACAACTACAGGTATTGCCTCAAGCCGACCGATAGCCAGCGAGATACGCTGGACTACCACCGCGATACCTGTAGACAACTCTACAACCACGCCCTGTACCGCTTCAGCCAGATTCCAGAAGACGAAGGCACCGTCGAACAGCGGGTTCGAAAAATCCGTGACGAGCTTCCCGCCCTCAAAGACTGGTGAGACGCACTCACCGACGTGTACTCGAAAGTGCTTCAGCCCACTGTCATGCGGATTGCGAAAAACATCAACCGACTCGGCCAACTCAAAGAACAGGGTTACAACGTTGGGGAGCTTCGGTGGAAGTCACCTCGGGAGTTTCGCAGTTTCACCTACAACCAGTCTGGCTTCGAGTTCGACAAGAAGAGTGGTCAGACCGTGTTGTCACTCTCGAAACTCGCGGACATTCCCATCGAACTCCACCGACCACTACCCGACGATGCCACAGTCAAAGAAGTCACGCTCAAAAAAGAGAAAACCGGTGAGTGGTTCGCCATCTTCGGCATCGAGATGGACACAGAACAGCCAGCCAAGCCACCGCTGGAAGATATTGACACTGACGAGATGGTCGGCATCGACGTGGGCATCCTGAAATATGCCCACGACACAGACGGCACTGCGGTCGAATCACTCGACCTCTCGGAAGAACGCAACAGGCTCGGACGAGAGCAACGGAAGCTCTCCCGGAAAGCATACAACTCGAACAACTGGGAGAAGCAACGTCAGCGTGTCGCTGAGTGTCACCAACAAATCAAGCGCAAGCGGCGCGATTTCCTGCATAAACTCTCGAACTATTACGCTCGGGAGTACGAGCTGGTTGCCGTCGAAGATCTCGACGTGAAGGGGATGCTGGAATCGCCGCGCAACAGCCGCAACACGGCGTCGGCAGCATGGAATATCTTCACCGATATGCTCGAAACGAAGTGTGAGCGGGAAGGCACACACTTCGTGGAAGTTGACCCCGAAGGCACCACCAAAGAGTGCGCTCAGTGTGGCGTCGAAACCGAGAAGCCGCTGTGGGTGCGTGAGCACTCCTGTCCTGCCTGTGGCTTCGAGGCTGACAGAGACGCAAACGCAGCGTGGAACGTCCTTTCTCGCGGACTCATCAAACTAGGACTGGGTCACTCCAAAGGAACGCCTGTGGAGACTGCGGTTGTGTCTGCAAAGCGCGTCGTGGAGGCAGGAAGCCCCTGCCTCAAGGAGCCGCCGAAGACGGCGAGTAGGCAGGGGTAGTTCACTGATTGTGGACTAAGCGATCTCCCGAAGTTTCAAGCCAGGTATTTTGTGCGAGTATTACCGTGGGGAAAACAGTGTCGTACGCTCGGTCGATATCAGCCGAATGGGCTAGCCGATGAAAACGGGTGATCTGCCGGCACCCACAATCAGCCGCCGCTCTGGTTGAGAGTGCACTTGAGAAGCCAGCACGTAGCAGTGTTGCACCCACTGCAGGTCTATTACCCGAAGTCATAGTAACGGGCGTGATGCTTTTCAAGAATTTTGATATCAACCATAACCCCCTATTCAGTGTTCCGTCTTGGCCCGATTTCGCCGGTGGCTTCGATGTCAAACTGTTCAATGACGAGAGAAAATATAATTTAATATGTTTACCACTGAATCAATGAAAGTGCATCAAGATAACCAAAAGTATATCACTTTGAGATGCAGAGAAGAAACTGAATAAATGGTTAGTCACAATCCTGTGAGAGCAAAATCAGTCTGCAAACAAAATGTCGCAGACAATGCATTCTATAACAGAGTGCGCCCATCTACAGTGTTTAACAGCCAATGAGAAAGATCATAATTTCACTTGTAACGTTTTCTGTACTCATATCGACCGTCGGAATTGCGCCCACAGCCGGTGCTAATACCAACTCGAGTCCTCAGGAAGCCAGTGTAGCTCAGATTAGTCAATCTTCCGGACAAGTGATCGGTGAGCCCGATATTTCGATTAGTTCAACAGTCGAAGAATTTAGTCCAGGGACATCATCACAATTCCGACTATCGTTGACGAACCGGGGTGAAATCAAGCGTGCCGGCCCCTCACGATATCAAAACCGCGTCACTACTGCTCGGGGTGTCACTATCGAAATTAAAGATGGTAACACACCGTTTGATGTTTCAACTGGAACAGTTACAGCAGGAAACGTTCCAACAGGAACGGTCCAGACAGATCCGATCTCGATAACTGTACCTGAAAAAGTAGATCCCGGAACGTATACGATACCAGTCGAATACGAGTACGAGTACACCCGAATCGTCTCATACGACAGCTATGGCGCTGAATACAATGACTTCACTGAAAGCGTCAGTAGTTCCATTACGATTCGTGTCCGTAATCAGGCACAGTTCGAGGTCGTAGAGCAGGAGACGACAGCACAGATTGGCGACACAAGCGATATCAGTCTCACCTTAGAAAACACGGGGACCCGTCCTGCTAGTGACGCGAGTGTGAGTGCCTCTTCCCGGAGCGACGAACTCACCTTTGGGACTGGTTCGGGAAGTTCAACCGCATACGCCGGCAGTACATGGGAACCGAACGAACGCAAAACCGTGAATTACAGTGTTGCGCTCGCTGATGATGCAACACAACGAGCCTATACACTCGATCTGAACGTCGATTACACTGATACGGATGGAATTGGTCAGACCTCCCGCACATTGAAAGCGGGAGTGCCGACGGTCTCGGCACAGGAATTCGACGTCGAAAATGTTGAATCTACACTCCGTGTTGCCAGAGAAGGGCGGTTAGAAGCGACGATTGTAAACCAAGGACCCCAAACTATCAGTGCTCCTATTGCTACTCTTCGATCGAACAATCAGAACCTCAACATCAATAATCCAGAGTTTGCACTCCCCGATCTTGCGCCTGGGGAACAGGCACGCGTGAATTACACGGTTGATGTGAGCAGTGCAGCCGATGCTGCTGTCCAGCAATTCAATTTCGAGATTGCATACGACAACCAAAACGGTGAGCGGCGGACGAGTAACCTAATCCTAGCAAACGCCCGTATTAAGCAGCAGCAAGACCAATTCATTGTCGAACCCGTCAACCAGACAGCAATAGCTGGAAAAGAAACCACTCTGGAACTCAGGGTGACCAACAATGGCGAGAAGCCTCTGCGTAGTATCGAAGGGAAAGCGTTCCTTGATGATCCACTGAGCAGTAGTGATGATGAAGTGTTCATTGATCGGTTAGGGCCTGGAGAAACCACAAATGTTTCAGTTGCGCTCAGTGTTGGTAGCGGAGCTCTCGAAAAAACCTATCCGTTCTCGATTGACTTCCAGTATGAAATGCCAGATGGCGATACCGAAGTCTCGAAAACGTACAACGTCCCGATCCAGGTTGAGCAAATCGAAGAGGACGGAGGGCTTCCACTCCCACTGATTGGCGGCGTTGCTGTTCTTGTCTTCGGTGCTGGTATTGTTTGGTATGCGCGGCGGGAGTAGAATCAAATAAACTCCATCATAGAATATATGATTGATTATCAGAAATATATTGAAATAATCGACGACTGGATCGTCAATCGCGATACCACAGTCGTTGGTATCTTCCTGATTGTGACGCTGCTGCTCTCGGGAGGCCTCGGGATGACGGCTACTGATTCGGGAACGTCACAATTCACGGAGAATGTTCCAGCACAAGAAGCATTCGATAACGTGAATGATAATTTTGAGCGGCAGCCCTTCGAACGTGGGACTGGGAGTACAACCCTCATACATAGGAGTAGCAATGTCCTCTCGAAGTCCTCTATTCTCGAAATGCTACGGGCCCAGCACCGGCTCAAAGAAGATGACTCTCAGGACGTTGTCGGAACGAACAGTGTTGCACAGTCAGTTGCGCTAACCGTTGATCCAAACGCCACAACGTTATCTGCTCAAATCGACGCAGTTGAATCTGCTCCGGCATCAGTGGTGAAACAAGCAGCCCAGCAGACACTCGAAGAGCGGCCGAGTATCGCTGGATTGCTTAGTAAGGATCTCAATCGACGAGAACCCTCCGCATCAGCAACTATTGCGACCGTTAGTCACCGCGTTGGGGGGACTTCTGATTCTGCAGGTACACAGGGAACATCACCACTAACACCGATTCAGCAAGAGGCTGTATTCATTGTTGGATCAACAGGCGCTGATATTACGGTCTTTGGCAGTGGGTTGATTTCTGCCGAACTGCAGAGTGTCATCAGTGACTCACTGATTCTCGTAATTCCTGCCGCTGTAATTCTCATTCTGTTTTTCCTGATCGTCTCCTATCGCGACCCATTTGATCTGTTGATCGGATTGATATGTCTTGGAATGACGATACTGTGGACATTTGGGTTCATGGGCTGGGCAGGAATCCCATTTACTCAGATGTTGATCGCCGTTCCACCGCTTTTGCTTGCAGTGGGTATTGACTTTGGAATCCATGCCGTCAATCGCTACCGCGAAGAACGCGTTCAGGGAACAGAAGTCTCGACATCCATGCGCTTGACGACTGACCAGCTTCTCCCGGCTTTCTTCATCGTAACCGGGACGACGGTCCTCGGATTCGCTGCCAATGGTGCGAGCGATCTCGCCCCGATCCGTGATTTTGGACTGGTCGCTGCGGTTGGTATCGTCTTTACATTCTTGATCTTTGGTATTTTCCTGCCGTCGCTGAAACACTTTATCGACCGCAAACGCGAGAAATACAACCTGCCGACATTCAGTATCGCACCGATCGGGTCTGAAGATTCGGCCGTCGGACGTGTCTTGACTGTTGGTGTGGGTATTGCTCGGCGAACCCCACATACGTTCTTCGTTATTGTGTTGCTCTCGACAGCCGTGATGGGTGCCTACGGAACAGGCGTCGATACCCGCTTCACCACGGAAGACTTCCTACCACCAGAAGAGAATCCCGAATACTTCGAGGAGTTACCAGCATCACTCGCACCTGGCGAGTACACTGTGACAGATACAATAAACTTCTTGGAAGAGAACTTCGAGAGCAGTGAATCGGATTCTGTCACAATATATATGGAAGGTCCGATGCAGCGAGACTACGCATTAGAATCCATATACAAAGCAAACCAAAACCCACCGGATTCCTTCGTGAGTAATGGCCGACGCGCCAGCGCCACAAGCATTCTGGGTGTCATTAACCAGTACGAACGACAGTCGCCGAAATTCCGACAACTCGTTCAGGCGAACGACATTGATAACAATGGAATCCCGGACAAGAATTTGCCAGCGATCTACGACGAACTCTATGCATCACCGTATGGAGACGAAGCTCGTTCGTATCTGACAGATGATTACTCGAAAGCCCGGATCGTGTATTCAGTCAAATCCGATGCGTCACAGGCAGAAGTCACCGCGGATACACGAGAGCTAGCAAACGATATGCGGTTTGAAGCAACAGCAACTGGCAGCGTGGTTGTTCTGAAGGCAGTCTCAGATGTCATTGCTGAATCCGCGTATATCAGCTTGGCGCTGGCGATACTCGCTTCGGCTGTCTTCCTCGTAATCGCCTATTGGATCATAGAACAGCGGCCTAGCCTCGGGATTGCAAATCTAGTGCCGATTCTTGTCACTATTGCAGCACTGGCAGCTACAATGCGGTACCTCGATATTCCATTCAACGTGCTAACTGGAACGACACTGTCAATCGGTATCGGACTGGGTATTGACTACTCAGCACACCTCGTCCATCGATTCTCTGAGGAGTTCCGAGAATCGACAACTCTCTTTGAGGCCCTCTCAATTGCAGTAAGCGGGACTGGGGGAGCGCTAGCTGGAAGTATGCTCACAACAACTACGGGTACTGGTGTACTCGTACTCGCAATTACACCAATTCTCGGGCAATTCGGCCTTCTCATTGCCTTGAGTGTCCTGTACTCGTTTGTCGCTTCGGTCGTCATTCTGCCCACAACATTAGTGATGTGGGATGAGGCACGAGAGGTGAGTCCGATATGAATGACGACATTCCATTCGAGATTAAATCGACCGGGACAAAAGGACTCATTATAGAATCGGCCTATCGAGCGTTGTTAGAACATGGCTATGCTGATCTCACCATGCAACAAATTGGCGAGAAATTACCGAGAAGCACATCCATTATATACACATATTATGACGGGAAAGAGCATCTTCTCTTCGATCTGCTCCGACATCTGCTGCAATGGCTTGAGCCAAAAGAACCCGTTACAGATGCAGACCCACATGAGCAATTACTCTCACAGATTGATGGTTTGTTGAATCTCCCAAATAAAAAAGTGGATAGAAACGGACTGGTTACCATTGCTGTACTGCGGGCGAATACACAGCAGAACGTTCGCTTTCAGGAGGAGTTTGAGCGGATAGATTCGGTGTATAAAAGCCACTTTTCGACACTCATTGAGTTGGGAATCGAAAACGATCGA
This sequence comes from Halorientalis regularis, assembly GCF_023698535.1. GTDB lineage: Archaea > Halobacteriota > Halobacteria > Halobacteriales > Haloarculaceae > Halorientalis > Halorientalis regularis. Next base: position 22,962 of record NZ_JALJCL010000009.1, read on the forward strand.
TACTGTACGGTTGATCCAGAGACAGTCGCATCGTACCTCTATTCGACAATTCTGGGACAGATCGTGTTATCAGTCACAACTCACGAGAGTGGAGACGCTGCCAGTATTGAACACGAAATAAAGGAGTATATTCGGTCGCGGTTGCTTAGGAATTGAAGAGAACTACCAGTGATACCGTATATTTGCAGACTTGAAGTCATTTTTTGAGACAGGGTAGGAACTGGGTTGTCACGATTTCTCGAATCTGGTCGGGGTTCATCTCTGAGTTTGTAGTGTGTCTATTCAGTATTCCACCAACAATTATCAACAGGAGGTGTTGTGCTGTCAGATGAGTATTTACGTCTCGGAATACATTCTCTGCTATTCCATTATTGATGATCTCGACGAACAGATTCCCCAACCAGCGATAGATTTGAGTGAACTGATCGCGGTATAATTGCTTGTGTGGAGATTGAGACTGGATTTCCAGCAGAGCGGTCTGCATCTGGAAAATCTCTTCGCTAGAAGAATCATCGGGCCCATATAATAGCACATCTACAAGATCCAACAATTGTTGCTCTGGAGATGAATCTTCGTCGATCTGAATCGTCTCTCTAAATTCAGAGAGAAGATAATTCAAAAATGCTGCGAGAAGATCTTCCTTCGTGTCATAATGGTAATGCAATACTGCCTTCGATTTACCAAAGTTATCGGCTATTGATTGTATCGTGAGTCCTGCATATCCATGCTGCTGGATTGCATCATACGTTGCCTGCATGATCTCCTGTTTAGTGTCGCTAAACTTATTATTATTATCGATCATAGAACTCTATCTTACCATTCATTTGTGGTCGCCCTGAGTGCATTCCATTTTGAAAATAGCCAGATAAGAATATTAGGAAATGTCACCCCATTCCTTTTGGAAGAATTCTAGATCGTATTTTGCTCGATTAGCGCGCCCAACCCGTTCCCGGAATGTCTCAATGTCTTCCATCAAAGAGAGGAACGATTGTTTTTCACGATGATCCCCGTCGTTGAGACGGGGAATAATAGTCTCACAGAGGAGATCAACTGCATCATCTCGGACGACGAGATACGGAACGACAAATTGAAGAAAGGTCTGAAGACTATCTCTACGGCTAACAATAAGCTGATACGAATCATAGGTTGTCTCCCGGTCAGAGTCGACACGATATGCGATATCGTGATCCTCACAAAAGCTAGTTAATAAGTCGAGACTCTCTTTTGCAGAAAGCTTGATTCGACATTGTGTTTGGATCCCAAAGCCGATGCGACTGTCTGACCTCTTCGCTACCGTAATCACAATGCCAGCGTGATTGTCAACAAGCCCAGCAATATACGGTGTCCGCCAGTCCGAACATTCAACCATCAGTGCTAAACCAATGCGCCCTTCTGTTTAACTCTTACAGGAGATCGACGTCGCAAACAACGACCCGGTAGCAAGAAAATTGTTCAGCGTATCTGATGGCCGTTTGTATCAATCAGAAATATGAACAGCCAGCACTTGGAGATCCATTGTACGTAGCGTCCGTTCTGTGACGCTCCCAAGAGGTGTCGTTGAAGACCAGCACGGCCGTGGGTCTATTACTATTGGATCGGCACCGGTTTCAACTGCGTATATGTCGATTTCCTCGTGGGGCGACCGCTCACGACGGCAGCCGTCGGTTGTTGGCCGTAGTGTCACGAACCTGAACAGTGGCGTCTTCGATCTGGTACTTCAAATTTGAACCACACAGTCGAGGACTCGCCCGGTTCAAGCGTCCTGAGGCTCAAACCATTCGAAAGCAACACGAATGGTTCCATCGAGTGTAGATGGGGCCGAGCATTTGCCGCTGGTTGACTGCTCGTATTCGTTACTGACAATTCAACGACTCCAGTCGAGTTTCAGTACCTCACAAAGCATCGGCAGTTAACCTGAGCTGAGTCACCTCTTCTGTTTGGATGAGTCGTCGATAGCGGTCGAAGAACGTTGATCGAGGGCGGAGCTGTCGCTGTCGGCGGCGACCAGCCGCCGACGCGACAGCGTTGCCACTCACGAAGCGGCGTCCTCGGTCGGTGACTAGCGGTGAAACCGGTCGTCAGGTGGCCGGTTCGCGGGGACGGCCCGACGCACCGCGAGGGCCGTCCACGCAGCCCGTCGAACCATATTCACGAACTCCTTGTACAGCCACCACCAGAGGCGACGCCCGCCTCGGCGGGGCGTCGCCACGTATTCGTAATGGATATACCGCCACGCGTTCTGCAACAGCAGACTCACCACGACGTACAGCAGTCTCACCGTCGCATCACGCGTCGTTGTCGTCGCTATCGCTGCTCGGACAAGCGATAGCTTGACTCGATACCGAAGCGTTTGCTGTAGTGGTATCGGGCCTGGCGTGGTGTTTCGACGAACGGCGCGTCAGCGGCGTAGCCGTGACGCGCCACACCGTTCTCATCATACCGTCCATTCAGGTATATACAGTCGATGTAGACGGGAAACTCGACGGTCACGGCTGTGACCGTCGAGTTTCCCTGTCAGGTCATGTTGAATGACGCGGCTCCATCCTTCCGAGAGTTCCTGCTGAATCGTCTCACCCCACCGAATGATCGGCATTACGTAGGCGTAGTTGTGTGCCTGTAGTAGTGTGAGACACTTGCTGTCGAAGAAGCCGCGATCAAGGTAGACGGCCTTGACCTCCACCTCAAGGCCGTCGAGCACTCCGAAGAACTCGGCAAGGACGCTGCTGGCGGTGTCGCCGTCCTCGAGACGGCGCACCGCCAGCGTGTACCGTTTGTTCTTCACGCGTGCGTAGAGCGTGGCGTAGGCGTGGAACGCAGTAGTTCCGCGCTTGGCCTCGGAATGATAGAGGCCGTCTGTGTCGTCTTCATCACCGTAGTAGGGTCGCAGGTGGAGGTCTGCGCAGACCTCCACCTGCTCGGGGAGTAGTTCGACGATGTCTCGTCGAAGAAGGGCGTTAGCGACTCGTTCGAGCCGTTCCGGCTCGAACTTCGTCCGCAGATGGTAGAGGATCGCGTTTGCTGATGGTGAGTCTTCGCTGGAGTTGCAAAGCGTAGAGATCGAGGTCCCGTCGGCAGTCGCGCCGACGAGGACCTCGTAGATGTCCTCAGCGTTGAGTTCAGCGTTGTTCGCAAGCCCGAGAGAAACTTCCTCGTCAAGCCGGTTGACGAGGAAGTTAAGGAGTTGGTCCTCGTGGATTTTACTGTCTGCTTGCTGCTGTTTGCTAGGCACATTCGCAGCAAGCAGACCTCTCAACTAACCGGCTTTGTGAGGTACTGAGTTTACCTGCAGTGCTGACGTTGATATCATAGGATCAAATTGAGGGCCAGCAGTGACCGTAATGTCATTCATGCGATTTATCAACTGTCGCGGATTGTCGTTCTCGTCTTCGTGACGCAGTCTGAAGTCAACGACATAAGAGTTCGGCACCCGTAACCTTTGTCTGGAATGTCGCTGTTGTCGTCTCGCCTCGAGCAAAACGGCCCAGTGCGACCCCGTTGTTTTGGGGCGTGAATAGCCTCGGGGTCAAGCCCTGAGGCTTCCTGCTTCGATGACGCGCTTTGCAGACACCGTAGTGGTGTCCGTAGGGAGCGCAGTCTCCACAGACGTGTCTTCGGGCCATCCCAGCCCTAATTCAGAAAAACCGCGTTGCAGGACATTCATCGCCGCATTCGCGTCACGGTCACACTCAAACCCACACGCCGGGCAAGAATGTTCCCGAACCCAGATGGGCTTCGCCGTCTCCACACCGCACGACGCACACTCTTTGGTTGTCCCTTCGGGTTCAACCTGCTTGACGTGACAGCCGTACAGGTCGGCCTTGTATTCAAGGAGTATGATGAATTGTCGCCACGCCGCGTCCTGCTTGCTTCGAGCGTTGTGCGACTGTTCAAGCATCCCCTTTACGTTCAATTCCTTGACGAATACGGCGTCGTACTCGCGGACGAGCCACGTCGTAATCTTGTGCTGGTAATCCAGCACCTTCCGACGGATGTGGCGCTTCACCTTCGCCACTTCTCGACGCTGTTTCTCGTAGTTGTTCGACCCTTCTTCCTTCCGCGACAACATGCGTTGTTCTCGTTGGAGTCGTTCGTACTCGTCTTCGGGGTCGAGCCAATCCACAGTATGGCCGTCGGAAGTGTGGATATAGTTCAGGATGCCGAGGTCAACGCCAACGCTATTGCTCGCGTCCAGCGAGTCAACGTCGGGTTTCTCGGGGAGGCTGGCGTCGTCGGTTTCGAGGGCGAAGGAGACGAACCACTTGCCGGTCGCCTCCTTCTTGACCGTGACTTCCTTGATGTCGGCTTCGTCTGGGATGTCGCGGTGGTAGCGGATGGGGATGTCACCGATTTTGGAGAGCCAGAGCGTTGCACGTCGGCCACTCGTGTTTTTGAGTTCGAAGCCAGACTGCGAAAACGTCATACTCTGGAACTCCCTTAGTGACTTTCACCTGAGTTTGCCGACCTTACGCCCGTTCTGTTTCTGCTCGGAGAGTCCGTCAAGGTTGTCGTAGAACCGCGTGACGGTTCGTTGCAGGGCCTTCGAGTTGACTTCCGAGGAGACGAACTGGTCTTTCCAGTCGGGAAGTCGGTAGTGGTGTTTGTACGTGGAGCCGATGTTGTCGGCGTCCACGTTTTCGTACTCGTACCGGGTGTAGTTGTACGCTTGGCGATGAATGTCGATGTGACGTTCCAGTTCACCGGCTACCTCTTGTGTCGGGTATGCGGGGTAGCGGTGACCGTACTCCATCGCTTTCTCTTGATTAGAGACGTGTTCACTTAATGGTTTGTATCACAGGTTGTCGGCTTCAACCTCGGGGTCAAGCCTCGGGGCATTCGCCTCAACCGCCTGTAAAATGTGGAGACTCGACCATGCTGAGTTCAGTGTTCCGGGCGACTTCCGTCCCACCATTTGTGACTGTTATCGAGATACTTCCAGCAGCACCATCGGAGAGTTGCTTACCAGTCGCGTCGGCAATGTCGAGACGAACCGACTCCTCGATCCGGACAGTCACATAGCCTGTAAGATTCTAGACCGTCGCCAGGGGGATCGACCGATTCCACTCGTTCTGACGTGGTATTGTATTAAGTGCAAAATAGGGCTAGAGGGTTCAACCACGACTACAACCGATACCGACCGGATCAAGCGTTAGATGACCGCACTTCTAGCGAAGAGGTTCAGAGACGGATAGCTCCTGATATACCCCAACTGTCCACCAAATCAGGTATGTTATCGATTTTCACGAGATAAGCCTGTAGGTAATTGACGTCTGGTGTATACGCTCCGACCCAGTCGGTTCCGGTTGTAATCAAGAACATTTATAAACAGTACATCTGATTTCAATAATTCATTTGGCAGCGTTATGTTGACTGATAGAGACTGTGGTCCGTCCACAGTTACTGTTTTTTCTCGAAGCCTACCCATATCATATACCTGCACAGCGATTATGGAGCCAGGTGCAACATTTGTATACCCTTGTATTCTAATTGTGTCATTTTTTATTTTTGGATTTGAGAATACATAAGCAAACCTTCCGAATACGGTAAAGCTCGTCACAGCACCCTGGGAGTGGCTGAGAGTAGACGCATTAGATCGTTGTTCATCACCGACAGTTAGTGAATATGTATTCCTTCGGTCAATATTGGGTTGGGTGGGAAGGAAGAGATACACAGAGTCGTTAGTAATCGCAGTCTTAGAGGGGCGCAAAGTTACTAAGCGAGAGGCATCTCTACTAATCGATAGTTCAGTCCCATGTCCGAGTAGTCCAGTTAGATTTGTACTATATTTTATTTCCCCACGATCAGTTTCTGTCCGGTTCCCTACTATCGTCGTGTTTACCGTATGAGTATCAGGATATTCAGGATTAGATATACCTTCATACCGAACAACAAGATAGCTATCAGAGGGGATAGTTGCGTTTCCGTCTATCGAGAATTGGATAGTGTTTGAATCAGGCGCAGATACATATTCAATAGAATCATTCAATGATTTCTCAATGAATCCATCCTGATTCTCATCAACACCGAACAGTGTTATATTATTTTTATACAATATATTATTTAAATGAGGCCGGATCTCATATTTAATCGAAATTTGTTGTATTTCAGTAATTGATTTATTAAGCTCGGGGACGACCGTGTGGGTCGTATTTGCGCCAGGGGTTGCTGGGGAGGCATATGCTATGTTACTACCAACAGATCTGTTATACAAGCAACTTGTGTTACTCGATTTTGGAAATTGAATGGACAACCAGTCTTCACTCGCGACGTGGTTGAAATCACTATATTGAATTTTGTTTACCAGTTTTGCCGGATTTGAGAATTGTGCTGGTGCCCTTCCGACCCTGATGTTTGAATTATTATAATTGCAGGTATGAAATTTGTCACTTCTGCCATCGGAGTTAGTCTCGGCAACAGCTGTGCCGGTCCACACTAACGTAGTTAACAAAAATATAGTAAGAGTGAACCAAAAAATTCGCTGAGCGTAGCGTTTCATGCACCGATTCGTTACTTGTTTACTGTAATAAGCCTTGTGTGGCGGGTTAAGAGAGTGCTCTAGTTTGCTATGTCATGCCCGGCTTATTACTACTCACGGATGCAGGGCTATGTAATCACAGCCGGGCACTCAACGGGCGACTTGTGTATGGGCCCATGTACTGATACGTGGATGTCCAGGACAGCGGATATCTATGGTGTCCCGAATTTTAGGAGAAATCAGACTGTGTGGAAACGACAGACAAGATCTCAACCGACACCATACAGAGCGCACGAAACACGTTTAATCAGAGGGTATGGCCGCTACCCGTGAGCCGCTCGGCTTGTCCCGCCTGTAGGGATGGTTGGAAGAAAACTTGATACGGATCCAATATTGATGTTACAACATGACAAGAAGTGTCTTACTTGTTCTGGGAATGCTCATTTTAGCTTCAATGAGCGTTGGAATTCTAATTGGGATTCAGTTCAGTAACGGAACTGATTCTCCGGTTTCCAACCAGACAAAAAAAATCCACCAGACAATCCAACACCGACCCCCATTTCAGGTCCAAACCAGACACCATATGAAAACACGCAGACGACATCACCACAATCACCCAACCGTCAATTACAGGATGTCCTACTAAATACGATTAACAGTTATCGGATTCAACATGGTCGTAGCCCGTTAGATAATACAGGACCACCAACAAATCGGCTCAGACAAATAGCGACAAACCATAGCCAAGATATGGCTACAGTCGGTGTTGCTAGAATCTCTTTGCGCGGAAGTACCAGTTCTGATCGCTATAGCGAGGCTGGGCTAAATAAGAGGTGTTCATTTCCATCCAACAGTGGTTATTCAACTATTGATCCTTCTATCGGGAAGTTAGAACTGGTGGCCACCCCAGTTAGAGTACCACCATACGAAAACGTTGAAGCAGGATATAATGGAGATCCGTCTACAGTGGCAGAAACTGCATTAAATACATGGACAAATTCGAACCAGGATCGTCGGAAGTTATTATACAAGAATGCAGAACAAGTTGGAATTGGTGTTGTAATCACTAATCGTGGCAGCGTATATCTGACAGTTTCTTTATGTGGTGCCTGACATGCCCATCTATACTATCGCACTCCGTGAGACACACCGTGTTTACGAGACGTTGTTTTTCGTCAAGTATGCAGCGCCGAAAAAACGACCGCCAACGACACGGCCTCGATTTCAGATACGAACGCGACGGAAATCGGAACAGTGTCGAACGTATCTTTCGTGAGGTAAAACGCCGTACCTTTTCGTTCTCAAATTGTTTCAGCAACGCCGAGCGAGACACAGTTGACGACTGGCTCCAATCGTTCGCCTTCGCATGGAATCAGCTAGTCTCAGTACCTCACAAAGCATCGTCGGTTAGCCTGACCTGAGCCACATATTCTGTCGTGATGAGTCGTCGATAGCGGTTGAACAACACTGACTGATGGCGGAGCTGTCGCTGTCGGCGGCGATCAGCCGCCGACGCGACAGCGTTGCCACTTCCGAAGACGCTCGATCGGTCAGTGGCTACCGGTAGAACCGGTCGTCAGGTGGCCGGTTCGCGGGGACGGCCCGACGCACCGCGAGGGCCGTCCACACAGCCCGCCGAATCATATTCACGAACCCCTTGTACGGCCACCACCAGAGGCGACGCCCGCCCCAGCGGGGCGTCGCCACGTATTCGTAGTGCAGATGCCGCCACGCGTTCTGCAACAGCAAACTCACCACGACGTACAGCAGTCTCACCGTTGCGTCTCGTGTCGTTGTCGTCGCTATCGCTTGCTCGGACAAGCGATAGCTCGACTCGATACCGAAGCGTTTCGAGTAGTGGTATCGAGCGTCGCGTGGAGTCTCGATGAACGGCGCGTCAGCGGCGTAGCCGTGACGCGCCACGCCGTTCTCGTCATACCGTCCATTCAGGTACGTACAGTCGATGTGGACGGGAAACTCGACGGTCCAGCTATGACCGTCGAGTTTCCCTGTCAAGTCGTGTTGAATGACGCGGCTCCAGCCTTCCGAGAGTTCCTGCTGAATCGCCCCACCCCACCGGATGATCGGGACCACGTAGGCGTAGTTGTGCGCCTGAAGCAGCGTGAGACACTTGCTGTCGTAGAATCCGCGATCGAGGTAGACGGCCTTGACCTCGGTGTCAAGGCCATCGAGTATTCCAAAAAAAACTCGGCGAGGACACTGCTGGCGGTGTCGCCGTCTTCGAGACGGCGCACCGCCAGCGTGTAGCGTTTGTTCTTCACACGCGCGTAGAGTGTCGCGTAAGCGTGGAACGCGGTGGTTCCCCGCTTCGCTTCCGAGTGGTAGAGGCCGTCTGTGTCGTCTTCGTCACCGTAGTAGGGCCGCAGGTGGAGGTCTGCGCAGACCTCCACCTGCTCGGGGAGCAGTTCGACGATGTCTCGTCGAAGAAGCGTGTTAGCGACTCGTTCGAGCCGTTCCGGCTCGAACTTCGTCCGCAGATGGTAGAGAATCGTGTTCGCAGGCGGTGAATCCTCGCTGGAGCCACAGAGCGTAGAGACCGAGGTCCCGTCGGCGCACGCGCCGACGAGGACCTCATAGATGTCCTCAGCATTGATTTCAGCGTTGTTCGCAAGGCCGAGAGAAACTTCCTCGTCAAGCGTGTTGACGAGAAAGTTAAGAAGCTGGTTTTCGTGGATTTCACTGTCTGCTTGCTTGGTCCTAGACACACCATCAGCAAGCAGACGTTCTAACTAACCAGCTTTGTGAGGTGCTGAGTCTGAACACTACCCGCGTCTATGCACAAACGTTTATAACGCCAGTCTTAATACTAGTTTCCGGGGCAGGGTCGTCGTACCATACCATCCCTTCCCCGACTCCCATCTCAGCTTGACCGGCAGTGGAGCTGGGACCAGCACATAGTGGCACACAGTACGTCTGCCACGCCTGACAGGTGATTTTTGCCTGCGGTTGTTGTATGCCAAGGTCGGTATCCAGCTAAATTTGAGTTAGCCATGTTTTTGCCATACAAATGTAACATCATCTTGAAGTTATGGGGACAATTTGATGAGCAGTACCATTTTAATGGTCTGTGCAAAGGGTAATGTGGGCAGGGCGTTGGGGACCATCGACGCCTCTGCCCAATTCTGTAGAACAGCTGTCTCAATTGGTTTGAAACGCTCAGTACAGTACATCAAGACATTAGTCAAGTCAGATACGACAGGTTTGCTAGGATGAACTATCAGTAGACCGTAAAATATATTCTGTCTCTATTTGTTCTACTCATCGGTATAATAATCCTCACTAACCCATTATTAGGCTACTCACAGTTACTTCCGGCCGGTATATTTGAATTGATATTTGGAGGGCTTCTTTTAGCTAGCGGCCTGTTGCTATACCAGATCGGAACTAGTACGGAGTAAACTGCGCAGGCCTACCGAGCAGGCTCTCCACCTATTTAGTGGTGAAAGTAACTCTGAGAGCGTAATTACGACTTATACAATAAGTCGTGATCTGGCCAGTACACATCACTCAAAGACAGAACCGTACCGAAAGACAAATCATCCAATTCAGTCGTTGTATTAGAGAGCAATGACCCTGCCCTCTGAGTTTACTCAAAAGAGTACTGACGCGGTGGATCAGTTCCCCTTTCGGGGCATCGCAACGGGTGTAACCGGTGCATTAGCGATGGCTATGATTCTGCCACTGATGCTGGCTGTGTCTCCCAAGGAGTTCGTCAATGGTATCAGCATACAAAGTTTCGCTATCGGCTTCGTGTTGGCAATCATTACCGATTATTTATTTGGCCACCTCACCGACAATGGCAGCCATTGGCCAATCCTGCCAGCGTGGGCTAGTGAACCGAGGTATGGGTTTGTACTAGCATTTGTATCCGGTATCGTCGCGTTTAGCATATCCCTGCTACCTGCTCCATCATGGCACCTGTTGTGGCTATCGGCGGGATGCACGCGTTTGCGACTGCAGGTGTTACCGCACTCATCCTGGGGGCGGCTCGCAGTGCGGTATGTCTGATACGTTAGATAGCCTGAAAACACCAGTCAGTACGCATATCTACTTGCCAGCGAATTCGGTGATTCCTACGGCGAAAATAGCCACCCCGTAAACAGTTCTTTGACACCTCAAATAGAGCCCTCCCAGTCGAGGGTGAGCACCCACGACGTGCAGCCGACTGGCTTACAGCGGTAGCGAGGCGAAAACCCACCTGTTCACAGTAGTTGCTGAAGTAGGGTTATTGATATTTTCTGCTCCGGCTCTTACTGGTTCTGAGTGCCGTGCACCAGATGCACGGAGATCTCGAGTTCTCAGAGGTCGCTCGTCAAAAGCGATATCTGTCGAATGAGCGACTACTGTTTAGCCATGGGAGGAGGTCAACTGCTGGCGCACCGGGAAGGTGCGAGCGACGCGCGCGAACGGCTCCGTGAACCGTGAGCGCTGTCCCGGGCGGCTGGCCGCTGAGCGCGGCGAGCCAGTACCAGCCACTGAGCAGCCACATCCAGTAGCCCACCGACCTCCACGTCGGGATGAGACCGAACACAGCCCCGAGGGCGGCCCGTACCGACTACACCCCCGAACACACCTCAGTAAGACAACCAAACTACCCAACAACAACCGAGACGATAGGGACAGCCACTCGGCCGAAAGCCACCAGACAGAACGGCTGTGGTGCTGGTCACGGACGTTGTGGACTGTCAACCCCGGGAGTAGCAGCAGCGTCGAACTATTCGCTCTCGTCCCGATCAAGAACAGTCAGAGCAGCCGCGGACAGCGCAGTACACGAACTGATCTCTACGACACCAACCAGTTACGGACGATCGCGGTCAGTCCGAGTTTTCGTCACGTCGGAAGGCTACACGAACTGGCTCTGGGAGGGCGGGTCGCGGGGCCGTCTCGTGCCGGTCGATCTTTTCGGGCTTGCGCGTTTTCCGATGCACCGCTCGCGCCATCGGGACACCCTTGAGGTAATTGAAATCGCCGATGATCTCGACACCGTGTTCGGTGAACCCGTAGAATTTCCACGGCAGCCCGCGCTTCTCTTTGTTTGGCGGATACTCGTAGATCCCAAGGATCTCCGCGTCCACGAGGACCTCCAGTTGCTCGTCCACCGTCTTCTTCGATTTGCTCGGGATGAAGTGATTGATCTCGTCTGCCGACGCCAGAACTTCTGGATGCCCTAAGAGAGCCTGAATGATACTGTGCCGGGTTTCCTGCGACAGCAGCTCCATCAACTCCCGCTGCCGTTCTAACGGGTTTTCCTCCCTGTCAGAGTTTGAGTGTGCGGAGATATCAGCCATTGTATCTAGACGTACAGTCCCAGCCCGCATAAGCATATGGGGCAGACTTCACTAAGTTAGACCAGTATGGTTAAACATCTATATTACCATATCAGTCGGCATGACGAAGATACCGGAAAACACCGACGAACTCACGGACCTCATTCTAGACGACGTTCTCTACGGCTTGGAACTCGACCCAGTGGACAGTGAACAACTCCTCTCGTATATGCGCGACCGCCACGAACACCTATCTTGATTCAGCGAGAGAATCCCGTCCTTTCCGTGAGGGGCGAGTGTTCCGACACTTGTTGTCGGAACCGAAGACCGAATAGGGCGGGAGTGAATCGCGCAAGCTCCGGTGAGGGGCCGTCACTGCTTCGCTCGGCTGGATATTCAACGTCGACACGGAATCATTAAGTAATTGTACTGTCATTGTCTATGTATAGTGAATCTGGTCACCACACGCACCATTACAGCGGCGCTCACAAACGACCGTGAGGGTGTCATACAAGACCTAGATTCACTCACCCGTTCCGGCAGTAAAATTTGGAACGTTGCTCGGTGGACTGCTGGCCGCATCTGGGACGCAACCGGTGAAATACCCGAGGAAGGACCGCTCAAGTCCTACATGACAAACCAACCGTGCTGGAAAGATTTGAACGCCCAATCAAGTCAGGCAATCGTCGAAGAATTGGCTGGCGCTTTCCAGTCCTGGTTCGAACAAGACAACCCAGACGCCAACCCACCGGGCTACCGCAAAGACGGCGACGAACGACCACGTTCAACAATCACGTTCAAAGAAGACGGATTCAAACTCGACACGAAACACCAGCAAGTCCGCCTCTCCAAAGGCAAAAACCTGAAAGACGGGTGGAGCGACTTCATCCTTTGCGAATACGACACCGGGCCAGACGCAGACCTGACTGCTGTCGAAGACGTACAACAGGTCCGCATCGTCTGGAACGGCGACCACTGGGAACTCCACTTCGTCTGCAAAGTCGCCATCAACGCCGCCGACTCGTCTGGCGAGAAGACGGCTGGTGTTGACCTCGGCATCTGCAACACTGCCGCTGTCTCTGTCGGTGACGAAACCGTGTTGTATCCGGGGAACGCTCTGAAAGAAGACGCCCACTACTTCCGCCAGGAAGAATACAATACAGAAGGGGAAAACGGCCCCAGCACACATGCTGAGTGGGCACGCCAGAAGAAATCTCGGCGGCAGACCCACTACCTGCACGCACTCTCGAAAGACATCGTGGACCAATGTGCAGATCGTGGTGTGGAGACGATAGCGGTCGGGCATCCAAAGGACATTCGTGCGGATGAAGACTGGGGGCGGCACGGGAACAAGCGCCTGCACGACTGGGCGTTTGATACGCTGATTCAGCACATCGAGTACAAGGCTGAAGAACGTGGTATCGAGGTGGAACAAGTTGATGAGTACGAATTGGCTACGTCGATAACGTGCTGTGCGTGTGGGGCGAAAGCGGATTCAAACCGTGTTGAACGTGGCTTGTACGTGTGTGAGAACTGCGAACTGGTCGCTAACAGCGACCTGAATGCGGCGGAGAATATGCGAGCAACGGTAACTCCGAATCCAGAGATGGATAGGAGTAACGGCTGTCTGGCCCAGCCATCGGTGCGACTGTTCGACAAGTCAACGGGGCGAATCGCCCCACAAGAACAGGTCTACCCGTAGACCAGCAAATATCCCAACGCTTGCGGTGCGGTTTCGGGAAGCCTCGCCGTTTACCGCGGGGAGGAGGTCACTCGGCCCGCATTCGACGTATTTCGTTCTGGGAAGCTACGAACCGCCGTTCAAATACCGACTCGATGAAGCGCTCGACGTGCTGAACCACCGGCACGATGCCTACGCGTATCTCCTCGCCACGCAACCCGATCTCAACGTATCGAATGACGTTCCAGATCTCAAAGTGAAGTTCTTTCTCCACGCCCTCTACGCGGATGCGATTCCACTCATCCTCGAACACGACACTGGCGGTGCTGTCGCCGAATTTGGGCGCGTTGAACGGCCGACGCTGCTCGATCGCACGTATCTCTTCCCTCGAGCACTGGAGGAACGCTACGATGACGAGTCTCGATTCACGACACGGGATGCGGTCTGTGCTCGGGCCGTCGAACTAGCATATCACGCTGATAACCTCGACGAGAGACTTGCCGCGCTCGCTGAACACGCTCGTGACCACGGATTGGATATCTCGACACAGGATCTTGACTCGTACCTGGACTCCGAACTTGACGGTCGGACACCGTCGTACAGCGGCGTAATTACTGACTCGCTCGCCCACCTCGACTCACTGAATCAGTGCTTTTCGTGGACGAGAACGACAGAACTCGAAAAGCAATTGTCGCACGTTCCATAGAGATGCTATAGGCAGTACACTCACACCTGCACCGCCACTCGGAACCGAAGACGACCGACTGGTCTTGCCACGTCCTGGCGGACTGTGAGGGCGAGCCCGGGTCGCGCCCGCGTGGTCGCCTGCGCGGCCCCTCTCTTTAGATGCCGCGCAGCGACCGCGAGCCGGGCGAGGGCTCACTGACCGACCCCAAATCTGTTCAAATCCACAACACATAAATGTCAGCCAGAGAGGTAGTCTCGCATGGATCCGGACGAGCTACCGGTGAAAAAAGACAGACAGCAACCGGACGCGATCCAGGTTCGCCCCGCTGAAACCGCCCTCTCACCACGCGCCGCCAGCAACCAAGCCAAGCAGTTCCACGGCCTGAGCAAGGGCCGTCTCCCGGATGGGATCACCCACAAACTCGCCCGGGCGCTCGACATGGGCGAGGCTCCGCCGTGGATCGAATGCCAGATCCGCTCCCGGGGAACCGACGCACTCGAATACTGCTTTAGCATCGAAGATGTCGACGACAGCGGGCTCGATGTACTCGAAACCAGCCTCCGGACGCTGTTTCCGGACGAGTACGAACTCAGGCGCACGTATCGGGAGAATCTCGGTGTCACCCATCTGCCGCAGGACGCCGGTGACGATTGGTACGTCGCCGGCGTCGAGTACGTCGGGGAAGCCGACCGCCGCCGGGACTGGCAAACCCGACTGGAACCGTTCGCGACGAGTGACCGGACCCACCAGCAGACACAGGACTACAACAGCCACCACACGGGTCAGAACGACCACGAACACAGCCCGCTCACGACGATCATCGAGACGATGGCGAGGAGTTCCCTGCCAATGGTCTATCAGGTCCTCTTTCGCCCCCTCGACAACTGGCACCGGGCAGCCGACGGCCGGATCGAAGCCATCGAAACCGGGACCGATACGCTCTGGGGCCAGCTCAGCAAGTTCCGCGAAGTCGACCTCGACCGAGTGGATCTCTCCCAGTCCGACCGGCAACGCCGGGCCGATATCCAGACCCGGGCGTCGGCCCACTCCTTCGCCGTCAATGCCCGGGCAGCCGCCTTCGCCCCGGCCGACGGGTCCCACCGTGCCGACCACGTCGCCACCCAGTTGCAGTCGGCCTTCAGTCACATCAGTGGCGAGTTCCACACCGTCACCGGTCGTGTCCGGACCGACGACGACGGGCATCTGGTCCCTGCCGGCCGGGAACTGCTCGGTGCCATCCACAAACGCGCGTTCTACGAACCGACCTACCAGCGCCCAGAGACGGCAGTGCCGCTCACGGCCAACGACAGCCGTGGGATCGTCGTCGACCACCAGGAACTCCCCCACTTCTTCGCGGTCGACGGTAACCAGCTCACGCCGGACGCGCGCCGTGCACTCGAAACGATCCCCGAAGACCAGACCTCGATTACGCTTCCGCCCAAATCGGTATTAGCCCAGTACCGCCAGCCCGGCCTCGCCATCGGTGCACCCCAAACCAACGACGGGACGACGGCCGACCCGATCGCCCTGCCACCCAGGGTGCAGACCCGCAACGTGGCGTGGGTCGGACAGACCGGGACCGGAAAGTCGACGAGCCTCATCACCGCGGCCCTGGAAAACCACCAGGCGACTGACGGCCCGGAGATTGTCTTTGACCCGAAGGGTGGGCGGATGACCGACGAGTATCTCCGCTGTCACTACGCCAAATTCGGGGACCTGGAGGATGTCATCTACTTCGACTGTGCGGAGTGGCTGCCTGCCATCTCGTTTTTCGATGTCAAACCCGACCTCGAGGCTGGTGTCCCCCGCAACGTCGCCGTCCAGGACCGGATCGGGCACTACCAGGAGATCCTCCGCCAGCTCATGGGTGCCGAGCAGTACGATAACGCCGTGGAGTCGACGGATATGATAGAGGACATGCTCCGCGCCTTGTACGATCCGATCCACGGGCGCGATGTCGTCACGAACCGGGGCCTAAGACAGGCACTCGAACGGTTCCGGGGTCGCAAATCGCCGCCCGCCGTCAGCAATCCCGACCTTCGAGACCGTCTCCAGGGCGCGATCGAAAACGACGACAAAGACATATTCAAGAAGGTCATGAGCGGCGCGGTGAATCGCGTGGATGAGGTGGCCACATCGCCCCATCTCAGCCGCGTGTTCAATCACCGACCGAGCGGCATCGAGGCCGACCAGCCAACCTTCGACTTCGCCGACTGGCTCGACGAGGACGTGATTATTCTCTTCGATACCGGACGGCTCCAGTCCGAGGCCAAGCGCGGCCTGACGCTCGTCTTGCTGTCGAATCTCTGGTCTGCGCTTCGGCGGCGTCGTCGCCGGAACGTCGACGTCACCCTCCCGCTCGTCAATGTGTATCTGGAGGAGGCCGCCGACGTTGCAAACGGGGATTTGCTCGCCGAACTGCTCGCCCAGAGCCGCTCGTTTGGCTGTGCGCTGGTCCTGGCGATGCAATTCCCCGGTCAGCTCGAAGCTACTGATTCGGAACTGTATCAGGAACTGTTGAACAACGTCGGCACGTACGTCACCGGCAAGATCGGTGTCGATCACGATCTCGCACATCGCTACGCCACCGAAGCGATGGGGCGGGAGTCGATAGCGAACCGCCTGCGCGGACTCTCGGCCGGTCAGTGGCTCGTCGATCTTCCCGGTGTATTTCAGGGTCGCAATCCACGGCCACTGATGGCCGAGTCACTCCCCCTTCCGGAAGGCCATCCCGACCGTTCGGATGGTGGACCGGACCCTGAATTCACTGCGGCACACGACGACCTGCTCGAATGGACGAAACGGGACTTCGGCCTGTCGGTCGATGCGACTGCCACGGAGTCAGCCGAGGGATCGACGGCGGGGGACGTTGGTGATCCGTGGCAATCAGAGGATGGACCAATCGGTGCCGAAGTCGACCGCGAGCGAGCGGGCGGTCCGGCCGGTGAGACAGCTCCCGAGGAGCAGGGCGAGATGCCACCGATCCTCGCTACCACCAGCCGGATGCCCTCGTTTCTCAGGTACACCGCCGACAGTGACGCCCTGGAGTGTACGACCTGTAACAGCCGATTCGATTCCACAGCCGACGGGCTGCGGACGGCGATCCAGTGCTGTCACGATCTCGACAGCGTGGATCTGGACGACGTGCCCATCTGTAGCTGCAACGTGACGCTGAGTCCCGAGGAGGTCCAGGCCAGCAAGTGGTCACGGCGACAGCTCACGTTTCTACAGGCAGTCCACAACGCCCAGCAGCGGCGGTACGATCGGATCGAATACGACATCGTCCACGACAGTATGGTCCGGCTGAAAGAAGACGTCGGGATCGACCAGGAGGAAATCGACGACCTCCTCGATGCCGGGTTACTCCGCCACGACGGCGACCATCCCCAACGGTACTACACAGTGACGCCAGCGGGCCGTGACGCGATCGGCGAGGAGTTCCAGGCGGGCGTCGATTTCGGCCACGGGAAAGGCGACCTCGACGAGTCCAGCCAACACGTCGCGATGATCGAGGTGAGTGCCCGGTGGCTCCGACAGGAGCGCGTCGCCGACCCCGACTGTCCCGATGTCGAGGTCGTCACCTACTACGAAGTCCGCGAAGGGAGTGCCGACGCTGCCGCGTTCATGGGTGGTGATGATGACACGACCGTCGAGAATCTCGAACAGCGTCGACTGGACTGTGTGACTCTCGACGAGACCGGTGACGTCGTCGTGGCTGTCGAGGCCGAGCGGATCAACCACGATGTCACCCGTGCTGTTCCGGAGGACTACGACAAGATGGCTGCCTGTGATCCCGAGGAGGCCATCTGGGTTGTTCTGAGCCAGGCCGATGGACACGACATTCTCGAAGCACTCAACGACCCACCGGAGGGAGAGCCCCGCGTCGGGAAGACGTACAGCTCGACCACGCCACCACAGCAGTTCCGGATCGACCAACCCGGACTCACCGCGATCTATCCGATGACCTGGCTCCAGCGACAGGTGCAAGACGATTCCCGATAGAGCCTGATGCTGGATTCAGAGGATCAAGTCAGCAGTGGTTCCATCGTCATCTTTGGGAAAAGCAGACGAAGAGTGATTTCAGGATTTTCACCCGACACCTGTGGTGTTGCCGCTCAGCAGATCGTGTGACAGTAGTAATTCACAGACCGAGACTGTTTTTGATCGCAGCATCGATCTTCGCCATTCGCGTCGCCGGCACCGACCCGATATTCTTCGTGACACGGTTGCTAATATCGACAACACAGATCTGACTGAGATCGGCCACCGAATCGTGGTTGAGAGTAGTGTTCGAGGCAAGGACTTCCACCTCGAACGGGTAGATGTCAGTGGGATCGTACTGCTTCGTGAGGGGGGCGACGATCGTCGTTGGGGAGTACTGGTTGCCAACGTCGTTTTGAATAACGACACAGGGCCGATTCGAACCCTGTTGCTCACTCCCCTTTGTTGGATTCAATTCGACAGTGACGATGTCTCCGCGACGCACCTTCACAGGTCACTCGCCCCACTCCGGAGCATCCCCCAGTCGCTCGGTTGCTTCTGCTGACGTTCCGTCCATCTCTTCGACCAGCTGCCGAGACCGGTCTGCTCGTTTCTTGTATCCTTCCGCTAAGCGCTCTTCGTCCGTCGGTGGCTTGATCACGATCTCGTCGTTAACCTCGACGAACCTGATCTCGTCGCCACCTTCGATCCCGCGGCGGTCGCGGAGTTCTTTCGGGATGGTGACTTGCCCCCGCTCACCGACTTTCCGGGTATGTTCTGCCATACGAGTTCATACTTTTTTCATACTGTTAGTGTTGTCGGTGCCTGCCGACTTGGAGAACCAGTCACGTCCAAGATACGCGCCTTGTATCCAGCGTGGATTGATTTCCCTCAGAATCATAACCAGCAAGACCAGCCTCCCGCTGCCAAGAGCACCGCTTAGCCCCCTGCGCCGCTCAGGGAGTGTCCATAATCGGGTCGCAGGCCCGCAAGATAAAATAACAATACCCTATGAAATGGGTGACCCCCCGACAGACGAGACCACGACTGGCCCCACGTTGCTAAAGCAAGTAGAGCGGTCAGAGCACGACCGAATCCGAACCGTGGGGTGCCGATATATCGACAGTCATACCAGAGTCATAATCGGACTAAACCACCATACGTGGGCCGATTATGAAAATCTGGCTTGCCAAAATACTCCAATCACTCGTTATGAAAATCTGTCGCCGGAGCCACATACGGGTATACAAGGCCGCTACCGGCCGAATCGGCCCATTGATTCGACAGTCCGCCCAGTCCTAGTTCGTTTTCCAGTTCTCATTCTCTTATCTTGCGGGCTGTGGGGCCTGTTTATGAGTCTCAACGATGGTCCTAACTGCCCCAAAATCGCCTATACTCGTCACTCAGTAGCTGAAACCGGTTATGAACCGGTGCCGGTAGCGGAGTTTTATCGCCAGTATAGGGCGTACATCTGCAACGCCAACCTGCTGAATCACGTCTGATTAAGGAACGACGTGAGAGACACAAGCGTATGCCCCAGTCCTGGGACGAATTTCGCGACGACATCGCGTCCGGTGATGCAGAGCGTGTCAACCCCGTCATCGAGGAGATTAGTGCGTGGGACATCGACGAGCGCGTTCGATCGTTCGAGGACTTGTTCGACGGTCTGACGACGCTGTACGGGGCGAGTGAAGACGGCTACGTGCGACAGTCCTGTGTCCGCGTCGCGTCCGAACTCGCGCCCGGACTCGCGGCCGCGGTCAACCTGCAAGACGAGCAGACAGCGAGCCCGGATCGAGAGACCGTCGTGGACCAGACGGATGCGCTGTGTGGGTTCTTTCTCGAAGCGGTGACCGACGAGGACGGCCGGGTCCGACAGTCGGCCAAGCAGGGACTGCAGGACGTCTTCCGGACCTACGACACACTCGACGAGCGCGACACGATCGAAGCGGTTCGGGCAGAGCTGGACGAGATGGCCACACGATACGACGGCAAACGGCGGGAGCATCTCGAAGAAGCCAGGCGGACCGCAAACGCCAGCCTCGACTCGCCCCTCACGCGGATGGTTCAGGATGTTGCCGAACAACTCGACAAGTGAACCGGCAGCAGTGTCCCACGGGAGTACAGTTCCCCTCGTGAGCGAGGACCGCACCGGCAGAAAGCACTTATAACCGTGACGGAAATCCGAAGACATGTCTCGGCCGCTGGTCGGACACCCACGCGTCCGGTGAGCGGTTCGCGCGACCGCCTTCCCGGGCCGTAGCGGGCTGCGTCTCCGGACGCGTGGATCACTATGAACGAGGAAGATCGCCTTCGACGGGAGTTGCGCGCAGCGCGCGAGGAACTGGTCCGCAAGCAGTCCCGCAGCGCTGGCCCGGACGAATCCGAGAGCCGGCTGCCGCTGATGCCCGATCGGGACGAGCAGTTCCTCCGGCTGGCGTTGATGTCCGTCGACGAACTCGAAACGCACGTCGAACGACTGGAGCGAGACCGCGAGGACCTGCAGAGCGGTCTCGACCACCCGGAGGAGTAGCATGAAACAGTTCCCGTCGATCCCACGAGTCGCGAACGCCCCGGACGGCCTCTTCGACAGCGGTCACCTCTGGCTGCTCGAAAAGGTCGACGGGGCGAATTTCCGGTTTCAGCTCCGCCAGTCCGGCCAGTTGCGGTTCGGCGATCGGAGTCGCGTCTACGAGACGCCGGACGACGTTCCCGACCCGTACCAGCACGCCGTTCGGCACGTCCGGGCGGAACTGGACCGACACGCGCTCCGGGAAGCAGTCGACGAGGTCGAAACGGTCGTGTTCTTCGGCGAAGCGATGCATCAGCACGCGATCGACTACGACTGGGAGTGGGCGCCGTCGTTTCTCGGCTTCGATGTCTGGTCGGCAACCGACGAGCAGTTCCTCCCACCGGACACGGTCGAACAGATCTTCGAGCGCCTGGGGCTCCAGCCGGTGAACGCCGTCGAGCGCGAACGCAACGCGCGGGATTTCGACCCCGAATCGTACACCGTCCCGCAATCGGCGTGGTACGACGGTCCTGCGGAGGGTGTCGTCGTCCGGAACAAGCAGGGCCAACGCGCGAAACTCGTCCACCCGAACTTCCGGGAGGTCGACGACACGGTTCCCGTCGACGGGTCGGCGTCGGAACTGGCAGAGAAGTACGCGACTCGACGCCGGTTCGAGAAACTCGCGGCCAAGTTCGAGGACCGAGAGCAGACGGTGACGTTCCAGCCCTTCTACGAGCAGGTCCTCGAGGACATCGTTCGGGAGGAGCACAGACGGCTCTACCACGGCGAGCAGTCCGTGGATACGAGCGAGCTCCGCTCCGAGGTGGCCGCGCGGACGCGAGCCTTCCTCAACGACAGGCGCGACCAGGGAGAGACCGACTCATAAAAGCAGCGGCAGTATCGGACCGCACTCTTCTCACGCAGCGGGTTCACACCCCCGGTCGACGCAGTCGCAAGCGAACGCGACGATCTGGGGCTGTTCACGGTCGAAGATGTCGTCGAAGCCCTGCGGAGCAAGTCCGACGCGAGCAACCATCAGGCAGTCGAGACGGCACTCACCGCCGCCTGCGGTTTTACATGTAAATCTCGGGTTCTATGGTAGTAGCCCCCGGACCGTCCGTCATGACTTGGCATATCACACCCGAGTACGAGACCTACGAACGGGCCCACGAGAACTTCGAGTGGGAGTTTCCGGACGGATACAACCTCGCCTGGGACTTGCTTCGCAAACACGACGACCCCGAGCGTCCGCTGCTCCACCAGGCGTATCCGGACGGGCGACGGGAGACCTACAGCGTTCGGGACCTGGACGAGCTGTCGAATCAGGTCGCCAACGCACTCGCTGCGCGTGGCGTCGAGCGTGGCGACCGCGTCGCGATCGTCGTCCCGCAGAAGCCGGCGAACCCCCTGACGCATCTCGCGTGCTGGAAGCTCGGCGCGATCTCGCTACCCCTGTCGGTACTCTTCGGAACTGAAGCACTCCGGTACCGCCTGCAGGACAGCGGGGCGAAAGCCGTCGTCGCCGACCACTCGATCCTCGATACCGTCGCCGACGTCCGCGAGGAGTGTCCGGATCTGGACCACGTCGTCGCCGTCGATGCCGACGAAACAGCCGACAACACGGCCAACGACGTGGAGCGGTTCGAGGAGTTCTACGCCGGGCACGACACCGACTTCGAAATCGTCGACACAACCGAGGAGACGCCGGCGATCATCATCTACACGAGCGGCTCCACCGGCCCGCCCAAGGGCGTCCTCCACGGCCACGGCCTCTGGGCTGGCCACTGCCCGTCGTTCTACATGTACTTCGAGCAGGACGTCTTCGACTCGACCTACTGGACGCCGGCCGACTGGGCGTGGATCGGCGCGCTCGGCGACGTGGTCTTCCCGGCGTGGCACTACGGCCAGCCCGTCGTCGGCTATCCGATGGGGGAGTTCGACGCCGCGACGGCCTTCGAGATCTGTGAGGAGTTCGGCGTCACCCACAGTTTCCTGCCGCCGACGGCGATCCGCATGATGATGACCATCGACGAGCCCACGGAGCAGTACGACCTCGCGCTCGAGGCGATCGGCTCGGGCGGCGAGCCGCTGACGCCGGAGATCCTCGAGTGGGCCGACGAGGAACTCGGCGGCGTTCCCGTCAACGAACTCTACGGGCAGACGGAAGCCAACCTCCTCGTGACGAACTGCCGGGAGTGGTTCCCGGCACGGGCCGGCAGCATGGGCAAACCGGTCCCCGGTCACGACGTGGCGATCGTCGACCAGGAGACGGGCGAGCGACTCCCCGACGGCGAGGTGGGGATGATCGCGGTGCGTCGCGACGACGATCCGGTCATATTCCAGGAGTACTGGAACCAACCCGAGAAGACCGACGCGGCGACCCTCGAAGGCCCCGACGGCGCTCGCTGGCACCTCACCGAGGACCTTGGCTACCGTGACGAGGAGGGCTACTTTTGGTTCAAATCGCGCGACGACGATATCATCATCACGGCCGGATATCGCGTCGGCCCCGGGGAAGTGGAGAGCGCGATTCTCGAACATCCGGACGTCGAACAGGTCGGTGTCGTCGGCCTCCCCGACGACACGCGTGGCGAGATCATCAAGGCGTTCGTCCAACCCGTCGCCGGCGTCGACGGAGACGACGCCCTCCGCGACGGGATCCGGCAGCTGGTCAAGGACGCCCTCGCGAAATACGAGTACCCGCGCGAGGTCGAGTTCGTCGACGCTCTGCCGACGACGACGACCGGGAAGATCCAGCGCCGGAAGCTTCGTGAGCGCGCGGACGAGGGGTGACCGGAACGGTCCCGGCCCCGTTCACAGGACCCGGCGATCGGACGGTGCTGTCCGGGTCCTTCGTCAATCGTCCGTCGGTTGGTTCTCCGCCACCCGGTCCGGTAATTTCCGTCGAACGCTCGACGCGATGTCGGTGTCCGTGTACTTGGATTCACTCAGCAACACGGGGGCGTGACGTTCGAGTTGCACGACCATGCCGACCAGCGCGATCAGACACAGTATCGCGGCCGGGATGCCGGCGAGGACGGTGAACGAGCGGAGAACGGAGATCCCACCGGCGAGGGTGAGCGCGACGGTCAGGAATCCCAGAACCAGCCCCCAGGTGATCCGGTTGAGGGTCGACGGCGACGGTTCGCCCTTGTTCGCGATCATGGAGAAGCTAAAGGTCGCCGAATCGAGCGTGGTAATGAGGAAGCTCAACACGAGTCCCAGCAGGATCGCGGAGAACAGATCGGCGAACGGCAACAGTTGGTCGAATAGGGCGAAGCTGACGCCAGCGAGGCCGACATCCGAATACACGGCCAGCAGGTCGGCCTGCCCGGTCGTCTGTAGCCAGAGTGCCGAGCCGCCGGTCGCGACGTACCAGGGGACGGTGAGTGCGAACGAGCCGAGAATGCCGGCGAACACGAGCTGGCGAAGTGTCCGGCCGCGGGAGATCCGGGCCATGAACACGCCGACCATGGGCGCGAACGTGAGCCACCACGCCCAGAAGAACACCGTCCAGGAGCCGAACCAGCCGCTGGCCTCCGGCGTGAAGTAGAGGCTCATCCCGACGAAGTCGGTCACGTACCCCCGGAGCGCCTGCGTCCCCAGATTCAGCAGGAAGGACAGCGGGCCAAAGACCAGCGCCGCCGACATGAGGACCAGTAGGAGGACCACGTTCAGGTTCGCGAACCGCTGGATCCCCTCCTGGATCCCGGCCGTAACGGACAGCAGGAACAGGCCCGTGATGAGGAGGATGAACAGGACCTCCCCGAGTGCGCCGACCTGGACGCCCCAGTTGTAGGAGAGGCCGGCGAAGAACTGGTCGACACCGAGTCCGAAGGAGATAGTGATTCCACTCACCGAGACGACCACGGCCAGCGTATCGACCGCCTTGCCCAGCCAGCCGTCGACGTTGTCGGTGCCGACGAACGGAGCGAGGATGACGGCGGGACGGAACGGCATATCTTTGCGATACGCGAAGTACGAGACGGCGATGCCGAAGACCACGTACCCGGCCCACGCCGAAGTTCCGTAGTGGAAGATCGCGTACTGGAGTGCACTCACCATCCCCGCCCAGCCCCCCGAACTGGACCCGACGAACGGCGGGGCGGTCTGGTAGTGGACCAGCGGCTCCACCGGCCCCCAGTACTCGAGACCGCCGGACGACAGCCCTGCAGTGAAGATCATCACGAGGTAGCCGAGATAGGAGAACGCCGGCTCCTCGTCGGGGTCACCCAGCTTGATGTTCCCCCACGGGCCGAGTAATACGTACAGCAGAAATACGAAGGAGAGAAAGACGAGCCAGAGGAACAACCAGCTGAAGTTCGAGACGACGTAAGCGTTGACGGTCGCCAGCTGTGTGGCAGTCGCGTCCGGCCAGACGATGATCACTGCCGTTATCGCGAGGAGGAGTGAGAGCGAGCCGACGAATATCGTCGAGTCCGTCCCCTCCAGGGCCTGCTGTACCAGGCTCATGGATTCAGCGGAACGGTTCGGCCGGCGTGGTGCTCTGTTGCGACGGTGTCATCATCTAGTCGGTACCCCACCCCTAGCGAGGGTTCAATGTTGGGACTCGACCCTCGATCCGGGAGAGGATCACACACGTCCGCCATCGTGACTCGCGGGCCATCATTGTGTCTATCGTTGACGTACCTCACAGACGATGTCCGAACAGATCGAACGCGAACTGGAGGTCGACGAGTACACCCTCGGGCTGGTCGGGCCAGAACAGGCGTGGGTAGGGACCGTCGCGGACGGCGGTCGCGTCAGGACGCACATTCGACGAAATGGAGGTCCATCGCTTCGGCCAGACCGAGACCGAGTACAAGGACTGGGCGGTCGAACGCATCCGCGAGCGACGGACGACGACCGTCGAGTACACGGGCGACAACAACGTCACCTACACCAAGACCTGTGAGCCGAACCGCTCGGCTGTCTCGATCCAGTCGACCGACCCGGTGTATCTCCCCCAGATCCGCCAGCTCACGACGCTCCAGCAGTACAGCCACCCGCTCGAATACTACACGCGGGTCCGTCCCGGGTGACGCTGGAAAACGGGATTCACCGGTGTGTCCACTGTGAGAGCGCCGGCGAGGGGACCTACAGCTACTGTGAGAACTGCGGGAGCATCAACTGCGACTCGCACACGAAGACCGAGCGGCTCGAAGGCGAGCCGATCTGTACGGGCTGTGCCGTCACGGAGCGGTTCATGCTCTCACGGAAGTACTTCTACGATCAGGAGAACCTCGAACAGTTCCGTACCGAGTACGAGGAAATGCCGGTCCACGAGAAACTCATGGAGAACACGCCACTGACCGCGGGTATGATACTGGGTGTTCTCGGCGTCCTCGTTTTCGTCCTCAGTTCCGCGGGGTTCATTTGAGCGGCCCCCTCACCAGTACGTCGGAGAGTCAGTCCGATTCCGACAGCAGCCCACGAATCGACGCCTCCACAGATTCGGCCGGTTCCCACCCCAGTCGATCCTGCGCCGTGGCCGTCTCCACGCCGAACTCGTCGACCAGCGTCTCCCCGCTGCGGGGGTTCTCGACCAGTTCCACGTCGGCGTCGATGCCACGCTCTTCTCGCGCAATCGACTGCACCAGTTCCGCCACCGCCATCACGCCGGGGTCCTCGTCGCTGGCGATCTCGTACTTCTCGACGCCGGTCTCGCCCGCCCGAGATTGCTCGACCAGCCGCTCGGCGCTCTTGACGAACGCATTGGCCACGTCCTTGACGTGAATGAAGTTTCTCGATTGGCTGCCCGGTTCGTAGACCGTCAGCGTCTCCCCCGCCAGCGCGCGGTTCACGAAGAAGTTGATGACGGTGCCTTTCGAGACCTCCCGCCCGCCGACCTCGTGACGGCCGTACAGGTTGGAGATCATGAACTGGTGGGCCGGGAAACTCCCGTCGGCGAACGTGTCGATAGCGCGCTCGCCGAGCACTTTCGTCCGGCCGTACCAGTTCAGCGGGTCCCGCGGGAGGTCGACGGTGATCGGGAACGTCTCCGGGTCGCCGATGACGGCCATCGAGAAGGGGAAGCACAGCGCCGCGCCGGTCTTCCGGCAGAACCAGGCGACGTTGCTCGTCCCGGTGACGTTGACCTCGTAAGCCAGGTCGGGCTTCTCGTCGCAGTCGTCGACGCCCGAGATGGCCGCCAGGTGCAAGACCACGTCCGCGCCGTCGAGGGCCGCCTCCAGCCGGTCGCGGTTGCGGATGTCGACGTGCTCGACGGGTACATCGCCGACTTCGCGGAGGTCGCCCAGGTAGAAGTTGTCGAGTGCGGTAATCTGCCAGTCGGGGTGGTCCCGCTGGAGCTGTGTGACGACGCGGCTGCCGATGTAGCCCGCCGCGCCGGTGACGGCGACGTGGACGGACTCGGCGGTGTCGCTCATGTGCTGGGTGTCCACGCGAGGGGTTACAAACTTCGTGGTCCACAGGTGTCACGTCTTGACGTCGAAAAACGATAGTTGACACGACCAGCGGATTTATCCGCTCGAAGCGACTGGGCTTGTGCGGCATGAACGAACCGCGAACAGGACTGAGCTACGGGGACGTGTTACTGGTGCCACAGCGCTCGCCGGTCGACAGCCGGAGCGACGTGGACCTCACCACCGACCTGACGCCCGGCATCGAACTGGACACGCCGCTGGTCTCGGCGGCGATGGACACCGTCACGGAAGCCGAACTCGCCATCGCCCTCGGCGAGGCCGGCGGCCTCGGGACGATCCACCGGTTTCTGACCGTCGACGAACAGGCGAGCGAAGTCGCGGCCGTCGCCGACGCCGGCCAGCCGGTCGGGGCCGCCGTCGGGATCGACGAGGACTCGGTGGGCCGTGCCGAAGCACTCGTGACTGCCGGCGTCGACGCCGTCGTCGTCGACGTGGCCCACGGGCACATGGAACGGACGCTCGACACCGTCGCCGCGATCCGGGAGGCCTACCCCGACCTCGAACTCGTCGCGGGCAACGTCGCCACGCCCGCAGGCGTCGAAGATCTCTACGCGGCCGGCGCGGACTGCGTGAAGGTCGGGATCGGGCCCGGTTCGCACTGCACGACCCGCAAAGTCGCCGGCGCTGGCGTGCCCCAACTCACGGCAGTCGACGACTGCGCCGAGGCCGCGGCGGATCTGGACGTGACGATCTGTGCCGACGGCGGGATCCGGACCTCCGGCGACGCCGTGAAGGCGCTGATGGCCGGCGCGGACACCGTGATGCTGGGCAGTCTCTTCGCCGGCACCGCCGAGGCCCCCGGCGAGACCGTCGAGGTCGACGGCGTGCGCTACAAGCGCTCCCGTGGGATGGCCACGACCGCGGCCGCCGAGGACCGCTCGGACAAAGAGGAGGACGTAACGCAAGACGAGGGCGTCGAGGGGCTGACTCCCTACAAGGGACCGGTCGCCGACGTGGCCGAGGAGTTCTGTGCAGGCATCAAGTCCGGCCTCTCCTACTGTGGCGGTCACACCATCTCCGACGCCCGCGAGAAGGCCGAGTTCATCCGCGTCGCCGCCAGCGCCCGCGAACGTGAGGGGGCTCACACCGATCAGGAGTGGGAGACCGTCAGCGTCGACAGCACGAAACACGCGCAGGTCGAGGGCGACGACTGAGTCGGCGGAACAGTTTTGCGAGCAAACACCCACACACAGAGTATGAGTAAGACCATCACGATCTCCGACGAAGTGTACTGGAAGCTGAAACGGGAGAAAGGAGATCGAAGTTTCAGCGAGGTCATCGAGGCTCGACTCGAGGCCGGCGGAAAACTGGCCGACGTGACCGGGCAGGGAATCTTCGAGTCCGGGACAGTCGACCAAATCGAAGACTGAAAAGGAAGCGTCGGGACAGGTTCCGAACTGCCACAGCCACTGATCGAGCCACACCAGAACGTCCCGCATCTCTGTCGGTCCGAATTGACGGTCGACACGTCTGATAGCTCTCGCAAAATCGCTGGGGGAAATCGCTTGTGACGTGTATATTACGAGGCCGGCGTGGTCGACCCGCTCGTCGAGTTCGACGAAATCCCGGTCGTTCGTGACCAGAACGCGGTCCGAACCACCACACCACTTCAGTAGTTCCTCGTCGACGGTATCTTGTCCGTGTTCGGACGCGGCAGTGATAACCGAGAACCCGTTTGATTCGAGTGCCGTCACGAACGCGTGTGGAACGTGTTCGTCAGTACAGAAGGACAACCCCGCCATCGGCTACTGCTCGACGTGGTCCGGCGTCGCCGCTCGTTCGGCGAGTGACGTTTCGAGCCGGTCGTGACGGTCACGGATCGCCTCTATCTCGTCGAGATGGTCGTAGTAGTACGCCAGAGCGGTGTGTACTTCGGCGAGAGAAATGTCGAGCTGGTCGGCCACGTACTCCGGTGATCGGTCCGCTTCGAGAACCATCTCGGCAACCTGGAGAACGGAGATACGGCGACCGTCGAGACGAGGATCACCGCCGAGCACGTCGTCCGTCCGCACGATTTCGGTCATACCCGGTAGTTGGGCGTTTTCCCGGATAAACTTGCGTGTCATCTGGACCGCGAAGCGCTCACTCCGCGCCAGTGAACCGGTCGGCCAGGTCCCGCACGCCTTCCCGGAGCGACCACTCCGGTTCGAACCCGGTCTCGCCCAGTCTATCGAAGTTGACGTGATACGATGGACCGGGATGTTCGTCTTCGAGGTAGGTCACGTCGACGGGGCCCACCTCGTCGCGCACGAGGTCGGCGATCTCGCTGATCCGGTAGTTGCCGTCGTTGGTGCCGACGTTGTACACGTCGTGACTCCAGTCCTCGGGGTTGCAGGCGGCGTGTTTGTACGCCGCGGCAGCGTCCTCGACGTGGATGAAGGGCCGCCAGTTCGACCCGTCGCCGTAGACCGTCAGCGAGCGGCCGGTCAGCGCGCGGAAGACGAAGTGGTTGACGACGAGGTTGAAGCGCACGCCCGGCGAGTAGCCGTAGTTCGTGCTCATCCGCAGCGCGGTCCCGGCCATGTCGTGGTCCTCGCAGTAGTCGGCCAGCAGCGATTCGGCCTCGTACTTGGCCTCGGCGTAGGGGTTGATCGGGTCGGGTTCGACCGACTCGTCGATGTCGCGACTCATCGCCCGGCCGTAGATGTTACAGGAAGAGGCCGAGACGACGTTCTCGACGCCGAGTTTCCCCGCCGCCTTGAGGACGTTCTCGGTGCCGTCGTAGTTGACCGCCATCGTCTCCGCGCGGCGGTCGTGGGTGCTGGCCGCGCCGGTGATGGCCGCGAGGTGGATCACGGTGTCCACCTCCCGCATGGCGTTCTCCACGTCGCCGTACTCGCGCACGTCGCCCCGTCGGAAGTCGACGCCGTCGTCGGGATCAGTGGCGAGCGTCCCCAGGAGCGCGCGGGGCGAGCCGCTGGAGAGCGAATCGAGGACGACCACGCGATCGACGGCGTCGTCGGCCCGGAGCATCGGAATCAGCGCGCTCCCGATGTACCCACAGCCGCCGGTGACCAGCACGTCCACGGCTCAGTCCTCCGAGTCTTCCAGCACGCCCGGGAGGAACCGGTCCTCGTGGGCCTCGATGGTCTCGGTGTAGCGGGTCAGCGTCTCGAAGATGTCCCGCACGCCGCCCTCGAAGTCCTGTTCCTGCTCGCCGATCACGTTCATATAGCGGTCGTTCTCGATCTCCATCTTGTGGGTCTCGTCCTCGTTGCGCGGGTTCTCGAAGTGTTCGACGGCCACGTCGAGGTCGAACTCGTCGCCCACATCGGCGATGGTCTCGGCGATCTCGACGATGCTGATGGCGCGGGTGACCTGGTTGTAGACGGTGACGCCGTCGTCCCCGTCCGGCCGTTCGTCGGGCTCGGTCAGCGCCAGTTGAGCCAGTCCCTCGACGGTGTCTTCAAGCGAGATGAAGGGCTTGCGCTGTTCGCCCTTGCCGTAGACCGTGACGGGGTAGCCGGCGACGGCCTGGGCGGCGAAGCGGTGCCCGACGGTCCCGAAGTAGTAGTCGAAGTCGAAGCGCGTTTTGAGGCGGTCGTCCGCGCGGGTCTCGTCGGTCTCGGTGCCGTAGACGATCGCCGTCCGCACGTCCGAGATCGGGATGTCGAACTGCGACTGCGCGAGCCGGAGATTGGCGGCGTCGTGGGACTTGGTGAGGTGATACCAGCTCCCCGCCATCGCCGGGAAGGGGACCTCGTCTCGTTCGCCCTGGTTCTCCATCACCGCGCCGCCCTCAGGGATGGGGAACTCCGGCGCGCCGTAGACGCCGGTCGTCGTGGTCTCGATGAAGTGCGTGTCGGTGAGATCGTGTTCCTCGAGCCCCCAGAGCAGGTTCCGGGTGGCCTGCATGTTGTTGTGCTGGGTGTAGTTGGCCCGCTCGCCGTTGATCTGGGAGTAGGGCGCGGAGGGCTGGGCCGCGGTGTGGACGATCACGTCCGGTTCGTGGACGGTGAGGAGTTCGTCGACGAAGTCCTTCTCGACGAGATCTCCCTGGACGAAGGAGAGGTTGTGCACGTCGTGGGCCTCCCGTGCTGCGGCGAGGCGCTCGTCCATCCAGCCGATGGGGACGGCGCTGGTCGAGCCGACTTCCTCGACCCAGTCCCGGCGCGCGAAGTTGTCCACGGCCAGCACTCGGTCATCGGTTCTGGTCGCGATCCGGAGCGCGGTGGGCCACCCGACGTAGCCGTCACCGCCAGTGACGAGTATCGTCATTAGTTACTCACCTCGCGAGTAACCGCCTGTGGCTAAATAGTTTGTGATCTGTCACGGCGGGTGACCGTCGGGACGGCCGACACGGGGGCGTCGGCCGGCGAACCTGTCGAAACCACTATACCCGCGGGGGGCGACGCGAGTGACAACCGATGGAGTTGATCGACGAGGAGGGACGGTTGTTCGGTCGCGTCAACGTGGTCGACGCGCTCGTCGTACTGGTCGTCCTCGCGGTGGTCGCCGCGGGCGTCGCGCTGGTGACCGGCGGCGGTGGTCCGTTGGGCTCCGACGGGACCAGCGAGGACGTGGAGACTCGCTACGCGACGCTCGCACTCGGTCAGCAACCGGCCTCGTCCGCGTCGAACATCGAGGTCGGACAGAATGTCACGCTCGCCGGATCGAGCGCGACGATGAACGTCACCGACGTATTCCTGACCGGCGCGTCGAACGGACAGGTCCGCGTGTTCGCCCGGGTCGCCTACCCGAACGGAACGGTCGTCGGGAGCGGACCGATCCGGGCCGGACGGAGCGTGACAATCGTAGGCGACGACTACCAGACGGACGCAGCGGTCCAATCCGTAAATGACAGCAGGTCGATGTTCCGAACCGAGCGAACGCCAGTCTCGGTCACGACGACGGTCGAGTCCGAGGTCGCCACGGCGGTCAACGCAGGTGACCGACTTACCGTCGGCGACCACACCCTCGCGACTGTCGAATCCGTCGCCTCGCTACCGACGAACGAGAGCGGTCTCCGTCGACTTCACCTCGGCGTCACGCTCGCGACCCGTACCGTCGACGGTGAGCCGAAGTTCGCCGACCGAACCCTCCGGATCGGGACAGCGATACCGCTCCGGACGAACGGCGTCGAGGGGCTCAACGGCACGATCGAAACCGTCGGCTCGGTCGAACCTGCAGGCGATCCGACGAACGTCACGATGACGGTCGCCTGGGAGGGCGTCCGGTCCGAAGTCGCCGAGGCCGTCACCGAGGGACTGGAAGAGCGGCATCCCGGGGCGACGGCGCGGATCGTCGACGTGACGGCCGGTCCAGCACAGGTCGTTGTCCCGACCGACAGCGGCGAGCTGGTCGTCAGCGAGCACCCAGGCGAGCGCGACGTGACGCTGACCGTCGAGGCAACCGCCAGACAAACAGGGTCGGAACTCGGGTTCCACGGCCGACCGCTCTCGGAAGGCCGAACGGTCACGCTCGAGTTCGACACCGTGACTCTCCAGGGAACCGTCCTCGATTTCGAGGCGAATGAGTGAGTCGTCGATCCGTGACGGATCAGTCGTCGTGCGCCGCTGTCGTTCCGTGAGCGACTGGGCCGCAAACACCCGGATGGCCCGATCCCTCGACCGGCTTTCCGACAGGTTCGCGGTCGCGACCGCCAAGTCCAGAGTCAGCGGTGCCGCAGCCACCGTCGGCGACTGGGTCCGTGCCTCCTGGTGTTATCGCTGGCTGACCGCCGAACCCGATCCCGAGGTGATCGTCATCGACCTGCGGGAGACCTACACCGTCGGCCCGATCATCCGCGTGCTGGACCGCGTCGTCGACCCGCTCGCCGAGTCCTGGGACGGCTCTGCAGTCGAAGCGACGCTGTCGGGGTTCGCGGACGCACCGGTCCGTGCCCTGGGAATCGTCGTGGCGGTCGCGGTACTGGTCGAGACGGCGCTCTCGCTGGCCCTCGGCGATTTTACGCAGTCCGGCCTCCTCATTCGGGCGGTCGTGTTCGGGTTCGCCGCGCTGGCGATCCAGGTGCCGCTGTCGGCTTCGGAGCTCGCGGAGACCCGCACCGGCCGACTCCTCCGGGCGGTTCTGGAACCACCGGAGCCACGCGACGACGACGGCGACCGCAGAAACAGCGACGACGGCGACCGCGACTGACTACTCGACGGTGACGCTTTTCGCCAGGTTTCGCGGTTTGTCGATGGACCGACCGAGCATGTCCGCGGTGTGGTAGGCGACCAGTTGGAGCTGGACGTTCGCGACGACCGCGGCCACGCGGCGGTGGGTGTCGGGCACTTCGAGGACGTGATCGGCGTACCGCTCCACGTCGCTCGCGCCGTCGGTGACCGCCACGACCGGCGCGTCGCGGGCTTCGACCTCCTTGACGTTGCCCACGGTCTTGGTCGCCATCTCGTCGTCGCCGGTGACGACGGCGAACACGGGCGTGTCACTCGTGACCAGCGCCAGCGGCCCGTGTTTGAGTTCGCCCGCCGCGAAGCCCTCGGCGTGTTTGTAGGTGATCTCCTTCATCTTCAGCGCGCCCTCCAGCGCGACGGGGTAGTGCAGACCCCGGCCGATGAAGAAGTAGGACTCGGCGTCGCGGTAGGTCTCGGCGATCTCCTGTGCGGTGGAGGTGTCGAGGATCTCCTGGACCGCCCCCGGAAGGTCGCGCAGGCCGCTGATGACCTCGCGGGCGTCGCCGACGCTCGTGATCGCCAGCGCCAGCAGGTTCAGCGCCGCGATCTGGCTGGAGAAGGTCTTGGTCGCGGCGACACCGATCTCCGGTCCGGCCCGGATGTACATGGCGTGATCGCACTCCCGGGCGACCGTCGAACCCACCGTGTTGGTCACCGCGAGCGTCCGCGCGCCGCGCTTGCGGGCCTCCCGAAGCGCACTCAAGGTATCGGCGGTCTCCCCGCTCTGCGTGACGCCGATCACCAGCGCGTCCCCGATGGGCGGCGGACTGGTGGCGTACTCGCTGGCGAGGAACGCCTGCGCGGGAATCCCGGCCTGCTGGAACAGCTGGGCGGCGTAGACGGCCGCGTGGTAGCTCGTCCCGCAGGCGACGAGCTGGACGCCACGGGGCGAGAGGTCGCCCAGGTCGGCGAGGTCCACGGTTCCGGACAGTTCGTCGACGCGTCCCCGGAAGCACTGCCGGAGCGCGCGGGGTTGCTCGTGGATCTCCTTGAGCATGAAGTGGTCGTACCCGCTCTTGCCGGTCTCCTCGGGGTCCCAGTCGACGGTGTCCTCGGTCTTCTCGACAGGCTCGCCGTCGAGGGTGGTCACCCGGTAGCCGTCGGCGTCGAGGACGGCGAACTCGCCGTCGTCGAGGTAGACGACCCGGTCGGTGTGGTCCCGGAACGCGGGCACGTCGCTCGCGAGGTAGTAGGCGTCGCTGTCGATTCCCAGCACCAGCGGCGAGTCGTTGCGCGCCGCGAAGATACGGTCGACGCCCGACATCACGACCGAGACGGCGTAGCTTCCATCCAGCCGTGCGATGGCCTGCCGGACCGCGTCCTCGGGGTCAGCGCCGTCCGCGAGTTCGTCCTCGATCAGGTGCGGCACGACCTCGGTGTCGGTGTCGCTCCGGAACTCGTGGCCGGCCGTCGAGAGTTCGTCGCGGAGTTCCTGGTAGTTCTCGATGATGCCGTTGTGGACGACCGCGACCTCGCGGTTGCAGTCGAGGTGCGGGTGAGCGTTCTCGTCGGTCGGCGGCCCGTGGGTACTCCAGCGGGTGTGACCGATCCCGACCGATCCCGAGGGACTGCGTTCCTCCAGCGCCGCCCGGAGGTCGTCGATCTCGCCGGCGGTCTTGCACACGTCCAACCCCTCGCCGGCCAGCGCGACACCCGCCGAATCGTAGCCCCGGTATTCGAGTTTCGAGAGCCCGTGGACCAGCACATCGAGAGTCTCACTCTCGCGGCCGGCACAGCCGATGATCCCGCACATCAGCGCATCACCTCCGCGCCGTCGGGGATCTGGCCGCGGGCGTGTGCGCCGGTGTGGAGGTGTGCCGACGGCCCCACGAGCGTCCCGGGGTCGAAGCTCACGTCGCCCTCCGCCGTCACGCGGTCCGCGAGGACTGCACCGAGGCGCTGGTCCTCGAACACCTCGTTGCCCACGCGCACGTCGGCCTGCCCGCCGGGGACGACCGAGCCCGCACCAACGTCCACGTCCTGGCCGGTCACGGTGTCGACGAGGACGCTCCCGGCGTCGACGCGCGCGTCGGCGTCTAATACTGTGCGCTCGACGGTCACGTTCGCGCCGACGGTGACGTTGTACCCCAGCGCGGCGTCGGGACCGACGACCGCACCCGGTCCGATCTCCGAGTCCGGCCCGACGACGACGGGCGGACGAAGCGTCGCGGCGTCGTGGACGCGAGCCTCGTCGTGGATCCAGACGCCCTCCTCGCGCTCGGTCACGTCGACTTTCCCTCGCGCCAGCACCGTCCGGGCGACGGTCAGCAGGTCCCAGGGGTAGGTCGCGTCAACCCACATCCCCTCACAGCGAACCCCGCGGACCTGCTCGCGCTCGGCCAGACGGGCGATGGTATCGGTCAGGGCGAGTTCCCCCGCGGATCGGGGCGTGTCGGCGATCTCGTCGAAGATGCTCGCGTCGAAGGCGTAGATGCCGGCGTTGATCAGCCGGTACTCTCCGGTCGTGGGTTTCTCGATGATCTCGGTGAGTTCGTCGTTTTCGAGGACGACCGCACCGTACTGGCCGGCGTCGGGATGTTCCATCACCGCGAGGGCGGCGCTGGGGTCGTGACGCTCGAACCCCTCGGCGACGGCCTCGACCATCGAGGACTCGATGAGTCGGTCGCCGTTGACGACCAGCGGGGGGCCGTCCACGGCCGCGCGGGCCTGCAGGAGGGCGTGGCCGCTCCCCAGCTGTTTGTGCTGGCGGACGTACTGGACGGGCACGTCCCGGTAGCTCGGGCCGAAGTGGTCCTGCACCCGGTCGTGTTTGTAGCCGACGACACAGACGAGTTCGTCCATGCCGGCGTCGACCAGGGCGTCGAACACGTGTTCGAGGATCGGGCGATTCGCGGCGGGCAACATCGGTTTCGGGCGGTTGCGCGTCAGCGGACGCAACCGAGTTCCTTCACCGGCAGCGAGGACGACCGCCGTGCTGACGCTCATACAAATTGGTTGCCGGCGGCCCGTTTCAAGCTTCCGGCTGGCGACCCCTATTTCCCCACTAATCCACACGTTAGTCGATTTATTACGGGAATTCGGGCACGGGTAACGGCCGACTACTCGTCACTCATGGCATCACTGGCCAGATTTCTCCCACGTGCGTTCAGTGCGACCTCCGTTCGAACCCGGACCTCGTCGACCGCGCCGATGTCGAGCAGTCGCTGGTAGATCTCCTCGACCTCGTCCGGTGGGATGCCGACGAAGTCGGACATCTCGAACGGCGAGACGCCCGAATACAGCGCCATCAGCACCTGACTCTCCATGTCGTCGAGTTCGTCCACGTCACCCTCGTTGCGCTCGACGGCGCTGGAAAACAGCGAGGTCAGCGCTCGCGTGTGGCGTTCGGTGCCCGTCAGGTGGGTCTCGACGCTGAGATCGTCCTCGGTGTGCTCGACCGAGATGACGGTGCGGTCGGTGCCCCGCACCGTCGACTGGCTCGTGTCGATGGTCCCGACGTTGTCCATGTCGATGGCGACCCGCCCGTCCGAGAGCGCCATCTTGATCGTGTCGTCGACGTAGCGGAACTTCGCTTT
Organism: Halorientalis regularis; assembly: GCF_023698535.1. Classification (GTDB taxonomy): domain Archaea; phylum Halobacteriota; class Halobacteria; order Halobacteriales; family Haloarculaceae; genus Halorientalis; species Halorientalis regularis. The sequence continues at coordinate 59,703 of NZ_JALJCL010000009.1, forward strand.
CTCCCACTCGGTGTCCTGGACGACACCGCCCTCGACGGCCGGGTGTTTGACGAGGACGATCTCGTCGTGCAGCGTCGCCCGACAGATCGTCTCCTCCAGCTGGGCGTCGGGCAGCGTCAGGAAGATGACCGCGCTCCCGACCTGGATGGCGGTGAAGCTGGCGACGTATTCGGTCGCCTCGATCTCCGGCGGGTCGTCGACCAGCGAGAGCTTCGCCAGCGGCACCGTCTGTTTGTTCCCGCCGGTCGCCAACACCAGCCGCTTGTTCGTCACGATCAGGCGACAGGACTGCCAGTCCGCACCCTCGTCGACTTCCCCGCCCCGAACGGCATAGAGGAAATCCCCCTGCGCGTCCAGCAGCTTCTGCTCGGCGTCACTCACAGGCGATCACCTCGGCGAATGTCCTGTCTCCGGTCCATGCGTGCCTGGCGTGACCAGCCGTCGCGCGCGGTCGGCCGACCGCCGCCGACCCCGCCGAACTGGTCGAACTCGTCGGTACCTACCCCGTTCTGAAAGATAAACGTTGTCGGGTCGTTCTCAGATATTGTACGCGACTGGCGGGACCACGGGCGATTTCGACCGGAAACGACGGTCGGTCAAAGCAACAGGAGGCCACCGCCGACCAGGGCCAGCGTGCCGAAGCCCACACAGACGCCCCAGAAGGCGACCCGGCGGACCAGCGCGACCAGCGCGCCCACGGTGAGATAGCCGACGACAGCGCTCACCGCGAGCGCCGTCACCGCCGCGGTCGGTGCCATCCCGAGTCCCCCGAAGGAGAGCAGTCCCGCACCGAGCGACGCAGGGATGGCGAGCAGGAAGGAGAGCCGGAGGGACTCGACGCCCTCGTGGCCCCGCAGGAGGAGCGCGCTGACGGTCGTTCCCGACCGGGAAACGCCGGGGAGGATCGCCAGTCCCTGCAGGACGCCGACCGCCAGCGCGTCGACGAGGTCCGGTTCGGTCCGGCGGTCGACGCCGCCCCGGGACTCGGCGACCTTCTGGACGACGCCCGTCACGACCAGCAGACCGCCGATCAACGCCACGAACGCGCCGCCGGCCAGCTCCGACACCAGCGCTTCCAGCGCGGTGTAGGCGGCCAGCCCCACGGCCATCGAGGACACCGTGGCGACGAGCAGGAAGGACACGTCGGCGGTCCCTTCGCCGAAGGGATCGTCCGCCGAGAGATCGGGCAGTGTCTCCAGCACGTCCCGGATCTCGTCGCGGTAGTAAACCGTCGCCGCCAGCGCCGTCCCGGCGTGGAGAAAGAGCGCGAACTGGACCGCCGCGCCCGGATCGGCGTTCCCGAGCAGGTTCAACACCAGCGCGACCGACCCCTCGCTGGAGACTGGCAACCACTCCAGCACGCCCTGCACGATCCCGACGATCACGGCGAGCAACTGCTCGTCCATACACCGGGGCCGGCGTCACGCGGCAAATATGGTTCGATACTGTGGTGGCGAACCCGCGACTTGTCGTCACCGAGTCGAGAAAACGCGTGGACCCGCGAGGGGGCGCGGGCCCGACGGAGAGTGAGTGGGTCCCGGAGTGTGGGGAGCGGGACCCGGATCACGCGCAGTTGGGGGGTCGCGTCGTGGTGTTGGGGAGCGTGCGTTGGGATTCGCAATCGGGGTGGCGGAAACGGAGTGGCTCAGTCCCCATCCTGTCGCGCGCACGGGACGGGGCTCGATTGACGAGCGGAGTGAGTCAATCGGCGGCGGCGGCGTCGTCGCTGCCGAGTTCGACGAGTTCGTCCACGTCTGGGACCTCGGCCTCGGCGTCGGTGATGATCTCGATCCTGCGGGTGAGTTTGTCCCGGGAGTAGGCCACGAGCGGCCCGGGGTTGAGGCTCTCGGTGAGGTCGCTGAACGTGCCCGCGACGTGGGGCATCAGACTCTGGAGCGTCTCCTGGACCACGTCCTCGCTGACCTCGCCGGACTGGACGTAGCCACGGACCTTGTTCATCCCGAAGCCGACGTGGCGACCCTCGTCCGAGCGGACCTTGGCGATCCCCCCGACCAGTCCCTCGGAGTTGGGGAAGTCCTCGTCGGTGACCTCGTCGGAGCCCTGGTCGGAGAAGGCCGACTGGAAGCCGTAGTAGCCGGTCTGGGCGAGGACGGACTCGACGACCAGATGGTAGTGGCAGTACGCCCGGACGCGGTTCTCGGGCGTGTCGTCGGTCAGGAGTCGTTCCATCGCGTCCTCGGTCTTGTCGAACAGCGCGATGTAGTCGTCGTTGAAGTAGCGCTGGTCGGTCGGGTTCGTGACCTCGTAGCCCATCTCCTCGGCGACCGGGTTGATGACCTCACGCCAGAACCGGTCGAAAAACTGCGTGTGCTTGGCTTCCTCGTAGATCTGGCTGGAGAGGAACATCTGGTCGTTGATATCCTCCAGCACCATCGCCAGCGGCATCAGGTCTTCCGTGACGGCCTCCTCGCCCGCACCGAAGCGCGCGATGGCGGTCCGGAGTTCGTCGAATTCATCCTCGCCCGGGCCGTACTCGACCATCTTTCGTTTGTCGTCGTCCAGCCCCTCGATCTCGTAGGGGTCCCAGTGCCGGTAGACGGCGTTTTTGAAGTAGCCCTGTGCGAACGAGTCGGAGTCGAGTCGCATCTCGCGGCTGTGGTCTTCTACCTGTGTCATCGTACACCCAACTGTTCGGTAGGAGTCCCCTATCCGTGGTGCAAATCATCAGTGGGTCGTTTATATGGCCCCAATAGCACGGGTCCGAATGCGGGGATCGATCGAGCCGGGACTCGCGAGCCGCGGCAACCGCCGCACCCATATGGGATCGGCCGTTAGCGAGGGGCATGCGTTACGTGGAGATGGTGTTGCGGCCGGACCGGGAGGGTTTCCACCCGGCCGAGCAGGCGATCGTGGACGATCCGGACCTCCAGCGGGTCGCGATCCACCACCTCAACCAGCTCGACGACGGGACCATCGTCTTCCTCTACGAGGCCCGGGGGGCCCTCGACCGCGCCCGGGAGTTGATGGACGGCCACGAGGACGTACTGGAGTACAGCGTCTCCCGCGAGGGCTCGAAGCTCCACGCGTACATCCACTTCGAGCCCAACGACCTGGTCGACGCGCTGTTCCGAGCGATGCAGGAGTACAGCATCGTCGTCGACACGCCCGTCGAGTGTCTGGCCGACGGCGGCATCCGGATCACCGGCATGGGCGATCAGGAGACGATCACCGAGGCGCTCGCGGTCGTCCCCGACAGCGTCGACGTGGAACTGGAGGCGATGCGCGAGTACCACCCCGACGACCGCCAGCTGTTCTCGATGCTCACCGACCGCCAGCAGGAGATTCTGCGCACGGCGGCCGAACTGGGCTACTACGACGTGCCCCGCGATGCCACCTACGAGGACATCGCCGCCGAACTGGACCTGGCCCCCGTGACGGTCGGCGAACACCTCCGGAAGATCGAGTCGCGGGTACTCACCGAGATTCTGCCGGGATAGGAGTAAGCTTCTTGTTTTCTCGTATACGACCGTATACACATGGGGACGAAGACGATCCGGCTCGACGAGGATGTGTATGATCGGGTCCGGGCAGAGAAGCGCGACGACGAGACGTTTTCGGAGGCCATCGACCGATTGATCGGTGGTCCCTCACTGCTGGAATTGACCGGAATACTCTCTCCGGAGGAAGCTGACGAGTTCCAAGAAGTGATCGACGATGTCGACACCGATGCGCGAGACGACATCGACGAACTCGTAGATCGGTTCGAATGATTCTGGATTCGTCGTTCCTCATCGACCTGATGGAGAATAGTGCGAGCGCCATCGAGTTCGCAAAAGAACTCGAATCGGGCGGCGCGACGCAACGAGTCCCTGCGCAGGTCGTGTACGAACTGTTCGTCGGTGTCGGCTACACGGAAATGGCTGAACAAGAGATCTCGAAGGTTCAGTCAGTCCTCGACGCACGTCCAACCGTGAAAACGACGCCGGAGATAGCTCGCCTGGCTGGACGAATGGACGGACAACTCCGACGCGAAGGCAACCGAGTATCCGAGAGCGATATCATCATCGGGGCAACAGGGCGTCATTTCGGTGAGCCAGTCGTAGCGAACAACGAAGCGGATTTCGAGAGACTGCCCGACGTAGATGTCGTCAGCTACGACTCCTGATCACATATCCGGCAGGCCGCCGAAGTTCATCGTCACCGACTTCTGCTGGGTGTAATCATCGAGCGTCGACTCGTCGAGTTCGCGACCGATGCCGGACTGCTTGTAGCCGCCGTAGGGGCTGGGCTCGAACATGTCGTTGTAGGTGTTGACCCAGACCGTCCCGGCTTCCAGGTCGTCGGCCGCTTTTTTTGCGCTCTCCAGATCGGTCGTCCACACACCGGAGGCCAACCCGTAGATAGTGTCGTTGGCCTCGGCCATCATCTCGTCGTAGTCGGACCACTCCAGCACGCTCAGGACCGGGCCGAACACCTCCTCGCAGGCGATGGTGTCGGAGTTGTCGATGTCCGTGAGGATCGTCGGCTTGTAGAAGGGCGCGCCGTCGAGGTCGGCGTCGGCGGGCTGTTCGCCGCCGTAGGCCAGCGTCGCGCCGTCTTCCAGCGCGGTGTCGACGTACGAGCGCACGTCCTCCAGATGGTCGTGGTCGATGAGCGGGCCCACGTCGGTCCGTGGATCGAGGGGGTCGCCGATCTGGAGGTCGTCGGTGGCCTCGACGAAGGCCTCCAAGAACTCGTCGTAGATGTCCTCGTGGAGGAACATCCGCGAGCCCATCGTACACTGCTGGCCGACGTTGAACCAGGAGGCGATGATGCTCCCCTGGACGGCCTTCTCGATGTCGGCGTCGGGGAAGACGATGTTGGGGCTCTTCCCGCCGAGTTCCAGCGACACGGGCGTAATCGTCTCGGCGGCGTTTTGCATCGTATACTGGCCAGCAGCGGTCGAGCCCGTCAGGGCGACCTTGCCGACGCCGGCGTGACCGGTCAGCGCGTTGCCGACCTCGCTGCCCGCGCCGGTGACGACGTTGACCGCCCCGTTGGGGAGGACTTCCTGGATCGTGCGGGCCATCTCAAGCGTCGAGAGGGAGGCTCGCGAGGAGGGCTTGAACACGACGGCGTTGCCCGCGGCCAGCGCGGGGGCCATCTTCCAGGCGACGAACATCGCCGGGAAGTTCCAGGCGCTGATGAGGCCGACGACGCCGTAGGGCTCGTTCTGCGTGTAGGTCAGCCGGTCGGGGCTGGCCGGCGGCCGGCGGCCCTCGTCGGCGGTCCGGGCGAGGCTGGCGAAGTAGCGGAACTGCTCGATGGCGACCTCCAGATCGACGAACATCGAGTGCTGGTTCGCCTTCCCCACTTCCAGCGAATCGAGCCGCGCGATGTCGGAACGGCGGTCCTCCAGTCGGTCCGCCACCTCCAGCAGTTTGGTCGAGCGCTGCTGGGGCGACATGACCGACCACTTCTCGAAGCCCTCTTGGGCGGCCTCGACGGCGCGGTCCACGTCCGCGGGTGTCCCCTTCTGGAACCGTGCCAACTGCTGGCCGGTCGTGGCGTCGACGGACTCGACCGTCTCGCTGCTCGACGATTCCACCCACTCGCCGCCGATGAGCATGCCGTACTCTTCCTCACCCACCGCTTCGCTGGCGACCTGCTCGTGTTTCTCGGCGACCGACGCCCCCACGTCCACCTGATCGGAATCGAAGTACTCGCGCTGCATTCCTTCCGTCGTTCACCGGACCGACAAAAACGAGTACCGCCTCAGTTGTTCGCCCGTTTAAGTTGGTGTCGTGTGTGACCAATCCTCCCGTCGAGGTCGTCCACGCCGCGTTCCGCGAGGACGGCATCGCGATCCCGTTCCCACGGCGGGAACTCACCGTCGTCGGCAGTGACACTGACTCTTGCACTCGTCGTTCGACCCCGCCTGACGCCACTCTCGACAGCGATCACCGTTCCCGTGGCCAGGTGCAACCGACAGCCGAGATAAGAAGGCTTATTCAGGGCTGTTGCACACGGTGGCGTATGGTGGAGTTCGAGGTACCGGGAGTCGGAAACGGGGGATGGTCCGGATGAGCGCGATGACCGACCTCCCGGACCGGTTCCCCGACATCGACTACACGCGGTACACGAACAGACAACTCGCGGCGGTGCCGCTCGCCGTCCTCGCGGTCGCGCTGGCGATCCTGGCCGCCTGGTACGTCATGAACGGCACACCGGTGGCACTCGGGATCGAGTTCACCGGTGGGGCCGAGGTACAGATACAGACCAGCGCTCCCCAGAGCGAGGTCGAGCAGAGTCTCAGCGGACTCAACCCGACGGTTCAGCCAGTCCAGGTCAGCCAGGGGACACAGGAGTACATCATCACGACCCAGCAGACCGAGGGCGTACAGCAGGCGATCGAGGGGGAGGGGTACGAGATCGCCTCGTTCAGCGAGACCTCGCCCAGTTTCGGGTCCGACTCGGTGCGGCTCACGCTGCTCGGACTCGGGGTCGCGTTCGTGGGGATGAGCCTGCTGATCTTCCTGCTGTTCCGGTCGTTCGTCCCGTCGATCGCGATCGTCATCTCGGCGTTTTCCGACCTGGTGATCCCGCTGGCGCTGATGAATCTGCTCGGGATCAACCTCTCGCTGGGGACGGTCGCGGCGCTGCTCATGTTGATCGGTTACAGCGTCGACTCCGACGTACTGTTGAACAACCACATCCTGCGGCGGCGCGGGGAGTTCTACGAGTCGGCCTACCGGGCGATGCGGACCGGGGTGACGATGACGCTGACCTCCATCGCCGCGATGGCGGTGATGTCGGCGGCGGCGTTCCTGCTCGCAATTCCGCTCCTGCCCCAGATCGGACTCGTCCTCGTGATGGGGCTGTCCGCGGACCTCATGAACACCTACATGTTGAACCTCAGCCTGCTACGCTGGTACAAGTACGAGGGAGTCACACGATGACGGGGGAAGACCGATGAACCTTCGAGAGAACTGGCGGGTCGTCCTGCTCGTCGTGTTCACGCTCGCGAGCGCCGCCCTCCTGTTCGGTCCCTACGTGGCCGCACAGGCGACCGGCGGCGACGCCAAACCGGTCAACCTCGACTACGGACTGCAACTCTCCGGTGGCACGCAGATCCGCGCGCCGCTGGTCGGCATGACCGCCGAAAGCGTCGAGTTCACACAGAACACGAGCATCCCGGAGAAACGCCGGGCCATCGCCAGCGACCTGGGCCTCGAACCGAGCCAGGTGCGGTTGAGTGCCGCTAGGCGTGCGCAGGGCCAGCAGGCCCAGAGTGGCGGCACAATCGAGGTGTTCTCGCGGAACGTCACGCAGGTGGAGTTCGCCACGACGCTCCAGAACAACGGGTTCGACGTGTCCCAGGACCGGATCAGGGACGGCGTCACGGCCCAGACCAGGGAGACGGTCGTCAACGTCCTCTCGGACAAGATCAACGAGGGCGGTATCACCGGCGGGAACGTCAAGACCGCCGCGGCCGGTAACGAGTACTTCATCGTCGTCGAGGTGCCCAACGCCGGCGAACAGGACGTCAGGGACCTGATTTCCGGGACCGGTCGCGTCCAGATCGTCGCTCGCTACCCCGTGCAGGAGAACGGGACGACGGTCTACCGCGAGACGCCACTGCTCAACAACAGTGACTTCACGGACATCGGGGCCGCCCAGCAGGCCGACCCCCAGAGCGGGATCAACCAGCCCCACGTCCCGGTGGCGATCCGGCAGGACGGGTCGGCCGAGCGGTACTCACAGCAGCTCCAGCAGTTCGGCTTCACCCGCGAGGGGATCGGCAGCTGTCCGCCAAACGCGGACCGGAACCCGGACAACGCGAGCGGATACTGTCTGTACACGGTCCAGAACGATCGGGTCGTCTACGCGGCCTCGATGGGCCAGCAACTCGCGCAGTCGATGGAGAACGGTGACTTCGCACAGAGCCCGTCGTTCGTGATGACGACTACGAACATCAGCGAGTCCCAGCAGCTGGCGGTCAACCTCCGGGCGGGGTCGATCCCGACGGAGCTGAACTTCACCGCTGGCACGACCTACACGCTCTTGCCCTCGGTCGCCGAGCGGTTCAAACTGTTCTCGCTGATCGCGGGTCTGGTTGCGTACCTGGCTGTCAGTGCGGTCGTGTTCCTGCGGTACGGGAGTCCACGGGTCGCCGTGCCGATGCTGGCGACGGCCGCCGGCGAGGTGTTCCTGTTGCTCGGGTTCGCCTCGGCCATCGGACTGGCGCTGGACCTCTCGCACATCGCCGGGTTCATCGCCGTGATCGGAACGGGGGTGGACGACCTGATTATCATCGCCGACGAGATCCTGCAGGAGGGGAAAGTCGCTACCGGCAAAGTGTTCCAGAGCCGCTTCAAGAAGGCGTTCTGGGTCATCGGTGCCGCGGCGGCGACGACCATCCTCGCGATGAGTCCGCTGACGGTGCTCAGCCTCGGTGACCTCACCGGGTTCGCCATCGTCACCATCGTCGGCGTCCTCCTGGGCGTCCTCGTCACCCGTCCGGCCTACGGTGACATCCTCCGGAACCTGATGCTCTCGGAGGAAGAGCGCGACCGCTACACCGAACAGTAGCGGTTTCCGCGTCTTCCTTCGTCGCCGGTATTTTCACGCGCCGAAAACGCTCCTGTCCTTTTGTACTGGTGTAGTCCGTAGGCTCGGGTGCAGTCACCCCACACTGCGATGCGCTTGCGGCTCCCCCAACACCCCCACCCCACCCACAATCTGTCCCCCCTTCCTCTCGTTCCCGACCGACGAGCGACCGCCACGTCCACTCAGAACTCCGAGAGCGCCGACTGTTCGGCGGCCGCCAGCACGTCCTGACTCGTCGACCACGACCGCCGCGCACACGGCGGCAGGTCGCCGTGTTCGGCAACGTACTCACGGAGGAAGGCTCTGGTCGCGGGGTCGCTCGGGTAGCCACTCCCCACGTCGGTGTCGGGGTACTCGGCCCCCAGGTCCGTTACGTGGGCATCCCGGGCGACCTTCGCGAGGACGCTCGCGGCCCCGACCAGCGCGTACACCTCGTCGGCCCCGTGTTCGGCGGTGATCGACACGTCGGCCGCGATCCGGTCGGCGACGCGGCAACCGAAGCGTCCGGCGTCCGTGTCACCTGCATCGACGACCCCATCGTCGCCGTCACTGGCCACGCCGTCGAGCGCCTCGGCCTGTGCAGCGACGGTGAGCGTGTTCATGTCCGTCTCCGGCTCGTCGATCCGCGCGGGCGTGATCTCCGCGACGGCGATCTCGACCCGCTCGTCCGCGCGCAGCTGGGCAGCTAGCTCGTCGCGCCGGCTCGGTGTGAGATTCTTGGAGTCGTCGATATCGTCAGGGAGCGCGCCCGGGTCGGCCCGGACGGCCGCCGCGAACATCGACCCCAGGACCGGGCCCTTGCCGGCCTCGTCGACGCCGAACTGCATGGCTACGGCGTCGGACGACGCGGACAAAAAGCAGTGGGTTTCCGCCGACAGTATCAGTCGTCCAGCTCGGCCTGCCCCAACTCTGGTTCGTCGAGTTCCGGCTCCTCGACCTCCGGTTCGCCGATCTCCGGTTCGGCGATGTCGACCGCCGGTGGCTCGTCGTCGTCGGCCTCGGCCTCACGGAGTTGCTCGCGCCAGTCGATGTACTCGTCCATGCTATGGCACATGATCACGCACCGCTAGGAGAGAGGGACTGGTCGTTCCTAAGGGTTGTGGCGGCTCACTCGGTGTCGTCGTTCCGGAAGAACTCCGGGCGGGCGAACGGTTCGTCCTCGCCCTCTACGTCGACCACGTCGAGGGCAGTCACGACTGCTCCCGTGTCGAGGAGGCCGGCGAGGCTGGGGTCGGTACGGCCCTCGTCGCCGCTGACGAGTTCCTTGACGTAGAGTCCGCCTTCGCCGTTGATCTCCAGTTCGGCCTCGGTGTCTCCCTCGAGGGTCCCGTCGATGTCGTACACCTCGCGAGTCCGGGTCACGTCCGCGCGGCGGTGAGTGACGCGCTGGGGGGTGTCCTGGTAGATTGTCGCGCCGTCGAGTTCCGCAAGCGCGTCCGCGAAGGCGTCCTCGCTCACGGGGTCGTCGAACGCCACGTCCATCCGGTAGGTCTTGTTCGCGTCGAGTTCCTTGACGCGCTCGACCATGTCGTGGGTCGCGAGCCTGAGCCCCTCGACTTCGACCTTGCCGTCGGCGAATTCGTCGACCTCGGCTTCCAGTTCGGCTGGGTCCACGTCGCGGGTGCGGGGCTCCTTGATCTCGATGACGAACGGCCGCCCCGATTCGAGCATCAGCGCGTCCACGTCTTCGCGGCCCGCGCCGTGGAAGACCGCTTCCTCGCCGTCCATCGCGTCGAGGACGACGGGAGCGGTGAGTTGCTCGACACTCTCGTCGTAGCGGTAGCCCGAGCCGCCACACCCCTCGCAGGTATCGCCGCGCTTCAGGCCCGTCCCACCGCAGTCGTTGCAGGGCCACTTGGTCTGAGGGATGTCGCGCTTTAGTTTGCGGTAGCGGCCGTAGACGAACGCGGAGTTGACCTGCACTTCGAGTTCGTCGGTCGCCAGGTCCAGCAGAACCAGCACGTCCGGGCGCTGGAAGTCGACCTCGGTGTCGGTCTCGGCTCCCAGTCGCTTGCCCACCTCGCGGTTGATCTCGCTTTTCAGGGGTTCGCCGGCGTCGGGTTCGAGGCCGACTTCTTCGCGGAGGAGGCGGTCGTTCTCCTCCAGCAGAGGCGGTACCTTCGTCCCGATCTGGTAGGTGTCGAACTCGTAGGGGCCGACGGCGTGGACGGCGCGGTCGGCCCACTCCTCGTAGCGGTCGCTCTCGTCTTCACAGACCCAGCAGGGGTCGTCGGGTTCGAGGTCGCCGACGGGCTCGTCGTCTTCGAGGGCGACGGCGACGCGGAGCGACCGGCCGCGCTCGCGGTTGGTCAGTCCGAAGCTCCGGTCGGCCACAAGCCGCCCGAGACAGGCGTCACAGAGTGGGCCGGAATCGAGAGCCCGACGGGCGGTCGAAAGCACTGTCATTGTCGACCGGAGGTGGGGCGCGCCTAACTCCCTTTCCTTTCTCGGGTCACCCGGTCTTCAGGACCGTAGCGTCGTCTTCAGGTTGTACGGTTTCTCGCCGGTGAGCCACTCGTAGGTGAGTTCCATGCTGGTGAGACTCGCCCGGACGCCGTCGTGGTTGGTCCGCAGAAGGACGTTCTCTGCCCCCGCCAGGGCGGGGCTATCCTCGCAATTCCAGAACAGCGGGTCGTCGGTTCCCCGGATGGTGTAGTAGTCCACGTCGCCCGGCGTCTCGTTCTCGTTGAGCGCCGCGAGCGGGTGCCCGTCGACGGAATCGTAGTCACGCCGGAGGAAATCGCTCATCTTGTAGGTCCCGCCGGTGAGGCCGGCGGAGGCGGCGTAGGAGTTCAGGACCGACCCGTGGTTCGCACCGGCCATGAACACGCAGGTGTCGACCCAGTCGTAGCGGTCCTCGCGAAGGAGCCAGTACCGGGCACCGGTCACGCCGAGGCTGTGGGCGACGACCGAGACCTGATCGCTGCCGGTGTACGCCCGGACCTCGGCCACGAAGTCGTCGAGCTGGTCGGCCATGCGCGCGTGGCTCGGACTGCCGGACTCGAAGGTGATCGCCCAGAGGTCGTCCCCGGAGAAGGCGCGATTCAGACAGAACTCGGCGTGGGTATCCCAGTCACAGGCGTCGCGCTGGTTCCCGTGGACGAACACGACCGGCGTCTGCGAGGACCCGGCGTCAGTGGCGTGGTGCTCGTGGCCACCCCAGCCGCCGTACCCGCTGGTGGACCACGGTAATCGGTGCGCCGCAGTGCGTTCGTGTCGGCAGTCGACTCGGCATCCCCCATTGCGACGACAGCGCCGCAGTCCGGCGAGGTTCGAAGTCAACTGCTGGAGGACGGGTCGCGACCGACCCGACCCACTGTCGACGGACATAACTGTGTGGTGTGAACGTGTGACATATATAGCTACCTCCTTACAACGGTTTCCGAACGGCGAAAAAAACGTCTGACTGGTAACGAGAGTCGGGAAATATTTAGCACAGGTGTCCAGAAACACAGACACGTTTTACACGCCTGGACGGTGACTGGTCGTCGAGTGCCACAACCGAGGGCTCGATTGGCGAGTGAAACGAGTCAATCGGCGTCGACGGGGGGCTGGCCCGACGCGGAGTGGACGGTCGGTCCCTGACGCGGGATCGAGATGGTGACGACGCTCCCGCTCACGTCGTCGTCCCGGCCGAAGGCCACCCGGTCGCGGAAGTCGATGTCGCCGCCGAGCATCGTCACGCCCCAGTTGACCAGCCAGAGGCCGAGGCCGCTCCCGTGTTCCAGGGGCGTCTCGGTGCCTTTGACCAGCACCTCCCGTTCCTGCTGGGGGATGCCGGGGCCGTCGTCGGCCACCGAAATCTCGACCTGGCTGTCGTCGCCTTCGATACGCACCCAGACGTGTGGTTGCTGGCTGTCGTTGTGGACGACGGCGTTCTCGAAGACGTTCTGCAGGACCGATTCGAGGATGCCGGTCGAGTGGATCTCCAGTTCGTCGGGCAGGTCCGCCTCGATCTCGGCCGCGGGGTACTCGTGGCGGAGCGTGTCGAGTTGGCGGGTCACGAGCGACGGGAGGTCGATGGGCTGGGGATCGTTGTGCCGGCGGGACATGATCCGCTCGATCTCGCGGGCTTTGGTGCCGGTCTCGCTCAGGTCGCGCGCGACCGACCGGATGCGGTCGGCCAGTTCCGCGTCCTCCCCGTCGAGGCGGTCGACGAGCTGGGTCGCGCACACGTCGATGACGTTCATATCGTTGCGGAAGTTGTGCCGGAGGACCCGGTTGAGGACCTGCAGCTGCTGGCGGCGGTTGGTCCGGTCGGTGATGTCCCGCAAGACCAGAATCCGACCGAGCTGGCGGCCGTGCTGGTCGGTCAGTGTCGAGACTTTCACCTCGTACTCGAAGGGGCCGTCCGACGACCAGACGACGGTCCCCTCGCCGACCGGCAACTCGAACTCCGGATCGTCGAACACGTTCCGGACTGGACGGCCGACGACGTCCTTCGAGAGGTCGAACTGCTGTTGGGCGAGCGGGTTCACGTCGACGATCACGTCGTCCTCGTCGACGACGATGACGCCGTCACGCATGTTCCGAACGACCGCGGTCCGGCCGATCTGTCGGGTCGCCGGGACGCGATCCAGCAGGTCCGACCGGTAGAAGGCGTAGCCGTAGGTGATGCCGCTGATCGTGAACATATACGGCGTCATGTCCAGCCCAGTGATCGGGACGGCTCCGGTGACGCTGGCGACGTTGGCGAAAAGCGGGGCGGAGACGCCCAGCAGGAGCGCCACCCCCTGGTCGACGAACAGGTGATCGGCGGTGAACACCAGCCGCATGATGAGGACGATGCCGGCCAGGACGAGTGTGTACGCGTACGCGAGGAATCCCCAAAACGCCGGGCCCTTGCTCAGAATACCCACGGCGACACCCTGGGTGTACACCATCCGGACCTCGGACCACACCAGGTCGTGGAGCGGGTTGGTCCAGACCAGTGCGAGCATGAGTACCGCCGGCAGGGCCAGTAGTGCGACCGACCGGCGCGTGACCCGGTCACCGTACCCCGTGTACTGCAGCGCGAACAGGGCCCAGGCCACCGGGACGCCGATCCGTCCGATCCAGGCGACCTGCTCGAACGTGATCCAGGTCGCCCTGTCCGGTGCCAGGAGCGCGAGCGCACTCCCGCCGGCCCACAGTGCAATCGAACACAGGAGGAGACGCAGGGCTCTGACACCCGGCCCGCTGCAGCGACGCCACGTCTCGACGAGGAACGCTGCCACGAGCACCACGGGCACGCCAAGCGCTGCCGCGTACAGTGAAACAGACACGTTCTCGACTACCCCCTACACCCCTTCTCGGGCTCACTTACCACTGTTAGATCCACCTGCATAAGAGTAGAGCCGTCAGAGTCCGGCAATATTTAAGTACAGGTGAGCGCCGCGACTGGCGGGCCCGGTGTGGCCGTCGGTGGCGACCAGTCAGGGTAGATAGCGGACGCTGAGCGCCTGTCCGTCGGCGCGGACCTCGACGCGGTCGACGCCCAGCCGCGCCGCACGGGCCAGGGTCTCCTCGTCGTCGAGGACGTCCGCGGCCGCGTCGTCGGCCTCGCCGTCGGGGACGGTGATGACGTGGAGTTCGCCCTCGCCGGCGCGCTCCTGGCGCGTGATCTCCCCGACGGGCTGGTCGGCGGCGATCTCCCTGGCCTGCTTGGTCGGCGGTTCCGGACTCCGCTCGACCGGGATCGTCCGCTGGTCGGTGATCTCGACGACCTGCCAGGCGACTTCCATCGGCGGTTCGGGCTCGATGCTCGCGGCGACGATTTCGCCGACCTCGACGCCCGGGTTGGTACTCAGCGTGTGGACCTGGCTGTCGGTCACGTCCCGGAGGACCGCCGACTCGTCGTCGGCAGCCGTGACGAGGAAGGTAGCGTCTTTCACGGGTGTCGCTTGTTCCCCGGACGGTTTCGGCGTTTCGAGTTCATCGCGTCAGTCGGGTGTCCCCGCGAACGGAGCGAGCGGAGGATGGGCTGATGCGTTTATCGCGTCAGCCTGTGGGTGGCGTAGATCGCGGCCGCGCCGACCACCGGCGGCACCAGCCCGACGATGGCGGGTAGGGCGTAGAAAAGTTCGACGAGGGGCGCGTACGCGCCCGAGACGGGCTGTTGCTGTTCCGGCGGCGTCGAGATCAGCAGGGCGAGATACAGGGTCAGCAGGAACAGGTACCCGGCCGACGCGATGGCGGCGTCGTAGCGGGCGTTGGACCCAACCCGGCGGTGGCGTCGCGCAACCGAGAGGACGGGGGCCAAAAGTGGGAAGACGACGAGCAGGCCGACGAAGATGAAGAAGGCCCGCGAGAACGAAAAGACGCCACCACCGGTGCCGGTCGTGCTGGCGATCACACCGACCAGTCCGAAGGTGAACAGGAGCGCGATCAACAGTGCCAGCAGGCCCCCGACGACGGCGTAGGTCTTGAACAGCAGGGAGTCGCTCTGCCGGAAGGCGTACGGGTAGGAGCCAAAGAGGCCGCCGTACGACTTCTCCTCCGTGGCCGACTCGGGTTCGACGTGCTCGGGACCGCCCTCGGCGGTCGGGGCGTTCTCCGGGTCCGTCCGGTCGTCGACGGATTCGCCGGTCATTGCACACGGGTAGGCGGCCGGGACCGAAAAGCCACGCGATTCCGCCCCCACCCGGCCAGAGCAGTAGCGTTTTGCGCGCCCGGTGTGGACGGACGACCATGCAAGTGGACATCGGCAACGCGCTCGCGGCCGAGGCTGACCCGGGGATCAGCCGCGACGCGCTGGCGCGACTCGACGAAGACGTGGCACGGGCACACGACCGCATCGCGACCGGCCGGGCCGGCGAGGAGTTCGGCTACGCCGCGCTGAACCTGCCCGAGCGGACCGACGCCGCCGAGATCGAGGCCACCGTCGAACCGCTCTCCGACGCCGAGGCCATCCTGACGGTCGGCATCGGCGGGAGTGCCCTCGGTGCGGCCACCATCTCGGAGGCGCTGGGCGGACTGGACACGGAGGGCAAGGCCGCCGACGCCGCGCCGCTGTACGTGCTGGACAACGTCGATCCCGCCCACGTCCGCGAGATTCTGACGGAGGTTCCGCTCGACCGCACCGCGGTCAACGTCGTCTCGCGGTCGGGCACCACCGCCGAGACGCTCTCGAACTTCCTCGTCGTGCGCGAGGCGATGGAGGCGGCTGGCGTCGACTGGACCGAACGAACCGTCGTCACGACGGGCGAGGCGGGGCCGCTCCGGGAGCTGGCCGACCGCCACGATATGCCCGCGCTGGACGTGCCGACGGGCGTGCCGGGGCGGTTCTCCGCACTCTCGGCGGTCGGGCTGGTGCCCGCGGCGATCCAGGGCCACGACATCGAGGGCCTGCTGGCCGGAGGACAGCGGGCCGCCGAGTCGCTCGCGCCCTCGCTGTTCGACTGCCCTGCCTACGCCTACGGTGCGGTGAGTTACGGCGTTGCCCAGCGCGGGGCCGACATCAACGCCGTCGTCCCCTACGCCGAGCGCCTGGAGTTTTTCGCCGAGTGGTTCGCGCAACTGTGGGCCGAAAGCCTCGGGAAAGACGGGCTAGGCCAGACGCCCGCGCGGGCGCTCGGCGCGACCGACCAGCACTCCCAGCTCCAGCTCTACCGCGCCGGCCCGCGAGACAAGCTCGTGACGATGGTGCGCCCGCGCGAGCGGGCCGACCGGACGATTCCCGAGACCGACATCGAGGGGCTGTCCTACCTCGGCGGGTCGACGCTGGGCGACCTGCTCGACGCGGAGTTCGAGGCGACCGAGGCGAGCCTCGCGGCCGCGGACCGGCCGTCGGTTCGCGTCGAGATCGACCGGCTGGACGCCGAGTGCGTCGGTGAGTTGCTGTACGCGATGGAGGCGGCCTGCGTGCTGTACGGCGAGCTGGCCAACGTCTCGACGTTCGACCAGCCGGCCGTCGAGTGGGGCAAGCGGGCCGCGCGGGGTCTGCTCGGCGGTGGGGAGTTCGAGGAGGCCGCGGCGGTCGCGGACAAGACGGAACTCGTCGTCGAGTGAGCGGGTGGCACCGAAGCACAGTCCCTAAACCGCCCGCCGCCGTGGTGCGAGCCAATGGCAGCAGTAGATACAGTCGACGGCCGCGGGCCCCGGACGACCGCGGCACCGACGACGGGGCTGGTGCTGGCCGGGATCGCACTGGTCGCGAGTCTCTTCCCCTGGACCGGCAGGACGCCAATCGTCGCAGTCCCCGGGATCGACGGGAGCGTGGTCGGCCTCGCCCTCGGGGCCGCCGCGGCGCTTACCTTCAGCCTGCGCCGTCACGGCACCGTCGACCGCCGGATCGGCGCGACCGCGGCGGGGTTTCTCTCTGCGGCGCTGTTCGGGTACGCGCTCTACCAGTTGATGCGCCCGGCCATCGGCACCGACGTGGTGCCGGATGTGGGAATCGGCCTTCCCATGGCAGCCGTCGCGGGGCTGGGCGCAGCCGTCGTCGCCGTCGCGGATTACGACGCCATCGACGACGACGCGTTCTGGGGGAGGACGAAGGGGTTCGCCGTCGCGCTCGTGCTCGGCGGCGGGGCCTTCGCCGGCCTGTTCGTCGGCCAGCTCGTCGCGCTGATCCCGGTGTCGGTCGGGGGAGCACTGCTTGGCGTCTCGGTCGATCCCCGGACATCGCCGATCGCCCTGGCCGTGTTGACAGCGTTCAGCTATCTCGGGAGCGTCGGTTTCGTCGCGCTGTACCTGTACGGGCGCGACCTGTCACTCGACTACCTCGACGTGGGGATACCGTCGGCGCGTGGCCTGCTCGTCGCGGTCGGCGGACTGTTCGCACTCCTCCTGTTGCTCGGCACGATCACGACGCTGGTCCAGCAACTCGGGCTCCCGTCGTCGGACTCTCAGATCCAGCAGCGAGCCATGGAGAACCCGACGCTGGCGCTGTACTTCGTCGTGCTCTCCGTCCTCGTCATCGCGCCCGTCGAGGAACTGGCCTACCGCAACGTCGTCCAGAAGTACCTCTACGAGTCGTTCACCGAGCGGTCGGCCGTGGTGCTGGGCGCGGCGGTGTTCGCCGCCGTCCACTTCAGCCAGTATCAGAACGCCAACCCGCTGGCGACGCTGACCACGCTCACCGTAATCTTCCTGCTCTCCCTGCTTCTGGGGTACGTCTACTACCGCACCGAGAACCTCGTGGTCCCCATCCTCGTCCACGGCGCGTTCAACGCCCTCCAGTTCCTCGCAGTCTATCTCCAGGCCACCGGGCGCATCCCCACGGCATGACCCCTGCCGTCCCCTAGTTTCCGCAACAGATCAGGAGAAACACCCCGAACGGGCGTGAGACGGTCGTCTGACGGGTTTTTATGCGGTCCCGTGACGAACTGCGTGGTATGCCAACCCGTTTCACCGTGGTCTGTGACGACGATCTCGCGAGCGAGGTCGAGTCGCTGGCCCGAGAGTACGACCTCACCGAGGAGGAAGTGCTCACCCAGTTGATCGACCTGGGGTTGGACGAGGCGACCCGGACGCGAAACCGGCTCTAGGCCGGGTTCTTCCGGGAGAGGTCGCTCCCGCAGACGGGGCAGCGGTCGTGATCGTCGTCGAATTCGCGGCCACAGCCGCTACACTGGAACCGCCAGTCCCGTTGCTCGGTGATCCCCTCACAGGCGATGACCTCGACGGCCACGTCGAGTTTCTCCGCGACGTTTTGCATCGCGTAGTCGTCTGTGACGAGGTGGCCGTCGAGTTCGAAGGCGGCGGCGACCAGCCGGACGTCGGTGCGCGAGAGTTCGTCGAAGTCGCCGGTCTCGCGGGCGGCCCGCTCGATCCGCTCGACGGTCTCCTCCTCGGGAATGTGGAGGTGCATGCCGGAACCCTCCAGCGCGTCGAACCGATAGGCGCTCTCGTCTTCGAGTTCCTCGCGGACCATCGGGATCGACGCCTTGCGCTCCTGGGTGTGATACTCGTTGATAAACGCCGACGAGTCGAGAATGTACATCGAAAAAGAGTGCGGATTATCGGTCGACGATCATGTGGTCCTTGACGGCCTGGACACGGGGGACCGGAACCAGCAGGCGGCCGCGTTCGTCGGTGGGGAAATCCGAGTCCCGGAGCATCTCGTCGGGTTCGACGACGAGATTCTCCAGGCGGCCCGATGTGGCGTCCATCGTGATGTTGTACAGCATTCCCAGTTCCTTGCCGTCCGAACCCATGACGGCCTTCCCCGAGAGGTTCTCCGCGAGTATTTCTGCCATACACAGCGTAGCGTATTCCACTCACATAAACGCCACGGGGACGTGTGACGCAGGTCTGACGCCGAGGAACCGCGCGTTCCGTGCCAGGAGCGAGGACCGAAATGGAGAAAGTTAAATGGGCTGGCCGGTTGGTATCGCGTACGGATTCTCGAGGGTGATGTGCCAATGTCTGACTCTACAGAAGCCGACGCCGACGCCGACGGGGCAGCCACGCTCCGGACCCCCATCGTCGCGGTCCTCGGCCACGTCGACCACGGAAAGACCACGCTACTTGACAAGATTCGCGGCTCCGCGGTGAGCGAGGGTGAGGCCGGCGCGATCACCCAGCACATCGGCGCGACGGCCGTGCCGCTCTCGACCATCTCGGAGATGGCCGGCGAACTCGTCGATCCCACCGACTTCGACCTCCCCGGCCTGCTGTACATCGACACGCCCGGCCACCACTCCTTCTCGACGCTGCGCTCCCGCGGCGGGGCCCTGGCCGACATCGCCGTCCTCGTCGTCGACGTGAACGACGGCTTCCAGCCCCAGACCGAGGAGGCCGTCGACATTCTCAAGCGGACCCAGACCCCCTTCATCGTCGCCGCCAACAAGGTCGATACCGTCCCCGGCTGGAACCCCAACGAGGGCCTCCCGATCCAGGAGAGCATGGAGCAACAGTCCGAACGGGTCCAGGGCGACCTGAACGAACGCCTCTACGGCATCATCGGCGAACTCTCCGATCACGACTTCGCCGCCGACATGTACTGGCGGGTCCAGAACTTCCAGAACAACGTCGGCGTCGTTCCCGTCTCCGCGATGACCGGCGAGGGCGTCCCGGACCTGCTCACAGTCTTGATGGGCCTGTCCCAGCGGTACATGAAAGACGAGATGCAGATCGACGTGGAAGGGCCGGGGGCCGGCACGGTACTCGAAGTCAAGGAGGCCCAGGGCTTCGGGACGACCGTCGACGCCGTCCTCTACGACGGGACCATCCGTGAGGACGACGAGATCGTCGTTGGCGGTCTCGAAGCCCCCATCACCACCGAGGTACGGGCACTGCTCCAGCCCAAGCCGCTGGAGGAGATCCGCACCGAGAAGGCCTTCGAAAAAGTGCCCGAAGTCTCGGCCGCCGCGGGAGTCAAGATCGCCGCGCCCGATCTGGACGACGCCATGGCCGGCGCACCGATCCGGGTCGTCCGCGACCGCGACCGCGGCCAGGTCATCGCCGACGTGGAACAGGAACTGGCCGAAATCGAGGTCACCACCGAAGGGCAGGGCGTCGTCGTCAAAGCCGATACCCTCGGCAGTCTGGAGGCCATCGCCAGCACCCTCGACGAGGTCGATATCCCCATCGTCCGCGCGGAGGTCGGCGACGTGGCGCCCCGAGACGTCCGGGTCGCCGAGACCGCCGAGGAGGAGAAACACGAGGTCCTGCTCGCGTTCTCCGTGGACGTGCTGGACGACGCCCGCCGGCTGGCCGAACAGGAAGGCGTCCGCATCTTCGAACACGACGTGATCTACCGCCTCGTCGAGGAGTACGAGGAGTACGTCGAGGAGATGGAACGCGCCCAGCAGACCCAGGTGCTCGAAAACATCACCCGGCCCGCGCGCTTCCAGATCCTGAACGACCACACCTTCCGACAGAACGACCCCGCCGTCGTCGGCGTAGAAGTGCTGACCGGCACGGTCAAGCGCAACTCCAACGTCGCGACGTTCGAGGACGGCGAGTTCGAGCGCGTCGGCCAGCTCAAGTCCATCCAGGACGCCGGCGAGGACATCGACGAGGCCCGGATGGGCGACCAGGTCGCCGTCTCCATCGACGGCCCCACCGTCGGCCGCGACATCGAGGAAGGCGACGAACTCTGGATCTATCTCCCCGAGAAGCACGCCAAGATCCTCGAACAGGAACTGACCGACGAGATCCCCGGCGACGAACGCGAAGCGCTCAACCAGTACCTCGAAAAACAGCGGAATCGGGACCCCTTCTGGGGGAAGTAACTCAATCCCGCCGGAGCGTTGCGCGAGTAATAATATTTAATTAGCGGGAGACAGACAGTGTCGGGTGGAGGCAACTATCTCGGAGCACCCGCTCGGATCGGTGTCACGACCCGATCTCGTGTTGTCCGCGATTCCCGGGCCAGTGGCGCTGGCGGCCGTGCTGGGCGTGTTGCTGGGCGTCCCGCTCTCGCTGGCGCTGGCCGTCGGGAGCGTGCCGAGCAGTGCCGTCGTCGGCTACGCGCTGTTCTACCGCCCGCCGGTCGACGGTGACACAGCCACTGAGAAGTCGACCGCGACAGGAAGAAGCCGGTAGTTACAGAAGGTAAAGGAGAAGGCCCTTGACATCCTCCTCCGCGTGAACGCGGAGGAATCCCGAGCGGTGGGAGTTTCAGGTGTGCAGTCCAAGCAGCGGACTACCAGTCCTTTCGGGCGCGGGTAGTCCCACGGTATCGGACTGGTGGACTGCTGGCGGTGCCAAACCGCCGGTACCCCTATCCTCGACCGTGTAGGGCGTCCCGGTGTTGTTTTTGCCACGGGGACGCCAGCAGGCGTCAGCGGAGTTGGGGGTATCGTATCGCGTGCTTTGAGCAGTCGGCACGTTGGCACACCTTTCGAAGATGTGGCGTTCACCGACTGGTCTTTCGGATACTGCCTCGTTACGTGGGCGGACAGGCCGCCTCCGCAGGACGGTTCGGAATCCGCTCCGTTTCGACCGATTCCTGTCCGTTAATATGCACGCCTGTCAGTTAAACGCCGGTATTCTGAAACTCAAGAATGGCGTCGAACGTGGACTCTCTCCCAAGTTGACGGCGCGTATCCACGGCCTGAAGACCGTGGTATTGCGCCTACTCAGCCTATAACTTCAGTCGTGGGATGAATCCGACAACTGTCCTGCAACCACTTTCACTCCGGTTGGCAACCTAATATATAGGTAGCACTCGTCACACAAAACACAGACCGGGCGATACGATGCATCGCGAGGTCACCACCACGGTTCGGGTCAAACTTCACTCGCTCACCGGGCGGAAGGCTCGCCTCGTCGAGCGTGAGTACGGTGCGTTCCAAGACGCCGTGCACGGTGACGACGCGAACCTCTACTCCGCGACCATGCAACAGGCGGAGAAAGTCCGGTCGAACAAGAATCCCCGAGAGGATACCGAGCAACCCGTCGTTCTCCGCAACGATTGCATCACCATCGAACACGACGAGGCGACGGTTCTCTCGTCGTGGTGGTTCAAACTCCCTGTCTACAATCCCGAGAAAGAGAAGGGAGACAGCATCTGGGTGCCCGTCCACGTTCCCGAGAAGGACACACATCTCCTCGAAGACGAGTATATCTGTGACTCGGAACTTGTCTCTCGGGACGGCGAGTGGTACGTTCATCTCGTCTGCAAGCGGTCTGTGGCCGTCGCAGACGAGTACGACGACGTGCTGGCCGTCGATATGGGCGCGAAATGGATCGCCGTCAGCACGTTCCTCTCCGACCGCGACACCACGTTCCACGGCGCGGAAGTTCGGCGTGTCCGTGAACACTACAAGCAACTCCGCAAGTCCATCGGGAAAGCGAAGGTGCGGTCGGGAGCGCAGGTTATCGAGCGTCTCGGTGATAAAGAGTCGCGGACAGTCGAACACAAGTTGCATCAGGTGGCGAACGACCTCATCGCCCGGGCACGGGAGCGCAACGCCGTCATCGTGTTCGGTGATATGACAGGGTTGCGCTTCGACACCGGCGAGGGCAGGTACGTGAACGACAAGACCCACAAGATGCCGTATGCGAAGCTGGCGAACTTCTTGACGTACAAAGCCCACCTCGATGGGCGCGAGTGCACTCCAGTGGCGGAATACGATACGTCTGTGACGTGTTGGCGCTGTGGGTCCCAGAACACGAGGCGTGACGTGCAGGGACGACTGGAGTGTCACGACTGTGGACTGGACGACAACGCGGACAAGAATGGTGCGCTGAACATCGGACAACGAGCCGTCGGTAAGGACATTCAGAGCCCGCTATCGACGGCGGGGGCTGTTGTGGCTCAGCCCGAAACGCAGGTCGTACTCACTGGAACCAACGGCGAGATGGAACCTGCGAACTCCCCAGACAACGTGGGCCTCACCCTCAGTGAGGGAAGCCCGCGACTTCGGTCGTGGGAGTAGTCACTGCGCCGTCGGGGAGTGGTCGGTCCCCATCGCCTGTTTCATCTGGAGTGCCGCGCTGGCCGCGAGTCCCTGGGCCAGATCCGTCTGTTCGTCCTCGCCGATGCGGAGGTCGGCGTCGTCCTCGGGCGTGTAGCCCGCGCTGACGGCGGAGCCGACGGGCGGCTGGACGGCGACGGTCGCCCGGGGGCCGTTGGCACCCTGTGCGAGTTCGAGTCCGACGGCGAACTCGTCGGGGAGGAGGTCGCGGGTCTGGGCGGCGACGTTGGCGAGATCGCGGCGCAGATGGCGGCGCTGCTCGGCCGTGAGCCGTGGCGCGGCACCGTCGTCGTCTGCACCCGCGAACGGAGTGTTCCCGTACATTGACCCCCTGATAGGTGCGACCCACGTAAAAATCCGCCGGCTACTGTAGAAGTGACCGGCTCTCCCCGTACGCCGCGATCACCAGCGCCGTCGTGTACGCGTCGGGATCCGGTTCGGCCGCGACGACGATCGAATCGTCCTCGACGAACGCCCAGTCCCGGAGGTCCTTGCCCGCCGCCAGCCCGTCCGCGATCCGCTCGCGGACGACCGCCTCGCTCTCGCCGTCGGCCTCGTAGAAGATGCCCCGGCCGGAATCGCTGCGCGCCCAGCCGATGCCGGCCGCGCCCGCCTCGCCCGGCGGCGCGGTGTGGCGACCCTGCACCACCGTCAGCCCGTCGCCGACCGCGCCGAGGTCCGGAGCCTCGCCGACGGCCTCCAGTCGTGCCTCCGCCGGAATGACGGAGGACACCTGGATCAGGTTGAAGTTGTGGACGTTGGCCTCGGCCAGGGCCGCGTCGTACGAGGCCGTGGGCGTCGGCCCGGTCGCAGTGGCCCACACGAGCCGAATCACGCTCATACCAGAGGCAAGACGGATGGGACGGTAAGCCCTTACGGAACCACCTTTTTGGCGAGGGGGTCGGGGGCGACTCCCTCGCCAAAAACGTGGGCAAAAAAGGCTGAAGCCTCACTCCGTTCGGCTTCAGTGAACCGCGCCTCGCGCTGCTCGGCGCGGATGCTAGTTCCCAGGATAGAGGATCAATACATCTTCACCCCTCCGGTTCATAGAGTTGTACGTCTGATCAAGAATAATCAAAATAAATCCCGGCAGAATCATAATTCGACTGCGGACTGTTGCTCAGTTTCGCTCACACACTGAGACGACACTCCACCGTTGTCATGATGATTTTCGAGAAGTCACAGAGAAAACACAGGTAATCTCAATTCTGAAACTCGTGCGCCAGTATTAATAGAATAGCTAATGCTTATCCAACCGATGGCACTGCGGCATCCCGGTTCAAGAAGGCCAAACCGGGGGCAGGTCGGGATTGGGACGCTGATTGTGTTTATTGCGATGATATTGGTTGCAGGCATGGCTGGTGGTGTGCTTCTTTCAACGACGGAGTTCTTACAAAGCCAGTCCGAGGAAACTGGGGAAGCAGCATCTGCACAGGTTTCAGATCGTGTCACTTTCATAAGCAAGTATGGGACCGTCGCAGAAGCGAACGATCGGATTATACTCAAGAGTAGCCAAGTGCACTATCTGGATTTCCTCACCGAGAACAGTTTGGTACAAGAAGAGCTTATTATTCCATCAGGTAGGGAAGTAGAAGTGTTTAGCCAAGGTGGGGGCGGGGGTGGTTGCTCGCCACCATATCATCTGATAATTAATGGGGTCCGTTCAGACGAACCACTACCATTTGATGATCGACTGAAATTTGAGAAAACGTCTGAAGATAATATTCGAGTCACGCATATTGATGCAGATGGTTCCAATTACGTCATCACGACCGCGTCGTCACCACTCTCAGCAAAAGTTGACGCAGCATCAGACTGCACCGCGGAGTTGGAGTTCCGCGAGATCGGGGGAGACGATTCAAGATGGTTTGTTGATGAGCAGCGCCCAGCTGAAATTCGATCTGCAAAAGAGAGTCTCTCACGGGTGAGTGTTACAGTTCGGAGCGCACCAGGGGCCGGGGATATTGATCTTTCCAACGCCGTTGTAACGTATGTGAGTTCATCGACTGTTCAGCATTTTACATATACTAAGGCCAGCGCCAACAAAACTAGATTCACAACTGAACCACTGCAAGACAACAATGTAGTTCTTGAAGATGACGAGCAGGTCACACTACACCTAAACATGGCTGCAGTTGAATCAGGACTCGGACTAAAGCCCGGAGCCAAAGTAAAAATCAATCTCAATACAGAAAGGGGTACAGTCACTACTGTTACACTAACCGTGCCTGAGTCCTTCTCACGAGCCGAACCACTGTTATAATAGGATGAATTCGTACGTCAAGGCTTGAAGCCCCACTCTGAGGATTGTGACGGGAGTGAGTCACTTTCGGTCTGGATACTGCATATGCATACTCACTGTATCAACTGTTTCACTCAAGGCTACCCGAAACTAGCATCCGCGCGAGCAGGGCGGGACCGGAGGTCCCGCTGGCAGCCGGCGCGTCGTCGTTCGAAAGGCGCGAGGCGCCTTTCGTGATGTCGCCAGACGCCGTCGGCATCTGGCTGCTAACCAGAACGCGGAGCGTTCTGGTGATGACGAGAGAGCTTTGCTCTCTTGAACCACGCCGGCGACGAAGCGAGCGCGGTTCACTCGGCGCGAACGCAGTGAGCGCCGAGCGGTTTTTCACGCACGTTTTTGCAAGTAGTGCGGGAGCAAAGCTCCCGCAGACCATGCGAACGGGCGGCTTCGCCGCCCGTGAGCAGACGGGGGTTCGCTCCGCGAACCCCCCGCAGTAAAAAGATGCTAGGCCAGGAAAACGTGTCTTGGCCGGTCGTCGAGGACTTCCTGGCCCCACGAGACGGTCTCGGAGAACTCCTCGGAGCGGAAGAATGCCATCGCGTCGTCCTGTGAGTCCCACTGGCTGGCGATGAACATGTCGTTCTCGTTTTCGCGGTTGACCAGCAGGGCCGTCTCGCGGTGGCCGTCCATGTCGGCGAGCAGTTCACCCACGTCGTCGAACCGGTCGGTGAACTCCGCGCGGTAGTCGGGCTTGACGGTGTAGAACATCCCCATCGTCCCGAAGCCGTCCTGTTCGCCGGCGCGGCCAACGACCTTCGGCAGGTCCGAGAGGAAGCCACCGGCCTTCTCGGCGGCTTGTTCCGTCTCCCAAAGGGAGACGACGGCCGAGCGGTCGCTGTCTTCTGCTCGGGTGTCGTAGACGGCGGTTTTGACGTGGCTGTCGTAGTGATCGAAGCTCTCCCGCAGATCCTCGACCTCCGCGAACAGCGTCTGGGAATCGGCGTCCGAGTAGAGCACCAGCGCGAACACGTCCTCGCCGCGGGGCTGGCCGGCGTAGATGTCTTCCTCGACCAGCTGGCCGCGGATCTCGTCGTCAGTCCCGGCCGCCTCGGGTTCGTCGTCGGCATCCTGCTCGCCGAGCGGCCCGCGGTACCCCTCGACGATGCCCGCCAGGTCGTTCAGGAAGCCAGCGGCGGTGTCGGCGGCGCTTTCGGTCTGCCAGACGCTGGCGATGGCCGCCCGGCCCTCGTTGGCGCGGACGGTCGTGAGGACGTGCGTGTCGTAGTGGTCGAAGTTACCCCGGAGGCCGTCGACCTCGTCGGCCAGGTCGCTCGCGTCGGCTTCGGAGTAGAAGACCAGCCCGTAGGTCCCCTCGTCGTAGTCCTGGCCGGGGAACAGGCCGAGGTTGGCGAGTTTGCTTTCGAGTTCGTCGTCTGCATCGATGTCGGCGTCGCCCGGGTCGGGGCGGCCGCCCGAGGACCCCGAGTCGCCGTCGTCGCTGTCGTCGCTCGCCTCGGTCGCCGGCGGGTGGTCGTCGCCGTCGGCCTCGCCGTGGGCGTGGTCGTCGCCGCCGTGGGAGTGGCCGTGATCGTCCGCGTCGCCGTCACCGTGGCCCTCGCCATGCGGAGACCCGCTTGCGTCGGCGGCCTCGCGGTCGGTCGGGACGGGCTCGCCGGCGAGCAGGGCGTCCAGGTCTTCCGGCGGGAAGCGCTTGCCGAAGTAGAAGGGGCCGAAGTCGGCGAACTTCGAGCTGGAGGGGTCGAAACGCATCTCGTTGAGCAGGTCCTTGATGTCGGTGGGGTCGTCGGCCCACAGGGTGATGCCCCACTCGTAGTCGTCGAAGCCGACGCTGGAGGCGATCATCTGCTCGACCTTGCCGCCGTAGCTCCGGCCGATGTCGCCGTGACGGGCCATGTGTTCGGCCCGTTCGTCGAAGGGCAGGTCGTACCAGTTCTGTTCTGGCTGGCGGCGCTTGCTCATCGGGTAGAAACAGACGTGGTCGGCGTCGGGGATCTCGGGGTGGAGTCGCTGCTGGATGTACTGGGCCAGCCCGGAGTCGTCGTCGACCTCGCCCTCGAAGTACTCGCGGGCGCGCTCGGTGTAACCCGAGGCCTCGGTCACCGAGAGGTAGGAGGTCGGCTGCTCGGTGAACGCGGCGAGTTCCGTCCGCTCGAACCGGCGTTCGGCGGCTTCGACCTGGCCGACCGTCTGGCGCAGGTGGACGATCATGAGGTCGGCCTTGTGGCCGACGACGGTGAACACGGCCGTGTGGCCGCCGCCGAATTCGCCGGGGTCGGCTACGTCCTCGAGCGCGGCGTGGGACTGCAGGTACTCGATGCCCTCACTGAGTGCGCGCTGGCGACGGCGTTCGGGGGCCTCGCGCCAGGCGTCCCAGTCGATGGTTCTGAAGTCGTGCAGTGCGTACCATCCCTCCTCCGTCGGCGGCGGGTCACGCTGAGTCATACGCGTCCGTTAGGACGGCTCCGTAAGGAGGTTTCCGTTCTCCGGTCGGTCAGCCGCCTGCGATCAGACCGGGCCCGAAGATCATCAGGAACAGGCCAGCCAGCATCAGGAGGCTGATCGAGACGGTGACCGTCGTCGTCAGCCGGCGACCACCTTCCACGGGGAGCCGCGAGATGATCGCCTCCGAACTGGTCCGGAGGATGTGGCCACCGTCCAGCGGGAAGGTCGGGACGAGGTTGAACATCCCCAGCTGGAGGTTGACCCAGGCGGTCCAGAACAGCATGTTGGCCGCGATCAGGACGCCGCTGCCCAGGCCACCGAGCAATCCGGTCGTCGTGTAGAAGTTGGCCACCTCGGGGACGAACCCGGCGAAGTTGTAGCCGATCTGTGGCTGGAGGACGCCGATGAAGGGCAGGATCAACACCATGAACACGCGGCCGAGTACGGATCCGTCCGTCAGGCCGCCGAAGGCACCGGCGTCACCCTGGAGGAGTCCGAGGAAGTCCTCGGCAGGGTAGGTCTTGATTCCGAAGTCGTTGACGACCAGACCGCTCACGCCGCGGGCGGGTGCGACGCCGACGAACCCACCCGGTTCGTTCGGGTGCGGATCGAGCGTGACGTTGTAGACTTCCCGGTCGAAGTCCCCGTCCCGGAGGACGTACGTCTCGACCGCAACCGTGGTTCCGGGTTGCTCGTCGCGCAGGGCCTCGCTCAGCGTCGCGGGGTCGATCACCCGCTCGCCCGCGACCGAAGTGACGATCAGGTACCGGTCGGTCGGTGCCGTCGTGTTCCCGAGCGGCCCGTCCTCAAAGACCCGGATCACGAACGCGCCGGTGGGGAACGTTGCGGAGCCGTTCTCGGTCTCGACCGTCGCGACGGTGTGGTTCGTGACTGCCTGCTCGAACTCGCGTTCGGTGCTGACGTTCGTCCCGTTGACCGCGACCACGTCGGTCGGACTCCGCTCGCTCCAGTTGATCCCGCGCTCGTTCCCGCGCCCGTCGATCACCTGCGGGATCGACGCCGTAATCGTCGGCTCCCTGGTCACCTGGATCGTCCGCTCACCGTTGAGTTCGACTGCGACCCGCTGGCTCTCGGTCTCGCGGAGGACGGTCTCCAGTTCGCCGGGTTCGACGATTTCGGTGCCGTTGACGGCCGTGATGAGGTCGCCGCGCTCGACGCCCGCCTCCTGGGCAGTCGACCCGGGGAGGGACTGGCCGACCGGCGTCCCGCCGGCGACAGCGATGGAACCGACGATGGGTCCAAAGAGCAGGGCGAAGGCGACGACGGTGATCGCGAAGTTGTTCATCACGCCGGCGGAGAACATCCGGGTCTGGGAGCCACGGTCGGCCTCGTTGCGGCTCTCTTCGTCGGGTTCGACGAACGCGCCGACGGGAATAAAGGCGAGGAAGGCCAGTCCCATCGAGTCGATGTCGATGTTCTCGACCCGGCAGAGCAGGCCGTGGCCGCCCTCGTGGACGACGAGGCCGACAAGGAGGCCGAAGACGATTCCGGGGGCGGCCGACAGCGGGAGGAACTCGTTGACGCCAGGGATCACGAGGACGTTCTGGGGGTTGCGCACCTCGGAGGGCGTCGCTTCGGGCGAGAGGATGCTTCCGGCCGCGGCCGTCAGCACGACGACCAGCATCGCGCCCATCGTCACCAAGGCGATCCCGACGCCGAAGTTGCCGTAGGCGCGCCAGAATCGCTTTGGGCTGGCGAGCCAGTTCAGAAAGGCCCGCCCGCGCTGGGTGTGGATGGTCGTGATCGGACCGGACACGCGGATGTAGCTCGGAAGCCATCCTTGCGTCCGCAATGCCATCATCGCCAGGGTGTAGAGGAGGATGCCGGCGAGTACCCACAGCCACAGGTCTGCCATCGCTCGAAGTGAGGGGCCTGTCGGTCAAGAGGGTTTGGTTCGGCACAGATCAGGCGAGATCACGGGGCAGGGGCGGCCAGCCGCGAACGACCCTCAGGCCTCCCGGCGCAACCGGTCGAGGACGAACGCCTCGTCCAGCGCCGCGAGGAAGGGGCCGAGGCGCGGGCCCTGATCCGTGTCGAGAAAGAGCTGGTAGCCTGCGCTGAAGAAGTCGCTCACCTCGATGTCGTGGCGCTTGGCGGCCTCGTAGATCTCGCCCTGGATCTCCTCGCCGTCGTCGTGCTCGGCGACGAACGCGGCCAGGTCGTCCAGCGCGGCGGCCGTCGCCGCGTCGAACTCCACGTCCGGCAGGGCCTCGGCCAGCCGGTAGTTGTACTCGTTGTCGGTCCGCTCGGCCCAGGCGCGGGCCTGTTCGACGCGGGACAGGGCCGCGTGGACCTGCTCGGGCGTCGCGTCGTCGGGGATGTGGCCCTCCCTGCGGGCCATCGTCTCTCGCAGTTCCAAGTCGTCGGTCATCCCCAGCACCGCGGCGAACGTGTAGGGGATCCGGACGGGCTGTTGCTGGGGCACCGAATCGACGATCATCGGATAGGCTCGCTCGACGAGTTCGGCCTCGGTCTCGTCGCGTGGCTCGGCGTCGCCGAAGTAGACCCGCTCGAACCGGTCGAACTCGTCGACCAGCTGGTCGAGCGTCTCGACGCTGAAATCCCGCTGTTTCCGGGGGTTCTTCACGAAGAAGTACCGGAACACCGCGGGTTCGAGCAGTTCGAGGACCTCCGCGACGGTGACGACGTTGCCCGACGACGAGGAGAGCGCCTCGCCGTTCAGCGTGAACCACTCGTAGACCATCGGGACTGGCGGGTCGATATCGAGGAGGTTCCGGGCGATATCCTCGCCGCTGGGCCAGGAGCCCTCGGCGTGGTCCTTCCCGAACGGCTCGAAATCGACCCCGAGGATGTCCCACTGGGCGGGCCACTCGAACCGCCAGGGGAGCTTGCCGTCCCGGAGCGTGGCCGTCCCTTCGTGGCCACAGCCCTGGATCGTCCGGTCGCCGGCTTCCAGGTCCGTGCAGGTGTACTCGACTTCGCCGGCGTCGAGGTCGACGCTCGTGACCTCGCCCGTGAGCGTCCCGCACTCGGAACACCGGGGCGTGAAGGGTGTGTAGTCCTCGTCGACGCTGTCCTGGTACTCGCTCAGGAGGTCGCGGGCCGCGTCGGCCCGGGAGAGGAGGTCACGGGTGACGGGCTCGAACTCGCCGGCCGCGTAGAGCTCCGTGTTCGAGACGACCTCGATGGGCACGTCCACGAGTTCGGCCGCGTCGAGCAACAGGTTCGAGAAGTGTGCGCCGTAGGAGTCACAGCAGCCGAACGGATCGGGGATGTCGGTGTAGGGCTTGCCGAGGTTCTGACCGACCGCGGCGGAGTCGACGGCGTCGTCGCCGAAGTCGACCACGTTCCAACCGAGGTCCGCGAGCGTCCGGGGAATCTTTCGGAGCGGATCCCTGTCGTCGGTGGTGAACACCTGCCGGACCTCACGGCCCCGATCCCGGAGAGCCTCGGCCACGAAGTAGCTCCGCAGAATCTCGTTGAAGTGACCGATGTGGGGCACGC
This sequence comes from Halorientalis regularis, assembly GCF_023698535.1. Classification (GTDB taxonomy): domain Archaea; phylum Halobacteriota; class Halobacteria; order Halobacteriales; family Haloarculaceae; genus Halorientalis; species Halorientalis regularis. The sequence goes on from NZ_JALJCL010000009.1 coordinate 90,795, forward strand.
CGGAAGGGGAGACACCGCCCTTGATCACGATGGGGTCGGCGGGCTCAGTTTCGAGGATGGCGTCCGCGACGGCGTCGGCCCAGAAGGCCCGCCGGTCGTTCGTCCCGACGGCGTAGGGGTCGTAGATCGCGTCCTCGTCCAGGTCCACGTCGATTGCGGGTGGTGCACGGTCGTCGGTCACGTCCCATCACCCGGGACGATCTCGGTCCCGTCGTGGTCGTCGTCGAGGATCGCGCGCTCGACGGCCTCGGGGTCGGTGCCGTCGAGCACGACGGCCCGGAGGTTCGCCCGCTGGATGACCTTCGCGGCCAGCAGGTCGACGGGGGCGTTGCTCCCGGCGGCCATCTCGATGTCGGCGATCGCGTCGACGAGTTCGTCGGCCGAGAGTTCGGCGTACTTCGTCGCGTCGTCGTGTTCGTTGGGGTCGGCGCTGAACACGCCGGGGACGCTCGTGGCGTAGACCAGCAGGTCGGCGTTGACGTACTCCGCGAGCGCGGCGCTGACGGCGTCGGTGGTCTGTGCGGCCGCGACGCCGCCCATCACCGGTACGTCGCCACGGTGGAAGGCGGCCCCGGCGTCCTCGTACGTTTCGGGGGGCGTCGGTGCGGCCGCTTCGCCGAGCGCGGCGATGAGCAGGCGGGCGTTCAGCCGCGTGACGCCGATGCCCAGCTGGTCGAGTTGCATCTCGTTGGCTCCGAGTTCCCGGGCCGAGGCGATGTAGTCGCGGGCGACCGTGCCACCGCCGACGACGACGCCGACGCGGTGGCCGGCCGCGAGTAGCGACTCGACCACGTCCGCGTAGGCGCGCACCCGGTCGGGATCGAGATCCGGTGCGAGGACGCTCCCGCCGATAGAGACGACGACTTTCATTACGTCACGGTTGCCCTGTTGCCGGCTTAAGGGTTGTCAAGCGGGGAGACGGAGGCATGGTCCGTGTCCGCCGCCGGCGGCTGGCCGTCGGTCCGGGCCGGCCGGAGCCGCAGTCTGACGACCGTCAGCCCGTCGTGTCGCTCGTATTCGAGGTGGCCGCCGCAGATCTCGGCCACCCAGCGGACGAGCCAGAGACCGAACCCGCGCCCGTGCTCGAGTTTGGTGATCGCGCTGTCCTCGAACACGGGGGCCCGCTCGTTCTTCGGAATACCGGGCCCGTCGTCGATCACCTCGACGACGACCCGGTCGCCGTGCGGGCGGACGGACAGGTCCACGGTGTCACCACCGTGCGTGGCAGCGTTGTCGAGGAGGGCCTCGATGGCCTCTTTGAGCCGCGAGACGCCGATGGCGGATTGCGTGTCCGGAGTGGACACCTGTATATTCGTCTCCGGGTAGGTGTGGGCCACCGTGTCGGCGACCGTCCGGCAGAGTCCCGCCACGTCTATGGGCTCGGGGTCGTGTTCGTCGAGCAGAATTCGTTCGACTGTCTTGGCCTCCTCGCCGACCGTGGCGAGGCGCTCGGCACGGTCGGCGATGGTCTCTGCGAGCGCGGCGATCTCGTCGTCCGTCGTTCGGTCTACCACCTGGGTCGCCGTTCCCATGATCACCTGCAGGTCGGTCCGGAGGTCGTGTCGGAGCAACCGGTGGACGACCTGAATGTGGCGTTCGTACCGGCGTTGATCGCTCAGGTCGGTGTAGATGGCGAAACCATACTGCCCAGCGTCCCGCTCGTACGGAACCCCACGATAGAGGAACTCACGAGGCCCCTGGGTCGTCATCCTGGTCACCAGTCCCGTGTTGGGTTTGTTCGCGGCGGTCCGCCGGTCGAAGCGGGTCGCCTCGTCAGCGCAGTCGTCCGGGACGATGAAGTCGTTGAGTGACTCGCCCCGGATCCGGTCGCGGCCGTAGCCGAACACGTTCTCGAACGCGGGGTTGACCGTTCGCACGATGGGTTCGTCGTCGACGAGTTCGATCTCGACGACGGAATCGCCGATGAGTGTGAACAGGTGGCCGAATCGGTCTTCCGGTGTGGTAGCTGTCATGGTCGGACACTGTCGAGACCGGTGAGTGAAACCGTAGCGCCGTCCCCGCCGGTCGGGGAGGTACGGACCTGGAGGCGACGTTCACCGGCCGAACGGGACAGCTCGAACACCTGATCGGCCGCGCCGGCGTAGAACGCGCCGAAGGTGTCGTCGACGGTCCCGTCGTCGACGACGTTCAGGACCGTATCCCGAGCGTCGAAGACGCCGGCGTCGTTCTCGTAGCGAGCCTCGCGTGCCCGCTGTTCGCCCAGCGTCCGGATCTCCGCCGCGACGTTGCCCACGACCAGCAGGGGCGCATCGCGGCGCCGAACGGTCCGCTCGTTGACCGTCGACAGCGAGGACGACGACAGATCGAACACGTTCCGGCGGGAACGCCAGTCGTCGAACGCGTCGAGGACGAACAGCCGGTCACTTTCGAGTGCAGTTCGTGGCTGGCGTTCGAGCGATTCGGCCAGCGTCGCCTCGTCGAGGCCCGGCGGCGGCGTGAGCGAGACGGCGAGACCGGTAGCAAGTGCCGCCGAACACAGTCCCGCGACCAGATCGGCGACCGACCCCACGTCGTACCGGAGGACGATGCGGCCACCACGGACGAGTCCGTCGACCCGTTCGTCGAGTTCGGGGATTCCGGTCGGCACCGTCTCGACGGTGTCGGGAGCGAGCGGCGGGACGGCATCGCCGATGGCCTCGGAGATTTCACCGAGCATCGCGGTCTGCTCGGTCCGAGCCTCGCGGATGGTGGCGAGTTTTTCTTCGATGGCGTCCGTCCGCTCTGCCGCGCGCTCACACCGGTCGGCGACGCTCTCGCTGACTCTGGCTTGCTCGTCGGTCGTCGCCGACATGGCGGCCACGTCCTCCGACGTGGTCTCGACGGTCTCGGCCACGTCGGCCAGGCTGTCGGCCGCTCGTTCGATCTGTCGTGCGCTCGCGGTGATCTCGTCGACGGCCTCGTCGAGGCTGGAGACGGTCGCGTCGGTCGCCTCGCGGACTTCGGTCAGCGTCGTGGCGATATCGTCCGAGAGTTGCTGTGACTCGGCGGCCAGTCCCTTGATCTCGTCGGCGACGACGGCGAACCCGTCGCCGTCACCGTCGGTTCGGGCGGCCTCGATGGACGCGTTCAGCGCCAGGATATTGGTCTGTTCCGCGATATCGTCGATGTTCCCGAGCGCACTCTCGATGCTGTCGATCCGCTGTTGGAGTCGCTGCATCTCCTCGGTGGCGGCGACACCCGTCTCACGGACTGACTCCATGCGTTCCATCGCCGCCCCGGCGGCGGCACGGCCCTCGCTCGCCGCTTCGGCCGCGCGGGTCGTCCGTTCGTCGATCTCCTGCGAGCTCGCGGCCATCTCCTCGATGGTCGCACTCAGATCCGAAACGTCCGCGAGGACCGAACGCATCTCCTCGGCCTGCGTCGCCATCCTGTCGTCGATATCACCCAGTCCGTCGTCGACGGAGACGGACGCCGTCCGAACGACTTTCAGCGCGCCACGTGCGTTCACGAGCGCACGTCGCTCCGGATCGGCGATGTCGGTCGCCCGTCCGGTCACGCGACACCAACCCCCAGCAGGGGGAAGTTTAGAATATCAAAAAATGATTCGATAAGCGACGTACGTCGTCTGCGATTATCGACTTTCATAACACAAGCATGGAGTGAGATCGGCGAGGATTAAGTATTGTGTATATTTTCATTTAACGGCCTTAATCATCACAGGCGGACGTGGAGTGGGACCACCCGGGCGGTGGCCGGTCGCTCGGTCCCGAAGGCCTATGCGCCGCGCGACCCGACAAGCAGGTATGCACATACTCGGGGTCGTCGGGCCCTCGGACTCGGGGAAGACGACGCTGGTCGAACGGCTCGCCGGCAGACTGGCCGAGCGCGGCCGTGTGGCGACGATCAAACACCTCACGCACGCGCCCGACATCGACACCGACGGGAAAGACACCGCACGCCACCGGACGGCCGGTGCGGCGACGACCTACGGCCTCACCGACGACGAGGGCTGGTTCGCCACGGGCGAGGACCGCACGCTCGACGACACACTGGACGCGCTCGCCCCAGACTACGACTACGCCATCGTCGAGGGGTTCAGCGACGCCGCCATCCCGCAGGTCGTGCTGGGCAACCGTGACCACGCCGGGCCGGAACTGGCCGCCGCGCCGACGGCCGAGGACGTGGACCTCGACGCCGTTCTCGACGCGCTGGCCGGGACCGAACCGCGCGAGACGCTCGAATCGCTGGTCGAGCGGGTCAAGCGTTCCCCGCGGGCCGAGCGAGCGGGTGCCATCGCCACCTTCACTGGACGCGTCCGCGCGAGGGACGCCCCCGACGACGACCCGACGGAGTACCTAGCCTTCGAGAAGTACGAGGGCGTCGCCGACGACCGGATGGAAGCCATCGCGGCCGAACTCGAAGACCGCGAGGGCGTCCTCGACGTGGTGCTGCACCACCGCACCGGCGTCATCGAGTACGGCGAAGATATCGTCTTCGTCGTCGTACTGGCGGGCCACCGCCGCGAGGCCTTCCGGACCGTGGAGGACGGCATCGACCGTCTCAAAGACGAGGTGCCGCTGTTCAAGAAAGAGGTCACCGTCGACGACGAGTTCTGGGTCCACGAACGGGAGTAGCCACCGGTCGTGGCCCGCGCGCTCGCCGGTCACCCCGGCCGCGCGCCACGATAGTATCGGCAATACGACCCGGTAGATGCCTGGTGTGAGACGCCCGTCATACAGTTAGATCGATGGATTCCCGATCCGCCTCTGACGGAGTGTAAGAGCTTTATAAAACATCTCGACTATTCTCGAAACGTTCTGAAAGACTCGTTTTACACCGGTTCACGGACGGACAAACGCAAAGCGTCGCTAAAACCGCCGAAGTGATGCGAAGGTTCCTGGCTTTATATGTGGTCGTGGTCGGAAGGGAGGGATGAGGTGTCACAGATGAGTGCAACCACACAGCCCTCCACGACGGACGACGAGACCGCGAGCAAGGAAGAACGACTCAAGGCCTTCCTCTCCCGGAAGGCCGAGGACGGTGAGCTGTACTTCAAGAGCAAGTTCATCGCGGACGAAGTCGGACTGTCGCCCAAGGAGATCGGTGCGCTGATGGTGAAGCTGAAAGACTCCGCCAGCGAGCTGGAAATCGAGAAGTGGTCGTACACGAGTGCGACCACGTGGCGCATCGAATCCGTCTGATCGGACACCACGCCCGCCCGACGCCCCGCCGCCGAATCGACCACCGACCGTTCGACGCCCTGCGAACGGCCACGACGCCGACACGAGGTTTTTACAGTACCGACCCGTAACTACTGTTCGATGGCGGCTGCCCGGACGCCGGGGGACGGCCCGCCCGTCGAGGAGTTCGCGTCGGTGTTTCGCGTCCACGAGGTCCGAACCGACGGCGACAGGCTCCTCTACGTCGGCCGTCCGACCGTCTCCGCCGACGCCCTGGAACGCGAGGTCCACCCCCTGTTTCGCGAGTACGGGTACGAGATCTCTCTCCGACGACACCAGCCGGCCGGCCCGACAGGACCCGGCACGTACGCGCTGGTCGCCGAGCCACGGACGGTCGGCGTCGACGGGATTCCCTGGACGAACGTCGCGCTCGCACTGGCTACAGTGGCGACCACGCTGTTCGTCGGCTCGCTGTGGTACCAGGGCAACGCCGTCGCCGACCCCGCCTCCGCGCTCCGTGCCTGGCCCTTCACCGCGGCCGTCCTCGGCGTGATCGGCACCCACGAACTCGGCCACTACGTCACGAGCCGCTACCACCGTGTCGACGCGAGCCTTCCCTACTTCATCCCCGTGCCGATCCCACCCTTCGGCACGATGGGCGCGGTCATCCGCATGAAAGGCCGGATCCCCGACCGCGAGGCGCTGTTCGACATCGGTATCGCCGGCCCGCTCGCGGGGCTGGTCGCCACCGTCGTCGTCACCGTGATCGGGCTCCACCTCCCGCCGGTCACCAACCCCTTCGGCGTGCAGTTCAACCACCCACTGCTGTTGCAGGCTATCGCGGCCGTGACCGGCCAGCAACTCGTCTACAGCGACCCCCAACTGATCTTCAATCCCGTCGTCTTCGGCGGCTGGCTCGGGGCTTTCCTGACCTTCCTGAACCTGCTCCCGGTGGGACAACTCGACGGGGGCCACATCGTCCGCGCGATGTTCGGCGAGCGCACCGAGACCATCGGTGCCGCCGTGCCGGCCGCGCTGTTCGGACTGGGGGCCTTCCAGTTGCTCGGCCGGAGCAGCGACGTGACGCTGGTCTGGTTCCTCTGGGGGACGCTCGCGCTCGGGTTGGCCTACGCCGGCCCGACGACGCCGATCAGCGACGACGGACTCGACAGGAAGCGGTTCGCGCTGGGTGCCGTCACCTTCCTGATCGGGCTGACCTGCTTCACGCCGGTCCCCGTCAGCGTCTGAGGGACTCTTATTCCTCGCCGTGCGTGTACCCGCGATCCGGGAGCGACACGTCGTCGAGCGTGACCGCGGACCCATCGGTGACGGTCCCGATCCGGGTGATCGGCACGTCGCACACGTCCCGGAGCCCCGGCAGACTGTCGGGTGGCGCGGTGAACACGAGTTCGAAGTCCTCGCCGAAGAACACGCCGAGTTCGCGGCGGTCGGCGGGGTCGTCGGTCACGTCGTCGACGGCGTCGTCGATGGGCAGGGGCGTCTCGACGGCAAAGCCACAGTCGCTGGCGTCGGCGAGGTGGTGGAGCGACCGGGCCAGCCCGTCGCTGGAGTCGATCATCGCGGTCGCAGAGGAGGAGATAGCCAGTCCGGAGACGACCCGTGGCGTGAACCGAAAGAGATCGTTGGCCCACTCCTGGTCACCCCGCTCGAACAGGCGGAGTGCGGCCCCGCTCCGGCCGAGCGTCCCGGTCACACAGAGGGCGTCGCCGGATTCGGCACCGGAGCGCCGGACGGGGTCGGCCGTTCGACCGAGAGCGGTGGTGGCGACGGTGAACTCCTCGTGGTCGTCGAGGTCGCCGCCGACGTACTCGGCCTCGACGTAGGCACACACGTCCTGCGCGCCGCGCACGAACGCGCGCAACGCCTCGGGGTCGAAGTCGGGGGCGGCGTACACCGCGACGGCGGCGGTAGCTTCGGCGCCCATCGCGGCCACGTCGGACAGCGACGCGCCGACGGCCCGCCAGCCGGCGGTGTACCTGGTCGTGCCGTCGGGGAAGTCCCTGCGGTCGTGGAGCATGTCCGTCGTGAGGACCTGCTCGCCGACGACGGCGGCGTCGTCGCCCGCGGCGGGGAGGTCGTCGGCCAGCAGCGACAGGGCCGCCCGCTCGTCCATAGGGTGTCATCGCACCCGCCCGTTAAGAAAACACCCCCTCGGACCGGAGTCGGAGGCTTCAAGCGACGACCGGTCCACGGGCGAGATATGGACGGGGAGCGCGGAGCGACGGCCCTCGGGTTCGCCGCCGCCATCGTCGTCCTCGGGGTCGTCTTCTGGATCGTCGGCATCGACAAGACGGTGCAGGCGTTGCGGTCCGCGAGCCTCCCCATCGCACTGCTGGTCGTGCCGGTCGCGGTCTGCTGGCTCACCATGTGGGGGATGGCGCTCCACACAGTTCTGCGGGCGCTGGACGCACCCGTCAGTGCCCCACGGGCCGTCCTCGTGTTCGTCTCCGCGATGTTCGCGAACAACGTCACGCCGTTCGGGCAGGCCGGCGGCGAACCGCTGTCGGCACTGCTGATCTCCGAGTCGGCCGACACCGAGTACGAGACGGGCCTGGCGGCCATCGCGTCGGTGGACGCGCTCCACTTCGTCCCCTCCATCGGGCTGGCGACGCTCGGACTGGGTTACATCGCCGTCCAGACGGTGACGCTGGGTCGGAACCTGCTGTTGGCGGCGGGGGCCGTCGCCGTCCTCGCGACGGCGGTGCCCCTGGCCGCCTTCCTGGGCTGGCGCTACCGGTACGAACTCGAAGCCGCCGTCGTGCGCGTTCTCACACCGGTCATCCGCGGCGTCGGGAGTCTCGTCCCCGGGCGAGAGCCCATCGAACCCGCGGTCATCGAGCGCCGCATCGAGGGCTTTTTCGAGGCCATCGACCGCGTGGCGGCCAGTCGACGGACGATCATCACGGCGCTCGGGTTCTCGCTGGCGGGCTGGATCTCGCTCGCCAGTGCGCTGTGGGTGGCCGCGTACGCCGTCGGAGTCACCGTCCCGTTCGCCGCCGTGATAATCGTGGTCCCGATCGGCTCCATCGCCGGGGTGACACCGCTCCCGGGCGGACTCGGCGGCATCGAGGCCGCCTTCGCCGCGCTACTCGTGGCGACGACCGGTATCGCCGGGTCGACCGCGTTCGCCGCCGTCTTCATCCACCGCGCCGCGACGTACTGGCTCTCGACGATCACCGGCGGCGGGATCGCGGCCGCGATCTGGACACGGCGGAGCCAGAAACGGCGGGCGAACTCGGAGTGACGGTTGCGACGGGACGCTAACGATGCGCTTTTATGACGCCGCGCGGAACGGAGATGCAATGACGACGCTCTACGACGCGCCCGCCGAGGATCTCATCGAGGCGGTCGCCGAGAAGCTCGCCGAGGAAGAGGCAGTGACAGCACCCGACTGGGCCCGCTACACCAAGACCGGCGCCGGTCGCGAACTCCCCCCCGAGCAGGAGGACTTCTGGCAGCGCCGCGCCGCCAGCCTGCTCCGGAAGGTTGCCGTCGACGGTCCCGTCGGCGTCGAGCGCCTCCGGACCGAGTACGGCGGTTCCAAGCAGGGCTCGACCCGCTACCGGGTCCGCCCGCCGAACAGCACGGACGGCTCCGGGAAGGTCATCCGGACCGCACTCCAGCAGCTCGAAGACGCCGGCTACATCAACATCGCCCAGGGCGAAGGCCGCAAGGTCGCCCCCGACGGCAAGAGCCTGCTCGACGACACCGCGGGCGAAGTTCTGGAAGACCTCGACCGGCCGGAACTCGAACGGTACGCCTGAGCCGATCTTCTCGGTTTTCTCTGGACGGGTAGCGGCGGGTGTCGCGGTGCGGTAGCTGTGGCGGTCGCAGTGCGGTAGCTGTGGCGTAGCGGATGCGGTGGGCAACTAGCATCCGGCGGCCTCTGGCCGCCGGTTCCTCGCGAGCGCGACCGGCGGTCGCGCTCGCGCCTTTTTTCGCCCACGTTTTTACAAGGGGGGTTCGCCTCCGGCGAATCCCCCCACAGTAAAAAGGTGGTCCGTTAGGGTTTTGCGGCTGACCGAGCTAGTGTCGGGTAGTCATGAGTGGCGAGCCCGACGACGAGGAACTCGAACGACTGCGACAGGAGAAAATGGAGAAGCTGCGCGAGCAGCAACAGGGCCAGGGCGGCGGTGAGGCACAGGAGGCCCAGCGCCAGCAGGCCGAGGCCCAGAAGAAGGCCCTGCTCCGCCAGCACCTGACCGACGGGGCGCGCAAGCGGCTGAACACGGTGAAGATGTCCAAGCCCCAGTTCGGCGAGCAGGTCGAAAAGCAGGTCATCGCGCTGGCCCGGAGCGGGCGCATCCAGGGCAAGATCGACGAGGAGAAGATGAAGGACCTGCTCTCGGAGCTGAAGCCCGACTCGAAGAGTTTCGACATCGAACGCCGGTAGATGGACGTCGGCGTCCTCTACAGCGGCGGCAAAGATTCGACGCTGGCCGCGCTCGTGCTGGACCCGTTCTACGAGGTCACCCTCGTGTCGGCGACGTTCGGGATCACCGACGCCGCCGACCACGCCCGCGAGGCCGCCGAGGCGGTGGACTTTCCACTGGAAACGGTGGAGGTAGACGAGTCGGTGGCTCGCGATGCCGCCGCGCAGATGGTAGAGGACGGCTTCCCGCGCAACGGCATCCAGCAGGTTCACGATCACGTCCTCGAAGTCGTCGCGGGGGAGTCCTTTTCTGCAGTCGCGGACGGCACGCGCCGTGACGACCGGGTGCCGACGGTCTCGCGGGCACAGGCCCAGAGTCTCGAAGACCGCCACGACGTGGACTACATCGCGCCGCTGTCGGGGTTCGGTCGCGGTGCAGTCGACGACCTCGTGGACGAGCGGCTGGTCGTCGAAGAGGGGCCGAGCGAGGAGATTCTCAAGGGCGACTACGAGGCGGAGTTGCGCGAAGTGATCCGCGAGGAGTTCGAGGACGGGGCCGTCGAGGACGTGTTTCCCGCCCACGACCAGACGCGAGTGGTGGGGTTGCGCGGGCGGTGACGGCTCAGGCCGAGAGCCAGGCGTAGGTCTGGATGCCGCCGAAGACGACCGCGAGCGTGGCGTTCTGGACGACGAGTAGATTCTGTGAGGGGAGCGTCGCCCTGGCGGCGACGGCGGCGACGCCGAACAACGTCGCCAGCAGGAGGTTGTACTTCGCGAGTGCCGTCCAGCAGTCTTGATCGAGGTCGACGAGGCCGTCCGATCCCATAGTGGGACCTCGGAGCCGAGACTAAGGAAGGCTCCGGCCTGTCCTGGGATCGATCGACGGGGCAGGCCGGTACCCAAAGGACAGTTTCAAGCGCGGGGTCCCCAAATCGGGGCACATGTACGACGGCCTGAAGGGCTTTCGCGACTTCTACCCCGCGGAGATGGGGCCCCGGCGAGAGGTCATCGACACGCTGGAGGCCACGGCCAAGCGGTACGGCTTCCGCGAGATCGGGACCCCGGCGATGGAGCGCACCGAGATGTACGTGGACAAGAGCGGCGAGGGCATCGTCGAGGAACTGTACGCCTTCGAGGACAAGGGCGGCCGCGACGTGTCGCTCACCCCCGAGTTGACGCCGACGGTCGCGCGCATGGTCGTGGCCAAACAGCAGGAGCTCTCGAAGCCGATCAAGTGGGTCTCGACCCGGCCGTTCTGGCGCTACGAGCAGGTCCAGCAGGGTCGGTTCCGGGAGTTCTACCAGACCAACGTGGACATCTTCGGCTCCTCGGAACCGGCGGCCGACGCCGAAGTGCTCGCCTTCGCCGCCGACGCCCTGACGAACCTCGGGCTCACGAACGAGGCGTTCGAGTTCCGCGTCTCCCACCGCGATATTCTGGGCGGTCTCCTCGAAGCGTTCGACGCCGACGTGGACACGCGCGAGGCCATCCGCGCGGTGGACAAATCCGAGAAGATCGACGAGTCGGAGTACCACGACCTGCTGGTCGAGGCGGGGCTCTCCTACGACCAGGCCGCCGAGTTCGACGACCTGCTGGCGACCGACGAGGAGAATCTCGACGACCTGATCGAGTTCGCCGGGACCGACCGGGTCGAGGCGGCGGTGACGAACCTCCAGAACGTGCTGGACGTGGCCGCGGACTTCGGCGCGCGGGAGTACTGCACGCTCTCGCTGGAGACCGCCCGCGGACTCGACTACTACACGGGCGTCGTCTTCGAGTGTTTCGACGCCACTGGCGAGGTCTCCCGGTCGGTGTTCGGCGGCGGTCGCTACGACGACCTGATCGAGAGCTTCGGCGGGCAGCCGACACCCGCTGTGGGGGTCGCGCCCGGTCTCGCGCCACTGTCCCTGCTGCTCCAGCGCGCGGGCGTCTGGCCCGACGAAGGGTTCACGACCGACTACTACGTCCTGCAGGTCGGCGATACGCGTGCCGTGGCGGCCGACATCACCCGTGAGTTGCGCGAGCGCGGCCACGTCGTCGAGACCGACCTCTCGGACCGGAGTTTCGGCGGCCAGCTGGACTACGCCGACTCGGTCGACGCCGAGACGGTCGTCATCGTCGGCGAACAGGACCTCGAAGACGACGCCGTGACGGTCAAGGACATGGCCTCCGGTGACCAGCAACAGGTCCCACTGACGGAGTTCCCGGGCGACCACGACCGGCCGACCTTCGACGACTTCTAGCCGTCGAACAGGCCGTCATCGGTCGTCTCGCCGCCGTCCGCCGGCTCTTCCTCGGCCGTTACCGTGTCGTCCTCGAAGAAACCGGTGCCGTCGTCACCGGACGAGTCGTCGGTCGTCGTCTCGGTGTCGCCGAGTAGCCCGTCGTCCGTGCCGTCGAGCAGGCCGTCCTCGTCGGAAATGTTCCCGTCGAGGGTGCCGCCGAACGGGGCGTCGGAATCGTTCGCGTCGTCTTCGATCACGTCGCCGAGGTCCAACGACTCGTTGTCCGCGCCCAGTTCGTCGAGCGCGTCACCCAGCGTCGAGTCGTTTTCGTCGAACGGCCAGTCGGTCCGGTTGGTCGGGGCGACGGTCTCGTTGAGGCCATCGAGGATGTCCTCGGCGTCGATCCCCTCGTCCTCACCGATCTCGTCGGCGACCAGAGATCGGCCGAGCGCTCTGAGATCGTTCCGGAGATCGGCCCGCACGGAGTCCGAGCGGTTGGCCAGTGCGCGGAACCGTTCGGCCGAGAGCCCGTACTCGGCCGTGACGGCGTCGGGGAGGTCCGCCGTGGCGCGTTCGCCGCGGTCGGCCAGCCGCCGGTTCACGGCCGCCTCGACGGAGACCGTGGCCGCGCGGTAGGCGTACGCGCCGGGCGAGACCGAGCGGTTGTCGGCCGCCGCCCGGAGGCGTTCGCGGCGCTCACGGAGCGAGGCGAGGCGGGCGTCGGCGCGCGCTTCGAGTACTGCCAGCACCGCCGCCCGCTCCTCCAGGGAGTCCGCGCGCCCAAGCCTGACGACCAGCGTCCGGGTTTCGAGTTCGCCCGCTACCTCGGACTGTTGGCTCCCGATGGCTCCGGCGAGGCGCGCCCCGGCCGACGCCGTCGCGTTCGCGCTACTCGCGTTGCCGCCGGCGTCACCGGCCTGCGCCGCATCGGCACTGGCGGCGTGCCCGGCGGTGGCGGCGGTGGCGCTACCGTCGGTGGCTGCCGTGTCCGCCGTCGGGGAGTCGGCCAGCAGGCCGGCCGCCGGGACGGCGGCTCCGACGACGAGGCAGCCGACCAGCACCGCGGCGACGAGCGGGCGCAGGCGGTTCGAGAGTCCTGATTGGGTGTCAGTCATGGGTTTCCTCCGGGAGTGCGATGACGTTCTCGCGGCCGAGGCGGAACACTTCGATCTCGTCGTCGTCCCTGAGCCGGGAGACGACGCGGCTGGTCTTCGAGTCCCCCCAGTCGCAGGCGTCGGCGAGTTCCTGCTGTTTGATCCGGCCGCCGTGGTCGCGGATGGCCGACAGCGCGCGCTCGTCGTCGCTGAGCAGGGCCGCCGACGGGCCGTCTCCGGCCCCGTCGTCGCCGTCGGATGCGGCCGCCGTCCCGGCCGTCGATCCGGCCGTCGACTCGGCCACAGCCGCGCCGTCGCCGGCCCCGTCGTCGCCGTCGGATGCGGCCGCCGTCCCGGCCGTCGATCCGGCCGTCGACTCGGCCACAGCCGCGCCGTCGCCGGGTCCGTCGGCCCCGTCGGTCGGCCGTCTGCGGACGTACAGCACGCCGGCGGCTCCGAGTGTAGCGAGGACGAGGACGGCGACGCCGGCCGCCAGGAACGGGAACCCGCCGGCCGTCGCCGGCTCCGAGTCGACCGTTTCGCTGGCGACGATTCGCGGTGCCGTCGAACCGAAGCCGAGTTCGCCCGCCCAGGCGACCCGGTCGCGTCTGGTCTCGGTCGGTTCGGGCGTCACGCTGTCGAGCCGGTAGCCGTCGGACCAGGCGACGGTGAGTCGTGTGTCCGGGCCCAGGTAGAAGCCGCTGATGGCGTCGCCGATCCGGAGCGTCGAGGCGTTGCCGCCGACGAACCCGGACCAGGCGAAGCGGTAGGTGACGATGCCGGTCGACTGGGCGAGGCGCTGGCGGCGAACCGTCACCGTCACGTTCGAGAGCGCCATCTCGCGGCCGGTCTCGTTCTCGGCCTGCCGGACCGACGGGCGGATGTCGGCGGCAAAGTCCTCGACGTAGGTCGAACGGTTCGCCTCGATCTCCTGGCGGTAAGCGGTGAAGGCCTCCTTCTCGCCCGGATCGGTCAGGTAGAACTGGTACTGGATCTCCCAGGCGGCGGTCCCGTCGGCACCGGCGTCGATCCGGATGAGCGTGCTGTCGGGCGACAGCGATTCGTTGTCCGCGCCGGCGGACTGGGCCGCCACCGGGCCGGTACAGAGCCAGCAGGCGACGACGACGGCCACGCCGACCAGCAGCCACCGGGATACTCGTTGCATTCCGTCTGTCTGGAGATAGGTCGAGTGATCGTAATCTATCTTCGGATGCGAACCGCGGACGGGACCCCGGTGCACGAAAAGCGCCAGCAGGGGTGTCAGGGCGGAACATGTGAATGGGATTCGGGTGGGTCCCGTGGGGAGTCGGGTGGGCGTGGGTGTTGGGTAGGGTGCGTGGAGGGAGCGCCGTTAGTCCTCGAGTTCGTCCTGCAGACCGTCGACCTCCTCGCTCAGTTCGTCGTTGGCGTCCGCCAGCTCGTCACTGGACTCCTCGTCGAGCTCGTCGAGCGCCTCGTTCAGTTCGTCGCGTGCGTCCTCGCGGGCGTCGTCGACGGCGGCGCTGGCGTTCGCGTCCGCCTCGGCGTCGGCTTCGGCCTCGGCGTCAGCCGCCAGGTCGGCCTCGGCGTTGCCCGCCGCGTTAGCGTTCTCGTCGCCCCGGGCGTTGGCCTCGGCGTTCTCGTCGGCGAACAGGCGCAGGACGGTCGCGACGAAACCCTCGTCGCTATCCACACCGTCGTCCGCGCTCGCACTCGTGTTGGTGTTCGCGTCGGCCTGAGCGCTCCCGTCGAACGGGAGGTCGATCACGATGCCGAAGGGCAGCACGACCTTCCCCTCGGCGCTCACCTCGGCCGAGCCCTCGGCGGCGGCTTCGCCGCGGTCCGCGCGGGCATCACCGTTGCCCGACGCGCTGGCGGCGGCGTCGACGGTCACAGCCGCCGAGCCGCTGGCCTCGCCGTCCGCGTCGGCGCTACCGGAGGCCGTCACCGCGACCTCGGCACCGGCTTCGGCTTCGGCCTCGCCGTCCGTCTCGTTCTCGACCTGTGCGTCCGTGCTCGCGGCCGCCGCTGCGGGCACCGTCGCGGTGAGGACCACCGCGAGCGCCAGCAGCAGCGAACCAGTTCGGGTGTTCAGGCGCATTGCATCCCCAGCTTGGAGCGGGAGGGTCGTATAAAGAGATGGCCCTGGCGGTGCATTCCACCGGATTGGCGTCACTTGCACCGATTTTCACACCGTTTCCGTCGTGCGGTTACAGCCACTTCTCTCGAACGGCCGTGTTGAACGGTCGAAAGATTGAAAAGGAGAATTCGGAAGTCAGTCGTCGTCGCCGGTCGCGACGAGGACCGGTTGCTCGGCGTCGAGGAGGACGGCCTGTGTGACGCTGCCGAACAGGGCTTTGCCGACGGGGGATCGTTTCCGACCGTGGACGGCGATGGCGTCCACGTCGAGTTCGGCCGCAGTCTCCAGGATGACCGTCGCGGGGTCGCCGTGCTCGTGGCGGACCCGCGCAGTCACACCGGCGGCTTCGAGCGCGTCGACGGCCGTCGTGACGCTCTCGGGCACGTCGTCTTCGTCGTAGATAGCCTCGGAGGAGACGGCTTCGCCCTCGTCGCGAACCTCGAACTGTTCGAAGACGTTGAGGACGGTGACCTCGATTTCCTCGGGATCGGCGGGGAGGTCGGTGACGGTGTCGACGAGCGCTGCGGGCTCGTCCTCGGTCGCGAGTAACACGTGATACATACCCCCTGCTTCCAGCGGGCACTACTTAGTTCGCGGGACCAGTTCAGCTGGGGGCCGTCGAAACGCTCATCGCGCTCGCCGAACTGGTACGATCCATGCGCGCGTACCGGGTCGCGTACGACGGGCGACGGTTCCACGGGTTCCAGCGCCAGCCCGACGTGGCTACCGTCTCCGATACCCTGCTGGCGGCCCTTTCGGACCTGGACGTACTGGACGCCGGGTCGGACGCACCGCCGAACTACGCGGCCGCGGGCCGAACCGACGCCGGCGTCTCCGCGCTCGCTCAAACTGTTGCCTTCGACGCGCCCGACTGGCTGACCCCACGGGCCTTCGACAGCGAACTCCCACCCGACGTGCGGGTGTGGGCCGTCGCCGATGCACCGGCCGACTTTCACGCCACCCACGACGCGACGCGTCGCGAGTACGTCTACCATCTCCACGCACCGGCCGAGACCGTCGACGACGAGCGCGCGACAGCCGCACTCGACGCCCTCCGTGGCGAACACGACTTCCACAACCTGACGCCCGACGACGACGGCACGGTGCGGGGCCTGGATGGCGAAATCGACCGGGACGGTGAGTACCTCGTGGTGCGGGTCCAGGCCGACGGGTTCGCCCGCCAGCTCGTCCGCCGGCTCGTGGCCCTGCTCGACGAGATCGCTCGCGGCGAGCGCGACCTCGGGGCCGTCGACCGCGTGCTGGCCGCGGAGCCGTTGCCCGGACCCGCGGGCGTCCCGGCCGCACCGGCGGAGCCGCTGGTCTTGGCCGACGTGACCTACCCCAACCTGGCGTTCGAGCGCGACCCCGAGGCCGCGGCCAGCACCCGCGAGATCTTCCGGGAGCGCCGCGTCAGGCACGCGACGAGAGCGAGAGTGGCCGAGGACCTGATCGCCGGCGTCGGCGGAACGACCGAGGAGGACGGCTGAGCGGTCACCACTCGTCGGGCCAGATACCCGCGGCGACCATCCCGGGCTTCGCGCCGGTCTCGACCAGTCGCTCGCGGACGGTCGCGGGGTCGACGCGGGGCGGCGCGCGGCCGTCACTGGCGAGTCGCCTGATGAGCAGGGCCGTGACCATCGCGTGTTCGCGGAGCGTCCGCACGTCCGCCTTCTCGCGCGTGTCGGCGCGGGTGTGGGTCCAGCCCCGCTCCCAGTGACCCTCGTCGTCGGGGCGCTCGCTGTGGAGCTGGATCGCCGGGACCCCACGACGGAGAAAGGGCCAGTGATCGCTGTAGGGGTGGGGGCGCTCGCTGACTTCCAGTGGGTGGTTCAGGTCGTCGGCGACGCCCGTGGCGAGGTCGGTCAGCACATCGCTGGTGTGAGTCAGCGCGCGGAGCCGGCGGAACCGACCGACGCCGTCGCAGTTGACGACGGCCCGGAGCCGGTCCGGGTCGAGGTCCGCGGCCAGCGCCTCGCTCCCGAGCAGGCCGAGTTCCTCGCTCCCGACCGCCGCGACCACGACTCGCGTCCCGAGACCGCTCTCGATGTGGCCGAGAATCCGGAGCGCACCGAGCAGGACCGCGACGCCGCAGCCGTTGTCCAACGCCGCCTCGCCCACGTCGTGGCCGTCGAGGTGCGCCACGAGGAGGGTCGCGTCGTCGGTGTCGGGTCCCAGGTGGCCGACGACGTTGCGACTCGTCCCGCGCTCGGTGTCGGCCGTAACCGAGAGCGACACCGACGCCCCCGCGTCGGCGTACTCCCGGAGCCAGTCGCCCGTCTCGGCGCTGACGCCGACGCCCGGGATGGCCGCGGCCTCGCCGAACCGGAGCGCGCCGGTCGGCGGAAGCTGTCCGGGGGCGTGATTGGCGAAGATAAACGCCGCCGCGCCCGCGTCCGCGGCCTGTCCGACCTTCTCCATCCGGTGGATTCGTCGGTCGGCCCCTACCGGCGTGCCCGTACTCGCCAGCGCGACGCGGTCGCGGAGGTCGGCGTCGGCGATCTCCTCGGGTGTCCCGTGGCCCACGTCGACGAGGGCCGCGTCCACCTCGCCGGCGGGGGAGTAGGGGAGCGCGACGGCCTCGAACTCGCGTTCGAGATCGCGGTCGGGGACGGCGACGGTGAGAGCGGTCCGCCCGCGCGTCCACCGGGCCATCTCGAACGGGTGCGTCTCGACATCTCTGACCCCCGCATCGCGGAGGGCGTCCCCGACCAGTTCGGCCGCGCGGGCTTCACCCGGGTGCCCGCCCAGTCGGTCGTCGAGTTCACAGAGCCGGGTCAGCAGATCCCAGGGGGCGTCGTCGCGCCAGGCACGGCCGAGCGCCCGGTCGATGTCCATAGGTCGGGTTCGGCCGGCAACCCCAAATGCTTGCCGCGGCCGGCACGGGCCGAGGACGAGCCGGCGGGTCCCTCCGGCGCGTAAAGGCTTACTTCGCGCCCGCACGTAGCCGGGGCAATGAGTTCGGTTCCCGAACGAAGCGACATCGACGCGGAACACAAGTGGAATCTGGAGGCGCTCTACGCCGACGACGAGGCGTGGGAGGACGCCTTCGAAGAGGTGCAGGAGCGGCTCGCGGACCTGGAGGCGTACGAGGGGCAGGTGACCGAAGACGCCGAGACGCTGCTGGCGGTACTGGAACTCCGCGAGGAGATCATGCGGACCGTCTCGAACGTCACCTCCTACGCGCGGATGCGCCGTGACGAGGACACGACCGACAGCCACTACCAGGCCCTGCTCGCGCGGGCCCAATCGCTGTCCTCGGAGGCCCAGAGCGCCGCCTCGTTCATCGAGCCCGAGTTACAGGACCTCGACCGCGAGGAGATCGAGGCGATGGTGGCCGAGGAACCCGACCTCGAAGTCTACGACCACTACTTCGACGACGTGTTACGGATGAAAGACCACACCCGCTCGGCCGAGGTCGAGAACCTGCTGGCCGAACTCGGCGAGGTCACCGGTGCACCCGGGGAGGTGTACAACACGCTCGCCAACGCGGACATGGAGTTCCCGGCGGTGGAGACGCCCGAGGGCGAGACGAAGCGGATCACGCTCAACAACTTCACGACGCTCCAGAAAAATTCCGACCGCGAGTTCCGGCGGGACGTGTACGAGCAGTTCTACGACGAGTGGGAGACGGTCCGTAACACGGTCGGAGCGGCCTACAAGAACAGCGTCAAGACCGACAGCAAGCTGGCGAACGCGCGCAACTACGACACCGCCCGCGAGGCCGCCCTCGACGGGCCGAACATCCCCGTCGACGTGTACGACAACCTCGTGGACACGGTCCGGGAGAACCTCGACAGCCTCCACCGGCACGCCGAACTGAAGCGCGACGCGATCGGCGCGGACGAGTTGCAGATGTGGGACCTCTACGTCCCGATGGTCGAGGGTGAGAGCCCGGAAGTCACCTACGAGGCGGCCTGCGAGTACGTCGTCGAGGCCGTCGCGCCACTGGGCGAAGAGTACCAGTCCCGGCTCGCGGAGGGGTTGGAGTCGCGCTGGGTCGACGTGTACGAGACCGACGGCAAACAGTCCGGGGCCTACAGCGGCGGCACCTACGACTCCCAGCCGTACATCCTCATGAACTACCAGGACGACGTGTCCTCGATGTACACGCTGGCCCACGAACTCGGCCACTCCCTGCACACGCAACTCACCAGCGAGGAACAGCCCTACGTCTATTCCGGCTACGAGATCTTCGTGGCCGAGGTCGCGTCGACGGTCAACGAGACGCTGCTCACCCACCACCTGCTCGACACCGTCGCGGACGAGCGACTCCGCCGGCACGTCCTCAACGAGTATCTCGAACGGTTCCGCTCGACCCTCTACCGCCAGACCATGTTCGCCGAGTTCGAACACCGCGCCCACGAACTGTCCGAGGCCGGCGAGGCGCTAACTCCCGACCGGCTGGACGAACTCTACCGGGACCTGAAAGGCGACTACTACGAGCCTGCGGAGATCGACGACCGGATCGCGCGCGAGTGGATGCGCATCCCCCACTTCTACCGGGCCTTCTACGTCTACCAGTACGCGACCGGCATCTCGGCGGCGGTCGCGCTGGTCGACCGGATCCTCGACGAGGGGGAACCGGCGGCCGAGCAGTACGTCGACTTCCTCCGGAAGGGGTCCCGGGAGTACCCGCTGGACCTGCTCCGGGGTGCGGGCGTCGACATGGCTTCGCCCGAGCCGGTCGAGTCGGCACTCGGCGTCTACGACGACTACCTCGACGAGTTCGCGGACCTGACCTAAACCATCGGAAATCGGCCGGCTCGGTCGGTCAGGACTGGGGTGGGGTAGGATAGCCGCGACCCAAAGGCCCTTTTACGAGCACCCATTAGCAACGACAGTCAGATGTCCCGGAGTCCGTCGCTCCCGGACCGGCCGCGCCTCGACCTCGATCCGGAGATGTCTCCGGAAGAGCGGCTGGATGCGTTGCGGGAGCACTTTATCGAGCTGGAACAGGTCAACGACGAGCTCTCGTCGCAACTCGACTCGGCCCAGGAGCGTCGCGACAACCTCAGCGGCGAGGTCGACCGGCTGGAACGAGAGAACGAGACGCTCAAAACGTCGTCGCTGTACATCGCGACGGCCGAGGAAGTCACCGACGAGGGTGTCATCGTCAAACAGCACGGCAACAACCAGGAGGTCCTGACGGAGGTGTCGCCGAACCTCAAGGAGGACCTGGAGGCGGGCGACCGGGTCGCGATCAACGATTCCTTCTCCGTCCAGACGCTGCTGGACGCCGAGACCGACGCCCGCGCCCAGGCGATGCAGGTCGACCACAGCCCGAACGTGGTGTACGAGGACATCGGCGGCCTCGACGAACAGATCCGTGAAGTTCGAGAGGCCGTCGAGGAACCGCTGATCAACGCCGAGCAGTTCCGTGAAGTGGGCATCGACCCGCCCAGCGGCGTCCTCCTGCACGGCCCGCCGGGCACGGGGAAGACGATGCTCGCCAAAGCGGTCGCCAACGAGACCGACGCCACCTTCATCAAGATGGCCGGCTCCGAACTCGTCCGGAAGTTCATCGGCGAGGGCGCCCGGCTGGTCCGGGACCTGTTCGAACTCGCCTCCGAACGCGAACCGGCCATCATCTTCATCGACGAGATCGACGCCATCGCGGCCAAGCGCACGGAATCGAAGACCTCCGGCGACGCCGAGGTCCAGCGGACGATGATGCAACTGCTCTCGGAGATGGACGGCTTCGAAGATAGGGGAGAAATCCGCATCATCGCCGCCACCAACCGCTTCGACATGTTGGATCGGGCTATCCTCCGGCCCGGTCGTTTCGACCGCCTCATCGAAGTGGCCAAGCCCGACGCCGAGGGCCGCGAACGCATCCTGGAGATCCACACGAAGGACCTCAACCTCGCGGAGGAACTCGACCTGGCGGCCATCGCCGCCGAGACCGAAGACTTCAGCGGTGCCGAGCTCGCCAGCCTCACCACCGAGGCCGGGATGTTCGCCATCCGCGACGGCCGCACCGAGGTCCGTATGGCGGACTTCGAGGACGCCCGCGAGAAGGTCACCGAGGAAGAGGGGTCCGAGACGGGCCCCATCGCGTTCTACTGAGTGGAATTTTTTCACGCCGAAACGGCGCGATATTCACACGCACCTTTTTTATCGTCGCCGGCCGCTCTTAACTGATGGAATGGTCCGGTCCAGCCGAGGCGTTACTCGAACACGCCCGGGACAAGATCGTCGTTCTCGACGAGGAGGGGACCTTCCGCTACCTGAACCGGGCGACAGCGGAGGTTCTCGGCTTCGACCCCGAGGAACTCCGTGGGGAGACCGCCTTCGAGTACATCCACCCCGACGACCGCGAACGGGTCCTGTCGCGGTTCGAACGGCTCGTCGCGGGTACGGAGTACGACAGGACGGTCGAGTACCGCCATCGGACCGATGACGGGTCCTACGTCTGGCTGGAGAGCCGCATCGCCGAACTCACCGACCCGGAGGAGGGGTACGTCGTCAGCTCGCGGGACGTGACCGAGCGCGTCCGGGCCGAACGCGAGCGCGACGCGACCGCCGAGCGACTCGAAGAACTCGCCGCCAAGGCCGACGACGTGCTGTGGATGTTCTCGGCCGACTGGTCGGAGTTGCTCTTTCTCAACGCGGCCTACGAGTCGATCTACGGCCAGCCGGTCGAGGACATCCGGGCGGACCCCCGGCGCTTCCTCGAAGCGACCCACCCCGACGACCGGTCGGCAGTTCAGGACGCCATGACCCGTCTCTCGGCCGGCGAATCGGTCGATATGGAGTACCGCGTCAACCCCCGGCAGGACTACAGCTGCTGGGTCTGGGTGCAGGCCGAGCCGATCTTCGAGGCGGGCGAAGTCGTCCGGATCGTCGGGTTCACACGCGACGTGACCGACCGGCGACGCCGCGAGCGACAGTTGCGCGTGATCGACACGCTCCTCCGACACAACCTCCGCAACGACCTCAACACCGTCATCGGCCACGCAGAGTACGTGTCCGAACACCCAGAAGACGATCCGCCGAGCCACGCCGCAGCCATCGAGCGAACCGCCCAGGCACTGCTCCACAAAGCCGAGAAACAGCGCCGGACTATCGAGTTGCTCACCGATCCCGTCACGCCGTGTCGAGTCGATCTGACGACCACCATCGAGAACGCCATCGCGACGGTCGAGGACGACTACGATGTCGACGTGGAGACCGACCTCCCGCCGTCGCTGCCGGCCTGTGCGCTCGGCGAGATCGGCACCGCGATCCAGGAACTGCTCGGCAACGCCGCGAAACACGCCGACGACGCGCCGTGGATCCGGATTACCGCGGCGCAGGTCGACGACCGCGCCGTCGTCGAAATCGAAGACACCTGCCCCCCGATCCCCGACTACGAGTACCGCGTCCTGACCGGCGAGCAGGAGATGGACGACGTCACCCACACCAGCGGCCTCGGCCTCTGGCTGGTCTACTGGGTCGTCGACCTCTCGGACGGCACCATCAGCTTCGAGACCGACGACGACGGTAACACCGTCACCGTCTCACTGCCGCTGGCAACGTCGGAACCCTGAAACCGTCCGCAAAGCCGCGCTCACCCCTCCGCGCAGATCTCCACGACCACCTTTTTCCCGCTCGGGTGCGCTTCACGCACCACTCGCGGCAAAAACGTGGGCGAAAAAGGCCGGTCGCTCGCTCCGCTCGCGACCGGTACGACGGACTAGCGCTCCGCACAGATATCGACAAAATTCCGCAGAATCTGCAGTCCCGTCTCCCCCGACTTCTCCGGATCCACCTTTTTCCCGCTCGGGTGCGCTTCACGCACCACTCGCGGCAAAAACGTGGGCGAAAAAGCCGGGTGCTCACTTCGTTCGCACCCGGTACGACGGACTAGCGCTCCGCACAGATATCGACAAAATTCCGCAGAATCTGCAGTCCCGTCTCCCCCGACTTCTCCGGGTGGAACTGCGTGCCGAAGACGGTCCCGCTCTCGTCGGCGATGATACTCGGGAAGTCGGGTCCGTAGTCGGTCGTCGCGACCACCGCCGCGTCGGCCTCGGGTTCGGCGTAGTAGGAGTGGACGAAGTAGGCGTGGTCCCCGTCGACGGAGCCGCCTTCGGCGACTCCGTCTGCCTGTGGGATCTGCGATCCCACGCTGTCGACCCCGTCGACCAGCGGGTGGTCTCGCTGTACGTCGAGTTCGTTCCAGCCCATGTGGGGCACCTTCTGGTCGCCGTGGAACCGCCGGTTGGTCCCGGGGATCAGGTCCAGCCCTTCGGCCTCGCCCTGGCCGGCGTGGTCGGCCTCCTCGCTCGTGGTCAGGAGCATCTGCATCCCGAGGCAGATGCCAAAGAGCGGCGTGCCCGCGTCGGCGGCGTCGGCCAGCGCCGCCCGGAAGGGGCCGGCGTTCTCCATGCCCTCGCTGAACGCGCCGACGCCCGGGAGGACGATGCCGTCGGCGCTGTCGACGGCGGCCGGTTCCTCGATTACTGCCACCGACGCGCCCGCCCGCTCCAGCCCGCGGGTCACGCTCCGGAGGTTCCCCAGCCCGTAGTCGACGACGACCACTTCGGCGGCCGTCTGGGTCGCACTCATGTGTGCTGGTTGGCGGGTGCCGGTCAAGTCAGTTCCGCTACGGTCGAACGTTGCATCGTCACTCAGAACGAGCCGAGCGTCGACTGCCCACCCGCGCCCGTCAGGTCGGCGGCCCGCTGGATGGTTCCCTCGAAGGTCGTCTCCTGACTCCGGTCGTACAGCGTCGCCGCCGGGTGGACCGAGACCATGACGGTCCGGGTCTCGCCCGCGATGGGGCAGTCGAACGTGTCGCCGGCCTCGCCGGTCACGGCGACGTCTCGATCCAGGAGGTGTTCGCTCGGCACCTTCCCGAGCGTGACGATCACCGTCGGATCGACGGCGTCGATCTCCCGGTCGAGGTACTCCCGGCAGTTGGCCAGTTCCTCGCGCCGGGGGTCGCGGTTATCCGGCGGCCGACAGCGCACGCAGTTGGTGATCCGCACGTCGGCCCGCGCCAGCCCGGCGGTCCGGAGCGCGTCGTCGAGTACCGTGCCGCTCCGGCCGACGAACGGTTCGCCCTGGTCGTCCTCGTTGGCCCCGGGTCCCTCGCCGACGAACAGCAGGTCCGCGTCCGCGGGGCCGACGCCGTTGACGATCCGGCTCCGGCACTCGGCGAGGCCGGGACAGCGCGTGCATTCGACTACCTCCAGATCCTCCATCTCGCCCATGGGGACGCTCCGGCAGGCGGGACCAAAAGTGAGTCGCCTGCACCGGGTCGTCAGGCCGAGCCATCGCGCCGGAAATCGTCAGCCCCGCGGGCGGCCAGGCGCGCGACCCGGAGTGGTTCCGGGCGGCCACCCTCCGGCGTGAAACCGTCGACGACCGCAGCCGCCGCGTCGTCGTCGAGGCCGACGGCGCGGACGAAGACGGTGTCGTCGGCGACGCAGACACGCTGGCGGTCGGGCTGATCGCGGTACGTCGCCAGCCGTCGGTCGAGGGCGTCGCCGTCGAACTGTTCGCGGAGTGCGGACTCCAGCCCGTTACTCTCCTCGTAGGTCACCGACAGAACCGGTCGGTCAGTGTGGTCGGCGACCCGGTGCAGGTCGACGACGTTGAACCAGGCGGGAGCGATCCCGGCGACGAGGACGTACTGCACGTCGTCGCGGCCGAGATCGTCGAACAGCGCACAGATGGCGTCCGTGGCGTCGGTCCCGCCGACGGTGCAGGTGGTAAACGCGAAGCCGTCGACGACGCTGCTCGCGCGGGTCACGACACCGGCGAGCGTGCTCCAGTCCTCGCGAAAGGACTCGGCGACCCCGAGGGCACGGACCCCTCGCTTCACGTGTTCTCGTCTTCGTCCTCTTTGATGTGTTTGAGTTTGTCGAGGAGTTCGTCGTTCGACGCGCTGAACTCGTACTCGACGTCGCCGTCGTGGGTGTTCTCGGATGTTGATACGCCGTCGTCGTCCTCAAAATCAGTGTCGTAGTCCTGATTTTCCTGTTCGGACTCGTCGTAGCTCCCGAACCCCATGTGCGTTCATTTGAGTTGCAGCGTCAAAAGTATCTCGCCGCCCGGTACCCTGATACGCCCCCCGACCGACCACGGGAACATGGACGTGTACAACGTCACGGCCGACGCGGAGACGTTCACCTGCAACGCCTACCTGGCGCTGGGCGAGCGCGCCGTCCTGGTCGACGCCGGCGCGGTGGACGGCGTCGTCG
This sequence comes from Halorientalis regularis, assembly GCF_023698535.1. Lineage (GTDB taxonomy): Archaea > Halobacteriota > Halobacteria > Halobacteriales > Haloarculaceae > Halorientalis > Halorientalis regularis. Next base: position 115,957 of record NZ_JALJCL010000009.1, read on the forward strand.
ACGAAATTCGGACCCACACCCGGGACATCGACGCCGTCATCCTCACCCACCAGCACGGCGACCACGTCGCACAGCTGGACGCCGTCCTCGACGAGTTCGACGCCGAGCTGTACGCCTACGCTCCCCACGACCGCCGGACCGTCGAACTGGACGACGGGGATCAGGTCATGATCGGCGACGAGGCGTTCGACGTGGTGTACACACCCGGTCACGCCGACGACCACGTGTCGCTGGTCAGCGAAACGACACTGTTCAGTGGCGACGTCGTCGTCCACGACGACGGCGCGTTCGACTACGGTTCGTTCGGGCGGACCGACATGGCCGGCCAGTCACGCGACCGGCTGATCGAGAGCATCCGCGACCTGCTCGACCGCATGCCCGAGGGGGGTCGCGCGAGCGATGCGAGCGCGGCCTCGGGAGCCGAGCGAAGCGAGTCTGCCGGCGTCGAACACATGTACGCCGGGCACGGCGACACCTTCGAGGGTGACGTGCGCGACGTTGTGGAGACGGCACTGGAGCGCGCGGAGAAGCGGGAACCGAAGTACCCAGACGAGTAACACCGCGAGCGACCCGACCACATAAAAAGACGTGTGTATCCGAATCCACACAGTTTATAAGAGATTGGGATGACACCCCCCAATACCAACCGTGGGACTCCGAGACTGGGTCTTCGGTGGCGACGAGACGGCGCTGGAGACGGCCAACCGGCTCCGTGGAACCGCCAAGGAATCGCCCGACGAGGTCGACGTTGACCGGCTCGTCGGATTGGCCACCGAATCCGAGGAACACGCGGTGTCACGCGCCGCGGCCGACGGGATCACCGCGCTGGCCGAACAGCGACCGGGGCGCCTGTTCGATCACGTTCCGGCACTGATCGAGGGTACGACGGTCCTGGAGGGTGTCGGCTCGAGACAGCGCGGGGCGTTCGCGCGGGCGCTGGAACACGTCGCCGACGAGGACCCCAGCGTCGTCGCGCCCGAGGCGGCTCGGCTGGTCGACTCGCTGGAGGCCGAACTGGAGGCCGACAAGAAACCGGGGAGCGACGTGTACATCGACCCCGACAAGGCGGCCGGGCTCTGCCACGCCGCGGCCGCCGCCGGGATCGACGACGCGGAACCGTTGCTGGAGCGACTGCGACGCCACTCCGAGCCGACGGTCAGCGACGCCGCCAGAGCGGCGTTACGAGAACTCTAGGCCGCGTTGCGTTCGCGGTTCTTCGGTCGCAGGTTCCCGTAGCCACACTTCCGACAGCGGTCCGCCTCGTTCGGGTTGCGCGCGTTACACCGCATGCAGATCATCTTCGCCAGAATGCGGTCTTCCGCTTTCTCGAACGTAGCCATGAGCGCCTGTTCCCCGTCGTCGTGGTTAAGTGTTCCGAGACGACCCGGACTGGCTTTTTTATCCCACCCACCCTATCCACACTATGTTCTACGACCGGGTCGCCGACCTACCCCTCGTCGTCGAGGAGATCGACCTGACACTCCAAGAGCGAGACACCACCAGCGGGTTCGCTCGCGCCACCACGACCGTCGCGCTCTCGGGGGCGGGCGAGACGGGGAACGGCGAGGACGTGACCTACGAGACCGACCGCCACCACGACATCGCCGAGGCGGGCTTCCCCGATCTCACCGGCGAGTCCACGTTCGCCGAGTTCTCCGAGCAGGTTGGCGAACTGGACCTGTTTCCGACGCCGCCCGAGCGCGAGGATTTCCGGCACTACCGCCGGTGGGGCGTCGAGAGCGCCGCGCTCGACCTGGCGCTCCGCCAGAACGACCTCGACCTGGCGTCGGCGCTCGACCGCACGTACGATCCAGTCCAGTTCGTCGTCAGCACGCGGCTGGGCGAGCCACCCACGACGGATCGGCTGGAGCAGGTCCTCGACGTGCGTCCCGGCACGGAGTTCAAACTCGACCCGACGACCGACTGGCCCGCCGAGCTGGCCGCCGCGGTCGCCGACCTCGCGCCCGTCCGCATCTGTGACCTGAAAGGCCAGTACTCGGGGACCGACGTGGACGCGCCGCCGGATCCCGACCTCTACGAACTCGTACTGGAGACCTTCCCCGACGCCGTGATCGAGGATCCAAATCTCACCGACCAGACGCGCCCGCTGTTCGAGGGCCGCGAGGGCCGCGTCTCCTGGGACGCCCCGATCACCGGGGTCGAGAGCATCGAGGCCCTGCCGTTCGAGCCCGACTGGCTCAACATCAAGCCCTCTCGCTTTGGCAGCGTCGAATCGCTCTTCGCGAGCATCGAGTACTGCATGGACCACGACGTCCGGATGTACGGCGGCGGCCAGTTCGAGCTCGGGGTGGGTCGGGGCCACATCCAGGCGCTGGCTGCGCTGTTCTATCCCGACAGTCCGAACGACGTGGCTCCCGGCGGGTACAACGACCCCGACTTCGAGGGCGATCTGGCACCGAGCCCGCTCGACCCGCCGGCCGAGCCTGTGGGGTTCCGGTGGTCCTGACGGGCAGAATCGAGCCTGGACACGATCACTGGATTTGAAGACGGTCGGCAAACTAGTCGGAGCATGGTCCTCGAGTTCTTCTGGTTCGCGTTCGGCCTCGTCGTCACCGTGAGCATCATCGCCATCGGCGCGTACATCGGTACCCTCCGCGCGCTCGACACGTTCTACGGCGACGGCAACAGTATGTTCCTCTCCGAGGAGTTCCACGGTCGGCAGGAGCCGTGAGCTACTCCCGGTCGAGGTAGTCGTCCTGCACGTCCAGAATCTCCGCGGAGTTCGTACATTCGGCGTAGCGACGCAACGGTTCGTCGTTGAGTTCGAGGAACGTGTGGCCCCAGGTGAACTTCGACACGAGTTCCTCGGCGTGGTCGCGCTGGCCGAGGATACACAGTGCGCCGGCGAAGGCTTCGACGGTGTTCAACTCGAAGGGCGTCCCGTAGTTGACGGGGTTGGCCGCGACGAGGAAGGGCAGGGCCCGGTGGATGCCTTCCAGATCGAAGGCCTCGCGTTCGGCGGTCTCCCACGAGCAGTCCAGTGCCACGAGGCGGTCGTGGCGCACGCCGGATCCGACGCCGTCCTCTGGCGAGAGGACCCGGTCGGCGAAGGGGTTGAGAACGATACCTGGTGGTGTCGACCGGGTCGCCCGGTGTAACTCCGCGAGGTCGAACCGCGCGAGTTTCCGGGCGCTGCACTTGTCGGGATCGTCGTCGCCCTCGTAGCGGACGTGCAGGCCGTATGCGCCCATCGACTGGACAAACGCAGTCAGGCTTTAAGTCCCTTGCAGTAGAGTTTCGGATGTGCTATCGGAAGGGACGGTGGCCCCGACGGTTACGTTGCCCGGCGTGGTCGACGGCGCGCCGAGAGACGTCTCCCTCGAGGACTACATTGGCGAGGGAATCGTCGTGCTGGCGTTCTATCCGGCCGATTTCAACCCCGCCTGTGAGGACGACTCCTGTGACCTGACGGAACTGGACCTGTTCACCATGCAGCGAGACGTGGACATCTTCGCCGTCAGCACCGACAGCGTGTTCAGCCACCGCGCGTACGCCGAGGAGTACTCCCTGTCGATCCCGCTCCTGAGCGACACCTACGGCGAGGCCATCGATGCCTACGACGTGGCCCTGGACAGCGACCAGTTGCTGTCCGAGCGCGCGGTGTTCGTCATCGATCAGGAGGGCGTGATCCAGTACGCGTGGTCGACCGCCGACCTCGAACAGCGGCCCGACATCGACGCGGTCCGGGAGGCAGTCTCGTCCATCGGCGGCGACTCGACCGCCGTCGGGCGCTACCGCGTCGGCCACGCCCACTACATCGAGGCCCGGCGGGCCTTCACCAGCGCGATGAAGAGCTTCGAGGATCGGGACTGGCTGATCGCGCAGGGCGACTTCCAGCGGGCGATGGAGGAGTTTCAGGAATCGGCCGACCAGTTCGAGAGCGCCGTCCGGTTCGCCGAGTCCGAACCGCTCGAACAGGGGTTCGAGCGCGCCCAGGAGAAGGCCACGGCGCTCTGGCAGGCCGCCGAATGGCTGGCCGAGTCCGCCAGCGAGTACGCCAGCGGCGACGGGAAGGAGGCCGACGAACTCCGGCAGGACGCCGAGACACCACTGGAGACCGCCCGCGACATCGGCGAACCGCCCGACCCCGACGACATCACGCTCGACGCGGACGGGGCGGCGACGGAGCGGTCCGCCACGGAACCCGACGAGGACGCGCTCGACGCGCCGACCGACCCCGCCGAGGACGAGGACACGTCCGAACCCGGCGGTGACGCCGACGGCGACCCCGGCGAACAGGACGACGTGGACGCCGCCGTCGAAGACGTGTCCGTCGACGACGAGGACACGGCCGAAAGCGACAGCGCGGACGGTACCGTAGAGGGGGCAAGCGCCGACGGCGTCTCCAGCGCCGTCGAATTCGACGTGGTGGACGACGGCGGTGACGAGGACGCGACTCCACACGACGGGCACGACGAACCAGCGTCCGAGGAACCAGTGTCGGCGGATACGGGATCCGACGACGCGGACGGCGAGGACGGCGACGACGACGAGGACGAGGACATCGAACTCGACCTGAAAGATCCGACGGAGTGAACGAGCCGGGGCCCACACTTTCTCGGCCCCCGCCTCCCAAGGACGGGCATGGACCGCGAGGCGACCGCCCGAGAGTACTACCGGACGCTCGACGAAGACGACTACGAGACGCTGGCCGACCTGCTGGCCCCCCACTTCGTCCACTACCGCCCCGACCGCACCATCGAGGGCCGGGACCGGTTCGTGGCCTTCATGCGCGAGGAACGACCGATGAAAGCGACGAGCCATCCGCTGGATGCTGTCTACGCCACTGCTCCCGAACGCGGCGAGAGTGAAATCGCCGTCCGCGGTCGGCTACTCGACCCCGACGGCGAGCCGGTCGTCTCGTTCGTGGACGTATTTGCCTTCGACGGCGAAAACGTCCGGTCGATCCACACGTATACGCAGGCCTAGTCCTTCTCGCCCGCGCCGACGGCGCTCTCGCCGACGGGTTCGTGGCCCTCGATGACCTCTTGGCCGCCCATGTACTCCCGGAGAGATTCGGGGACGGTGACGGTGCCGTCGTCGTTCTGGTAGTACTCCATGATGGCGACCATCACGCGGGGGACGGCCAGCCCGGAGCCGTTCAGGGTGTGCAGGTACTCCGCGGACTCGTGGCGCTCGGGCCGGAAGCGGATACCGGCGCGCCGGGCCTGGAAGGCCTCGAAGTTCGAGACCGACGACACTTCGAGCCAGCGGCCGCCCTCTTCGGGGCCGTCGTCCATGTCGTCGCCGGGGGCCCACACCTCGATGTCGTACTTCTTGGCCTGGGTGAAGCCCATGTCGCCGGTACACATCTCCAGCACGCGGTAGGGCAAGCCGAGTTCGTCGAGGACGGCCTCGGCCTCGCCGCGGAGGTCTTCGAGGCGGTCGTAGCTGTTCTCCGGGCGCACGAAGTTGACGAGTTCGACCTTGTTGAACTGGTGGACGCGGACGATCCCTCGGGTTTCCGTGCCGTGTTCGCCCGCCTCCCGCCGGAAGTTCGGCGTGTAGGCCTGGTGTTTGAGCGGGAGGTCGTCGTCCAGCAGGATCTCATCGCGGTACATGTTGGTGACCGGCACCTCCGCCGTCGGGAGCAACCAGAGGTCGTCCTCGTCGTAGGGCTCGTCGTTGTCGCCGCCGACGCGGTAGGCGTCGTCGACGAACTTGGGGAACTGACCGGTCCCCTCCATGGACGCGCTGTTGACCGGGATCGGCGGGAACACGTCGGTGTAGCCCTGCTCGCGGTGCAGGTCGAGCATAAACTGGATCAGGGCGTGTTCCAGCCGCGCGCCCTCACCCTGCAGGAAGTAAAAGCCCCCACCGGAGACCTTCGCCCCGCGCTCGAAGTTCAGGATGTCCAGTTCCTCACCGAGGTCGTAGTGGGGGATCACCTCGGCGGGGAGCTCACGCAGGTCGTCGAATCCCTCGCGGGCGACCTCGACGTTGTCACTCTCGTCGTCGCCGACGGGGGCGTCCTCGTGGGGGATCTGCGGGAGTTCCAGCAGGGCCGCCTCCAGTTCCGACTCCAGTTCGTCGGCGCGGTCCTCGACGTCCTCCAGTTCGGCTTTGAGTTCGCTCGACCGGTCGATGGCTTCCTGGGCCTGTTCCTCCTTGCCCTCCTGTTTGAGCTGGCCGATCTTCGAGGAGACCTCGTTGCGCTCGTGGCGCAGGTCGTCACCGCGGGCTTTCAGCTCACGCCACTCCGCGTCGATCTCGAGGATGTGGTCGAGGTCCACGTCGTCGACGCCCTTCGTCTCCAGAGCCTCCCGGACCGTGTCGGGATTCTCCCGGAGGAACTGCCTGCTGATCATTTGCTCGGAATTTTTCCGTGCCGTGGCAAAACCGTGTCGCTCTCGGCGGCGCTGGCGTGGCGTCCATCGGAGCGACACGTGGTTCGACGCGTGAAACCGCCCGCGAATTTATAACCGCTTTGACCCTCTGAACTGGCCAAACAGCGGTCGACCCGTCGCTACGGGGTAGGTCGTGGACACGCGACGGCGGCCGACGACAGGACTGAGACGATGCTATTCGAAGAACAGACGCTTTACGCGGCAGTTGCCATCGTAGCGCTACTACTGACAATCGTACTGGTCGCCTGGGTTCGCCGGTTCGAGGGCGCGACGCGCCGACACATGCTATTCGCACCGGCCGCTATGGCGTCGCTCACGGTGAGTTACGCCGGAATGGCGGCCGGGATCTTGTTGTTTCACGGGCCGGCGGGCGCGCCGGTGTACGTCACCCGGTTTCTGGACTACGGGATCATATACGCGTTCATCGCGGCGTACACGGGTCAGATCGCGAACGCCGACCGAGGGGTCATCCTCTCCGGGGTCCTCGGCCTGTGGGCGTTCTCCTTCGGGGCGATGATCCGCCATCTCGCGCCGCCGCCGTTCGACAGCATCGCGAGTCTGCTGGTACTCAGTGGGTTCGCCTACTCGCTGTGGCTGCTACTCCGGCCGTACACGCGGGCGGCCGCGTCCGTGTCCGACGACCGACGACTGCTCTTCGGGAAACTCCGGAACGTCCAGCTCATCATGCTGATCACCTACCTGCTGGTCGCGCTGACGACGCGACAGGCGCTCGGCCTGCTCGGTGCGTTCACCGGCATCTACGTCTCCGCCTATCTGGACCTGTTCAGTCACGTGGCCCTCACCGGGCTGATCCTGCGCTCGGAACCGGCAATCAGGTCACTGACCGGGACCCACCCCTCGCCGCTCACGTTCCTGACGGGATCGGAAACGGATCGACACACCGCGGAAACACCAGCCGACGACTGACCATGACGGTGACCACATCCCGCCGTGAACTCGCCTGCCGCCCCGTCACCGACCGTCACGCCTTCACCGGAGGGAGCTACCGATGAACGCAGACCGACTCGTCCCCGACCGGATCAGATCGCGCTACAGCCTGAAGATCGCGGCGACGCTCGCCCTGGTGTTCGCCGTCACGCTCGTGTCCGCCGTCTTCTTCTACGGCAACGTCGCGGGCGAACTCGGCGCGTCCGCCGACGCCGCACTCGCGACCGACGCGAACGAGAGCGCCGACACCGCCGCGCTGTGGATCGACGCCAACGCCGACCTGGCGACGAGCGTCGCGGCCACGGACGCCGTCGAAAGCGGCGATACGGCGCGAATCGGCGACTACCTCGCCGCGGCCGCCGCTGGCTCCGACCGGGTCGGCGCGATCCACTACGTCGAGGACGGGCAGATCGCGGCGAGTTCGCGGTCGAGCGCGGTCGGCCAGTCACTCTCGGTGGCGACACCGAGCGGCGGAGGTTCGGTCGCCGTCGGTGACTCGCGGACCGCCGTGGCCGGGGACAGTTCGGTGATTCCAGTCGTCGCCACGGCTGGCGAGAGTCGGTACGTCGTCGTGGCGGGCGCGGCCGAGACGCTCCGTGACCGACTCACGGACGGGCGCTACAACACGACGCTCGCGGCGGAGGGCGAGGTCGTGCTCGCGACCGACGACGGGGAACGTGCCGCGGGTGCCGCGGCCCTGGCGGCGAACGGCACTGCGACCGGGACTGTCGGCGAGACCGAGCTGGTCGCGACGACAGCGGCCGTCCCCGGGACGGGCTGGCACGTCGTGAGCCACGCACCAGCCGGGACGGTCTATGCCGACCGCAACGTCGCGACCGCGGCAATCGTCGCGCTCATATACGTCGTCGCGTTGAACCTCGGCATCTTCGGTGTCACCGTCGGCGGCAACCTCGCGCTGGCGCTCCAGCGGCTGGCCGACCGGGCCAAAGAGATCGGTGCCGGAAACCTCGACGTGGAACTGTCGACCGACCGGATCGACGAGGTCGGCGTGCTGTACGACGAGTTCGACTCGATGCGGGACTCCCTGGAGGAGTCCCTGGACGAGGCCCAGGACGCCCGCGCCGAGGCCGAGCGCGCACGCGAGGAAGCCGAACAGTCCGAGATGCAGACCCAGCGACTCAACGAGGCACTCGAAGCGGAAGCCGAACGATACAGCGAGGTCATGGCTGCCTGCGCGGAGGGGGATCTCACGGAGCGCCTCGACCCCGAGGCCGACAGCGAGGCGATGCGCGCCATCGCCACGTCGTTCAACGACATGATCGCGTCGCTGGAAGCGACCGTCGCCGATGTCGAGGAGTTCACCGACGACGTGGCCGAGTCCAGCACGGACGTGGAGGAGAGCGCCGCCGAGGTCCGGGAGGCCAGCGCGGCGGTGAACGACTCGGTCACGCAGATCTCGGCTGGCGCGCGCGAGCAGACCGAGGACCTCCAGCGCACGGCCGACGAGGTCAACGACCTGTCGGCGGCCATCGAAGAGGTCGCGGCCACGACGGACGAGATCGCTACGGAGTCGGATCGTGTCGCACGACTCGGCGAAGACGGCCGCGACCAAGCCGAGCAAACCATCGCCGAGATGCGCGAAGTAGAGGGACGGATCGCCGAGGCCGTTACCGCCATCGAGGAGCTGGCCGCCGAGATCGAGCAGGTCAGCGAGGCGACGGCGTTGATCGACGACATCGCCGAGCAGACGAGCATCCTGGCGCTGAACGCCAACATCGAGGCGGCCCGTGCAGGGGACGACAGCGGGGACGCCGGCGACGGGTTCGCCGTCGTCGCCGACCAGGTGAAAGAGCTCGCCAGCGAGACCAAAGACGTCGTCACGGAGATCCAGGCACAGGTCGAGGAGGTCCAGGCCCAGGCCCACGAGAGCGCCGACGACATCCGGGCCACCGAGTCACAGATCACGGACGGCGTCGAGTCGGTCGCGGAGTTGACCGAGGCACTGGACGAGATCGTCGACGGCGTCGACGAGGTCGACACCGGCCTCAAGAGCATCGCCCGGACGACCGACGACCAGGCCGACTCCGCGGAGGGGATCGTCGCGATGGTCGACGAGGTCGCAAGCGTCTCCGAGCAGACGGCCCAGCAGGCAGAAACCGTTACGGACGCCGCCGGGGAGGCGACCGACTCCATCGACGAGGTCTCCGACGCCGCGGGACAACTCGCCGAACGGACCCGCGAACTCCGGCGGATGCTCTCGACGTTCCAGGTCGACACCGCCGAGCAACCGGCGGACGCGACCGTCGCCGACGGTGGCCGGGAGCAGTGAGCAAGGGGCGGCAGACCGGCGTCCGGACACAGCCGTCGCTCACCGGAGAGCGTCACTGAAAAATCGCGGTCCGAATCCGTTCAGTTACGAACGAGGTTCGTCGCGCGGGGGCCCTTGTCGGCCTGTTCGATGTCGAATTCGACTTCCTGTCCTTCTTCGAGATCCGGGCCGCCGACGTCTTCCATGTGGAAGAACACGTCCTCGTCCGCGTCGTCAGTCTCGATGAAACCGTAGCCGCCTGTGTCGTTGAAGAAATCGACCGTACCGTTTGCCATTGCCTCTGTATACAATCCGGGTGGATGGATAAAGGTGGCGAGAGTCGAGTTACCACGGCTCTCGACCGCCGGAACGGCTTTGCACCACGAGCGTCAGACTGTCGCTATGGCAATCGGTGACTCCTTCGAAGTGACCGTAGGCGGCGTCGATGGTATCTCCTACGTCGATACGGGTATGTACGGCACCGCGGAGTACGGCGCGGTGTACGTGGTCGAGGGCGAGGACCCGGCCATCGTCGACTCGGGCATCGGCACCAACTACGGGGCGATCCTCGACGGCCTCGCCGAGCGGGGAATCGCGCCCGAGGACCTGGCGACCATCGCGCTGACGCACGTCCACCTCGACCACGCCGGCGGCGCGGGCTATCTCGCCGAAGCCTGCCCGAACGCGGACGTGGTGGTCCACGAGCGGGGCGCACGCCACCTCGTCGACCCCTCGCGGCTGGTCGCGGGGACGAAACAGGCCGTCGGCGACCAGTGGGAGTTCTACGCGGACCCGAAGCCGATCCCCGAGGACCGCATCCGGGAGGTCACCGGAGGCGACACCGTCGACCTCGGCGACCGCGTGCTACGGATCCACCACACGCCCGGGCACGCGCCCCATCAGGTCGTCTTCGAAGAGTCCGACGAGTCGGTCGTGTTCACCGCCGACGCAGCGGGGATCTACGTCCCCGAACTCGACAGCGTCCGCCAGACGACGCCGCCGCCGAACTTCGACCTGGAGCAGTGTCTCGCCGATCTCCACACGATCCGGGACTGTGACCCTGCCGTCCTCTGTTACGCGCACTTCGGTCCGGCCGCGACCGACGACCGATTGGCCGAGTACGCCGACGCGCTGACGGAGTGGGTCGGGGCGGTCGAACGGAAACGCGACGAACTCGGGGACGACGACGCCGTGATCGAGTACTTCGGCGAACACACGTCGATGGTCGAGACCTGGGGTGAGCGGAAAGGGACCGCAGAAGAGCGGATGAACACGCGTGGCGTGCTGACCTACCTCGACAGTCGGACGGCGTAGCTACCCCGATCGCCGGCTGTCGAGCAGTTTCTCGGCCTCCTCGACGGAGTCGGCTTTGGCGACGGGGTACTCCTCTTCGCCCTCGCCGGCCCGGTCGAACTGCATCTGGCCCGTCACGGATTCGGAGACGACGCGACAGACGGCCGCTACACCGTTCTCGACGATGCCGCGTTTCCCGCGCTCGATGTGTTCCAGCGCCGCCTCGTCGGTCGTCTTGAACGTCCGCATGTCGTTTACCTCGTCGAACCCCGGCTCCAGCCGTCCGGTCTTCTCGATCACCTCGTCAGCGGCAGCCTCCGCTTCCGCGACGCTCAACTGCCCGTCCAGCGTGAGGTAGAGCCGGTTTTTCGACTCGTCGATCCGCACGTCCCAGTCACCCATGGGTCAGGCCTCCTGTGAACGCTTGTCGAGCAGTTGCTCGGCCTCCTCGACGGATTCGGCCTTCGCGACGGCGTAGGACTCCTCGCCCTCGCCGGCCCGGTCGAACCGCATCTGGCCCGTCGTGGACTCGGAGACGACCCGGACGGCCGCCGCCATACCGCCCTTCGCCAGTGCCCGCTTGCCGCGTTCGGTCTCGCGCATGGCCTCTTCGTCGGACGGCTTGAGCGTCCGCATGTCGTTGATCAGGTCGAATCCCTCGTCGAGTCGTTCCGCGGCCCGCTCACAGGCGTCGGCGGCCTCGGCGTGCCCTTCGGGGCCCAGGTCGCCCGCCAGTGTCAGGTAGGCGCGCTGTTTCTCCTCGTCGATTTCCATGTTCCAACTGCCCATACCCGGAGTTGACACCCACCGGTGCTTAAGAATTGCCGCGGCGTTTTCAGCACTGATAGGCGAGTGGACCTGGCGACGGACTACTGCGACGCCTGTTCGCGGCGCTTGTCGAGTAGTTTCTCGGCTTCCTCGCCGGACTCGGCTTTGGCGAGTTCGTAGTCCTCGGCGTCTTCGCCGGCCCGGTCGAACTGCAGCTGCGTGACCGTCGACTCGGCGACGACGCGGACCGCGGCGCCCATGCCGTTCTGAGCGAGGCCGCGCTTGCCGCGTTCGACTTCCTGCAGGGCCTCCTCGCTCGTGGGCTCGAAGGTTCGCATGTCGTTGACCAGGTCGAACCCGTCGTCGAGTCGTTTCGCCGCGTCGATACAGGCGTCCGACGCCGCGGCCTGTTCCTCGACGGAGAGACCGCTGCCCAGTTTCAGGGCGACACGCTGTTTCGCTTCGTCGACTGTTACGTCCCAGTTCGCCATACACGTGCGTCGTTATCAATCCACGATAAGAATTGCCGCACGGTTTTCACGGTTGATAGCCAGGGCGCTCGCGGTCGAACCGTGTTACTGCGAAGCCGCGCGCTTGTCGAGCAGCTTCTCGGCCTGCTCGACGGTGTCGGCCACGGCGACGGCGTACTCCTCTTCGTCCTCACCGACGCGCTCGAAGTGCATCTGGCCCGTCGCCGACCCCTCGCCCATCACACGGACGGCCGCCGCCGCACCGTTCTCCCGGACGGCCTTCTTGCCCTCCTCGATGTACTTGACCGCCTCTTGATCGCCCGGCATGAACTCCGAAATGTCGGTGATGACCTCGAACCCGTGATCGAGCCGTTCGGCCGCCGCCTTGACCGCCTCCGAGGACTCCTTGGCCATCTCCGGATCGTGACTCCCGACGAGTTCGATGTACAGTCGGTTCTGTGCTTCGTCTGTGTCGACACTCCAGTCCGCCATACTCCAGGTTTGTTACCAACCCACAATAAGAATTGTTTGCCAGTTTTCATGGTTGATAGTCGGGCGTCGCGGTCGAACCGTGTTACTGCGAGGCCGTCCGCTTGTCCAGGAATTTCTCGGCTTGCTCGACGGTGTCGGCCACGGCGACGGTGTACTCCTCTTCGTCCTCACCGACGCGCTGGAAGTGCATCCGGCCCGTCGCCGACCGCTCGCCCGTCGCGCGGACGGCGGCGAAGGCCCCCGCCTCGCGGACGGCCTGTTTGCCCTCTTCGATGCACTCGACGGCGTCTTGATCGCCGGGGACGAACTCCGAGAGGTCGGTGATCACTTCGAACCCCGGATCGAGTCGCTGGACCGCTTCCCTGGCCGCCTCGTTTGCCTTCTTGGCCTCCTCGGGGCCGAAATGGCCACCCAGATCGAGGTACAGTCCGTTCTGTGCTTCGTCGGCGTCGACACTCCAATCCACCATGGCGTGAACTGTTCTCACAGACCAGGATCAATGTTCGCCGCCAGTTGTCAACATTTGGAACAGAGGGGCTCAGGTTCCGTCGTGAACCTGCGCGTCGTCCCAGGACAACTCGTCGTCACCGCCGTCGTCGCCACCGTCGGTGTCTTCGTCCGCACCGTCGTGGACTTTCGCGTCGTCCCAGGACAACTCGTCGTCACCGTCGTCGTCGCCACCGTCGGTGTCTTCGTCCGCACCGTCGTGGACTTTCGCGTCGTCCCAGGACAACTCGTCGTCACCGTCGTCGCTCTCGTCTTCGTAGCCCGCCAGCAGGTCTCGGAGGGTGTTGGCCTGGTCGGCCAGTCGGTCCATCTGGACGGCCACTTCCGAGAGCATCGTGGTCTGGGTGCCGGTCGCCTTGGAGACGTCTTCGACCTCGGCGGCGGTCTCCTCGCTCAACTCGGCCACGTCCTCGACCATCGCGACCACTTCCTCGGTACTCGCGGCCTGCTCGTCGGTGGCGTCGTTGATCGACTGGACGCCGTCGTTTGCCTCCTCGACGCGGTCGGCGATCTCGTCGAGCGCCGAGAGGGCGTCCTCGACCGTCTCGGTCCCCGTCGAGACGCGGTCGCCCATCTCCCGAACCTCGTCGACGGCCTCGCCCGTCTCCTCTTGCACGTCCTCGATCATCTCGCTGATCTCCTCGGTCGCCTGGCCCGCCTCCTCGGCCAGCTGTTTGACCTCGTCGGCGACGACGGCGAACCCTTCGCCGGCCTCGCCCGCGCGGGCGGCCTCGATGGATGCGTTCAGCGCCAGAATCGAGGTCTGGTCGGCGATGTCGTCGATCACCTCGACCACGCCGCTGATGTCCTCGATCCGGGATTCGAGCGAGGACACCTGATCGATGGTGGCGTCGGCGTGGGACTCGATGTCGTGCATCTCGTCGAGAGCTTCGGTGGCGGCGTCACGGCCCTCTTTCCCGTGTTCGGCCGCCTCCTGTGAGATGGTTGCGACCTCGTCGGCCGAGGAGGCGATCTCCTCGACCGTCGCCGAGAGGTCCGTCATCTCGTTGGCGACGCGTTCGAGCAGTTCCTCCTGCTCGGCGGCGTTCTCGGTGATCTCGTCCATCGAGGAGTCCACGTCCTCGCTGGCGTCCCGGACCTCCCGGGTCGCGGCGCTCATCTCTTCGGTCTTGTCGTCGACCTCGTCGGCGAACTCGTCGAGGTCGTCGACCGTCTCCGAGAGGTCGGCGAGCAGCTCGTTGAACGCGGTCGCGGCCTCGGCCATGGCCTCGTTCTCGCGGTCGGTGTCGAGGCGCTGGCCCAAGTCGCCGCCCGCAGCCGCCTGCATCGCGTCCCGGAACTCCCGTGCCGTCGCTTCGAGCGGTGCCGTGGCGGCCTGTGCGCCCCCGTCCGCTGCGACCGGCTCGGATTCACCGTCGTCGGGTGCTGTTTCGGGACCGTCCGCCTCGGCATCGCCATCGACGGATTCTTCGTCGGCTCCGTCCGTCTCGGCATCGTCCGCCTCGAGTTCGGTCCCTTCGGCACCGTCCACCGACGCTGTCGAAGCCGACGCGTCGCTCTCGCCGGCCTGTCCGTCCGTCTCCGTTTCCAAATCCCGTTCCGCCGTCTCCGCGCGTCCCGTCGCTCCGTCGGTCGCCGGCCCACCGTCCGGGTCGCCGGAGTCGGACGTGGCCGACCGGAGGAGCGCCGAGACACGGCTCGCGAGGCTCATTATCATAGTTTGATACAGAGCGGCATAAATAGGTGCGGGTAAAATTATCGTCGCCGATATTCCGATACTGGCGGGACGGGGTGATAATTTCGACGACGGCGAGTGAGTGCGTTTAAGCCCCGCGCGCTCGTCGGCCCGGGTGTATGGAGGGTTGGACGTGGCCACCGGCGAGATAATTCCGCTGGTCGCCGCTATCATCGGGCTCGGCGTGGGTGCGCAGCTACTCGCGGCCCGGTTTCAGGTCCCGAGTATCATCTTTCTCATCTCCGCGGGCCTGATACTCGGACCGCTCTCCGGCCTGCTGTTCGGGAGCCGGATCCTCTCGGCGGCGACGTTCGGCGCGGACGCACTTCCGGCCATCGTCGGGCTCTCGGTCGCCATCATCGTCTTCGAGGGGGCCTTCCACCTCCGGATCGACCGCATCAAGGAGGCCCCGGCGGCGACGCTCCGACTCGTCACGGTCGGGGCCGCCATCGCCCTCGTGGGGACCGCCCTGACGATCAGGTATGCGCTGGGCCAGCCGTGGGACCTCTCCTTCCTGATCGGCGCGCTGCTGGTCGCGACCGGCCCGACGGTCGTCACCCCGATCCTGCAGGTCGTGCCGGTCCGGGACCGGGTGGCCGCCGCCCTCGAAACCGAGGGGATCATCAACGACGTGTCGGCGGCGATCATCGCCGTCGTCATCTTCGAGGTGATCATCCTGCAGGGCCAGGCCGGCGTCGCCTTCCTCCGGGATTTCGCCTCCCGACTGGGGATCGGCCTCCTCGTGGGGCTGGTCGTCGCAGTGATCGTCTACTACCTGCTCCGGTACGTCGACCTCTCGCCCGGCAACGCGCCCCGAAACGCCCGGTTGCTCACCTTCGCGGGCGCACTCGTGGCCTTCGCGGCCGCGGACACCATCGCCAGCGAGGCCGGCGTCGCCGCGGTCGCCACCGCCGGCCTGGTGCTGGGGAACCTCGACGTGCCCTACGAGGACGAAATCGAGGCGTTCAAAGGCGACGTGACGCTGATCGTCCTCTCGTTCGTCTTCATCGCGCTGGCCGCACTCCTCCAGATCGAGGACCTGATCCGGTTGGGAGGAGCGGGGCTGGTCGTCGTCGCGGTGGTCATCTTCGTGATCCGACCCCTGCTGGTGTTCGTCTCGGCTCGGGGCGACCGCTTCACGCGCTCGGAGAAACTGTTCATCAGCTTCGTCGGGCCCCGCGGGATCATCCCCGCCTCGGTCGCGACGCTCTTTGCCGTCGAACTGCAGAGCCACGCCAGCGAACTCCGGGCGGAGGCGGCGGAACTGGTCGGCGGCGGCACGACTGCCGGGGCGGTCTGTGGCTCCGCAGTGACGGGCGAGGCAGCACAGCTCTGTGCCGAGGCGGCGACGTTCAGTAGCCAGGCCCAGATCCTGGTCGGGACGGTCTTTCTGGTCATCTTCGCGACGGTCGCCCTCGAGGGCGGCTTCGCGCGCTACATCGCGGAATACCTGGATGTGATACCAATGCGAGTCATCATCGTCGGCGGCGGTCAGGTCGGCCGTGCGCTGGCCGAACGGCTCGAGGATCGCGGCGAGAACGTCGTGATCGTCGAGGAAGAGGAAGAGGCAATCGAACGCGCCCGCAACGAGGGCTACTCCGTGGTCTGGGGCGACGGCACCGACACCGACGTGCTCCGGGAGGCCGGGGCCGCCAACGCCAAGACGGTCGTCGCCGCCACCGGGGACGACGACGCCAACCTGCTGATCGCTCAGCTGTCGTCCTCGAAGTTCGACACCGACCGGGTGATCGCGCGAGCGAACAACCCCGACAACGTCGAGGCCTTCGAGGAACTGGGCGTCCGGACCATCTCCTCGGCCATGGCCACCGCGTGGGCGATGGACAACCAGATCGAACGCCCCGCGCTGGCCCACTGGATGACCGACGTGGGCCGCAAAGGCGACGTACAGGAGGTCGAAGTCTCCCCCGACGGCGAACTCGCGGGCCTGACAGTGGAAGAGATCGGCCCGAAACTGCCCGACACCTGCCTGATCGCGCTGGTGGATCGGGACGGGGAGGTCGAGGTCCCCGACCCGGACTTCCGCATCGAAGCCGGCGACCGGGTGACCCTGCTCGGCAAGCGCGAGGCCGTCCGGGAAGCCATGGCGATGTGTAACTACGAGTAGCGACCGCTCGCCGTCCCCCAGTTTTCCGCTCGTTTCGAGCGCCAGCGACGTTTTACGACGTTTCACGACGTTTCGAACCGTTCAGTCGACAGTACAGCGACGAACACGCGTTAAATGGCCTGTAACGAACGATACGGTCTCGGGTTTATACGTGGCTGGGGTGCAAAGAGTGAAGCGAAGATGACCCAGCCCGAAACGGACCCCGCAGACGACTGTGACGAACCGCAGCGCAGATACGGGCAGTTCACAGCCGGCGACGCCCTCGTCGTCTACGACCGCGAGGACACCGCCCGGTGGCTCCAGTCCGAACTCGTCGTCTCGCTGGCCGACATGCGGTGAACGGCCCGGCACACGACGCGAGGCGTGGCCTCCAACGCTTAAGCCTATCCCCCTGTTCTGTCGGCCCATGACAGCCCCGACCTGTGACCTCGTGTTGATGAGCCGCGATCACGACAGCGTCGACTCGCTGGCCGACCAGGCCCAGCGCGCCGAGGAGTACGGTTTCAGCCACGTCACGATGGGCGAGACCACCGGCTACAACATCGTCTCGGTCCTCACCGTGCTGGCGGAACGCACCGACGAGATCGGGATCACCGACGACGTGATCTCGCCGTACTCCCGGGCACCCACGGTGCTGGGCCAGACTGCACTCACGATGCACGACGTGAGCGACGGTCGCTTCCGCCTCAGTTTGGGAACGAGTTCGCCTGCCATCGCCGAGCGCTGGCACGGCCAGGCGTTCGACCGTCCGCTGCGCCGCCTCCGGGAGACCATCGACGTGATCCGGCAGGTCTGTGCCGGCGACGACGTGGACTACGACGGCGAGTTCTACGAGCTGAGCGGGATGAGCTACGAAGGGAAAGTGCCGGAAGACCCGCCGGCCATCGACGTGGCGGCGCTGGGCCCCAAGGCCGTCGAACTCGCTGGCCGCTTCGCCGACGGCTGGGTCCCCCAACTGTTCACCCTCGACGGCCTCGACGAGCGTATGGACGACCTCCGGCGCGGGGCCGACCTCGGCGACCGCGATGCCGACGACCTCCGGGTCAGCCCCATCGTCCGCTGCTGTGCGACCGAGGACGGCGACACCGCCCGCACGATGGCCCGCCAGATGATCGCGTTCCTGATCGGTGCGTACGGTCCGTTCTACGGCGACTCCATCGCCGAACAGGGCTACGCCGAGGAGGTCGAAGAGATCCGCGCCGCGTGGGAAGACCGGGACACGGCGGCGATGGCGGCGGCCCTGCCCGACGAGTTGCTCGACGCCGTGGCCGCGGTCGGCACGCCAGAGGAGGTCCGGGAGAAAGTCGAAGCCTTCGCCGCCGTCGACGGCGTGGATTCGGTCCGTGTGGGTTTCGTCTCCGGGATGAGCCAGGACCACAAGGAGACGACGATGGCCGCCGTGACCGACGACTGAGGGTCTGGACCGACCAGTGGAAGCCCGAACGGGAGAATCGATTTCCACTCGGAAAGCCTGTTAAAAACATCCGTGTCCAGTGGCTATTGATTTATTAGGCTGCCAGCCATTGCCACATTCAATGATACACGGGCAGGGCCCACTGCTGACAGTAGACGTGGGAACTCAGGAGACGGAGGCGGAGAACATCGACGACGTGCTGGAGTCGTTCATCGGCGGTCGCGGCGTGGGCACGAAACTCGCCCACGAGCGGATTCCGTTCGACGCGGACCCGTTCGGCCCCGAGAACTCGCTGTTCTTCGCGACCGGGCCGCTCCAGACCTCGACGATGAGTTTCACGGGGCGGATGAACTGCACCGGCCTGTCGCCGCTGACCGACGGCCTGCTGTCGAGTAACGCCGGCGGGTTCATGTCCCGGCCGTTCGCGGACACTGGCTACGGCGCGGTGGAAATCACCGGCGCGAGCGACGAGTTAGTGGGCGTCCACATCTCCGACGAGGGCGTCACCTTCGAGTCGGTCGGTGACCTCGAAGGGGCGACGATCCCCGAGACCATCGACTATCTCGACGAGGAGCACGACCTCGGGAACGAACACGCGGCCATCGCCGGCCCGGCCGGCGAGAACCTCGTCCGCTTCGCCGCGATCATCACCTCCGAGTCCCGCGCGTTCGGCCGCGGCGGCCTCGGCGCGGTACTTGGCTCGAAGAACGTGAAGTTCCTCACCTTCGACGGCGACTCCCGGCCGGAGATCGAACTCGACGAGGAGGTGACCCAGGCGATCCACCAGGAGGCAGCGACCTCCGACAGCCCGATGAAAGACGCCGGCACGGTGTCGGTCTCCTCCTTCGCCAACGCCGTCGAGGCCGTCCCGACGAAGTACTTCGAGGAACTGTCCTACGACAAACTCGAAGACATCGGGTCCTCGGCGGTCATCGACCACAAGTACAAGAAGGGGACCTGCTCGTCGTGTGCGTTCGCGTGCAAGCTCCCCACGAAAGACGAATCGGACGGGTTCACGACCGAAGGCCCCGAGTGGGAGACGGTGATGGCGTTCGGGTCGAACGCCCTCGTGGACAACTTCCGGACGATCATGGAGGCCAACGAACTCTGTGACACCCTCGGGCTCGACACCATCTCCTGTGGGGACACGGTCTCTGCGTACCTCGCCGCGAACGACGAGTTCGGCAACGAGGAACTCATGCTCGAACTGGTCGAGAAGATCGCTCGCCGCGAGGAGGAGGGCGACATGCTCGCGGAGGGGATCGACCGCATCCACGACGAGCTCGGCGTCGAGAACTGGACGATGAAGGGCATGGAGTTCGCCGCCCACGACGGCCGCACCCTCAACGGCCAGGGCCTCTCCTACGCCACCTCGAACCGCGGGGCCGACCACATGTACTCGGTCGCCTACGACTACGAGTACCCGCTGGTCTCGCCCGCCGAGGCGATGGAGAAGGAAGGCGTCGCGGGCAAATCGGAGAAAATCATCGAACTGGAGAACCTGAAAGCCATCAGGGACAGCGGCGTTCTCTGTCAGTTCTCCTCGTCGTACACCGAGGAGGAACGCTACGAGAAGGTGTTCCAGGCCGACTACGAGCAGTTGATGGACGTAGGGAGTCGGATCGTCGAGATGGAGCGCCACTTCCACAACCAGCGCGGGAAGGACCGCAGCGACGACGAGGCGCTGCCCTACGATCTGGACGGGCTCTCGGACGAACTGGACAGCTACTACGAACAGCGCGGCTGGAACGACGACGGGACGGTCCCCGACGAGAACGTCGAGGGTGCAGAAGCCGCTGGGGACTAGGCGGCGCGACTGCAGGGAGCGCCGCCGAACTGGCGAACGGCGACGAATGGAGCCGTGAGCCTGACGAACGACTGCAGGGAGCGCCGCCGAACTGGCGAACGGCGACGAATGGAGCCGTGAGCCTGACGAACGACTGCAGGGAGCGCCGCCGCGGTCCCAGGTCAGGAAGCTTATGCCGGGGGTCGGCGTAGCGCCGACGCCATGACCGACAACCGTCGTTCGCGACGCGCCCTCCTTCGCTCCGGTGCGGCCGCGGGGACGCTCTTGCTCGCGGGCTGTTCCGGGAACGAGTCGACAGGCACGCCCACGCCGTCTGGGCTCTTCGGTCGGACCGACCCGGGAACGACGACCGGCGACGGGAGACAGACCGACGACGGGCCGACTGGCGACACCGACCGGCCGTCGGTCGTCGTCGGACAGCGAGTCCTCCGCGAATCGATCGGGTTCCTCGTCGAGGGGACCACGCGCTACGGAAAACTCCCCGGACCGGGGCAGGCTCCGGACGGTCGGGAGTACCTCGTCGTCGTGCTGTCGGTCAAGAACCGCGGCGACGAGGTCATCGAGATGGGGGACCTGAACGCGTTTCGGTTGATCGACGGCGACGGAACGACGCGCGAGCGGGTCGATCTGGTGACACAGACGGGGAGTCAGTTCACCGAGGGACTGCTCGTGCCCGGGGAGACGATTCGGGGATTCGTCGCCTTCGAGGTGGCGAGCGACAGCACGGGCTGGACGTTCGTCGTCGATATCGAGTCCCTGGAGACGGACCTCGAACGGCTGTCGGTCGACCTCGACGCCGACCCCCAACAGCCCGACGGGCTGTTCCGACAGTCGCTGCGCGTCCCGGTCAACGACGTGGGCGACAGCGTCACCGCGGCCGATCTCACCGTGACGGTTTCCGAGGTCCGAACAGCCGACAGCGTCGGCCGATCCCGAGCCGGCGAGGGCCAGGAGTTCCTGTTGCCTACGGTCCGGGTCGACAACGGGAAAGACCGGACGGCCTACCTCGGGCTGACCGGGCAGACGCTGCTGACCGGCCCGCGGGGGACGCCACGGGCGCTGGATCTGGGGGCCCAACAGCAACTCGAGGGCTCGTTCCCGCTGAATCCGAACGTGCCGTCCGGCGAACACGTCGAGGGGGAGATCCCGTACCTCGTCGACGCCGGGGACAGCCCGCTGTATTTCGCCTTCGATTTCACGACGAGCGGGGCCGAGCAGAAGTCGATCTGGCAGCTCCGCTGATCAGTCGTCGCCGGCGTCCTGGGGGACGTCTTCCGGCGCGCCGTCACCGCTACGGACCCAGGGTGTGCCTTCGCTGTCGCCGCCCGTTTTGTACACGCCACGGGCCGAGGCGACGTGGTGATCGTCGGCGTCCCAGACCTCGATGTCGGTGACGGCGACGCTCCCGCCCATCCGCATGACCTCCGCTTCGGCGTGGAGGTCGTCAGTCGCGGGCGCGAGGTAGTCCATGCGCATGTCGACGGTGGGGGTCACGTCGTGGGCCAGCGAGATGACGGCCGCGCCGCCGACGGTGTCGGCCAGCGAGTAGGTGACGCCGCCGTGGGCCACGTCGCCGCCGGGGACGGAGGCCAGTTCCTCGCGCATCTCGACGTGTCCTTCGGCGTAGCCGTCCTCGGCCTCGGTCAACTCGATGCCGACGAGGTTCGTAAACGGCATGTACGAGAAGATTTCTGTTACGTCCATACGCCTCCATACAACCACCGCAAAATAAGGGTTCAGAAGCAAAACGACGGGAGTAGATACGCGGTCGGATCCAGATCGCCGCGTCCCGTTAGGGGGGCAGTGTCGAGAGATGATCACGCAACACCAGACACACGACGCTCGACCGCTCGCCGACCACGCAGTACCCGCCTTGGAGTCACCGGAACGGACGAGGTGGCAGGGCCCATGATGCGCTACTTCACGTTCACGCTCGTCCCGTTGGCCGACCGGTACTTCCACCCGTCGCTGGTCGCTGCGCGGGAGCACCCCGACATCACGCTCGAACAGATGAAGTACATCAACCTGTTCGAGGACGAGACCGGCGTCGTCCTGCTGGGGGGCCGTGGCGACCCGGAAGCCGCCGCGGAGGTTCTAGACTCCGTCGAGGACGTCGTCGACTGGGAGTTGATCCCCGGCAACGACGAGGACGGCTACTACGCCTACATTCATTTCGTCGGCCGCGAACCCGCGGTCGGCCTGCTGAAACTGCTCGACGAGTACCGACTCGTTCTGGAACTCCCACTGCGGTTCACCAGTGAAGGGTACCTCCGCGTGACCGTCATCGGGAGCGACGACAACATCCAGCAGGCCCTCCGGAACGTCCCCGAGACCATCGACGCCCAGGCCACCCAGATGGGCGAGTACAACCCCGACGACGAGCGCGCCATCGCCGGCCTCACCGAGCGTCAGCGTGAGGTCCTGGAAGCGGCCGTCGAGATGGGCTACTACGAGGTCCCGCGGCAGGCCACCTACGAGGAGATCGCCGAGGCCTGTGACTGCACCGTCGGGACCGTCGGCGAACATCTCAACCGCATCGAGTCACAGATCATCCACTCCGCGATGGACTGACCTCGAACCTGATCAGCCGACGAGGCCGGCCCAGTCGCAGTCGGTGCAGGCGAGCAGGCCCTGCCCGTCGACGACGGTCGCGTCGCAGTTCGGGCAGGACGTGACGTGTGTCGAGACTGTCTCGTGGTCGCTCCCGAATCGCTCGTCCGGTGTCGGTTTGTGCTGTAGCATGAGTCACTCCGGTCGGCGGCTCGCGCTCGCGGGTGCCTCAGTCGCCGGCCGTGACACGCACCCGGTCGCGTCCCTCCCCTCACGCGAGCCGCCTGGCCGTGCGGTTAATTACGGCCACATCGTATATAGAGATAGTCCCTTTTACGTGTGAAACCGCCGGACGGGGTTCGGTCGGCCGTATGACCTTATACACATACCAATGCGAGCGCGACCCAGGGCCGTCGCTGGGCGCGTGGGAACGGGCGGCTCGGAGAAGACGCTCGTCACACGGGGCTCGGTGGGGGTAACCCTTCGTCACTGCCGCCCGAGCGTGGCTACCCGACCCCGCGGCTAAGCCTTTGCGTTCCAGTCGGCGAGGTCGCGGTGCTCGTCCGCGAGCGCGCTCACCCCGTCGGCGTCGAGCAGTCCGTCCTCCGTGACGAGGCCAGCGACGAGATCGGGCGGTGTCACGTCGAACAGCGGGGCCGCGACCGCGAGGTCGGCGTCCCCGTCGTAGACCGTCGCCGGATCGGCGGGTTCGAGATGCGGGTCGGAGTCGGGACTGATCTTGTCCCGGGCCGCGACGACGTAGAGGGGCACGTCCTCGCGTGCGGTGGCGAGCGCGAGCGCGCGGGTGCCGACCTTGTTCACCACGCGCCCGTCGGCGAGGACGGTGTCGGCCCCGACCAGCGCGGCGTCGTAGTCCCCGTCGGCCAGAAGCCAGGGGAGCGCCGCGTCCGGGGCCAGCGTCACGTCGTCGCCGATTTCGGCCCGCCGCTCGGCGACACCGACTCCCTCCCCGCCGGGCCGGGATTCCGCGACCAGCAGGCGTTCGGGGTCGGCCGACGACAGGGCGCACTCGACCGTTCCCGACCGCGAGAGCGTGACGATGGCGTCCTCGGCCACCCGCTCGGCGGCGCGATCCGCGGCGGCGGCGTCGGCGTCGAGGGCCGTTTCGATTCCCTCGTGGGCAGCATCTTCGACTGCCGTCGGAGTCCGGTCGTCGGCCTCGTGCATCACGCGGTTGACGCGGTTGCGGACGACGGTCATCGAGGGTCGGGCGGCGAGCAAGTCGCGGGCGCGGTCGGCGAGGGTGGTCCAGTCTCCGGCGTCGCGCTCGGCCGCGAGGGCGGCGGCGTCCCGGAGGACTTCGAGCGCGCGCACGGAGAGATACGCGGCACCGTGGTCGCGGTCGTCGGCGACGGTTTCGACGGTCGGTCGCACCCGGTCGTAGGAGGTCCACAGCTTCGGGACCGTCGGGCGACGCAGGATCTCGGTGGGCGGGACCCACTCGCACTCGGTCGTCTCGTCGTCGAGGGTCACGTCCCGGGACGTACAGTCGTAGAGGTACGGGTGGACCAGCCAGCGGCGGTTCAGGTCCGCGTCCTCGACGGGAAAGGGGTCGCCGCGGCGGACGAAGGTCACGGCGTCCGTCAGGCCCGTCTCCTCGTCGATCTCGCGGCGCGCGGCCGCGTCCGGCGTCGAGTCGGGATCGGTCGCCGCCGTGGACTCGCGGGCGACGTGGCCGGCGACGCCACCCCACTGGCCGGTATAAGAGCCGACGGCGTCGCTCCGACGCATGAGCAACACGTCTCCCCGGTTGCGCAGGAAACAGGTGACGACTGGCGTCTCGTCCATGGTGTCAGTGGAGTCGGCACGACTCAAAAATCCGCGCCCGACGCGACGGTTTTTGTCGGTGTCGCCGCAAGTCTGCCCATGGAAGTCGCCATCGTCAGCGACACACACGTTCCCTCCCGAATCGACCGCATCCCCGACTGGGTCCGCGACCGGCTGCGGGCGGCGGACCACGTCGTCCACGCCGGGGACTTCGACTCCGCGGACGCACTCGCGACCGTCGAGGACATCGCCAGCGACCTGACCGCCGTCTCGGGGAACACGGACGTGGGGCTTGGCCTGCCCGCGGTCGAGACCGTGACGCTGGGCGGCGTCGAGTTCGTCGTCACGCACGGAACCGGCAGTCCGGTCGGATACGAGGATCGAGTCGCCGAGACGGTCCGGGACCACGCCGGCGACGGCCCGACGGTCGGCGTCGGCGGCCACACGCACAGAGTCCTCGACACGGTGACCGACGGCGTCAGACTCCTCAACCCCGGAAGTGCGACCGGCGCACCGCCGGCGACACAGGTCACCTTGCTGACCGCGGCCGTCGAACAGGGCAGTCTCACCATCAGAGTTCACGAACGCGAGCGGTGAGGTTTCTTGCCTTCGTGGGAACGAGCATCCGCAAATAGCGTATGCGGGCCTCTGACAGGGTATTTAATGGAACCCACATTTATGGCACCAACTAAATATGGGAAAGAAACGTAGCTATCCGTGTACAGGGAATGTTGGACGCAGTCGGTGGAACGGAGTGGTGTTCGTCTCGCCCGGGGCGACCGTCAGCGTCGACGTGGACCGACCGACGCCGGGGCGACTGGCGACGGGTCGTCACCCCGGGCCCCTGTGGGGGTAGAGACGGTGGATGGACCACGCGAGGAGACTGTCGGCGACACCAGTCCGACATTCCGGTCGCAACCAGCGACATGATGGAGGTAACACAATGAGCGAAGACGACAACTCACCGATCAGCACGATCTTCGAGGTGCAGCGTCGGACAATCGAGACCGGACAGGACGTCATCGAGCAGACGCTCAAGGTCCCGAAAGCGGCCAACGAGTCGCTCCACGGCACCGTCGGCGACCAGAAGAAGGCACAGCAGGACACCGTCAAGTTCGTCCAGGACACCATCGACCAGCTGCTCGACACCGTCGAGTCGGCCACGCCCGAACAGGGCGAGCAGACGGTCGAGGACATCCGCGAGGCCGTCGACGAGGGCTTCGAGGAACTGCTCGACCAGCACGAGCAGGCACTCGACAGCATCGACGAGAGCTACGAGGACACGCTCGACCTCTACGAGGAACAGCTCGACCAGACCCTCGAGATAATCGACAAGCAGTTCGAGGTCCTGATCGACGCCAACGAGACCGTCGAGCAGCAGACCATCGACGCCCTCGACGAACTCATCGACCAGTTCGAGGAACTCCAGGACGAGGTCAGCGAGCAGGCCGAGGACCTCGGCGGCCGCTTCGAGGAGCAGGCCGAGGAGTTCGAGGAAGCCCTTGGCGACCAGATCGACCGCTACCGTGAGCAGGTCGACGACCTCCAGGAGCAGTTCGAGGAACTGCCCGACGAGGTCAGCGCCGAGGACGACGACACCGCCGAAGCCTGATCGGCGACCACGCGGCACCGCGCCGCATCGTTTCCGAACTCGAAGGGGGAGTGCGGACCAGGGGTTTCACGTACGTCCACAGAGATGACGCTGGCACGAGACGGATGTGGGGGAGTCACAGACGACGGGGGAGTCGGGCGTGTATCGTGCGGTGGGGGCATCGGCGGGACGGCCGGCCGACCCGAGAGAGCGACAGGTGACTCGCGATGATCCCGTCGCTCGACTGGGTGCTGGCGGCGCTCCCGCCGCTCCAGTGGAATCTAATACTGATCCCGCCGATTACCGGGATCATCGGGTACATCACCAACTGGGTCGGGATCCGGTTGCTCTTTCACCCGCTTGAGTTCCGCGGGTTCAGGATGCCGGGGCTGAAGCAACTGGCCCCGATGCTCCCGAGGAAGATTCAGCAGATCCCCGGCGTGATGGAGGGAAAGATCGGGTGGCAGGGAATCATCCCGTCACGGTCGGCGAAGATGGGCAGCGTCGCCTACGACGCCTCGATTGCGAAGCTCGCGAGTCAACAGGAGTTCTACGAACGGCTCGACCCCGACCGGATCGCCCAGCACATGGTCGAGCGGTCCCGGGACGACTTCCACGCGTACGTCGACGACCTGCTGGACCGGGAACAGCCGGTCGTCTGGAACTCCGTTCCGGACGGGGCACGGCAGTTCGTCCACGCACGGATCGAACGACAACTCCCGGAGGTCGCCGACCGGATCATGCAGTCGACGGCCCGGAACATCGACGAGGTACTGAGCCTCAAGCTGATGGTCATCGACTACCTCGACAACCACCCCGAGTTGCTCAACCGGATGTTCCTGGAGGTCGGCGAGGAGGAACTGAAGTTCCTCGTCAACTCCGGCTTTTACTTCGGGACGCTGCTGGGCGTGTTCTCGATCCCGCTGTTCCTGTTTTTCGACAAGGCCTGGTGGGTCCTGCCGGTCTCGGGCGTCCTCGTGGGGTATTTCACCAACTACATCGCGATCAAGGCGATCTTCAACCCGCAGGAGCCCGTCGATATCGGCCCGTTCACGCTCCAGGGTCTGTTCATCCAGCGGCAGGAGGAGGTGGCCGAGCGGTACGGCGAGATCGTCGCCGAGGAGATCATCACCGTCGAGAACGTCGCCCAGAACCTGCTGTACGGAAAACGCTCCGACCGGACGCGTCGAATGATCGAGGAGGCGATCCGCCCCTCGCTGGACGAGGCACTGGGGATGGCCGCGCCGGTCATCCGTGTCGCGACGGGTGATCGGCGGTACGAGGAGATCCGCGACGCGCTGGCGACCGAGGGCGTCGAGTACGCGCTGGAGCCGTTACAGGACACCGACTTCAACCGCGAGCGGTCGGTCCCCGTCAAGGAACTGATCGCGAACCGGATGCAGGAGCTACCCCCCCAAGACTTTACAATGACGCTACGTTCTGCTTTCAAAGAAGACGAGTGGCTGCTCATCGGTATCGGGGCAGCCCTCGGGTTCGTCGCGGGGTGGGTCCAGCTACTGGTGGTGACCACAGTACCAATATGAGCGAGTTCAACGACAGCGAACGGACATCGGGGGACGCCGCGCCGGGCGGGGGCGACAGCAGCGACTGGGTGTCGGAGATCGCACGCGAAACGGAGGGGACTGCCGACACCGCCGACGCGCTCGATCCCTCGTCGGTCGTGCGCCTGTTCGACATCCTCGACGTGGCCACGACCGAGCGCGACCTCGGCCAGGATCAGGTCGAGCAACTGCTGGACGTGCTGGAGGCGTCCATCGTCACGCCGACGCCGATGGACACCGACGAGACCGAACGCCTCATTTCGGTGCTGGAGTCGACGGTCGTCGATCCGGTCGATCCCGACGCCACCGAGGAGGCCCTGTCGGTGCTGAACACGGCCATCGTCGACCCGACGGGTGCCTCGGCGACACGGACCGACGGGGTCCTCTCGGTGATCGAGTCCGCGATGACCGATCCGACCGTCGCCGAGGAGGGCATCGAGGAGGCCTTCACCATGTTCGACGCCGCGCTCGCGACGCTGACCGATCCCTCGGGGGACTCCGAGGAGGTGTTCTCGACGCTGGACTCGACGGTCACGAGCCTGCTGGACCCGTCGGTCGACACCGACGAACTGGTCGGCTCGCTCGACGACGCCGTCGCCGATATGGCGGACCCGGCGACCGACTCGGGGGACGCGCTCTCGTCGGTCGACAGGGTGATGTCACACCTGCTGAACCCCGGCGAGACCGAGGAGGACAAGTTCTCGCCGCCGGATCTCGAGGAGAGCGATCACCCGTCGCTGTCGACGACGCCGGGTGACCTCGACGATTCCTTCCGGGTCGCCCGGATCGGGGCGGCCGCCCTCCAGCGGTCGACGGGCTATTCCGTCCGGTCGGGCGTCCGGACCGGCCCGCGGCTGGTGCGGGCCGCGGCCACCTCCGAATCGATGGTCGACATGGTCGAGGAGGTGCGGTCGATCACGCTCGACGAACTGGATCGGCTGGGCGTCGACACGCCCGCGGAGAACGACGAGACGGAGGTGGACCGCCCGACGTCCTCGCTCCCGGCCGACAAGGACCGACTGCAACGGCGTGGCGCGCGGCTGATGGAGGCGTCCGCCGACGTGGACTACGTCGAGGAAGTCCATCCGGCGTACGCGTCGATCCTCGATCAGGTGGCCCCCGACGAGGTGCGCATCCTCCGTCTGCTGGCCACCGAGGGTCGCCAGCCATCGATGGACGTGCGCGACGTGGGCTGGGTGCCGATCAGCTCCGAACTCGTGGCGGCCGGGCTGACGATGATCGGCAACGAGGCGGGGTGTCAGCACCTCGACCGGGTCCACGCCTACCTGAACAACCTCAAGCGGCTGGGGCTGATCTGGTTCTCCGACGAACCGGTCGAGGACCTGAACGAGTACCAGGTTCTGCAGGCCCAGCCCGACGTGCAGGACGCCATCGAGGAGGCCAGACGCGCCAAGCTGATTCGCCGGAGTATCCACCTGACGCCGTTCGGCGTCGACTTCTGCCGGGAAGTGCTCCCCATCGAGGTCGTCGTCGAGACGGCCGCCGGCGTCTACGAGACACCGGAAGCACCCGAGTCGCGGGACGCGCCCGCCCGACCGGAGATGCCCGAAGACGTGACCGACCGGCCCCTCGACGAGTCGGCCGACGAACCCTGAGCGACGGTCCGTGGGACTGCTTCTCGAAGTATGCGCGGCGCTACGGAGCGGTCGGTCCGAGAGTGAGAGATGGGAACGCGTGTGGGGGGAGCGTTCCGTCGGGGGAGCGTCGGTCGTTTCGACGTGCGTTCCGTGGGGAACGCGTGTGGGGGGAGCGTTCCGTCGGGGGAGCGTCGGTCGTTTCGACGTGCGTTCCGTGGGGAACGCGTGTGGTGTTGGGAGCGTTCCACGGGAGTGTTGGGGGAGGGGAGTGGTCAGGTGGCCGACGACGACCCGAGGACTCGCGTCCCGGCCGCGCTGGTCATGTAGCCGACGATGAGCACGTCGACCGGCGCCATGAACAGCGCGTAGAACAACAGGAAATTGCTCATGGGGGCTAACAGCAGGAATGGCAGGTAGACGAATCGCGCGAAGAACAACACCAGAGCCACCATCGAGAGTGCGAGTGACTCCTCGACGGCGTATGCCAACAGGAGCAGGTTCATCGGTGCCATCCAGATGAGCGGGAGGAGTACCGACCGCGCCTGCGTGGCCAGGAACGAGACCTCGGCAGCGATCAGCACCACTGTCGGTACGAACACCGTCAGGTCCACCCTCGGCAGCCATCGCCGCGTCCGGGTCGTGGTCGTCACATCGGTCATCCCGGTCGGTCCTTCCGCGCTGTGGCACTTCAACTATTCGTCTATATCTGATATATCGGTCCACGTATCTAGCCGGTATTTTAAACCAGTGTTTAAAAATAGCCGAATATCGACCGGTGTTTGATTCCTGGTAATTATTCCGGAAGCGTCCGGCAGTTTAAGTACGGGCGGCGAGTCGGGGGTGCGGTCAGCGAAGAACGCGTCCGCGATGGTGGCCGGCCTTGCCAGTGGCGCGTCCCTTTTTGTCGGCCACCCCACAGTGGGGGTATGGAGGTGTTCGCGGTCCCGGGGCTGCCGGAGGTTCGGCCGGGCGACGACCTGGCCGCGTTGATCGAGCGCCAGGGCCGGCTCCGGCCCGACGACGTGGTGGTGGTCGCCAGTACCGTCGTCTCGAAAGCCGAGGGGCGGACGGCCGACCTCTCGGATTTCGATCCGGGCGCACGCGCCCGGGAGATCGCCGAGCGCCTGGCGGACCTGACCGACGAGGAGAAAGACCCCCGATTCGCACAGGCGGTCATCGAGGAGAGCGAATCGCTCCTGCTGTCGGCACCGTTCCTGCTCACGAAGACCCGGTTCGGGCACGTGACGGTCAACGCGGGCATCGACCGCTCGAACGTGCCCGACGCCGATCTCCTCCTGTTACCCGAGGACCCCGGTGCGAGCGCGCAGGCGCTCGCCGAGGCGCTGGACCGGCCGGTGGTCGTCTCGGATACGTCGGGCAGACCCTTCCGGCACGGCCAGCGCGGGGTCGCGGTCGGCTGGGCCGGGATACCCGCCAGCCGCGACTGGCGGGGCGAACCCGACCGCGACGGCCGCGAACTCGGCGTGACGGTCCAGTCGGTGGTCGACGAACTCGCGGCGGCGAGCAACCTGGTGGCCGGCGAGGGCGGCGGCGGCACGCCAGTGACCGTCGTCCGCGACTGGCAGTTCGGCGACCACGACGGCAGCGACGAACTGTTCCGGGACCGGGCGGACGACCTGGTCCGACAGGCACTGGAAGCGTGGGATTACGACTCATGAATGCTATCGAACTCACCCCCGAACATCCGATCGAGGAGGTTACCGAACTGGCAGTCACCGCCGAGCGGGCGGGCTTCGACACCGTGCTCGCGTCGTGTCACTACTTCAACCGCGATCCCTACGTCGCTCTCGACCGGATCGCGGACGCCACCGAGGAGGTGGCGCTGGGGCCGGCGGCGGCCAACCCCTACGACACACACCCCGTCGCGCTGGCCTCCCGGGTCGCGACGATCCAGGAAGTCAGCGACGGCCGGGCCGTCTTCGGCGTCGGCCCCGGCGACCGCTCGACACTCTCCGCGCTGGGCGTCGAGCGCGACAGCCCGCTCCGGCGCGTGTTAGAGACGTTCAAAGTCGCCCAGGACCTCTGGGCCGGCGAGTCCGTCGACGCGGACGGCACGTTCCAGGCGGCCGACGCCGACCTCGAATACGCGGTCGAGGGCGAGATTCCCGTCTACGTCGGCGCGCAGGGCCCCCACATGATCCGGATGAGCGCGAAACACGCAGACGGCGTCCTCTACAACGGGTCACACCCCCGCGATATGGCGTGGGCGGCCGAGCAGGTGGAAAAGGGGCTGGCGGATCGCCCGGACGAACGGGGCGACTTCGACTTCGCGGCCTACGCGAGTGTCAGCGTCGCCGACGAGGAAGCAGCCGCCCGGGAGGCCGCCCGGCCGCCGGTCGCGTTCATCGCCGGCGGGGCGGCCCCGCCCGTGCTGGATCGCCACGACCTCGACCAGGAGCGCGCCGAGGAAATCGGTGCGGCTATCGAAGCGGGATCGTTCAGCGAGGCCTTCGGACTCGTGACCGAGGCGATGATCGACGCGTTCTGTATCGCGGGGACACAGACACAGGTCGAAAACGAGGTCGAGGCGGTGATGGAGTACGCGGATAGTTTCGTCGTCGGTGCGCCGCTGGGCCCGGACCTGGAGCGAGCTATCGAGCTTGCGGGGGCTGTCCTCCGCTGAGGTCCGGGACCACCGCGGAGACGAGGACGCCGAGCAAGAGATAGCCCGTCAGGCCGACCGTCCCGGCGATCAGAAGGCCGCCCATGGTGATCAGGGCGGCGCTGAGCGGGTCTGAGAGTGCAATTTCGGTGATGCTCTGGACGAGTTTCGGGATGCTGGTGACGATATCGACGAGTCCTGCCATACCCGATGTATTCGGGGGCTCGTACTTGTGTGTCGTGGTTTGGCGAAGGTCTAAGAGCGCCGGGCCCTGAGACGGCCGCATGGACGACGCCTCGCTCGACGAGTTCGCGAACGCGAGCGACGATGACGCCGACGACGACGGAGCGGACGCCGATGCTCCCGAGCCGGCCGAAGAGCCCGCGACCGGTTCGGAGGCGGTCGCCCCGGCCACGTCGACGTACGCCTGGACCGGGGACGGCACGGTGTGTGGGGCCTGCGGCGAGTCGGTCGCGCGCCGCTGGCGGGACGGTGACGACCTGGTCTGTGCCGACTGCAAGGAGTGGTAACTCATCAGCCGAGTGATACAGCAATATTAGGTGGGACCGGTCCATACCACGCATGTGAACGGTACCGACGGCCGCGGTCTGGCCGGGTGCAGTGTTCGAGCCCGCGGTTCGTTCGGCCGAGTGGACAAGACACTTGCCGGTCGACAGTGCACGGCCAGTTACTCGCCCGCCACCCCCGCTACTCATGACTGACGCAGACTCATCGACGCTAGAACAGGAGTCGGACGACGCTGTGGAAGCGGCCGGCGACCTCGCTCGCCGCGTCGCCGAGAACGTCGGCGAGGTGATCGTCGGCCACGACGCGGAGATCGAGCACATCCTCACCGCGGTACTGGGCCGGGGCCACGTCCTGCTGGAGGACGTACCCGGGGTCGGCAAGACGATGCTCGCCCGCTCCATCGCGGCCTCCTTCGACGGCTCGTTCAAGCGCGTCCAGTTCACGCCGGACCTGTTGCCCTCCGACATCACCGGCATCAACGTCTACAACCAGAAGACCAGCGAGTTCGACTTCCGGCCCGGTCCGGTCTTCGCCAACGTCGTCCTCGGTGACGAGATCAACCGCGCGCCGCCGAAGACACAGAGTGCCCTGCTGGAGGCCATGGAGGAACAGCAGGTCACGGTCGACGGGGTGACCCACGAGATGCCCGACCCCTTCACCGTCATCGCGACCCAGAACACGGTCGAGCGCGACCGGACCTACGAACTCCCGATGGCCGAACTCGACCGGTTCATGAAGAAACTCCACCTGGGATACCCCGATTCGGACGACGAGGCGGAGATGCTCGGGCGCGTGGTCGGGAACCACCCCATCGAGGACCTCTCGCCGGTGGCCACGCTCGCGGACCTCCAGGCCGCGCGGACCGCGGTCAGCGAGATCACCGTCGAGGAGCCGATCCGGGCCTACGTCACCCGGCTGGCGGAGTACACCCGCGACCAGGCCCAGCTCGGGGTGAGCCCGCGTGGCTCCATCGCCCTGTTGCGGGCCGCCCAGGCGCGGGCGGCGCTCGCGGGCCGGGACTACGTCGTCCCCGACGACGTGCAGACGGAGGCGCGGGCGATCATGCCTCACCGGATCCGGACGGCGTCGGCCGACCGGACCGGCGAGGAGATCGTCGGCGAGGCACTGGAGACCGTCGCAGTCGAATGAGACCGACCTGGCGTACCGTCGGCGTCGTCGGCGTCGCCGTCGGCTCGATCCTGATGGCCGCCGCGTCGGGCGCGCGCGCGCTGAACGCACTGGCCGCGCCCGCACTGATCGCACTGCTGGTGAGCGTCGTCCAGGTGTTCTACGCTGGCCGGCCGGAAATCGACCGCGAAGACCCCGTTCCCGGCCACCCCGGCGAGTCACGAACCGTCGAGTTGACCGTCGACGGCGGCGCGCTCGCGCGCGTGACCGACGCCGTCCCGCCGGGCGTCGCAGCCGAGGGATACGACCGGCGGGTGACCCTCCCGGCGACCGTCGCGTACGACATCGAACTCGGCGCGCGGGGTGCGTGGGACCTCGGTCCGCCCCGCGTCGTCGTGACCGACGTACTCGGCCTGTTCGTCCGATCCTTCGAACCGGAAGGAACCGCGACGGCGCTGGTCTACCCGCCGCTGGTCGACCTGCGCGAGGACGACGCCGTCGCGCGCCTGCTCGGATACGACACCGCGACCGACCGGCAGGCCTTCGACACGATCCGCGAGTACGCGCCGGGCGACCCGTTGCGCGACGTGCACTGGAAATCCAGCGCCAAGCGCAGCGACGGCGACCTCGTTGTCAAGCAGTTCGTCAGCGAGCAACGCGAGTCGACGCTGACCGTCGCGGCAGGAGCCACGCCGGGCCACGACGACGCGATGGCGTCGGCCGCGGCCAGCCTCGCGGTGCTGGCGATGGACGCGGGCCTGTCGGTCGGGGTCATCTGCCCGGCCGGCGAGGTGGCGGCCGGCCGCGGACAGGCCCA
Organism: Halorientalis regularis; assembly: GCF_023698535.1. GTDB lineage: Archaea > Halobacteriota > Halobacteria > Halobacteriales > Haloarculaceae > Halorientalis > Halorientalis regularis. Next base: position 150,299 of record NZ_JALJCL010000009.1, read on the forward strand.
CCGGCGACACGTCCTCGACCTGCTCGCACGCACCGGCCCGGGACAGCCCGCCCGCCCGGCCCGCGAGGGTGCCGATGTCGTCCTCACCGCCGACGAGGACGGCGTGACCGCGACCATCGACGGCCGGGACCACCGCCTCTCGCTCGGTCCGACACCGCCGGAGCCGCCCGAGGGTGACGGCGAGCAGGCGCGAACGGCCGGGTCCAGTGGGGACGCCTCGGCCGAACAGGAGGTGTCGCGATGAGTACCGAAACTGGCGGTCCGACGGAGCGGGCCGTCGACGCGGCGAGACGGCCCTTGGCGGCGCTGTTCGAGCCTCGCGGGCTGGCCCTGCTATCGGCGGGACTGCTGCTGTTTTCCTTCACCTTCCCGCTGTACGGGATCATCGACGTGGTTGGTGATCCCAGTACGTTCCTGCTGGTCGTCGCGGTGACGCTCGTGCTGGCGACGGGGCTGTCGCGGGTCGTCGGTGCGTGGACGGCGCTACCCGTCGGACTGGGCCTGCTGGTCCTCGGGCTCTGGATGTACGCCTCGGCACTGCCGGCGGACGTGGTCGCCCAGCAGGACCGCATCCTCGGCGACGTGGTGTCGCTGTTCATGGGCCTGTCGGTGCTGCGCCTCCAGATGATCGAACTGTTCGCGCTGGCGTACACGCCAGCCCCGGTCTTTCTGACGTGGTACCTGGTGCTCCGGCGGCGATACGTCGGGGCGGCGCTCGTCGGCGGGGCCGCGCTGACGTTCTTCGTCCTCACGGGTGACGTGGACACGCTGGTCGCGTTGCTCGGCGCGCTGGGTGCGGTCGGGACGGTCGGGTTCGGCCGGCTCGAACGGTTCGGCGGGGCCGACCGGGCCGTCGAGACGATGGCCGTCGTCCTCGCGGCGATGGTGGTCGCGACGATGCTGGTCAGCGTCGTCCCCGGCGGGACCGGGACGCCGTTCGGCCTGTTCGGGGAGGGCGGCACCGACACCATCGAGGGGAGCCTGATCAACTCCGATCAGCGCGTCTCGATCCAGGGATCGATCAGCCTCTCCTCGGCGGTCCGGTTCACGGTCGAGAGCCCACGCGAGGCCTACTGGCGGACGGGAGCCTACGACCGCTACACGGGCGACGGCTGGGTCCGAACCGGCTCGACACTCGACTATCGGGGTGAGATGAGCGGCCCGCAGGGCGAGAGCCGGATCGTCGAGCAGGCGGTGACCATCGAGTCGGAACTCGACGCCATGCCCGCGGCCTGGAAGCCAGTCAGGGTCAGCGAGAACGTGGCCGGGGACACGTCGGTGACCTCGCTGGGCGGGCTCCAGCCCGCGTCGGCGTTCACGCCCGGCGACAGCTACACGGTCGTCAGCCGCCAGCCCGTGGTGTCGCCGCGGCGCCTCCAGCGGGCCGGTGACGACTATCCCGGCCGCATCGAGTCGCGGTACACGAACCTCCCCGCGAGTACGCCCGACCGGGTGGCGACACGCACCCGCCAGATTCAGGACGGGGCCGGGGCCGACACGGCCTACGAGACGGCCAGAGCGGTCGAGTCCTACCTGGAACGGGAGAAGGGGTACTCGCTGGAGGTGGACCGCCCCGACGGCGAGGTCGCCGACAGCTTCCTGTTCGAGATGGACGAGGGGTACTGCACGTACTTCGCGACGACGATGGTGACGATGCTGCGAACCCAGGACATCCCGGCGCGGTTCGTCGTCGGCTACACGACGGGCGAACAGGTCGACAGCGGTACCTATCAGGTCCGTGGCCTGGACTCCCACGCCTGGGTCGAGGTCTACTTCCCGGACGTGGGCTGGGTGCAGTTCGACCCGACGCCGGCCGGGCCGCGACAGGACGCCGAGCAAGACCGGATCGAGGGCGGCGGGGACCTCGGGAACGTCGACGACGACCCCGAGCCGACGACCGAACCGCCGTCGACGCCGGACCGGCCGACGACGAATCCGTCCCCGGCGACGCCGGGGTCGACCGTGGGGCCGATCCGGACGCCGACGACCGACGGGGACGCGGTACGGACGGCGAACGACGAGCGCGGTGGCATTCCGCTGCCCGAACCGCCGTCGCGCGAGGAGGCGGCGCTCATCCTCGTGGTGCTGGCCGGCGTCGCCGCGGGCGCACGCCGGCTGGGTCTCCACGAGCGTGCCTACCGGGCCGTGTGGGTCCGCTGGCAACCCCGGGCCGACCCGGCGAGTGACGTACAGCGAGCGTTCGAGCGCGTCGAGTACGTCCTCGCGCGCGAGGAACGGCCACGCCGGGACGGGGAGACCCCACGGCAGTATCTGGCGGCTATCGACGCCGACGAGCCCGTCGAACGGGTGTATCGGCTCCACGAGCGGGCTCGGTACGCCGGAGACGTGACGGTGAGCCTCGCCGACGACGCCGTGGCAGCGGCAAACGAGATCGTCCGGGAGCGGACGGGGCCCCTGGGCTGACCGCCGAGACCGGCTTGCAGGGCTTGCTTCCGCAGGTCCCGAAGGTGTTTAATACGTCGGTTTCGTAGGACCGACTTGTAATGTCGGAAGTCTGCTCGACGTGCGGGCTGCCCGAGGAGCTCTGCGTCTGCGAGGACGTCGCCAAAGAGTCCCAGGAAATCAGCATCCGCATCGACGAGCGCCGATACGGTAAAGAGGTAACGGTCATCGAAGGGTTCGATCCCAACGACGTGGACATGGACAGTCTGTCCTCGGACCTGAAATCGAAGTTCGCCTGTGGCGGCACGGTCGAGGACGGACAGATCGAGCTCCAGGGCAACCACACCGGACGCGTCGAGGATTTCCTCCGCGACAAAGGCTTCAACGTGGCGTGACACCGAGCCCATCCTGACGGAGGTTCGGACGGGCCAAGAGCGGCCGTCGGGTCATTCTCCGACCGTCTCACCCGAGAGCGCCGCGACGACCGCGAGCGAACTCCGGTCCGCGTTCGACGGCCGCGGGAACCGCATCACTGTCGTCGAGTTGTCCTCACTGCTGGACCGGATCCGGGAGTACTTCGGGCCCCTCAACGCCGCGTTGCTCGCCATCGGGTCGATCTCGCTGGTCGTCGCGGGCGTCAGCATCGTCAACGTGATGTTGATGAGCACGAGCGAGCGCAACGTCGACTTCCTGGTCCTGGCGTTCTGTTTCGGCGTCGGCACGAGCCTCCGCAGCGGTCTCTACCCCGCCTGGAAGACGGCCAATCGACGCCCGGTCGAGGCGCTGAACGGATGAGCTTCGGTTTTTCGGAGTTGATTTAATTTAATTTCTTAGTAAATTTAATGGGGGAGATCGAACAAGTGGTCGACAATGAGCGGGGGATGCTCTGTCGGGTGGGGAATCGGTAGTGCAATCGCGGCGGCGCTGCCGTTGTGGCTGGCCACCGGCCCTGGCGGCGCCGGCCGGGGTACTTCAGCCGGGCGGTCTGCTGGGCGGTGACTTCGCCAGTCAGCTGAAGGGACTGGTCGGCACGCTCGAACAGTTCGCGCGACTGCTCGACCTGCTGGTGACGCTGCTGCAGAACGGCCGCGGTGGGCTGTAACCGCTCGCGGTCGGCGGACCTGCGTGGCGGCCACTGAGCGGATCAGAGGGATACCCGATGGGATCGTTCCGAATCTACGGCGGGGGGCCGACGCTCGCGTATCCGTCGAGTGCCGACGCGGCGTTCGGGCTGGACACGCCGGAACGGGGCACGACGGTCCGGTCGGGGACGCTCCGGGTCGGCGGCCGGAGTCCGACCGACTCCGTCGTGGTCCGGATCGCCGACGCGACGGGGACGCGAGTCCTGCGGACGAACACCTCCGTGTCCGGCGGCGAGTTCGAGACGTGGATCACGGGTCTGCCGGACGGGCAGTACACGCTGACCGTGACGGCCGCAGGCGACCGGCGCACGACCCGGACGGTCGCGTTCGACTAGAGCAGGTCGTCGGCCTGGGCCAGCAGGATCCCTTCGATAGTGGCGTCGTTGGACGGTTCCTGCCGGGCCACCGCCAGGGCCTCGTCGACGGGGACGGTCGTCACGCTGAGGAACTCGTTGTCGTCGAGGTCGGCGTCGACCGGTTCGAGGCCCTCGGCGAAGACGATGCCCCGGCGGTGCCGGAGGACGCCGGTCGAACACCAGAACTCCTCGATCAGAGAGAGACCGGCGGCGTCGAACCCAGTCTCCTCTCGGAGTTCCCGGCGGCCGGCGTCGGTGTAGCTCTCGCCGTCCTCGACGATTCCGGCGGGGAGTTCGAGACACTGCTCCCGGATCGTCGGTCGGTACTGGTCGACCATGACGAGGTGGTCGTCGTCGCCGTCCCCCACGACGTGGCCCGGTGCCACGGCCACGACGACGGCCGCGGCGGGCAGATCCGCCCAGTAGTAGTGTTTCTCCGAGCCGTCGGGCTGGCCGACGCGGTCGTAGCCGCCGGTGTACCAGCCGGTCTCGTACTCGACCGCCGACTCCAGCACGGGCCAGTCGAAGTCCTCGGGTTCGCGGGCGGGGTGGTCGTCGGCGTCGAACCGCCGGTTGATCGGATCGTCGGTCATGGGGTCTGTGTCACCTCCAGTCGGTAAACGGTGCCGTTCTCGCGGACGAAGATGGCACTGTCGGTCGCACCGGACTGGTTGCGCTGTCTGACCGCGTCGAACTCGTCGAACGGCGAGTGGGTGAACGCGCCTTTCAGTCCGACGGGCCCCTTCCAGTACGGCTCCGACCGGCCCGTCGCGTTGGCGGTCCCGTCGCCCGCCGCCGCGGTCGCGTTGGCCAGCGCGGCCGCCGTGTAGGGATACCGGTTGTCCGAGAGCGAGTCGGCCGGGATCGCCGTCCGGTTGTCCGTCGCCGTCGCCGTCATGTAGTAGGGATCGCCGCTTTTCAGGTAGCCCGGGAGGGCACCGAGCGCCAGCAGCAAGACGATGGCGGCGAGGAGGGCGAGTGTGACCCGACGCGTGATCTGTCGCATGGCCACTACTCGGGGGGCCGGCCGAAAAACGATAGCGGATCCTACTGGTCGCCGGTAACGATATCGCGATAGGCGCTGCCGAAGGCCTGCCGGCGGAGGGTGCCGACGGCCGCGTCCTCTCGTTCCTGAAAGGTCGCGGCGACCACCGTCTCGGCGAAGGGGACGGCGTGCCAGACCACCCGGTCGACGTTCTCGCTCCCGATCATCTCGCGCTGGTAGTCGGGGTGGTCCTCACACCAGTCCTCGAACTCGGCGTCGGTGCCGACGGTCACTTCGAGCATGGAGGCGAAGATGGCCTCGTGGGCGGTCGCGACGACCGAACCCGTCACCCGGTCCTCGTACTCCTCGCTGTCGAAGTCCATGGCTTTCGCGACTTCACGAACGCTGGTCTGTGCGGCCGGGCCGACGGCCGCGTACAGCTCGCCTGCTTCCGCCGCCGTCTCGGGCGCGAACACTCCCTCGGTGTGCATGTCCGACTCTGCGGGCCGCTCCGGTTACTCGGTTTCGGAGTCGGTCGCGTCCTCGTCGCCGTCGCTCTCGCCCTCGCTCGCGGGAGGTTCCGCCCCGCTCACGAAGTCCGAGGACTCGCTCCGCTCGTCCTCTCCATCCTGCATCTGTCGTGTCATCTCGCGGGCCTCTTCCAGAATCTCCTCGTCCTCGTCGTCGAGGCCGGTCATCTGGCTGGCGCGCTCGCGGCCGCGCTCGACGGCCCGGCTCTCGTCTTCGAACAGCGCGCCCGACCGCTCGTGGTCGTGGTCGTGCTCCACAGTGTCCTCGAAGACCTGCGGATAGTCGGTCTCCTCGGCGATCTCGGTGACGGTCGCGGCCAGGGCGTCGGCGTCGGCCTGGTCCCAGTCGGGCGCGTGGTCGTCGAGCCAGGCCTCGTGGTCGTCGTCGCCGAGCAAGGCCGTGAAGGCGAGGTGGTTCGCCAGGTGTTCGGCGTCGGCCTGAGGGTCCTCACACACCGGGCAGGCGTATCCCATGTCCTGCCCAAGCGGGCGCGGACGGATAGACCTTACAGGTCCACGACCATGATGAGCGCGTTCTCCCCGTCGTCGTAGTAGCGGGGGACCGTTCGCCGGTGATCGAACCCGAAGGACTCGTAGAGGTTCCGGGCCGTCTCGTTGCTCTCCCGGACTTCGAGTTTCACCTCGGCGACACCCTGGGCGCGCATGACGCCCAGCGCCCGCCGGAGGAGGGTAGACCCGACGCCCTGGCCACGCTGGTCGGGATGGACGGCCAGGTCCTTGACGTGGCCCAGCGGCCGGCCGTGGTTGGGCACCGAGTCAGCGACGATGTAGCCCGCGACGCCAGCGCCGACCTCCGCGACGAGAAAGGTCGGTTCCCCGACGTACCGCTGGAAGGCGGCAAAGGGCCACGGCTGGGGGAAGGAGGCCTTCTCGATGCGATACACCGCGAGCAGGTCCGCCTTGACCGCCTCCCGGACGGTCGGCGCGGGCGTATCGGAGTCGGGTGCGGGCGTGGTCACGGCAGTGACTTGAACGCGGCCCCACTAAGCCCTTTCACCGCCCCGAACGAGCGACGGCGGCGTGTCGTCGATCCCCGCCAGTAGCTGTGTCCGTCTCCTGTCACGAAGATCGCCAGTCGGAAGCTTCATTATTATCAGGCTCTTAACCTCGGGTGCACCCATTTTTCGGGTGCCACCCCCCAACATCCCCCCTCTACCCCCCGTTTTCTACTGTACCACCGATCAACGGCGGTCTCGGCCGCCGGATAGCGACTGGTTTATCCGGCCAGCCGTCCCACCGACTTTTCCACGTACGATAACTGGTCGGAATTAACCCCTCAGAAAAAGGTGAAGAGGTCGTCGCGTTGCTGTTCGTGGAGGTGGTGTCGGACCGCCTCGGTCATGGGGTCGATGGACCCGCGTTTGGCGGTGATCGGGGCGATGGTCTCCTGCCACTGTTTCCAGGGTGGGAGCAGTCCGAGCCTGTCACAGAGGGCGTCGAGGCGCTCGTCCCGATCCGGTACCTTGTCCATCTTGTTGACCGCGACGACGACGGGGATGCCCATGTCCCGCAAGAAGTGGAACATCTCCACGTCGTGTGGGATCTCGTCGGGCCCGGAGTGGCGGTCGATGATGTCGATCACGGCTTTGCCGTCGACCACCAGCACCGCGACGAGGATCTGCTCGGCGTAGGTCTCCAGATACGCGACGATGTCGTCTTTGATCTCCTCGCGAACCTCGTCGGGGACGCCCTTCATGAACCCGAAGCCGGGGAGGTCGGTGAGGACGAAGTCCTCGGCGTTCCAGTCGTAGTGGTTGGGCTGGCGCGTGACGCCCGGCCGCTGGCCCGTATCGAACGTGTGGCCGGTCAGTTCACGCATCAGCGTCGACTTGCCGACGTTCGAGCGCCCCACGAGAACGACCTCGGCGCTCCGGTCCGGCCGCGAATCGAACATGGAGGCGTCTAGACGACTGGGGCGGATAAGCGTCGCTGTTTCCGACCGTGGACGGATCGCGCGATGACTGGCCCGCCACGTATTTCCCGACCCCCCTCGGAGTGTCCGGTGTGCGACTCCTCCAGGTGACCATCCCGACGGGGAAACGCGAGACGGTCCTCGGTGCCCTCGACGACGAGGGCGTCGACTACGTCGTCACCGACGAGACCAGCGGCCGCGAGTTCACGGCCATCGTCTACGCGCCGCTGCCCAACCCCGCGGTCGAACCCGTCCTCGAACGGCTCCAAGACGCGGGGATCGACGACGAGGCCTACACCGTCGTCGTCGAGGCCAGTACCGTCGTCTCCCGACGGTTCGACGAGCTGGAGGAGCGATACGCCGAGCAGGAGGAAGTCGACGAGGGCCGAATCGCCCGGGAGGAACTCCAGAGCCGTGCCGAGGAACTCGCCCCGACGCTGCGGACCTACGCGACGATGACGGTCATCAGCGCCATCATCGCCACCGCCGGCCTGTTGCTGGACTCGCCGGCGGTCGTCGTCGGCTCGATGGTCATCGCCCCGCTGATCGGCCCGGCGATGGCCGCCAGCGTCGGCACGGTGCTGGACGAAGACGAACTGTTCGTCCGCGGCGTCAAACTCCAGGTGCTGGGCATGTCCCTTGCTGTCGTTAGCGCCGCGGCCTTCGCCGTCTTCGTCAGGTACGCGCGCCTCGTCCCGCCGGGCATCGAGATCACCCAGGTTCCCGAGATCCGCGAGCGACTGGCTCCCGACTTCCTCTCGCTGGCGGTCGCGCTGGGGGCCGGCGTCGCCGGGGCACTCTCGCTGTCCTCGGGCGTCTCGGCGGCCATCGTGGGCGTCATGATCGCCGTCGCGCTGATCCCGCCGGCCGCCACGGTCGGCATCGGCATCGCCTGGGGCCTCCCGATGGTCAGTGTCGGCTCGGGCGTCCTCGCGCTGGTCAACGGCCTCTCGATCAACGTCGCCGCCATCGGCGTTCTCTGGTACAACGGCTACCGACCCCGCCACTGGTTCAAACTCGACGAGGCCCGGAGCGCGGTGCTGAAACGCGTCGCCGTCCTGGCGGTCGCCATCGCCGTCCTCTCGATCTTTCTCGGCGGCGTCACCTACAACTCCTTCCAGAACGCCGCCAGCGAGGAAGACATCCGCCAGGGTGTCGAGAGCGTCGTCGACGAGAACGAGCGCGCGACGCTACTGGACACCGAAGTGCAGTTCACCGACGGCATCCTGTTGAGCCAGTCGGAGCGCGTCGTCGTGACCGTCGGCGTCCCCCCGGGGAACGGCGAATCGGTCGGCGGCCTCAGCCGGCGGATCGATACCGCCATCGACCGCGCGGCCGGCCACGACGTGGAGACGCAGGTCCGCTACGTCACGATCGAGGCCGCCTGAGCTACTCGTCGTAGGGCAACTCCGGCTCGTACCCGACCGCCTCGACGGCGGCGTCGAGCGTCTCCTGGACGTTCTCGCCCTCGGTGACGCTCATGTACAGGTCGGCCTCCACGTCGGTCGAGCGGTCGCTCTTGTTGCAGACCGTGAGGACGGGCACGTCCGCGAACCGGGCCGCCAGCGCGTCCCTGAGTTCGAGTTGCACGTCGAGAGGATACCCACACTCGCCGCTGGCGTCGACCATCATCAGCACAGCGTTGGCGAGGTGTTCCAGCGCGCTGACCGCCTGGGACTCGATCTCGTTGCGGTCCTCCGGCGGCCGGTCCAGCAGGCCCGGCGTGTCCACGAGTTGATACCGGATGTGGTCGCGCTCGATGTGTCCCACCCGAATCTCGGTCGTCGTGAACGGGTAGGAGGCCGTCTCGTTGCGAGCGTTGGTCACCCGGTTGACGAAGGAGGATTTCCCCACGTTAGGGTAGCCGGCGACGACGATGGTCGGCTCGTCGGGGCGGATGTCGGGCAACTCCCGGAGGGTGTTGCGGGCCTCGTTGACGGCTTCGAGGTCACCGTCGACCTCCTCCACTACGTCGGCGATCCGGGCGAACGCCTGCTTGCGGAGCTTCTTGGCCCCGTCGGCGTCGACGTTGCGGAACCGACCCTGGTACTCGTCGCGGATGTCGCTGGCCTTCCGGCTGGCCCAGCTGATCTCCGAGAGGTGCTGGCGCAGGTCGTCGACTCCCACGAGGGCGTCGATCAACTCGCGGTAGAACGGGTCGAGGTCGTCGATGTCGGGCCACGCGGTGACGACGTTCTCGAGGTTGTCCGAAACGACGTTCGCGGCGGTCTGGAGCATCGACTGCTGGGCTTCGAACCCGGATTTGGCTCGGCCCGCGCGGGCCGCCCGGGAGAACGCCTGGTCGATCAGCTCCTCCGACGTTGGCGTCGTCGGGAGGTCCTCGAGAATCATGTTGGCGTCCGTAGACGGTTCGTGCATAAAAACGCGTCCTTTGGACTGGACTCGATCAACTGGATGGCAGGGCTCAACCAGACGTAAAAAACGACACCATGACTGCGAAATATATATGTGAGAAAAGCTCACTTCAACGGTCAGCGCGATCTAAATAATCACCAATTGGTAAGTAATAGAAGGACAAATGACGATCAATGGTCGACGGGAGTGGCCCGCCAACGGTGCTGGTCGCACCCGAGCCGGATTTGGACACGCTGCGTGACGAACTGGCCGAAAAGACCGAGGTGTCGTCGGTGGAGACGGCCGCACACGGGGCGGCGGCTCTAGAGATGTTGGAGGACGAGGCCGTCGGTGCCGTGCTGAGCGCCGCCGACCTCGCCGACATGGACGGGATCGAGCTACTTCAGGAGGCACGACGCGAGCGCCCGACGGTCCCGTTCGTCCTGTTCTCCCGTGACGGCGACGAGCGACTCGTCAGCGAGGCCCTCTCGGTCGGCGTGACCGAGTACGTGCCCGTCGAATCGAACCCGGACGCGGCTATCCTGGCCGACCGGTTGGCCGACGCGCTTGCCCGCGTCCGACCGGACCTGACCGGCGAGGTAGGACCGGCCGGTCGGTTCGAGCAACTCGTCGAGTTCTCGACTGATATGCTCACCATCCACCGCCAGGACGGGACGGTCCGCTACGTCAACCCGATCATCGAAGACATCATGGGTTACGCCCCGTCGGAGTTCGTCGATCAGAACCCGATCGACCGCATCCACCCCGACGATCAGGACGACGTGCTGGCGTTTTTCGCCGATCCGAATGACTGGCTCGGCGAGCGACGGCGGGTCACCTACCGGATGCAGACCGCGGCCGGTGCGTGGCGAACCCTGGAATCGGTGGGGCACAACAGGCTCAAAGACCCCGCTCTGGCCGGCGTGATCGTCAACTCTCGGGACGTGACCGAGCGCGAGCAGTACCAGCGGGAGCTCGAACGGCAGAACGAACGGCTGGAGAAGTTCGCGAGCGTCGTCTCACACGACCTCCGGAACCCGCTCCAGGTGATCCGCGCCCGCGTCGAGGCCGCCCGGGCCGAGAGCCGGAGCGGCCACCACGACCACATCGAGGACGCCGTCGACCGCATGGAGACGTTGATCGACGATGTCCTCACCCTGGCCCGAGACGGCCGGGTCATCGGCGACCTCGGAGAGACGGCCCTCGACGACTGTGCCCACGCCGCGTGGGCCCACGTCGACGCTCCCGAGGCCACGCTGCAGTGTCGGACCGACTATGCCATCGAGGCCGACGCCGACCGGCTGGTTGAACTCCTCCAGAACCTCTTTTCGAACGCCGTCAGGCACGCCGGCCCCAACGTGACCATCCGACTCGACGTGCTCGACGACGGGTTCTACGTCGAAGACGACGGCCCCGGCATCCCGCCCGACGAGCGGGACCTCGTGTTCGAGTACGGCTACACGACCGGCGACGGAACGGGCATGGGGCTGGCCATCGTCAGAGAGATCGCCCAGGCCCACGGCTGGGACGTGACGCTGGCCGACAGGTCCGACGGCACCCGCTTCGAGTTCACCGGCGTCACCGTGTGTCCGGAAGCCAACAAGGTGTAAGAGCGACTACCGCCGCTCGCGCAACTCCGACCGCAAGTCGGCCACGTCCATCTCGTGACCACCGTTTTCTCGTTGGGTTCGCTCCCGCTGGTCGCGAACCCCGCCTCGAAAAACGTGGGTGAAAAAGCCGCTCGCTCCCGTCGGTCGCGAGCGGTGCGACGCCTGACCGTTACCGCCGCTCGCGCAACTCCGACCGCAAATCGGCCACGTCCATCTCGTGACCACCGTTTTCTCGTTGGGTTCGCTCCCGCTGGTCGCGAACCTCGCCTCGAAAAACGTGGGTGAAAAAGCCGCTCGCTCCCGTCGGTCGCGAGCGGTGCGACGCCTGACCGTTACCGCCGCTCGCGCAACTCCGACCGCAAATCGGCCACGTCCATCTCGTGACCACCTTTTTCTCGTTGGGTTCGCTCCCGCTGGTCGCGAACCCCGCCTCGAAAAACGTGGGTGAAAAAGCCGCTCGCTCCCGTCGGTCGCGAGCGGTGCAACGCCTGACCGTTACCGCCGCTCGCGCAACTCCGACCGCAAATCGGCCACGTCCATGTCTTTCATCGCGAGCAAGACCAGCAAATGGTAGACGATGTCGGCGGCCTCGTGACCGATCTCCTCGTGATCGTCGTCTTTGGCCGCCAACACGAGTTCGGTCGTCTCCTCGCCGAGTTTTTCGAGGACGGCGTTCTCGCCTTTCTCGTGGGTGAACAGCGAGGCCGTGTAGGAATCCTCGGGCAACCGTTCTTTGCGGTCCTCGATGACCGCGAACAGTTCGTCGAGGACGGCGTCGGTGTCGGTATCGTCCATGCCTGCCCTTCTCGCCGGGCGACTAAACTTCCATCACTTCGCGGATGTCGTCCATGTCCTCGAACTCGTCAGGGTCGCGCCGCCCCTCCTCGAAGACCGACTCGTCGACCGCCAGGGGCGCGTTCGTCCGGGCGGCCAGCGCCAGCGAATCGCTCGGCCGCGCGTCGATCACTGTCGACTCCCGCGGCGTCGCCAGGTGGAGGTCCGCGATGTACGTGCCGTCCTCGACATCACTGACGACGACGCGCTCGATCCGCCCGCCGAGTTCCTCGACCAGATCCAGCGTGAGGTCGTGGGTGAGCGGCCGCCCGATGTCCTCGGCATCGAGCCCGCGGGCGATGCTCGCGGCCTCGTCGAACCCGACGAAGATCGGCAACAGATCCGACTCGCCCTCGACCGCGAGCAAGACGACCGGCACCGGCCCCGTAGGTGTGCCGGCGACCCGCACCGCGTCGATAGCTGCGTCCATACCGGCCCGAGGGCGTGAGTGGTCAAAAACCCCGGTACCGGCGTCTAACCCCACTGGGATCAGTCGTCGGCGAAGAAGGCCAGATCGTGAATCCGCGCGTCGTCGGTCAGTTCCGGATGGAACGAGGTCCCCACGACCGGCCCGTCCTGCACGGCGACGGGCCGCCCGTCCCACTCGGCCAGCACCGCGGCGTCGCCGACCGACTCGATCAGCGGCGCGCGGATGAACACGGCGTGGAAGGGGTCGTCGAGCCCAGTCACGTCCAGCGGAGCCTCGAAGCTGTCTTTCTGCCGGCCGAAAGCGTTGCGCTCGACGGTCGCGTCCACCAGCCCCAGCGTCTCGACCCGGTCGTCGTTGGCGTCCGTGGACAGGACGATCAGTCCGGCACACGTCGCCAGCACCGGCTTGCCCGCCTCGACGTGCTCGACGATCTCCGGCGCGATCCCCTCCTGGTGGAGCAACCGCGAGATCGTCGTCGACTCGCCGCCGGGCAACAGGAGCAGGTCACACTCGGGAACGATCCCCGACTCCCTGATCTCCCGCACCTCGGCGTCCTGCCCGTGGGACGCGGCGGCGCGCTCGATGGCCGCGGCGTGTTCGGTCACGTCGCCCTGCACGGCGACGACGCCTGCAATCACAGTCATTACTCATTGTTAGGCCCTGCACCGAAAAACGTCTGCGTTCGCACGTTCGAGGGCACTCCCTCCGGTCGCGCCGCTCGCGAGTCGTTCCTCCCCGCTCACGCGTTCGAGGGCGCTCCCTCCGGTCGCGCCCTCAGTCGTCCGCCGTCGCCACGTCTTCCTTCTCGGCGGCCGTCACCGCTTCGACCGCATCCTCGTCTTCCTCCTCCGTCGGCGGAGCCGAATACATGATCCCCCGACTGGCGCTATGGCGTGTCATTACCGGTCAGTGACCGATACGCACGTAAAACGGTGCCCCTTAAACGAAATTATACTGTTTAATTATCCGGGTGGTAGGAGGATTACCAGCAAGCATCGTCGCGGTCCGAGCGTCTCCGACGCGCCCGGACAGCGGTCGTCGAGACGGCCGTCGCCTCGACCTGGCCACACCTGCCCGAGTGATCGCAGGAGAGGCAAAGCGTTAGGTGCGAGCCTCACGAGCCCAGGATATGGACGAGGAACGGGACCCGGTCCAGTCGATGGACGACGGCTCGATGGACCTCTACGAGATCTCGGAGTGGGAGACGCGGTCGGGACTCGACCGATTCGCGCAGGGACTCTATCACGCCGCCATCGTCGGAGTACGCTGGACCGTCGTCGTCGTCGCGGTCCTCATCCTCGGCCTCCAGGTGGTGCTCGGCGGGTTCGGACTGCTGGTCGACCCCCGTGTCGGCACCTTCGTCGCGCTCTCGATCGTACCGGCGTTCGTCCTCGCGGCGTACCTCTGGCGGGCCGACGTGACGACCAGCGAACCGCTCGAAATCCTGGTCGTCACCTTCCTGCTCGGGATCCTGTTCGCGAACTTCGCGGGGATCCTCAACGACACGGTCGGCCAGGTCGTGCGCGTGGTCGGCTCCGGGTTCGGCCTCGTCCCGATCCTGGGCCTGCTCGCGCTGTACTTCCTCGTCGTCGGTCCCGTCGAGGAGGCCGTGAAACTGCTCGCCGTCCGGATGTACGCCTACCGCATGCCGGAGTTCGACGCGGTGATCGACGGCGCGGTGTACGGCGCAGTCGCCGGCCTGGGCTTCGCCACCATCGAGAACGCCCTCTACATCACCAACACGCTGCAGATGGTCGCCCCGGGAATGAACCTGATCCAGGCCGGCTCGGACATCGCCACAATTCGGGCGCTGGCCGGTCCCGGCCACGTCATCTATTCGGCCTTCGCCGGCTACTACCTCGGCCTCGCGAAGTTCAACCCCGACGACGCCGGCCCCATCGTCGTGAAGGGGCTGCTCATCGCCACGCTCGTCCACGCCACGTACAACACCTGTGCGACCGTCCTGGTCCCCATCGTCGCCAGCGTGACCGCCGTCGACACGTTCGTCGTCTTCCTGAGCTTCGTCGTCCTCTACGACGGCCTGTTCGTCTACCTCCTGCTCCGGAAGCTCTCGACGTACAACGACGCCTACCGGCGAGCCAATCGCAACGACGAGCCGGCGGACAGTCCCGACCTGGGCTAGTCGTCGAACCGCTCGGCGTACGGGGTCTGGGTCGCCGTCAGGTCCGCGTCGGCCGCCAGCAGCCGTTCGACGTACTTGGCCACCACGTCCACCTCAAGGTGGGCCGGATCGCCCACCGACTTCTCGGACAGCGTCGTGATGTCGTAGGTCGCCGGGATGACCGCGACGCCGAAGTCCTCATCGGAGAGGCTGGCGACGGTGAGACTGATCCCGTCGACCGTCACCGACCCCTTCTCGACCAGATAGCGCTCCATATCCTCCGGAACGGCGAACCGAAACTCCCAGTCGTCGTCTATCTGTTCTATCGCCGTCACCTCGGCGGTGCCGTCGACGTGGCCCTGCACGACGTGGCCGTCGAAGCGCCCGTCGGCCGGCAGTGCCCGCTCGACGTTCACGAGGTCGCCCTCGGTCAACTCGCCGAGGTAGGTTCTGTCGAGCGTCTCCGCGGAGAGAAACAGGGAGAACCAGTCGTCCCCGAACTCCTCGACGGTCAGGCACGCGCCGCTGATGGCGATGCTCTGGCCGTGGTGCAGGTCGTCGAGGTCGGCCGCGACCGTCAGCCGGCGGCCTCCTTCGTCGTCGGTCACGTCGGTAATCTCGCCCGTCCGCTCGACGATACCGGTGAACATACCCCTCCTAGGCGGGGCGGCCGCAAACCCGTTTTCATTCCGCGCTGGCGTCCTCGAACAGCGACGACTCGTAGTAGCCCTGCACGGCCTCGACGACGAAGAGTGCGATCAGTAGCCCCACGCCGATCACCTGCATCGCCGTCCGGCCCGTCGGATCGACGTTCGCCCCGGCCAGCGTCAGGACGCCGGCCGCCCCCAGTCCGGCGCGGAGATGCCACTTGCGCATCCCCGGATCGTCGGTCGTCCGGGCCAGGTACAGTTGTGGGACGAGCAAAGCGAGTCCGGGGAACGCGATCAGGTACAGGATCGCGCTCCCGTACGGGACCGCCTGCTGGAGGTTCAGGACGAGACTCACGACGACGACGGCGGCGGCGACCGAGAGGGCGGCGAGGGTGACGCGGCTTTCACGGGTGACCATGCTCGAACCCAGACGGAGCAGGCGCAAAAACCTGCCGCGAGGGCGAACACACATGGCTTTTGTCCAGTGACGGCCAAGTCGCCCACGAGATGGGACTGGGCATCCTCGACACGTTCGGGCTGATGGGCGCGGTGATACTGGCCGCACCGGTCGCGTTGTTCGGTCTGGACAAGTTTCTCAGTGGTAGTCGGCTCGTCGGCGGGGGGTTCATCCTCGTCGCCGTGCTGATGATCGCCGCCGAGGAGTACGTCACCAAGCCGACCGACGTGGCGGCCGACGCCGCACAGGACGTGGCCAGTTCCGTCGTCGAGACGCCCGAGGACGACGACGAGTGATTACTGGACCGCGATGGCGTTTTTCGCTTCGTCGAGCAACTGGTCGACGGTCTTGTCGGACGGCTCGTTCTCCAGCAACACGTCGATGGGCAGTGTCGGCGCGCCGTCGACGAGGTTCTCCAGCAGGACCAGCCGTTCGCGGGCGCGGGACATCCCGACGTAGAACACGCGTCGCTCGTTGTCCGTCAGCGTCGGGACCGGATCGGTGTGCTTGGTGAACTCCTCGACGCCCGCGACCTCGCGACCCTCCTGTTCGACGGTCGCGGCCATCTGCTCGACGACCTTCTCCGTGAGGTCGGTCGCCAGGAACACGTGATCGGCCTCGCGACCCTTCGCGGAGTGGATCGTCCCGACCCGCACCGCGTCGGTGGCCATCCCCTGATACTCGCCCGAGAAGTAGGCGTCGACCGACCGCTCCTGGAAGTTGGTGACCTTCCGGAGCATGTCCGCCGCCGACCGCGGATCGGGCATGAACGGCGCGTGGTCGCGCACGAAGTCTGGTTCGACCGTGATCTCGGCGAGGTCGTCGGTGTCGGCTTCTTCCTGGACCTCGTCGATGGCGTCGAAGAGGTCGTCGCGCTCACCGGTGCCGAAGGCCGAATCCGCGAGCATGTCCGCCAGCCGCCGGGCCTGCAGGGCCGTGACGGGGTCGTCCTCGGCGAGTGCCTCGACCGCCCGGACGTACTGAGTCAGCCGGTCGGTCCACATCCGCTGGTCGGTCAGACACTGGAAGGGGATCCCCTCACCGATGAACTCGTCGATGAACTGGAACATCTGGTACCGCGCCCGGAAGAGGATCATCGACGTACTCTCCTCGTCCTCTTCGAGCGTGGCCCGGACGTTCCGAACGAGATCGAGCATCGAGGGGCGGGGCGGGGCCTCGACGCGGCCCCCCTCCTTGCGCGGTTCGAGGTCTTTCTCCTGGCGTTTCTCGATGTGGCTGATCTCCCTGTTGACGACGTTGAGGATCTTCGAGGGAAGCCGGTAGGAGTTGGGCAACACTTCGTCCTCGGTCACGTCCTCGTCCAGCAGGAGATCGGGGTCGGCACCCTGCCAGGCGTAGACGACCTGGTCGTCGTCACCCGCGATCAGGACCCGCTTCATGTGGGGTTTCCACTCCTCGTACACGTCGTACTGGAGGGTGGTGATGTCCTGAAACTCGTCGATCACCAGGTACTCGACGTTGGGCAGGAGCGAGCGCTGTTTGACGCGTTCGAGCATATCCGCGAAGCCGACGAGCCCGTTCTCGCCCTTGTAGGCGCGCCAGGCGCGGATGGCCTCGGGCACGTCGATCCGGTCGTCGTCGGACGGCCAGGTCGGCGTGTACTTGTTCCCCGTCTGTGAGTTGGGGTCCTCGTCCGGCGGGAGCCGTACCTCCTCGACGTTCCACTTGAATGGTACGTCGTACCAGTCGGCCACGTCGCGCCGGGTACGCTGGAGCCACTGGCTGGTCGCGATGACTTTGTTGCCGATGGTCGTCGAGCGGGCGCTCCGGCGGCGCGCACCCTTGTTCTCGTCCTCGTACTCGATGCCGTACTCCTCGCAGAACTCCTCTTTGTCCGATTCGCCCACCACGTCCCCTCGCGAGAGGTTGAGGAGTTCGTAGGCCTTCGCGTGCATCGTACAGACGTTGCCACGGAGGGCCCGGGGCGTCGTGTCCAGTCGTTCTGCGAGGCGTTCGCGGATCTCCGCGGCCGCCGCGCGCGTGTACGAGACGACGAGAATGTCACGGACATCTGCCCCCTGCTCCTGTAACTGTTCGACCCGGTCCAGCAAGGCCGTGGTCTTCCCGCTCCCCGGCCCCCCGAACAGGCGGACCACTTCGGGCGTCGTGTCGGTCATTAGACCACTAATGAACCTACTCACTCATAAGCAACGTGGCTTCGATTCCGAACCGGCCGCACACGAATTTTCCTTCGTCGGTAGCTACCGGTACAGCGAGAGATAGAGCATGGCGAACCCGATGATGAAGGGGATCGTCTCGGTCATCTGGAGGAAGATGAACTGGAGCGAAGAGGTCCCGCCGCCGGCACCCAGTTGCGTGATGACGTTGGTGATCGCCACACCCATGCTGATGAACGCGAAGCCGATGAACGCCGACTGGAGTTTCTCGGACTGTTTCTTTCGGTACGCCTGAAAGCTGATCAGCGTGATCCCCAGCGTCAACCCGAACGTGATGAGCCGCAGCAGAATGAGAACGCCGCGTGCGATAGCTACGGTCTCGACCATGGCCGCCACTGCTCACGCACTGGATATAAAGGTACGTCGGACAACTCGGGGCGGCAGGACGGTTCGTCCCGGACGACCGCGGCCCGTCGCGCGCTCGCCTACTCCGGATTCAACTCGTCCCAGAGCTGACTGAATCGGTCGGGGAGGTTCTCCTCGCGGTAGATCCGCACCCGGTACTCCCCCTCTTCCTCCAGCGAGATGACGGTGCTGTCGAAGTTCGACTCGTAGATCTTGTAGTGGTTGCCGTCGTCGGCCACCAGCGTCCGGTCTTTGACGAGGTCGTGTTCCTCGAGGATCTCGATTCGCCGGTACACGGTGGGCAGCGACAGGTCACACTCCTCGGCCAGTTCTTTGGCCGAGCGCGGCTCGATGCTGATCGCCGCGAGTATCTCCCGCGCGTTCTCGTCCCCGATCGTGTCGAGGACCTCCTCGATACTACGTTCCTCTGCCACTATACCCTGTAGAGCCCACCAGTGTAAAAAGATATTGCGGGGAGTATCACCGATGAGAAAAACCAGTCGGCCAGCGGTGGTTCCCGGCCTGGAGGGGGTTCTTTCAGCGCATGAAAACACCTTTATATACCTATTTTCATTCGCGGAAACCGGGGGAGAGGCATTATATATCCGTGGTAGAGAGGGTTGGATGTGGATCGAGTCCAAGTGATTGCCAATGTCCGGAGATAACGTGAGTACGAGTCCGCTGGTGAATACGTTGATACAAGAACTTTCGGCCGGTGACGACCTGGAGGCGGCGTCACCCGACGCCCCAGGCACCGGTCAAGAAGGCGACCCCGAACAGGTGTTGTCTTCGGTCATGGAACGGCTGGCAGTCGAGGAGTCGTTCGAATTCGACGACGAGATCGTCAAACAGAACCTGGACGAGATCCTCATCGCGCTGATCGCGTTGCGGGATGGCACCCACGGGAAGGCGCTGATCGACGACCTGTCGCGGCTGTTCGACGCGCAGTTGAGCCCGGGAACAGTGTACCCACGACTCCACGATATCGAAGGCGACGACGTGTTGTCGATGCACGAGCTGGTCCGAACCAAGGAGTACTCCGTCGCAGACGAGGACGCCGCCCGGTCGCAGATCGAGCAGGCGATGTACCACCATCTGGCACTGGGACTGTTCCTGCACGACTCGCTGGACGAGCTGTAGCCGACCCCGTTTTACCCACCGACCGAGCAGGGCTCCTCACTCCTGCCGGACGCTCTCTCTCGAACGGTTTAGCGGGCTCTATCCTACCGAGCCGCCGAGAAGGATCTCTGCACGCCGCTCGCGGCCGTCAGTTGCCCGGTCCCCACCCGCACACCGAGCACTCTGTCGCCGCGGTGTCGTGGAGGCCACCGCACTCCGGGCACTGCTTTTTGTTGTAACTCTGGTCCCAACCGACCTGCTCCGTCTCGTGCCCGCGCTCCGTGAGGAACTGATCGAAGATCTCGTCGTCGCTCGGTGCTGACGCCATACATGATATGGTATACCACACCACTATTTAGCTCTATTGGTCGGACACAAATCTCACCGGATCGGGACGATGGGCTTTAGCCCGCGCCGTGTCTACTGTCAGGCGATGGTCGAGGAGCTTTCCCCGTCGCGGCTACAGGAGAAACTCGAAGACGGCGCGGACGTACAGGTCGTCGACACCCGTCCGCCCCGGCAGTACGCGGCCGGCCACATCCCCGGCGCGCTGAACGTCCCCTACGGACAGTTGGCCGGCCGGATCGACGAGGTCGACTGGAGCGACGAGGTCGTCATGGTCTGTCAAGAGGGGATCAGCTCGGTCCAGGCCGGTCGGTTGCTCGAATCCTACGAAGGCATCGACGACGACGCCACCGTCGCCAGCCTCGCGGGCGGCTACGACGCCTGGGAGTCCGACCTCGAAACCGACGCCTAACCGTCCTCGCGTCGCCGCTCGAAGACCTGCAGCTGAAGTTCCAGATCCTGGATCACGTCCTCCGAGACCAGCAGGTCGACCTCCATCCGTTCACCGACGTGGTCGCTGGCCTCGTCGGTGAACTCCCGGGCCCGCTCTGGCGGCATCGACAGCGGCAGGCGCACGTCGCCACGCATCCCGGCCAGTTGCGCGGTCAACAGCCCGACCACAGCGTCCGAAGAGACGCTCCCCTCCTCGGCGGCTGCGAGCAGTTCCGTCAACTCCGCCCGAAACGCCTCGACATCGTCGATGGACTCCATACCTCGCGGTGGGAGCGCAACGAGCAAAACCGTGCCGCTCCGGGACAGGGACGGAATTAACCCCCCACATCACGTCGGTCCGTCGATGTCCCCGATAGGCGTGTTCGGCACACTCAAAGCGGTATTTTCGCCGGAGTACGAGGTCGTCCACTACCGGTGTGACGATGGTGATCTCCACCCCGTCGAGCCGCCGTAGTTCGGGACGCGCTCACTGGAGGCAGAGAGGCGACGGCCGCGGTCGAGCCTGGCAACCGGCGTGGTATTCCCGGCCGACGAGGCCGCTCACCCGCCGTACCCGCTACTGTCTTCCTCCTCACTGATGAGGAACCCACCGGTGAGCAGGAACGCCAGCACCGCGATGGTCCCGACCAGGAACCGGCCACCGGGCAGCGGGCCGAACAGGCCCATCTCGATGACGATTCCGAGAACGAGCATGGCAATCCCACCGACGCCGAGCGCCGTCGCCGGCTCCGACGGTGACAGCCCCGCCAGTGTCGATGGGAGGAATGCCGGCGTGTCCATCCCCCGAACGTCGACGATTACCTCCACGATCGACGCCAGAATCAGCGACACGATGGCCAGATCCAGTATCACGCGGGCGAAGAAACTCTCAACCATCCACCTCACCTCGTCGCTCACCGCACTTGTCGCCCCCGTCTGTCCGACTCTCACTGTAGGCGTATTCTTGCATCGTCGTTCCCCCAGTCTGCTTGTTACGAGTGTTTTACGTAATTATGAATGTTTGGATGCGAGGAAGGAACACACGTGCCAGTGGGTCACAGCCAATGGCAAACACTTGAGCCTGTGGCCCCACTACCGACGGTCGATACCCGTGTCGAACGCTGACCGACAACACGATCTCGTCGTGTGGGGTGCGACCGGCGTGGCTGGCCGCCTCGTCGCCGAGTACCTCACCGAACAGTACACACCCGACACCCTGTCGCTGGCGATCGGGGGTCGAAACGAGGACCGCCTGCAGGCCGTCGAGTCCGACCTCGTCGATAGGAACGACGAGTGGGGGTCGCTCCCCATCGTGATCGGCGACGCGACTGAACCGGAAACCCTCCGCGAGATGGCCCGCGGGACCCGTGTCGTCTGTACGACCGTCGGCCCATACACGAAGTACGGCACCCCGCTGGTCGAGGCGTGTGTCGAGGCCGGGACCGAGTACTGCGACCTGACCGGCGAGGTGAACTGGACCAGAGAGATCGTCGACGAGTACCACGACGCGGCAGTCGACGCCGATACCCGGATCGTCCACAGCTGTGGCTTCGACTCCGTCCCCGCCGACCTGGGCACCCTGCTCGCCCAGTCGTTCGCGATGGAGGAATTCGGAGCCCCCTGTAGCCGGGCCCGGATCTACGTGGAATCCGGGAGCGGCGGCGTGAGCGGTGGCACGCTGGCCAGTGCGGCCGAACTGTTCGAGGCGGCGTCGAACGACCCCGAGGTCAGGAAGGTACTCGGGAACCCCTACTCGCTGGCCCCACCCGGCGAACGCGAGGGCGTCGATCCGGGCGAGCAGCGCCTCCCCCGCAAGGACCCACTTCGGTCGTCGTGGACGGCCCCGTCGCCGATGGCTCCGGTAAACGAACGCGTGGTTCGACGTAGCAACGCCCTCCTCGACTACCCCTGGGGACGGGGCTTCCGCTGTACCGAGGTCATTCCGACCGGCCCCGGGCTCGGCGGTGCGGCGACTGCAGGCCTGATCTCGGGCGGCCTCGGGTTGTTCACGCTCGCGCTCTCGTTCGGCCCGACCCGCTCGGCGCTCAAGCGATTCGTGTTCCCCGACCCCGGTGAGGGCCCGAGCGAGGAACAGATGGAAGCGGGCCACTTCCGGGTCCGCGTGCGGGGCCAGGGGACCACCGACGACGGTCCCTTCACCGTCGACGCCGTGGTCGGTACCGACCGCGACCCGGGCTACGGCGCGACCGCGCGCATGCTCGGCGAGTCCGCGATGTGTCTGGTCCAAGACGACACCGATTCGCCCCTGTCCGGCGGCGTCCTGACACCCGCGTCGGCCATCGGCGAACCGCTGGCCGAGCGACTGCAGACCGTCGGCTTCACCGCGAGCGCGAGTGTGGCGAACGAGGACGGGGAATCGTAGTGTCGGCGAGGGATTTGAACCACGTCCGAGAACCTGCGGGCCGCTTTCCACGATATTACGCGAGGAGCGTCGGCGACGAGCGCTGTGAGTGAAAAGCGGGGCGGCGAGGGATTTGAACCACGTCCGAGAACCTGCGGGCCGCGCAGAACCTCGGCCTCATTCAAGTCCTCGCTGCCGGTTCACTCGACCGCTCGCAGTGCTCACGGTCTCGTTGCACGGGCGGCGAGGGATTTGAACCCCCGACCATCTGGTCCGGAACCAGGCGTTCTGTCCGCTGAACTAGCCGCCCTCGAACAGTGCTACAGGAGGCGTCGGTATAACCGTTTTGAACCCCAGAGGATCAGGGCTGTTCGCCGGTCTCCAGCGTGAACGAGTCCGTCGGGTAGGCCGTACAGGTCAGACAGTAGCCGTTGTCCATCTCTTCCTCGTTGAGCGTGTCGTTGTTGCTGTGTTCGATGTACTCCTCGGCCGGCCCCTCCTCGATATGGCCGGCACAAGAGAGACACGAGCCCTCCCGGCAGGCGTAGGGTAGGTCCCAGCCCTCGTCCTCGCCCACGTCGAGGATGTTCTCGTTGTTCGCGATCTCGATCGTCTCGCCCTCCTTGGCAAACTCGATCTCGTAGGTCTCGACCTCGTCCTCAGGGATGGCGTCGGGATCGAAGCCCTCCGCTTCCTCGGCCTCGCCGCCCTCTGCGAGTTCACCCTCCGAACCCCCGGCGACCGCGCCGGCCGCGACGCCGCCACCGCCGATGGAGCGGTTCATCGGCTCCGGGAACTCCGTCTCCGGGACCGACTCGGCCCGCTTTTCCAGAACCTCCTGGGAGATGTCCTCGTTGGCCTCCCAGCCGGTGCCCTTCGAGTAGTGAAGGGCGACCGCGACGAGCGTCAGAAACGCCCCGAGCAGGATGCCTGCGCTTACCATATCGCGGGCTACGGAATACGGGTTTATCTAAGTGACGAACTCCGAGCCACCGCGAGCGAGACAGACTACTCCTCGCGTCGCGCGACCTCGTGTCGACCGAACCCGTATCGTAGCCGGTTGGCCAGTCGCCGCGAGAACCGCCCCGGCTCCTCGTCGGTCGCGCGGGAGTCGAACCGCTCGCTGAGTGCTTGATAGATCAGCGGCACCGAAATTTCCTGTTCGAGCGCCTCCTGGACCGTCCAGGTCCCGGTCGAACCGCCCGCGACGTGATCCGCGACCGTCCCGAGGTCGCTGCCCTCCTCGCGGAAGGCCTCCTCGCAGAGTTCCAGTAGCCACGAACGGATCACCGCACCGTTGTTCCACGTGCGCGCGACGGCTTCCAGGTCGAGGTCGTAGCGACCGTTCGCCAGCAGTTCGAACCCCTCGCCGTAAGCCTGCATCAGCGCGTACTCCACTCCGTTGTGGACCATCTTCACGTAGTGGCCCGAGCCCGCCGGCCCCATCCGGTCGTGGCCGTCCGGCCCCGTCGCGACGGCGTCGAAGACCGGCACGAGTTCCTCGTAGGCCCACTCCGGGCCGCCGACCATCAGGGAGAAACCCAGTTCCGCGCCTGCGGGGCCACCGGAGGTACCACAGTCGAGGTAGGCCGCGTCGGTTGCCTCCGCGCGGCGCACGGAGTCTTTGAACTTGGAGTTCCCGCCGTCGACGACCACGTCGTCGCCGTCGAGGTGGGGCGCGAGTTCCTCCAGCGCGGCGTCGACGGGGTCGCCCGCGGGGACCATCAGCCAGATGCGCTTGTCCGCGCCCAGTCGCTGTGCGAGGTCGGGGATCGACTCCGCCGGGGTCGCGCCCGCGTCGGCCGCGTCCGCGACGGCTTCCTCGTCCACGTCGAAGGCAGTCACGTCGTGGCCCGCGTCCAGTACGCGGTCGACGACGATCCGGCCCATCCGCCCGAGTCCGATAACGCCGAGTTCCATACCCCTGCTCTCCCCGCAGGCGAGGTATGGATTGTGGTTCTCCGCGAACCCGAACCGCTCTTTACCCGCGGGCGAGAGACACCGACAACGCAAACCAATGCGTCCCAGTCTGCGACTGTTCGGCATCGTGCTGGTGGGTCTACTCGTGCTCGGCATGGGGGTCCACTACGACGCGAACTACGAGACCAACTGGCCGTATCCGACGGGGGACGCGCTGGAAACGGACTACGAGTCACACGTCGGCGACCGGACGTTCCTGTTCGGGACCGTCCGGGCGGTCGACCGCGAGAACGCGACGGTCGAGATACTGGTCGAGACCGAACAGGGAGAGCTCCCGCTGACGGTCGGTGGCGTGGAGCGATCCGTCCAGCCCGGCGGCGCGGTGCAGGTGTACGGCACTGTCGAACCCGACCGCCACCTCGCGGCGGATCGTGTCGTCGTGGTCAACCCGGCCGGGAGTTCGCTGCTGTTCAAGTACGGCGTCTCGCTCGTGGGCGCGCTCCTCGTGGTCGTCCTGTTTTTCAGACACTGGCGGTTCGACACCGACGGCGTCGGCTTCGAGGTGCGATAATGGCGGAGCTACTGACACACGTCCTGCTGGTGTACGTCCTGCTGACGGTCGCCAGCTGGTGGACCGACGCGATCACGGCCCGGTGGGTCCCGATCGGGATGGCTGGGGCGGCGATCCCGGATCTCCTCAAAGTCGAACGCCTCGTCGACGAACGGGTCCTCGAAGGCCTGCTCGGGGTGCCCTTTTCGTACGCGCCGATCAGTTCGCTCGGTGGCGTCCTCGTCGTCGCCGGCGGAATCACGCTGTGTTTCACCGAGTACCGGCGGCGCGTGTACGGCCTGCTCGTCGCCGGCAGCGTGAGTTCGCTCGTCCTCGACGGACTGCGGGTATACGCCGACGGACACGCCGGGTTCTGGCTGTACCCGCTCTGGTGGCGGCCGCCGACGCCGAACCTCTACGTGACCTCGGACCCGCGCGTGACGGTCGTCGCGGTCCTCGCGGGTGCCTGCGTGTTCCTGCTGGACAGATACGTGTTCGGAACGGCACAGTGACGACCGAAGCGAAAAGTTATACACTCGACCGGAACAACCGGGATGTATGGGCCTGATGTCGTCGGTAGTACGTTAGCGAGGGGAGCAGTCACACGTATTCTGTGCGAGGCTACCGACCCATCAGCGCATTCTAAAATATGAGTGAGTTACCCGACAACTACGACCCGGACCAGGTGGAGCCGAAGTGGCGCGACGAGTGGCAAGACATGGACGTCTACGAGTACGACGGCGATTCGGATACGGACTACGTCGTCGACACACCCCCGCCGTACCCGACCGGCAACCTCCACATCGGGAACGCGCTGGGCTGGTGTTACATGGACTTCGCCGCCCGCTACCACCGCCTCGTGGGCGACGACGTGCTCTTCCCGCAGGGGTGGGACTGTCACGGCCTCCCGACCGAGGTGAAAGTCGAGGAGAACCAGGGTATCCACCGGACGGACGTGCCCCGCGACGAGTTCCGGGAGATGTGCATCGAGCACACCGAGGACCAGATCGACGCGATGAAAGAGACGATGCACACGCTGGGCTTCTCCCAGGACTGGACCCACGAGTTCCGCACGATGGACCCCGAGTACTGGGGCACCACCCAGCGATCCTTCGTCGAGATGGCCGACGACGACCTGGTCTACCGGGACGAACACCCCGTCAACTGGTGTCCCCGGTGTGAGACCGCCATCGCCGACGCCGAGGTCGAGACCAAGGAGGGCGTCGACGGGACTCTCTACTACGTCACCTTCGAGGGGGCCGACGAAGACACCGAGGACATCGAGATCGCCACGACCCGACCCGAACTGCTGGCCGCCTGTGTCTCGATGGCCGTCCACCCGGACGACGAGCGCTACGAAGACCGCATCGGCGACCGCTTCGAGGTCCCCCTGTTCGGCCACGAGGTCGAACTCATCGCCGACGAGGAGTCCGACCCCGACTTCGGGACCGGCGCGGTGATGATCTGTACGTTCGGGGACAAACAGGACGTCGAGTGGTGGATCGAACACGACCTCGACCTGCGGACAGTCTTCACCGAGGACGGCCATCTCAACGAGGACGCCGGCGAGTACGCCGGACTCAGCATCGACGAGGCCAAAGGAGAAATCGCCGACGACCTCGACGACGAGGGGTATCTCAACGACACCGAACCCACCGAGCAGGCCGTCGGGCAGTGCTGGCGGTGTGACACGCCCATCGAGATCCTCTCGAAGGAACAGTGGTTCGTCGAGGTCGATCAGGACGCCATCCTCGAACGCGCCCAGCAGGTCGACTGGATCCCCGAGCACATGTACGACCGGCTGGAGGACTGGACCACCGGGATGGAGTGGGACTGGGTCATCTCCCGCCAGCGCGTGTTCGCCACACCGATCCCCGCCTGGTTCTGTGCGACCGAGGACTGCGACCACATCCACATCGCCGGGCCCGACGAACTCCCGGCCGACCCCACGGACGAGGACCCCGGTATCGATTCCTGTCCCGAGTGTGGCGGCGACGAGTGGACCGGCGAGACCGACGTGATGGACACGTGGATGGACTCCTCGATCACGCCGCTCTATATCAGAGGCTGGCCCGAGGAGGACTTCGAACCCGCGACCCTGCGCGAACAGGGCCACGACATCATCCGGACGTGGGCGTTCTACACCCTCCTCCGGACCGGCGAGATCGCCGACGACATCCCCTGGGAGGAGGCTCTCATCAACGGCATGGTCTTCGGCGAGGACGGCAACAAGATGTCCAAGTCTCGTGGCAACTTCGTCCAGCCCGAGGAGGCCGTCGAGGAGTACTCCGCCGACGCCTTCCGGCAGGCCATGGCGCTCGGTGGGCAACCCGGCAGCGACATTCAGTTCCAGTGGAAGGAGGTGAAATCCGCCTCCAAGTTCGGCACCAAGATCTGGAACATCACGAAGTTCGCGTCGGGCCACCTCGACACGGAGCACCTCGACCGGCCCGACCCGGCCTACCGCGACGCCGACAGGTGGATCCTCTCTCGCACGTCGGAGGTCGCCGATTCCGTGGCCGCCCACATGGACGACTACCGCTTCGACGCGGCCCTGCGGGAACTCCGGGAGTTCGTCTGGCACGACCTGGCCGACGACTACCTCGAACTCATCAAGGGTCGCCTCTACGAGGGACGGCCGGGCGAGGCAAACGCCGCCAAGCAGGCGCTGGCGACCGCGCTCTCGGCCTCCCTGCGGATGCTCTCGCCCTTTGCCCCCTTCCTGACCGAGGAGGCCTACGACGGTCTGCCCCACACGGAGGGGAGCGTCCACGCCGCCGACTGGCCCGACATCGACATGCACGACGCCGAGGCCGAGCTCGCCGGGGAACTCATCGCCGAGGTCGCAGCCACGGTCCGGGGCTGGAAGTCCGATGCCGGCATCGCGCTGAACGCCGAACTCGACAAGATCGAGGTCTACCCCGAGGAAACTCCCGAACGGGCCGTCGACACCTACGACCTGAGCGAGGCCGTCAACGCCCCTGTCCACGTTCGAGAGGGCGTCCCCGCCATCGAACTCGTTCCCGTCGAGGTCGACCCCGACCACAGCGTCATCGGCCCGGAATTCGGCGAGCAAACCGGCCAGATCGTCGGCGCGCTGGAGCAGGCCGACCCCGAGGACGTGAAACAGCAGCAGCAGCTCGACGGCGAGATCGAACTTGACCTCGGGGAAGAGGTGGCCGTCGTCCCCGGCGATGCCGTCGAAATCCACGAGGAACATCGCGCCGAATCCGGTGAGGAAGTCGAAGTCGTCGAGACCGAGCGCGCGACGATTCTGATCTACAACTAAATTTTTGCGACGAGGGTGC